>CAVQDL010000001.1:0-106017 GCA_963711265.1 uncultured delta proteobacterium
GGCTCAGGACAGTCCGGAAGCCGGGCCTCGGCGTCCACAGGTTGCTGGACCGCGCGTCCCGGTCGTTGCGCAGCAGGCGCGCCCCGGCCCAGGGTTCCTGGGCCGCCGTAGCCGAATTTCTCCCGCCACCGCGGGGCAGCTCCTGCTGGAAGAACGATGTGGGGATCAGCCTGCAGGGCCCCAGACCTCGGCAGTGGAAGGCCTCGGCGTCTTCCGTAGAGTTGTCAGGCCGGCGGGCACCGGCGACCAGGTTCTCCATCAGGTGGAAGAATTCCTCGGCCAACCCTGCATCGGCAGAACCTCGACCAGCTTCTCTCCATGCGCCACAGCCGCTTGCGTTGACGTCGCTGCCGCCGGGCGTTGGGGCGAATGCGGAATCCGCGGGGAAGCAGGAAGATCTTGCGGAACGGGCAGAACGCCGATGGCTGTCCTCGTCGATGAAGGCTGACCATGTCGCCTTCCAGCGGCAGCTTGTCGTGGAAGTCGGCGCCGGCGTCGGGCTGCCGACCACCGTCACCGAGAATTCGCGGGTCGGCCCGAACCCGCTCGGTTACCCACCGGCGGCTTCAGCAGGTGGCGGTGCTCGTCAATCAAAAGCTCAAATTGAACGCTTCAGCGGCTCGTCATCGTCGCGATGCACTTCAACTCAATGGCACTGGGGGTGGTAGTATCCACCTCCACCGTGCGCGGAACACAGGGCTGGCGAGCGAGCAACGCAGCCGACAGCCGGTTGTAGCCGCGCAAGTCCGTCTTCAGGTCCGGGTGAGGAAGGCGATGTCCACCAGGCGGTCCAGCTGGTGCCGGCGTCCTCGAGGATGGCGCGGACGTTGGCGAAGCGAGCCTGGCGGACGGGCCACGCCGGCGGTTGCCTTGGGCGTCGACGAGGGATGCTGCGATCGCGCACGTGTGATCTGACAGGGAGGAGGTTGCGCGGCGGGCGCGCACCACGGCGAGCGGCTCGGATGCGCGCAGACGGAACGCGGTCCCCTTCACAGCTGGACGTAGAAACGCTCCCGGGCTTTTGGTGAGCGAGCGCCTCCACGCCTCCCGTCCGCCCGAGTCCTTCATCCCCCAAGGGGGTGCGCACGCGCATCAGCAAATCCACCGTAACATCAGCGGCCGCGCCGACGGTGGGGCGTGCTTGCGAGGTTGTGGTCCACACCGAGGCTGCCAGCCGGTAGCCTGGCGTTGGCCATCTTGGTGCGGGAGCGGATGTGGCCACCGGGCGAAAAATCTCCTGGTCGTCGGGGCCGATCAGGAGGGTCGGCTCCAAGGCTCCGGGCGGCCCTTCACCAGGGTGCGCCTTCCTGCACAGCACCTGCCGCCCCTCGGCCAAGAGTTCTCCAGGCAGCCCAGGACCGTCCGGCTGACCAGCCCCGCTGGCGCTGCAGACCTTCGGCGGCCCGCCACCGGCAGGCGCCGGCGTGGTCACGACGCGAACGCGTCCGCAAGGTGTACAGCGCGACGCTTCCACGAGGATGCGCTACGGATAGGTACTTGGTCAGGCGGAACGGTACGCCGTTCTACGGCCGCTTGGACGTCGCAGAGCGGCGGAAGACGAGGGTGGGCTTCTTGCCGATCTCCAGGACAGTCGAAGGCCGGCTGCGCGCAGCAATCGCGCCGGTGCGCACTGCCGGTGAAGGCGATGGCCTTCACCCCCGGGGTGCGCGAGGGCGTGCCCCCACCTTCGTCGGGCAGCGTGTACGACATGCTCGGCGACCCTCCGCCGAAAAGTCGGCCCAGCCGCGTTGCTGTCACCGGGGTCACCTCCAGGGTGGACCAGTACCGGGCAGTTCCGCAGCCAGCGCCGGCGCGCCATTTTCCACGCCAGGCAGGGGCAGGTTCCACGGTGATGCAGCCCACCACCCCCAGCGGGCGGGCGCAGCCGTACCAGGGCGCGCCCTCCATGGGTGCGCCTCGCTGGCAAACTGGCTGGCGAAGGTTAAGCTCGAACATGGCCGTGTTCATTGACGTCGCCAGCGAAAGGGGCTTTCCAGTGTCATCATGGCATGGGCCAGGCCGCGTGCAGGGCGTCCAGGCGGGGGCCGGGAACGTTCGCCGCCGGTGGAGGGCCGAGGAGGCCTGCTGGCCGCCGGCCAGATGTTAGAGCGTCCGAGTCGGAGGTAGTCGATGCCCGCGGGCAGCTTCCAGTTGTCCAGCGTTGCGCCAGCGTGCACCTGCCGTCGATGTAGTCTTCTGGATGCGCACCCGCGCCTGTCCTAATAGCACCAGTACGTTCCTCGCGCGCCCCGGGGCGAGGGGTGTAGCAGCAGACGCCCCCCGAAGATGGCCGCCCACTGGGGGCCACTCCATGGGGGCCTGGACCGGAACGCGTCTGGCGAGGTCGGGCCGGACGCGAGCTGGCTCCGGGGGCGGAGGCGGAGAACTCGCCACCTCGTGCATCCTGACCTCACCCTGGAACAGGCCAACCGCAGGACCACATGGTCCCGGGCGCGAGCGGGGAGCGCGCGCGACGTGCTGAAGATCTTCACGTTGGAGGCCAGCGGCAGCAGATGGCTGGGCGTACCACTGCACGGCGTTCTCTGACGGAAGCAATGCGCGTGCGGGGTACCTGGCCGTTCATGGCCGGGCAGGGATCTGAAAAAATCAAGGAGCCCGCCTTCCACTTCTCCGCGATGGCCTGCGCGGCCGCCCGGACAGGCCCAGGTGCTGGCCGCCTGCACCGGGGTGTGCGCGCCGTACCGACCCGCGCTACCTGGGATTCGAATACTTCAACCTACAACCCCACCCTCCTGGTCTGGCGGATGAAATTCTACGCCGCGGGCCTGCAACAGCGAGCGACCTGCACAGCGATGTCCGGCGCGCGAGCGCGCGCAAGGAAAAACCATCTCCGGGTCCCGCCTGCTTTCGGTCGTGCAGCGGCGCGCGCTTCTACACTGGGCGTGCCCAGCCCCGGAGTCGTCGGCTCGCGCCGCCACCGTCGCCGAGCCACTCCATGTCGTAGGTCCTTGCAGTTCCTCCTTGGCGGCGGTGGCCGAGGCCCGAACGCTCTGCGCCTCCGTGCCCCCACGACGACGGGACCCCATTTCGCCGGCTGCGCCACCGTGCAGCCGACACCGGCGCGGCCGGCGTCGCCGGCCGCGGCGCCGGTGCGGGCCAGGGCCCTGGTGGAGGAGGGCCGGAGAGGGCGGCGCCGCCGAGGCCATCGCCCGTACCCGGACAAGGCCTGGGTCTCGCCGAGTGCACCGCCGCCTGGTGGACGGGCTGTCGAGCAGCTGCTCGGCATGAGGCGGCGCCTGCGGAGGCGTGGACCAGCCTGGAAGGGCTGGACTTCCGCAGCTGGCCGAGGCCGAGCTGACCGAACGCGTCGGCATGCTCCTGCCGGGCCGACGACCAGTCCCAGCCCCAGAGCAGCCTGGACGAGTGGTGGGGGACGTCCAGCTGGGCATGGCGGCTACCGGCACAGGGCGTGCTGCCCAACGACGCGAACTACGCGGTGCAGACCCTCCGCCGTGAAGGGCGCGCTTCGGCAACCTCACGGTGCTGGCGGACCGGCGCAAGGAAGTGCGGGAAGATCAGCGTACGCCTTTCGCTATCGATGCCAAGCTGCGCGCCGCCCTGTTCAGCGCGAACCCGCAAGTATCGCCAACGACGCCTGGTCGGGAAGGCAGACGCCTGCACCATGGCGCCGGACGAGCGGGATTGCGCCGACCAGCGCCTCCTGGAGCTGCTCGGTGGTGTCGAGGCTTTCCTCCGGCTCACGCTCGCCCAAGTTCCAGGACCGTGGTGGCCCGCAAGCTGGTGGCGGACTCGAAGAACGCCATCTACCTGGTGTTCGCTGCGCCGAGGGTCGGCGATGCGTGCCCCAGGGCGTAAAAACGGCGACTGTCGCTGATCGACGCGGAGCAGGACACGCTGAACGAAGGACATCGCCATCGTTCGCGTCGACGACGGTGTGGGCGAAGGCGCGCGACGTCCCCGCGGTTCTCCCCAAGAAGGTGTCCACACCCAGTGGCACGCGCGCCGCGCCGACGCCCTCGGCGCCGCCGTGGAAAGAAACGAAGACCAAGTCATGGCGCTTCTTCAAGTCCGCCACCAGCTTCCGGGCCACCACCAGGTCCTGAATCCGGTAGACGTCTGAACCGAAGGAAAAGCCGACCAGCGCCACCCGCCGTCCCCCGACATCCCAGCTGGCGATGTCTCCCAAGGGCCCGCTGTGGCGGATTCCTGCCGCGTCCAGCGCGGCGATGGTGGAGCGCCGGCCCTCCGGGCCGAAGTCCCCAGCGTGGTTGTTGGCGATGCTCATCACGTTGAAGCCCGCGGCGCGCAAGCTGTCGGCAAAAGATGTCGGGACGCGAAAGGCGTAGCACTTGGTGGACTTCTTCCCGCACTTCTTGCTCTCGCCACTGTCCGCCAGCACCGTCTCGAGGTTGCCGAAGCGCACCTCGGAGCGGTCGAGGGTTTCCTTCACCGCGTCGAACATGTCACGCGCGTCGTCGGGGGGCAGCGCCACGTGGCCGGGCGGCCAGGCCATGCCCAGCTGCACGTCCCCCACCGCGGCCACCCTCAGGGCTGGTCCGGGGGCCGGCACCTCATCGCGGGGAGGCAACGGCCCCGGGTCCGGCAAAGCATCGAGGAGACGCAGCTGGCGCACCTGTTCGGCCAGCTCCGCCAGACGTTCGGAAAGTTCCGGGAAATGGCTGTCCAGCCCTTCCAGCGTGGTCCACGCCTCCAGGGCGGCTTCGTGTCGGCCGCGCAGCTGCTCGGACCAGCCCAATTCCCACCAGGCCGCGGTGCACCGGGGGTCGAGTGCCAGGGCCTTCCGGTACAGCGCAATGGCCTCGCCGGCGCCGCCCTCCCCCTTCTCGCGCTGCACCCTCCGGCCCTCCTCCACCAGGGTTAGGGCCCCGGCCGGCTCTGGCACGGGCGCCGCGGGCGGGGGCGATGCAGGCGCGGGCGGAGCCACCGCGGCCGGCGGGGCCGCCGGGGTAGGTGGCGGCTGCACGGTGGCGCAGCCGGCCAGCAGCAGGAGGGTGGGGAGTCGGAGGCGAGGAGTCATGAGGGGCAGCAGGCAGGCCATTGTGCCACGGCCCGGCCCGAGGGCTTCAGGGCGTGATGGCGACACGCACCGGCGCCAGCGGGGGCACGTCCAACGACACCGTCTGCCCGGCGCGCAGTGGCTCGGCGACGGTGGCGGCGCCAGCCAGGACGAGGCTGCCCGGGCGGCAGCGCCCGCCCCCGGCCGTCGAGCAGCGCACAGAGCTGCACCACCGAGAGCAGCGGGTCCCCGGAGATGGCGCTTCCCGTGGCGCGCTGGCGCACCACGCCGTCGATGGACATGGCCGAGCTCGACCCGTCCCAGCGTGCAGGCCCGCGGCGTCGGTCCAGGCGTCGGGCAGGACGAAGTGCGAGGAGGAGGCGTTGTCCGCCACGACGTCCGGCAGGCTGAAGTACTTGAAGTCGCGGTAGCGCGAGTCGAGAATCTCCAGCGCCGCGCACACCCCGGTGCAGGCGGCCAGCACCTCGGCCCGGTCTGGGCAGCCGCGCAGGCCGTCCGCGAAGTGGAAGGCCAGCTCCGGCTCGATTTTCGGGTGCAGCGCCCCGGCCAGAGAGAAGGTGCCCCGCACCACGCATCGCGTCCGTCAGCACGCCGTAGATGGGCGCACCCAGCGCCATCTGCTGCCGCTTGGCCTCGGACGTCAGGCCCATCTTCAGGCCCGACGTCGCGCTCCCCCCGCTCGCGCCGGCAGGGCGATGCCGGCGTCCATAATCCGGTAGGCCTGTTCAGGGTGAGGTCCGGGAATTCCAGGGTCAGCCGTTCCACCTCCCGCGCCGAGAGCCGCGCGTCGTCCAGCCGACGCGCCAGCGCATTCACGTCCAGGCCCATCCCTTGCGCCTCCTCTCCGGTGGGCCCCCGTGGGCCGTCCGCCGAAGGGGGCGTCTGCTTCTACACTAGCCCCCGGGGGGCGCGGAGGGCTTGGTGCTAGGACAGCGGGAGGGCGATGGTGACCGTCCAAAACCACATCGACGGCCGGCAGGTCCCGGCGCGCTCCGGCGCGACGCTGGCCAACTGGGAGCCCGCCACCGGGGCGGTCTCGGGCACCCTCCCCGACTCCGACGCCACCGACGTCGCCGCCGCGGTGCAGGCGGCCGAGCGGGCCTTCCCCGCCTGGGCCGCCACCCCGGCCGCGGAGCGTTCCCGGGCCCTGCACCGGCTGGCGGACGCCCTGCGCGCCCGAGCACCGGAGCTCGCCCACGCCGAGTCGGTCGACACCGGCAAGCCGCTCTCGCTGGCGACTCCTGGACATCCCGCGGGCAGGTCCAACTTCGACTTCTTCGCCGACGCCGCCAGCCAGTTCGCCAGCGAGGCGCACCCCATGGACGGGCGCGCCCTCAACTACACGCTGCGCCATCCGCTCGGCGTGGTGGGCTGCATCTCGCCGTGGAACCTGCCCCTCTACCTCTTCAGCTGGAAGGTGGCGCCCGCGCTCGCGGCCGGGAAACTGCGTGGTCGCCAAGCCGTCCGAGGTGACGCCGGTGACGGCGCACTGGCTGGGCCGACTCTCGCGCCGAGGCGGGCCTGCCGCCGGGCGTGCTCAACCTGGTGCACGGCCTCGGCCCCAAGGTGGGCGCCGCCCTCACCGCGCACCCAGGGGTGAAGGCCATCTCCTTCACCGGCAGTACCCGCACCGGCGCGGAGATTGCCCGCACCGCGGGCCCGGCCTTCAAGAAGCTGTCGCTGGAGATGGGCGGCAAGAACCCGACCCTCGTCTTCGCCGACTGCGACTTCGAGGCGGCCGTAGCAACCACGCTCCGTTCCGCCTTCACCAACCAGGGGCAGATTTGCCTCTGCGGCTCGCGCATCCTCGTCGAAGCGTCGCTGTACGCGCGGTTCCGCGACGCACTGGTGGAGCGCGCCCGGGCCCTGCGGGTGGGCGACCCGCTGGAGGCGCAGACGCAGCAGGGCGCGCTGGTGAGCCGGGCCCACCTGGACAAGGTGCTCGGCTACCTCGACGCTCGCCCGGGACGAGGGCGGCCAGGTGCTCTGCGGCGGCAAGCGCGCGCAGGTGAAGGGCCGGTGCCAGGAGGGCTTCTTCGTGGAGCCCACGCTGCTCGAGGGCCTCGGGCCCGGACGCGCACCAACCAGGAGGAGATTTTCGGCCCGGTGGCGACGCTGCAGCCCTTCGGCACCGAGGAGGAGGCGCTGGCCCTGGCCAACGCCACCGCCTACGGGCTGGCGGCCTCGCTGTGGACCCGCGACCTGAAGCGCGCCCACTCCGTCGCGGCCAGGCTGCAGTCGGGAGTCGTCTGGGTGAACTGCTGGATGCTGCGCGACTTGCGCACCCCCTTCGGCGGGATGAAGGACTCGGGCGTGGGCCGCGAGGGGGGCGTGGAGGCGCTGCGCTTCTTCACCGAAGCCCAGAACGTCTGCGTCCAGCTGTAGAGGGGAGGGAGAAGCCCATGTCGTCCGTCACTTCCGAGCGAGCCGCCGCGCCGGTGGGCGCTGTTTCCCCACGCCCGCCGCGTCGGGAATCTTCTCTTCCTGTCGGGCATCGGCCCCCGCGTCCGCGGCAGCCAGGACATTCCCGGCGTCACGCTGGACGCCGCCAGGCAACGTCGTGGCCAAGGACATTGTGGCGCAGTGCCACAGCGTCTTCGCCAACGTCCGCGCCATTCTGGAGGACGCCGGGACCACCTGGGACCGCCTGGTGGACGTCACGGTCTTCCTGACCGACATGAAGACGGACTTCGCGGCCTACAACCGGCTGTGGGCGGAGTACTTCACGGACGCCCAGCCCTGCCGCACCACGGTGGAGGTGAAGTGTCTGCCCACGCCCATCGCCATCGAGCTGAAGTGCATCGCGACGATGCCTGAGGAAGCACCATGACCAGCCGGCTGCAAGCGTTCAATTTCAAGCGCTGGATCGACGAGCACCGCCACCTGCTGAAGCCGCCGGTGGGCAACCAGCAGATTTGGGCCGACCGCGAGTTCATGGTCACGGTGGTGGGCGGCCCCAACGCGCCGCGCCGACTTCCACGTCAACGAGGGCGAGGAGTTCTTCTACCAGCTCGAAGGCGACATGGTGCTTCGCGTGCATCGACGACGGCACGCGGGTGGACGTCCCCATCCGCGAGGGGGAGATTTTCCTGCTTCCCCCGCACGTGCCGCACTCGCCCCAGCGCCCGGCGGACACGGTCGGCCTGGTGCTCGAGCGCAGGCGGCTGCGGCACGAGAAGGACGGCTTCGTCTGGTTCTGCCAGAAGTGCGGCGAGGAGCTGTACGAGGAATTCTTCCACCTGGACCGAATCTGGTCACCCAGCTGCCGCCGGTCTTCGACCGCTTCTACGGAAGCGCCGAGGCCTCCACCTGCAAGAAGTGCGGAACGCGGGCCGAGCCGGGGCCTGATGGCCACCGTCGACGTCCACACGCACCTGTTGCCACCCGAGTTGCCGCGGTGGCGCGAGAAATTCGGCTACGGCGGCTTCATCCAGCTGGAACCCTGTGGGCCGGGGCGCGCCCACATGCTGCGCGACGACGGGACGCCCTTCCGCGAGGTGCAGAGCAACCTGTGGGACGCCGAGGCGCGCGCTGTCCGGACTGCGACGCCGCCGGCGTCGACGTGCAGGTGCTCTCCACCGTCCCCGTCATGTTCTCCTACTGGGCCAAGCCGCGCGACGGGCTCGAGCTGGCCCGCCACCTGAATGACCACCTGGCCTCGGTGGTGCGGAGCCGCCCGAAGCGCTTCCTCGGCCTGGGCACGCTGCCGCTGCAGGATGCCGCCCTGGCGGCGACCGAGCTGGAGCGCTGCGTGCAGCAGCTGGGCCTGGCCGGCGTGCAGATTGGAAGCCACGTCAACGCGTGGAACCTGAGTGACCCGGCGCTCTTCGACGTCTTCGCCGCCGCGGCGGAACTGGGCGCCGCCGTCTTCGTCCACCCCTGGGACATGATGGGCGAGGCGCGCATGCGCAAGTACTGGCTGCCCGTGGCTGGTGGGCATGCCGGCCGAGGTCTCGCTCGCCATCTGCAGCGTTCTCTTCGGCGGGGTGCTGGAGCGGCTCCCCAAGCTGCGCATCGCCTTCGCCCACGGGGGCGGCGCCTTCCCGGCACGTTCGGCCGCATCGCCCACGGCTTCGAGGTGCGACCGGATCTGGTCGCGGTGGACAACCCGGTGCCCCCGCGGGCCTACCTCGGGCGCTTCTGGGTGGACAGCCTGGTGCACGACGCGGACACGCTGCACCGCATCCTCGGCCTCTTCGGAGACTTCCAGGTCATGCTGGGCAGCGACTACCCCTTTCCACTCGGGCGAGGCGGCCCCGGGGGCCCTCATCCGTTCGCTCCCCGACCTCGCGCCTTCCAGCCGGCAGGCCCTGCTCTCCGACAACGCCTCGGCTGGCTCGGGCGCAGCCCGATGGCCTAAAGTGCGGACGAGGATTCAGGGCGTTTGCCGAGGACAGGACGCCGCGACCTGCGCTCGGTCCGATGCGCGATTCCTTCCTCCCCCCGGGGCCCGGACGGCGCGCCCGGTGCGTGTACCTGACCGGAAACTCGCCTCGGGCTCCAGCCGCGGACAGGCGCGCGGCGCCGGTCGACGAGGCGCTCGACGACTGGGCCGAAGCCGCGGCGTCGAGGGGCACGTCCAGGGCACCCCGCCCTGGCTGCCGTACCATGGTTCTTGACCGCCTCGACGGCGCGCCTGGTCGGGGCGGAGCCGGAGGAGGTGGTGGTGATGAACACCCTCACCGTGAACCTGCATCTCCTGATGGTTCGTTTCTACCGGCCGACGCCCGGCGCGCTCCCGGGTCCTGATGAGGGCAGCGCCTTCCCCTCCGACCGGTACGCGGTGGCCTCGCCAGGTGCGCTTTCACGGGCTCGACCCCGACGGCGGCGGTGGTTGCGCTGCGTGCCCCGGCCTGGGGAGGATGCGCTCCGGCCGGAGGACATCCTCGGCGCCATTGCACGCGAGGGGCCGAAGCTGGCCCTGGTGTTGCTCGGCAACGTGAATTACCTGACGGGGCAGGCCTTCGACGTGGCGGCGGTGACGCGCGCCGCCCGGACGGCGGGAGCCCTCGTCGGCTTCGACCTCGCCCACGGCGCGGGCAACCTGCGCTTCCGGCTGCACGACGACGGGCCCGACTTCGCGGTGTGGTGTTCCTACAAGTACCTCAACGGTGGCCCAGGTTCTCTGGGGGGCGTCTTCGTCCACGCCCGGCACCGGGACGGGCACGCGCTTCCGCGCTTTGAAGGCTGGTGGGGGCATGACGAAGTCCTCGCGCTTCCAGATGCCGGCGCGCTTTGCCTCGCTTCCGGGCGCCGAGGGGTGGCAGCTGAGCAACCCGCCCATCCTCCAACTGGCCGCCCTGCGGGCCTCCATGGAGCTATTTGCGGAGGCGGGCATGGGCGCCTTGGAGGAGAAGCGGGAGCGCCTCAGCAGCTTCCTGCACTTCCTCCTCGCCGGGCTGCCCGGGACGCCGTCCGCGTCATTACCCCGGCGGACCCGAAGCAGCGCGGCGCCCAGCTTTCGCATCCGCATCCGCAAGGACGCGCGGACCCTGGTGCAGCGCCTGGCCGGGGGGCATCGTGGTGGACTTTCGCGCGCCGGACATTGTCCGCGCGGCGCCGGTGCCGCTGTACAACTCCTACTTGGACGTCTGGCGATTCGCCGGGCCCTGCGCAGCCATGTCTCGGCCTGACCGCTACACCCTGGTCGGTGCGGGGCTGGTGGGCTCGCTGTTGTCGCTGTACCTGGCCCGTCGGGGCGCGGACGTGCGGGTGCTGGAACGGCGGCCGGACATGCGCAAGGAGCGCATCCGCGCCGGGCGCAGCATCAACCTTGCCATCAGCATGCGCGGGCTTCACGCCCTCGGCCGGGTGGGACTTGAAGAAAAGGCGCTCCAGCACGCCATTCCCATGCGCGGGCGGGCCATTCACCCGGCTGACGGCCCCTTCGTCTTCCAGCCCTACGGAAAGGACGACACCCAAGTCATCCACTCCATCTCCCGCGGCTGGCTGAACGGGATGCTGATGTCCGAGGCGGAGGCGACCGGCCGGGTGCGGCTAGACTTTCACCACCGCGTGACGGCGGTGGACGTCGCCTCCGGACGCTTGACGGTGGTGAACGAGAGGGACGGCCAGGACGGAGGCCCTGCACGGCTCGGCCGTGGTGGGCACCGACGGGGCCAGCTCCGTCGTGCGCGAGTCCGTCGTGGCGGCGGACGGCGGCCGCAGCAGTGAGGAGCGCCTGGACCACGGCTACAAGGAATTGACTCTGCCGGCCGGCCCGGGGGGCAGCTTCTGGCTGGAGAAGCACGCGCTGCACATCTGGCCCCGCCGGGACTTCATGCTGATTGCGCTGCCCAACCTGGATGGCAGCTTCACCTGCACCCTCTTCCTGCGCTTTTCTGGACGGCCGTCCTTCGAGACGCTGAAGGCGCCGGAGGACGTGCGTGCGTTTTTTTCCGCGCAGTTTCCTGACGCGCTCGCGCTCCTTCCAGACCTCGAGTCGCAATTCCTGGAAAATCCCACCGGCAGCATGGTGACGGTGAAGTGCTGGCCGTGGGCGGCGGAGTCGCGTGCCGTGTTGTTGGGGGACGCGGCGCACGCCATCGTCCCCTTCTTCGGACAAGGGATGAATTGCGGCTTCGAGGATTGCGAGGTCCTGGACGACGTCCTCGGTCAGACGGAGGACTTGGGGGGGCCTTCGCGGAGTTTTCGCGGTTGCGCAAGCCCAACGCTGACGCCATTGCGGACATGGCGGTGGAGAACTTCGTGGAGATGCGCGACAGCGTGGCGGACGCCCGCTTCCTCCTGGAGAAATCCATCGAGCGGCGACTCCTCAATGCCTTTCCGGGGGAGTTTCTCTCCCGCTACGCGCTGGTCAGCTTCAGCCGCGCTCCGTACCGCCTGGCCTATGACATTGGACGCGTCGCGGCGGGCCTTGTCTCGGAGCTTGCGGCCGGCGTGACATCTGCCGAAGCGGTGGACCTCATGGCGGCCAAAGCCCTGGTCCGCGTCCGGCTCGCGCCCCTGGTCGGCCAGTTGCCGAAAGACGTCCTGGGTTGAGTCAGGGTGTCCTGGCCTTCGGGGCCGCGGTCCCGAGCCGTCACGCAAGGGATTCGACGGCCTCCACCACCTGGGGCCAGTAGGGCGACGTCGGTGTGGTGACGTCGAAGTGGCCGCCGCCCTCAAGCGTCACCAACCGCGCCGCGTCGCCGGCCGCCCGGGCACGCTCCAGGTAGGCTGTACTCAGGGCGTAGGGGACGTCTTCGTCTGCCGTTCCGTGGACCAGGACGGTGGGCACCCCCAGCGGCAGCAACTCCACTGGGGAGGCTGCCCGGTACCGCTCCGGGACTTGCTGCGGGCTGCCCCCCAGCAACTGGTACACCACGCCAGTGCTGAGGTGGAGGCGGGAGGCCTCCACCAAGTCGCTCACCGGGGCCAACCCGACGACGCCCACGAGGGGCAGATTCCCGACGGAACCGGCCTTGGCACGTGCGGCGGCCCACAGCGCCAGATGGCCGCCGGCCGAATGGCCCACCAGCAGGGCTCCGGAGAGCTGCAGCCCTGCCTCAGTCGCTGCCACGGGCAGGGCGGCAAGCGCGGACTCGACGTCATCGAGCGTCCCGGGCCACCCCCCCCCTGCCTCCCCCAGGCGGCGGTACTCCAGGGAAGCCACCGGAAAGCCGCGCTGCGAAAAAGCAGCACACAAGGGCCGGAGTTCCTCCAGCCCGTACCGCGCGCGCCAGTAGCCCCCGTGAATTGCCACCAGGAGGACGGGGCGGCTCGGTCGCGTGGCGGCCAGCCACTCCACCGACTGGGAGGAGGCAGGTCCGTAGCGCATCTCGCGTCGAGTTCCCGCTTCGGCCAAAACGCGTTTCCCCAAGAAGCCAAGTCGCTAGTTCTTGGCCAGCGTGACGCTACCACCGCGCCAGCGTAGACTTCCTCTCGGGAACGCGACCCAGGCGCTCAAAATCCGAGTGGTGGCTTCGGCGTTAGCGTCGCCTCCCTGAAGAGACTTCGGAGGGGGAGTCTATGGAACTCGACCAACTGCAGAGGAGGGTGGACCGGGCCCTCGCAAGGAGAAGCCTGCGGCGGCTCAGGCGGGACGGGGACTGGCATTGGCCAGCCTATGGGCTGACCCGCATCACGGCGGTCGCGCTGAGCCACCGTCACCTTGAGTCACCTTCAGACTGGATAGAAGTCGTCTACCTGATGACCATCCACTCCCGGCACGCCATCCCGCATGCCGGACACGGAGCCCGGCTGCCGGCCCCAGGCAAGAGGGACGGTAGCCATTTCACCTTCGTGCAGCTTGGGAACTCCGTCTACACCGCCAGCCATACGACTCAAATCATCACCACCTACATGGGAAGCAACCCCCCATCGCCCCCGCGCCCGCCGTAGGCATGGTGGCGAGCCTGGCAACCCCAGGGGCATACTCCTCAGGCCGTGTGGTGGGCTCGGTCCTTCATTCTTCTCGTCGCCGCGGCAGCTGCCGTCCCGCACGACGGTTGGACCAGCGCCGGCGCCGGGTGTCCCGAGTCTGCCGAGAGCGCTCTGAACGGCGCCTGGCTCCAAAGCGCTCAGAGCTGTGAGGACCTAGCGAGGCGGCGGGGCTTTCTGAGGACCGCGCTTTATGCCTCCTACTTCAACATCGTCGGAAACCGGCTCGAGCGAGCGCGCGCTGTCCTGGCGCCCTTCGAAGCCATTGGCGACGCCTCGGTGCTCAATCGCCTGGCCTGGATTGATTCCCGCCTGTCTCAGCGGAAACGGTCACTTGAGGAGTACCGCCAGGCGTTCCAGCTCGCGCCACGCCTCTCCGATGGCCTAGTTCGGGCGGACATCACCACGCATTTGGCCTACGAGCTGTTCACCAACGCGGAGTACGAGGAAGCGGTCCGGATTGAGAGCGACCTCTTGCGGACCGCCGCCGGACAGCTGCCGCTCGACTATGAGCGCGATGCGCGGCTCAACCTCTCCCGTTCCCTGGCGGCGATGGGCGACACACCTGCCGCTGCGGCAGAGCTGCAGCGCTTGAGGGCCAAGCTCGGTGACGCTCCACTGACGGCCCTCGAGCTCCTGTTCGACGCGCGTCTGCACATCGAGCGAGGCCAGCTCCGCTCGGCGGATGCCATGCTCGAGCAAGCGCGAGACGCCGCCCGGCGGGAAGGCTGGCGGCTCTACGAGTCTGCCGCGGTGATGAACCGCATTGAAATCGGGGTGAAGGAAGGCAATTGGGAGCGGGTGCACGCCCTTTCCTCGGAGATTCGGACCTTCCAGGACGTGCTGCAGCCCGACGACCTGCGCGCGCTGGCCCTGCTCGAGGAGCAGGCCGCGCGCGCCGAGGGCAAACCTGAGGAGTCCCGCCGTCTGCTCGCGCAAGCGCGTGGCCTGTCTCCCCGCGCTGATGAACTTTGGGAAATCGACTACGAGTCAGGGCTCACGCTTCAGGCGCTCGGTCTCTTGGAGGAGGCTCGGAAGGCCTTCGAGTTGTCGATTCTCGAAGTGGAGTCGCAACGGGAAGGCGTTGCCGACTCAGGAGGGCAGGCCGCGTTGATGGGCAGCCGGCACAAGCCCTACGAAGCGCTGTTTGAGCTCGAAGCGGAGGCCAATGAGGCAGCGAGGGCCCTCTCGACGCTGCAGGCTTCTTTTTCTGGGCGGCTCGAGGCGGAGGTGGCTGAGGCGGCCAGTAAAGCGGGCGCGGAAGTGGACGACGCCCTCAACCGCTCCGCGGCGCGGCGCGCGTTGAGCGAAGTCAGCCGCGGACTGGGCGAGCGAGACAGCCCCAACGGTGCCAACGCGAGATTCGTCGCTTTTGTCACCACGGAGACCAAGTCTTGGAGCGTCGTCCAGACGGCGCACGGCGCCTTGGTCCATCGCGTCGACCAGCCTCCCCAGGAACTCTGCCGCCTGATGCAGAAATTCGGCGAGGATTTCGACGACGACGGCGCAGCGCGGCTTGGGGCGTTGTTGTTCCCTCCCTCGACGCTGATGCAGCTCGGTCCGCGGTTCGCCATCATCCTCCCACGCTGCGCCAGGAGCTTTCCCGTGTCGGCAGTGCGGGTGGGCAAGAACCGACTCCTGGACGTGGCGGTGGTTAGCGTTGCACCGGACCTTTCTACCGTCACCCGGGTTCCCGAATCCGGCCGCCCGACTGCGCGACAAAAGGTCGTCCTGGCAGACCCGCTCGGAAACCTCCCGGCTGCGCGCGAAGAGGCCGAGCGAACGGGCCGATTGACGGGAGCCGCTGTCCGACTGGGTCGCCTCGCTTCGGCAGCGTCGCTGGGGGAAAGCTCCGCGCGGCTCCTGCATTTCGCGACCCACACCACGCTGAATGTGGCCGGACCCGCACTCGTCCTGGCTGACCACAACCTGACTGTCGCCGACATCCTTCGTCGTCGCCTCCATGCGGACCTGGTGGTCCTCGCCAGCTGCCACTCCGGGTCCAGGCTAGAAGCCACCGCGGCGGACACCCTTTCGACTGCATTTCTTCGAGCGGGCAGTGCCGCAGTGCTGGCCACGCTGCGGTCGGTGGAGGACACCTTCGCGTCCGACGTCGTCCGAGCCTTTTATGCCCAAGGCGGCCTGGACGACCCTGCGGGAGCGCTGGCCAAGGTCCAGCGCGAGCTAGCGCGCACGGAGGCACCTGCGCGCTGGTCGGCCTTCTTCGTGGCTGGAAGCCCCGAACCCCTGACGGTCCGAGGCCCGGCGCTCCGACGAGCGCAAGCCCTCCGCCCCTGAGCCCCGAAGCTACCCCCTGGGGCCCCCGCGGGCAGGACGGCTGACTGGCACTCGCCTCCTCCCGGGCGGACAGGCGTCACTCGGCGGGGTGCCGGCAGGCGTGGCTCACCGGGCGAGTCGATGGGCATACTCGCCCAGCGTGTGGACGCCTGGCTTCGGTGTGCTTGTCGTTGCGGCGGCGGTGGCGCTCGCTCACGACGGATGGACGCCCTCCGACGCCGGGTGTGTCGGTGGCGATTCGCTGGAGAAGGCCTGGCGCTGTGCAGCCGTCAGTCGGCGGATGTCTTCGAAGGAAGCCGCCCTTCGCGCGGCGCAGGCCTTTATCCTCTCGGGTCATTACGCGGACGCCAGGGACGTGCTGCAGCCGTTTGAAACAAGCGGCGACGTCGAGGTGGGCTTCAGGCTGGCCTACATCGATGCGCTGCTTGGTCAGCATGACCTCGCCCTGGCCGAGTACCGGCAAGCCTTCGCAGCTGCCGCGCGCATGGTGGAGGTCTCGCTGGTCGCCAAGCTGACCACCCGTTTCGCGTATGAACTCTACCAAGCGGGCGAGTACGCAGAAGCGATACGCATCCTGGACGCGTTGCTGCGTACGCATGCCGGCACTCTGGAAATGATCGACGAGCGTGACGCACGGATGCGCCTGGCCCGCGCCTTGAACTACCTGGGCGACGGTCCGGCCTCAACCGGGGAGCTTCGCCGGCTCAGAAGCCTGCTGGGCGCGGAGCCACTCAAAGCGACCGAGCTCCTTCTGGACGCCCAGCTCCACATGGACGCGAACCAGCTGCGTTCGGCAAAGGAGCTGCTGCAGCAAGCGCAAGCCGCGGCCCAGAGAGACGGGATTCGCCTCTACCAGGCGAGCGCCGTCATGAACCAAATCGAGGTGGCGGCGAAAGAGGCCGACTGGCAGCAGGTGCACGCCCTGTCGACGCAGGCCGAGAGCTTTGGCGACGTCTTCGGGCCGGACGACCGAAGCGGGCTCGCCTTTCTGGAGGGCGTGGCTGCCCGAGGCGAAGGCCGACTGGAGGAATCTCGCCACTTGCTCGAGCAAGCCCGGGCGTTGTCTCCACCCCCGAACCGCCTCTGGGAAATCGAGTCCGAGCTGGGTCGAACGCTCTGGGCGATGGGGAAGGCTGACCTAGCACGACAGGCGTTCCAAGCGGCGGTGGCCCAACTCGAGGCGCAGCGGAAGAAACTGAGCGAAGCGGGATTGGCAGACACTCCCAATGACAACCGCGAAGGGCCGTACGAGGGGCTCTTCGAGGTCTTCGCCGAAGCGGGAAATTCTGAGCGCGCGCTGTCCACGCTGCAGCGGTCGCTGGCCAGTCGCCTGAGCGACAAAGTCGCTGAGGCCTCGAGCAGCGCGGGCCACGAGGTGAGCGATGCACTCGACCGCAGCGCCGCAACGAAGAAGCTGCAGGAGGCCAGTCGCGCGTTGCCAGAACGCGAGAACAGCGTCCAGGCAAACGCCAGTTTCGTGGCCTTCGTCACGACGGAGAGCCACTCCTGGGCAATCCTCCACTGGCCCCAAGGCACCACCACCATCCCGGTCGAGCTGGCCCCCAAGACGCTGTGCGCACTCATGCAACGCTTTAGCGAGTCGCTGGACGAGGACGCTGCGACACAGCTCGGTGCAGCGCTGTTCCCCCCTTCGACGCTGGTACGCCTGGGGCGCCGCTTCGCCATCCTACTCCCCCGCTGTGCGCGCAACCTCCCGGTGGCCGCGCTGCGTGTCGGCAAAGGAAGGCTGGTGGACCGGGCCGTCGTCAGCGTCGCTCCGGATGTCTTGACCGTTTCCTGGGGCGGGCGGGACGCCTTGCGCGCGGGCATGGTGCTGGCGGACCCGCTGGGAGACCTCCCCTCCGCGCGCGAGGAGGCCGAGTCGGCGGGCCGCGTCACGGGAGCCGAGGTCCGCCTGGGAGCGGCCGCCGCAGAGGCTCCGCTGACAGCCTCCGGCACGCACCTGCTGCATTTCGCGACGCACACCGTGGTCGACGTCGCTGGGCCAGCGCTGGTCCTCGCCGACCGCAACGTCAGCGTCGCCGACATCCTGCGCCAGCGCCTCCACGCGGACCTCGTCGTGCTCGCCAGCTGCCATTCCGGCTCGAAGCTGGAGGAGACGGCTGCTGACACCCTGGCGACCGCCTTTCTGCACGCCGGAAGCGGCGCCGTGCTGGCCACCCTGCGCTCCGTCGAAGACGGCTTCGCGTCCCAGGTGGTGCGCGCCTTTTATGCGCAGGGAGGCTTGGAGGACCCGGCTGGTGCACTGGCCCAAGTCCAGCGCGCACTCGCGCGCACCGAGCCGGTGGCCCGGTGGTCGGCCTTCTTCGTGGCGGGGACACCTGAGCCCCTGAAGCAACCAAAGGCCGGGGAGCGGCGGGCGACCGGCCCTCGGCCTGTCGCGCGTGCGCGACCCCCGCCGGGGTAAAGCCCGGGCTCGCCGACCGCCGCCTCAACCAGCGCGGCGGTCGGCTGCCCCCCCAACAGAGGGAAGCGCCAGATGCTCCCTCCGCCCGGCCGAAACGCCCCGTCGCTTGGAGGTCGAGTGAGACGTTCCGGATTTGGTGAATTGGGCGACGCGGCGCACCCATCCACCACAGGGGAGTCCTTGGATTTGGACAGCCCGGTGCTGGGGGAGGCTGCCTATGTGGTGCTGCGGCAGGCTCCGTCGCCATTCTTTCCCGAAGGGCACATGTCTCTTGAGTTGCTTGACCAACAGGGTTCCCGCCCGTACCGTGTGGTTGGACACATCCACCCACACCGCCGCTCAGGGCCCTCCCAGATGGACGAAGCGGATTCCGAGGCAGCGGTCCATGAGGCCCTGTCGCGGGGCGACCGCAAACGGGCGCTGACGCTGCTGATGGGTCTCTATGGAAAGTCCATTTACAACTACTGCCGACACATGGTCGGCGACGCGACGGTGGCCGAGGACGTCCACCAGACAACGTTTGTCCAGGCCTACACGGACTTCGGGCGCTACGGCGGGCGCGCGTCGTTGCGCAGCTGGCTGCAGGGCATTGCACGACACCGCTGTCTGGACATGCTGAAGATGCGGCGCCGCGAGGACAAACACGTCGAGCATCCGGAGACAGCGCCGGACGTGCCGACGACGGAACGCAGCGCGGAGGAGCAGCTGCAGGTGGGCTCCATCGCCAAGCATCTCGCCGAGTGCCTTGGCCAGCTCTCCGTGGAAGTGCGGGACGCCGTCGTCCTGCGCTACATGGAACAGCTCAGCTACGAGGAGATGGCGAAGCTGACTGGCACGCGAGCGGCCACGCTGCAGATGCGCGTGGGACGGGCCATGAAGGGCCTTCGCCAGTGCGTCGAAGCCGCTGGAGTCACGCCATGAGGACTTGTGACCGCTTCGAGAACGAGGGCCTGGTGCGCTTGGTGGCCGGCGAGCCGCTCGACGCCCACGTCGAAGCTTGCTCCGACTGTCGCGCCGCCCGGGCCAATTATGAGGCTCTCGCCTCGGCGCTGGGCAAGGCGCGGGAGGCCCACGAGGTGCCCGGAGCCTGGGAAGCGCAGGTGTGGGCGAGAATTGCCCGGCAGGAGAGCGTGCGCCCACGCTCGTGGACCCTCTTCGCCGGGGTGGGGGCGGCCATCGCCACCCTCGCCGTCCTCTTCATCAGCTCCGCCGGAGGCCCCCAGGTACTCGAGCTTGCCACCGTCGAGGTCGAACGCGGCTCGGGCGCCGTGGTGCGAGGGGCCACCTCTCCCAGCGGCGAAGTCAAAAATGCGGCGCCAGGGGACGTCTTGCACCTGGTGGCGAAGGTGCCCCGCGGCAAGGTGGGGGACTTGCGCGTCTACCGGGGCGCGGATGAATTGGTCTTCCAGTGCGCCACCAGTTCCGCCTGCATCCGCACGCGGGACACGCTGGAGGCCAGGGTGAGTTTCGAGCGGGCAGGCACCTACCACGTCCTCGCCCTGGCGGCGGACAAGGCGCTCCCCAAGACCACCGGCAACCTGGACACGGACCATGCCGCTGGCATTCGGGCCGGGAGCACGAGCGAGTCCCCTCCCATCGACGTCCTCTAGGCCCCTTCCAAGCGCTGGGGCCGCGTTCGCTCGGCGCGGGGGTAGCTGCCGAGCACCTTGCACGTCTCGGCACGCCCGGCCAGCGTCGCCAGCGCCCGGGCCACCTTCGCGTCCTCGATGTGCCCCTCCATGTCGACGAAGAAGGCCGACTCCCAGGGGCGGCGCCTGCTGGGACGGCTCTCAATCTTGGTGAGGTTGACGCCCTCGTCGGAGAAGGGCTGCAACAGCCGCAGCAGCGCCCCCGGACCGTCCTTCACCAAGAGCAGGACGGACGTCCGGTCCTTGCCCGTGGCATGGGCCTGCTCGCGGCCGATGACGAGAAAGCGGGTGGCATTGTCCACCACGTCCTGGATGGCGTCGGCGGCGACAACCAAGTCATGCAGCCGCCCGGCCAGCTCCGAGGCGATGGCGGCGCCACTTGTATCCTCGCGCGCGACGCGGGCCGCCTCGGCAGTACTGGGCGTCTCCACCTGCGCCGCCTGGGGGAGGTTGGCGGCCAGCCACTTGCGGCACTGCCCCAGCGCCTGCGGGTGGCTGTACACGCGCTGCACGCCGGACAGCTCGAGCCCGGGCCGCACCAGCAGGCACTGGGTGATGTCGAGCACAATCTCCGCGGAAATGCGCAACGTGGAGTCGAGAAACGTGTCCAGCGTGTGCAGCACCGCCCCTTCGGTGCTGTTCTCCACCGGCACCACGCCGAAGTCCGCGCGTCCCTGTTCCACTTCGGCAAAGACGCCGGCAATGGTGCCCACCGGCTGCGCCCGGGCGGACAGGCCGAACTGGTGCGTCACCGCCATGTGGGTGAAGGTTGCCTCCGGGCCGAGGTAGGCCACCCGAAGCCCCTTTTCCAGGGACAGACAGGCAGAGAACACCTCCTGGAAGACGGGCTTAATGGCCGAGGAGGGGAACGGCCCGGGGTTGGCCGCCACCAGCCGCTCGAGGATGGCCCGCTCCCGGCGCGGGACGTAGAAAGGAAGCTGGCGGGCCTCCTTAAAGCTGGCCACCTCCTCCACCAGCCGGGCGCGGCGGTTGAGCAGCGCCAGCAACTGGTCGTCGACGGCGTCAATGGCCTGGCGGAGCGCGTCGAGGTCCATGGAGGGTAGCCCCCCTGGGACTCTACCCCCGGGTCTCGACGGCCATGAAGCGCTGCGTCGAAACTGGGGGTTGCCGTGTGGCAAATGCATGAAAGCTCGCTTAAGCCTGTCCCTCTGCGCAGCCGATGACCGCCCCTTCCGACGCCTCTTTCGAGCCCGTCCGTGACACGCTCGGCCGGCCCCTCCGCAACCTGCGGCTGAGCGTCACTGACCGCTGCAACCTGCGGTGCAGCTACTGCATGCCGGAACCGGACTATGTCTGGCTGCCGCGCTCGGAGCTCCTGACCTTCGAGGAACTCGCTCGGCTGGTGAGGATTTTCTCCTCCCTCGGCGTCGACCGCGTCCGCCTCACCGGCGGCGAGCCGCTGCTACGCCAGGAACTGCCGGAACTGGTGCGCCGCCTTTGGGCCGGCCCGGGACTGCGCGACCTCGCGCTGACCACCAACGGGGTGCTGTTGGAAGCCCTGGCCCGTCCGCTGCGGGAGGCGGGCCTGACCCGGGTGACGGTGAGCCTGGACACGCTGCGCCCGGACCGCTTCCAGGCCCTGACCCGGCGCGATGAACATGCCCGGGTGCTGGCGGGCATCGCGGCGGTGCGGGACCTCGGCTGGCCGGGGCTGAAGCTGGACGCCGTCGTCATGCGGGGGCGAAACGACGACGAGTTGCTGTCGCTGCTGGCCTTCGCCAAGGAGCAGCGGGCCGAGCTCCGCTTCATCGAGTACATGGATGTCGGCGGCGCCACCCGCTGGAGGCGCGAGGACGTCGTCTCGCGTGCCGAGATGCTCGAGCGCATTGCCGCCGCGCACGGGCCGGTGGAGCCCTTACAGGAGGAAGGCGTGCCAGTGGGCGTGCGCGGGCGTGCGCCGGCAGAGCGCTTCCGGCTGTCCGACGGCACCACCTTCGGGGTTATTGCCTCCACCACCGCCCCCTTCTGCCGCACCTGCGACAGAAGCCGCGTCACGGCCGACGGCACCTGGTTTCTGTGCCTGTACGCACGCGCCGGCCTCAACCTGCGCCAGGCGCTGCGGGGTGGGGCGTCCGACGAGACCATCGCCCAGCTGGTGCGTCTCGGCTGGAAGGGCCGCACGGACCGCGGGGCCGAGCAGCGCCTGGCCCTGCAGCACCGGGAACCGCTGGCCGACGTTGCCGAGTTGCGGGAGGACCCCCGGTTGGAGATGCACACCCGGGGCGGCTAGCCATGGTGGCCCCCCGGGGCCCCTTTCCCTTAGCCATCTCGGGCACTTGCGGCCCCTGGCGCTGGCCTCCTTCGGCCAGCTGGTTAGTGTAGGCCTCAGCATGTCGAACCAGCTGAAAACCATCCTCCTGCTCGGCTCGCTGTCGGCCTTGCTCATCGCCATCGGCGGCGCGATGGGCCCGGACTTTCTTGGCTACGCGGTGGTGTCGGCGGCCGTCATGAATCTCGGCGCCTACTTCTTCTCGGACAAGATTGTCCTCGCCACCAGCGGGGCCCAGGAAGTGACGGAAGCGCAGGCGCCCGAGCTGCACGCCATGGTGGCGGACTTGGCCCACAAAGCGGGCATCCCCAAGCCGCGGGTGTACATCATCCCCGAGGCGCAGCCGAATGCGTTTGCCACCGGCCGGAGCCCCAAGCTGGGGGTGGTGGCCGTCACCGAGGGGATTCTCCAGCTGCTCGACGCGCGGGAGCTGCGCGGCGTCCTCGCCCACGAATTGTCGCACGTCAAAAACCGGGACGTCCTCATCTCCAGCATCGCCGCCACCGTGGCGGCGGCCGTCAGCTACATCGCCCACCTGGCCGGCTTCTTCGGCGGCGGGCGCCGCGATGGCGCGGGGCCGAGCGCCCTGCAGTCGCTGCTGCTGCTGTTGGTGGCGCCCATCGCCGCCACCCTCATCCAATTCGGCATCTCCCGGAGCCGGGAATTCGAGGCGGACCGCTCGGGTGCCGCCCTGTCCGGAGACCCCGAGGCGCTCGCCCGGGCCCTGGAGAAGCTTGAAAGCGGCGCGCGCGCCAGGCCGGCCCAGGTTGAGCCGGCGATGGCCAGCCTCTTCATCGTCAACCCCTTCGGCGCCGTGCGCTCCGTCGCTCGCCTTTTTTCCACCCATCCGTCCACCGAGGAGCGCGTGCGTCGGCTCCGCGCCATGGAAGGCGCCCCAGGCGGAACTACTTGGAGCAGCCGTGCAGCGACCCAAGCCTGAGCAGCCTGCCAGGTCCCGGCCGGCGGCCCAGCTGAGGAGTGCGGCATGAACGACAAACGCTTCCACTTCCTGTACGCCCTGCTCGCGCTGGTGGGTGTCATGTTCGTCCATGACTTGTGGGTGGGCTACCGGCAGGTGGCCGTGCTGCCCTACAGCCAGTTCCAGCAGCTGCTGCACGACAAGAAGGTCGCCGAGGTGAAGGTGGGCGAGGACCGGCTGGAGGGCACCCTCAAGGAGCCGCTGGACGGCAAGACGCGTTTCGTCACCAACCGCGTCGGCCCCGAATTGGCCAAAGAACTGGACGAGGCGGCGGTGAAGTACTCCGGGACGGTGGAGAACCGCCTGGTGGAGATGCTGCTGAGCTGGCTCCTCCCGGTGCTGCTGTTTGGTGGCGTGTGGCTGTTCCTCGCCCGACGGATGGCCGGGGAAGCTGGGCCCGGGCGGCGGCCTGATGGCCATTGGAAAGAGCAAGGCCAAGGTCTTTGTCGAGACGGACGTCCAGATGCGACTTCGCGACGTGGCCGGGGTGGACGAGGCCAAGGGCGAGCTGCAGGAGGTGGTGGAGCTTCCTCAAGGAACCCGGAGTCCTACGGCCGGCTCGGCGGACGCATCCCGAAGGGGATTCTCCTGGTCGGCCCCCCGGGGACCGGCAAGACGCTGCTCGCCAGGGCGGTGGCGGGTGAGGCCAACGTGCCGTTCTTCTCGATCAGCGGGAGCGAGTTCGTCGAGATGTTCGTCGGCGTCGGCGCGGCGCGGGTGCGCGACCTCTTCGAGCAGGCCCGGGCCAAGGCGCCCGGCATCATCTTCGTCGACGAGCTGGACGCGCTCGGACGGGCGCGCGGGGCCAATCGGGCCTGGTCGGCGGGCACGACGAGAAGGAGCAGACGCTGAACCAGCTCCTGGTCGAGATGGACGGGTTCGACACCAGGAGCGGGCATCGTCCTGCTCGCGGCCACCAACCGGCCCGAGATGCTCGACCCGGCGCTGCTCCGCGCGGGCCGGTTCGACCGCCAGGTGCTGGTGGACCGCCCGGACCGGGTCGGCCGGGTCGCCATCCTCCAGGTCCACGTGGCGCAGGTGAAGGTGGCGCCGGACGGTCGACCTGGACGACGATCGCCGCGCTGACCGCCGGGTTCACCGGCGCGGACCTCGCCAACTCTGGTGAACGAGGCGGCGCTCTCGGCCACCCGGCGGCACGGCCGAGGCCGTGGAACGGCCGACTTCGACTCGGCCATCGAACGGATTGTCGCCGGCCTGGAGAAGAAGAACCGGCTCCTCAACGCCCGGCGAGCGCGAGATTCGTCGCCTTCCACGAGATGGGGCATGCCCTCGTCGCCGCGGCCAGCCCGGCGTCGACCCGGTGCACAAGGTGAGCATTATTCCCCGCGGTCTCGGCGCGCTCGGCTACACCATGCAGCGGCCCACCGAGGACCGCTACGTGATGACGCGTGGCGATTTGGAGGGCAAGCTGGTCCGTGCTGCTCGGCGGGCGGGCGGCCGAGGCGCTCGTCTTCCAGCACACCTCCACCGGCGCCGCGGATGACCTGGCGCAGGCCACCGACATTGCTCGCGACATGGCCACCCGCTTTGCCATGGTGCCGTCGCTTGGCCCGGTGACCTACGACGACGGCAGCCAGCCGGCTTCCTCGGCCCGCAGCCGATGCAGCCGGCGGACTACAGCGAGCAGACGGCCCGGGAGATTGACCTGGCGGTGCGGGAGATTGTGAATGAGCGCCTTCGACGCGTTGCGGAGTCGCTCCTCAACGCACGGCGGCAGACGCTGGAGCGGGCCGCACGGCTGCTGCTGGAGAAGGAGACGCTGGTGGACGCAGACTTGAAGGTCCTCTTCGAGGAGGCACGCGCGGAGGCCCTGCGGACGCCCCGGGCAGCTTGACCATGGGTGTACACTTGCGCGCGGCCGGCCCTGGTTGACCAGCCGCTCGCGAGGTGCGCCATGGAGGAAGCACAGGCCGTCCCGGAAGTGGTGGTGCACGGCGGTCCGAGTGGGCTGCGGCAGGACATCCAGGCCGGCGCGCAGACGTGGGTGGCCGATGAGCCGCCCTCCGTGGGAGGCACCGGCCTGGGCCCCACGCCCTACGACTTGCTGCTCGGTGCCCTGGGCGCCTGCACTTCCATGACGCTGCGGCTGTATGCCGACCGTCGCAAGTGGCCGCTGCAGGGGGTGACGGTGCGCCTGCGGCACAGCCGCGTCCACCGGGACGACTGCCTCAACTGCGAGAAGCAGGACGCCTTCATTGAGCGCGTCGAGCGAACGCTGGAGCTGCAAGGCCCGCTGAGTGAGGAGCAGCGCACGCGCCTTCTGGAGATTGCCGAGCGCTGCCCCGTCCACCGGACGCTGAGGGGTAACCTGCAGGTGCAGACCCGTCTGGCGCCGGGCTGACGCGGCCGCCTCACCGCGTGTAGTAAGTGGCCAGGGCGACGTTGCGTTCGAGCGGCTTCAAATCCACGCTGGGGTTGACCAGCGTCACCACGTCGAAGACGACGCCGGTGGTGAGGCCGCCATAAGCCACCTCACCCTGCGCGGCCGCCAGGCCGGGGTGGACGGTGAGCTCCCACTCGCTCACCAGCTCAACATTGCCGTCCATGACGTGCCCGGGCGGCACCGGGAAGCGTGGCGTCTCGTGCAGGGCCCGCACCACGTCCGCGTCCATGACGGCGTCGCCCGACCCGATGAGAATGTCGAAGTCGCGCAGCAGCCCCTCGGCGTCGAGGACGAGGCGAATGCGGCAGGTGGCCTTGCTGGCGTGGGCCCGCACCCGCTGCGCGGACCACACCCACAGCAGCACCTTCCGGACCTCTCCGAAGTAGCCGTCCCAGAAGCCCTGCTGGGCGACAGCCATGGCGCCGGCGCCGCGACGCAGCGACTCCGCCAAGCGCTCCCCGACGGAATTTCCCGGAGCATGTTGGGGCCCCCAGCCCTTCACGACGGCGGCGGCAGCCTCTTGAGACAGCGCCTGAAACGACGGCCCCGGCGGCGCGCCGGGCACCGCGAAAGGAGCGTCCGGTTGCACCAGGACGCCTGGCCCGCCGCCGGGCCGCGCCACCCCGGCAACGAACGGCGGGGGCAGGTGGCTGCCCGGGCCTCGCGAGGCTGGCGCGGGCTGGGGACTGGCCGCAGCCCGGGGCGGGCGTGTCTTGTTTGCCGGGCGCTCGACGAGGGTAAAGCTGACCGGCTGCTGCACCGGGCGCCGCGGTGCGCCAGGGAGCCGAAAGGCGAGCAGCAACGCTCCGCCGTGGAGGAGGAGGCTGGCCACCAGGGCCAGCAGCAGCCTCCGGCGCTGGCCTCCCCGCCCCGTGGCGGTGCGTGCTGCGGCTCGCGTCAACCCGGCTCCTCCCCTGCCCTTTGGTAACCGCTGGCGCTCGCGGCGAATGCCCCGGGGGGGGCCCTGGCCGGCTGCCGAGGCCCTCCCCAGTCAGCAAGGCGGCATGCTAAGCGGCCCTCGCGCGGGTTGCCTGCACCGCGGGGAGCCTCCCCAATGGACGCCAACCTCCTCCAGCACCTGTCGGCAGAGACGGCCAAACTTCACGAGAGCGGCCTCTTCAAGAAGGAGCGCATCATCACCTCGCCGCAGAGTGCCCGCATCCGGGTGGAGGACGGCCGCGAAGTCCTCAACTTCTGCGCCAACAATTACCTGGGCCTGGCCGACCACCCGGACATTGTCGCCGCCGCGCAGAAGGCGCTTTTGCGCTACGGCTTCGGGATGGCGTCGGTGCGCTTCATCTGCGGGACGCAGGCGCTGCACAAGACGCTGGAAGCGCGGCTGTCCAGCTTTCTGGGCACCGAGGACACCATCCTCTACTCCTCTTGTTTCGACGCCAACGGCGGCCTCTTCGAGACGGTGCTGGGCGAAGACGATGCCGTGGTGACGGACGCCCTCAACCACGCCTCCATCATCGACGGCATCCGCCTGTGCAAGGCGAAGCGCTTCCGCTACAGCAACAATGACATGGCGGACCTCGAGGCACGGCTGCTGGAGGCCAAGGACGCGCGCTTCCGTCTCATCGCCACCGACGGCGTCTTTTCCATGGACGGCACCATCGCCAACCTGGCGGCCATCTGCGACCTCGCCGACAAGCACCGCGCACTGGTGATGGTGGACGACTGCCACGCCACCGGCTTCCTGGGCGCCAAGGGGCGCGGGACGCCGGAGCACTGCCGCGTGCTGGGCCGGGTGGACCTCCTCACCGGCACGCTGGGAAAAGCGCTCGGCGGCGCCTCCGGCGGCTACGTCAGCGGGCGCAAGGAGGTGGTGGCGTGGCTGCGGCAGCGCAGCCGGCCGTACCTCTTCTCCAACGCGCTGATGCCGGCCATCTGCGCCGCCTCGCTCACCGTGCTCGACTTGCTGGAGACAAGCGACACCCTGCGCCTGCGGCTGCGGGCCAACGCCGCGCACTTTCGCGCTGGGATGACCAAACTCGGCTTCCGGCTGGTGCCCGGGGAACACCCGATAATTCCCGTCATGCTGGGCGACGCCAAGCTGGCCAGCACCTTTGCCGACCGGATGCTCGCCGAGGGCGTGTACGTCGTGGGCTTCAGCTTCCCGGTCGTCCCGCAGGGACAGGCCCGCATCCGCACGCAGATGTCTGCCGCACACACCCAGGAGCAGCTCGACCAGGCGATGGCGGCCTTCGCCAACGTCGGCCGCTCCCTCGGAGTCATTCACTGACATGAAGGCACTGGTCAAGGCGAAGCGAGAGCCCGGCATCTGGATGCAGGACGTGCCCGCGCCTGAGGTGGGCCCCAACGACGTCCTCATCCGCGTGCGCCAGGCGAGCATCTGCGGCACCGACATCCACATCCTCAACTGGGACGAGTGGAGCCAACGCACCGTGCCGGTCCCACTCACCATCGGCCATGAATTCATGGGGGAGATTGCGGGCCTGGGCAGCGCCGTGACTGGCTTCGCGCTGGGCGAGCGCGTCTCGGCCGAGGGCCACATCACCTGCGGCCACTGCCGCAACTGCCGTGCCGGCAAGCGCCACCTGTGCCGCAACACGGCGGGCGTGGGTGTGCAGCGTCCGGGCGGTTTTGCCGAGCTGGTGGCGGTGCCAGCCTTCAACGTCTTCCGCATCCCCAAGGACATCCCCGACGAGGTGGCGGCCTTCTTCGACCCGCTCGGCAACGCCGTCCACACCGCGCTGGCCTTCGACCTGGTGGGCGAGGACGTGCTGATTACCGGCGCCGGGCCCATCGGCGTCATGGCGGCGGCCATCTCCCGCCACGTGGGCGCCCGGCACGTGGTGGTGACCGACGTGAATGCCTACCGGCTGGAGCTGGCCCGGAAGATGGGCGCCACCCGCGCTGTCGACGTGCGCACCACCACCCTGCAGCAGGTCATGCGGGACTTGGCCATGACGGAGGGCTTTGACGTCGGCATGGAGATGTCGGGCAACGGCGATGCGCTGCGCGACATGTTCAACACCATGAATCACGGCGGTCGGGTGGCCATCCTCGGCATCCCGCCCAAGGAAGTCTCGGTCGACTTCAACCGAATTATTTTCAAGGGCCTGGAGGTGAAGGGCATCTACGGCCGGGAGATGTTTGAGACCTGGTACAAGATGGTGGCCATGCTGCAGAGCGGCCTCGACATCCGGCCCGTCCTCACCCACCAATTCAAGGCCGACGAGTATGCGCAAGCTTTTGAGGTGATGCGGAGCGGCCAGAGCGGCAAGGTGGTCCTCGACTGGACGAGGTGAGAAGGGCCGCCCGGGCAGCCGCGTCGCTGCCTTCCACGACAACCAGCGAGGCGCTGGGCGCCTCGAGGAGCTGAAATCGACCCATGCTGCGACCTGCCCTGCTGGCCCTGCTTCTTGCCTCCACCCCGGGCTTCGCCTCCCCGCCCGTGCTGTCGCGGACCCTCCCCAATGGCCTCGAGGTGCTGGTGGTGGAGTTTCCGGGCTCGCCCCTGGTGACGGTGGAGATTGGCGTCCGCAACGGCTCCATGACGGAGCCCCCCGAGTACAACGGGCTCAGCCACCTCTATGAGCACATGTTCTTCAAGGCCAATGCGGCCCTGCCGGACCAGGAGGCCTTCCTCGCCCGGGGACGCGAGCTCGGCCTGGAGTGGAACGGCACCACCAACACCGAGCGCGTGAACTACTTCTTCACCACCACCACCGACCACTTCGCCGACGCGATGGTGTTCATGCGCGATGCCATCGTCAGCCCGAAATTCGACGCCAAGGAATTCGAGAAGGAGCGCGTCGTGGTGACGGGAGAAATCGACCGCAATGAGTCCAACCCCTACTACTACCTGTTCCACGAGGTCTCGAAGCACGTCTTCTGGAAGTACCCCTCGCGCAAGGACCCGCTCGGCAACCGCCAGACGGTGCTCTCGGCGAGCGTGGACCAGATGCGCACCATCCAGCAGCGCTACTACGTCCCCAACAACTCGGTGCTGATGGTGACTGGCGGGGTGAAGGCCGCGGAAGTCTTCTCCCTGGCTACCACGCTGTACGCCGGCTGGAAGCCCTCCGCCACCAACCCCTTCCAGACCTACCCCCTGGTACAGCACCCGCCCTTGTCGGCGACAGAGCTGGTGCTGGTGGAGCAACCGGTGCGGACGGTGAACGGGTTGATGGAGTGGCAAGGGCCCTCCACCGTCGGCAAGGACGTGGACCTCACCTACGCCGCCGACGTGCAAAGTGTGGCGCTGCAACAACCGGCCTCGAAATTCCAGAAGGCGCTGGTCGACTCGGGCACCTGCCTCCGCGTCAGCCTCAGCTGGGCGACGCAGATGAATACCGGCCCCATTCAGCTGTCCTTCGTGGCCACCCCGGACCGGGCGCTGGCCTGCATCCGCGCCATCCAGGCGGAGCTCCCCCGGCTGGCGCAGCCCGGGTACTTCACCGCCGAGGAGTTGCGAGACGCTGCCCACCAGCTGGAAGTGGACCGCGCGCTGGAGAATGAACAGCCGAGCGAACTTGCCCACAGCCTCACCTTCTGGTGGACGTCCGCTGGGCTGGAGTACTACCAGACATACCTGGACAAGGCGCGCGCGGTGACGGCGGCAGACATCGCCCGCTACATGCGTACCTACATCCTCGGCCGCCCCTACGTCCTTGGGGTGATGGTGTCCAAGGACATGGAAGCTGCCGGACTGTCTCGCGCCGCGCTGCAGAAGCTGGCCGTCACGGTGAAGCCCCGGCCCCCGGTGAAAAAGGAGGCAGCGCGATGAAGTGGCTCCTCTGTGCCGCAGTCCTTGCCGGCGTGGCCTGCGCGACCTCCCCCGCACTGGCGGCGCCACCGCCGGTGGCCCCGACTGGCCCGGCGCCCGTCACCGACGGGGACGTCACCGTCGGGGACGTGGGCGGACTCCAAGTCTTGGTGCAGCGTGCGCCGGGGGCTGAGCTGGTGACGGCCGCCCTGGCCATCCGCGGAGGCGTCCAGTTCCTCGACGCGCGCACCGCCGGCGTGGAACTCCTCGGCCTGCGCACGGCAGCCTCGGGCGGCACCGAAAGGCTGGACAAGGACGCCTTCTCCCGCCGGCTCACCAAGCTGGGCAGCAGCCTGACGGCCAACGCCACGGCCAGCTACTCGCTGCTGCAGGCCAAGGCGCTGCTCGGGGCGTGGGAGGAAACTTTCGACTTGCTGGCCGACGTCTTCCTCCACCCAGGGCTGCCGGACGCTGAGCTGGAGCTGCAGCGACAGCAGCAGCTGCAGGAACTCAAGCGGGAGCTGGAAACCCCGGACGGGGCGCTGCAGGTGCTGTCCAACGCCATCGTCTTCGCCGGCACCCCCTACGCCAACCGGCCGGTGGGCACCGAGGACAGTGTCACGGCGCTGACGGCCGAGGACGTGCGCACCCACCTCGCGCAGATGCGCGTCCAGAAGCGGCTGCTGCTGGTGGTGGTGGGGGACGTCCCGCCGGAGGCCGTCTTCGCCCGCGCCCGAGCGGCCCTCGGCGCCCTGCCGGCCGGCGAGGCCCTTCCTCCGCCTCCGGCGGCGCTGTCCTTTTCCCAGCCGAAGATGGAGGTGGAGGGTCGGACGCTGCCCACCAACTTCATCCTGGCGCGCTTCGCCGGCCCCAGCTGGCAGTCGCCGGACTTCGCCGCGGGGCGACTTGCGGCGGCGGTGCTGGCGGACCGCGAGTTTCTGGAAGTGCGCACCAAGCGCAATCTCAGCTACGCCGCCTCCGCCGGTCTCGACGTCAGCCGACCGCAGTCCTTCGGCGCGCTGTACGTCAGCGCGGTGGACCCCAGCGCCGCGCTGCCGGTAATGCAGGACGTGGTGAAGGACCTCGCCGCACGGGCTGTCCCGGACAAGGACTTGGCGGGCTACCGGTCCACCTTCCTCACCCGCTTCCTGGAGGGACAGCAGACGACGGACGGCGCGGCCCGCCGGCTGGTGGAGGCGCAGCTGCTGGGCGGAGACTGGCGCCTGGTCCGCACACTGCCAGCCCGCATCCGGCAAGCCACCGCGCAGGATGTCCAGGCCTTCGTCCGGAAGTACGTCCACACCTACCAGACGGCGGTGGTGGGGGACGCGCGGAAGGTCGACCTGTCCATGCTGCGCTAAAGCGTGCGCTTAGGGGACCTCGCGGCCTTCAGCCCAAGGCCCAGCACCGCCACCGTGTGGCGGGCAATCACCAGTTCCTCGTCGGTGGGCACCACCCGCACCTCCACGGCCGAGTCTGCCGTGGAGATGCTCACGGCACTGCGCGCGTTGGCCTCGGCGTCCAGGAGGAGGCCCAGCCAGGCGGAACGCTGGACGACGGCGGAGCGCACCGCCATGGCGTTCTCACCGATGCCGCCGGTGAAGACGAGGCCATCCAGCCCGCCCAGCACCGCGCAGAGGGCCCCGAGCTCGCGCGCCACCCGGTAGGCGAAGTACTCCACCGCCAGTCGGGCGAGCGGCGCCTGGCTGCCCAGCAGGTCGCGCATGTCGCTGCTGACCCCGGACAGGCCCTTCAGCCCGGCCCCGCAGTACAGCAGCTGGTCCACGTCCTTCAGGGACTTGCCGCCCGGGCCGAGAAGGTACAGCAGCACGCCTGGGTCCATGGCCCCGCACCGCGTCCCCATGGGAAGCCCGTCCAGCACGCTGAAGCCCATGGTGGTGTCGACGCTGTGGCCCGCCTGGAGCGCGCACATGCTGGCCCCGTTGCCCAGGTGGGCCACCACCACGCGGCCCTGGGCCAGGCGGGGGGCGGCCTCCGCCAGGTGGCGGGCAACGTACTCATAGGAGAGACCGTGAAAGCCGTACCGCCGCACGCCTTGCTGGTAGAAAGTGTCCGGCAACGCGAAGCGCCGGGCGAGCTCCGGCATGCGCTGGTGAAAGGCCGTGTCGAAGCACGCCACCTGGCGCACGCCTGGGTCCAGCGCGGCGATGGCGCGGATGCCGTCCAGACAGGCCGGCTGGTGCAGCGGGGCCCAGGGCACCAGCGCCTGCAATTCCTCGAGAAGCGCGGGCGTCACCTCGGCCGGCGAAGCATGGTGGGGGCCTCCGTGCACGACCCGGTGCCCCACGGCCGAGATGCCCGTTGCCTGCTGCCCCTGAAGGAAGTCCCGCAGCCGCTGGATGGCTTGCGCCCGGCTGGAGACGTCCTCCACTGGGTAGGCGACGTCTGCCACCACCCGCCCCTCGGCGTCCGCCGCGCGGAGGTGGGGCCGCGTGCCAATGCCTTCCAGTTTCCCCTTTAGGCTTCTGGCCAGGGCGTCTCTGGGGCCTACGCGGTACATGGAGAATTTGACGCTGGAGGAGCCGGCGTTGAGGACCAGCACGCTGTTGCCCATGCGCGCCAGCCTGCCACCTTCCTCCCCCCCAGGGCAGCAAGGCCCGCGGCAGGGTGCCTCAGGCAGCGAGCAAGGCCGAGAAGGAGGCGACCACCAGCGCTGCGGTAAAAAGCACCGTGTAGGCCAGCGACACGCCGAAAAGCTTGGCGACCGAGACCCCCCAGCGGTCCTGGTAGACGCGCTTGAAGGCCAGTGTCGCGTAGACGGAGCTCCAGATGAAGAAGACGGCCGCCAGGGGCTCCCAGGGGACCAGCGTCAGCAGGGCCGAGGCGAAGGCGAAGGCGTGCAGGTGAAGCGTGAAGACGAGGTGCTCGACGAAGTAGCGCTTCCACCAGAACAGCTTGAAGAGCACCGCCGAGAGCGGCAGCAGGACGAACACCATCTTCGGCATGAGGGCGGCGATTCTTTGCGACAGGGCCTGGCGCGCGGCCGCGCCTTCGGGGCTCTCCACCGCCGCCATGTTGCGCTGCAGCCGCTCATCCAGCCAGGCGAGGGGCAAGTGCAGCTGGTCCCTCTTCGTCGCGGCGGCTCCGTCAGCGGTGGGCGGGTTGAGCTGCACCTTGAAGGTCTCGCTGGCCGGCGCCTTGAGCGCCAGCAGCGCGAAGAAGACGACGCTGACGGTGAGGTACAGCTTCAGCGGCCGCACGTAGCGCGTGCGGTGGCCAGCCAGGTACTCGAGGGTGAGGGCCCCCGGCCGAAACAACAGGGGCACCAGGCTTTTCCACAGCTTGGTGTCGATGAGGGGGTGCTGGAAGAACTCCAGCGCCAAGTCCCCGAGGCTTCGCTTGAGCGGCTCATCCTTCTGCCCGCAAACCGCGCAAAACCTTCCACCCAGCTCCGCGCCGCAGTCCAGGCAGCGGCGTGGGCCTTCAGGAATGCGGGGGGCCGTCTCCGCCGGTGCCGCCAGCGTCACCCTGGCTCCGGGAAGGCCACCCCGAGCGCGTCCTGGGGAGCATCCACCGCGTCCAGGGCGTCCAGGGCGCTGCTGGCCAGCCGCCGGGCCACCGCCAAGCCCCGGCGGTTACCCCGCGTGTCCAGAAGCCACTGGGCGTGCTCCACCACCAGCGCCAGCGCGTAGGCCCGGCCGAGGGTGAGGGCAAAGGCCCGGGCCCCGGCCTCCAGGACGGCGACGTCCTCGGAAGCCCGGGCCTTCAGCCAGGCGGCCGCGCGCCGGCCGGCGTCGACGGCCCGCACCCGCGGGCCCTGCAGGCCGGGGTGGGTGGCGCGGGCGACGCGCCCCTCGAGGTCTCGCAGCAGGGCCTGCAGCGACTCGCCGCCGGCAACGGCCCGTAGGGTGTCCAGCGACAGGACGTTGGTGGTGCCCTCCCAGATGGGAAGCACCTGAGCGTCCCGCAGCAGCGTTGGCAGGCCAGTGTCCTCGACGTAGCCGGCCCCGCCGAAGGCCTCCAACACCTCGCTGGCGTGGGCCACGGCCTGGCGGGCGGTGTACAGCTTCACCAAAGGTTGCAGCACCCGGGCCAGCAGGCGCTCGTCGTCGGTGCCGCCTTCGGTTTCCTCGCGGCCGAGAAGTTCGACGGCGCGGAAGAGGAGCAGGAAGCTGGCTTCGAATTCGGCCTGCAGCGCGGCGAGGGTTTCCACGTGCAACGGCTTGTCGGACAGCGGCGCGCCGAAGGCCTCGCGGCGGCGCGCGTAGTCACGCGCCAGGGCCATGCCCCGCCGCATGGAGGACACCGAACAGACGGCGTTCCACAGCCGGGTAATCTGCAGCATGGGGGTGATGGCCTTCACCCCCTCTTCGGTCCCCGCCACCAACTCGGCGCGCGTCCCTTCCAGGTCCAGCTCGGCCGTGGCCAGCATGCGGGTGCCCAGCTTGTCCTTGAGGCGGTGAATGTGAATGCCATTCAGGCCCCCCTCAGGCGTCCGGGTCTCGAGATAGAAGAGGGCGAGCCCGCGGCCGCCGAGCCCGTTGCCTTCGGGACGGGCCAGGGTGAGGGCCATCTCCGAGGTGGCGGCGGAGGTGAACCACTTGCTGCCGTAGAGTCGCCAGCCGTTGGCCGCGGCGCGGGCCTCCGTCTGGGTCCGGCCGACGTCCGAGCCACCGGTGCGCTCCGTCATCCACTGCCCCGACGTCCAGACGTTGTGCGGGTCGCGACTGGTGAGGTGGGGCACGGCCCTCTCCACCAGACGGGTCGCGCGGTGGTGCAGAAGCGTCTTCGCCGCGCCGTCGCTCATCGCCAGCGGGCAGGTGTAGACGCTGGAGGACGGGGCGAAGAGGTAGAGGAGCGCAAACTGGTGCAGGCGCGACCAGGGACCCTGTTCCCGTTCGTACGGAATGGCGACCAGCCCGTGCTCGGCGGCCACCCGGGCGTATTCCTTCCATGCTGGCGGGACCCGAATCTCGTCCACGCGGCGGCCCCAGGCGTCGTGGGAGACAAGCACCGGCTCCTGGCCGCGGGACGCTTGGGACAACTCGAACAGTCGTCCGGCGGCCAAGCCGCCCATTTCCACCAGCGACGGTTCAATGGCGCGCCGCACGTCCTCCGGGACTCGGCGGGCGAGCAATTCCCTCAACAGCACGTCGTCGTCGTACTGGTTCCCCAACGCCGGCGGCGTCTGAAAAAAAGTCATTGCCGTGCTCCAGCGTACCAACGCTCGCGCGTCCGCGGGACTGGCGCCTGGCCGTCCGGCCCGGGGCGGAGCAGCAGCAGCTGGAACACCCCAATCTCTCCCAGCCGGAACGCGACGCTCGAACTGGCCAGGTACAGTCGCCAGGCCCGGGCGCGTTCTGCGCCCACCAGGCGGACCGCCTCCTCGAAGCGGCCCTCCAGCCGGTGCAGCCAGTGGGCCAGCGTCTCGGCATAGTGTTCGCGGAGGGATTCGAGGTCGCGCACCTCGAAGCCGGCGCGCTCGGCGGCCTCGACGACGCGCCCCACCGGGATGAGCTCGCTGTCTGGAAAAATGTAGCGGCGGATGAAGCCGCCGTCGTCCCGCGACAGCCAGGGGATGGTGTTGCGCGGCGTCGGCATGGGCGCGATGGCGTGGTTGAGGAAGAGGCCTCCGGGGCAGGTGACGCGGAACATCGCCTCGAAATAGACGTCCAGCCGCGCCGAGCCCACGTGCTCCATCATCCCGATGCTGGCCACCTTGTCGAAGGGCACCTCGTTCGACAGCTGCCGGTAGTCGGCGGCGCGGACCTGCATGCTGTGCGACGCAAGCGCCGCCAGCCGGGAGCGCGCCTCGGCCAGCTGGTGCTCGCTCAGGGTGATGCCCAGGCCACCGGCCCCGTACCGCAGGGCCGCGTGGCGAATCAGCCCACCCCAGCCGCAGCCGACATCGAGAAGCCGGTCCGTGCCCCGCAGGTCGAGCTTGCGGCAGACCAGCTCGAGCTTCGCCTCCTGGGCGGCCTCCAGGGGCTCATCGCCCCGGGCAAAGAAGGCACAGGAGTAGACGAGGGAGGGCCCGAGGAAGAGGCGGTAGAAGTCGTCCGAGACGTCGTAGTGGTACTGCACCGCCGAGCGGTCGCGCGCCGGCGTGTGGGGACGTCCGTGCAGCCGAGGCATCAGCGCCGACTGCACCCGGTGCCACCAGCCGGCGGCCACCGCCGGCAAGGACTTCACGCTGCGGGGGGGGCCCGGCCAACGGGCGGCAGCCTCCAGGACGCCCAGGGTGTCCCCCTCGATGTCGAGGAGTCCGGCGGTGAAGGCCTCGGCCGCGCGCACCTCACTGGCCGGCGGCACCAGCAGGGCCTCGGCGGCGGCGGGGCTGCGGAAGACGAGACGTCCCTTGGGCGCTGTCCCGACGGCAGGAAGCACAGAGCCGTCCCACAGCGCCACCTCGAAGCCGCGGGATGGCGGCCCCAGTAGGGTCCTGACCGCGGAAGCCGGGTCGGTCATGGTCCCTAACAAGATGCGCACCAAAGCCGCCCCGTCAACAGCACCCGCCGTGCGGGGGACGCTAGGACTTGCGGGCGACGCCCCGCACTGAGGGCCGCACGACGCCAGCGACCTTGCGGATGGACTCCCGGCGCACGTCTTCGAGAGCAAAGCCCATCTCGGCGATGGCGTCTTCGGTGCGGCGGGTGAGGTGACAATTGCCGGCCAGGAAGCGCCACCCCGGCTCCAGCACCCGCTGCCACCGCAGGCGCCCCGGCAGCTCGGCCGCGACGTGCTCGAGGAAGAGGAGGGTGCCCCCGGGCCGAAGCACCCGCCACACCTCGGCCAGGGAGCGCCCCGGTGACTCCACCGAACAGAGCACCAGCGTCGACACCACGACGTCGAAGGCCCGGTCCGGAAGGGGGATGGCCTCGGCGGTGGCGTCGACGACGGTGACCTCCGGCCGCTCTCCCACCTTGCGCTTCAGCCGGCTGCGCATGCCGGCATCCGGCTCAGCGAGTACCAGCCGGCGGACGGCTGGCGGGTAGTGGGCGAGGTTGGCACCCGTTCCGGCCCCAATCTCCAGCACGTCGCCATGGGCCTTTTCCAGCAGGCCGCGCCGCCAGTCGGCGAGACACGTCTTCTCGGCACGGGAAAGCGTGCAGTCATACACCCAAGCGCCGAGGGGTCCCCACATGGGAGGGCGGAGCCTAACCGAGGACTGGGGGCTTCGCCGGGGCCTGCGCGCGCCGTCCCTCGGCGCCTTCCCGGCGTCTCGTCCGCGCGAGAGGGCACGACGTGCCCCCGTCTCTCGTTGTAGGAACCAGCCCCAGCATGGCGAAACCCATAGTCATCTGGCCGGACAAGGTGTTGCAGCGGCCGACGGCCAAAGTCACGGACTTCGGACCGGCCCTGGAGAAGCTGCTCGGCGAGATGATGGAGTCCTTGCGCGAGGCGGAGGGCATCGGCATCGCCGCCAACCAGATTGGCGTCGCGGCGCGGGTGGCCTGGGTGGGGCGGCCGGACGGCAGTTTTTTTGAGATTGTGAATCCACGAGCTCCTTGAGGCCACGGAGGCGGTGACGTTCGAGGAGGGCTGCCTCAGCGTCCCGGGGGAATTCGAGGACACCCCGCGCTTCCGCAAGGTGAAGGTGCGCTTCCAGGACCGGACCGGCGCTTGGCAGACGCTGGAGGCCGAGGACCGCCTGGCCCATGTGCTGCAGCACGAGATTGACCACCTGGACGGCGCCGTCTTCGTGACCCGCCTGTCGTCGCTGAAGCGCGACCTGATTCGAAAGAAGATGGTGAAGGTGCAGAAGACCCGCGCCGATGAGCATGCCCACCCCCACCGCGGCCATGACCACAGCCACGACCATTCCGCGCACGGCCACCACCACCACGAGGACCACGGCCGAGAGGACGACTGAGGCGCCTTCACTCCCAGCGCGTGCAAGGCGCTACGCACCCCCTGCTAAGGGGGGGGTTGTGACACAGGGCGGCATCCGTTAGGTCGCCCGCCGACGGGAAACGTGCCCCTGCCACTTGCGCGAGGGGCAGGGTCGGGTAAAACCGCCGGCCCTTCTGCGGCTGGCGACCTACCTTCTGGCGCTGAGGGAAACACAACCGGGCGGCCGGGGGGGTTGGCCGTTCCAATTGGGAGACACTGCATGCTTCGACGCGTTTCAGTCGTCCTTCTGTCCGCCGGCGCGCTCGCGCTCGGCGCCTGTAGCAGCACCAACCCTCCACCAGATGCTGGAGCGGCCGTTAGTTGCACCAGCAGCATACCGCCGGTTTGCACCGTCCCGGCGGGGACCTCGGAGTCCAACATTTCCAGCGCCATCGCCAGTGCGACGGCAGGGACTACCTTCAACTTCGCGGCCGGCACCTTCACCTTCAAGAACACCATCACCGTTCCCGGCGTCGCCGGTCTCACCTTCAAGGGTGCGGGCATCGGCCAGACCATCCTCGACTTCGCGGGCCAGACGGCCGGTTCGGGCGGCATTAGCGCCACCCTCGGCAACGCTGCGCTCCGGTTCGAAGGCTTCACCATCCAGAATACCCTCGGCGATGGCATCAAGGTGGAGAAGGCGACTGGCGTGGTGTTCTACCAGGTGCAGGTGCGCTGGCTGAACGCCGCAGACGGCGGCCCGAACTACCTGCGGCACGGCGGCTATGGCATCTACCCGGTGCAGTCGCAGAACGTGCTGGTCGACCACTGCGACATCAGCGGCGCGCGCGACACGGGCGCCTACATTGGCCAGTCGTACACCATCGTCGTCAGCAACAACACCGTCCATGAAAACGTGGCCGGCATCGAGATTGAGGCGTCGGTGAGCGCGGACGTGCACGACAACACGTCCACCAACAACAGCGGTGGCATCCTGGTTTTTGCGCTTCCCAACCTGCAGCCGCCTCCGGATGCGGGCCAGCCGAACGACGCCACGAACTACGTGCGTGTGTACAACAACACCATCACGGCCAACAACACGCCGAACTTTGCCGACCCGTCAGGGTCCGTGGCGCAGGTACCGGCCGGCAGCGGCATCATTCTGCTCGCCGCGAACAACGTCGAGGTCTTCGGCAACACCATCAGCAACAACGACACCCTGGCCGTCGCCAATGCCAGCTACCTGGTGCTCGACCCGACTTTCGACCCGACGGACCCGGCGCAGAACCCGACCGGGCTCAATCCCTTTTCGGACAATGTCTACGTCCACGACAACACGTTCTCCAACAACGGCGGGAGCCCGCAGGGGGCGAATGTGTACGCGCCGGACGGCGGCTCCCCGGGCGTCAACCAGTTGGGGACGCTCTTTGTCTTCCTTCAGGCCCTCGGTGCTTGGTCGTCCGCCCCGGACATCATCTGGGACGGCATCGCGCCGCCCCCCTATGCACCGCCCATCGGCGACGGGGACGCCGGCGTCCCTCCCAACCCGCTGAAGTACTACTTTGCCAACAACCACGGCGGCAGTGGCAGCGGGTACGACTGGGTCAATGTCAATCTCCCAGTCGTCTACCAGGGCGGGACGAGCCTCGACGTCAACGCGCTCGCCTTCGACCCCTTCCCGTTCATGCCCCCCAGCGCCCCGGCGGGCTTCCCGTTGCCGGCGGTGGACGCAGGCATTCTGCCTTGAGAGGTGGGGGGGGACGGCTTCTGGGCTTGGGGCTCACGGCACTTGCTGCCGTGGGCTGCGGCGGTAGCAACTGCACACCCGACGCTGGGGGACCGACGGCGTTCGCCACCCTGGACCAGTGGTGCCAGGTGAAGCTGGTGAACGGCGACGTCGTGCCCGAATCCGGCGTCACGCCCTACAGCCTCAACACCCCCCTTTTTTCTGACTACGCCATCAAGCGCCGGACGGTGTGGATGCCGTCCGGCGTTGCTGCTTCCTACGACGCCACCGACGTCCTGTCCTTTCCGGACGGTACTGTCCTGACCAAGTCCTTCGGCTTCGCCGACGACTTGCGCAAGACGCAGCCCACCATCACCTGGGTGGAGACGCGCGTCATCTGGAAGACGGCCGGGGCGTGGCAAGCCATCACCTACAGGTGGGATAGCGCCCAGAAGACGGCCACCGCCAACCCGGGCGGCGAAGTGGTGCCGCTCTCCTTTATTGATGCGACTGGCAACCCGGTGAATGCCAATTACCTGGTGCCCTCTTCGCCTCAGTGCGCCCAGTGCCACAACAGCAGCGAAGTGCTTCAGCCCATCGGGCCCAAGGCCCGTAACCTCAATCGCGACAACCTGTACCCGGACGGCAGCACCCAGAACCAGCTGGCTTACTGGACGGCGAAAGGCCTCCTCACCGGAGCGCCGGACCCCTCGGCCGCGCCCAAGCTGGCGGTCTGGAATGACCCGTCGACGGGCACCCTCGAGCAGCGCGCGCGGGCCTACCTGGAAAGCAACTGCGCCCACTGCCACAGCCCAACCGGTGAGGCCTACACGACCGGACTCTTCCTCTCGACGCTGGAGACGGACCCCTTCAGCTACGGCGTCTGCAAGCACCCGGTGGCCGCCGGCCCCGGCGGTTGCGGTCGGCCCGTCGACGTCTTCCCCGGAGACCCGTTGCAGTCCATCATCCCCTGCCGGCTCGAATCCACCGCACCCTCCATCGCCATGCCGCAGATTGGCCGAAGTGTGGTGGACACAGCGGGCCTGCAGCTGGTGACGGACTGGATTTCGTCGCTGACGGGGACCTGCGGCAGCTGAAAACGCCGTCGCGCAGAAAGCTTTTCCTCGGGGGGCGAGGCAGTCCCACGTTACAGTCGTCGCGCCCCGCATGACCACGCGCCCCGACGACAAGAACTTCCGGCTCTCCCGCGACGTCCTTCCTCGCCGGTACGAGGCCCACCTGGCGGTGGACTTCTCCACCAAGGCGTTTCACGGCACTGCGCGCCTGAAGCTTAGTGTCACTCGCCCAGTGCGCGAGTTCACCCTGCACGCCCTCGGGCTGGACGTGCAGAAAGCCCAAGTGCTGCTGGGGGAGAAGGCGCTGCTGGCCCGCGTCCATGTCCTGCCCACCAGCGAGACGGTGCAGCTTTCCTTCGACGCCGCCCTCCCCCAGGGGGAAGTGACGCTGCACGTCGAGTGGACGGGCCTTTTTTCGGACGGCCTGCGGGGCCTGTACCTGGCCGGAGAGGTGGCGGCGACGCAGTTTGAAGCCGCCGACGCCCGGCGTGTCTTTCCCTGCTTCGACGAGCCGGCCTTCAAGGCCCACTGGGCGCTCAGCGTGGAGGTGCCGGCCGGGCTGGCGGTGCTGTCCAATGGGGCCGAGGTGGAGCGCCGGCCGGGCACCGACGGCCGTGACTACATCCGCTTTGCCGAGACCGAGCTCCTGCCGAGCTACCTGGTGGCGCTGGTGGCAGGTCCCCTTGTCAGCAGCCCCGAGGACGTGGCCGACGGCGTCCGGGTGCGCACCTGGGCCCTCGCCGAGAAGGCGCACCTCACCCATTTCGGCCAGGAGGCCGCGCTCGCCGCCCTGCCCCGTCTGCAGGCCTACTTCGGGCTCCCCTACGCCTTCGGGAAGCTCGACCAGGTGGCCATCCCCGACTTCGAGGCCGGGGCGATGGAGAATGCCGGCCTCATCACCTACCGCGAGCTGGCGCTGTTGGTGGACCCGGCGACCGCGCCGCTCTCAGTGCAGAAGCGCATCGCCGAAGTCGTCACCCACGAATTGGCCCACCAGTGGTTCGGCAACTGGGTCACCATGGTGTGGTGGGATGACCTCTGGCTCAATGAAGCTTTCGCCACCTGGATGGCCTACAAGGTGGTGGACGCCTGGAAGCCCGGCTGGCGGGTGTGGCTGGACTTCGACGGTGGCAAGGCGGTGGCCCTCCACCTGGACGCGCTCCGCTCCACCCACCCCGTCCGCGGCACGGTGCGAAATGCCGGGGAGGCAGGGGAGGCCTTCGACGCCATCACCTATGAAAAGGGCGGCGCGGTGCTGCGGATGATTGAGGGCTTCCTGGGTGAGGACGCCTTCCGCACCGGCATCCAGGCCTACATGCGCAAGCACGCCCGGGCCAACGCCGTCGCCGACGACTTGTGGGGGGCGCTGGCCGAGGCCTCCAGCCAGCCGGTGCTGGAGGTCGCCAACGCATGGATTCGCCAGCCCGGCTACCCGGTGGTGAACGTCTCCGTTACGGGCAACCGGCTGTCGCTTTCCCAGGAACGCTTCTTCTCGGAACCGTCGGCCACCGGCGACGAGCGCTGGCCGGTGCCCCTCGTGCTGCGCTGGGCCGACGCCACGGGCGAGCACGAGACGCGCGCGCTGCTTCGAGAGGGCACCCAGACTACTGACTTGCCGGTGTCCGGTTCCCTGCACTGGCTGTGCGCCAACGCCGGCTCGACGGGCTTCTACCGCGTGGCGTACGACGCCGAGGCGCTGCTCGCCCTGCGCCGGCACCTCGCCGCGCTGGCACCGGCCGAGCGCATTGGCCTCTTGGCCGACCAGTGGGCCCTGGTCCGGGCCGGCCGGACCCGCATTGGCGAATTCCTCGACCTCGCCCTCGGCTTCGCCGATGAGCGAGACGACGCCGTCCTGGACGAGCTGGTGGGGAAACTCGGCTACGTCGACGCGCGGCTGGTGGACAAGGAGAACACGGCGCGCTTCCGGAAGATTGTGGAGGGACTCTTCGGCCCCGCCTTCGCGCGCATGGGCTGGGAGCCACGCCAGGGGGAGAATGACCTGGAGCGCCTGCGGCGCGCCTCTCTGCTGCGCGGGGTGGGGGGCCTGGCCCGAAGCCCGGCCGTCGTCCAGGAGGCCAGCGCCCGTGTCGTCCGGCTGCTCGAGCAGGGCCGCGACGCCCTGGAAGCCAACCTCCTCGACGGCGCGGTGGGCATTGCAGCACGCGCCGGAGATGCCTCCCTGTTCCAGAAGCTGAAGGCGGCCTTTCCCGGTGAGCCCGACCCGGCCACCAAGCGGCGCTACCTGATGGCCCTCACCACCTTCGAGGACACGACCTTGTCCGCGCAGGCGCGGGGGCTGTTGCTGGAAGGTGGCGTTCCCATGCAGGACGTCGCCGGGTACGTGCACGGGCTGTTGGCCAACCGCGAGGCCCGCGAGGCCGGCTGGGGGCTGTTGCAACAGCGCTGGACGGATGTCCTGGCCCGCACCGGCGGCGCGCCCATGCTGGTCCGCCGGGTGGTGGAGGCCCTCGGTAACCTCCAAACCCGGGCCCACCTGGAGGAAGTCCGCACCTTCCTTGCCCAGCACCCGGTGCCGGACGCCCAGCAGGCCGTGGCCCAAACCCTGGAGCGCCTCGGCCAGGACGTGGCGCTGCGCGAGCGTCTGCTACCGGAAGTGGCCAGCTGGCTGAAGGCCCGCGGCAGCTAACGCCCGGGCCGTTAGGGACCTTGGGCGCGCGTGGCGCTGGCTGCACGGGCCAGGGCATCGAGAAAGCCTTCCCCCAACAGCTGGCGTTCGGCCTCGCCCTGCCCGTGCGCCAGGTGCTGCGGCGTCTCCACGTAGCCCAGGTACCCATCCACCAGGCTAACCACCCGGCGCGCCCCGGCCGCCTCCTCCAGTACCCGGCCAGCTGCAGCGGAGGGCTCGGCCGGCACGCCCAACAGGACGAGGGGGCCGACGCGCAAAAGGGCCACCGTCGCCTCCGCCGGTGCCGCGGCGCAGAGGGCGTTGTTGGCGAGGGGCCGCAGAAGGCGGGGGACGAGACGCCCGACGTCGGGCCCCGGAATCCCGACGCTGACGCGGGCCAGCCCCAGGCCGCTGGCCGCTGCCGACAGCGGGACGGCATCGGTGGCCGAGGCCAGGGCAGCCACGAAGGCGTCCAAACGGCCGGCCGGCTCGCCGTGCAGTGCCGGGGAGGCGTTTCCCACTGCGCCCTGCAGCACCAGCGTCACCCCCTGCCCCCGGGCGTCCTCCATCTCGGCCAGCCGGCCCGGCCAGTCCGGGTCCAGCCCGGCCGGGGGCCGCGACACCAGCGTCGGGTGGCAGGCAAAGACGAGGAGCTGCGCCACCGGGCCCGCATGGCCGAGGAAGACGAGGCGCGACAGCCGCGCGTCGACGTCCGAGGGCGCCTCGCGCGCCCCCACCAACTCCGGGACAGAAGACTCGCCGAAACGCAGGGCTACCGGCTGCCGTGCCTGGTCGGCGTCACGCAGCGCCCCGGCGGCGGCGGCCACCACCGCCTCGCGCGCACGGGCATGCAAAAGGCCCGTCCCCGCCAGCTGGGCCACGGGGTTTTGGGCGTAGCCACCCGGCCCGGAGTGGGTGTGCGTCACCGCCACCCAGACGTCCGTTAGCCCCAGGGCCCGCGCGGCCTCGCGGATGGCGCCGACGAGGGAAGCGTCCCCCACCAGCACGTCCAGCGTCACCACACCCACCCGCACCTGGCCTGCCTCCAGCACCAGCGCCCGCGCGCGGATGGGAAAGGCCACGGCCTGGGCGGTGGCCCGGGGGACGCCGTAGCCGGCCACGGCCGACGGCAGGGGCACCGCCAGCGGGCGGCTGGCCGCCCCTGCCAAGAGGGGCCCTTCCGCCTGGGCGCGTAGCTGCAGCTGGGGCGAGCCCACCGGCCGGCTGGCGCACACGTCCCAGGTGGCGGCCAGCACCAGCAGCAGCGCAAACCCCAGGACGCCCAGGAGGAGGGTGACGCGCCCTGGACGGCTCACGCCGCGGCAGTCCGGACGGCAACCAGTTGTTCAGTCGCCTCCCACAGCTTGCGGGCCGCTTCCGGGTCCTGCGCTGCGGCGCTGGGGCGGACTTCGCGGCACTTGCTGAAGTACTTGCCGCTGACGCCGTCCACGTCGGCCGAGGTGGCCAGGTACACCAGCGTCTCAGCGCCCTTCTCCGGCGTTGTCATGAAGGGGGCGGCAATGCCCACCAGCGTCCGGAAAAGGCCCGGGGTGTTTCGGCCAAAGCCGGTGGCCACCACGCCCGGGTGCAGGGAATTGGCGGTGACACCGGTGCCCTCCAGCCGGTGCGCGAGCTCCTTGGTGAAAAGCACGTTCATCAGCTTGGACTGCCCGTACACCCGCAGGCCGGAGTAACTCTTGCGGTTTTCCAAGTCCCCGAAGTCCAGCCGCATGCCGCGGTGGGCTTCCGAGGCGACATTCACCACCCGCGACGGGGCGCTCCGCTTGAGGAGGTCGAGCAGCGCTAGGGTGAGCAGGAAGTAGCCTAGGTGGTTGAGGGCCATGGTTTTTTCGATGCCTTCGGCCGTCTCCTCCCGCCGGGTGAAGATGGCCCCGGCGTTGTTGACCAGGACGTCCAGGCGCGGGTAGCGGGCACGCACCTCTGCGGCCAGGCGGCGCACCTCGGCAGCCAAGGAGAGGTCGGCCACGAGGCCCTCGACGTCGGCGTTGCTGGAAGTGGCCCGGACGGCGGCCACCGTTTCCTTCACCCGTGCGCTGTCCCGGCCCACCAGCACCAGCGTCATCCCGGTCCGGGCGAGCGCGTCGGCCGCCGCCCGGCCAATGCCGCGCGTGGCCCCCGTGAGAAGGCACACCTTTCCGCGAAACTGGGCAGCTGTCATGCCCGCGCACCCTACACCACTCCCGACCCTCGGCCGGAGACGTCTGCTGGGGAGGAAGCGTCCTGGCCCGTGCAGCCGACAGCCGCGGGGTGTATGTCGGGCACACCATGTGCGGCATCTTCGGCATCTTCGGGCACTCCGAGGCCGCCAACCTCACCTACCTCGGCCTGCACGCCCTGCAGCACCGCGGGCAGGAGTCCGCGGGCATCGTCAGCGGCGACGGGCAGCAGCTCCACGTCCACCGCGAGATGGGCCTGGTCGCAGGACGTCTTCGCGCCCGACGACCTGGCAGGCCCTGGCCGGGCGACTGCGCCATCGGCCACGTCCGCTACTCGACCGCCGGGGTGGCCGGCACAAGAACGCCCAGCCGCTCGCGGTCGAGTACGCGCGCGGCACGCTCGCCGTCGCCCACAACGGCAACCTCACCAACGCCGACGAGCTGCGGGACGCAGCTCGAGGCAGCAAGGCGCCATCTTCCGGGCGACTCAGCGACACCGAGGTCATCGTCCACCTCATGGCGCGCAGCCGCGCTCCCAGCGCTCTGCCAGAGCAGCATCGTGCGAGGCGCTCTCGCCAGGTGCAGGGCGCGCTACTCGCTGCTCTTCCTCACGCCCGAGCACGCCATCGTCGCCGTGCGCGACCCGCACGGCTTCCGGCCGCTGGTCCTCGGCCGCCTCGCGGGACGCGCACGTGCTTCGCCTAGCGAGACCACCGCGCTCGACCTGATCGAGGCCGAGTACGTCTCGCGAGGTCGAGCCGGGCGAGATGGTGGTCGTCGACGCCAGGGGACTGCGCTCCGCGCGGCCGCTTCGCCGCGCCGAGCCGGCCCACCCGCTGCGTCTTCGAGCACGTCTACTTCGCCCGCCCGGACTCGGACCTCTTCGGGCCAGCGGTCTACGAGACGCGCAAGCGCCTCGGCCGCCAGCTCGCGCTGGAGCAGCCGGCGGCGGCCGACGTCGTCATCCCCGTCCCCGACTCCGGCGTCCCCGCGGCGATCGGCTTCGCCAAGGCCTCCGGCATCCCCTTCGACGTCGGGGCTCATCCGCAGCCACTACGTGGGGCGCACCTTCATCGAGCCGCAGCAGTCGATTCGCCACTTCGGCGTGAAGCTCAAGCTGCGGCGGTGCGCGAGGTCCTCAAGGGCAAGCGCGTGGTGGTCGTCGACGACTCCATCGTGCGCGGCACCACCTCGCGCAAGATCGTCACGATGATCCGGGCCGCCGGCGCGCCCGAGGTGCACCTGCGCATCTCCAGCCCGCCCACCCGGTGGCCCTGCTACTACGGCATCGACACGCCGACGCGCGCCGAGCTCATCGCCGTCGACCCACTCGGTCGAGGAGATCGCCCGCTACGTCACCGCCGACTCGCTCGGCTATCTCAGCGTGGAGGGCCTCGGGGCGGCCGTGGGGGACCCGGAGTCGAAGACGTTCTGCATGGCCTGCTTCACCGGCAAATACCCCACGCCCATCCGCAACGTCGAGGATGAGGCTCCCGTCCGCACTGCGGCGCGCGGGTAGCCCCAACGCCAACACGCCCCATGCAGGCCGGCCCCAAGCGCGTCGGAGCCCACGCGGTAGCGGACCGGCGCCTGGCGCGGCGGGTCCTCATCGGCCTGGGCCTATTGGCGGTGCTGGCCTTGCTCGTCCCGCTCCTCGGCTACCGGACGGACGTGGCGGAGGCGAGGCGGCTTCTGCATGCCCGGGTGAGCCGCGAGGCGGCGGTGTACGCCGATGCGCTCGACACCCACGTCCGTGCCCTGGAGGCCGAGCTGGAGCGGATTGCTTCCCGGCCCCAAGTCGACTTGCGCGACGAGACGACGGCGCCCGAACAGGAACTGCTCGACTTCGCGCACCACAACTCCGCCTTCTTCGCCGGCGTGGCCGTGCTGGATGACCGGGGGCTTCCGGTGTGGAGCGAGCCCAAGGACGCGGTGCCCTCCAGCTCGCTGCAGCGCCGCCGCTGGTTCCAGCGGATGCTGCTTCGCCAGGCGCCTGTCATCGACGCCCTAGAGCCGGGCGCGCGCACCTTCGTGGTGGCGGTCCCCGTGGTCCGCAGCGGCGAGGTGACCGGGGCCGTGGTGGGCCTGGTGGACGCGAGCCGGCACGTGCTTCCGGGCGGACGCACGGTCAGCGAGAATCTCGAGCTGGTGGTGGCAGACCGGGACGGGGACGTGTTCGCCCCCGCCGTCCCACCGGCTTGGGTGAATGCCCAATTCTTCCCGGACCGCCTCAATCAGCTGCTTCAGCAGGGACAGGGAGACGCGGTGTCGCTGTCGGGAGTCCCGGAGTTCGCCGTGGCGACGCTGGTGGGCAAGACCGGGCTACGGCTGCTGCTGGTGGCCGACGAGGCGGCGATGCTCGCGCCGGTGCGGCAGCGCTTCCTCGGGCAGCTGCTGCTGGCGGTGGTGCTCCAGGCACTGACGCTGCTGCTCTTCACCCTCTTTCTGCGCCAAAGCTACGGCGCCTGGCAGCAGATGGAGATGCGCGCCGCGCAGCAGGAGAAGATGGCGGCCCTCGGGACAGGCCTCCTCCCTGATTGCCCACGAGGTGAAGAACTCGCTCAACGGGCTGAAGGTGGCCACCTCGCTCCTCGGCGACAGCAGCAACGCCGGGCTCGCCACGCGCAGCATCCGCGGGCAGATTGACCGCCTGGGACACCTCGCCCAGTCGCTGCTTTCCTTCGGCAAGCCCGCCCAGCCCCAGCTGACCGAGGCGGGCCTGTCCGAGCTGGTCGAGGACGCGCTGTCGGGCGTGCGCACCCTGCCCGAGGCGGACGAGGTGACGGTGGACAGCGAGCTGCAGCCCGTCCGCGTCCACTGCGACCCGCTGCTTCTGGCGACGGCGCTGGACAACCTGCTGCGCAATGCCATCGAGGCGGCCGTGGGCGCCAAGGACCTCGGCCGGCAGCCCGCACCCCGCGTCCGCGTCCAAGTGCACGCCGAGGGCGACCGGGCACGGGTGGTGGTGGAGGACAACGCTGGCGGGCCGCCGGCGGGCTTCGAAGCCCGACTGTTTCAGCCCTTCGTGACCAGCAAGCCCAAGGGCATCGGCCTCGGGCTTTCCATGGCACGTCAGGCGGTCGAGCAGCAAGGAGGCCGGCTCGGTTTCGAGCGTACCGACGTCGGCAGCCGCTTCACGGTCGAGCTGCAACGTGCGAAAGCGTTGGCATGAAACGTTCGGTGCTCCTGGTGGACGACGACCGCTCGTTTTCCTCGCTGGCCCAGGCGGCGCTGGCCCGCGAGGGTCTGCCGGTCCGGCTCGCCCGCCGCCTGCCACGAGGCACCGAGCGCGGTGGAGCGCGTAGGCCCCCGAGCTGGTGGTGCTCGACCGCCGCCTTCCGGACGGGGACGGGCTGGACTTTCTCCCCGTCCTGCGCGCGCAGCTCCCCGACACTCCGGTGGTGATGGTCACCGCCCACGGGGACATCCAGAGTGCGGTGGACGCCATCCGCGCCGGGGCCGCGGACTACATGGCGAAGCCGGTGGACCTCACGGATTCTCGTGCTGCGCGTCCGGCGGGCGTTGGGCGAGCAGAAGCCTCCGCGAGCGACTGTGCCGGGCCGAGGCCGAGCTGTCCGGACGCCGCCGCCTCGTCGCCGCCACGGTCTGCGGCGATGCGGCAGGTGCTGGAGATGCTCGCGCGCATCGCGACGTCGCCCCGCGCAGCCCGGTGTTCTGCTCGGCGCCCACCGGCGTCGGGAAAGGAAGTGCTGGCCCGCCACGTCCACACTGTCGGGGCCGGGGACGACGCTCCGTTCGTCCACGTGAACTGCGCGGCGCTGCCCGAGAGCGCTCGTCGAGAGCGAGCTGTTCGGCCACGAGAAGGGCGCGTTCACCGACGCGCGAGTCCGCGCGCCGCGGGCCTGGTGGAGGTGGCCAGCGGCGGCACGCTCTTCCTCGACGAGGTGGGCGAGCTGCCGCTCGGCCGCTGCAGGCCAAGCTGCTCACCTTCCTCGACTCGGGCGCTTCCGCCGCGTGGGCAGCAGCTCCGAGGAGACCAGCACCGCGCAGGGTGGTCGCCGCCACCAACCGCGACCTCGAGGCCGAGATCCGCGCCGGCCGCTTCCGCGAGGACCTCTGGTTCCGGCTCAGCGTCTTCGCGCTGCACGTGCCCTCGCTTCGCGAGCGCCCGGAGGACGTCCTACCGCTCGCCGAGGCGTTGCTGGCCGAGCTCTCGGCCAGAGGTGGGCCGCAAGGGCGCCGTCTTGGGGGCGCGGGCCCGGGAGCGAATCCGCCGCTACCCCTTCCCCGGCAACGTGCGCGAGCTGCGCAACGTACTCGAGCGCGCTCTGGTGCTCGAGCCGGGACCCGAGTTGGAACTCCTCGTCCTCGACGGACGCCCGGAGCCGGTCCCTGGCATGACGACGCCCGCCGGTGGACCCTTCCTGGTGCCCGGCAGTCCCATCCCGATGGAGGAACTCGAGCGGCGCTACGCCCGGCACGTGCTGGAGCAACTGGGCGGTCGCCGGGTGGAAGCCGCCAAGGCCCTTGGCCTGTCCTACCCCACCTTCCTAAAGCGCATCGAGGACTGAAAGGCTGACCGGGCCTCCTGTCCCCAGGCATTCCCCAGGTTGCCCACAGGCGGGAAGGCTTGTGGCGGGTAAAGCCCAACAAGTTTCGCCTTCCTGTTTGTAGCTTGTGGACGAGGCTTCTGCCCTTTTGGCCCCGCAGCGTGACGCCCGCAGGCGCACCGCGACGCAAATCTTGCATCCACACGGAGGGCCTTGAATCGGCTCCCTCTCCTCCCGGCTCTCACGGGCAGCGGGCACGCCAATTGCTCTTCTGTCGAGGTGCGCCGGGCAGACGGCCCGGCCTCGCCGGAAAGGATGCCATGTCCTCCCTGAGCGCTCGCGCTGTCACCTCGCTCCGGACGCGTTTCGGTCCGCTCGTCCGCACCGACCTGGTGGAGCGCAAGCTGTACTCCCACGACGTCGGTGATTTGCCAAAGCTGGTGGCTCCACTGGTTCCGGCAGGAGTCGCTGGCGCCGTCGTGCGGCCACAGAACGAAGCGCAGGTGGTCGAACTGCTCGCATTCGCCCGCCGCGAAGGTGTGCCGGTGGTGCCGCGCGGCATGTCGACGTCGGGCTACGGCGGAGTCCTTCCACGCGCGGGCGCCATTGTCGCAGACATGTCTGGCCTGGCCGCGCTGGTGTCGGCGGACGGGGCGACACTTACGGCACGCGTTCAGCCTGGAATCCTCTGGGAGCGGCTGCAGAGGCAGCTCCATCCGTTCGGCCTCGACGTGCGCCTCTACCCGTCCTCGTCGCCCGCCTCGACGGTGGGGGGATGGCTCGCCCAGGGCGGCGCAGGAATCGGCTCGTTCGAATATGGCCTCTTCAAGGAAAATGTCGTGTCCGCTCGCGTCGCGCTGCCCGATGGCGCAGTGCGCGCCTTCGAGGGCGAGGAGTTGCTCCGCCTCGTCGCTGACGCCGAGGGCATCACGGGCGTCGTGACGGAGGTGACCCTCCGCCTCCGCCCGCTGGAGGCGGAAGTCCACCGCCTGTTCGCGTTCCCGACCGAGGCCCTGCTGGGCAAGGCCCTGCAGGCGGTGGTCTCCCGACAACTGCCCATCTGGTCGCTCTCCTTCTTCAACCCGGAATCCATCCGGATGAGGAAGCGCCTCCCCCGGCCGCCCGGCCACCCCTACCAAGCGGCGGCGCACCGGGCGGTGGAACTGCCCGAGACTTACGTCGCACTCCTCGCCTACCCCACCTCGCGTCGCGTCCAAGTGGACGCAGCCCTGGCGGACATCGCCGCCGGGGCGCAGGGCGTCGACCTGGGCGAGGAGGCGGCCGAGCACGAATGGGCCCTGCGCTTCTCACCCATGCGCCTCAAGCGAATCGGCCCGTCGGTCGTTCCAGCCGAGGTGGTGGTGCCGCTGAGCGAGCTGGCTCCCATGCTCTCGGCGCTCGCGGCGACGATTCGTCAGCCGTTCGTCCTGGAAGGCATGTGCGTCAAGGGCGAGCGAGTCGTGCTCCTCGGATTCATCCCCCACGATGCGCGTACGCTGGCCTACAACGCGGCGTTCGCCCTCGCGTTGACGGTAACCAACCTCGCCAAGCGCCATGGCGGCACGGCCTACTCCACCGGCCTCTTCTTCCGGAGCGAGGCCCGGGCCCTGCTGGGAACGGACAAGGTACACGCCCTGCAGCGCTTCAAGCAGGAGCACGACCCGCGGGACTTGATGAACCCGGACAAGGTCATCGGTACGGGAATGCTCCGCGTCGCCATGGACGTGGCCTCCAGCCTCGAACCGCTGCTACGCCCCATCGCCAACGTCGCGACGGCGAGACCGAGCGATGCCGAGACCTCCCCGGATGTCCGCGGCCTTCCTGGCGACGTGGCGTTCTACGCGTACGCCTGCGCGCAGTGCGGGTACTGCGTGCCAAGCTGCGAGGAGTTCTCGGTGCGCGGCTGGGAGAGCCATTCACCCCGGGGAAAATACCGGTACCTTCGGGAGGTGGCGGAGGGGCGCGAGAAAATCGACCAGCGGATGGTCGACACCTTCCTCGTCTGCACGACCTGCGAGGTGTGTAACACCCGATGCCAGCTCCAGCTGCCGGTGGAACACTCCTGGATGAAGATGCGCGGCCGTCTCATCCATGACGAGAAGCGCATGACCTTCCCGCCCTTCGAGATGATGGCCGCCTCGCTGCGGGGGGAGCGCAACATCTGGGCAGCCAAGGCGGAGCACCGCGCCGACTGGGTCCCGCCGGACATGAAGCCGAAGCTCAAGGCAGAAGGGCCGCTCCTGTACTTCGCCGGTTGCACAGCCAGCTACGTCAATACGGACGTTGCCGAAGCGACGGTGCGGTTGCTCACCGACGCCGGCTACGACATCGCCTACATGGGTCAGCAGGAATCCTGCTGCGGGATTCCGATGAAGGTTGCCGGAAAGTGGGACCTCTTCGAGGAGATTTACGCGCACAACACCGAGGAGGCCCACCGACGGGGGGCCAAGACCATCGTCACCTCCTGCCCCGCCTGTGCCCTGGTCTGGAAGGAGATGTACCCTGACGTCGCGAAGGACCGCGGGGAGGTCTACGACTTCGAGGTTAAGCACTACTCTGAGCTCATCTCCGACGCCCTAAAGGACGGCCGGTTGGTGCTCGACAAGGCCGTCAAGGCCCGGGTGACTTTCCACGACTCGTGCCACATCGGCCGGGCGCAGGGCATCTATGAGGCTCCGCGAGAGCTGCTCCGGGCGATGCCGGGGGTTGAGCTGGTCGAGATGGAACACAACCGCGCCAACGCCCTGTGCTGCGGCTCGGTCCTGACTCTTGTCGGCGAGAAGCCAGTCGCGCCTCTCCTCGGCGGCCAGCGGCTGCGGGAGGCGACCGCGGCGGGGGCCGAGAAGCTGGTGACGCTTTGCCCGTGCTGTCAGGTGCAGCTCCGTGACTCGGCGAAGAGAAACAACATCGACATGCCGGTCACTGACCTGGCGCGCTTCGTGGCCGAGGCGAAGGGCTACACCATCGCCGACAAGACGGACCGTTCGCTCTACCTGTGGGGCTTCTTCGACAAGTTCATCGACCTGATGAAGCCCGCGGAGATGGCGAAGGTCATGTCCGACGTCTTCCCGCAGATGCTGAACGCCATGCCCTTGGGGATGAAGCCGATGCTGCGGGCCATGCGGTACATCCCCGGCGGGCTCTGGCTGGTCTCGAAGCTGCTGCCACTGCTGTTTCCGCTCCTGGCCAGCGGCATCCTGGCCAAGGCCATGCCTGACCTCATCACTGCCGTGCGCCGGCGCGTCGGAACAATGCCGGCGGACATGGAGGCGCTGGTCCCGGACCTCCTGCCGAAGACGATGGAGTCGCTGATGCCGAACTACCTGCCGCAGCTCATCCCCTTCGTCACACCCCTCTTCGTCGAGCACCTCCGGACGGCCTGACACAGTGGCAGCAAGGCGTCACCTCTCCCGCGCCATTAAGCAGGTGAGGGTCGGGGCGACACGAGACTGTCGTCTAGCGGCAATGCCGATTCATTAGGGACGTTTGAGCCAGATACCGGATCAGAACCATCGGCAGCTCCTTTGTGCCCATCGGACGCTGGCTTGGCGTGGCGATCAGCCCGCGCCAGCCACTTGGGCCTTAACTGAACCGCTTTGCGTCTAGCGGCCGTGCGGGTGGTGCAGGTCGCACTTTGCACTGGGCATTGACCGGACCGCGGAGTACTCCCCTCCCCCACCCGACACCGACACGGCGACCCGCCGCGTCCGCCGGGTGCACCCCTGGTGGAGGAAGCTATGCGGACGTTCGTCTCAAACATCGGACTGGCGGCGCTTGCTGCCGGACTTGCAGTGGGCGCCCCCTCGTTCGCACAAGGGCAGCCAGCAAAGCGGCCCAACATTCTGGTCATCTGGGGCGACGACATCGGCGTCCACAACATCAGCGCCTACAACCACGGCATCATGGGCTACCAGACGCCCAACATCGACCGGATTGCGAAGGAGGGGGCGCTCTTCACCGACGCCTATGCCCAGCAGAGCTGCACGGCCGGGCGTGCCTCTTTCATCCTCGGCGAACACCCCTTCCGCACCGGGCTGCTCACCATCGGCATGCCGGGGTCTCCCCAGGGCATTCCCGACTGGGCACCCACCATCGCGGACCTGCTCAAGCCACTCGGCTATGCCACCGGACAATTCGGGAAAAACCACCTGGGCGACCGCGACAGCCATCTGCCGACGATGCACGGGTTCGACGAGTTCCTCGGGAACCTGTACCACCTGAACGCCGAGGAAGAGCCAGAGACGTACTACTACCCGAAAGACCCGGCCTTTAAGAAGAAGTATGGGCCGCGCGGCGTCCTGCACACGTGGTCAGACGGGAAGGGTGGGCAGCGCATCGAAGACACCGGCCCGCTCACCGCCGCACGCATGCCGACGGTGGACCTGGAGATTTACGACGCGGCGAACAAGTTCATCGACAAGGCGGTGAAGGACAAGAAGCCCTTCTTCGTGTGGTTCAACACCACGCGGATGCACGTCTGGACGCACCTCAAGCCCTCGGCCCAGGGACGCACCGGCATCGGCCTCTACCCAGACGGCATGGTGGAGCACGACGACATGGTGGGCGGCCTGCTCAAGAAGCTTGACGACATGGGCCTCGCCAAGGACACCATCGTCGTGTACGGCACCGACAACGGTGCCGAGACGGTGAGCTGGCCCGACGGCGGCATCACCCCGTTCCACGGGGAGAAGGGCACCACCTGGGAAGGCGGCATGCGGGTGCCGATGATTGTCCGCTGGCCGGGCGTCATCCAGCCCGGCTCCAAGCACAACGAGATTTTCTCCCAGGAGGACTGGCTGCCGACGCTGCTCGCCGCGGCGGGCGTCCCGGACATCGCGGAGAGGCTGGCCAAGGGCTACACGGCCGGCGGCAAGACCTGGAAGGTCCACCTGGACGGCTACAACTTCCTCCCCTACTTCAAAGGAGAGACGAAGAAGCCGCCACGCGAGGAAATTTTCTACTTCGGCCAGGGTGGTGAGCTGAACGCCATCCGCTGGAACGACTGGAAGGTGAATTTCGCCGGCGTGAACGGGAACATCGCCATGGGGACCCGCGAAGTCTCGAACTGGCCAATTCTGGTGAACCTCCGCGCCGACCCCTACGAGAAGGCACCGTTTGAATCCGGCATGTACGTCCGCTGGTACGCCGACAACCTCTGGCTCTTCGTGCCGGTGCAGCAGAAGCTGAAGGAATTCCTGCTGACTCTCCCGCAATTCCCCTTCCAGGAGGGCTCGAGCCTCAGCGCCGGCAACATCAACTATTCGACGCTGAAGGCAGCCGCGGCTTTGAAGAAGCTGCACGATTTGGAGAGCCTGAGCGCGCCGACCAACTGACCCCTCCGCAACCGGGCATTCGGCGCCCGGCCGTCCGCTGCGCGACCGTCTTCCGTTCGGGCGCCTGTTCTTCGGCAGGTCCGAGACACGCCTCCCACGCCGGCGCCGGGGTGCGCACCGCCGGTGTGTTTCACCCTGGCCGGCTTCGTGCGCCCTACAGGGCGGGCTTCAGTGGGTCGTGCTCGGCGATGAGCCGGCTGACCCGGGCGTCATCAATGCGTGCGGCGAGGCGCGTCGCCTCATGCATGTCGCGCACCGTCTTGGCAAGGCTGAGGGACGAGCCGATGGTGAACAGCAGGCCCATGGCCATGAACCCCTTCGCCCAGGCGTCGACGGGCAGACACCAGATGCCGATGGACATGGCCATCGAGGAAGCAAAGAAGGAAATCCAGGATTGCGCTACCCAGGCGGGGCTGTGGGCGGCAGCGAGCTCGGGCTGGAGTCGGGGCATGGTGGCTTGCTCCAGTTCAGGCGCTGCGAAGGACGTCGAGGCCGAACCGCATCACCGACAGGGGAAAGACGCGGGGCAACAAGGCCAGCCCGCAAAGCGCCACGGCGTGAACTGCCACCGCCGCCAAGGGCGTGCCGACGCGGGTCACGGCGACGGACGTCAAGGCAGCAAAACCCACCAGCCAGAGCCAGAAGGTTCCTGCGGCCAAGAGGCCAGCCGCCAGGCCCCCGGGTGAACCAAGGCACTTGAGCGTGACGAACAGGCCCAGCAGGGCCCACCCGGCGAGAAACGACAGGTGAACGGCATTCCGCATCGGCTTCATGGAGATTCCTTCCGGTTTGCGCCCAGGGGGCGGATGGCAGGAAGGCTGGGCCGAGCCAGTCGTGTTTGTCCAAGAACTAATTGAGCAAAAACTAGTAAGCTATAGTGAATGACATCGCTGGACCGCCTGACGGGCTTTTACTGGGTGGCGCGCACCCAGGGCTACGCCCGCGCCGTTCGCTCCTTCCCCTACCCCATCACCGAGCCCGGCGTGCACCAGCAGGTGCGGCGCCTGGAGACGGAGCTCGGGGTGCGCCTCTTCACCCGGGTGGGGAAGGACAGGGTGGTGCCGACCGAAGCCGGACGCGCCCTGTACGCCTTTGTCGCGCCCTTTCTGGAGCAGCTTCCGGCCGTTGCCGAGTCCTTGCGCCCTGGGCACTTCGGGGGCGTCCTTCGCGTCGGCGCCTCGCCGCTCCTGGTGCAGTGGCTGCTGCCGGGCTGGTTGCGGCGGCTGCAACGTCTGCGGCCGGACATCGACGTTGCACTGACCGAGTTGAGAGCGCCGGACCTTGAGTTACTGCGCGCCGGCGAGTGGGACCTCCTGGTCGACCACCTCCCGAAGGTGCCGCCCGACATCGACGTGCGGACGGTGGCCAGGCTGTCGAGCTTCCTGGCGCTGCCAGCGGGCCATCCGCTCGCCGGGCGGAAGCCCGTTCCGGTGCGTGCCCTGCGCGACGTTCCCTTCATCTCCTACAACGCTGACCGGGCCAGTCGGCTACAACAGCTGCGCGGCCTCGCGGCGTACGGCGGCTCGGAAAAGGAACGCTATTCGGCCGACTCGGCCGAGTCCCTGCTGGGATTCGTCGCCGCAGGCCTCGGGTACACCATCGTGCCGTGGCTTGACCCGAAAGGCCCGCGGCGTGCCGGGGTGGCGGTCGAGCGGCTAGACCTCCCGGGAGCGGAATTCCCAGTGTACGCCGCCTGGCGGCGCGGTCCCCACCACCCCCTCGTCGATGCAGCCATGCAGGCCGCGCCGGCCCTCGTCTAGTTCCGGACGGGAGACGGGGGCGCGTCCGGGCCTGCCAGGTCCACCAGGCGCACCAGGGCTGCCACCGAGTCCACCTGAAGCTTGAACATGACTTGCTGCCGGTGGGCCTTCACCGTCGGCTCGCTGAGTCCCAGCTCCGCGGCGACTTGCTTGTTGAGCAGACCTTGCGCCACCAGGTGGCACACCTGGGTTTCGCGCGGCGTGAGACGAGCAAGCCGCGCCTTGGCGTCCGCCCGCCGGCGGCGTTCCTCTCGCTTGCGGGTGTCCTCCAAAAGTCCCCGCTCCACCGCGTCGAGGAGCTCGTGCTCGTCCACCGGCTTGGTGAGGAAGTCCACCGCCCCGGCCCGCATCGCCTTCACCGAGTCGGTAATCTCGCCCGCGCCGGTGATGAAGACGACCGGCAGCTTCCGGGCCGAACGCTCGAGCGCATCCTGAAGCTCAAGCCCGTCCACGTCGGGCATTTTGAGGTCCACCAGGGCACAGGCCGGACCCTCGGCCGTGGCGTTCTGGAGAAATTCGCGCGCCGACCCAAAGGACTCGGCCTCGAAGCCCACCGAGCGCAGGAAGCGCACCAGCGAGGCGCAAAAGGCCGGGTCGTCGTCGATGATGAACACCTTGGCTCCCGCGGGAATCACGCGGCCACCTCCCGGCGTGCCGGCGTCGCCGGCAGAGTTATGCGGAACAGCGCTCCTCCCTCCGCCCCATTCTCCGCCACAATGCGTCCGGAGTGGGCCTCAACAATGGACCGGCAGATGGCGAGCCCCATGCCGAGCCCTTTCGTCTTGGTGGTGAAGAAGGGCTCAAACACGCCTTCCAAGGCGCTCGGCGGTAGCCCCGAGCCGGAGTCGGCCACCGAGAGTTCCACCGCGCCAGCCGGCGCCGCGGCCCGGATGGTGATGTTCCGCCGGCCCAAGGGTTGACCAGCGACGGCGTCGAGGGAGTTGAGGAGGAGGTTGAGCAGGACTTGGAGAAGCAGCACTGGGTCACCGTGCACCGTCGGAAGGCCCGGGGGCACGTCCACTTCCAGCACGGCCCGGCGACGCGTAGCCTCGCTCGCCACCAGCTGCACTGTGTCGCGGATGACGCTGGCGATGTCGACCGCGGCCGGGCGGAACTCGTCCCGCCGCAAGACACTCCGTAACTGGGAAATGACCCGACTGGCGCGCTCTGCTGCGCTCTCGATGTCCACCAGGCTGGCGCGGACTTCCTTGAGGTCGGGCGCGTCCGACAGCAGGAAGCGACGGGCCGCCCGGGCGTTGTTGACGATGGTACCCAGGGGGCCGTTCAGTTCATGCGCCAGCGAGCCCGACAGCTCCGCCACCGTGCCCACGCGGTTGAGGTGCGCGATGCGCTCCTGGTTGCTCTGCGCTTCGGCCTCCGCGACGCGGCGCCGACGTCGCTCGAGGAGCAAGACGGCAATCAGCGCCGCCTCGAGGAGCAGCGCTGCGAGGACGGCCGCTATCCACCCGGCATACCGGCGCCACACCGGAGTGTCCTGGAAGAGAATTTCGGTGAAGGGGGGAAGCCGGCTCTCCGGAATGTGCCAGCGGGCCAGCTGCCGGGCATCCACCACGGGCCGGACGGGGCTGGCGATGGGCGCCGGCAGGGGCGCCCCCGCCAGCGCCGCAGTCGCCAGCTGGCCCGTCTGCCGCCCCATCTCTCCGTAGTCCGTCACCCACCCTCCGACTGGGCCCAGGCCCAGCAACTGCGCATGGGTGGTGAAGATGGGGGCACGCGACCATTCCGCGAGCAGGCGGATGGCCTCCGTCCCGCGGATGCTGCGGCCGGTCCCGTCCCGAAACAGCGACACCCCAAAGACGACTGTGTGCTCGGACAGCGCCCCCAGGCGCTCCCCCATCTCGGGGAGAGGAAGCCCGGTGAGGTCCAGCTGCTGCAGGTGGCCGGCGACGCGGGACAGGTCCGGGCGCGCGCTCGCCTCAAACGCCCGGTCGACGTCCGTGGTGCCCCCGATGAAGGCCACCGTCTGTGTCTCGGGGAGAAGCTGCAGGGCCATGGCCATCGTCTGGTCCACGGCCGGCCGCCAGAGAACCCCCGTCACTCCAGCGGGAAGGTGCAACTCGGCCACGACCTGCTCGTCCACCCCGCTGAAGACGAGGGGGACACCGGGCCACAGCTCCGAGCGCATCTGCAGGGCGAAGGCCAGGGGCCCTGCCCCGACGGCGACGACCACCGACGGCCGGTAGACGCCATAGCGGGCCTGGAACCAGGCGCGCTGCTTCGGGATGAGCAGCGGGTCGCCAAGGGCTTCTAGGTCAAGCATCTCGTTGTGCACGGTGAGGTCATGCGGGGCCATGGCCGCAAGCGTCTCGTGCAGGCCCTTGTCGAAGGAAACCACCGCCGGGGCGAAGGGGTCGAAGCCGTACAGCACCAGGATGCTCCGCGTGTCCCTGGGTGCGCCGGAGATTGCGGCGGGCGCGAGGAGGACGACCGCACCAACCAGCGCGGGGCCCAACCGCTCGAACAGCCACCTGGGGGTGGGGAACACGTCGGTCGGGGACCTTGCCGACTCCGCTGGCGCCCGTCAACGCGCGAGCCCCCCAGGACGGGCCCGGGTCGCCCCGGGCCGGCAGGCACGTAATCGGTGCGCCCGTTTGAGCGTAGGCAAGGGCGGCGGGGAGCCGTCCACTTTCGACACGTCCTCAAGCCAGGCTAGAAGCTTCGGACAGGGCGTGGCAGTGCACGACGGGCCCCGCGGGCGGCCAGAGACCCCAAACTAGGGTTGGTATGAGCTTCGTCGAGCGCGCAATCCCCGGTGTGATGCACCGCCGCCTGCTGGAGGGCTGGCAGCGCTTTCGGCACGGCTTCCAGCAGCTGCTCCTTACCTTCCAGGCGCTGCGGGGGGACACCCTCGCCTGGAAGCGCTACCTCCGCGTGTGCACCGTCCAGGCCCTGGTGACGGCCGCCCTGGCGAGCGTCTCGCTCTCCACGGCCCGCCACTCCTCGGAGGGAGTGCGGGAGGAACGGGTGCGGCAGGCGCTGCAAGCGGTGAGCGCCGCGGAACCTCGTGCGCCAGAACCGGTCACGCCCACGGACGGCAAGCTGGCGGCCAAGAGCAGCGCGTCCCAAAGACGGCGCTCGAAGGCCAAGTCCGCCCCGGCCCCAGCCGAGGCGCCGAAGGACCAGGCCCAACCCACCGACGGCGACGCGGAGGACCGCGCTGCCTTCCAAGAGCAGGTCCAGCAGCTTCAAAAGGACTTGGTCAACCTCTCCGCCAAAGCCGGTCCGACGGCCATCCGTCGAGACCGGGAGTTCCAGGAGGCCCGCAAGGGGCTGGACGAGCAGTTCAGCGACCTCGAGCACCAGGCCGAGCACCTTCCCCTGTCCGCCGAGGAGAAGGCTCTCCTGGTGCGGCTGGGGGCTCAGCTGGACGTGCTCGAGCAGAAGACGAAGCCAGGTTTCTGGGACTCCGCCTGGGCGCTGGTGCTGTCGATTTACGGCTCGCTCAGCGTCGCCCAGGCCATTGTGATTGCCCTGTCGCGGGACTACCACGCTGCCGTCGCCCGCGACGCGAGCCTGCTGCTGGGCGTGGCACCGGAGGACCCGCCCACTGCGCCGCGAATTCATCTCAACATCGCCTGGGTGCGACGGAAGTTCCAACAGCGCACACGGAGCCTCCTCTGCTTCCTCCCGGGAGTGGCCCTCATCAGCGTCATTTCCCTGCCCTTTCCGGGGCGGACGGTTGTTAGCAGCCTGCTCACCGCGGGGTGGGCCGCCTACTGGTGGGTGGTGTGGACGGCGAGCAAGAGCGCGCGCGCCTGGGAGAGAAAGGGCGTGGCCCTCCCCCCCTTCTACCTTCGGTGGTGGCACGCCCACCTCACACCCCTGCCCTACCTGGGCGGGGTGGCCAGGGCACTGGAGCGGCTCTGGGCACGACTCACCCGCGTCGCTTACTCGCCCGCCGAGGCGGTGGAGGCTCAGCCAGCGGAGTTCTCAGGCCTGGCCGCGGCTCGCGCCCTGCAGCTCATCCCGCTGGTGAAGCTTTACGTCCGGCCCCTCGTTCCCGTCGCCGCCGCGCGCCTTCTGGCCGAGCGGTCCCGCCCCGGACTTCGCCTCGAGTCCCCCAAGGAACAAGCCACGCTCGCCGCCCAACGTGCAGCGGTGCCGGCCAGCCCGGGCGCCATCGCCGCACGCGACGAAATCTGAAGCCCCGCGCTTTTTTAGGGACCCGTCCCAGGCTGGACAGCCCCGCGGCGCGCCGTCGAGCGACCGTCTACGCCGAGGCGAGCACCCTCGTCGGGACCCGCACCTCAAAGGTGGTGCCGTGGCCGACGCGGCTCTGCACGTTGATGCGGCCGCCCAGCTTCTGCACCACCGCCACGCAGACGCTGAGGCCGATGCCCGTGCCGACGCCCACCGGCTTGGTGGTGAAGAAGGGCTCGAAAATGCGCGTCTGCTGCTCCTCCGGGATACCCACCCCGGTGTCCGAGACGCTGAGGATGGAGTCCCGTCCGTCGGTGCCGGTGAGGACGCGAATCTCGTGCTGGCGCGGGTCGCGGTCGTCCAGCGCCTGGAGAGCGTTGACCAGGAGGTTCATCACCACCTGGTGCAGCTTGCCCTTGGGGGCACAGTCGATGGGCGCCGGCCGCAAGTCCTTCACCACCCGGGCCCGGCTCTGCAGCTCGCGCTCGGTGAGAAGCAGTGTGCTGGCGGCGATGTCGGCCAAGTCCACCGGTTCGAGGACCTGGTTTTCGTCGGCACGGCTGAACGTCTTCAGCTCCTGGACGATGGTGCGCACCCGCTGCCCGCCCTCGGCCGTCTCGTTGATGAGGGCGTCAATGTCGTCCAGTGTCTCCCGGAACCCAATCTGCGCCTCCAGCGCCTGGCCCCGCGCCGGCGCCTCTCGGTAGGCGCTGATGACGCGCTTCACGTCATCGACGTAGTTTCGCAAAGAGGTGAGGTTGGAGAGGATGAAGGCCAGCGGGTTGTTGATTTCGTGCGCGACGCCCGCTGCGATTTGGCCAATCGCTGCCAGCTTCTCGCTTTGTGCCAGCTGGGCCACCAGGCGGCGGTCGCGCTCGGCGTCGGCCAGGCGGATGAGGTTGCGGACCCGCGCCACCAGCGCCCGCCGCTGGATGGGCTTGTGGAGGTACTCGTCGGCGCCGGCCTCGAGGCCCTTCAGTTCGCTGTCCGCGTCGTTGAATTCCGCGGTGAGGAAGATGACCGGCATCCGGCTGTGCGCCTTGTTCTCGCGAAGCCGGCGGCACACCTCGAAGCCGTCCATGTGCGGCATGCGGATGTCGAGCAGGACCAGGTCCACGCCCCCCTGTTCCACCCGCTCCAGTGCCTCGGGCCCGCCGTTGGCTCCCAGGACACGAAACCCCTCGGCTCTGAGGTACGCCTGAACCAGCCGCACGTTGGCCGGCTCGTCGTCGACGACCAGAACCTGGGGGGGCTCGGTCCGTCGCGACTCTGGCCCTTCGTCGTACCGGCCCTTCACCATCCGCGGGCTGCTCCTCACGCTACCGTCAGCAGGCGGAGGATGGCGGACGTCGGCCGCCGTCGCAACTTCGGCAACTTCCTCCTGGGCCATCCTCCCCACACCAGAGCACCGCACGTGCCAGTGCCACCGCTTCACCCCAAGTGTGCGAGAGCACGGCCTTCTCGGCCGGGCCCGGGTGGGTCAATCTCCGCCGGGCCGTCCGCGCCGACCCGGGGCAGGAAGCTCGCCAAGTCCTCCGGTAGGGGCGCGGTGAAGATGGCGCGCTTGCTAGACAGCGGATGCGGCAGGGACAAGCGGGCCGCGTGCAGGGCGTGCCGCTCGAGGCGGAGCCGGGTCCACGCCTCGGGCTCGAGGCAATGCCGGCTGAAGCGGTCGAAGTAGCCGGGGTCGGGCCCGTACATCTTGTCCCCCACCAGTGGGAAGCCTGCGGCCTGCAGGTGGACCCGGATTTGATGCTGGCGTCCGGTCTCCGGAAAGCAGCGCAAGAGCGCGAAGCGTTCTCCTGCGCGGGTGAAGCGCTGGGCGAGCTGGAAGCGTGTCCGGGCAGGGCGTCCCGCGGCGTCGACACGGACCGCAATACGGATGGTCGGCGTCCCCTCCAAAATGGGCGCATCCACCGAGAAGGTGTCCTGCGCAGGCCAGCCTTCGACGATGGCCAGGTACTCCTTCTCGACGGTGCCCTCCTGGAAGGCGCGCATCAGCCTCCGCGACGCTTCGGCCGTCCGTCCACAGACCAAGACCCCAGAAGTCTCGCGGTCGAGACGGTGGGCCGGAGCAGCGTGAAATAGAGGCCCGTGCTGACGCCGCAGCAGCGACACCACCGTACCGTGGTGGTAGCGCGCGGTCGGATGGATGGGCAGTCCGGCCGGCTTGTCCAGCACCAGCAGCACCTCGTCGCGGTACACCTCGCGCAGGTCGTCCGGCGTCTTCGGCTCGAGCAGGCTGCGGCGGCGGAGGCGAAACGTGAGGCCAGGCCACACCCGCGTGCTGGGCTTGAGTGGAAGGTCAGCCACCAGGGCCGTCCGCAGGATGCGCTGGACCCGAACGCGGGAGAGCCGTCGAATTTTTTCGCAGAGGTAAAGGTCCAGCCGCCAGCCCGCGTAGTTCGGTTCGACGGTGAACGTCACCTCCACCACGCCTTCGGCGACTTCGTCTATCCTCGCGGCCATGCGGGGGTGGGTCCTACTGGCGCTGGCGCTGTTTGTCACCTCCGCCACCGCCGCCCCCGGCAAGGGGCTGGCCGTGGTGGAGGTGAGCGCGCCGTCCAACATGCAGGGTCTGGCACAGCAGATGACAGGGCAAGTCCTGGACGCGGCCCGAGCGCAGGGGCTGAAGGTGTTGGGCCCAGAGGAAGTCGAGACATTTCTCGGGCCGAAGGGCACCCTGGCCCTGAAGCAGTGCGGGCCGACGCCGGGGTGCCTGGCTGGACGGCTGGCCGAGTTGCCCGTCAACCGTGTCGTCGTCGGGACGCTGGGCCTCGACCAATCGCACTACCTCGTCCACTTCTGGCTCATCTCCCTCAGCCCCCCGGCAACGGTGGCCGAAGTCGACCGGCCCATCCTCATCGCCTCGCGTCGTCTGCAATCGGACGTCGCTGCAGCCCTGCCAGCCCTGTTGCGCGGAGAGCAGGAAGTGAAGGGGACGCTGGTGCTCGAAGCCAGTGTCCCCGAGGCAGCGGTGAGTCTCGACGGCGAACCGCTCGGCCGGACGCCGGTGACGCGGTTGCTGAAGCCCGGCAAGCACGAGGTGCGCATCTCACACCCGGGTTACTACCCGGTGGAACGACTGGTCACGGTGGAGGCAGGCAAGACGACGCACGACGTCGTCCGGCTGGTGGCGGTGCCCGGGGCCGCCCCGCCCGCGCTGCCGCCGGTCGAGACATCCGCGCCGGTGGCCTCGGGAGGCTTCCGCGTGCCGGTCGCCGGCTGGGTGGCGCTCGGGGTGGGCCTCAGTGCCGGCGCGGCAGGCGCCTGGCTGGCCGTCGCCGCCCACAACAACCAGGACCAACTGCTGGCGGGCTACAACCCTGCGCGCAACAGCTACCAGGGCTTTCGCTCGCAAGCTGTCAGCGGCCAGAACCAGGCCACCTGGGCCAACGTCTGCTTCGGCATCGCCGGCGCGGGGCTTCTCACCTGGGGGGTCCTGACCTGGATTGCAAGCAGTGCACCCGCCGAGCCGCATCCCTCGCTGGGCGTCGGGGTCGGGCCACAGGGTGCCACGGTGTCCGTCTCGGGGGGCTTCTAGCGTGCGGCGCCTGACGCCTTCTGCTCTGGCAGCGTTGGGGGTGGCCTCCGGCGTCTTGGTGCTTGCCCGCTGCAGCTTCGGCATCGACCCCGACGCGGGACACTTTTCCTGCACCAGTGTCGCCGACTGCGCCAGCGGGCAGGACTGCGTGCCCCAAGCCGACGGGGGCAATGGCCTGTGCTACCCCTCCGGGCAGTGCGTGGCAGAGGTCTGCAACGGCAAGGACGACGACTGCGACGGGGTGGTGGACAACCATCAACCGTGCGGCGCCGGGGCAGCCTGCGTCGATGCCGGGTGTGTTGACTGCACGGCGTGCGCTGAGCCGGCCTGCGCGGGCGCTTCCTGCGTGGTGGATGGAGGCCCTCAGCAGTGTGTCCTTCGGGTGGTCTTGCCGGATGGCGGACTGTCGGACGCCGGCACCGGCCCCACCACTTACGTCTGCGACGTGCCCTGAGGCGGTGCCGGCCGTGACGGGCGGTAGATGTCCGGACGGCAAATCTCCATGGCCCGGGCGGGGTCCCCAAGCGGCACAAAGCCGTGGCGACGGTAGAGCGAGTGCGCATCGCGGGTGGCCAAACTCCAGCGCCTCAGCTGCTCCAACTCCGGGTGCGCCATGACGGCCGTCATGAGGGCATCGGCAATCCCCCGCCGCCGGTGACTCTCCACGACGAAAACGTCGCACACCCAAGCGAAGGTGGCGCGGTCGGTCACGACCCGGGCAAAGCCTACCTGGCGGGCGTCCTCGTAGGCGCCGAAGCACAGGGAATTGGCGAGCGCGCGCTCCAGAACGGCTCGGGGCAGACCGGGCGCCCAGTAGGTCTGGCTGAGGAAGGCGTGCAGGGCGTCCACGTCCAGGCGAGTCGGGTCGCTGCTGATGTCGATGCCGTCCGGGGGTGGTCTTGCCATGGCCAAAGAAGCGTCTCACGCCCGGGTGGGCAAGCGGGAGTACAGCTGGGGCGGCCCCGGCCCAGGGAGGGGGGTCGTCCTGGAAACAGGTTTCCGCCGAGCACGGGGGCGCTAGTCTCCGGCACCCGCAAATGCCCATCGTCCCCCTCAAGAAGGTCCTCTGCGCCAACCGCGGCGAAATCGCCATCCGCGTCTTCCGGGCGTGCAACGAGCTCGGCATCCGCACCGTCGCCATCTACAGCGACGAGGACCGCGTCAACGAGCACCGCCACAAGGCCGACGAGGCGTACCTCGTCGGCCGTGGCAAGCGCCCGGTGGAGGCCTACCTCGGCATCGAGGAGATCCTCGACGTGGCCCAAGCGGCCGGGGCCGACGGCCATCCACCCCGGCTACGGCTTCCTTTCGCGAGAACGCCGACTTCGCAGAGGCCTGCGAGCGCCGCGGCGTCCGCTTCATCGGCCCGCGCCCGGCGTCGTCCGGCTGATGGGCGACAAGGTGGCCGCCAAGGCGCTCGCCCGGAGAGGTGGGCGTCCGCGTCGTGCCCGGGCATCACCCTGGAGGGACCGGAGCCGGAGGTGCTCGCGCGCGGCGCGGCGCTTCTTCGCGACGCACCGGGCCGGTGCTGGTGAAGGCCGCCCACGGCGGCGGCGGGCGCGGCATGCGGGTGGTCCGCCAGGCTGGAGGAACTCGAGCCGCGCATCGCCGAGGCCCGCTCCGAGTCGACAGCTCGCCTTCGGCAGCCCGGTGGTCTTCCTCGAGAAGTTTCTGGAGCGGGTGCGCCACTCGAGGTGCAGATCCTCGGCGACCAGCACGGCAACATGGTCCACCTCCACGAGCGGGACTGCTCGGTGCAGCGCCGCACCAGAAGGTCATCGAGATCGCCCCCGCGCCCAACCTCTCCGACGTCGTCCGGGACGAAGCTGTTCGACGCCGCGCTCGACGCTCATGCGCGCCGCCGAGTACTCGCAACGCCGGCACGGTGGAGTTCCTGGTCGCCGGGGAGAAGATCTACTTCATCGAGGTCAACGCCCGGCTGCAGGTCGAGCACACCGTCACCGAGCAGATCACCGGCATCGACCTGGTGCAGGCGCAGCTGCGCATCGCCGAGGGCCACCGGCTGTCGGACTCCGAGGAGATCGGCATCGACGACCAGTCGCCGATCCGTCCCGCGCGGCTTCGCGGTCCAGCTGCGCGTCACCACCGAGGACCCGGCGAACAACTTCCTCCCCGACGCGGGCAGCATCCTCGCCTGGCGGCCCGCCACCGGCTTCGGCATCCGCCTCGACGGAGGCAACGGCTACCCCGGCGCCGCACATCAGCCGCTTCTACGACTCGCTGCTGGTGAAGATCATCGCCTACGCGCCCGAGCTTCCGAGGGGGCCGTCCAGAAGGGGCAGCGCGCGCTCCGCGAGTTCCGCATCCGCGGGGTGAAGACCAACCTCGCGTTCCTGGAGAACGTGCTGCGGGCCGGAGACCTTCCGCAAGGGGGAGACGTACACCCGCTTCGTCGACGAGACGCCCCCGAGCTCGTCAGCCCTCGAGCGGCGGCGCGACCGCGCCACCAAGCTGCTGCAGTACCTGGGCGAGGTGATCGTCAACGGCCACCCCACCATCCAGGCCGAGCAGCGCCGGCGCTCGGTGGAGTTCGCTCTCCCCAGCGCTCCCGCCCGGCGCCTCCCGGCCCACCCCGCCGGGGACGCGGCAGATCCTCGAGGAGCGCGGGCCGAGGGGCTGCCGCCTGGGTGCTCGCAGCAGAACCGCACCCTGCTCACCGACACCACGATGCGCGACGCGCACCAGAGTCTGCTGGCGACCCGGGTGCGGACCTACGACCTGCTGAGGATTGCCCCGGCCACCGCCCGGCTCGCGCCCGACGCTGTTCAGCCTCGAGTGCTGGGGTGGTGCCACGTTCGACACCGCGTACCGGTTCCTCAACGAGGACCCCTGGGCAGCGGCTGCGGGCGCTGCGCGCCGCGGTGCCCAACCTCCTGCTCCAGATGCTGATCCGGGGCGCCAACGCGGTCGGCTACACCAGCTACCCGGACAACCTGGTCGAGGCCTTCATCGACGAGGCGGCGGAGGCAGGCCTCGACGTCTTCCGGGTCTTCGACTCGCTCAACGACCTCGAGTCGATGGAGGTCAGCGTCCGCCGCATCCGGAAGACCGGAAAGGTCGCCGAGGTGGCCATGTGCTACACGGGCGACGTCTCGAACGAGAAGCGCCCCAAGTACAACCTCGACTACTACGCCGACCTGGCGCGCCGCATCGAGGACATGGGCGCGCACTTCCTCTGCATCAAGGACATGGCCGGCCTGCTCCGGCCACGCGCCGCGGGGATGCTGCTCGATCGGCTGCGCGAGACGGTACAGCTGCCCATCCACCTCCACACCCACGACACCTCGGGCAACGGCATCGCCGCCTACCTCGAGGCGATCGATCACGGCGTGCACATCGTGGACTGCGCGCTGGCGCCGATGGCCGGGCTCACCAGCCAGCCCTCGCTGAACGCGCTGGTCTCCGCGCTGCGCGGCTACCCGCGCGACACCCGGCTCACCAACAAGCAGCTGCAGCCGCTCGCCGACTACTGGGAGGACGTGCGCGAGGTGTACAGCCCGTTCGAGTGCGGGCTGAAGAGCAGCACCTCCGAGGTGTACTTCCACGAGATCCCCGGCGGCCAGTACTCCAACCTCCGACCCCAGGTGGCGGAGATGGGGCTGCTGCCGCGCTGGAACGACGTGAAGGTACGCCTTCGCGGTGGTGAACCTGCTGGTCGGCGACATCCCCAAGGTGACTCCCTCCTCGAAGATGGTGGGCGACTTCGCCATCTTCCTCCTCAAGAACGAGCTGCTGGTGAGGAGGGACACGCTCGAGGCATCGGCAGGGGCGACGCTGCCGGGTGCTCTCGCGAGGCGTCGCGCCTCGACTTCCCGTCGAGCGTGGTCGGCTACTTCCAGGGCCAGCTCGGGCAGCCGCCCGGGCGGCTTCCCGGACGAGCTTCGCGGGGCGGTCCTCAAGGGACTCCCGGTGGTGGAGGGCCGGGCCGGGCGCGGGTCTGGCGCCGCTCGACCTCGAGACGGTCCGCAGCAGGCTGTCGGAGCGGGCTGGGCCGTCCGGCGCGCCGGGACGAGGCGCTCACGGCCGCGCTCTACCCGCGGGTGATGGACGAGTACTTCGACGCGCTATGCCCGCTACGAGGACGTGTCGATCCTCGACACGCCCATCTACTTCTACGGCCTCGAGGTGGGGCAGGAGATCTGGGTGGAGCTCGAGCCCGGGAAGACGCTGGTGGTCGCGCTCTCGGCGGTGGGCGAGCCCGACGAGAACGGGATGAGGACCGTCTACTTCGAGCTGAACGGCCACGGACGGCAAGTCACGGTGCGGGACCGCGCCCGGGCCCCGGCTGTCCGCGAGGCACGACAGGCAGAGAAGGACAACGCCGACCACGTCGGCGCCTCCATGCCGGGAATCGTCATCGGCCTTCACGTGAAGCTGGGGGACCGCGTGGCGGCGGGCGCTCCTTTGCTCACGCTGGAAGCGATGAAGATGGAGACGGTGCTGCGCGCCACGCGGGCGGCCAGCGTGAAGGAAGTCATCCCGATGCTGAAGGGCCGCGTCCAGCCGGGCGACTTGCTCGTCGTCCTCGGCCCTTAGAAGCACCTCAAGGCACGGGCACGACGGCGTAGACGACCTGCGTCCCTTGAAACTGCGGGCGGTAGTAGACACCTCCGCAGCTCTGGTAGACGACGCCGGCGTAGTTGACCGTCGTGCACGCCGGCGGCAGCACCACCACCACCGTCCCCACTGGGGGCGGCGGCGCCGGGTGCACCACCACCACCGGAGGCGGCGGCGCCGGGTGCACCACCACCACCGCGGTGGGCGGAGGTGGCGGGCGAACCACCACCACGGGAGGCGGTGGTGGGGGCGGCTTTTTCACCACCACGGCGCCCCCATTCGGCCCCACCGCCACCGCGCCCCGCGGTCCGGCGACGAAGCCGCCAGCCAGCGCGACCGGTGTGACGGCCAGCGCGAGGAATGCCAGCGCTGCGCCAGGGTGAAGGGCCTTCATGGCGTGCCTTTCTGCTCGGGCATCATCTCCGCGCGGAAGCTGCCCGGCGGGGGGGTGAAGACGAAGTCCTTGGCGCTGAGAGTCCCGCCCAGCTTCCAGTCGGACATGTCGAGGACTTCGCGGGGTGCTCCCGGGACCGTCTTGTACGTCACCGCCACGCGCCGCGGCAGCGGGCGGGGCCCGCGCGCGACCCAGAGTTGCCAGTCGACATCTCTCTCGGTGAAGGCCAGCTGGTCACAGGCCACCCCGTCGACTTGGGCCCGCCCCACCACGAAGGCCGTCAGCAAACCGGCGCTCATCACCGCGAAGGGGTCAGAGCCGAGAAAGGGCGCGACGGTGAAGACGGCGTCGTACTTGTCCCTGAGGAAGTCAATCGTCTGGTCGACCGTCGGCGGGGTGGCCGTGCTGCCGAAGGCCTTTCGCACCGGGTCGAACAGCGTCACGGTCTTCCCGTCATACCAGAGGCTGACGTTGGTGATGTCGCCCCGCAGGTCGATGCGGACACGGTCCGGGCGCTGCAGCTCGACGCGGGTCGTCCGGAAGAAGGCCAGCATCTGCCCCGTCGTGGACAGCTCCTCGCTGAAGCCCCGCACCGTGAAGGCGAGGGTTTGGCTCGAGCGCAGAAACGCGCTCATCTTTCGCAGGACGTCAAAGGCCGCAGGTTCCAGCGGGGCGGCGTCCGACGTGACTCCGGCGTCCGGGCTTTCGCCCTGCGCGTGCACGCTTGGAACCACCAACAGAAAACCAGCCAATACGGCTGCTGGTGCAGTCAGCCTCGACGCCGTCATGGGGATGCCCCTGGAAAGCGCCGGGCTTGTAGCCCAGCCGTCGCAGGCTGCCCAGGGCGAAGGCACAAGCCGGGACGCCCGGCCCCGCACTCAGTGCGTCGGCGCCGGCGCGGCGGAGGCCGGGGGAAGGGCGGCCCGCAAGTCCCCGAGGAATTCCTGGACGATGCTGGTGAGCCCGTCATTCCAGGCGTTGGCCACCGCCACCGCCGACTTCTCCGGCAGGGGCAGTCGACGCAGGTAGGCCTTGCGCAGTGCCGTGGCCAAGGGTTTCGGGAGGGGCGGCACGCTAATCACAACCATCTCCATGCCCACCACCGCTACCGGTTTGTCCGGGTTGGTGAAGTCTCCTTCGAGGTCGCTCAGGTAGGCTTCCACCAGGAGGTCGGGCGCCTCCGGTCCACCCAGCTCCACCACCTGCCGGACGAAGTCCATGTTGGAGAGGGAGGACCGAACGAGTCCGAGCACGAGGTCGCGCGGGGACGCCGCGAGCACGGCGTACGGGTCCTTCTCGAAGGCGTGTGGCCCGGTGCGGTAGGTGAGGGCGCGCCCGGCGAACTCCGGTGCCACCTCCACGCGGTCGACTGAGACGACGTGGGCCCCGGGCGCCACCTGGACCTGCACCAGGGCTGGCGGGTCGATGGAGAAAATCTGCGCCCCTGAGGGGGGCTTGGAGACGCAACCGACGGCGCCGAGGAGGAGCGCCACGAGGACTGCCGCGCTTGCACGGGGATGGTTCACTTCTTCTCCTTGGACAGGGCGGACGCCGGCGGGGGTGGGTCGCCGAAGAGGAAGCCGGCCGGGTAGCGATTCAGTTGTTGCAGGACGTCGTTGAGTTCGCGTGTGGCCTCGCGGGTGCCCGCCAGCGTGTCGTTGAGGTTTCGGAAGTCGATGTTGGAGAGGCGGCCAGCCGTGCGTTGCAGCCGCTCGTTGGTGGCCTCCAGCCCGAGCAAGAGTTCATTGGCGTTGCGCCCGAGCTCCGCGAGCTTCAGCGCCTGCACCTCGCTTCGGATGTCGACGATGGCGGTGCGCGCCTGCACCACCGTCCGCTCCACCTCGCTGGAGATGCCCTTCACGTTCAAGTCATCCAGCTTGGACTGGAGGCTGCTGCCGAGCGCCTCGAAGTTAATTCTGTCAAGGCTGCTCATGACGCGAGTGACCGCGGTCAGAATCTGACTGAACTCGCTCGGTGCCGACGGGATGTAGAGAGTCTTCGGCGTCCAGGAGACCTCCATCGGAGGGTACTGCTTCGGATTCACGTATTTCAGGGCCAGCACGCTGGTGCCGGTGATGCCCTGGCCCTGCACCGTTGCCCGGAGCCCTGTTTCGACGGCCTCCTGCAGTTTGCCACCCTCGTCGCCGCCGGTCTGGATGGGCGCCTGGGACTTGGCGATGGTGAAGCGGATGACGACGCAGCGGGGATTGCCCGGTGGGTAGTCGTTCCAGGAGAAGCGAATGGAGGTGACCTGGCCGACGTCGACGCCGCGCAGCTTCACGGCCGAGCCCACGCTCAGCCCGTCCACGTCACCATCGACGTACGTCTCGAAGCGGTAGACCGGTTCGACGTCGCGGCTGAATGCAAACGCCACCAGTCCGGCCAGGATGAGTGCGACGCCGAATAGGACGAAGGCACCAATCTTGAATTCATGGGCTCGTTCGCTCATCCGGTCTTCCTCTCCTGTTCGGGGTCTGCTTCACGCCGGAAGAACTGCCGGACCACCGGGTCTTCCGAGTGGTCGCGCAGCTCCGCAGGCTTCCCCTCGGCGATGAGGGTCTTACGCTCAGCGTCCACCATGATGCAGCGGTCGGCGATGGCGAAGATGCTCTGCAGCTCGTGCGTCACCACGACGAAGGTGATGCCGAAGTCACGGGAGAGGCTGCGAATCAGCCGGTCCAGGCCAGCCGAGGTGATGGGGTCCAGGCCGGCCGAGGGCTCGTCGAGGAAGAGGATGGCCGGGTCGAGCGCCATGGCGCGAGCGATGCCCGCACGCTTTTGCATCCCGCCGGAGAGCTCCGAGGGCATCCGGCGGGCCGCCTCGAGGAGACCGACCTGGTTCAGCTTGGTCAGCGCGACCAGCTCGCGCTCGTGGAGGTCCAGCCGGGTGAACTCGTCCAGCGGCAGCCGGGCGTTCTCCACCAGCGACATCGAGCCGAAGAGCGCGCCGCTCTGGTACATCACCCCGAACTTGTTGAGCAGCTTCAGCCGCTCCGCTCCATCGGCCGTGACGATGTCCACGCCGTCGAAGAGGATTTTCCCGGAGACCGGCGCGACCAGCCCAATCATGCACTTCAGGAGCGAACTCTTCCCGGACCCGGAGCCGCCGAGGATGACGAAGACCTCGCCTCGCCGAACCTGGAAGTTGAGGTCCTTCTGCACCACGCGCTCGCCGTAGCCGATGGTCAGGTGCTCGACGGCGATGATGGGCGGCTGTTTGTCGGTGGGCGAGCTCATATGTCGAGCGCAAACGCGAAGACGGAGAAAATAGCGTCGATGACGATGATGAGGAGGATGCCCGAGACGACAGCGCGCGTCGCCGAGTCGCCCACCGCGCTCGGGCCCTGGCGGGTGTGCATCCCGTGGTAGCAGCCGAGGCCGGACACCACCGTGCCGAAAACCACCGCCTTGATGAGGCCGAAGAGGATGTCGTCGAGGCCGAGGGCCGCCGTCAGCTGCCGCCAGATGAGCGAGAGGGGGAAGCCCATCAGCTTGGTGACGATGACGCCGCCGAGGATGCCCATTGCCATGGAGTAGGCGGTGAGCAGAGGCATGGCGAAGGTCCCGGCCAGCACGCGCTGGACGACCAGGAAGCGGGTCGGGTCGAGCCCCATGGTCTTCAGCGCATCGAGCTCCTCATTCACCTTCATCGTTCCGAGTTCGGCGGCGAAGGCTGAGCCCGAGCGGCCGGCGAAGACGATGGCGGTCATGATGGGACCGAGCTCGCGAACCATCACCAGGCCAATCATGTTGGCGATGTAGATTTGTGCGCCGAACTGCTTCAGCGGCTGGGCGGCCTCGAAGGCAATAATCAGCCCCGTCAGCAGGCTGATGAGCGAGACGATGAAGAGGGCGTTGGCCCCAGCTTTCTCGAACACCCGGGCCAGCTCGGTGACGCGCAGCCACCGCGGACGCCGGACGACGCCCGCCAGCGCGATGCTCAGCCGACCGAGAAAGGCCACCACCTCGAGGAAGTCGCGGCCCAGGCCAAGCGTCGCCATGCCCACCTCGACGGCGATGGGCTTGCGGGCCGCCAGGTGTTCCGCGGCCTGCACGTCCTCTGGCTTGGGGAAGGCACCGAGCAGCTTCTCGAGCTCGGGGCGCAAGCCTCGCAGGGTGGCCTGGACGCCGGGGGTGAAGCGGCCGTGCACCAATTCGTAGAGGATGACCATTCCAGAGGCGTCGCCGTGCTGGATGCGGCTCGCATCGACCTCCACCACCTGGAAGGACTTGCCGGCGAGTTGGGTGGAGATTTCCCGGCGCGTCGCTGCGGCGGTGTGGACGTCGAGCGCCCCGGAGAGCGCCAGCACGGCGCTCCCGGGGGCCGACTCCTTCAACGCGACTTCAGCCTGCGGACTGTCCTCCACCGGGCACACCATAGAGGACTGGGGGCCAACTGTGCGCCGTTTCCGGACCTCCTTGGCGGCGTCGGGCGGCCGGGGGCGGTGCTAGCCTTCCCCGAGGTTCCATGCCCGGCCCCGCCGACGTCCCGCTGCGCGCCCTGGCGGTCATCCCCGCGCGCTGGGGTTCCACCCGCTTCCCAGGCAAGCCGCTGGCCCTGCTCGCCGGGCGGCCGCTGGTGCAGCACGTGGTGGAGGCGGCCCAGCGCTCCGGCGCCTTCGAGCGCGTTCTCGTGGCCACCGACGACGAGCGCATTGCCGAGGTGGTGGCCGGTTTCGGCGGGCAGGTCGAGCGCACCTCCGCCCAGCACCGCTCTGGGACGGACCGCGTGGCCGAGGTGGTGGCGCGGCTGCCTTCCGAGGCTCCGGATGTGGTGGTGAATCTCCAGGGGGACGAACCCTTGGTCGACCCGGGGTCCCTCCGCCGCCTGGTGCAGGCCTTCACCGACGTCCGGGTGGCCATGGCCACGTTGGTGCGCCCGCTCGAGGACGCCGCCGAGCGGCTCAGCCCACACGTGGTGAAGGTCGTGCCAGACATTCGCGGGGATGCCCTGTACTTCAGCCGGGCCGACATTCCATTTGACCGGGACGGAATGCGGGTCCCCCGCTTCGCGCATGTCGGGCTCTACGGCTACCGTCGGGCCACGCTGGTCCGCCTGGCCCAGTTGCCGCCGACGACGCTCGAGCAGGCCGAGTCTCTGGAACAGCTCCGAGCCCTGGAGCACGGGATTTCTATCCGCTGCATCGTCACCGAGCACCGGAGTATTGGGGTGGACACGCCGGCCGACCTGGCGCGGGCCGAGGCGGCACTGACGGCGCGGGACCAGGGTTAGCTGGCAGTCCGCTCGCACCATCCCTGTGCACCGTCGCCGGACTGTCCCGGGGGCGGCAGACACCATCATTGACCGCGAATGGGGTTCTGCGGCATTCAGGATTCCCCATGCGCTCCAAGAAGACAAAGTTCATCTTCGTGACCGGAGGCGTGGTGAGTTCCTTGGGCAAGGGACTGGCCTCCGCCTCCATCGCCGCTCTGCTCGAGAACCGCGGGCTGGACATCACGCTCTGCAAGCTCGACCCGTACATCAACGTCGACCCGGGGACGATGAGCCCCTTCCAGCACGGCGAGGTGTACGTCACCGACGACGGAGCCGAGACCGACCTCGACCTCGGCCACTACGAGCGGTTCACCTCGGCTCACATGAGCCGGCTCAACAACTTCACCACCGGCCGCATCTACAACTCGGTCATCCAGAAGGAGCGCCGGGGGGAGTACCTGGGGAAGACCGTCCAGGTCATCCCGCACATCACCGACGAGATCAAGGCCAACATCCTGGCGGCCGCCGAGGGCCACGACGCCATCATCGTCGAGGTCGGCGGTACGGTGGGCGACATCGAGTCGTTGCCCTTCCTGGAGGCGGTCCGGCAGATGCGTTACGACGTCGGCGCGCAGAACACCATCTACGTCCACCTGACGCTGCTGCCCTACATCGCCGCCGCCGGCGAGGTGAAGACCAAGCCCACCCAGCACTCGGTGATGAAGCTTCGCGAAATCGGCATCCAGCCGGACATCCTGCTCTGCCGGACCGACCGCGAAGTCCCGGCGGAGATGCGCGCGAAGATCGCCATGTTCTGCAACGTCGACCCGGCCGGTGTCTTCACCAGCCCCGACGTGAAGAGCATCTACGAGTTGCCGCTGGAGCTGCACCGGCAGGGCCTCGATGAGCGCCTCTCGGAGATTCTCAACATCTGGTCGCGCGCCCCGCGGCTCGAGCGCTGGGAGCGCATCCTCGAGAAGGTGTACCACCCGTCGAAGGGCGAGGTGCGCATCGCAGTGGTGGGCAAGTACACCGACCTCAAAGAGAGCTACAAGAGCCTCAACGAGGCGCTTCAGCACGGCGGCATCGCCAACGACTGCAAGGTGGAGTTGGTCTACGTGGACAGTCAGGAGGTGGAGGCGCAAGGCGCCGCGACGCTGCTCGCCGGCACCCATGCCCTGCTCGTCCCGGGCGGCTTCGGCGTTCGCGGGACCGAGGGGAAGATTAACGCCATCCGCTGGGCCCGCGAAAAGAAGGTACCCTTCTTCGGCATTTGCCTGGGACTGCAGATGGCGGTCGTGGAGTTCGCCCGCAACGTCCTCGGCCTCAACGGCGCCAACTCCATCGAGTTCGACGCCAAGACTCCCCACCCGGTCATCTCGCTGATGGAGAGCCAGCTCGGCGTCCAGGACAAGGGCGGCACCATGCGGCTGGGCGCATACCGCTGCGTGCTGAAGAGCAGTTCGCTCGCCTTCAAGCTCTACGGCAAGGACGAGGTGAGCGAGCGCCACCGCCACCGCTACGAGGTCAACAACGCGTACCGAGGCCGGCTGGCCGAGGCCGGACTGGTGGTGAGCGGCCACAATCCCGAGCTCAACCTGGTCGAGATGATGGAGCTGTCGGACCACCCGTACTTCGTCGGCTGTCAGTTCCACCCCGAGTTCAAGAGCAAGCCCTTCGCCCCGCACCCGCTGTTCTCCGGCTTCATCCGAGCCGCCCTCGAGGAGCGCGACGGGGCGAGACGATGATTCGGCTCGGCGGCCATCCGGTAGGCCCGGGGCAGCCGCTGCTCATCATCGCCGGCCCGGACGTCATCGAGTCCGAGGAGCACGCCCTGCGCCACGCGCGGCTGCTGGCAGACCTCACCCGGGCCAAGGGGCTGCCCTTCATCTTCAAGTGCAGCTTCGACAAGGCCAACCGCACCAGCAACACCGCCTTCCGCGGTCCGGGCCTGGTCGAGGGCTTGCGCGTCCTGGCCCGGGTAAAGAAAGAGGTGGGCGTGCCCGTCCTCACCGACGTCCACGAGACGGCGCAGGTGGCTCCGGTGGCCGAGGTGGTGGACGTGCTGCAGGTGCCAGCCTTTCTCTGCCGCCAGACGGACCTGGTGGTGGCGGTGGCCCGCAGCGGGCGCGGCGTCAACCTCAAGAAGGGCCAATTCGTGGCGCCCTTGGACATGCTGCAGGCGGCCCGAAAGGCCACCGAAGCGGGGAACCCCAACGTCCTCATCACCGAGCGCGGGGCGAGCTTCGGCTACCACAACCTGGTGGTGGACATGCGTGGGCTCGCGCAAATGCGGGCGGCCGGCCTCACCGTGTGCTTCGACGCCACGCATTCCGTGCAGCTGCCCTCCTCGCAGGGCACCGTCTCAGGCGGGGAACGTTCGCTCGTCCCGGTGCTCGCCCGGGCGGCCGTCGCCGCGGGCGTCGACGCCCTGTTCGCCGAGGTGCACGAGTCGCCCGACACTGCGCCCTGCGACGGCCCGTGCTCCCTGACGCCGGAAATGTTTGAAACCACGCTGCGTGAAGTGTTGGCCATCCGGCGGGCGCTCGGCCACCAAGCCTGAGCGGCCCCGTCGTCCCCTGCACCCCGCAGGAAAGGCCCACTGGAAAAGCGGGAAAAAATGACCTTTCCTGTTCGCGCGCTTCGAGGCAAAGATGATTTTTATGGGGGGGCTCGGACCAGGACGGTGACGTCATGACGGACACCCTCTACACCACCCACGACATCAGCCGGATGCTGCAAGTCGACCCATCCACCGTCAGCAAATGGATTGACCGCGGCATCCTGGTGGCCTTCCGGACGCCCGGCGGACACAGACGCGTGCGTGCCGGGGACCTCCGTTCTTTCCTCATCGCCCATGAGATGCCGGTGCCCGAGGAACTCGGCAGCTCGGCAGTGCGGCTGGTGGCGGTGGACGACGAGAAGCCGGTCCTTGATGCGCTCAAGCGTGCGTTCAAGGCCTACGGCCACCAGGTCGAGCTCACCACCACCACCTCCGGGGTGGAGGCCTTGCTGCTGGTCACCGAATTGAAGCCGCACGGGCTGCTCATCGACTTGACCATGCCCGAGGTGGACGGCTTGGAAGTCTGCCGTCGCATCCGAGCCCGAAAGAATCTGGAGGGCGTGCGACTCATCACCATGACGGGTCGCCACAGCCCGGAGACGGTAGAGCAGTCGCTGAAGGCGGGCGCCCTGGCCTGCATCGCCAAGCCGGTGGAGGCCGCCCAGGTGCTCGAGCTGTTCCGCGTTCCGCTGTCGATGAGCAAGAGAGCCGGCTGACCGGCGAAGGGGCGGACGCGCCTCGGGCTACTTGGTCCCAGCGTCGGAGGTGTCGACGATGCGGCAGTTGCGAGCAGCCCCGGCGAATTTCCCGGCGAGCAGCTGTCCCAGGTTTTCTCCCCCGATGGAGAAGTTGAGCGACAGGTCCGTGCCGTTCTCGCCGCGGACCTTGATGCCGTCGCCCAGAACCAGCCGGCTGCCATCCACCTTGGCGTCCGGCGCCACGGTGACCTTCCCGCCGAAGGAAATGGCACTCCCCGTCACCTTGGCGCCGGATTCGATGGTGACGGAGCCGTTGACGGCCACCGCACTCTTCACGTGCGCGCCCCGGCGCACGAAGACATTGCCGTCGATGGCCACCGCGTCATTCACGCGCTTGCCGGCCTCCACCACGACGTCCTTGCCCCGGGCCACCACGTCGCCGGCCTTGACCTCGATGGTGCAGTCGTCCGAGGCGCGCGCCAGGCACGGCGAAAGGGCGAGGAGCGTGAATAACGGGGCAAGGCGGCGCATGGGCATCTCCGGCTTCAGTCCTGTCCCTTACGCTTGGCCCACCCGGGCGATTGCCACCCCGGAGGGGGCTGAGGTCGCGCCCAGGTTTCGTCTCGAACCGTTTTGGGAGCATTCTCGGGGCCGCGTCCACTTCGCGGGGTAGCTCGGTTGGAATCCACACGATGGACCAGCTTCCCGAAGCCCACCCAGGCCCATGTTTCTGTGCGGCGTCTCGGGCTTGGCGACGCAGCCGTCCTCAGGATGCTGTGCCAGGAGGAAACGGACTTCGACGTCGAGGACCGAAGCAAAGCCGCCACCCCGCTGACCGATGAGGCGAGCCGTGCGTACCTGGCCGACCCCAGCGTCCTGCACTGGGTGGCAGCAGCGGAAGGCCTGGTGGTGGGGCACCTGTCCTGTTGCCTTATTCGCAAGCGCGCCGGAGACCCCGTGGAAGTCTTGCTGTCTGAGATTGGCGTGCGCCGCCAATACCGACGACGCGGCGTCGGCCGCGCCTTGGTCGGCGCGTTGAACGACTGGATGGCGGCACGCCAAGTGAAGGAGGTGTGGGTGGTGGCCGACAACCCCGCCGCCGTAGCCATCTACCAGTCGGCAGGCTTCAAGACGGCGCCGGAGAATGCGGCCGTGTACATGTCGCGCTAGCGGCGGCGCTGCACCACGCTGCGCCCACCGCCCCCATGCCGTTGGCCCCTGGGGCAGCTGCAGCGCTGCTGTCCCACACGGACGCCCGGGTGGGGACTCCCCTCCCGCAGGTTGTGGGGTCCACACCCGCCTGCAGGCCCCCGGGGCGCTGGTCCCGGCCGCGCAGGCGCCAGGGTACGGTTCCTGCTGAGGAAAGCCGGCCCATGAGCGCGACGCCTCTCCTCCTCACCGTGGCTCTCCTCAGCCAGGTGGACGCCGGGCCACCCCTGGCGGTGGACGTCCTGTCCGGCAGACACCCCATCAGCCCGGACATTTACGGGATGAACAGCTACAGCGTCACCGCCGCGGACGCTGCCTTCCACGCCGAGGTGCGGGTGCCCGTCACGCGCATGGGAGGAGATGCCGCCACCCGCTACAACTGGAAAGTGGACGCGAGCAACGCGGGTTTCGACTGGTACTTCATGGCCGGAAGCGGGGTCGCGACACCGGTGCCCAACGCAACCGCCGACGGCGTCATTGCCCTGGCGCGTACCTCAGGCGGCCGCGCGCTACTCACCATCCCGATGGTGCCCTACATCGACAGCGTCAGCGCCTGGGACTGCAGCTACCCGCGCAGCCTGTTTCCGGACCAGCAGTCCTTCAACCCGTACGTCCACCCCAACGGCGACGATTGCGGCAACGGCGTGCGGACGGACGGTGGGAGCCCCATCCCGCTCAGCGAAGCCGAAATTCTGCGCATCCACATTCCCAACTCCACCGCGCTGGCGACCGAGTGGGTGGCCTACCTGGTGGCGCACTACGGCAGCGCCGCCGACGGCGGGGTGCGCTTCTACAACCTGGACAACGAGCCGAGCGGCTGGGGGAACACCCACCGCGACATCCTCCCCAACGGCCGCGCTTACGCCGGAGATGGGGGGATTACCGAACTCGGCATCCAGTTCGCGACGGCGGTGAAGGCGGCCGACCCGACAGCTCTCATTCTCGGACCGTTGGACTTCGGCTACCCGGTGTACAGCGACGCCGCGGGCTACCTCGACGCGATGAAGCAGGCCGAGGGGGCGACTGGCCGGCGCCTCCTCGACTACCTGGACGAGCACTACTACCCTTCCTCCAATATTGGCGCCCTGGCCAACACCACTGACCCGGGCAGCGCGGAACTCCAGGCCCAGCGGCTCCGTTCGACGCGCTCGCTGTGGGACCCGACGTACAAGGACGAGAGCTGGATTGGGCAGTACAACCCGCCCATCCAGCTCATCCCCAACTTCAAGCAGCTGATTTCCGCCCACTACCCGGGCACGCGCCTCGCCATGAGCGAGTACAACTGGGGCGGCACCCAAAGCATCAATGGAGCGCTGGCCCAGGCGGACGTGCTGGGCATTTTCGGCCGCGAGGGGCTGGACCTCGCCACCCTGTGGGGGCCTCCGGCCAGTACGGACGCGGTGGCCTACGCCTTCCGCATCTACCGCAACTACGACGGCCAGGGCAGCAGCTACGGGGACACCTGGGTGAGCTCCACGAGCGGCGGCGCCAACAACGCCGGGCAGGACGCGCTGGCCGTGTACGGGGCCCAGCGCACCTCCGACAGCGCCCTGACGGTGGTGGTGCTGAACAAGACGCTGGGAGACCTGACGACTGCCCTCTCGCTATCCGGCTTCACGCCAGCGCCCTCGGCCCAGGTGTGGCGCTATGGCCCCGCCAACCTCTCCCAGGTGGTGCGGGAATCCGACGTCCGCGTCAGCAGCTCCGGCCTCACCACCACCTTTCCGGCGAGCAGCATCACGCTGCTGGTCGTGGCCTCGGCCACCACCGTCGTCTCCCCGGACGGCGGGCCGGCCGATGGAGGAGCCCCTGCCGACGCGGGCGCTCCCGGCGCAGCGGATGGCGGAGGGACGCGGTTGCCCCAAACCCCCGGCACCGGGGTGCAGGCGCTCGGCTGCAGCAGCGCGCCGGGAGGTGGCGCCGCCTTGGGCCTGCTCGCCCTGTTGTTGCTTGCCGTCAGTCGTCCTCGCGCGACAGCCGCACCTGGACGGCGTCCGCCTCGCGGCTGAGGTGCACCGTCCAAGGGCGGCAACACACCGGGCAGTCCTCGACGTAGCTTTCCTCGGCGACGCCGAAGGGTTCGGCCGCCACGTGCACCGGCTCGCCGCAGTAGGGACACTGCGTGCGGTGGTAGAGGGCTGCCAGCGGCCTCGAGACCGCCACCCCGACAAGGGTTGGGGAGGCCGGTGCCGGCTCGCCCCGGGCGGCCGCCTCCTCCCAGGCGCCCAGCTGCAGTTCGAGGTCGGACACCTCCACGCCGAGGAGCATGCTGGGGAGGGCGCCCAGGTGCCGGCGGGCCCTTTCGAAGAGGGTGGAGGCCCCGGCGGTTTTGCCGCGATGCCACTGCAGGAAGGCCGCGGAGAGTTGCGCGAGGGCCTGCAGCAGCTCTCGCTCCGGGCCAAGGCTGGTCCGCCAGCCTTCCTCCCACCCCTCGTGGGCCGCACGAAAGTCACCGGTGAGAAAGGAGGCGAGGCCCGCCTCCACCGGCGACTCAAGCGGGGGCAGGCCTGTCGTCCGGTCCTTCACGTCGTGTCCACCGAAAGAGTCCACCAGCGACGGTAGAGGGCGCCGGTTGGACTCTAGCGAACTGGCTCCGAAGACAGGACGAGGTCCCCGCGTCCCAGGTACTCGCCGTCGCTGAAGGCGCCGTAGAATTCGTCGAGCATCGCGTCGAAGTCCGGGTAGCGGGCCTCGCGCCGGTCCTGGGTCATCTTGTCGAAGATGGGGTCCAGCTTGCTCGGCACCTCGGTGTTCACCTCAGACGGGAGCGGCGAGCGGCGGCCGGGGATGGCGCCGGTCAGCATCTCGTAGAGGAGGATGCCCAGGCCGTAGACGTCCGCGGCGGCGCCCGCGTCCTTGGCCTTCGCGATGAGCTCCGGGGCCAGGTAGCTGAGCGAGCCGGTGCCCACGAAGACCTGGGGCATGCCCTTGCCCGGGTCGACCTCGATGACCCGGCTGAGGCCGAAGTCCCCGAGCTTCGCGTTGCCACAGCCGTCGAAGAGGACGTTCTCCGGCTTGAGGTTGTGGTGGGTGAGCCCCTGGGCGTGCGCGGCACGGAGCGCGTAGGACAGCTGGAGGAAGGTACGGATGGCGAGCGGGCACCGGAAGGCCCTTGCCGCCCGTCTGCTCCAGTCGCTCGCGCAGGGTGCCGCGCAGCAGCTCCATCACGACGTAGGGGCGGGCCGACGTCCGTGTTCTGGTCGAGGATGGCGACCACGCCCGGGTGGCGCACCTGGGCCTGCGCGCACAGCTCGCGCTTCAGGCGCTTCAGCACCTCGCCGCGCTGCAGGAACGAGAAGTAGCCGAAGATGTCCTTCAGCTCCTTGATGCAGACCTCGGTGCCCAGGGCGTTGTGCCGGCCCTGGTAGACGGTGCCGAGCGGCCCGCAGCCGATGGAGTCGAACTTGCGTGTAGCGCAGGTCCGTCGCCTGGCCTGCTGGAGGGGGCGGCGGCGCCCGTCGCGGCGCCGACGCACGTCCACCGCGGTGGGGCTCGGCGGAGGGGCAGCGCGGCGGGAGCGGGGTAGTCTCGAGGGCGGCGGGCGGCGGAGTCGGCATCGGGCCACGCGGTCTCCACGGTGACGTCGTTGGTTCCGAGACGGGTCGTCGGATCGGTCTCCACTCGACGGGGAGCGGGCCTGCCGCATGCGGCTCGTCTGCCGGCGCGCAGCTGCTCGGAAAAGAACTCGCCCACCTCGCCGCTGAACCGGTCGAGGTCCGTCGCCGTCCACCACCCGCTCCCCGGTGTCGGTGAGCTTGAGCTGCGCCTCGCGGTCCATGGCGATGTAGTGGAACTTGCGGAGGAAGAAGAAGTACGCGTCGAACTCCAGGGAGACGGCCGGCTCCAGCGCCGTCTTCACGTCGGCGAGCTTGTTGGAGCGGCCGAGCCGGTCGTTCTCGCGAAGGTTCTTGAGGATGAACAGCGCCTCGCCGCTGACCGTGTCACGGGTGATGGATCGCTCGAGTCGCGGTCGTCATCGAGATCGGCGGTTGGCAAGCCCAGCCAATGCGTTAGCTGATCCGCAAGCAGGCGCTTCACCGTCTCGAGGACCTCGGCGAACTTGACCGGCTTCGCAAGGTAGACATCCACGCCTCGCTCTGGCCCGCTGCCTGCGCGTCCGCGCCCGCCTCCGCTGATGGCGACGACACGGGATGTCGCGCGAGGCGCGGATCGGCTTTCATCCTCTGCACCAGGACGAAGCCGTCCATGACCGGCATGTAGAGGTCGGTGACGACCAGGTGGAAGGATGGGCCCTGCAGCTGCTTCAGAGCCCCGTGGCCGTCCGGCGCGAAGTGGACCTCCATCGGCACCTTCCCGCGGAGCTCGTCGGCGGCAAGCTTCTTCAGGACGTAGCTGTACATCTCGACCACGTGGGGGTTGTCCTCGACCAGCAGCACCCGGAAGCCGGACGCGCTGGGCGTCGGCCGTGCGCCGGGGCCCTCTCCCAGCATCGCCGCCAGGCGTCGCGTGCCATCGCCCGTCCGCCACGCGGATGCCCAGCCCCGCCCACCGCATCTGCGCGCGGGACGCCGCACCCAGACCACCTCTCCGGAGAGTGCCACCGGCTCGAGCAGCCCGGGGAACGAGACGGCCAGGGAGATGCGCTCGCCCGCGCGCGAGCGCCTCGCGGTCTGAACGAAGAGTCCGCCTCGGGAGAGGTTCTCGGTCGCGTCCAGCGCAGTCTGCTCGGTCCTGGAAGTGGACTCGCAGGCACGAATGGCGATTCGTGGCGTCTCCGCGCTTGTCTTCCGAGTCCATGTGCAGATTCCTATCGTTGACAACGGGACCCTCGAAAGCCCCTACGAAGCCGGCCCGCATGGCGGTCGCCCTTCTTCTCGGCCGAGGAGCAGCGCGTCTTCGACGACGAAGCTGCGGAGATTCTCGCGCACTACCCGGCGGACCGCAAAAGCGCGGCGATGCTGCCGGCGCTTCGGCTGCTCCAAGAGATGAAGGGCTGGCTGTCTCCGGACGGCATGCGCCTGGTCGCCGAAGGCCCTGGAGGTCCCCCCGGAGCGGGCCTACGAGGTCGCCACCTTCTACGTCATGTTTCACACCCACAAGCCGGGGAAGCACGTGGTGGATGTGTGCACCAACCTCTCCTGCTCCCTCCGGGGCGCGGAGGACCTGCTCGCCTACCTCGAGGCGAAGCTGGGCCTGCAGGCCGGGACGTCCAACGAGAAGTGGACCCTCCGGGAGACGGAGTGTCTGGCCTCGTGCGGCACCGCGCCCTGCCTTCAAGTGGACGAGGTACACCACGAGGGGCTCACCCGGGGGCGGGTAGACGCCCTCTTCGACAAGCTGTCCTAAAGAAGACTTCTGTCCCGAAAGACGCTGCAACGGTAGGGAAGGAACGCTGATGCTGCCGGCTGCCGAGAAGGTCATCACCCGGAACTGGGGAACGCCCGACTCCTGGACGCTGGAGGCCTACCGCGCGAACGGCGGCTACCGCTCGCTCGAAGAAGGCGCTGGGAATGACGCCCCAGGCCGTCACCGACGAGGTGAAGAAGAGCAACCTGCGCGGCCGCGGCGGCGCGGGCTTTCCCACCGGGATGAAGTGGAGCTTCGTCCCCAAGGACAGCCCCAAGCCGAAATACCTGGCGGTGAACGCCGACGAGTCTGAACCCGGCACTTTCAAGGACCGCTACATCCTCGAGAACGACCCCCACATGCTGCTGGAAGGGGTGGCCATCGCCGCCTTCGCCCTCGGGGTGCACACGGCCTACGTCTATGCCCGGGGCGAGTTCAAGTTCCAGGCGGAACGGCTGCAGCGGGCCGTGGAGGAGGCCTACCAGGCCGGCATCCTCGGCACGACGGTGCTGGGCAAGCCCTTCGGCCTGGACGTCTACGTCGTCCGCGGCGCCGGGGCCTACATCTGCGGCGAGGAGACGGGGATGCTCGAGTCGCTGGAGGGCAAGAAGGGCTGGCCCCGGCTCAAGCCCCCCTTCCCCGCCGTGGTGGGCCTCTTCGGCTGCCCCACCGTGGTGAACAACGTGGAGACGCTGGCCTCGGTGCCGGCCATCCTCGAACATGGCGGCGACTGGTACGCGAAGCTGGGCACCGAGAAGTCGGGCGGGACGAAGCTCATCTGCCTTTCGGGCAGCGTGAAGCGGCCGGGCGTCTTCGAAATCTCCATGCGCACCACCGTCCGGCAGCTGATTGAGGACGAGCGCTACGGCCAGGGCATGCCCGCCGGGCGCAAGGTGAAGGCCGTCATCCCGGGCGGCTCCAGCGCGCCGGTGCTCTCCGCGAACGAGTTGGACGTGGAGCTCGAGTTCGAGGCGCTGAAGAAGGTCGACAACATGGCCGGCTCGGGCGGGGTCATCGTCATGGACGACACCACCTGCATGGTGCGCTCGCTGTGGCGCGTCATCCGCTTCTATGCCGAGGAGTCCTGCGGGCAATGCACGCCCTGCCGGGAGGGCGCCCCGTGGGCGGCGCGCCTTCTACGGAAGATTGAGGAGGGCCGCGGCGAGCCGGAAGACCTGGACATCCTCCTGCACGTGGCGCACAGCATCGCCCCCTTTCCGCCCATCGGCCTCGGCAACACCATCTGCGCACTGGGAGACTCGGTGGCCCTGCCCATCCACAGCTTCGTGGCGCGCTTCCGCGACGAATTCGTGGCGCACATTGCGCAGCACCGCTGTCCCTTCGGCGAGCGCCCGTGGGGCCACTACGGGGTGTTCGCCGCATGAGTACCTCACAACTCGTCTTCTTCGGGCTCGCCTTCGCCACGCTGTTCTCCGCGGTCCTGGTCATCGCAGCGCGCAACCCCATCAACTCGGCGATGTCGTTGGTGGCGACCTTCCTCTTCCTGGCAGCCATCTACGCCCAGCTTCTGGCCCACACCATCGCCGTGCTCCAGGTGCTGGTCTACGCGGGCGCCATCATGGTGCTCTTCCTCTTCGTCATCATGCTGCTGTCGCTGACCCATCTCGGCGAGCCGACGCCGCCGCCGGCGCTGCACCAGGTGGTGGGAGGCATCGCGGCGGTGGCGGTACTGGCCGGGCTGGTGGTGGCCATCTGGCGGTGGCACGACCTGGCTCCGGTGGCCCGGGCGCGGGAGGGCCTTCTGCGCTTTGGCACGCTGGAGCAGGTGGGCGGGCTGTTGTACACGCGCTGGCTCCTTCCCTTCGAAGCGGTCTCACTGCTCCTCCTGGTGGCGATGGTCGGCGCCGTGGTGGTGGCCAAACCCCGCATCTAGCCTGAGCGCAACGTGGGGCCCCTCCCCCCCCCGGGGGCGGGGGGCCACCCCAGCCAAAGTTCAGGGAGCCCATGGAACCCAGCCCGGTCGACACCCAGAACTACCTTTTGCTGGCGGCGACGCTGTTCTGCACCGGCATGCTCGGCGTCCTCGTCCGCCGCAACGCCCTGGTGGTGTTCATGAGCATTGAGCTGATGCTCAACGCCGCCAACCTGACGTTCCTGGCCGCGGCGCGAGAGCGCCTGGACGCCACCGGCCATCTGGCCGCTCTCTTCGTCATTGCCGTCGCTGCCGCCGAGGCGGCCATCGGGCTGGCCATCGTCATCGCGGTCTTCCGCAACCGGGGCACGGTGAACGTGGAAGACATCCGGACGATGAAGTACTAGGCCTCTCTCAGCGACCATGGACACCACCTGGTTAACCAAGGCGTGGGCAAACCCACAGGCGCTCTCCGCCAACCTGTGGCTCATCATCGCGCTGCCCGCCTTCGGCGCCCTGGTGTGCGGCGTCTTCGGCCGCTCGCTCGGGCGCACCTACGTCAACCTGGTGGCCTGCGCCTCGGTGCTGGCGAGCTTCTGCCTGTCGGTCTTCGCCTTCCAGGCCGTGGCCGCCGACCCCTCGGTGATTGTGACCTCGACCGCCAACGCCGTGCCGATGCGCTTCGCGCTCTCCGGCGACTGGGGCGTGTGGTTCCATGCGGGGAGCTTCAGCGCGCGCTTCGGGCTGTGGGTCGACCACCTGTCGGCCACCATGCTGATGGTGGTGACGGGGGTGGGCTTCCTCATCCACCTCTACAGCACGACGTACATGGAGGATGACGCGGGGTACTGGCGCTTCTTCGCCTATCTCAACCTGTTCATGGCCTCCATGTTGACGCTGGTGCTGGCCGACAACCTGGTCCTCCTCTTCGTCGGCTGGGAGGGCGTCGGGCTGTGCAGCTACCTGCTCATCGGTTTCTGGTACACCGACGCCGCCAACGCCTGGGCCGGCCGCAAGGCCTTCATCGCCAACCGGGTGGGCGATTGCGCCTTCGTCCTGGCGATGATGTTGCTGGTCCTCACTGTGACGGCCTTCGCCAAGGCGCCCGGCACCGAGCCGCCGGCCGTCTTCTTCGCTCAGCGGCGGGCGGTGTGGACGCACGCGGCAACGAGCGAGCCCGGGCCGCTCAACTTCAAGGTACTGGAGGAGTTCGCCCAGTACATGCCCGCCAACCTCGCCATGGGCAGCAAGGGCATGCTCGGGACGGACATCCCCATCGGGCCGCTGGCGGGCCACACCTACGGGCATACCCTCACCGTCATCTTCCTGCTGCTGCTTCTGGGGGCCGCGGGGAAGAGCGCCCAGCTGCCGCTCTACGTCTGGCTCCCGGACGCCATGGCCGGTCCGACGCCGGTGTCAGCGCTCATCCATGCCGCCACCATGGTGACGGCCGGTGTGTACCTGCTCTGCCGGATGGCGCCACTGCTCGTCATGTCGCCTGCGGCGATGGCCACGGTGGCGGTGGTGGGCGCCCTCACCGCGTTGTACGCGGCGCTGATTGCGTTTGCCCAGGACGACTTGAAGAAGGTGCTGGCCTACTCGACCATCAGCCAGCTCGGCTACATGTTCCTCGGGGTGGGCGTCGGCTTCTTCTGGGGCGCCATCCTGCACCTGGTGACGCACGCCTGCTTCAAGGGGTGTCTGTTCCTCAGTGCCGGCAGCGTCATGCACGGCAATGACAATGAGGTGAACATCAAGAAGCTCGGCGGCCTCCGCAAGGAGATGCCCTGGACGACGGCCTGCTTCGGCATCGCCACCCTCGCCATCACTGGCATCGTCCCGTTGAGCGGCTTCTTCAGCAAGGACGACATCCTCCACGGTGCCCTCCACGCCCGCCTCGTCGGCTACCAGTGGGTGGGACCGACGGTGTTCGTCATCGGCTCCCTCGGGGCGCTGTGTACCGCCTTTTACATGTCCCGGGCGTACCTGCTGGCGTTCACCGGCGAGCGCTCCAAGGACGCCAGGGTGCCGCACGCCCACGAGAGTGGCTGGGTGATGGTGGCGCCGCTGGTCATTCTGGCGGCCCTCTCCGTCGCGCTCATCTCGCACGGCTTCCCCGGACTGTTGAAGACGCCCAATGGCGAGCCGGAGACGCTGATGGAGGCGTTTCTCAAGCCCGTCTTCGGGGTGGCCGACAGGCTTGCCATCGAAGCGCACTCGCTCTTGCCGGAGGCGGAGGGAAGCCCCTGGCCGGGCTTCGGGCTTGCGCTGCTGTTGGCCTGGGCCGGGGGCGGGGCCGCCTGGTACCTCTACCAGCGCGTCTTCCCGGCGCGCGCCGGCCGGCCGGCACCGGCCGTCTTCGCCGCGGTGCGCGCCTTCACCGTGCACAAATTCTACGTCGATGAATTGTACGACGCGGTCGTGGTCCGGCCCATCAAGCTTCTCAGCATCGGCCTCTTCCGCGTAATGGACGAGGGCCTCATCGACACGGTGCTGGTGGGCGGGACGGCCTGGGTGACGGCGCGGATTGGGTCACTGTTGCGTTACCTGCAAACGGGGGACGTGCAGACCTACGCGGCGATGATGGCGGTGGGGCTGCTGGCCGGCGTGGGCTATGCAATTTTCGAGGCGCTGGCCAAATGAATGCCGCCCAGCTGCAGCCCTACCTGTTGACCCTGGTCGTCTTCCTGCCGCTGCTGGGAGCCGGGCTCTTGCTGTTCCTCCCCCGGGAGGAGGCGGGCCAAGTGCGGGCCTGGACGCTTCTGGCGATGGGGGTGGACCTCGCGCTGGCGGCGGTGGCTTACCTCGTCTTCGACCCGAAGGGGGCTGAGTTCCAACTCGAGGTGCGCCGGGCGTGGAGTGCGGAGTTCGGCACCAGCTACCACCTCGGCGTCGACGGACTCAGCGTCTCGCTGGTGCTTTTGACCGGCTTTCTGGGCCCGGTGGTGGTGCTGTCGTCCTGGAAATTCATCCACGACCGCGTGAAGGAGTTCCACATCTCGCTGCTGCTCATCCAGGCGGCGATGATGGGCACGTTGGTCTCGCTCGACCTCGTCCTGTTCTACGTCTTCTTCGAGGCGATGCTCATCCCGATGTACCTGCTGATTGGGGTGTGGGGCTCCGAGCGCCGGCGGGAAGCAGCGATGAAGTTCTTCCTCTACACGCTGTTCGGCTCGCTGGTCATGCTGGTCGCCATCCTGGCCGTCTACTTCATCGGCCAGCCGGCCGGGGCGCGCAGCTTCGACTATGGCACCATCTACAACTCGCTGCTGTCCGCCAACCGGCAGCTGGCCGCGTGTACCCAAGGGGTGGGCTGCGCCACGCTCTCGCCGCTGGCCCTGACGCTTCAGGCGTGGGGGCCGCTCATGTTCCTCGCCTTCGCGCTCGCCTTCGCCATCAAGGTGCCGATGGTCCCGCTGCACACTTGGTTGCCCGAGGCGCACGTCGAGGCACCGGTGGCGGGCTCCATCATCCTGGCCGGCGTCATGTTGAAGATGGGCACCTACGGGTTCTGGCGCTTCGCCATCCCGCTGTTTCCGGTGGCCGCCTACCAGTTCCGGCCGCTCTTCGTCGCGCTGGCCGTGGTGGGAATTGTGTACGGCGCGCTGATGTGCCTGGCGCAGCAGGACGTGAAGAAGCTGATTGCCTACAGCTCCATCTCCCACCTGGGCATCTGCATGCTGGGAATCTTCGCCTTCACCGCCGAGGCCGCCAGCGGGAGCGCCTACCAGATGCTGAACCACGGCGTGTCCAGCGGGGCGCTGTTCTGCCTGTTTGGCTTCCTTTATGAGAGGCGCCATACCCGGCGCATCGGCGACTACGGTGGGGTGGCGCGCGTAATGCCGTTCTTCGCCGCCTCCTTCCTGGTGGTGAGCTTCTCGAGCATCGCCGTCCCAGGGACGAATGGTTTCGTCGGAGAATTCCTGGTGTTGCTGGGCGCCTTCAAGGCCTCCTCGCTGTGGCTCGGCTACCCGGTGCTGGCCACCACCACCGTCATCCTCGGGGCGAGCTACATGCTGTGGATGGTGCAGCGCGTCTTCTTTGGCCCCATCGACCGGCCGGAGAACGGCGGCTTGCGCGACCTGGACTTGCGCGAGGGCCTCACCGCCTCGGCCTTCATGTTTGTGGTGCTGTGGATGGGGCTTGCCCCCCAGCCCTTCCTGGACCGCATCGCCCCGGCCACCGACCGCTTCGTCGCCCGGGCACAGCTCGGCACGCCTGACTCGGCGAAGGTGAAGGACGCGGACGTGCGCGTCACGGTGCCTCCCGTCGAGGGGGCCCCACCGGCCCTCCCCCAGCCTCCCGTCGCCGCCGTGGCCCTGCCCCGCTGACACCCAAGGACGAAAGACCAGCCCCGCTAGCGCGCCATGCCCCCCATCCCCAACCTCACCGCCGCAGACTTTCTGCCGCTCTGGCCGGCGGTGGTGCTGTCGTTGGCCGGCATGGTCCTGCTGCTGAGCGAGGTGTTTCTCAAGGCCACCAAGCGGGAGGGGGAGAGCGTCCGGACGTACCAAGCTGTCTTCACCGTGGGCGCCGCCGTGCTGGCCGGAGTCCTGGCCCTCTCGCTCACGTTCGAGCCGGCCCGCGCGGTCTTTCTCGCCTTCGCGGTGCTCGACCCCTTCAGCAGCTTCATCACCGCGGTGGCGTGCCTGGGGCTTGCCCTGACGGCCCTGCTCTCCGACGGCTTTCTGCGCCAACGGCAGGCGGAGCGCGGCGAATTCTACGCCCTGCTCCTCTTCGCCACGGCCGGCATGAGCCTGCTTGCCCTGTCGAATGAGCTCATCATGCTCTTCGTCAGCCTGGAGGTGATGAGCATCTCCACCTACGCGCTGGCGGCCTACCTGCGCCGCGGTCCGCGCCCCACCGAGGCTGGCTTCAAGTACTTCATCCTCGGCGCCTTCTCCTCGGCCCTCTTTCTCTACGGCGCGGCGCTCCTCTACAGCGCTTCGGGGACAACGCACCTGGCCGGGCTGGCTTCGGAGCTGGGTCGCATTTTCGCCGACCCCAGCTCGGACCGGCGGCTGGTGGTGTACTGCGGCATGGCGCTGGTGGCGGCGGGGCTCGCCTTCAAGGTGGCCGCGGTACCGTTCCACATGTGGGCCCCGGACGTGTATGAGGGCGCCCCCACGCCGGTGACGGCCCTGATGAGTGTCGGGGTGAAGGCGGCCTCCTTCGCTGCCCTGGTGCGCGTCTTTCTGGCCATTGGGCGGCACGTCGAGCCGCAAGTGCCGGTGCTGCTCTTCTCCACCCTGGCCATCCTCACCATGGTGCTGGGCAACCTCTTGGCGCTGCCACAGCGCAACGTAAAGCGGATGCTGGCCTACTCCTCCATCTCCCACGCTGGCTACCTGCTGGTGGGGGTGACAGCGCTCTTCGTCCCCCAGGCCCGCGCCGGGCTACCGGGGGTGACGGTGCTGGCCGCTGGCACCCGCGCGGACCAGGCCGATGCCCTGCGCGCCATCCTCTTCTACCTTCTGTCGTACACCGTCACGGCGGTGGGCGCCTTCGGGGTGGTGGGGGCGCTGGAGCGCCGGGAGGACGAGACGCGCGGCTTCGGCTGGGACGTGGACCGTTTCAGCGGCCTGGCGCAGCGCCGTCCGGGCTGGGCGGTGGCGATGGCGGCCTTCATGCTGTCTTTGGGGGGCATTCCCCCGCTGGCCGGCTTCATGGGGAAGCTTCTCGTGTTCCGGGCCGCGGTGGACTCGGGCCTCCTCCTGCTGGTGGTGGTGGGCGTCCTCACCAGCGCGGTGGGCGCGTACTATTACCTGCGGGTGGTGGTGTACATGTTCATGCGCCCGCCGCCGGAGCAGGCCACGCTGGCCCCGCGCCAGTGGGGCACCGAAGTCGCCCTGGCCGTCACCGCGGCCGCCGTGGTGTTGTTGGGCGTGGCGCCCGGCCTGGTGACGCGCTGGCTAGGCCCGGCCGGCCACCTCTTCGGCCAGTAGCGTCCCCCGGCCCCCCTCAAGGGCGGGACGCCTTCCCCCCTCCAGCGCCTGCGCAGCCCCCGGTGTCCCAGCAGTGGTGTGACTTGACACGTCTACAGTCGTAGTATTACACGTGTCGTCATGCTTCTTCCCGCCTGGTTGCTGGAGGGCCCATGACGGACAGTGCCCAACTCACTGACTTGCAGCTGGCGCTGCTTCGCGTCCTGTGGACGCAGGGCGAGGCCACCGTGGCGCAGGTGGTGGAGGCGCTGCGGCCGGAGCGCGAGCTGGCTCCCACCACCGTGGCCACCCTCCTCAGCCGGCTGGAGAAACGGCGGGTCGTCTCCCACACCACCCGGGCCCGGCAATACGTCTACCGCGCGCGCGTCTCAGAGAGTGCGGTGCGCGCCTCCATGGTGGCAGGCCTGACCGACACCCTCTTCGGCGGAGACGTCGCCGCCCTCATGAGCCATCTGCTCGACGCTGGCAGCGTCAGCCCCGGGGACTTGGACCGGGTGCGCACTCTCATCGCCCGCGCCGAAACGGCCCTGGAGAAGTCCCATGACGACACCTGAATTGTTGCAGTGGGGCGAGACGCTCGCCTCGGTGGGGGCTGCCTGGCTCCTCACCTACGCGCTGCATTCCACCGTCCTCATCGCCGGCATCTGGGCCCTGCAGCGCCTGTCCCTGTTGCGTTCCCTGCGGCTGCGGGACGTGCTGTGGCGGGGCGCTCTGGTCGGCGGGCTTGTCACGGCCAGCCTGCAGCTAGGCCTGGGGCTTGCGCCCTGGGGCCTCCGCCTCGAGGTGCCCGCTCCTGCGGCTGCCCCTTCCTCCAGCCCCATGGCGCTTCCCAGGGCAGCGACGCCCCGCCCGCTGGAGGCACCGGCCAGCGTCCTGCGGCCCGTCGAGACAGTCGCCCCGAGGGCCAACGTGGGCCTGCCACCGCCGGTGGCGGCGCAGACCGAATCCCCGGCGGAAATGGCCCTGCCCCAGGTGCGGGTGGCCTCCGTCTTCTTCATGGCCTGGGTGGCGGTGGCCTCCGCGCTGCTGCTCCGGCTGGCGGTCGCGCGCGCCCGCGTGCTGGAGGGCCTCGGACAGCGGGCCCCCGTGCTTCTGCCGCAGCTGCGCGCACAGCTCGACCGGCTGTGCGGAGAGGCCGGGCGCACGGCCAGCGTCCAGCTCACCACCGCGGAGGGGTTGAAGAGTCCGGTGGCGTTGGGACTGGCTGAAATCTGCCTGCCGGCAGCCGTCCTCACCGAGTTGGACGACGCCCAGCAGCGCAGCGTGCTCGCCCACGAACTGGCCCACCTGCAGCGCAGGGACCCGCTGTGGCTGCTGCTTGGGACGACGCTGGAGCAGCTCCTCTTCTTCCAGCCCCTCAACCACCTCGCCCGTCGCAACATGCAGGAGGTGGCCGAGTACCTGTGTGACGACTGGGCCGCGGTGCGGGACGGCTCGGGCCTGCCCATCGCCCGCGGGCTGGCCTCGGTGGCAAGGTGGCTGGAAGGCGCCCCCGAGCGGGAAGTCCCGCTGGCCGGCATGGCAGAGCGCCCCAGCTTGCTGGTGGCGCGGGTGCAGCGGCTTCTTCAGACAAGCGCCATCCAGCTGGAGCCCCGCCGCTCCTGGCACCTGTTGGCCTTCGCCCTGCTGCTGCTCTTCACGGTGGCGGTGGTGCCTGGCGTCCGCGCGGCGCCGGCCGCGGGCTGGTTCGAGGGGAGTCCCGTTGCCAGCGAGACCGGGATGGCCAGCCCCACCCCGGCCGTGCCAGTGGAGGAGGTGGCGCCGCCGCCGGCCGCTGGCGAAAACCCCCTCACCGCGCTACGCCGCGTCGCCGACGAGACGCGCCGCCGCGCGCGCCAGGCAGCCCGGGGTCTGGGGCCCGGCGCGCTAGCCCAAGCCACGCCACTGCCGCCCCCCGCACCGCCCGCGCCCGCCGCGCCGGTGCCGCCGACGCCGCCGGCCGCCCCGCTCCCGCCGTCGGCACCCGTCGCCATCCCGGCAGGCCCCTGGAACGCCGAGGTGAAGAAGGCCCTGGCCAAGGCACGCATCGACCTTGCCCGCAGCCGGGTGGAGGTTGGCCGCCTCTCCGTGCACCCCCGGGCGGCTGTCCGCCTCCACGCCGGCGGCCGGCCGGCCACCCAGGCCGATGCGGCCACCGTGGACGCGCTGGTGAAGGCCCTCAAGGACTCCGACGCCGGCGTCCGGGAGGCTGCCGCAGAATCCCTCGGAGAGCTGGCCGACGCCCGCGCCCTTCAAGGACTGGCGGCCGCGACGTCCGACGCCGAGGCTGCCGTCCGCCTCGCCGCAGTGCAGGCCCTGGCCGCCCTACAGGACGCGCGGGCTGTGCCCGCGCTGGCCAAGGCCCTCAAGGACGCAAGCCCCGGCGTCCGCCGCGCCGCGGCCGAGGCGCTGGCCTGCCAAAGCGAAACACCGGAGGCCGTGGAGCCGCTGGTGGGCGCCCTCGGCGACACGGACGTCCACGTCCGCCTCGCCGCCGTGCAGGGACTGGCCGACCGCCGGGACAAGCGGGCCCTGGCCGCCCTCGCCCGACTGGTGCAGGACAATTCCCCGGAAGTGCGGGCCACCGCCGTGGAGGCTCTCGGCGAATACCAGGACGCCTCGGCCCTGCCGGCCCTCACCAGCGCCCTGAAGGACGACAACGAAACCGTCCGCACGCAAGCCGTGCGGGCGCTGGGCAGCCTCGGCTCGGCCGCGGCGGTGCCAGCCTTGGTGGAAGCCACCCGGGACCGCAGCAGCAGCGTACGGGCCCAGGCCGCGGGCGCGCTGGCCGAGTTACCGGACGGCGCCCACTCGCCTGCCGTGGTGGCAGCCTTGAAGGCCCTCCTCGAGGACCCCTCGGCCGACGTCCGCGAGGAGGCAGTCTCCGCGCTGGCGGAGATTCGCGACGCGGGCGCGCTGCAGGCCCTCATCGCCGCCATGCAAAGCAAGGATGCAGCGGTGCGCAAGGCTGCCGCCGCCGCGCTGGGCCAGAGGGACTAGGCCCATGGTGCGCCTTCGGGCCCTTGCGCTCCTCGCCCTTTGGGCCCTCGCCTCGGCCAACGCCGAGGCCGCGGGCAAACACCACCTGCAGGTGGGCGCCGACGCGGACGACGCCGCCCCCGGGGCGTCGGCAGCTGAACTGCTTCCGGTGCTGGACGGCCTCGCCCACGCCGGGCAGCCTGTGTGCCTGCTGGCAGCGGACGCGCTGCTGTCTGGGCTGCGCTGGGACAGGGGGCCGCTGGAGGAACCGGCGGCACGCGCCTGGACGGCCGCCGCGCAAGGACGGGTCCGCCGGCCAGACGCCGTGGCGCTTTTGGCCAGCCGCCTGGGCGCGCCCGAGGCGTGCGTGCGCCGGGTCGCCGCAACGCTGCTGGGCCGCTCGGACAGCCCGGAGGCATTTGGCCGGCTGCGCACCGCCCTCGGCGCGGCCCAGTCTGCAGAACGCGAGGCGGCGGCCATGGGGCTTGGGGAGCGGGCGGACGCCTCCGGACTCGCCCTTCTGCAGCGCGCCCTGGAAGACGCGGACGCGCACGTCGCCGCAATGGCCGCCTGGGCCCTCGGCGCCACCGGGGACGCCCGGGCCGTCCCGGCCTTGCTGCAGGCAGCCCGCCACCCGGCTGTACGCGTGCGCCAGGCGGCAGTGGCCAGCCTCGGCCAGCTGGGGGACGGGACGACGGCCAACGTGCAAACCGCCCTGCGGGCTGCCCTGGGGGATGCAAGTCCCGACGTGCGCCGCGAGGCCGCGCAGGCCCTGGCGCACTGACAGCCCACCAACGGGGCATCCGAGGGGCCGCTCGGCCAAGTGGGCTGGCTCAGCGGCGTCCGACTTGGTGCGGGGGAAAAAAAGCGGCCCGGCATCCACGAGGGACACCGGGCCACTTGGGGACTTCAGCCAGCGCGAGGACTCTACGTTTGGGCCGGTGGGGGGGAACCTGCCCAATTCGCCGAGCCTCACGCCCGTCACTTTCTATAGCGGCTCCACTGCGCCTCGTCCATTCTCCGTTTTGCCTTTTCCGGGAGTGGACGCGCACACGGTCGGATGCGCGCGTACACGCTGGCCCGGGGCAAATGCGCTCTGCGTTGAGAGTTACGCCGAGCATGCATTCACCCCTTGCACGCTTGCCTGGCCCCACCGGACGTCCCGCAAGTCGGACGTCACTGGTGGCTGGTCCGCGCGACGCGGCGCTCGCCTAGGCGCAGGGTGACTTTCTCCCGGTCGAAATACTCGGACAGGGGAATGACGAATTTCCGACTCTGCCCCACCAGCTGCTTGAAGGTCTGCGTGGAAATTTCCGCGTGCTGTGCCAGGTGGGCCAAGAGGGCCGTCCGCAGCGCAGCCAGCGGCGCGGCGTGGAAGTAGAGCTCCTCCGTCACCTTGACGACGGCGCCTTCCCGGAGGGGGCCCTCGAGCAGGGCCGCCACCCGGGCCGGGGGAAGGCCGAGGGCCTGGCCCTGCTCGGCGAGGGTGGGCGGGGCAAGGCCGGCCGCGGCCAGCGAGGCCACCGCCTTGGAGCGCGCCGCCTCCTCGTCCAGGGTGAGGCTGCGTCCGCGGCCACGCAGCCGGACGCCGTCCGGCGGCACCAGCTCCACCTGGTTGCGCTCCACCAGCTGCTGGACCAGGCGCCCCAACAGCCGCGGCTCGAGTGCGCTGGAGAGGCGCTGGCGGAGCTCCTCGCGTCCGAGGGCGTCCTTCAGCGGCTCGCGCTCGTGAAAGGCCTGCAGCACCGAAAGCGCCCGCTGCAGAAGCCCCATGAAGACGTCGCTCGACAGGTACAGCCGGCGCTCCCGGTCCACCAGCAGCACCTCGCCGCGGCTGCTGAGGACGTCCAGTGTCCGGCCGAGTTGCTTCTGCGGCAGGCTCGCGCGAACGAAGAGTTCCGGGGCGCTCAGCCCGCGGTAGCCCGCCTGCCGCAATAGCCACCGCACGCGGGCCTCCCCGTCCTCGCCCCGCATGGCTTCCAGCTGCTGTCCCGTCCCGCGCCGACGGCGCGGCGCGGACAGGGTCAGGACCCGGCCGCCGGCCAAGGTTGCCCCGCGCCCGGGCAGCGGCCGGGGGCCGCGGAGGATGAAGCGCTGGCCGGGCAGGGCCGCCAGCGGGGCAGACAGCCGGAGCTGCGCGAGCGCCGTCTCTCCGGGCTGCAGGACGTCGACGTCCAACAGGCGCACCCGGGCCTCCACCTGCGCCGTCCCCAGGTGAAGCAGCAGCGTGCGCCGGCGCCCCAACGGGGCATCGGCGGCCCCCAGCAGCGTCAGCTCCACGTCCAAGCTGCGCGTCTCCGGCAGTTCTTCAAAGCGCGTGAGCACCATGCCCCGGCGCACCTGGGGGGCGGCCACCGCCGGCACGTTGACGGCGGTGCGCTGCCCGGCGATGGCCCGGGGGACGGGCGCCCCGTGCACCTGCACGGCGCGAGTGCGGAAGGGGCCGGGCAGCCCGGGTAACAGCGAGACGGACTCCTCAGGGGACAGCGTCCCGGACAACAAGGTGCCGGTGACGACAGTGCCGAAACCTTTGAGGGTGAAGGCGCGGTCCACCGGCAGAAAGAGGGGCCCGTCCGCGTTGCGCCCGGGCAGCTTGGCTGCGGCGCGCCCGAGCGCGGCGAGCAGCTGCGGCAGTCCGGCGCCGGTGCGCGCCGACACCTCCACCACCTCGGCCTGCTCCAGGGCGGTGCCGGCCAGCAGGGTGCTGACGTCGGCCTCGAGCAGCGCGCTCCAGTCACTGCCAAGGCCGGGAAGGAGGTCCGCCTTGGTGAGGGCCACCACGCCCGCGCGCACGCCGAGCAGCTGGGAGATATCCAAGTGCTCGCGCGTCTGGGGCATAACGCCCTCATCCGCGGCGATGACGAGGAGCACCAGGTCGACGCCGCCCGCGCCGGCCACCATGGCCTTGACGAAGCGCTCGTGCCCCGGCACGTCCACCACGCCGGCCACCGTGCCGTCCGGAAGGACGAGGTGGGCAAAGCCCAGCTCGAGCGTAATGCCGCGGCGCTTCTCCTCCGGCAGCCGGTCGGTGTCGATGCCGGTGAGGGCCTTCACCAAGGACGTCTTGCCGTGGTCGACGTGTCCGGCGGTGCCGACAATCACCGGGGCCGCCCCCGTGGCGCCGGCCGTGCGTCGAAGCGTCCATCCTCCGTGACGGGGGCGTAGTCCCACGGGAAGACGAGGAGGGTGTCGGCCTTCAGCGCGGTGAAGTCCGGGGCGTAGCCGTCGGTGCGGCACACCAGCGTGGCAGTGCGCAGCGCACGCGCGCCGGCCTTGCGGGCCAGCGCTTTGGCCAGCTCCAGCGTCTCCCCACTGGCGGACACGTCGTCCACGACGAGGACCCGGCGGCCCTTCAACTCCTTGGGAATGGTGCCGGAAAGCCGTGGGCGCCCGGTGTCGGTGCGCATTCGGCTCCGGCGGCTGATGCGCACCGGGTAGAAGTCTGCGCCGAGGGCCGAGGCCAGGGCGCCGCCGACGAAGACGCCGCCGTGGGCCACGCCCAGGACGGCCTCCGGGACGAAGCTGCGGACAATGGCGCGGGCCAGCGCCTGCAGGGCGATGTCGAAGCTCGCCCAGGACAACTCCGTGACGGACTCGACGTGGCGCGAGCGGTCCGTGCCGAGGCCTCCCCGGGGGACTTCGGACTGCGGGCCAAACAGGTCTTCGGACCGAACGGTAAACGCGGGGGCGGCACGCCGTGCGGGCTGTCTCCTGGGGGTCCGGACGCGTTTGTCTGCCATGGCGGGCACCCTCGGGGGGGCAGTGGCTCTTTCTCAAACCTCGAGGAGGGAACGTAACTCTTCTGCCTCGAGGAGGTATGCGGTGGTGCAGAACTCGCAGGTGATGTCGGCCTTGCCGTCCTCGCGCAAGAGCTCCTCAATCTCGGCGCGGCCGAGGAGTCGCAGGGCCTGGCGCACCCGCTCGCGCGAGCACCGGCACTGAAAGCCCAGCGGACGGACGCTGAGGACCTCGGGCAGGTCCCCCACGAAGAGGGCCCGAAGCAGGGCCGCGGCTGAAGGGTTGGGCGTGCGGGCGAGTTCCCCGGCGAGCGCCGCTTGCCCATGGAACCGGCCCCGCAGTGCCTCGAGGGCCGCGGCGTCTCCGCCCGGAAGGGTCTGGACGAGAAGGCCGGCGACGCTGCCGAGGACCTCCTCGCCCTCGGCGTGGACCTCCAACGTCACGACGCTGTCCACCTGCTCGGACGTCTGGAAGAAGCGCTCCAAGTCGACGGCCAACTCGAAGGCCTGGAGGTCCACGCTGCTCCGGTAGAATTCCCCGGCCTGCAGCTCGCGCACCGTGGAGAGGAATCCCTTGTTTCCGAGGGCCGGGCGAAAGCGGTAAGCCCCCGCCTCTCCGAGGTGCTGCAGCAGCGGATTCTTGACGTAGCCCCGCACTGCGCCGCTGGTGGTGGCGTCTGTGTAGAAGCCGCCCAGGGGGCCGTCGCACTCCAGCTGCAGCGAGACGCGCGTCTCCTCCTTCTGAAGGCCCGCCAGAAGCGCCACCCCCGTCAACCCGCGCGCCAGCAGCCCGGCCGACGCAGCGCGGGCCTGGTGACGTGTCCGGGCCTCGCGGCAGAGGGCGGTGGTGGTGGCCACAACGACTCGGAGGCTGGCCGCGGGAAGCAGGGCGGTGAGGAGTTCATCCGGCATGCTGGAGGGCGTTGTAATGCACGGGCGGCGCCGGGGCAGCCCTTCTGCAGCAGACGGGCGAACGGGCCTGGGAGCCCCCCAGCTGCCCGGCCCTGACTGCAGCGGAAAGGCCAGGCGCTGCTGGGCCCACCGTCTGACGGTAAGAAAACCCCCTCATGGGCCGAGGCTGCAGACGCCCACCTTGCAGCTCACCGCAGGGGGCGCGGCGCACGGACAGAGGCGAGTCGCCCCTTTCCTGGCGTTGAAGTCGGCTTGGTACTGAGACTGTGCGGCGACGTTGATTGCGGCGTTGACGCAGTTGGTGCAAGCGGACGCGTCGCAGAAGTTGCCGACGCTGACGCCCACGCAGTCAGAAGCGCTGGAGCAGGACTGGTCGTAGTCAGCAGCCTGGACCGCGCCACAGGGGGAGCACGACACCAGGAGGCCGGCTGCACCCAAGCAACCAAGGAAGATGCGAGAGCGGATCATGCCTCTTCCAGAAACTGGACCACGACCGCTCCAACCTCGGCAACGACGCCGCTCATTCAGAGAGGTTGGGGCAGGCTACGGCCGACTGGCCGCGGGCGCAATCGCACAGGAAGGCAGCCAGCTGGGCGCGGTAGGAGGCCGCCGCAGCGATGTCGGCGCCACCGTTGACGGCTTCCCGGTGGAACGCTGCCAGGCACGTGAACACGGCGTCGTTGCCGTAGACGGCGAAGACCCTCGTCGCCCGGGCCTCGTCTGCGGCGCGGACGGCGGCGGCAGTGGCGTCGCCCGCGTCAGGAACTGAAAGGGTGTCGAAGGTCATCCAGTGGTCTGGAAAACATAGGACCGCACCCTGCGACGGTGAGGATATCGGCCAGTCCGGTACCGGGCAGCAACCGAACGCCTGGTCCGGGTCACGGCTCCCGGAGGAGCCGACGGCTCGCGGCCGGGTGCCAGCCGGGCCCTACTTCGACTCCTGCCCGTGCTGCTCACCCTTCTTCTCGTCGGACTTCTGAGGAGGGGGAGACGCCTTGTTCTCATGCTGTTGCGGCGCTGACGCCACCTTGTTGGGTAGCGGAGGGGCCGACGCCTGAGCCGCCTGCTGGTGTGAGGGAGCGGCTGCGTGCTGCGGCGCTGAACCTGGCGCGGGCGCGGACGGATGAACGTCGGCACGTTGCGGAGGAGGCGCTTGTGTGTGCTGTGACGCAGGCGGATGAACGTCGGCACGTTGCGGAGGAGGCGCTTGTGTGTGCTGTGACGCAGGCGGATGAACGTCGGCACGCTGCGGGGGAGGCGCTTGTGTGTGCTGTGACGCAGGCGGATGAACGTCGGCACGCTGCGGGGGAGGCGCTTGCGTGTGCTGAGACGCAGGCTGCTGGCGAGCCGCAGCTTCCGAGTCCGCGGGCTTGGGCGCCTGCTGGTAGTGTTGCTGTGTGACCGCTTCGCGCGGTTGGTAGTGGTAGCTCTCCGCCCGGATTGCCTGCTGCTGCTCAGGACCGCGCGGATAGCGGGAACCCGCGTACTGGCGCTGGTACACGGGCTGGGGCGCAGGCGGCGGGACGTCATGCCGGTCCCAGCGGTCCCATCCAGCGCGGTGTGCTTCCCAGCCCTGGCCCCAGTGCTCGCCCCAGCGCGGCGGCGCGTCGGCCTGCCAGCCGCGGAAATAGACCGGCGGCGCGCGGTAGTAGCGAACCGGAATACGAAGCACAAACAGCGGCACGGACTCGGGGCCAACCACCTGCCAGGGGCCGTTGTACCAGCTGCTCGCATACCAGGTGTCTCCGGCGTAAACCCAGTAGAGACCGTCGTAGAAGAAGTAATTCGAGTTCAGCTGCGGGTCGTAATAGACGGGATAGCCGGGAACTTGGACCAGCGTCGGATAGGTGCCGACGTTGATGGAGATGCTTAGCTGAGCCTGGGCCGTGGCCGGGAAGAGGGGCAGTAGCAATAAAGAGAACGACAGCAGCAAATGGCGCATCGGACGACTCCCTCGTCTAAACGGAGGCGGCGCGCGTCTGTTCGCGCCGACAAAAGAAGAGAGGCCAAATCCTCTCCCCAAAGAAAATCAAGCTCATCCCAGGTCGCGTCCAGGCCTGGCTTACGGCCTGATAATGACCTCAACCTTTTCTCCCCCGGCGGGGCATTCCCAATGCGCGGGATGCCAGCTCCCACGTTCTCCGTAATGGCCTTCCTCCCACACTCCCCCGAGGTGTTCCCGGCGAGGCGGGTTGCGTAGTGTTGTGGGCCGCGCAGCCGGAGGCGGCGAGCAACACGCCGAGATGGCGCCGAAGTGTTGGCGCTTCTCCTCAGAAGGGGGCTGGAACACTGCAAGGTAGGGCGCCGACTGTTGGGCGCAAGGGCCTCGTTGTTTTCAAAGAACCCGTGGGCGATGAACAAAAACGTCTTCTTCAGGACGCGTGCTGCCAAGCACTCGCCCTTGCACGGCCGAGCGGGCCCAAATTCCCCCGACCAGGAACAGCCCTGAAGGAACCTTTCGAAGAATTCCATGTCGTACGCTGTGCCACTTCCACAAGGGTCGGTGTCCCACCAGACTGACGTCTGTCCCCTGGCGTTCCCGAAAGGAAGAGGTCCCCTTGCCACAGCTTGCTGGAGTTCTGGCCGTCGGCCTCCTCGCCGCAGCAACTGCCCTTTCTGGCTGCAGCCGACCTCCCCCACCACCTCCACCGGTGCCCCGGCCGGTCCAGCCCACGCCGCCTCCTCCCCTCTCGCCGCCCTTCACGGTGACGAAGATGAGCGTGGGCAAGGCGGTATACACGGACAACAACGTCACTGCCCCTGCGGAGAGCTTCGGCCGTAAGGACACTGTCTTCCTCTCGGTGGTCTCGGACGGCGTGGACCCGGCCGTGGTACTCCGCGCGAGGTGGTATGGCCCGAATGGCACCCTCCTGCAGGAGGGCTCGCAGACTGTTTCTTCCGTGGGGCCCAAAGCGACCGCGTTCCACCTCGACAACCGGTCCGGGTTGGCCGTTGGCAAATACTCGGTTGAAGTCTTCGTCAACGAGAGGCCGTCCGGAAGCCTGCGATTCGAGGTCCTGGCGAAGTCGCCCGCGAACAAGTAGCCCCCCGCTTTCTTCTTTGTGAGGCCAGCGCTGCTCGAACCCTTGGCTGGAGAACCCGGTTCGGACAGGAGAGGAAGGGATTCAGCTCATGGCAGGCGCGACCTTCGGTGAGCTGGTTCGCTGCGGTCGCCCACCCCGTGCAGCGCTCAACGGGGCTCGCCTCGGCAGAAACCGACGCTGCCGGTCAGCGCGCTCGCGGCGCAGCGCGCTTCACCCGTCGCTCGTCCCGCCTGGAGCAGTCAGCACCGTCCGGGCGGAGATGGTGCTCGGCAGGCGCCGCATGTCCGCGACCACTTCGTCCGCCACGTTCGAGTCCAAGTCCATCATCACGTAGCCGATGGCTGCGTGGGTCGAAAGCACCTCGGCGTGGATGTTGGCGTCATGGTCGGAGATGATTCTATTCAGGTCTCTCAGCACGCCCGGCACGTTGTGGTGCACGTTGATGACCCGCCAGGTGCCCGGCGTCTGCGGAAGGTCCACCGGCGGGAAATTAACCGCGCCCACTGTGGCGCCGGTGCGAAAGAAGCGCGACAGGGTGGCCGAGACCTCGCGGCCGATGGCCTCCTGGGCCTCCAGGGTGCTGCCGCCGATGTGCGGGGTCATGATGACGTTGGGCAGACCCTGCAGCGGAGTCTTGAATCCCTTGGCGCTGTTCACCTCCGGCTCGTCCGGGTAGACGTCGATGGCCGCACCGTCCAGGCGCCCCTCGCGCAACGCCTGGGCCAAGGCGTCGAGGTCGACCACAGTGCCGCGGCTGGCGTTGATGAGGCAGGCGCCCTTCTTCATTCGCGACAGTTGAGCGGCCCCTATCAGCAGGCGCGTCTGGGGTGTCTCCGGCACATGAAGCGTGACGAAGTCGCTCTCCTCGAGCAGTAGGTCCAGTGTCTTGAGCGGCCGGGAGTTGCCAAGCGGAAGCCTGGCGGCGATGTCGTGAAACACGACGCGCATCCCCAGGTCCTCGGCAAGGATGGAGACCTGGCTGCCGATGTGCCCGTAGCCCACGACGCCGAGCGTCTTCCCACGCACCTCCCGCGAGCCGGTCGCCACCTTCCTCCACACGCCCTGGTGCATCTCGCTCGCCCGGTCCCCCAGGTGACGCGAAAGGACGACAATCTCTGCCAGGACCATCTCCGCGACACTCCGGGTGTTGGAGAATGGGGCGTTGAAGACGGCCACCCCGCGGAGCGTCGCATGCTGGAGCGCGACCTGATTCGTTCCGATGCAGAACGCGCCCACGGCGATGAGCGAATCGGCCGCGTCGAGCACCTTCCGGCTCACCTGGGTCTTGCTCCGGATTCCCAGCACCTGCATGCCAGCAAGCCGCGCGCAGAGCTCATCTTCCTTGAGCGAAGCGTCCATACGCTCCACCAGGAAGCCTTCCGCCTCGAGCAGCTCATCCGCAACCGGGTGGATTGATTCCAGGAGCAGGATTCTTGGCGCAGCCATCGGGACGCCAAGCCTAGACCGGGAACCGCTGCGGTGGGTGCGTGGACTTCGCTGCGGATAAGGCGTAGCGAGAGCGACCTCTCAAAGGCGGTACTGGTGAAGAAGACCGGTAGCCACCGGCGGGAACGATGAAGAAGAAGCCGACCGAGGACGCGCTCGAGGCCCTCTGGAGTGGTGACCCGCGGCGGGTCGAGAAGGCGCTTGCCTCGACCGACCTCAACCATGCTGACGGCGAGGGGCGGACACTGCTGATGGAAGCGGTGCTCGAGAAGCGTCTGGACCTGGTCCGCATTCTTCTCGCGCACGGTGCCGACCCGGCCCTCTCAGACCGAGAGGGCGCGACGGCGCTGCACTTCGCGGCTCAGGCCCATCTTCCCGACGTGGTGCAACTGCTGCTCGAGAAGGGAGCGCCGGTGGACCCGCTCGACCACTTCGGGCAGACGCCCCTCTTTCGCGCCCTCTCGACCTTCCGGGGTGAGGCCGAGGGTGCGGCCATCTGGACGTTGCTTCTCTCCGACGCGGACCCCACCGTGAAGAACAAGCACGGCGTCTCTCCGGAAGACCTCAGCCACCGCCCGTCGAACTACGACTTGGAACAGTTCTTTCGCTGAGCGCTACGCAGGTCCGGGCCGGGGCGAAGGGGCGCCTCGTCCTCCCCCTGACCTGCTGCGGGCCCAGCCCCCAGAAGGCCTGCGAGGTCGGCCCGCCCGCTCGGCGCGTGGGCATCGGGCCAGCCTCGCTGCGTCGGCCTCTCAGCCGCCCGGAGGCGCGCGCGTCCGCAGGTGGTCCCGCACCAGGGCCGTGGCCTGCTCCCGGCACAGAAGCGGGTTGGCCAGGTCGGCGGCGACGCGGCGAAGCCACACGTCTTCCGTCCTGGCCGCGTCGAGGCCCTCCGCCCAGGCGATGAGCGCTTCCAGCGTCAGTGCCCCGCGCAAGTAGGCGTTGAGCTTGAAGAGCGCGTGGTGCGAATCAACGTGCCGGTCCATGTGTCAGTGTGAGGGGGCTTGCTGAGACGGAAGGCGCCTTCTCGCGAAGGCAGTCCGTCGGTCGGTCATGGCTGGTGCCGCAGCCTTTGAGCAAAGGGGACTCTAGCTTCGACCCCTCAATTCGAAAAAACGCGCCGCAGACCCCTTCGTCAGCCCGTGGCCCGCCGCTAGTCAAGAGAGGGAGCATGCTCATCACCACGGACCTGGCGCGGTTGCGCCACGTCTGACTGGCCTCGGTGCAGCCGCCAATCTCTCATGG
>CAVQDL010000002.1:0-32954 GCA_963711265.1 uncultured delta proteobacterium
TCTCGCCACGGAAAGACATTTTGGATGAAAAATGACGCGCGGCTTCGCGATGGCCCTGGGCCGCGCGAAGGCGATGGCCAGGGCCTGCTCGGCGGCGACGGTCAAGGGCCACGTAGCACGGTCAGGGCTCAGCCGTGTCCGATGCGCCGGAAATGGCGTTTATTCGGCGCTCGACCTCGGTACCAATAATTGCCGCCTGCTGATCGCCTGTCTGACCGGCGACGGATTCCGTGTGGTCAATTCATTCTCGCGGATCATCCGGTTGGGGAGAGTATTTCGGCGACCGGCTGCATCAGCGACGCTGCGATCGAACGCGCGATCGTCGCGTTGAGCGTCTGCCGCGACAAATCCGATTTCAGGAAGGCAAAACGTCTCGGGCTGAGTACGCAACCGAGGCCTGCCGCGCAGCCACCAACGCCGACCGCTTCCGCGACCGGGTCGCCGCCGAAACCGGCATCCGGCTGGAGGTGATCGATCGCGAAACCGAGGCGGCCCTCGCCGTGATCGGCTGCTCGCCGCTGCTCGACCCAAAGGGGCGGGGCGCCATTCTGTTCGACATCGGCGGCGGGTCGACGAACTGGTCCGGATCGAGCGCGATCCGGACGAGCCAACGCCGCGCCGCGTATCAAGGCATGGATGTCGATCCCGCTCGGCGTTGTCAGGCTGGCCGGAACATTTCGGCGGCAGGGACGTGACGCCGCAGGCCTATGCGCTGATGGTGCAGGAGGTCGCGCGGCACATCGCCCCGTTCGCGGCTGAGCATGGCGCCGATCTCGCCGACATGCACCTGCTCGGCACCTCTGGCACGGTGACGACGCTGGCCGGCGTCCATCTCAACCTGGTCCGCTACGATCGCCGCCGCATCGATGGCGTCTGGCTGAGCGATGCCGACATCACCGCGATCATCGCGCGCCTGCTCGGCATGAGCTATCGAGGAGCGCGCCAACAACAACTGCATCAGCGTCGAGCGTGCCGATCTGGTGCTGGCGGGCTGCGCCATTCTCGATGCGATCCGCGGTGCGTTTCCGCTGCCGCGGCTGCGGGTCGCCGATCGCGGCCTGCGCGAGGGCATGCTGGTCGAGATGATGCGCGAGGACGGCGCCCTCGGCGGATGTCGATAGGCGCGCGGCGCGCAATGTGCTAGAGGAGAGACGGTGGCTTGCATCCTTCGAGACGCATCGCTTCGCGGTGCTCTCAGGATGAGGTCTAACCCCTCATGGTGAGCGCGGCAACGCCGCGCGTCTCGAACCATGTGGCCCAGATGCCCGAATTGTCGATTTCGAACAACCCAACACCGACATGGCGAAAGACATACCACCGGGCGGATGCGGGTCACCGTCAAGAGCGGCGGCAGGCTCAAACTGTCGTCAAAACTCTGGCTGGAGCGGCAGCTCAACGATCCCTATGTGGCGCAGGCCAAGCGCGACGGATTGCGCTCGCGCGCTGCCTACAAGCTGATCGAGATCGACGACAAGTACCATTTTCTCAAATCCGGCATCACCGTGGTCGATCTCGGCGCCGCGCCCGGCGGCTGGAGCCAGATCGCGGCCAGGCGCGTGGGCGCGGCCGGCGGCAAGGGCAAGGTCATTCGCGATCGATCTGCTGGAGATGCCGGAGATCCCTGGCGTCAGCTTCGCGCAGACTCGATTTCTTGAAGCAGGACGCGCCGGACAAATTGCTGGCCATGATGGGCGGCCGCGCCGATGTGGTACTGTCCGACATGGCCGCCGAACACCACGGGCCATCGCAAGACCGATCAGCTCCGCATCCTCGGCCTGGTGGAAGGTGCCGCGGCGTTCGCCGCCGACGTGCTCAAGCCCGGCGGGACGTTCGTCGCCAAGGTTTTCCAGAGCGGCGCCGACGCCACGCTGATGACGCAGCTCAAGCGCGATTTCGCGACCGTCAAGCATGTCAAGCCGGCATCGAGCTCGCAAGGACTCCTCCGAGCGTTATGTGCTGGCGATGGGATTTCGGGGCGCCCAGGCAAAGCCGGCGTCGTGAACGAGCGGGCCGATCTCGAGCGAAATCGCGATCCCACTCAAGCATTGCCCCGGTTTGAGCTGCCACTTCATTGAATGCAAACCGATCAGGTTGCCTTCGATGTCGTTGACGAGTGCGGATATGACCGTATTCGCCTATGGAGAATTTCCTTTCATGCTACTCTGCCGCCATTTTGGTGGCACGGGCAGACTCGACAGCACAATCCTCGCAAACGAAATAGACAATGATACCCCTGACGCCGGACGGACCATCTTCCATCTTCACAAGCGCGCCGGTGGCGCCCGCGTTATCGGGTTTGCCGGATAAGGCCCACATCTCGGAAATGCGCAGTCGCCGACAGTTCCAATTTCCTGTCAAACACAGCCTCGTAAAAAGCCTTGGCGCGAGGCATATCCTTTACGAAATTTCGAACCAACCGACAGAATTCATGGCCATTGGCTTACTCCAGATGAAATAGTGCTGATCAAAAGCAGAGACGGTGGCTTTTTTTTGGGCGAACGCCGCGTCCATTCCGCGGAAGTTCGCGGCCGTATCGCGGCCATCTGATTCCATTCCGCAGCGCTTCCGACCGACAACCTGTTCGGCTCGCAAAATGACGGTGGTCTCACCCGAGCTGCTCATCCTGGCATTGGCGGTCTCGGCGGCAGCGGTTTCCTCCGGTTCGGCGTCGCGCTCCGGACTGGTGATAACGACGACGCCGCGTCCCGATACCTGATGACCGGCATCGACCGGCATTTCCGTAGAAGAAGTAGGCGGAAATCGTCGAGATGATGGCGACCACGATGAATCCTGGCGCGAAATCGGCCGCGCTCAGCTCGTGCACATGGCGCATCAGCATGGTCAATTCCACCGAGAACGCACCGACCGCGACGCCGGCGGAAATCGCCAGCTGCTGGTTGACGCTGACCAGCGTGGTGGCGCGGCTCATCTGCGCCGGCTCGACTTCGGCATAGGCCAGCGTGTTGATCGCGGTGAACTGCAGCGACCGGAAGAAGCCGCCGACCACGAGAAGGATCATGATCAGCAGCAGCGGCGTTGCGGCGGTGAACAGCGCGCAGGCCGCGAGGAAGACCGAACTCACCACCGCGTTGATCGCCATGATATTGTCGAAAGCCGAACGTCTTGATAATGCGGGCCGCCAGCGTCTTCATGCCCATGGCGCCGACCGCCGACGCAAAGGTCACGAGGCCGGAGCGGACCGGCGACAGGCCCAAACCGACTTGCATCAGCAGCGGCAGCAGAAACGGCAAGGCGCCGATGCCGAGGCGGAACATAAACCGCCGATGATGCTGGCGCGCATCGTCGGCAGCCGCAGTAGGTGAAATCCAGCACCGGCGAGGCGGTTCGCCGGGCGTGGATCACATACAGCGTCATGGAAATGCTGCCGATCGCGATCAGTCGCGACGACGACGGTCCATGGCAGCAGATTGAGGCCGGCGATCGAAAGACCGAACGCGATGCCGCCGAGCCCGATCCCGGCCAGCACCAGCCCGTAGAGATCGAAGCGCTCGGGGTCCTCGCTGCGGATCGGATCGATATAGCGCAGCGCCATGAAGATGCCGAGCAGCCCGATCGGAATGTTGATGAGAAAAATCCAGTGCCAGGAGAAATAGGTGGTGATGAAGCCGCCGAGCGGCGGACCGATCACCGGGCCGACCAGCGCCGGCACCGTGACCCATGCCATCGCATTGACCAGCGCGCTCTTGTCGATCGAGCGCAGCAGCACCAGCCGCCCGACCGGCGTCATCATCGCGCCGCCGGCGCCCTGCAGGATGCGCGCGATGACGAAATCGGTGACCGAGGAGGAGAGCGCGCAGCCGATCGAGCCCACCATGAAGACGGCAATGGCGATCGAGAACACCAATCGCGCGCCGAAGCGATCGGCGGTCCAGCCGCTCGCTGGAATGAACACCGCCAGCGATAGCAGATACGAGGTGATGGCGAGCTTTAGCGTCAACGGGCTGGTGCCGATGTCGGCGGCGATCGCCGGCAGCGAGGTCGCAATAACCGTCGAATCCATGTTTTCCATGAACAGGGCAGTGGCCACGATGAGCGGGATCAGGCGTTCTCTGTTCATCAGGATTTGGTGGAGAGGGGACCAGGAAGCGGAAGCTCGGGCTGTATCACCCCGTGGCCGCGCAGGCTATTGTGGAACCCGGGAAACCACCTGAATCCGGGGTGACGCGCGAGCCCGCCGCCGGAGTTTCGACGGTGATCTGCATCCTCGCGGCATTCGTGCCGCCGCTGGGCTGCTGCTAGACGGGCCGCGGTTTTGACGTTTTTCAACCTGGTCACGGTTTTTGCCTGATTTTCAGGGTTTATCTTCCACGCCTGCTGCATGGCGCCGTGGCGCATGTGAAACGGAAGGGTCCTAGCCCCTTTTAAATCGTCCTGCGCCATGCTATCGACCACCGCCAACCCTACCGATCGGCAGATTCGACGGCGATGCCATCTGCGTCGCCGAAGGATGTTTTTCATCCTGAGGTTTAGATGCGGCGATTGCGCCGCTGAACGGAGTTGGCGATGGCGGTTGTGCAGGGACTTCAGGGGTTCGCGAAGCCTATACGTTCGACGACGTGCTGCTCAAACCCGGCCTGTCGGATATCCTGCCCTCGGAGGCCGATATCCGCTCCCACGTCACTCGCGCCATCCCGCTCAACATCCCGATCATCGCCTCCGCCATGGACACCGTCACCGAAGCGCGCATGGCCATTGCGATGGCGCAGACCGGCGGCATCGGTGTCATCCATCGCGACTTCGATGTCGACGGCCGGGCCGGCCAGGTGCGGCAGGTCAAGAAGTTCGAATCCGGCATGGTGGTCAATCCGCTGACCATCGGTCCCGACGCGATGCTGTCGGATGCGATGACGCTGATGAACGATCACGGTTTTCCGGCATTCCGGTGGTCACCGGCGCCGCCAAGGGCGTGCCGGGCAAACTGGTCGGCATTCTCACCAACCGCGATGTGCGTTTGCGCCGATCCGCGCCGAAGACCCGCGAGTTGATGACGCACGAAAATCTCGTCACGGTGCGCGAAGGCGTCAGCCAGGACGAAGCCAAGCGGATGCTGCACAGCATCGGATCGAGAAGTTGCTTGTCGTCGACGATCAGTATCGCTGCGTCGGATTGATTACCGTGAAGGACATCGAGCAGGCGGTCACCCATACCCTCGCCTGCAAGGATGGCGGCGCTACGGGTCGCGGCCGCAACCACCGTCGGCGAGGGCGGTTTGAGCGCACCGATTCGGCTTGATCGACGCCGGCGTCGATTTGATCGTGGTGGATACCGCGCACGGGCATTCCTCGCGGGTGCTGGAAGGCGGTCGACCGCATCAAGCGGCTGTCCAATGCCGTGCAGGTCATCGCCGGCAATATCGCCACGCATGGAGGGCGCGCAGGCGCTGATCGATGCCGGTGCAGATGCGATCAAGGTCGGCATCGGGCCGGGCTCGATCTGCACCACGCGGATCGTCGCTGGCGTCGGCGTGCCGCAGCTGACCGCGATCATGGATGCGGTCGAAGCCGCGAGGAAAGCCAACATCCCCGTGATCGCCGATCAGCAGCAATTGGTGATGTTGTTGTTGTCCTCTACTCGTTCAGTTACATATGCTCATTGTCGTAGTTGAAGGCCTCGTTCCCTTCGAACAGTTCCATGTGCGCGCCGGTGTAGTGGCTCGCGCTGAGGCCATCCTCCACGTAGGTGGTGTAGCCAGCCCCGTACCCGTCGGTGAAGTAGTTGTAGCCGAAGACGTTGCCGCCGCCCGAGGCGCGGCCCACCGTCACCTTGTTGAAGTTCCACACCACGTTGTTTTCGTACAGGTTGTCGGCGGCGTACTGGTTGACGCCAATGCCGTAGCCGTCGCCCCCCGGGTTGGGGTTAAGCGTGGTGTGGATGTAGCTGTCCCGTACTTCGGAGCGGAAGGCGCCGTCCAGGTTGACGCTGTGCCCGAGGCTGTTGGAGCTCTCGACGTTCTTCACCCAGGCGTAGGCCGTGGCGAACAGGTGGATGTTGCCGCCCCCGTCCCCGCCCTCGCCGCCCGAGACGGCCAGGTTCTCCAGGCCCGTGTACTTCACCGCGTCCACCTGCGCGCCACCACTGTTGTTGGCCAGCCGGACGACGTGCGCCTGCAGCGCCACCTCAAACGTGGCGTGCAGCGGCGTGGTGAGAGTCAAGGTGTTGCCACTGCTGGAGGCAACTTCCACCACCTGTCCGACGGGGCGGTTGTTCTCGCAGAACCAGGTGCGTTCCTGGCCGCCCGCCGGGGCATTCACGCCCCAGTACACGGTGCGCAGCGGCGGGACACTGTCGCTGCGGTTCTCATCGGACACCTGGTCGACGACGACAATCTCCCCCACCTTGTAGCCGGGGTTACTGGCCAGGGTGAGGGTGGTGGCACCCTTGGCCGAGTCGGCGGTGAGGGCCACCGGCGCGGTGTAGTTGTAGAACTGAATCCCCATGCTGACCACCGGGTAGCTGCTGCCGGCCTTCTTCAACAGGAAGGTGGACGTCGGGCCACTCCCGCGCAGCACGACGTTGGAGCGCGTCATCTGCAGCCCCTGGCCGGAGATGTTGAAGTTGCCCGCATTCAGCTGCACCACCTGGTTGGCCGGGCAACTGTCCAGGGCCGACTGGATGGCGGTGGTGTCATCCCCACCGCTGGGCGACAGCGTCTTGTAGACGGTGGTGCGGCTGGGGATGCCGCCGACGGCGTTGAGGCCGGGATTCCAGATGGTGAGGCGGTCCGGGGCGATGACGGGGTTACTGCCGACGGTGACGACGGCGCTTCCCTGCTTCGTCGCGTCGGCCGTGGCGGTGGCCACCACGTGGTAGACGCCGGCCGTGGCGGGTGCCTGGTAGTGGCCGCTCGCATCCACCGTGCCGCCGCCGGATTCCTGCACGCGCCAAGTCACCGTCGACGACGACTGCCCAGCGACGACGGCGGAGAAGCTGGCGCTGCCGTTGTAGACCAGGTAGGCGGCCGCCGGTGACACCGTCACCCCGCTGCCACCGCCCGGGCCACCGTCCGGGTCTCCCCCACCGCCGACGCTGGCCGTACAGCCCAGGCCGCAGGTAAGGGACAACGCTGCGCACAACACTGCTAGGGGCTTCTGCATCGCTCTCCTGAGTCTCGGACGGTGCTGACACGTCGCCGGGGCAAATGCCCACCCGGCGGCGTGTAGTGCCTACAGGCCACAACAGGTACCCCGTGCCTTTCGTCAATTCAAGCGCACGTCAAACGGCGTCGAGTGTGCGACAGGCGCAACCTGCGGAAGCCCTTGGCGGGTGAAGCTGCGCGGGAAAACTGCACCTGGGTATTTCGGGACCACGCCGGTTGCCAACCGGCGGCCAAACGTCAAGGCGCCGCGCTGTGCGCGGCGTCGAAGCGCACCTTGGCCGGAAGCACGCCCACCCGCTCGGCGTCGGTGCGGCCGGTGGGTTCCACCCACGGCCAGGCGTTGGCGCCGAAGAAGGCCGGCTTCCCCTTCAGGTAGAGGGACGGCGGCAGCTTGTGGTCCGCGTTGTTGGCGTCCCACAGCACGCTGTTACTGACGTAGTCGTAGTTGCCGTGGCGGTAGGTGCGGCCCAGCACAATGGGGTCCGCCTCCTCGGGCCAGCTGTCCGTGTCATAGCCAAGCTTCCACATGGGGACGGTGCCGTCGGCATTCAGGTGCTTCACGTCCGCCTGGTAGAGGAAGCTTCGCTGCCCCCCTTGCAGCGGCATGCCCGGGAAGCCGAGCACGTTTCCCAGGAAGGAGAACCACCAGCCGCCCGTCTGCACCCCCACCGCCCGGCGGTTGCTGGTGTCGGCCAGCTTCAGCGGCGCCGCCGAGCGGCGCAGCCCCGTCCAGTGGTTGCGAAACACCATGCCGTAGGTGGAGTTGCCCCAGTGGGACTCGGTGTCGAAGTTGAAACCCTCATTGCCTTCAAACAACTCCATGTGCGCGCCGGCGAAGTGGTTGGGGCCTGCGCCCACCTCAACGAAGTCCGGGTAACTCTGCCCGTAGCCGTCCTGCAGGTAGTTGTAGCCGAAGACGTTGCCGCCCCCACTGGCGCGGGCAATGGTGAGCTTGTTGAAGGCCCAGACGACGTTGTTTTCGTACAGGTTGTCGGAGGCGTAGCGGTTGACGCCGATGCCGTAGCCCGCCCCGCCGGGGTTGGGGTCGCGGGTGGTGTGGAAATAGGAATCCCGCACCTCGCAGCGGAAGGTGCCCTCCAGGTTGCAGCTGTGGCCGATGCTGTCTGCACTCTCCACGTTCTTCACCCAGCTGTAGGCGGCGGCGAAGAAATGGATGTTGCCTCCCCCGTCCCCACCGTCCCCGTTGGCCACCGACAGGTCCTCGATGCCCGAGTACTTCACCGCCGGGACTGGGTCCCCGTCGGGCGCGTCGGAAAGCCGGACGACGTGCGCCTGCAATTCCTTCTCGAAGCCCAGGTGCAAGGGGGTGGTGAAGGTGAGGGTGTTGCCGCGCACGGACGCCACTTCCAGCGTCTGGCCGATGGGGCGGTTCTCCTCAGAAAACCAGCCGCGCACCTCGCTGCCTGCCGGCGCGTGGGTGCCCCAGTAGACTTTGCGCACCGGGGGGATGAAGTCCGAACGCTTGTCGTCCGACAGCTGGTTGAGGACAACCAGTTCCCCCACCTGGTAGCCAGGGTTGCTTTCCAGGGTGATGGAGGTGGCGCCCTTGGGTGCGCTCTGCGCCAGGTTGACGGGGGAAATGAACTTGTACCAGCGCAGCCCGAGGATGATGACGGGCCAGTCCTTGCCCCGCTTCTGCAGCCGCGTCTTGTCCGGACCGCTTCCACGCAGCACCACGTTGGAATGGCTGATGGCCAGCCCGTCCCCGGAGATGGAGAAGGTGCCAGGTCCAAGTTGCACCACCTGGTTGGCCGGGCAGGCGTCGAGGGCGGCCTGGAGGAGAGGCGTGTCGTCCCCCCCGCTGGGAAGTAGCGTCTTGAAGATGGTGGTGCGCCGGGGAATGCCGCCGACGGCGTTGAGGCCGGGATTCCACGTGGTGAGGCGGTCCGCGGGAATGGGCCCCTTGGCCGCGGCCACCTTTTCCGAGGCGGCCGCCGCCGGGGCCGGGGGCAGCAGGGCCCGCTTGGCATTGGCCCGCACCCGCGTCGCCGTACCGGCGGCGGCCGCCGCCACCAGCAACGTCACTGCGACAAGGGTGGATGGCCGCATGGGCTTTCCTCCATAGTCCAACACCCCGGACGGACGCACCAACGACAGACGGCCCGGGGGCAAGGACATGGCCACAGAGGCGGACGTCGCCGTCATCGGCGCAGGGGTGGTGGGGCTGGCGGTGGCGCGCGCGCTGGCCCAGGCCGGGCGCGAAGTCTTCCTCCTCGAATCCGAGCGCTTCATCGGCTTCCACAGCAGCTCTCGCAACTCCGAAGTCATCCACGCCGGGCTGTACTACCCGCCCGGTTCCCGCAAGGCGCGGCTGTGCGTGGAAGGACGGCACGCCCTGTACGCTTACTGCCAGGCAAAGGGCGTGCCCCACGCCCGCTTGGGCAAGGTGCTGGTGGCCACGGCGGCCGAGGAAGTCCCGGCCCTGGAACGCATCGCCCGCACCGCCGCAGCCAACGGCGTGGGGGACTTGCGCTGGCTGAGTGCGGCGGAAGTGGCTGAACTCGAGCCGGAACTGGCGTGCGTCCGGGGCCTGTTGTCCCCCAGCACCGGCATTGTCGACAGCCACGCATTCATGTCCGCGTTGCGCACGGACGCAGAAGAGGCCGGTGCGCACCTGCTTTTGGCGACGCCGGTGCTGTCCGGGCGCGTCGTGGCCGGCGGGCTGGAACTGGCCCTGGGCGGGGATGAGCCGGCCCAGGTGCACTTCCGCACGGTGGTGAATGCAGCCGGACTTTGGGCCCAAACCGTCGCCCGCCGCCTGGAGGGGCTGCCGGCGGATTCCATCCCGCCCCAGCACTTTGCCAAGGGCCACTACTTCACCCTGTCCGGCAAGTCCCCCTTTCGCCGCCTGGTATACCCGGCGCCCGTCCCGGGCGGCCTCGGCACGCACGTGACGCTGGACCTCTCGGGCCGCGCCAAATTCGGGCCGGACGTCGCCTGGGTGGACGGCGTGGACTACGCCTTCGACGAAGGCCGGGCAGAGTCCTTTTATGCTTCCATCCGCCGCTACTGGCCCGGGCTGAAGGACGGGCAGCTGGAGCCTGGCTACACCGGCATTCGCCCCAAGCTGTCCAGCGACGGGCAGCCGGCGGCGGACTTCGTCGTCCAGGGGCCGGACGTCCACGGCGTGCCCGGCCTCGTCAACCTGTATGGCATTGAATCCCCGGGCCTTACCGCCGCGCTGGCGCTGGCGCGCGAAGTTGCTGGCCTGACGGCGCCCGCCAAAGGCTAGACACGGGCGGACAGCCCGCCCGGGCCAAAAACCGCTGCGGACGACGCCCTTGCCTGCCGGCTTCCTGGACGAGGGAGCGCATTTCCCCAAAAGGCGGACGCGCTTGCCTTCGAGGCGGAAACCAACCCGCCCGCGCCACGCGAGGCCCCGGGGCCGGAGAAGGGCGTGCGCCTGGCGTAGAAGCCTTGCCGTCCCCGTTCAGCTAGGTGCGGCCGGGCGACGGCACGACTGCTAGCAGGCCCGCGTCTTCCAGGGCGCTCGCCGCCCAGCGCACCTGGTGGAAGGGCAGCTTGGCGCGCTCGGCAACGTCCAACAGCGACGTCGTCCCGTCACTCTGGTTGAGGACCCACAGCATGGCCATTTGCCGGGCCTGGGCGTGACTGTGTCCGCCCAGGGCCCCGTACAGGCCGCGCTTGCCCAGTTGCGGCTCGCCCTTCGGCGAGAGGTTCTGGTAGGCGCGGTTGCCCTCCAGCACCTCGAAGACTTCCAGGTAGCGGCGCAGGGTGTCGACGACGTTTTCGGGCCGCACCAGCGACAGGTTGTCCGCCGACGTGTGGTACTCGGGGTACTCGCCGTAGGGGGTGCGGGTGAGGGAACCGACGGCCAGGTTGAAACCCGGGCTGCAGTACTGCCTCTCGTCATAGCCGTAGGGCGTGAAGTCCCGCACTTCAAAGTCCGCCCCGCTGTGCTGCAGCACGTGGACGGCGGCGCGGTCCACCTCCGCCGTGCCCCGGCGGCTGCGCTTGTAGGTGAGGCGGCCCTTGTCTCCGACGCACGCGGCCACCAGCCCGTGGGCAATGCGGGGCGCGGTCGCTTCGTTGCGGGCAAGCCAGGTAATGGCGCCGATGGTGCCGGGGACGAAGAGGAAGCGGTAGCTGTAGCGCAGGTGGAGGCCGGCCAGCATGCGCGCCAGAAGCGCGCACATGGCCATCCCGGCGCAGTTGTCGTTGGCCAAGGAAGGGTGGCAGCAGTGCGTGGACACCAGCACCTCCGCCGCCTGCTGGCCGGGCACCAGCAATTCCCCGTAGCTGAGGGCCCCGTCCTGCAGCGTGGTGTCAATCTCCACGCGGTAGGTGCCAGCTCGGAGCTGCTGCCGCACCGCATGGGGCAAACAGAAGCCCCAGGCGTCCTTGTAGTAGCTGGTCCGGTAGGGGATTAACTCCGGCGCCTCCGGCAGCGAGTGCAGGTGTGGCTGCAACTCCTCCAGGGAGACGTCCCCTGTAAACGGCACGCTGTAGTTGAGGACGTGGAGGTTGGACACGTCCGTGTCCGCCAGCACCGTGCCGTCCGGCCCGCGCAGGCGCGCCCGGCGCAGGTTCCATTCACGGGGCACCACCCAGTCCAGCACCGGGGTGCCGCTGGGCACTTCCTGCAGCGTCAGCGGGGCCGTGCGCTGCAGAATTTTGAGAGAGGCCCGAAGCCCGTCCCCGGTGATGGAACGGCAGAGGGGGTACAGCTCCGCCATGGTGGCCTGTATTTCCTCGCCCAGCGGCCCCGCCTGAAGTCCCTCCAGAAGCGAGCGCAGCGCTGACGTCGGCGCACTGTCGGGGCGGGCGGAAGGCGCGTTCATACCGGCAGCCGCCCGCGCATCTCCTGCAGCGCGGCCAGCGTCGCGTCCGGGTACTGCTTGTCCCGCTCGGCGATGACGTCCACCGGCCCTGGCCAGCTAACGGCAAACATCGCGTCGTCATAGCGCAGCCCGCGGGCGGCCTCCGGGCGGTACGCGGTGGAGATGAAGTACTCCACCTCGGTCGCGTCCTGCAGCGTGTAGAAGCCGTGGGCGAAGCCCTTGGGGATGTAAAGCGCCCGGCCGTTGTCGACTGTCAACTCCACACCCACCCACTGGCGGAAGCTGGGCGAGTCCGGGCGGATGTCCACCGCGACGTCGAACAGGGCGCCCCGGGCGCAGCGGACCACCTTCACCTCCGCGTACGGCGGCGCCTGGTAGTGAAGCCCCCGCAGCGTGCGTTTCTTGTGGTTGAAGGAAACGCTGCACTGCGACAGCTCCCCCAGAAGCCCCTGGGCCTGCAATTCGCTGGTGCACCAGGTGCGGGCGAAGTAGCCGCGGGCGTCCGCGTGCCGCTCCTGCTCGAGAAGGTGCACGCCGGCCAGGGACGTGGGCAGAAAGCGCATGTCTTCAGTCGAGGACGCGGGTTTCCGGGATGGGCACCACCAGCCGCGTGCCCTGGGCCCGGACGTCGGCCAGCTGCTGGACAATCTCTTCCTTGAAATTCCAGGGGAGGATGAGGACGTAGTCGGGCCGGGCCTGGCGCAGCTTGTCCGGCGCGTGAATGGGAATGTGCGAGCCGGGCAGAAACTTTCCCTGCTTGTAGGGGCTGCGGTCGACGGTGAAGTCGATGAAGTCGGTGCGGATGCCGCAGTAGTTGAGCAGGGTGTTGCCCTTGCCGGGCGCGCCGTAGCCCACCACCTTCTTCCCGGCGCGCTTGGCGCCGATGAGGAACTCCAGCAGCTTTCGCTTCGTCTCCTTCACCTGTTCCGAGAAGCCGTCGTACGTCTCCAGCCGCTGAAGCCCCGCGTCGACTTCCCGCTTGCGCAGGGCTGCCGCTCGCTCGGTCATCGGCTTGCTCTTGTCCTCGGCGTGCCGGGCGTAAATCCGCAGGGAACCCCCGTGGGTGGGCAGCTCCTCCACGTCGAAGAGGGTGAGGCCCTGGGCGGCGAACAGCGTCTCGGCGCTGAGGAAGGACAGGTAGGTGAAATGCTCATGGTAGATGGTGTCGAACTGGTTCTCCGCCATCAGCCGCATCAGGTGCGGGAACTCGATGGTGATGACGCCGCCCGGCTTCAACAGCAGCTTGAGGCCCCGGACGAAGTCATTCGGGCGCGGCACCTGGGCCAGCACGTTGGCGCCGCAGATGAGGTCCGCCTGCTTGCCCTCCGCGGCCAGCTCTCTCGCCGTCTGCTCGCCGAAAAATTTCACCAGCGTCGGGACACCCTTCTCCACCGCCACCTTGGCCACGTTGGCGGCCGGTTCAATGCCCAGCACCGGGATGCCCTTCTTCACGAAGTGCTGCAGCAGGTAGCCGTCGTTGCTGGCCACCTCCACCACGAAGCTGTGCTTGCCCAGGGACAGCCGGTCGGTGATGGCGTCGGCATAGCGCCGCATGTGTTCTATCCAGCTGTCGGCGTAGCTGGAGAAGTAGGCGTACTCGGTGAAAATGTCCTTCGGGCTGACGAATTCCTCCAGCTGGACGAGGAAGCACTTCTCGCAGACGTAGACGTGCAGCGGGTAGAAGGGTTCCATCTGGTTACACTGCTCGGCGGTGAGGTAGCTCTCGCAGAGCGGCGAGTTGCCCAGGTCCACGAAGGTGTGCCGGAGCGGCGTCCCGCAGCACATGCAGCCGTGGCGGGGGGCAGGCGAGGTGTCAGGCATACGGGGTTTCGCTTTTTCCTTGCTGGGAGGGGGCGGTGGCCCCCCTCGGGGGGGAGAAGACGGCTTCTGCGGGGTCCCTGTCATGCCCCGGCCCTGGGGAACGGGGCCGCCCCCCGGGGCTTCCCCGGGGGGCGAGGGGGCCCAAAGTCGCTCAGGCCGGCGCGTGCTTCCACCGGAGGTCCGGGCCGAGGGCGCCCGAGGCGATGAGGGACTTCACCTGGTCAATGCGCCTGTAGCGCGGCCCTTCGAAGTCCTCCAGCTTCAGGCCGATGGCCTGGTAGGCCGCCAGTAGCTGCACGGCGCCCTTGCGCGCGTCCCACTGGGGCTGGAACTCCGGAAGCAGGCGCGCCACCTTGGAGAAGTCCGCGCGGTAGTTGCGCAAGTCCGGCCCGGCGTCCTTGGCGAAGGCGATTTCACAGCCGGGGACGGTGTCCTTCACAATCTCCGCAATCTCCCGAATCCGGTAATTCTGGTCGTTCCGGCCGATGTTGAAGGCCTGCGCGTGCACCCGTTCCCGCGCCACGCTGAGGACGGCCAGGAAGGCGCGGGAGATGTCCTCAATGTGGACAATGGGGCGCCACGGGCTGCCGTCACTCTTCAGGAAGACTTTTCCCGAGGTGAAGGCCCAGGCCACCAGGTTGTTGAGGACAATGTCGAAGCGCAGGCGCGGGCTGACGCCGTAGGCCGTCGCGCAGCGGAGAAACGTCGGCGAGAAGCCGTCGTCGGCCAGCTTCACCACGTCGTGTTCCACCCGCACCTTGGACTCCCCGTAGGGCGTCACCGGGTTGAGCTCCGACTCCTCCGTCACCGGCGCCTCGCCGGCGGCGCCGTAGTTGCTGCAGGAGGAGGCGAAGGCGAATCTCGGCACCCGGGCTTCCTTGGCCAGCACCGCCAGGCGCACCGACGCCAGGTGGTTGATGTCGTACGTCAGCTGCGGGTTGAGGTCGCCCAGCGGGTCATTGGACAGCGCCGCCAGGTGGATGACGGCGTCGAAGCCGTGGAGGTCCCCGACTTGCAACTCCCGCAAGTCCTTGACGGTGGTGGGGACGGACTCCTTCCAGTTTCCGAAGGTGCTGCGTCGGTAGAGGTCCGTGTCCAGCCCGACGACGTCATGTCCGGCGGCCTGAAGGAACGGCCCCATGACGGTGCCGATGTAGCCGCGACTTCCGGTGAGCAGAATTTTCATTTGGACTCCCCAGGGATGGTCCTTTAGCAAACCTTCCCGCCGCGGAAACCCGGGTCCATTCGGCCCCGTTAGTCCGGCGCTGCACCTTGGGATTCGGCAAACTCCGGGACGACGGCCGGGACCGCGGCCTGCCGGCGGAGGAGTCCCTTCAGCACCTGGACGTCTTCTTTCCGGATGAGGCCACAGGCCAGCGACAGGCCGGTGAAGACGACAATGCAAAGCGGGACCGCCAGCCAGGGACGCTGGTGCGGAATCCCGTAGAAGAGGCCCCCTGTCAAAAGCGCGCACCCCAGCGCCCGGGCGCCGTCGCGCACCAGGGACTTGCCCAGCGTCCCCTTGGGCATGAGGAGGACGCCGCCCGTGAACATGACGACTTCACTCAGCACGAAGGAGAGGCTGACGCCGACGCCGCCGTTGCCCGTCCGGTGCTGCCAGTAGGGGATGAGAAGCAATTCCAGCCCCACCCCGAGGATGACGCTGCCAATTTTGACCATCGCGAATTGCGTCGCCCGGTTGAGCGCGGTCAGCCCGGTGCCGATGAGGACATCCTCGAAAATGAGGAAAAGTCCTAAACCAAACACTCTCAGCACATCGCTCGCCGGGCCGAAGACGGCCTTTGGGTAGATGACGGTGATGGCGAGGTCCGCGAAAACCCAGGTGCCGACGGCCGCCAGGCCGCCCAGCCACAGCATGGGCCGCTGGGCGGTGGCGAATTCACTGGCGAAGGCGCCTGGGTGCTTCGTCGCGCGCGACAGGCGGGGGAAGGACGCCGAGCCGAGGATGAGCGCCGGGGCCAGAAGCGTCCCGAAAATGTTCTTCGCCGCGCCGTACCAGCCCAGCACGTCGGTGGTGACCATTTTGGAAAGCAGCACCGCGTCGATGTACGGCTGCACGTAGACGGCGATGCTGATGGCGACAATCGCCGTCCCGCCCCCGAGGATTTCCCGGGCCGTGGCACGCGAGGCGTGCAGCGGGCCCATCTTCACCCGCTTGTACAGCTGGAAGGCCACCGCCAGCGCTGCTGCGCCGGCCAGTCCCTGCGCCACCACCACGCCGGCGAGGCCAAAGCCGAGGCTGACGGCGGCGAAGGCGATGGCCAGGCCCACCGCCCGGTTGACGACGGAGACGGTGGCGTCCAGGCCCATCCGGTCCCGGCCGCGGAACACAATCCCGAAATTTTGCGCGAGAAAGAACGGCAGGTTGAAGACAATCATCCCCACCGAAAACCAGATGGTGCGCCGGTCATAGCCAAGCGCCCAGGCCGCCAGTCCCGCCGGCACGCACACCACGGCCGTCCCCAGCACGCGCAGCACCAGGCCCGTGCCGAGCAGCTCCCCGCCGCGCTCCGGGTGGCGCGCCACCTCGCGGATGCCGAAGTACTGCTGGCCCCAGTCCACCAGCACCAGCGCGAAGGTGGAGAAGGAGGTGATGAGGAAGTACAGGCCGAAGCCGACGGAGCCGAGCTTGTGGCCCACCATTGAACTGAAGAGGATGCCCAGCACCATGGTGGCGGCCTGCCCCACCACCAGGTGCATGGCGTTTCGGGCGATGTGCACACTGGACGAGTTGTCCTTGGCCACCCCCGAATGCTCGTGCGTCGTCACCTTCATGCGGACCTTCCGTAGCACAGCGCCGGGCGGAGAACTTGGGGCGGGGGAGGGGTTTCCAGGGACCTAGTTGTGCTCGGCCGGGCGTGCGTCGTAGACGGACAGCAGTAACTCGCGCATCGGGGGAGCCTTTGAAAGTCGTACTTTTCTGCGGGGGACTGGGGACTCGCCTCCGGGAATTCACCGGGGAGATTCCGAAGCCCATGGTGCGGATTGGGGACCGCCCCATCCTCTGGCACCTGATGAAGTACTACGCCCACTTCGGCCACAAGGACTTCATCCTCTGCCTTGGCTACAAGGCCGAGGTCATCAAACGTTACTTTCTCAACTACGAGGAATGGCTCTCCAACGACTTCGCCATGTCCCAAGGGGGCAAGGAATTGAAGTTGGAGCGGCACGACATCGCCGACTGGAACATCACCTTTGTGGACACCGGGCTGCACGCCAACATCGGCCAGCGGCTGATGGCAGTCCGGCGCTACGTCCACGACGAGGAGATGTTTCTCGCCAACTACTCCGACGGCCTCACCGACACCGACTTGACGAAGATGGTGGACTCATTTCGCGCCACCAACAACGTCGCTTCCTTCCTCGCCGCGCCGCCGTCGCAGAGTTTCCACCTGGTAAAGATGGAACCCGACGGGCACGTGCTGTCCATCAAGTCGGTGCCGGGACACGGACACACTCATCAACAGCGGCTTCTTCGTCCTCCGCCAGTCCATCTTCGACTACATGCGGCCGGGGGATGAATTGGTGCTGGCGCCCTTCGCCCGCCTGATTGAGGAGCGAAAGCTGCTCGCCTACCGCTGCGAGCGCTTCTGGTGCATGGACACCTTCAAGGAACAGCAGGAACTGACCGACCTCGCCAATTCCGGACGGGCCCCTTGGGAGCTGTGGAAGCCACCGGCCAGTCCGCCGGGCGGCGCCCGGTGATGCTTCCGCTGAAGCTGGGCCCGCCGCGTCGCGGCGGCTACGAAATTCTGTGCCTGGGCGCCCACAGCGATGATTTGGAAATCGGCTGCAGCGGCACCGTGCTGCGGCTGCTGGCGGAAGTCCGCATCGCCCGCGTCACCTGGGTCGTCCTGTCGGGAAACCCCCAGCGCGCCCGCGAGGCCCGGGCCGCGGCGCGCCGGGTGCTTGGCCGCCGCCCGGGCGTGCGCCTTGTGCAGCAGACGTTTCGCGACGGCTACTTCCCGTACGCAGGCGCCCAGGTGAAGGACTTCTTCGAGACGCTGAAGCGCGAGGTGTCCCCGGACGTCGTCTTCACCCACTACCGGGAGGACAGGCACCAGGACCATCGCCTGGTGTCGGACCTCACCTACAACACCTTCCGGAACCACCTGGTGCTGGAGTACGAAATCTTCAAGGTGGATGGGGACCTGGGCCGGCCCAACACCTACGTGCCGCTGTCGGCCACCACCGTCCGGCGGAAGGTGGCCCTTTTGGAGGCCTCCTTCGGCAGCCAGCGCGACCGCCGCTGGTTCAGCGAGGAGGCCTTCCGCGCCCTCTTGCGGCTGCGCGGCATCGAAGCCGGCGCCGAGAGCGGCTATGCCGAGGCCTTCTACGGCCGAAAGCTGGTGCTGTGATGGAAGCGCAGAAAAAGGCCCCCGCCACGCCACCCCGGCTTAACAGTCGTGTGCTTTGGCTTCTGCGTACACTGGCGCTGTCCGTCGTCGGCGGGGCGGGCGAAGTCACCAAGGCGCCGGGTGCCGCCGCCGGACTGCGAGGGGTTGTGTCGTCGTTACTGCGTTTCGATGAGTCCAAGCGCCTGCGCCAGCGGGCGCACGCCGTCATCCCCGGCGGCGCGCACACCTACGCCAAGGGGGATGACCAGTACCCCGAGGATGCGCCGGGCTTCATCGCCCGCGGCCTGGGCAGCCACGTCTGGGACGTGGATGGCAACGAATTCATCGAATACGGCTCGGGGCTGCGCAGTGTCACGCTGGGGCACGCCTACCCGGCGGTGGTGGAGGCGGCGCTGGCGGCGATGCGGCAGGGGAGCAACTTCGTTCGCCCGGCCCCCATTGAAGTGGAGATGGCCGAGCGCTTCCTGGAAGCCGTCCCCGGTGCGGACATGGTGAAGTTTGCCAAGAACGGCTCGGATGTGACGACGGCCGCGGTGAAGCTGGCCCGCGCCTACACCGGACGTGACTTGGTGGCCGTCTGCGCCGAGCACCCCTTCTTCTCCACCGACGACTGGTTCATCGGCACCACGCCCATGGACGCCGGCATTCCGCGCAGCGTCAGCGAACAGACGCTGAAGTTTCACTACAACGACGTGGGCAGCGTGGAGCGCCTGTTTGCCGAAGTCCCGGGCCGCATCGCCTGCCTCATTCTGGAAGCGGCCACGGCCGTGGAACCGAAGGACGACTTCCTGCAGAAGACGCTTGCCCTGTGCCACAAGAACGGCGCCGTCTTCATCCTCGACGAGATGATTACCGGCTTCCGCTGGAACCGCGGGGGCGCACAGTCCCTGTACGGCGTGAGGCCCGACCTGTCTACCTTCGGCAAGGGCATTGCCAACGGCTTCGCCCTCTCCGCGCTGGCCGGGCGGCGGGAGATTATGGAACTGGGCGGTCTGCGGACGCAGCGCGACCGCGTCTTCCTCCTCTCCACCACCCACGGCGCGGAAACCCACGCCCTGGCCGCCGGGCTGGCCACCCTGGCCGCCTACCAGCAGCACGGCGTGGTGGCGCACATGGCGCGGGTGGGGGAGGCGCTGCGCGACGGCATCAACCAGCGGGCGGCGGCCCTGGGCATCGCCAAGCACTTTGAAGTGCTGGGTCACCCGGCCAACCTGGTTTATGCGACGCGGGACGCGGACGGGAACCCGTCCCAGCCCTTCCGCACCCTCTTCCTGCAGGAAACCATCCGCCGCGGCCTCCTCATGCCGTCGCTGGTGGTGAACTTCTCCCACAAGGACGAGGAAGTCCGCCGCACGGTGGAAGCGGTGGGGGAGGCCCTCGTCGTCTACCAGCGGGCCCTGACCGACGGCGTGGAGAAGCACCTGGTGGGCCGGCCCGTCCAACCCGTCTTCCGCAAGCGCGCCTGACGCCTTGGCGCGACTGGCCAGCGTCTTCCTCCTCGCCGTCGCCCTCGCTGCCTGTCCCCCGCGGGGCCCGGCGCTGCCTGCCCTGCGCAGCCTGTCCGTGTCCCCGCAGGGCGCCCACCTTCAACCGGGGCAGCAGCTGCAGCTGTTTGCCACGGCGACGTACGCGGACGACTCCCACCGGGACGTGACAGCCACGGCGCGCTGGGCCGCGCCGGCGGACGCCGGACTGGGTGTTGCGGCCGACGGCCGCGCCAGCGCACGCAGCCCGGGGCCGGTGGCAGTGGAAGCCACCTTCCAGGACGCCTCCGCCAGGACGGTGGTGGTGGTGGACACAGCCGCGCCCGGGCCGCGGGGGCTGGCGGTGGCGCCCGCCCAGGCCAGCCTGCCGCTGGGCGGCGCGGTGGCGCTTCAGGCAACTGCCACGGACACGGACGGGGGCAGCCGCGACAGCACGTGGGACGTTGCCTGGGCCTCCTCGCGCCCGGACGTCGCGGCCTTCGCGGACGGCGGGCCGCCCGGCTTTCTGGAAGCAACGGGGCCAGGGGACACGGTGGTGACGGCCCGGTGGGGCACCGTGGTTGCCCAGGCCCAGCTGCACGTGGCCCCTTCCGCGACGGCCCCGGCCGCCTTCCCGCTGTCCATTTCCCCCAGCGGACGCTTTCTGGTGGACGCCCACGGCGTGCCGTTTCGCCTGCAGGGGGAAGGCGCCTGGTCGCTTCTGGCCAACCTGACGGCTGGGGAAGTCGACAGGTACCTGCAGGACAGGCAGCAGAAGGGCTTCAACGCCCTCCTCGTCAACCTTCTGGAACACAAGTTTGCGGCTTCCGCCCCCAGCAACCGCGCCGGACAGCCGCCCCTTTTAACGCCGGGGGACTTTGCCACACCCAATGGCGACTACTTCCTCGCCGCCGCGCGCCTGGTGGAAAAGGCGCGCGCCCACGGCTTCCTCGTCCTCCTCGTCCCCGCCTACCTGGGCGGCGGCTGCCCCAGCCGCCCAAGCCCTGAAAACGAAGGGTGGAGCGCGGAAATGGAAGCGGCGCCGCCGGCCGCCTGCCTCGCCTATGGACGTTACGTCGGCAGCCGCTTCCGGGACTTTGACAATGTCGTCTGGGTGCAGGGCGGGGACTGCCTGCCGACGCCCGGCGGGCCCCTGGAAGCCTGCGCGCTGCAAGTCCTGGAAGGCCTGCGGCAGGCCGGCGCCACCCAGCTGCAGACAGGGCACTGGAGTCCCAGCACCACCTCTCTGGACGAGGCGGCCTTCGCCCCGGCCCTGCAGCTGGACGCCGTCTACCAGTACCGGACGCCGGCGCCGGCCTGCCGCCGGGCCACCGCACGCACGCCGCCCCGGCCGACGTTTCTCATTGAATCCGGCTATGAAAATGAAGCCATCCAGGGCAGCACACCCCCAGCCGGAAGTCCCTGTACTGGGCGGCCCTCACCTGCACCGCCGGCGTGTTTTCCGGCAACCTGCCCATGTGGCGCTTTGGCGAAGGCTGGCAGGCTGCCCTGGACTCCCCCGGCGCCGAGGACGTCTCCCGCATGGCAGCGCTTTTCCGGGGCCTGCCGTGGGAAACGTTGCTTCCGCAGGGCGTTTTGGGCATGCGCCAGCTTGTGACTTCTGGGGGTGGAAGCCCGGGCGGCGAGAATGAAGTCGTGGCTGCGGCCACGCCGGACGGACGGGCGCTTGTGGCCTACGTCCCCCCGGGCACGGGCTTTGGCCAGCGCAGCCTGGTGGTGGACACGCGCGCCCTCAGCGGGCCTGCCGCCGCGCGCTGGTACAACCCCTGGACGGGGGCCTTCCTGCCGGTGGGACGGGTGTCCAACACCACCCCGGTGTGGTTCACCACGCCGGGGGACAATGGCTCCGGCTATGACGACTGGGTGCTTGTCCTCACCCGGCCCCTGGAAGCGACGCCGCGGACAGCGGCGAAGGACGGGGGGCCGCCGTGAAGGCGGGGCGCATTGCCTTCTGGGGAAACTTCGGCACCCGCAACCTGGGCAACGAATGCACCCTGGGCGCGGCCCTGGCCAACGCCCGCGCCCGCCGGCCGGAGGCCACCTTCGTCTGCTTCTGCACCGCGCCGGAGGACGCCCAAAGCAGGCACGGCGTCCCCTGCTTTCCCCTAAACACCGCCCGGCGGCGCGGCCCCGGGCCCCCTCCCCCGCTGCTACCGCGCCTTGCCCGCCGCCTACGGGCGGAAGTCCGCGGCTGGGCGGAGGCCTTCCGCGCCACGCGGGGCCTGGAACTGCTGGTGATGACGGGCACCGGCATGCTGACGGACGAGGGCGAGGGCCCCTTTGGCCTGCCGTACGACATGTTCCGCTGGGCAGTGGCCGCCCGCCTGTCCGGCTGCCGCCTGGCCTTCCTCAGCGTCGGCGTGGAAGGGCTGCACCACCTGGCCACCCGCTTCTTCATCCGCACCGCGCTTCGCCTCGCCAGCTTCCGCAGCTACCGCGACGTCCAGTCCCGGCAGCGCCTGCGCCAGGCGGGCTTCTTTTGCACGGCCGACGCCGTCTACCCGGACCTCGCCTTCAGCCTGGCCGAATTGCCGGCCGGGCGCCCGCTGCCTGCGCCCACCGCACCGCGCCGGGTGGGCGTCGGCCTGTACGCCTACCGCGACAGGGGGGCCACCGGCCCGGAGGACGCGGCCGCCTACGGCGCCTACGTCGACAAGGTGTGCACCCTGGTGCAGACGCTGCACCGGGGCGGCGACGGCGTGCGCATCCTCATCGGCGACAACACCTACGACGAACCTGTCCTGGAGGACGTCCGCGCGGGGCTGCGGGCCCGGGGGCTGGAACCCGGGGCGGAGGGGTTGCAGGACAGTCCCGCCGGCAGCTTTCAGGAAGTGCTGGAACAGCTGCGCGGGGTGGACGTCGTCATCGCCAGCCGCTTCCACAACGTGCTGCTGGCGTTGTTTTTGGGAAAGCCCGTGGTGTCCCTCTCCTACAACGTGAAAAACGACGTCCTGCTACAGGACATGGGCCTGGGCGCCTACGCCAGCAGTCTGGACACCTTTGACGTGGACAGGACGCTGGCGCAGCTACAGGCGCTGTCCGGGGAAGCTGGCCGCCTCATGCCCCAGGTGGCCCGCAGGGCGGGCGAGTACCGGAGGGCGCTGGAAGCGCAGTACGACAGCGTGTTTGGGCCCAAGCCCGTGGCGTAGGCGGCCGTCAGGCGGCGGCGCTGGCACGGAAGGCTGCGGCGGCGGCTTCCAATTCCGCCCGCCGCGTCCGGAAGGCGGCCGTCTCCGGAAGCCCCGCCACCTTCAGGACTTCCCCCAGCCGCTGACTCCAGTCATGGCGCAACAGCGCGTGGTAGACGCTGTGGGTGCGGATGCGTTCCGTGCGGGCCGGGTCCCGGTCCAATTCGCGGATGATGTCCGCAATGTCCGGGGCGTGAAAGGGCGTGCGTACCACCGCGTCGGGCCAGTCGAATTCGCTGCGGAAGTCGTCCGTGTCCGGTGGCTCGCCCAGCATGACGGTGCCGGCGGCGGCGCCTTCATAGAAGCGGCAGGCAATCTCGTCCTTGCCCCGGGTGAGGCCGGGGGTGTCCGCCCAGGCCCGGTTGGCGATGAAGTAGCGGCTGCGCTTGAGGAGGTTGGACAACAACAGGCGGTGCTCGCGCGGGTCGATGACGCCAAACGTCACCGCTGCCCCGCCGGACCGCGGGCCGCCTGAACGGCGCATGGTGTCGTAGTAGTAGAAGCGCCCCTCGCGCTTGGCGAAGTCCAGCAGCGCAGCGTGGGTGACGTCGCTGCGTCGGCCAATGCCGCAGACGTCGATGAGGCGGGGGCCGGCCACCGGCGAGGGGGCGAAGCGCAGCGCGTCCACGCCCATGGGCAGGTAGGTGGTTGGCCGCCCGGTGAGACGGGCCACCGCCTGGCAGGCACCTTGGACGCCCAGGAAAATGTGGTCGAAGGGCTGCAGCAGTTCCAACAGGTAGTCGGGGAGGCGCGCCTCCCACGCCTCGTCAATGTAGGCGGCGGCGAAGCGAGACTTCTCCCGCCAGCCCTGCACGGCGTTCAGGTTGAACAGTTCGTGCGGGTGGTTGAAGACCGGGAGGAACAATTCATACTCGCGCTCGAGCTTCAGCGCCCCGAAGCGCGGCGTCACCGCGGCGGCTACCCGGGGCGAGGTGGTGAGGCGGCGCGTCAGCTTGTACAGCCGGCGCGAGAACTCCAGTCCCTCCTCGGTGAGGGGCGCGGCGCGGTCGGCCTCCAGCAACTCGCAGATGAGGTCTTCGAATTCGTACAGGGCGCAGTAGCCGACGACGTTGGCCACCTTGCGCATGGAGAGGACCAGGACCCGGCCCTCTCCGGCGAGAAACTCCACCACGTCCGTGCCCGTCTGCCGCGCAGGGGCCCGCGCCTCGCCGGAGTCCATCCCGCTCGTCTCCGCGGGGGCCACCTCCGCACCGCCCCGGGCGAGTGTCGTCATGTCCTTCGCATCTCTCCGAGGACGGGGAGGCCCAGCGTCCGCTCCACCTGCCAGCGCTCGACCAGGCGCCGGCTGCGCAAGTCCACCAGCGCCGCCACCAGCGCCGCGATGAAGAGGCCGGCGAAGATGCCGGCCAGCACCACCACCGGGATTTTGGGCTTGGACACGCGCTTCGGCAATTCCGCGGGGCGAATGGTGCTGTAGCGGTACTTGAAGGCGGCCCGGGCGGTGTCCAATTCAATGCGGGCGGCGTCCAGCCGTTCAATCAGGCTGTCGTAGTTATTCATCGCGAAGCGCAGCCGTGCCTTGGCGTAGGCGTATTGCTCGGCCGAGGCGTCGGAGCCGGCGTTCAGGACCCGGCGGGCCTCGGACAGCTGCGGCGTCGCGATGCGCACCTCGCTGGTCTCGCTGACCGGTGCCTTGTCGCCCCCCAGCTGGGCATATTCGGCGGCGAGGTCGTGCTCCTCCCGCCGCAATTCCGCCAGCTGCGGGGAGTCCGTCGTCATGGCAGCGATGCTTTCCTTGATTCGCACCACGTTGGGGTGCGCGTCGGCGAACGTCTGCCGCTGCTTCTCGAGGTCGTCTTTGAGCTCGAGGAGGTGCTTGCTGCGGTAGGCCTCCAGGTCGCGAATGGCCCGGCGCTTGCCGTCGAGCAGCGTCTTCAGTTGGTTCAGTTCCGAAGGCCCCGCGGTGTCCTTCGGCTTCGGCTTGGCGGCGCCGCCCCCCACCGGAACGGCCCGCACCGTGTGGGCGGGCTCCAGCCGCTTAATCTCATCCATGGCACCGTCGATGGAGTTCTGCACCTCGGCCGCGTGCCGCTCGAGGATGGAGATGGCTTCGGCGATGGAGGACACCTCGGCGGCGTGCCGGGCGTCGAGGAAGTTCTGCTGCGCCGTCTCCACCAGCTGGAAGGCCAGCTGCGCGTCGGGCCAGTCGATGCCGATGGCAACGGTGCCGTCGCCGGCGACGACATAGAGGCGCTTCTCCAGCATCTCGATGAGGTCCTCCTGCCGCTCCTCCTCGGTGGGTGGAGAAAACACCCCGATGAGGAAATCGCGCAGCCGGAGGATGGGCGCCTTCGTCTTGTCCCACCGCTCCTGCAGGTTGGTCTGCTTGATGAGCGACACCAGGTTGTCCCGCCGGCGCACCGTCTCCGGGGCGGCCCGGGTGGGGGCGTCCGCGTCGGTGGGGACGTTGCGGCTGGGGTTTCCCAGCGCCGGCATGAGGAGGTTGCGCTGGGCGAGGAGCTCGGTCTCGACGTGGTAGTCCTTCGGGAAGACGAGGAGGCCGAACAGGGTGAGGAACAGCACACCGGCGAAGGTCCCCGCCGCCACCCGCCGGTGCCGCCGCACCGAGTGCAGGATGAAGTAGAGGTAGTCGCGCAGCTTCTTGACGTCGATGAGCTCGAGCGACTCGGGCGCCTGCCCGGCGGAAGACTCGCTCTGTCCGTCCGGCGTCACGTCCGTGTCTCCCCGGAGAGGCTGCCGACCAGGTCGCGGACGGCCGCGGTGAAGGCCTGCCGCTTGAACGGCTTGACCAGGTAGGTGCTGGCGCCGACCTGCTCGGCATAGGCGCGGTCCTGGGGAAGGCCCCGCGCGCTCATGATGAGGATGGGGACACCCAGAAGGCGCGGTTCACTCCGCATGAACTGGCAAACTTCATAGCCGGAGAGTTCCGGCAGCATGAGGTCCAGGCAGACCAGGTCCGGCCGGTTCACGGCGACGTGGAGGATGGCGGCTCGCCCCTCGGCCACCTCGGTGACTTGCATGCCCATCGCCTCAAGGTGAGTGCGGACCAGGCCCCGGAGGTCGGGGTCATCCTCCACCACCAGTGCGGTGCGCAGTTTACGGAAAGCTTGGTCTTGAATTCGTGCCACGGGGTCTGCCCTTCTGGAGGAAACTCCTACCTTCAACACAAACACATGGCGACATTACGACGCATTCCACGACGGACGCTGCGGCGCTGTCGCACGTAATTAGCCGGACGCGGGGTCTTCATTGGAGCCAGCCCTGCCCCCCCTGGCTGCTGGAGGCACCAGCGACCGAGCCGAGCTTTCCCGAGGCACCGGTAATGTCGATGAAGAGGACCCAGGACGTGCCGTTGAGGGCACCGGGGACGGCGTAATTCAAGTACGCCAGCCGGAGGCCGGCCGCGAACACCAGGTGGTCGGTCGACTGGGCCACCGCGCGCAACTCGGCGCGCACGTCAACCTCCCGGGGGTTTTGGGACGCCGCCGCGCCGGCGGAGGCCACGAATTGCCACTGACGGCCCACCCCCCAGATGGCGGACGCCGAGATGTCCAGCCGTTCAATGACGGTCCCGGAAAACTGGTTGACGATGGGAAGCAGGGCCAGCGTCCCGCTGAAGACCAGCGACTGGCCGATGAGAGGCACCTGGTCGCGGATGGTTGCCCCGAGAAGCGGGTAGGCGGTGGTGGAGGCTGGCACCGGGGTGCGGTGCAGCCACAGCAAGTCCTGGTCGGTCAGGCTGGGAATGTCATACGAAGAACTCTGCCACGCGATGCCAATCCCGCCGCCGAAGTCGGTGCTGAGGTTGGTGCTTATCGCATGCTGCCATTTCACGCCCAACTCGCTACCGAGGATGGCGAGGCCGGTGTTGAAGTGGGGCAGGAGCACGGTGCTTCCATTCTCGTTGTTAGAGCCGCCGGGGCGGTACACCGGCCCGTAGGCAAGCAGGCCCGACCTGAAGGTACCGATGAAGGAGTCGTGGAGGCCCTGCTTCCAGGTGCCGATGGCATCGAGGAAGGGCCCGCGCTGCAGCGGCAAGGACAGCCGCGCGACGTCGGTGGTCCCCTCGGACCAGATGAAGCCCACATCGAAGTCGAGGCGAACCGCGGCGCTGGTGAGGACGTAGAAGCCCAGGCGGACCGAGGTGTCCAGCAGCGGAAGGGTGGCCACCTGTGGCACCTGCGGAATGGTGGTGCCTGGAGGCTGGCCGGCGCCGCCGCCCGGGGCCGTGCCGAGGTTGACGACGGGGGAAAACGACTGGTCCCCCAGCCAGAAGCGCCATACCAGGGACATGCCGACGGTCCGACCGAGCTTCTGCTGGACGTCCACCAAGAGGCGGTTGAAGAAAAGCGTCTGGTTGGGTGCGACCGGCGTGTACAACAGCCACGGTACGTAGCTCAGCGTCACCTGGCCGGTGCCCGAGCGCTCCCGAAAAAGCACCCCAGGTTCCAGAATGAAGTTTGAGGTCACCTGGTATTGACTGGTGGAACCTTGGAGTTCCGTCCCCACCAGGCTCTCCAGCTTGGCGCCCAGGTTGAAGTTGTACCGCTCCTCGACCGGCGCCTTGGGCGTGGTGATTTCCTCCTCCTTCGAGGTCGGGGCCGAGCCGGCGCCCGTGTCCGCGCCCGCGGTGAGGAGGACCAGGCACAGGCCAAGCGCCCCCATGCCGGCTACTCGACGACGACTGCATCGCCCTGGCGCAGCTGGAAACTGACCGACTTCCGGTCACCGTTCTGCAATTCCTTGTAGCTGAAGCGGATGCGCGCCGGCGCTGGCAGCTGACGGATGACGAAAATCCGGTCGGTGCTGGCGAAGGGCGTGAGGCCGCCGGCGGCGGCAATGGCCGCCAGCAGGCCCGCTCCCGGCTCAAGCGGGATGATGCCCGGCTTGTTGACCTCGCCGGTGACGGGAATGGTGTTGGGCCGCGGCTCATCCAGCGAGACGGTGACATTCGGCGCGCTCAGGTATTCCTTCAGCCGCTTCTGCAGCGAGGCGGCCAGCGACACCGGCGTCTGGCCCGCCGCCTCGACGTCGTTGAGGAAGGGCAGCGTCACCTTCCCGTCGTTGCGAACGCGCGTCTTGGTGGACATGTCCGGCTGTCCGTAGACGCGGATGGTGATGACGTCGCCCGGCACCAGCACAATCCCCTTGTCCGGGACGGGCGGCGGCTCGGGATAGTCATTCACCCAGGTGTACTCGCCCGTGGTGGCGCAGGCGGCCAGCACCAAGAGAGCGACACGCAACGGGCGTGCGACTGACCTCGGACGGACCTGACGCAGCATTCGGATGGACCCGCTCCCCTGCCCCCCCAAATACATACGGGGACGGCTTGGCTAACACACCGTGCTCACAAGCGGCAACGCGGGCCAAACACGACCCACCCAGGGCCATTTTTGCGGGTCGCCTCCGTCGTCCTGCGCACCAAAAACAAGCGCAAGAAACGCAAAGAGGCCCTGCCCCGTCCCCCCCGCAACTGCGGGGTGCAGCCAAGGGCCCGCAAGAGACGCAGGGCCCCGACGTCCGGGGGCTGAGACATCTGGGACCCAGGAAAGTTGGAAAGCGCCAAACGCGCGGGGCCTTCCCCGGGCCAATGAAGGGGCGGAGGAATGCAGCACCCAGGCCCGAGGGACGACCGCCCGGGGCGGAAACCAGTGCCTTGAAGTTCTCTTTTGAACGCTTGTGAGGTTTTCGGGGAGTCTGTCGCCCCGTCTCTGGAACACCGGCAAAAGCCGTCAGTTTCGGGGTCTCACGTGAAAGTTACAAACAACTTACTAAGTAGCCACAAGAGACCGAAATGAAACTGTCGTCGACTGCTCACGCCAAGCCCCCGGAACCTGGGTCATTTTTCGTGCGTGTGGGGTCATTGCCTACCCGTCTTGAATACCTGTAGGTGCTCGGCGAGAGTGCGTTCGTTTCGCACCGCGCTACAGGCTGGTGGTCGCTGTCGGGCGGTTTTTCGGGGGGGAATTGCTTCCCAGGGCAGGCACCAATGAATTGGTTGCGAAGATTTGTTCCAGGAAGGGCAGCGAGGTTCAGCCTCGCTTCGGACCTCACGGTGGTGGGCGCGCTCCTCGTCTGGGCGACGCCCAAATTGTCGTGGCACACGGCGTGGATTACGGCCTTCGCCGTGCTCGATGTGCCTCGGTGTCTGGGTTGTCACCAGTTCCACCATCCGTCACTACTCCCCCCATGCCGAGCGCTCGGCCCCCGAAGACGCTGTCCTCGGCGCGCTGCTGATTCTCGCCGTGGCGAGCGTGCTGTTGCCCTTCAGCTGGTGGCACCTCCTGCACCAGGCCGTCCCGCTGCCACTGCGCTTTGTTGAGTTCGCCCTGCCCGTCGTCCTCCTCCTGCGCCTTGTCCTGTTTGCGCCGCTGCAGGCGCGCGAGCGGGAGCCGGACCGCGTCCTCGTCCTCGGCACGGGCCCGCTGGGCCGTCTCACCGGGGAGGACATCGCCCGCCGCCGCAAGCAGCGGCAGCGCGTCCACGGCTACCTCAGCTTCGCCGGGGACCCAGTCCCCAACAGCCTCAAGCCGCTTCACCTGGGCAGCGTGGCGGACCTCGAGATGTGCCTGCGCATGCTGCACGTCAATGAAGTTTACATCGCCGGCAATGCCCTGCTTCAGGGCGAGGCCGTGCAGGCCGCCACCAAGGTGTGCGAGACGTTTGGCATCCCCTTCGCGCTGCCGGCCTACTCGGTAAACCTGCACCGCGCCCAGCCCGTCAACAGGCGCACCATCTCCGACGGCTACCTGCACTTCACCAGTGTGAAGTCCCAGCCCAGTGCCCGGGTGCTGAAGCGCATGCTGGACGTCGTCGCCTCGGCGTCGGCCCTGTGGGTGCTGGCGCCGCTGCTCAGCGTGGTGACGGTGCTGGTGAAGCTGACTTCCCCCGGGCCGGCCTTCTTCCGGCAGCTGCGCGTTGGCCAGCACGGCCGCCTTTTCCACATCCTCAAGTTCCGCTCGATGGTGCCGGGGGCCGAGGGCCTGCAGAAGGCCCTCGAGGAGCACAATGAACAGAGTGGCCCCGTCTTCAAAATCAAGAATGACCCGCGGATTACCCCGCTCGGCCGCATTCTACGGAAGTTCAGCATTGATGAGCTGCCACAGCTGGTGAACGTGCTGCGCGGCGACATGACGCTGGTGGGCCCACGGCCCCCGGTGCCCAAGGAAGTTGCCCAGTATGAGCCGTGGCAGCTGCGTCGGCTTTCTGTGGTGCCGGGCCTCACCTGCATCTGGCAGGTGAGCGGCCGGAATGAAATCGCCTTCAAGGACTGGATGTTCCTGGACCTCCGGTACATCGACCACTGGAGCCTCGGGCAGGATTTGAGTCTTCTGCTGAAGACGGTGCCCACCGTCGTCGCCGGCCGCGGACACTAGGGCAGGCGCGCGGCCCAGGGCCGCTAGCGGGAACGCGCCCTGGCCGGTGGCCCGGCGTCCGCTGCGGCGGCGTCCTCCTCCTCCAGCATCCGCTGAAGCGGCGACGTCTTCTCCAGCGCCTTCATCTGCTGCGCCTCGGCCGCCTTGTCCAGCCGCTCGAGCCACGCCTGCGCCCGCGCGGCGCCGCCCGGGCCTTCGGCACGGGCCCCGGCGCGCACTGCCTGGGAGGCGGAGTCATAGCGGCCCAGCGCTTCATACAGCTGCGCCGCCTGGTACTGCAGCCCGGGGGACTCAGGCGCAAGCCGCCGCGCCGTGTCCAGAGATTCGAGGGCCCGCCCATAGCGCCCCTCCACCCGGTACGTCTCCGCTTCCGTGGTGAGGAGGCGCACCCGCGCCGGGCCCCCGGAGAGGAAGGGCTGCAGCCTGTCCAGGGCCTGGCGTGCCAGGGCGGGCCGGCCCACGGCCAGCCATTGCCCGGCCAGCGAGAAGCCCAATTCTGCGTCCTGGGGGTGGCGGACGACGCCGGCTTCCAGCGTCTGCAGCGCCTCCCGCGGCTTGCCCAGGGCAGACAGCGCCTGGGCGCGAAGCACGGTGACGTCTTCCCCGCGCTTCTCGGCTTCGTCCAGAAGCGCCAGCGCCTCGGCCGGCTGGCCGGCCTGCAGCCGCAGGGAAGCGGCAGTCGTCCACAGCGTGGCAAAACCGGGCTGCCCCTCGGCCTGGCCGCGCGCCCAGGCGAGAAGCGCCTCCGCGTCGGCGCGCCGCCCGGCCGTCCACAGCAGCGCCACCACGTCCGAGGTGACGGAGAGGTCCGGGCCGACAAGACGGGCGAGTAATTCCGGCGTCCGGGCGTAGGGCAGCGCCTCGGCCAGGACAGTCCCCGACGTCCGGGATGGTTTCCCGGGCGAGGCGCCACTCCCCCATGGCTTGGTCGGGAGCGCCCAGCCGGACAAGGACGGCTGCCGCCACCCGGTGCGTGTCCGAGTCCAGGGGCCGCAGCCACAGGGCACGGTTGAGGAAGGCCAGCGCCTCCCGGGGCCGTTGCCGGGCTCTCGGCCAGCCCCACCGTCCGGTACAGGGCCGCCTCCGCCGGGTGCGCGTCGATGGCGGCCAGCGCCTGCGCACGCAGGGCTTGTATGTCCATCCCGGACGCGGCGGCACGGTTGAGGGCCAGGGCCGCGTCCTCGGCTGTCTCGCGCCCCCGGAAGAGACCCACCGCAACCAGGAGGACCACGGCAGACGTGAGGCAGAACGCCCCGCGCTTCTCCAAGCGGAGGCCCCGCCCCTGGGCCAGTGCCCGGTTGGACAGAATGCCGACGGCCACGGCAGCCGCGGTGGCGCATGCCTGCAGTTCCAGCGCAAAGTCGAAGACGTCGTGCAGCACCAGGGCCGCCACCCCGCACGCCGCGGCCCGTTCCAGGGCCGACGCATCCCGGCGCAGCGTCCGCACCGTCGCCCAGACGGCCAGGGCCAGAAGCCCGACGGTAGCGGGCAGGCCGAAGTCCGCTGCCCACTGCAGCGGCCAGTTCTCCGTGTGCGTGAAGGTGTAGTACGCGCCCTCCGTCTGCCAGCGCGGGAAGCCCAAGGAAAAGGCGCCGCGGCCAAGGCCCAGTGGCCAGACGTGCAGCGCGGCCCGCGCAAACATGGGCCAGAGTTCCACCTTGGACTGCCGCAGCTTCTCCAGGCTGTCCAGGGTGGAGAGGCGGGCGGAGATTCGGTCCACCGCGAGGAAGGCCGCCAGCGCCAGCACCCCGGCAACACCCGCCGTGACAAGGAAGAGACGCTCGCGGCCATTGCGCGCCGCCGCGCCCGGACGGTACGCCTCCCGGCTACCCAGCGGCACGCGCCCCAGCACCAGCGTCAGGACGAAGGCCAGCTGCCCCGCGACGAAGAAAAAAATTCCACCGCGCGAGAGAGACAGGAAGGCCGCCGCGCCGCTGCACACCGCGAAAGCCAGCCACAGGGCGGCGCGTGGACGCTCGGGCGCCTCAGCCGCAAGCGCGAGGAGAAGCACCGTGGAAAGCGTCAGAAAGCCGGCCAGGTGGTTGGGGTTTCCAAAGGGGGTGAGGAACGCCAGCTGGGCGTTCTCGAAGGTGTGCAGCCCGAAGAGGGAGTGCGCGTTGGCCAGCGCATGGCCGTAGCCCACCAGCGCCACGGCCACGCCCACAAGGCCAATCCCCGCGGCCAGTCTCCGGCGGCTCCGGCGACTGCGCGCAAGCTCTGCTGCCGCGGTCAGCGTGGCCGCCAGTCCGAGCGCCCGCGCCACCTCCACCCAGGTGGCCGGGGCGTCCAGCGTGACGGGCCGGGCGCGCACCAGGCCCATCGGTAGGAGGGCGAAGTCGCGAACGTCGGCCGACGCCGGGCCGAGGTGGGCCAATAGCCCCGCCGGCAGTGGAAGCAGCTGCAGAAGGCACACCCCGGCTGCGGCCAGTGGCACCAATGCCAGCGGCGGCAGGCACAGCGTGCCGCCGCGCTCCACCACCACCAGCACCAGGGCAGCGCAACCGAGGAGGGAGGCGGCCACCACGGCGCCCGGCAGGGCGCCTCCCAGGAAGGCCACCGAGAGCGCCACGGCGAGAAGCAGGCACACCTCCGCTGCCAGGTGCAGCGGCGACCTCGGGGGACGGGGCATGCGGGTGGGCGGAACCAGGGCCCTCGGGACTGTAGCCTGCCCCTCTGCCGAGCTGGGGCTGTCTCTTAAGCAGGGCTTGGCGAGGCGAGAGGGCTGTGGCAGGTTCCCCCGCCTTTCAATGCGCCACCGCTTCCTCGCCCCCTTGCTCGCTCTCG
>CAVQDL010000003.1:0-130204 GCA_963711265.1 uncultured delta proteobacterium
CAGGGCCTCTGGCACAACCCACGCCGCCAGCTCCCCGCCTACATCCAGCACATCGCCAACGATTTGATTTCCCAGCGTGCGATGCCCGAAAGCGAGGCCATCGCGACGGCGGTCGCGCAGGTCAAGAAGTGGGCCGCTGGCGGCGGTGGCGTCACGCCGGAGACCCGCGCCAAGGCGGCGGCGGCGGTCGCCGAATGGGAACGGCTCAAGGCTTCCACGAACGCCAAGAGGAGCGAACGTATGGAGATCCTCCGGTTCTACAACGTCGAGGACATCCACGTCGTGTCACGTGGTGAGGGCGACGGCACCGGCCGGGTGGTGGAGGCGTACGCGGCGGTGTTCGGCGACCCGGTGCCGATCCGCGACCACCAGGGCGACTACGAGGAAGAGATCGACCGGCACGCGTTCGACGACACCCTCGCCCAGCATCAGCGCCGCCGCGGCGGCATCGCCTCCGCTGTCCGGGTCCTGTACAACCACGGCCGGACGATGGGCGGCACCGAGGCCGCGGCGTTCCAGACGCCGCTCGGGAAGCCGCTGGAGATCGTCCCCGACTCCGCGTGGCCTGCTGACCCGCACCGAATACGCGAAGACGCCCCACGCGGAGGAGATCCTTGAGCTGATCCGCGGCGGCGCGATCACCGCCCAGTCGTTCGTCGGCGGGATCTTCCGCTCCGACCCGGAGCTGCGCGGCCCGGGGGACAAGTACCGCGCCAAGGGCGGGGCGCTGTCCCGTGTCCGCCGCCTGGCGCTGGGCCTGCGCGAATACGGCCCGGTGCTGTACGCCGCGTACCCGGGCGCTGAGGTGCTCGGTGTGCGGATGGGCACCCCTGAAGACGTCACCGGCACGGACGCCGGAGATTACCCCGAGCCCGAGGACGAGACCCCCGAAATGGCGGGGGCGCTCACCGGAAGCGTGCCCGAAGACACGACCTCGGCCCGGTATCACCAGCACGCCTTGTACGCGATGCGGTCGCGTGAGGCGCGCGAGCAGAAGGGAATCGTGTGGTGAGCACGCTCGACGAGAAGCTGGAGGAGATGGCCCGTATCAAGGCCGACCTGCAGCGGATGGAAGACGACGGGGAAGTCACCGAGGAGAACGGTGCGGACCTGCGGGACACGATGATCGCCCGGTATGAGCAGCTCGACCACGAAGTCGGAGCCGATCATCCGGCAGATGGAACGCCTGCGCGGCATCACCCGCGCGGCGGGCGACCCGGCGAACACCGAAGACGGCGACGGCGGGAAGGCGCGGCACATGGCCGCGTCGAAGGGGCCGGAGTTCATGCAGCGCAAGGACCCGTTCGCCGACCTGGACAAGGTCGAGGGGCGGATGGTGCCCCGCTGCGACATGATCGCCCGCGCGCAGACCGCGGTCGAGCAGGCCGAGAAGCGTGGCGTGATGGGCGGCGGCGCGGCGCAGGAGGCGACCCGCAAGGCCCAGTCCAGCGAGTGGATCTCCCGGCACATGCTGCTGTACGGCTCCGATGACTATGTGGAGTCGTTCCGGCAGTACCTGAACCACCCGGAAGAGATTTCCCGTACCCCGCTCGCGCTGGCGACGGCCAACGGTGGCGTGATGCTGCCGTACCAGCTCGACCCGACGATCATCTTGACGAACGATTCCAGCGCGAACCCGTACCGCAGGCTGGCGCGGGTCGAGTCGGTGACGACGAACAACTGGCACGGCGTGTCCAGCGCCGGTGTCACCGCGGCGTGGCTCACTGAAGCGTCGGGCGCCGGCGGACGCCTCGCCGACGTTCGGGTCGGTGGTCGTGTACCCGAAGAAGGCCGCCGCGTGGCTGTACGGCTCCTTCGAGGTGATCGAGGACACGTCGTTCGGTGACCAGCTGCCGAAGCTGCTGGTAGACGCGAAGGACCGGCTGGAGGAGGCGGCGTTCGCCGCGGGCACCGGGTCGAACACCGACAACACGGGCGCACCGGCGGGGATCGTCGGCGCGCTCACCACCGCGACCCGCACCATCGCCACGAACACGACCGGCGGCGCGTTCGTGCAGGGCACCGCCGGCCAGGCGGACGTGCTGAACCTGCAGGCGAAACTCGCCCCCCGGTGGCGCAACTCGCAGTCCGCGGCGTATGTGGCGAACCTGGTCAACATCAACAAGATCCGCGGCGTCGATCAGTACGGCGGCGGCGCGTTCTGGGCGAACATGGCCGGTGCGACCCCGGGGACGCTGCTGGGGCAGCGGATCGAGGAGTCCACGTCGATCACCGTCTCGACCGGCACCGGCGCCACCACGGGTTACGCCGCGTGCGTGTATGGCGACTGGTCACAGTTCCTGGTCATTGACCGGATCGGCACCCAGATGCTGTACGAGCCGCTGGTCAAGGGCACCGCGGGCATCGGCCCCCCGACCGGGCAGTCCGGCTGGTTCTATTTCTGGCGGGTCGGCTCGGCCGTGGCCAACGCCAGTTCGTTCGCGTGGCAGCTGAACGGCACCGCGTGACGCAGCAGGTGGTGCAGGGCCCGGCGCCTTCCCGCCGGGCCCTGCCCGTCGCGCCGCAATGGGCCGCGGTCGCCGAGGTGGCGATACGCGACCACGGCGCCATCCAGAAACCCGCCGAACTCGGCCACCTCCTCGGCCTCCTCGCAGAGTTCAGGCCGCAGCGGATTCTGGAGATCGGCGCCGATGAGGGCGGCACCCTCTACGCCTGGTCGCAGCTCCCCGGGCCGCCGGACGTGCTGGCGCTCGACATGCCGTGGGGCGATTTCCGCAAGCACACCGGCCTCCCCCATCTGCACGGCGCCGGGCTGGTCATCGGCGACTCGCATCTGCGCGCCACCGTCGCCGAGAGTCGAAACGCGGCTGGGTGGGCAGCTGGTGGACATGCTGATGATCGACGCCGACCACACCTACCCCGGGGTGTCGGCCGATTTCCGGAACTACCGGCGGTTCGTCCGCGAGGGCGGGCTGATCGTGTTCCACGACATTCTCATCCACCCCCATTTCGCGGTGGGGGTGGCCCAGCTATGGCAGGAGATCAAAGACAAGTGGCCGTCACGGGAGATCATCAGCGAACCGCTCACGTGGGGCGGGATCGGCGTCCTGACGAACACCGCCGAGCCGCTCCCCCCGCCGCCGCCGGTGAGGGTGAGCAGGCGCGGCGGGTCCTGACGGTCGTCGGTATCCCGGCGAACAACGACGGGTCCGGGTATTACCGGCTGGTCCTCCCGTTCGACCATCTGCGCCGCAACTCGCGGCACCTGATCATGATCCCCCCGCCGGGGCAGATGCCCCCGCCGCCCACCAAGGCCGATCTGGACGAGGTGGACGTGTTCGTGGCGCAGCGGCCCGCCGGGCCGTCCGGGCAGCAGATGTGGGACCGGATCGAAGGCGCGACCGCCCGCGTGTACGAGGTCGATGATGACCTGCTGAACGTGGACCCGTCGGGGCTGGCGCATCTGTGTGACGAGCGGATCCGCGAATCTGTGCGCTACCTCCTCGCCGCGTCCGAGATGGTGACGGTCTCCACGCCGTACCTGGCGGAGCGGTACGGCGCGTACAACGGCAATGTGGTGGTGCTGCCGAACTGCATCGACGAAGCCCTCCTCGCGCTGCGGCGCAAACGGCGCGACACCGTCACGGTCGGCTATCAGGGCGGCGCGACCCACCTGGTGGACATGTGCGCCGTCCAGGAACCCCTCACCGCGTTCTTCGGCTCCCACCGCGAGCGTGGACATGCATTTCATCGGCCCCGACTGGTCGCCGATGATCCGCCACGACAGTCTGTGGACACCGTGGGCGCAGGACGTGTGGGAAGCGTTCCAGGCCGTCGATTTCGACATCGCCCTCGCGCCGCTCGCTGACATCCCGTTCAACCGGGCCAAGTCGCACATCAAGGTGCTGGAGGCGGCGGCGCTGGGGATCCCGGTGGTGGCGACGGACATGGAGCCGTACCGCGATTTCGTCCGCGACGGGGAGACCGGGTTCCTGATCCCGCCCAGCCAGCCGGACCTGTGGCAGGAACGGCTGCACGAGCTGGTGAACGACGAGGCGATGCGGGAAGAGATGGGCGCGAAGGCGCGGGAGATCGCCGCCCAGTGGACCATCCAGGGCAACTGGAAACTGTGGCAGGACGCCTACGAATCGGCGGCGGGAGGCTGACATGGGACACGTGATCGTCAAGCAGGTGACACGCCCCGACTATGGGCAGACACCGGGGGAGCAGTTCCCCTACGACCACGAGTTCGCCGAACCGGTGTACTGGCAGTACGTGGTCGTGGAGGTGCCGGACGAGCCGAAGCCGGAGCCGAAGCCTGCGGCGAAGGCGGGCCACCGTCCGTGACCACTGGCCGGGAGCGGTAGATGCTGTGCCCCGGGCAGGTGTACGAGTCCACTCTCACCGTCCACGATCAGGCTGGTGCCCCGTCGACGGTGACGCTGGCGATCACCAAACCGGACGGGACGCTCGTCACGCCCGCCCCCACCCTGGCCCCGGGGGCGCAGGTGGGGACGGACTGGGTAGTCATCTACGACTATATGCTGCCGTCGGCGGGCCTGTACCGGTTCACCTGGTCCACCGCCGGCCCGGGACCGCCCCGCCGCCGGATTTCGTGAACGTCCGCGACTACATCTCGATCGTCAGCCTCGCCGAGGTGAAGCAGCACCTGAACAAGACCGGCACCGCTGGCGATGATGAACTCGCCGCGTTCATGCAGGCCGCCACCGAACTCGTCGAGTCGAAGGTGGGTATCTGTGTGGCCCGCCAGTTCACCGACCGGGTCGCCGCGAATACGGTGGCCGGGTGCTGGTCCTGCCCAGGTATCCGGTGGTCTCTGTCGCGTCGGTCACGTCGCACCTGGCCGGGTGGCCCGGTGTGGGTGACGGCGCAGCTGCTGGTGGACGGCGACGCGGGGACCGTGTCGCAGACGTGGCCGGGGTGGCCGTTCTGGTACGGCCCGTGGGACGTCGCCTACATGTGCGGCCGGCAGCAGATCCCGGAACGGTTCATCCACGCGGCGAAGGAACAGGTCCGGCACCTGTGGGAGACGCAGCGCGGCGCCGCGCCCCGTCGGTGCTGCAGGGCGAGGAGATTTTCGCCACCTCCGCCGGGTACACGTTCAGTGTGCCCCGCCGGGTGCTGGAACTCCTCGAGCAGGACATGGTGCCGTCGTCGTGACCGGCCCAGGGCCCGGGGAGGTCATGCTCGGCTGGATCCACAACGGGACCGTCCGCGCCGAGTTCATGGGGTCGGTCCTGCTGCTGCAGGCCAGTCCTGCCGCGGTCCTGATCGGCCGCACGACCGCGTTCTCCGGCGGCACCCTCGTCGGCTACGCCCGCAACCGCATCACTGAGCAGTTCCTCGAATCGCCGTGCCAGTGGCTGTTCATGGTGGACACCGACATGGTGTTCACCCCCACCCACCTCGAGCAGCTCGCGTCCGCGGCCGACGCCACGAAGAGCGGCCGATTGTGGGTGGGGCGGTCGCGATCCTCGACCACACGGGCACCGGGTCGGCGGCGAACCTGTACACCGCGGAACGGGACGAGACCGGGGCTGTGGTGCGGTTCGCCCCGCTGGCCGAGGTGCCGGTGGACGGCCTGATCCAGGTGGACGGGTGCGGCGCCGGGTTCCTCCTCATCCACCGGTCGGTGATGGAGAAGATCGGCCCCGGCGAATGGTGGCGCGAAGGCGTCACCCAGTCGGGGGGGATCCGCGGGGAAGACCTGGCGTTCTGTGTCCGCGCCGCCGACGCCGGGTTCGGTATCTGTGTGCATTGCGGCTGCCGGCCAGGGCACATGAAGACCGTTTGCGTGACGGTGGACTGATGGGCGCGTACCTGCTCGACGTGTGGACGGACTGGGAATGCCCGGCGTGTCACCACGAGGAGCGCACGCGGCCGATGGCCGCGAACGAGCAGCGGTGGCACACGTGCCCCCGGCTGCACATGCTCAAAGCCCCGATGGTCAGGGCCGGGACAGATTGCAAACTTGTCGCGGTGGAACGCGAGGACTACCTCGGCGGCGAGGAGCAGCGGACCGGCGACGACGGGAAACCGTACAGCGCGGTGCTGACTGTCCGCGGCGACGGCTCGAACGACGCGGCGGTGTTCGCCGGGGTCGCGGTCGCCAGGATCGGGAGATAACCATGCCCCAGACGCCGATGCCACCGCCCCGCGACGACGATCCCCCGGCGGTGTACGCCCGCGCGGGCGCGGCCGAAGCATCCGCAGCACGCACCCCCCGACGACGACGACCCTGAGGACTAAGCCATGGCATTCGGTTCCGCTTCCGCGATCTTCACCCAGGCGATGCTCAACCCGATCACGGCGGCTGTGTGGTCCACGACCGAGCCCACCACGTTCGGCGCGACCGGCCTGTCCGCCGACGTGATCAACGCTGCCCTGTTCAACAACTCCGTCACCCCGGACAAGGACGCCGCTGTCGCCTCCACCGGGTACAACACCGGCACCTGGACGACAACGAACGAGGTGACGGACTCGACGAACTGGGTCGCGGGCGGGCGGGCGCTCGGCACCAAGGCATTCACCGCCGGGACGTCGGTCGTGTTCTTCGACGCGGCCGACACCGCGGGCGGCGGGAACGTCACCATCGCCAACGCCTACGGGTGCCTGGTGTACGACAACAGCATCACCGCCGGGACCGTCGCCAAGCAGGCACTGTGCTTCAACGCCTTCGGCAGCGCCCAAGGGGTCACTGGCGGTTCATTCACAATTGTGTGGGATGCGACCGGTGTCTGGAAGATAAGCGTCTGACCTGCGGTTTTACCCATTCGGGAGCGTGTAAGGAGTAAGTAGGAGGCCGGGATGGCGGTCACCCTGGTCGGCCGGTCCGCCATCGCCACCGCCACCACTGGCACGCTCACCGCCTCCACCACGGCCCGGTCGGGCACCCTGTCGCGGGTCGCGGGGAACCTGCTGGTAGTCGTCGTCAACGCGATCGGGTCCACGTCGGTGGGCACGATCCCCACCCCGGGCGGGTGGACGAAGGTTGGCGCGACCGAGGCCGCGCAGACGCTGTGCCATACGGCGGTGTTCTGGAAGATCGCCGCCGGGTCTGACGCCGGCCCGGCGTTCACCAACGGCACGACCGGCACCTACCGGTCGATGCAGTGTGTGCTGTATGAGCTGTCCGGCCATGACCCGGTCACGCCGGCCGCCACGTATGGCACGGGCACCGCCGCGTCGGCGAACATCACCACCCTCAACACGGTGGGCAACGTCCCGGCGGCCGGGTGTTACGCGCTCGGCGGGCACGCGGTTTACACCGGGTCGAACGCGACCGACGCCTGGACGAAAAGCGCGTCGTGGACGGCGGACACGACGGACGCGGCGACGGCCCGGTTCCACCACGCGTGGGACCTGTACTCGTCTCCGCCGTCGGGGTCGGCGCTGTCGTTCCTGGGGACGTGGGCGACGGTGGGCACCGGCCAGTCCGCGATGGAAGTCGTGGTGGCGGTGGCCCCGGTGTCCGCCCCCGCGGGTGTGGCCACCGGTGCGGGTGCCGCGAACGGCACCGACTTCGAGTACGCCCCCGCGGGGGTCGCCATGGGGGCCGGCGCGGTCACGGGCGCGACGGTGTCCACCGGTGGCGGTACGGCGGTGGCGGTCACCGCCACGCAGGGCGGCAGCACCGCTAACGGCATGGCGTTGCGGGTTGTGGTTCTCACTTCCGCCGCCACGCTGCAGAACGGCGCGACCGCCGCCGCTGGCGCGATCCAGGCCGCAGCGATCACGACCACCGTTACCGGGTCGCGGGTGTACGGCGCGGCGGTCGGCACCAACGGCAGCTATACCGCCAACGGTTCGACGACGAACATCGACAACATCACCGACGGCACCAACGGCGAGCAGTACCTGACGTTCAAGGCGACGGCGCTGACGGGGACACCGGGGTCGGTGACGATCGGGGAGACGGGGAACAGCCCGGGCGGCTGCGCCTTGCTCGAGGTGCTGCCGAACGGGACTTTGACGGAGGACGCCTCCGGCACTGGCGTGGTGGTGAACACGACCGGCGCGGGGCCGGTGGTCACTGGGTCGTTCACGCCGCCTGATGGTGCGCTGCTGGTGGCGCTGGTCTCGTCCGACGGCGGTTCCGGGGTCACCACGTTCGGCGTGTCCGGCGGTGGCCTCAGCTGGTCTGAGGCCAAGAAGCAGAACGCCACCGGCGGTGACTACGCCGGTGTGTGGATCGCGCAGGTGCCCGCCGGGGCAGCCACCAGCGCGCCCGCGGGTGTGGCCGCCGGGACGGGTGCCGCGTCAGCGGTCCCGCTGGAGTACGCCCCGGCGGGTGCCGCCGCTGGCACCGGTGCCGCCTCGGCGGTTCCGCTGCGGTCCGCCACCGCCGGGGTGGCCGCTGGGACCGGTGCGGCGAACGGCACCGATTTCGAGTACGCCCCCGCGGGTGTGGCTGCCGCCGCCGGGATGGCGCTGGCCGCGACGGTGCCGGTGTCCGCGGTCAACACCTATGAGGGTGGCAGCAACGGCACCGGGATCAGCCAGGCGAACTCCGGCGGCATGTCCGGCACCGCGTTCGACGTGGTGACCACCACCGGCACCGGCACCACCATCACGTACGACAACACGCACCCCGTACACGGCACGCTCGGCGGCAAAACCCACTTCCCCGCCGTCGCGGCGACCGCGTACCCGTCGTGGACGACGGCGGTCGGCGCGCAGGGCAAGATCTGGTTCCGCCGGTACCTGTACCACACCGCCTACCCGGCGGTTAACACGCGGATCTGGCAGTCCGATATCAGCGGCTCCACCTTGTGTGCCGCGGTCTACCTGATGACCGACGGGTCGCTGCTGTTCGCGAACTCCGCCGGCGCTACGGTCTTCCAGTCCGCCGCGGCGCTGGCGCCGAACAGCGCCCCGTACCGGGTCGAGGGCTACGTCACCGGGTCGGCGACGGTGGGCCAGGTCGAGCTGAAACTGTGGAAGACCTCAGCCGACGGGGCACTAGGCACCGAGGACTACACGAACACCTCGGCGGCGAACGTCAACACGGGCGGCACTCAGAACTGTTACCGGTTCGGGTCGTTCGCGTCGGTGACGCAGGGCAGCGCGTGGGACCTGTGGCACGACGACGACGGGGTGTCCCCGTCGGGGTATCTGGGCCCGTCGGGTGTGGCCGCCACGTCTGCCCCCGCCGGTGTGGCAGCTGGTGCGGCGACCGCTGCCGGGACTGCCGGGGTGGGCGTTTCCGCCGGTGCGGCGGCCGGGGCTGGGGCGGTCACTAACGCGACCGTGTCCGCCGGTGCCCGTGCCGGCGTGGCCACGGGTGTGGGCTCCGCGTCGGCCGTCCCGCTGCGCAACGCCACAGCGGGCGTGGCCGCCGGCACGGGCTCCGCGTCGGCGATACCGCTGGAGTACGCCCCTGCTGGCCCCGCCGCGGGCGCCGGGGTGGTCACCGGCGCGGCGGTCTCCACCACGACCGCCGGGTCAGCCACCGCCGGGGTCGCGGGCGGCGCTGGGAGCGTTTCTAACGCGACGGTGCTCTCAGCCACCCTCGTGCCCGCGGGGGCGGCTGCTGGCGCAGGAGCGGCCAGCGCGACCGCTGGCGTGGGCGTTTCCGCCGGGGTGGCCGCGGGTGCGGGTGCCGCGTCGGCGGTCCCGCTGGAGTACGCGCCCGCTGGCGTAGCCACCGGCGCAGGTGCTGTCACGGGCGCCACGATCTCCACCGCGACGGCCGGCGCCGCCACCGCCGGAGTGGCGAGCGGCTCTGGGAGCGTTTCTAACGCGACGGTCCTCGCGGCCATACTTGCCCCCACGGGCGTCGCTGTGGGCGCGGGTACGGCGCTGGGGGCGGGCGCCCAGGCCGCGTTCCGGGCGGCCGCCGGGGCCGCGCCGGGAACTGGGGCTGGCGTTTCCCCGGCGGTCACAGCCGCCGCCACCCCAGCGGCCGGTGCCAGCGGGGGCACCGGGACGGCCACGAACGCGACGGTCAGCACCACGACCGCCGGTTCCGCTAGTGCTGGGGTGGCGGCCGGGACTGGTGCGGCACCAGGAGCGAGCGTCCCGCAGGCGGAACCCACCCCCGCCGCGGGCGCCGGTTCCGCGCCAGCCCCAACTATCGCCGTCGGTGCCCGCGCAGGCGTTGCCACCGGGACAGGTGCGGCCACTGGCGCCAGCATGGCGGCGAGCCGTACCGCGGGCGTGGCCGCGGGCACTGGGACGGCGGCCGGGGTCACGGCCACTCTCGCCGCCCACGCGAACGCCCAGGCGGCGGCTGCGCTCGCCCAGGTCCTCGCCGCGGGCGTGCGCACAGCGATCCCTGCCATGTTCGGGACCGCCACCCAAACCGGCCGCGCCCTCGTCACGGCAGGCGCGAACGGCAGCGCGGCGGGGCACCCATCAGCGCCGGGGCGGGCCCTGGCCACGAGCACCGCCAGCGGCGGTGCGGGCGCACCTGCCGCCGCTGGCGGCCACCTAGCCGCCACCGCCACCACCGCTGGGAGGCCCTGATGACATACGCCTCCACCGCCCCGGCGGCGCTCGCGAACCTGACGGCGATGCTCACCCTCGCCCTCCCCGGGGTTGAGGTCACCGACGGCCCGCCGGTGCGGAACAGCAGCGCGCCCGAGGCGGTCGCCGTTGGCTGGTCCCCGTCGGAGGATGTGGACGCGGCCGAGGTCACCGAGGCCAACGCCGAACTCGCCTCCACCACCGACCGGGAGCAGTACACGATCCACTGCTCCCTCGGCGTCCTCAACGGCGACCGGGACCTCGTAGCGGCCCGCACCCGCGCCTATGAACTGTTCGGCACGATCGGCGCGACCCTCACCAATGACCAGACGCTGCGCGGCGCGGTGATGAAAGCGGGCCTGTCCGCGCACTCGCTGCGGCAGTCCGACACCGATACGGGGATGCTCGCCCGGATCAACTTCTCCGTGTCCGTGGACGCGTTCACCCGCCGTTAGGGGCGGCGCGAGGCCGGACGGGAGTCGAACCCGCATCTCCTGCGGAAGCCGCAGGAAACGAGAGATGACACCCCCGTCAAGGGGCGCCCACACCGTGCTCTCCCTTTGAGCTACCGGCCTCGCACCAATTCAAGATTAAACGAAAGGGGCCGTTATGGCGGCTACAGCACTAACGGTCAACGTGGCCCCCAACACCGGGCTCGACGTCACCGGCATCGTCTCCACACCCACCCAGACCACCGGGCACACCGCCCCCACCGGGACGGGCCTGTTCCTGGCCGTCATCAACACCTCCGGCGGGCTGACCGTCACCATGTACACCCCCGGCACCGTGGACGGCCTCGCGATCGCCGACCGGACCGTGACCGTCACCGCCGCGCACATCGAGTTCATCCCCCTGGTCTCTTCCCTGTACGCCGACCCCACGACGGGGCTGGCGACGTTCGACCTGTCCGCGTTCGCCAACACCACACTCGCCTGCGTCCGGATTGCGGGGACCTGACATGGAACCAGGATTCACAAAGATCATCAGCCCGGACACTGGCGCCACCGCCGAAGTCCCCGAGTCGAGCCTGTTCCAGCACTACCAGGCGGGGTGGCGGCTCCTCGCCGAAGGCGACGTCAAGCCCGTGACCGCGCCGTCCGAACCGGCACCCATGACCGAGGCCGAGGTCGCCGCGGCCCTCGCACCCAAGCCATCCAAGTCAGCGAGCAAGGAGTAAACGATGGCCGCACTGACGTCCAGCACCCGGTACGTCCCGACCGGGGTACGGAAAATCTACTGGTGCCCGGCGATCGTCACCCAGGCCAGCCCGACCCGGACCGAGCTCACCACCAACGGGACGGACCTGACGGGTGAGATCGCGGAGATGTCCGGCTTCACCGTCTGCCTCGGACACGGTGGACGTGCCCGACCTGGCGTCCCGGTTCAACGGGAAGCTGCCGGGCCGGATCAACGCCGACGACTCGTCGATCCGGTTCTGGGCGTCGTCGAACAGCACGGACGTGCGGTCGGTGCTGCCGCGTGACACCGCCGGGTTCGTCGTCTGCCTCTGGGAGGGCGACACGGCCGGCCAGAAGTGCGACGTGTTTCCCGTCAAGGTCGCCAGCACCTCCATGCAGACTGGTATCGACGACCCCGCGAGCATCGAGGTGTCGTTCACTGTCACGAAAGTTCCCTCCCTAAACTGCACGATCCCCGCCTGATGGGCCTGCTCACCAGGGAAGACATCCTCAAGGCCGACGACCGCCCCACCGAGACGGTCCACGTCCCGGAATGGGGAGGCGACGTTCTCGTCCGCGGCCTCGACGGCCGGGGGCGGGACTCCTATTTCGCGTCGATGACTGTTCAGGCCGGCAACCGGCAACGCATGGACACCACCAACGCGACGGCGAAACTGGTCGCGTCGTGCATCGTCACCGAGGACGGCGAGCCGCTGTTCAGCATGGACGACGTGAACGCGCTCGGCGCGAAGTCGGGGGCGGCGCTCAACCGGGTGTTCGACGCGGCGCAGCGGCTGTCCGGGCTGTCCGACGATGACATGGCTGAACTGGGGGAAACCTCCGCCGCCACCCCGAACGGGCGGGCTACTTCGACCTCGCTGAAAGGCTCGGCTGCACGGTCGAAGAGCTCCTGACCCGGATCTCGTCCCGTGAGCTAGGCGAGTGGTTTGAATATGACCGGTTGCGGGCCGAGCGGCAGGCTGGCAGCCAGGGTGGCGGCGGCAAGAAGGTCAACACGCGGGGGCTGTAGATGGCGACACGGGTGAGCGGCACCGGCCCGGCGGAGATGAAACTCCTCGCGGTCCGGCTGCGGGAGGCGGACCCGCTGCTGCGCGCCGAACTGCGGCGCAACTTCCGCGCCATCGCCGCGCCGGTCGTCGCCGAGGTGCGGGCGTCGATCCTGTCGATGCCGTCCCACCACGACGGGACACTGCGCGGCGAGATCGCCCGCACCGTCAGTTCACAGGTGGGCGCGTCCAAGACGGGGGTGCGGCTCAACATCGTCTCCTCTGGGCGGAAGATGCCGGCGGGGAAGACTGAACTGCCACGCGACACCGACAATGCGGGCTGGTGGCATCCGGTGTACGGCGGGCAGAACGCGGAGAAGACGGCGATGGCCTCGCGGCGGATCCTCGGCAAAGGCAAAGGCCGCGGTCACGGCCGCCGGTGGGTGTGGGTGCGGCAGACCGGGAAGCCGGGCTGGTTCGAGGAGCCGATCGGGCGGGCCGGGCGGGAAGCCCGTCAGGCGGTCCTCGACGCGATGGGCACCATCGAACGCAAGCTCAGCTAGTCCCCGTCCTCTTGGCTGGCGCGGAACGCCGCGACCAGTTTGGCGAGGATCCGGTTGACCGGCTGGCCGGTCTGCTGGGCGTAGGCGAGCAGCCACGCCCGGTCCCCCTCCGGGGGCCGGAAGGGGATCGGGTTGTGCTTGTGCTTGCCGGGCATCAGTGCACCGCGCCGAACGTGTCAACGATCTTCAGGGTGAAGTTGCCGTACGGCTTGTCCTGGTGGGCGTCCTGGTACGACTGGATCTCGTCAATGATGTTGCCGCCGGCGCCGCTGAAGCTGCCCATGTTCTTATTGAACTGGACGACTTTCGTCCCGGTGCCCCATGGCACGCGCACCGTCCGGGTCTGGGTGATGTCGGGGAAGCCGGTGCGCTCCCAGTGCATCCGCACCCGCACGATGGCGCCGGTGTTGCCGGTGTTGGTCAGGTCAACCTCGCCGGTGAGCAGTACCGGGTCGTAGATCCCGGATGGGATCAGGTAGTCGGCGTTGCCGCTGCCGTGGATTACCGCGTTGGGTACTGCTGGTGCCTGGGTCGCGGCGTCGGGCGCCACAACGGCGGTCGTGGGCTGGCTGGGTGGGCTGGTGCCGGTGGTGGCACTGCACGCGGTGAGGCCACCTAGGGCGGCCACGCTGATGGCCGCTGCTGCGAGTTTCCTGCTGATCCTCATCTGGGTCCATCTCCTCTGGTGGTAATACCACTCTAACACGGCGGTGCTACCACCCGGCGAGCCGTAAGACACCACGTCAAGGGACCAAAGTCCCCTTATCCCGGGGAGGGCAGGGCCATCGCGACCACGATGCGGTTCGTCCTCCTCGGCGACGACCGGGCGTCGGCGGCGTTCTCCAAGTTCGCCCGGCAGGTCGATCAGACGAACCGGGCGGTGGACCGGAACAACATGGCGCTGAAGAATCAGAGCGCCGCCACGCAGTCCGCGAGCGGTTCCCTGCTGTCGGCGGCGGGGGCGGTTACCGGGTTCGGTGCCGCGCAGGACGTCGCGTCCCGCAAGACGAGCATGTTTGCGAAGGGTCTCGCCGCGGTCAACCTCGCGACCGGTGTGCTGGAGCCGGCGATGTCGGGACTGGTCGTCGCCACTGCCGCTCTCGCTTCAGCCGCCGTCGCGGCGGGTGCCGGGGCGGCGGCGTACGGGATCGCACTGAAGCCTGTTATCGGGCAGGTCGGCGACCTGATGACGGCGCAGAAAGCGGCGGCGAAGGGCGGTAAGGCCGCCCAGCAGCAGTACCAGCAGATGCTGAAGTCCACCCCGCCGCTGATCGCGGCGTTCACCAGGGAGCTGACCAGCGCACAGACTGCCTACCGCAGGTGGGCGGATTCGCTGTCCGGCGCGACTCTCGCACCGTTGCAGACCGCGCTGAGCGAGGTCAAGCCGGTGCTGCACGCGCTGTCACCGCTGGTGCTCGCGGCGGCGAACGCGTTCGAGACGCTGGTCACCGAACTGACGCGGAAGATCGACGCCGGTGGGCTGACGAACGTGGTCAGCGTGCTGCTGCCGAAGGTCCGCCCGGTGATCCTCGACCTGGGCCACGCGCTCGGGAATGTCGTGGCCGGGGTGTGGGGGGTTCTGAAGGCGTTCCTGCCGATGTCCACGCAGATCACCGGTGGCGTGGTGAAGCTGACCGCCCTGTTCAAGAACTGGGCGCTGTCGCTGCCGTCGCACAGCGGTTTCCAGGCGCTGATGAACATGTTCAAGACGGAGGCGCCGCTCGCGGGGCAGGTGCTGAAGAACCTCGCGGCCATCATCGGGAACGTGGCCCGCGCGACCGTCGGCCTCGCGTCGCCGGCGAACTCGAAGGCGCTGCTGCAGATCCTCAAACCGCTGTCGGACATCATGGTGCGGCTGACCGCGAACCAGGGACTGGTGCAGGCGGCGCTGTATTTCCTGCTGCTGCGCAAGGCGCTTGGCCCGCTGCCCGTTCTGCTGAACCTGATCAAGGGCGGCATGGTGGGGGTGAACGTGGCGATGCGGGCGAACCCGATCGGCCTGGTCATCACCGCGCTGGAACTGCTGGCGGTCGCGTTCTACCTGGCGTGGACCAAATCGCTGGGGTTCCGCAACTTCATCAAGACCCTCGGTGTCGACGTTCCTGGCGTTCGCGAAGGTGGCGCTGACCGCGTTCAAGTTCGTGGTGGATTCGTGGCTGGCGACGGTCGGGGTGATCATCCACGGCGCGGCGATCGCGTTCGGGTGGGTGCCCGGTGTGGGTGCGAAGCTGAAGCAGGCCGACAAATGGTTCGGCGACTTCCGCACCAGCGTGGACGCCAAGTTCAACGGCCTGCAGGGCACCATGTCCAGGTGGCAGAAGTCGCTGACCGACAGCATGGACACGGCGAAGCAGTTCCGGCTGGCGGCGGCGCCGGTCACGGCCGCGTTCGACGCGCAGGCGCAGAAGGCGCGGGTGGCCGCCGCCGATGTGAACGGCTACACGACGGCGATCAGGAACAACGGGATCGGCTCGGCAGCGGCGCAGGGGGCGCGCCGGGGACTGGTCAACGACATGATCAACGCCGGGGTCAAGGCCGGCACCGCCCGCACAGACGTGAACAACTACACCACCGCGGTCAGGAACAACGGGCTGAACTCAGACGCGGCGCAGGCCGCCCGCCGGCGGCTGGTCAACGACATCGGCGACGCGTTCCGCAACTCCCGGCAGGGCCGCACCGACATGTCGGCCTACACCACCGCCGTGCGGAATAACGGTTCCGCGTCGGATGCGGCGAAGTCGGCGCGGGCGAAACTGATCACCGACCTGCGGAGCGCGGGCCTGACGGGGGATGAGGCCCGCCGTCTGGTCGCCAACCTGACCACGGCGATCCGCAACATCCCGACCAAGCACAACACCAACGTCACCGTCCACGGCTCCGGGTCAGGCGGGATAACTTCAAAGGCCACCGGGATTTTCAAGCAGGCGGGGTCGGTGCTACTTCTACCCGGCGGCGCGCGGGTGGAAGGTGCCCGGTTATGGCGGTGGTGACCGGTGGCCGGCGATGCTCGAAGGCGGTGAGGCTGTCGTCCCGAAGCAGCTGACGCCGCAGGTCGCGCCGCTGCTCAAACGCCACGGCGTGCCCGGGTTCGCCGCCGGTGGCCTCGCGGGGCGGGCGGTGCAGATCGCGGCAGGGATGCCGAACGCGACAGCGTCCGCCGAGGCCGGGTTCGAGCGGGCCAACATGGTCGCGTTCATGAAAGCGGCCATCGCGGCGGCGAAAAAAGAGATGCTGTCGGGCGGCGCCGGGTCGTCGGCGATCGTCAAGGACGCGATGCAGTGGATCGGCCGCATCCCCTACGTGTGGGGCGGGGTCAGCGTCCCGGGCGGCGCGGACTGCTCCGGGTTCGTCCAGACGATCTACGGCCGGCACGGTATTTCGGCGCCCGCGCACGTCGGAGGCGCAGGGCGCGTGGGTGCGCCGGTCCGCCCCGACCCCGGGCGGGCTCGCGTTCTACCATTCGCCCGGCGGCGGCCCCGACCCGGGGCATGTGGCGATCGTCGCCCCCGGCGGCATGGTGATCTCCCAGGGCGGCGGCATGGGCCCCCAGTACACCGGGCTCCGGTCGATGCCGCTGCTGTGGACCGGTGTCCCCCCGGGCGGGTTCAAGAAGATGGCGTCCGGTGGGGTGCTGCGTGAACCGGTCCTCGGGTTCGGCCGCTCCGGGCAGGGGTATGCGCTGGCGGAGTCCGGGCCGGAGCATGTGATACCCGCCGCTGACATGTCGGCGCTCATCAGCGAGGTGCGGGCGATGCGCCGTGACGTGACCGCCGCGATCGGCAAGGTCGCGCCCGCGACGTCGGTGGGGCTGTCGCGGGGGCTTAACTCGGTGGCGCGGGGTGCCGTGGCGGGCCGGTAATGGCCGCGCCGTCCCTGATCTCCTACACCGAGACGACCTGGTCGAACAACGGCTCCAAGTCCACCGGGTCCGTGTCGTGGCTGGCGGGGGACCTGATTGTGGTCCTGGCCGTGAACGAGGGCGGCTCTTCCACCACCATCGCGGTCGCGACCCCCACCGCGACCGGGCTGTCGTTCAGCGGCGGGACCGCGATCGGTGGCGGCGGCGTGTCGGCGTGCTGGGTGAACACGTTCACCGCGACCGCCGCCGGCAGTGGCTCGTCGGCGGTGGCCTCCACCGGCGCGGGTGCCTACCAGTGGGGCATGGGCGTGTGGGTGTTCCGCTCCCACGGCGGGATCGGGAACCGCGCCGGCGCCCACGACACCGCCAAGACGATCTCCCTGACCAGCGCCGCGGACAACTCGCTGGTGATCGGCGGGCAGGGCGACTGGTCCGCCGCCAGCACCAGCGGGTACGGGTGGACACCGGCGCTCGGCGCGGGCGGCCACGACCGGCAGCACGCCGTCATCCCCACCAGCGCTTACACGGTGTATGTCGCGGACTGGGACGACCAGGGCACCGCCGGCGCCACCTCGTACGGCGCGACGGGTGAAACGTCGTCCGGGGATTTCGCGCAAGGTTTACCTGGAGATCCTGGCGGCGACGGGTGGCGCCACGTCCGCCGCCGCCGGGGTGGCCACTGGTGCCGGCGCTGCCCTGGGCGCGACGGTGTCCACTGGCACCCTGGCCAGGGTGGCCGCCGCTGCCGGCGCCGCGTCCGCGGTGCCGCTGCGCAACGCGCACGCCGGGGCGGCCACCGGCAGCGGGGCGGGCGGCGGCGCGGGCGCGTCCACCATCGGCGACAGCACGTACGGCGCGGGCCTGTACGGCGCTGGGACCTACTCGTCTGCCCCGGGCCTCACCGTCGGTGCGGCCGCAGGCGCGGGCAGCGCATCGGCGGTGCCGCTGCGCAGCGCCACCGCCAGGGTGGCCGCCGCTGCCGGGACCGCTGCCGCGCCCGGTATCAGCGTGGCGCCCGGTATCAGCGTGGCCGCCGCCACCGGGACCGCACCTGCCGCGACTGGGCAGGGCCTCGCCGCCGGGCAGGTCCCTGCCTCCCCAGCCACCGGCACCGGGGCCGCGCCGCCGGTGCGGACAGCGAACCCGCACCGTCCCCGCCGGGGCCGCCGCCGCGGCCGGGTCCGCCAGCCACGGGTACATCGTCACGTTTGGAGAGCCAGTGTCAGGTACCGACAGCCTGATCATCGACGGGCTGATCGAACTCCTCGCCGGCGGTGTCCCGTCCGTCCACCCGGTGTGCCCGGGCGCGACGTTCGTTTTGACCCCCGGGTTCTCCCGCGGGACGCCGCAGCCGGTCACGCAGGTCGTCGCCAGCTGCTGCTCGACGGCGAACGCCCCACCGGGCGGCGCACCAGCAACCGGGTCATCTCCCTGCCGGTCGTCATCCGCGGCACGTCCCGCGCGAACCTGAACGGCGCCCGCGAACTGCTGATGCAGATCGTGGACCAGGACACGTGGCGGCTCCAGTGGACCCCCGACCCGCAAGGCGGCACCGCGCTTGCCGCTGATCTTCGACTGTTTCCGCGCGACCGACGTGACGATCGACTACGACCAGGACCTCGAGGACGAGCTCGCGTCCCGTCTGACGGTGACGTTCCCCGCTTTGCCGTTCGGCCGGTCCGCCGACCTGACCACGCTCGAGTTTCCCGTCGCCGAGCGTGTCGTGGCCGCCGCCGCCGGACCCGCTGAAACTCGACGACTATTCCACCGTCTCCTCGAGCACGCAGGCGGGATGGTGGTCGCAGTCCACCCAGCATCTCGCCGACTCCTACTCGGCGCACTGGGACCTGACGGCGACCGACGGCGACTCGCCCGCGATCTACACCCACACGCTCGCCGCGCCGGTGTCGATCGCCAGCCTGACGAAACTGACGTTCTGGTTCGGGATGGGCACCACCGAATACCGGCGGTGGCACCGCGGCAACGTCACGTTCGCCATCACCCTGTCCGACAACACCGGGCACAGTCCTGGCGTTCGGCGGCGGTGCCTGGTGTTCCGCGTCGAACGACCCGGAGTGGCCGAACTGGAACCAGGTCACGTTCTCCATCCCCGCCAGCTCCGTCGTTCGACTTCGCGCACCTGAACGCCTACACCATCAAGGTGTGGCGGTTCGTGGACTGCGACGGCGACTACCGGCTGAACGGCGACGCCTACCTGAACGGGCTGACCGCGATCGCGGCGGCGGTCCCGTCGTATCCGGCGGTCCGGGGGACCGTGTACCAGATCGGCGCCCCCGGCGGCACCGCCCGCACGCCCATGTCGGCGCAGTTCCAGGCGATCCCCCAGACCGCCCTGGCGACCACGTCCTGGTCCACCGCGGGGGACTACACGTTCACCCCCCCGGCGGGGGTCACGTCGCTCAAGGTGCGGGTGAAGGGCGCCACCGGCATGGGCGGCTCCCGCACCGGCGCGGGCGCGGGCGGCGGCGCGGGCGGCGGCGCGGGCGTCAGCCATGACACCTACCCCTGCACCCCAGGACAGCCGGTCAGCCTGCATGTCGGCGCCGCCGGTGCCTCCGGCGGGTACCCGACGCTCGCCGGGTCGTACTGGGTTCACAACGACGGGTGGAACACCACCACGCTGGTCACACCGTCGTTCACGCCCCGCCCCGGTGAGCTGCTCGTCATCAAGGCCCTCAACGGCGACCGGGCGCAGTCGTACGGCAGCCCCACCGGCGGTGGGCTCACCTGGACGAACCGGGTCGACCAGAACGTGTCCAGCCACTGCCGCGCCGACATCTGGACCGCCACCGTGGGCGCGTCGCCCGCGCCGATGACCGTGTCGGTGCCGGTCAGCGGCAGCCAGCAGAACCACGCGATGCTCGTCGAACGGTGGGCCAACGCGAAACTCGCCGGCAGCCCCGCGGTGATCAACACGACCGGCACCGGGGCGCCGTCCGCGTCGATCACCACCGCCGCGAACAACTCGATCGTCACCTGGGTCAACGGCGACTGGTATGTGAACAACGCCACCCGCACCTACCGCGGGTCGCCCACCGAAGAGCAGTACTGGGCCCCCGGTGACGCCACCGGCTATTTCGCCTATCAGACGCAGGCCAGCGCCGGGGCGGTGACGGTCGGGCTGACGGCCCCCAGCCAGACGTGGACGATGGCCGCGATCGAGATCCAGGCGTTCAACGACGGGCGCTCTCGATCGACGGGCAGGCGTCCACGTTCGACGGGCCGGCGTTCGTCGCGGCGGGCGGCTCGAGCGTGCCGGTGAACACCGCCACCGGCGGCGCCGGGGGCACCACCGCCGCGTCCACGGTCCCCGCCGGCGGGGTGAAGTACCGCGGCGGCAACGGGTTCACCGCGTCCACCACCGGCGGCGGCGCCGGCTCGAGCGGCGGGTGACGACGCGCAAGGCGCCGACGCGGCCGGGCAGGCCGGTGCGACCGCACCCACGGGCGGCATCAACGGCGGCGGCGGCGGCAACGCCGGCGGCAACAACGGCGGCAGCACACCCGGTGGTGGCGCGTTCTCCACCGGCGGCGCCGCGTCCGGCGCGGCCGGTGCCGACGGGAAGATCCAGGTCTGGTACACGGCGCCGCTGACCGCGTTCAAGACGCTGATCATCCACGCCCCCGGGTACGACGCGCCCGGCCACTCTGGCGCCGCTGATCACCGCCGGTGGTGGCCTCGACGCCGCCCGACGGCCGGGAGTACCAGATCCAGTCACCCGTCGCCGGGCTGAACGCCCGGTTCTACGGGACGTATACGATCGTCGCGGTCCTGTCGAACGTGGACATCGCCGTCGTCGGCGCGGACCATCACCTGCACGTTCACCCAGTACGACTACCCCGGCGGGCCCGAGCGTCCACCACCGCCAGCGGCGCGCACCCTCACCCCCTCGGCGGAGTCGCCGCCGGTCGCCAACGGGGTCATCATCCTCGGCGAGGTGACGCTCCCCATCCGCGACATCGCCGACGACCAGACCGCCGCCTACTTCACCATCAAGGTCAGCTCGACCAACAGCTCCGACCGGGTGCTCGACATCCTCGTGCTCGACGTCCGCGGCCAGCTCACCGTCATCAACGTCGCGTCCGGCAGCGGGTTCGTCAACTACTACCTCGACGAACCCGACATCAACCGCGACTGGGGGCGGGTCCTCGGCTCCTCCTACGAACGCAGCCAGGCCGTGTCCGTCCTCGACTCGGTGCTGGCCCTGACCGGCGGGCCGCTGATGATCGACCCGAACGGCCCCGGGTGGATGCTCGCCTATTCCCCGGACGCGGGGGCGCCCGCGCTCACCGCCAGCTTCTACGCCCGCTGGCGTGACTCGCGGCTGACACCCTGATGTACGTCTGCGACGCTCCGCCGCTGGGGGTCTGGGATACCCGCGATGGCCCTAGTTCGCCTTACTGGCAGCACTTCAGCGAGACGTCCAAGTGGGCGACGGAGCATTTTCCCGATGGGGCGATAGACGTCTACCGGGCCGAGTTCTACCTGATCGACGCGCCGTTCGCGGTCCTGTTCTGCTACGCCGAGAATGAGTTCAGCCGCCGGTTCGTGGACCCGGGAACCCGTAAGATAGCGGTGAGGGAACCTGTCACGATGGCGCTGGCCGAGACTTCCCCCGCCGCATCTGCTGGGAATACCCTGATGTACGCCTACGACGCGTCCCAGGTCGCCACCCGCGCCCCCGGCGGGTCGAACTTCACCCCCCTCGGCACCCTCGGCCATGTGGACGCCCTCACCTGGTCCGACACGCTTCCCCGGCGGCCCCGGCACCCTCACCTGCACCCTGCAGGTCCAGCCGTCGTACCGGCACCCGGCGCTCGACCCCGGCCGCATCCTCGAGGTGTACCGCGGCGGGTCGCAAAATCTGGGAAGGGCGGCTCGCCGAACCCGTCCCCGGCGAGCAGGGCTGGGAGATCACCGCGAAAGGCGCCGGCACCTACGGCGACGCCTACCGCGCCATCTACACCAGCTGGAACGCGAACGACGCGATCGACCAGGCCATCGCCCGCGGCCTGCGGTGGAACAAGGGCACCCTGTCATCGACGGGCCTGTACCTCGCCGAACCGCAGGACTCCGGCGCGTCAACGGTCACCGACTTCCTGACCCTTTTGACCAAACCCGGCGCGTACACGTGGCATGTCGGCAGCGCAGGAACCGGCTAACCGTGTTCCCCATCCCCACCACGCCGACACGCATCCTCATGTCCAGTTCCCCCGCCGCCCGCAGCCTCGCCGACTACGTGAACGCCCTGTACGGCCGGTACCAGTCCGCCGCCGACAACCCGGACACCGGCGCGCTCGCCACCTATGCGCTCGCGTCCGCCACCAGCGCCGCGTCCATCGCCAAGCATCAGCGGACCGAGGCGGTGTGGGATCTGACCGCCGCCGGCACCCTCTCGAGCGGGTGCCGCGTCCGGGTATGTCACCTCCGCGCTGTCCGCCTACACGGCCGCGTCATGGGCGGGGCCGCTGACCGTCCGCCACGGCCAGTACCTGAACATGACCGGCACCCCCGTCGACCTGGGCTGTGAGCAGGCCGGGGAAGTCTGCTTGATGATGCTCGCCGACGGCCCCTACGGCGGCGAAGGTCAGCCCAGCCCGCCGGTCACGTTCCCCGTCGGGCAGGTGGAATACTCCGACACTGAGCAGACGCTCGCGGTCACGCCGTACCAGTCGGTCGCCAGCGACCTGTCCAGCCTGCTGGATGTGCTCGCGCTGTCCCTGCCGAAACCCGCCGTCACCGACGTCACCGCCTAGGCGGACAATAAACCGCGATTTTTGTCCCTCTTGGCCAGGCTCGTTTCGCAGGTCAGGATAGCTTTGGCCCTCCTGGGGGCCATCTTGGCCAGTCTCAAGGAGGACCCCGGTGTTCTGCTGTCCCGCCGCCAGGCCCGCACCGCGCTCGCCGCGACCGCCGGCGCCGCCTGCTACCTCGCCGCGTCCGAACTCGGCGCCCGCAAAATCCGCCTGTCGGCCCTGTGGATCCTGTCGTCCGCCGCGATGGCCGGGATGGCGTCCGTATCGGGCACCAGCAAAGCCCGCGCCGCGCACAAACGGATCGACGTCCTCGTCCCGGCGGTCGCCGGGGCCGTCGCCGCCGCCGCGACCGGCGCCGACTTCGTCAACGGCGGCGGCACCGTCGGCGGCGACGTCCACGTCACCGGCGACCACCACATCGGCGGCTACCTGTACGGCGCGGCCGGTTCCATCCAGGTCGGTGACACCCTCGGGATGCTGACCAACATCTCCATGAACGGCCACCCGGTGAACATGTTCGGCGGCGACATCACCGGCACCGGCAGTTTCGTCGCCTCCACGATCGGCCCCGGTGGCAGCCGCGGCAACCTCGGCGCCGGCGCCACCCTGGCCCAGGTCCAGGCCCGCTGCGACTGGATCACCGGCACACTGCTCGCCGGCGCCAACATCATGTATTAGAAGGGGGCACCCATTGGCGGGATTGCCAGCTGGGCCGACCGATATCCACCGCGCGTGCGGATCCGCGATCGTCGCGGCGGCGCAGGCGCTCGACAATTGTGTTGCGCTTAACACGATGCTCAACGACACTGACCGCGGGTTCGGGCAGGCTGGACTGGCGGCGATCTTCACCGCCGGCGGCGACCCGCAAGCAGCCACCACCGCCGCCCTGATTCTCGCCAGTTTCGCCGATATGACCAACCTCGCCGCGGTCGCGCGCGGGCAGCAGGCGCAACCTGGCGCGTCCAACTTTTTCTACAACGCGGCCCGGCTCATGGGCGTCACCCCGCTGTAACCCGGCGCAACTTAATAACCCTGCAGAAACACCCGTCACAATCAATACAGGAGTACCGCATCAAGGCGGGGGACATGTGGGCATCGCTGATCGGGTTCGCGTCCGTCACTGCCGCCGCGCTGTTCGGGATGGCCGGGGTGCTGCATTCAGCCAGGCCACCCGCGCACCTGGCGGACGTCGAGGGGATGCGCCGCCTCGTCGACGAGCTGCAGGAGGAGAGGGACGGCATCCGCGCCCAGTTGCGGGAATGCCAGGCTGAGGCCGCCCGGCTGAGAGGTGAGAACCGTGCCTGACCGGTCCCGCCGCGTCCGCCTCACCCTGTACGCCGTCGCCGTCGCCGCACTGCTGGTCGCCGGGGCCGCGTTCGCCTACGCGATCGCGCAGAACCGGCACACCGCCGTCGCCCTCGCCGCCGAAATCAGCCGGCACTGCCTCGTGGACACCGCCGCCAGCAACGACCGGCGCAAACTCGACCTGTCCCTGATCAAAGCCGACGAGGCGCAGATCAGCCGCCTCCTCGCCACCATCCCCCACGCCCGCACCCGCGCCAGCCGCGAACTGATCGCCGGGCAGATCCTGTGGCTCCACGACGTCCTCGACGCCCGCCGCGACAATCTGCCCGCCTACGACAACCCCACCCGCTGCTAGGAGGCCACCGTTGAGACTCGCCGGGCTCGGCAGTACGCCAAGTTCCTCACCGCCCTCCTGGGGCAGGCCGTCGTCTACGCCACCGTCACCTACGGCGCGGACAACAAATGGGTGCAGCTCGCCACGGCAGCGGCGGCGGTGCTCGCCGTTTACGCCGTCCCCAACACGGCCAAGGCGGCCAACGTGAAGGGTGTCGACTACGCGTTCAGTCACCCGTCCATCGCCGCACTCGAGACGGCCGGGGTCAAGTTCGTCGGCCGGTACGTGTCCCCCAGGCGCGACAGCACCAGCCTCTGGCAAGAACATTCTCCCCGCCGGATGCGAAAGACCTCCTCGTCCGCCGGCATGTTCGCCTCATCCTCTACGCCGAGCAGGCGCCGGGCGCGATGGTCGCGGCCACGCCGCCGGCGTCGCCGATCGCCCAGCACTTCAACGCCGTCACCAAAGCGCTCGGCCTACCCATCATCATCGTACTTCGCCGCCGACTGGGACGCCACCCCCGCCCAGCAGACCGGCATCAACGCCTACCTCGACGGCGCCGCGCTCCGTCATCGGCCGCGCCCGCTGCGGCATCTACGGCGGCTACTACCCCGTCAAACGCGCACTCGACGCCGGGAAAGCGCTGTGGGCGGTGCAGACCGTCGCCTGGTCCGGCGGCCAGTGGGACCGGCGTATCAACGTCCGGCAGCAGCTCATGGTGAACGTCGGCGGCGTCCAGTGCGACGTCCTCACCTCCATGACCGCCGACTACGGCCAATGGCCCCGCCCGTCCAAACCCGCGCCGCCGCTGGCGCAGCCCACCAAGTTCACCGCCGACGGGCACACGTCGCTGCGGGCGCTCGCGCACGCGCACGGCACCGGCCCCGCGCACGCCCTGTGGGTCACGTCCACCCACCGCGCCGCCGGGTGGGGCGACCTGCAGACCGCGCTACATCAACGGGGAAGACTGGGACACGCCGATGCCCGCCGGGATGGTGATCTGGCTCGGCGGGTGACGTTACCCTGGCCTCTGGCGCTGCCACGGCGCCTCTCACCGCCCGGCCCCCATGCTGCAGCACACAGCGGGGGCCGGGCGGTTCTTGCGTTTAGGCCGATCCGGGCGGCAGGCAACGGGCGCTACAGCGGACAGCCGCGGCAGCTGGGACAGCGCGGCACTGCCCGCGGGAATGATCTCGCTGGGCCGCCACGTTCGCGGCACTGGCGTCCCGCGAGTCTCGCTGGCAGCGGCGGCCAGGCGTTCCATGACACGCTGCGCACCGCGCCGGCTGCAGAGCGCCCGCCACCTACGCTGGCGTCACGTCGGTCACGGATCTCATCCGGGCGACCCGCACATCGTGCGCATCCTGCTCCACGCGACCCGTCTCGTCGAGCCGCGTCCGCGGAACGCCGCCAGGTCACTCATGCCCGCATCCTCCACTAGGCTTGCCTTGCGGCGTTCGCCGTACCCCGGACCTGCGCACACATCAGGGCTGCCCCCATGCCACCAGACGAGTTCGACACGATCATCCAGGCCGTCCACGGCGGCTGGCCTCACGCGGCGGCAGCCAGTCCACCCCGGCGCCGGGCGCTGCGGTTCGCCGGGGGGACGGCGCTGTGGCTGCTGAACGCGAACCTGCTGTACCTGTTCGTGTGGTTCCTGCTGCACGGGTAGCGGCCAGCCCGCGAGCCTCCGTGCGTCTCCAGGCCCACACCATGTACAGCACCCCCAGCAGCATCACCGCCGCGACAGCCAGCGCCCACCCGTACCCGGTGGCGACCGCCAGCCATATCACGGCCGGGATGGTGAGCGACGACACCAGGCGGCAGACACCGGCTACCCGGTTCAGCGACAGATGCGGGCACGAACAGTTATCGCGCAGCCGTTCAGGCGTACACATCAGGCGCCCCCGGCGTTCAGGAGCTGCCGGAGCCGTTCATGCTCCCGGCCGCCCGCCGAATGGCAGGCCACGTCACCGCAGCGGGCCAGGTGCCGGTCGAGATCCCGCAGCAGGCGCAGGATCTGGCGCCGCCTCACTTCCTCACCCCGCTGCCGCCGCACGTGGGACAGGTCCGCAGGGTGCCCCGCGGGCCGTCCACGATCGAGCCCATCCCGTGACAGGTCCCGCACTTCCTCGTTCCAGCCATTCACTTCTCCCTAGTTTGATGTGGAGGACACGTATCCCCCACCGGGGCACGCGGCCCCCGTCGCAGCGGGTACGCGGCGGCAGCAGCGTCCGCGCCGTGCAGTCGCCCGTCGCGTACCTCCACAGCCAGCCGCGGTGCTTCCCCCAGCCCGTGCAGTGGTGACAGTGCCGCATCGGATGCCGCCACAGGGAGTAGCGGTAGCCACCGGCAGCCAGGACCGCGGCGACGGCGAGGATGAGCCAGCCTTCCGGCGGTCACCGGCGGTCCGCCACATACTCGGCGAGTGCCACTGCGTCATACTCCGCGGCCGTCCCCCGCATTGACAGCCGCGACGGGAACCCCGGCCGCTGAGACGCCTTGCGGATCGAATCCAGCGTCCCCGGCCAGATCCGTTCAGACACCGCCTCAGACAACGTGACACGGGTGCCGATCGCCGTGCCAGGTGGGACTGTCCTAGGGACAACCAGCACGTCAGAGGCACCCGCAGACAGACGCGGTGCGTTTGAGACACCCACCGCCCCGGGCATCCCGGCCGGGCACGGCGTCTACCGTCCCCGCCATCGCCAGCTCCCGGTACAGCAGAAAATCGTCCTTCGGCGTCTGCGTTTCCTTCACCCCACCGGCGGTCACCAGCTGGACGCGGCCCAGCACGGACGGAGGCGGGGGCATCGGCACGTCACCGACCGCTGTGCGCCATCCCGGCAGTTGGTAGCGGGCCATGGCCGTCACGCCGATGTTCGCCTTCACTGACGAGTCGCGGCTGCCGGTGACCTCGGCCGTGAGCATCTGCCCGATCAGCACCAGGTGCATCCTCACCGCCCGCCCCGCGAACGACACCCCGCCGAGCGCCGTCAGAGCCGGGGACTTCTTCGGCTCATCGCTGTCCCGGTGCTCCGCCCAGTACTCCTTGATCATCGGCACGGCCAGGTTCAATTCCTCGGCGAACACGAACAGCGGCGGCCCCACGTCCCCGCGGAGCCTGCCGGACGCGTCGATGGCCCGGCGTGCGACCTGGGTACGGCGGTGCAGCTTGGCACCGAGCCATTCCATGCCCGCGTGCATTTGCGCGGCCGTATACAGATAGGCGATGTTCGGCAGCTGGTCGTACTCGCCCTGCTCGTCCTTGAACAGCCACGGATGGGAGAACGCCTTCGCGTCCAGCACCATCGCGATCGCGCCGCGGCGCAGCACCTGCATCAGCCAGAACGCCGCCAGCGCCGACTTGCCAGCCCCGCTGCCCATATTGATCATGAAATGTGGCGAGTCGAGCGACAGGCTGGCCTTCACCACGGCCCGCTTCTTCCCCAGGCCGACGACGATCTCATTCGCGTGCGCGGCCTCGACTGCACCAGCGACGGCGTCGTATTCCAGGTAGCCGGGCGGCGGCTCCGACGGCTTCAGGACCAGCTGCGGAGAGGGCCCGGCGCGGCGCCAGGTGGGATCCGGCGACTCGATACCGAGTCGGCGCGACGCGATAGACACCAGCCTCTCCTCATCCTTCGGGTCCGCCTGCCAGCCCGGCGGCAGCGCCAGCGTTGCCTTGCGCACAGCCTTGTCCGCATCTAGTTCAGCGGTGATCCACGACTCCGCAGACTGGGCACGCGGCAAGCCCACCAGATCATGAGCGGCCAGATGCAGCGGATGCAGCCACGTGCGGCGGTGCGACCGGCGGCGCTTCCACCGCCAGATCCGCCACGTCACGAACCCGGCACCAGCCGCAGTGATGGCCGCGAGCGTCCACGCAACGTCACGCGGGAACCGGAACCAGACCGTGACCAGCGTGAACACAGCGAGGATGCCGCCAGGCGGTGGGACATCCGCTTCCACCGCGGCAGGAACCACCACCACGGCGCGTGCCCCGTCCTGGTGAGCGCCTTCTCGCCTTTACGGAACCAGCCCGCGTCGGTGACCGGTTTGCCGTGCCACGCCTCGCCCGTGCAGAAACGCCAGATGACGACCAGGAACCACTGAGACGCCAGCCACGCACGGAACTTCGCCAGCAGATAGCCAGTTATGACAGTGACTAGGACAGCAGCGACCACCTGGGACATCATCAAGGCAGGTCACCGTCCCAGGGTGTCCCATCCGCGACGGGAGGTGCCCATTCCATATTCTCTTTTTTCCGTTCCTTCCGGTTCCTTTTCTTGTCCTGTTCGTTCTCCCAATGACTTCCCCAGGCCAGGTTCCCTGGCCTGTTGTTCTGCTGATCCCCGTTCAGGTGCCTGACCTCCGGCCTACCGTGCCACGCGAGGCAAACGGCCTGGTGGACGCCGAGTCGGCGGCGGCCGAGGGAGACACGCAGATAGCCGTCACGGTCAGGCGCGGGCGACAGCATGACACCACCAGCCAGCCTGCCGTCGGACAGCACACGGTCCACCGCATCGCACACGGCCGAGGCTCGACGCCTCATAGCCGCGGTGCCCAGGGACCGGACGCCAGCGTTCCTCAGCCATGGGCGCGCACCAGCACTGTCAGGACGACGGCAGCGGTCATGCGGCCAGCCAGATGAGCCCAGCGGCCGCGAGCATCAGGAACGCCACCCAGTCGCGGCGCGACCAGCGCCTCCCGTTCCGCGCGGCGAGAGTGTAAAAGGCGGGGACGAACAGGACCGTGAACCAGGCGACGGCCGCCACGTCACTCACCGCCTCCGTGGCCGTTGCTGGCGGCCTTGATCGTCAGGATGACGCAGGAGCCGCTGCGCCCGGCGCGCCTTGTCCTGCCCGACGCCGAAGCTCATCCATCAGCTTCCGCTGCGTCGGCGCCCTGTATTCCTGCGGACGCCGCACTGGGCAGATACAGGCCCAGATACGGCGGCCCGGTACTTCGCCGCCTGCCGTTTCAGCTCACCCAGGCCGAGGCCGAGCGCGATCGCCAGCACCACCGGCGGCAGCCCCCACCCGCCGCGCGTCCACCAGTCACCGGTACGCGCATGGCCGACGTTCCCCACCACCGACAGCGCCGTGAACGCGAACACCAGCACCCACGCGACCGCACGTACCCGCCGCGGCGTCTCGCCGTCGATCGCGGCGACGAACAGGATCACCTCACCCACGACGATCAGCAGGTCGATCAGCAGGGGGAAGAACACGGCGAAGTAGACGGGCCACCCGTGGTTCAGCGCCCAGTCGAGCAGGCCGTGGTAGGAGAGGGCGAACCCGACGGCGGTGGCAACGGGGATGAGGACGCCGATGAGCCACAGCCCAGCCGCGCGGGGCGCCCGCAGGATCAGCGGCAGGTGGTCTGTACGGTTCATGCTTAGCCTCTTCCTTGTCTTCGGCAAGGCGGGGGTCAGGTTCCCGGTTCCGGCCTTGATCCGGGACCGGGAGCCGCCACCTGTAACTGGTGCCGGTCCTCACAGGGGATGACAGCGGTACTGATGACGGCGGGGATCGCGGCGAACCACAGATGCAGAACTGCGCCGTCTTCCCGTACCTTAAACCGGGTGATCTCCCAAGCCCCGCGAGGCCACGGCGGGGGTTCGGCCGAGGGGACCCGGCCGGGGTCACGAGCCAGGAGGTCCGCGTACTCCAGCACCTTGCGGAGTACCTCCTGTTTGTCGCGCAGCGACTGACGCTCCACGTTGGCGCGGCGGAGATCCTGACGGGTAGCACCGGCGTGGGTGATGTCACGGTTTATAGCAGCCCGTTTTTCGCGAACCCCGTGTGGTCGTCGTATGTATGGCCCAGGGGTCCCGGGGTCGCCATCGGCGAACGGATTCCCGCAAGGGGCACTCCCCGCGCCCGCAATCCGGGCAGCGGTCGCCGTCATGGCCCGAGCAGACGCCGCAGCGCGGGCAGCCCTGAGGACAGCCGCCGTAGACATCGCATACGCACAGACTGTTCATTAGTCCTCCTCTACCGCTTAGCCGAAGTTCCGGCGGATATGCCGGAATTCATGGCGCTATTGCGCGAGGAAGATGGCGTCGGCGCGAGGGCACTTGAATTCACGATCCTAACGGCCGCGCGGACAGGCGAAATAATCGGCGCTACGAACAGCGAAGCTAACGCAGCCGAGAAGCTGTGGACGGTGCCCGCCGATCGTATGAAAGCGGGCAAAGAACACCGTGTTCCGTTGTCGGAGTGGGCGCTCACGATCCTGAGCGATGCTATCGCCTCGCAGACGGGCGACAGTGCGTTTATTTTCCCCGGCGGCAAACGCGGAAAGGCTTTGTCAAACATGGCCATGACGGCCGTTCTACGGCGGATGGGACGCGGTGATATTACCGTGCATGGCTTCCGCTCCACGTTCCGTGATTGGGCAGCCGAATGCACCAACTTCCCGAACGAAGTTGTGGAAATGGCGCTCGCACATGCGGTGGGCGACAAAGTGGAGGCCGCATATCGTCGCGGCGATCTATTTGAGAAGCGGCGCCGACTGATGGCTGATTGGGCGACGTACTGCAACGCGCCAAAAACAGCCACTGGCAACGCACAGAACGCGACCTATAAGCAGCTCGACACCCAGCTCCAGAGCGAGGTCAAGGCAGACCAGGTTCAAATCCAGCAGCAGAAGGACCAGCTGAAGGTGACCATCGTCAACGAGATTCTGTTCCCCGAAGGCGGCTGGCAGCTCAGCCGCGCCGGCGAGCAGACCTTGGACAAGCTTGTTCCGACGTTGAAGACGCTGAAGGGCGAGCGAATCGAAGTGAATGGCTACACGGACAACGTGCCGATTGGGCCCGAGCTCAAGAGCCGCTTCCCGTCCAACTGGGAATTGTCCACGGCGCGGGCCACCGACGTCGTCCGGTACTTGGTAGCCAAGGGCGTCGACCCGGCGCTGTTGTCCGCGACAGGGTTTGGTGACACGCAGCCCGTGGCGTCCAACGACACCCCGCAGGGTCGGGCCAAAAACCGGCGCATCGAGCTGGTGCTCAAGTCGACAGGCTCATAGGTCGGTCGCGGAAGGGCGCTGCGGCACCTGGCTTCGACTGGGGCGGGGCGGAGGCCTTTGGGAGGCTGTCGAATCCCCGACGCGAAAATGACAGGCTGGCGGCCACTCAATCCCGTCAAGGGGTGCAGATGGCTCGCTTGCTCCGAATTGGTCTCGCCTTGGCGCCGTTCCTGCTCTGCACGCGGGCGGCAGCGGTAGAGAACTCCACCGTCGAACGCTACGCCTTCCTCGCGAATGGGGAGCGCGTTGGAACCATGGTGGTCACCACCACCGGCCACCACGTCACGGTGGACTGGAGCGTGGACGACAACGGCCGCGGCTCGAAGTTCAAAGAGGCCGTCGAACTCGGCGCGGACGGCTTTCCCCGGGTGTGGGACATCACCGGGACCGCCTGGTACGGAGCGCCGGTGAAGGAGTCCTTCGAGGTGCACGGCACCACGGCCAGCTGGAAGTCACTGGACGACTCCGGCTCGGTGCAGACGAAGCGTCCGATGCTCTACCTTCCCAACAACTCGAGTCTTTGGAACCTCGGCCTCAGCTTGCGCCTCCTGCTAGCCGCCCCCGGCGGGAGGCTGTCGGCCTTGCCCGCTGGCGAGTTACGGGCCGAGCGGGTGCGAGAGGTCCGCGTCGGCCGGGAGGCTGCCGCCATCGACGCGACCGCCTACGTGCTGTGGGGCCTGGACGTCACGCCGACCTTCGTGCTTGCCGATGGAAAGGGTAATTTCCTCGGGCAAGTCAGCGCACAGGGCGTCGTCATCGACGAGCGCTTCGCCGACCAATTCGAGGCGCTGTCACGTCTCGGGGAAACCCTGGACCGCGAATATCTCGGTCGGCTGACCCGCGAGCTGACGCACACCTTCGACCGGCCGGTGTACCTCACCAACGTCCACGTCTTCGACGCGGCGTCCGGAACGCTGGGCCCGTCGACCAACGTCGTCGTCTTCGGCCAGCGGATTGCCGGGACCCGGACCAGCGCGCCCCCGGCCGACGCGGTGGTCATCGACGGCGCGGGGGGAACCCTCCTTCCCGGGCTGTGCGACGTCCACGCCCACGCCTATGCCTGGGGGGGACCTCTCCACCTCGCGGCCGGTGTGACCAACACCCGCGACCCCGGCAACGACAACCGTGTCCTGCTTGAGCTGACGCGGGAGATTGAATCGGACGAGGTCCTCGGCCCCCGCATCATCCGCGCCGGCTTTCTCGAGGGACGCAGTCCCTTCTCGGCGCGAGGCGGCTTTGTCGTGGACAAGCTCGACGACGCCCTGGACAAGGTGCGCTGGTACGCAGACCACGGGTACACCGGCATCAAGATTTACAATTCAATGACGCCTGACTGGGTCAAGCCCATTGCGGAAGAGGCGCACCGGCTCGGTCTGCGCGTCAGCGGTCACGTGCCGGCCTTCATGACCTCGGAGCGCGCCATCCGCGATGGGTACGACGAGGTCACCCACATCAACCAACTGGTCCTGATGTTCCTCATCGGACCCAAGGACGACACCCGCACCCCTTTCCGCTTCACGGCCCTGGGTGAGCGGACGGCAGCGCTGGACCTCCAGAGTGAGCCGGTGCAGCGCCTGGTGCGGTTGATGAAGGAGCGCAACACCGCGCACGACCCGACGATGGCGACCTTTCGCTCCATGCTTCTGTCGCGGCCCGGAAAGACTTCCCCCACCGACGCAGAGTGGCTTGACCACATGCCCGGGCCCTACCAGCGCAGCCGGCGGAGCAGCGTGCTGGACGTGAAGCCGGAGCAGTACCCCACCTATGACGCGTCCGCCCAGAAGCTCCTCGACGTGCTGCGCATGCTGGACCGGGAGGGAATCCGTCTCATGCCGGGAACGGATGACACGCCAGGCTTCATGTTGCACAGCGAGCTCGAAGCCTGGGTCGCAGCCGGGCTACCCCCGGCCCGCGTCCTGCAACTCGCCACCCTGGGCTGTGCCCGCTACCTCGGTAATGACCAGCAGCTCGGCTCGATTACGCTCGGCAAGCTGGCCGACCTGCTGCTGGTGGCAGGGGACCCGACCAAGGACATTTCCGCCATCCGCCAGGTCCGACTGGTGATGAAGGGCGGCGCAACCTACTACCCGGCGGAAATCTTCAAGGCGATGGCCATTGCGCCCTTCGGGACCAAGCCCAACGTCACCGCGCCTGCGTCCAAATAGTCCGCCCTGCTTCGGGCACGCGGCCGGCCAGCTCGCCCGGCCAGACGGCGTCCACGCCTCGGTCGCCCGTCGGGAGTCTTGGGTACCTCTGCCCAGCGCCGGTGCAGGCGACGCGCGGGGGAGTTGGGCGCTACCCCTTCGCCGTCAGGACATTCTTCAACGCTTCCCGCCGACTGAGCCCACTCAGCTGCGTCGCGTGCCGACGCACGTAGCGCTGGACCTCCCGCGGGTTGGACCACGCGTACTGGCGAAGGGCCCAGCCAATCGCCTTTCGCAGGAAGAACTCGCGGGAGGCCAGCGAAGGCTCGATGCAGGCGTAGAGAAGCTCCAAGTCAGTGTCCTTCTTGAAGCGGATTTGGCACAGGATGGCGCTGCGTCGCTTCCACAGATTCCGGTCGCGGCTCCATGCGCGCATCTTCCGTTTCATGGCGACTCGTTCATTCCACAACAAGTCGCCCAGGCGGTGCGTCGCCAACGTGTCGACGGTGTCCCACCAGGCGCCCGTCACAATCATCTCCTCGTACATCGGGAGTGCGTCCATCGTCTGGAAGGGACGCGCCCGGCGGTCCGCGCACAGCTCGATGGCGCCGTAGCGCTCTTCCCGGAAGCGCGCTTTGCGCCAGACGCCGAGGACCGTCTGCTGCCAGGAGGCAGCGTCCGGAAGCGCGATTTTGGAAAATGCGCGCTGACACGCGGCGCGCATCAAAACGGCGCCCACGCCAAGGTAGGGCATGGTTGACTTCATGTAGGCCTGCATCGCGGACGCCCGCGACGGAACGGCGACCCGGACGAGCTCCTCATGGAGGAGGGCCAGCGGCGAGCTTGGCATCGGCGCAGGAGTGTACTTCTCGCTCCAGGCCCCGGCTCAGCGTTCGCCCGGCGTCGGCTTTCCAGCGCCCATCCCAGCCTCATCCGGGCTGGGCGACTGCCTTCCAGCTAAAAGGCGTCCACCTCCAACGCCAAGACGTTGTCGAGGTGGAAGCCCTTTTTCAGTTTCTCTAGGCGACGGCGTCGGACGGCTCCCGGCCGGAAAGGACAGCGTCCACGTTGTCCAGGGCCCGGAAGCCCATGGCCGTACGCGTCTCCAGCGTTGCCGTCCCCAGGTGCGGCAACAGAAAGACGTTGGGGAGCGTCCGGTAGCCTGGGTGCAGGGCCGGCTCCCCGGCGTACACGTCCAGACCCGCGGCGAAGAGGTGGCCGCTTTTGAGGGCGGACAGCAGCGCCTCGTCGTCCACCAAGTCTCCCCGCGCGGAATTCACCAGCACCGCCCCCTTGGGCAGCAGCGCCAGGGTACGGGCGTTGAGGAGGTTTCGCGTGGCAGCCGTGGCCGGGGTGTGCACGGACAGGAAGTGGCTCACCGCCAAAAGGCTCTCCAGCGTGTCATGGAAGTGCGCGCCTAGCTCCAGCTCGGCCGGAAGCCGCGTGCGGTTGCAGTAGTGGATGTCCACGCCCAAGGGGCGGACGCGGGCGGCGAAGGCCCGGCCGATGCGGCCCATGCCGACAATCCCCAGGCGCTTGCCGGCAAACCCCCGCCCGAGAAGCTGGGTGGGGGCCCAGCCGGTCCAGGCGCCCGTGCGCACCAGATGCTCTCCCTCGCTGGCGCGCCGGGCGGCCCCCAACAGCAACAAGAGGGCAATGTCCGCGGTGGCCTCGGTCACGACGTCCGGGGTGTTGGTGACGCGGAGGCCCCGCTCGCGCGCGGCTGGCAAGTCCACGTGGTCCGTCCCGACGGACACCGAGGCCAAAAGGCGCACCCGGGGGCCAAGGCGGGCGATGAGGGCGCGCGGGAAGCGGTCCGTGACGCAGCACAGGATGGCGTCGGCGTCGGCGCTGCGGGCGACCATCTCCGCGTCCGACAGCGGAAGGTCTTCGGGGTTGAAGAGGCCGCGGTAGCTGCGCTGGACGCGCGCCTCCACTGCTTCGGGAAGCCGGCGGGTGAGCAGCACCGAGGGAGCTGTCTTCATGGGCCGCGGTCCTCTCTCCCCCGCCCTTGCGCCTCAGGCGTTGACGTCCACCACCACCCGGCCGCGCGTCTTGCCGGCAAGGATGTCGGGGGCAACCTCCAACAGGCGCGTCATGGGCACCACGGTGGTGCTGGCGTCCAGCTTCTCCAGCGGTAGCAGCTCCCCGAGGCGCTTCCAGGCGCGCTCGCGCTGTTCCATCGGCGCCAGCACCGACTCGACGCCGAGCAGCTTCACGCCGCGAAGGATGAAGGGAAAGACGCTGGCCGGGAGGTCGGCGCCCCCGGCCAGGCCGCAGGCGGCCACCGCGCCGTAATAGGCGGTCTGGCTCAGCACCGTGGCCAGCGTCTGTCCCCCCACCGTGTCGACGCCCGCCCCCCAGCGCTCGGCCGCAAGCGGCGGGCCCTTCTGCGAGAGTTCCGCGCGGTCGACCAGGCTGGTGGCGCCCAGCGACGTCAGCCAGTCGCGCAGTTCCGGACGCCCGGTAGAGGCGGCCACCTTCTGCCCCAGCGCGGCCAGCAGGGCGATGGCGACGGAGCCCACCCCACCCCCCGCCCCCGTCACCACCACCTCCCGGCCACCCTTCAAGGCGCCGGCCTCTTCCAGGGCCTGCACGCACAGCATGGCGGTGAAGCCGGCCGTGCCGAGGGCCATGGTGCGCTTCAAGTCCAGGCCGGGGGCCAGGTGTTGCAGCAGCGCAGCCCCCAGGCGCGTCCTCTGGGTGTAGCCGCCCCACAGGGACTCGCCGAGATTCCACCCGGTGGCGAACACCTGCTCGCCCGGGCGGAAGCGCGGCGACGTCGAGGCGCGCACGGTGCCGGCGACGTCAATGCCGGGGACCAGGGGCAGCTTGCGCAGCACCTTGCCCTTGCCGGTGAGGGCCAGTCCGTCTTTGTAGTTGAGGGAGCTGTAGGCGACGTCCAGCGTCACCTCGCCGGGGGGCAGCACCTCGTCGGTGAGGGACACCAGACTCACCCGGGGACGTCCTTCAGCTTGCTCGGCGTACAGTGCGCGAAAGGTGTCGGCCATGGGACACTCCCTTCAGTCGTAGCGGGTGAAGGCGTACAGGGGCGTCCCCTGCAGCTTGTCGGCGCCCTTGAGAAAGCCGAGCTCCACCAGGAAGACAAACGCGGCCACCGTCGCCCCGGCACGTTCCACCAGCGTCCGGGTGGCCAGGGCGGTGCCCCCGGTGGCCAGTACGTCATCCACCACCAGCACCCGCTCCCCCTTGGAAAGCGCGTCGGTGTGCAACTCCAGGGCGTCGCGCCCGTATTCCAGCCCGTAGGACTCCCGGTGCGTGGCCCGGGGCAGCTTGGCGGGCTTGCGCACCGGCACGAATCCACGGCGCAGCGCGTAGGCCAGCGGCGCGGCGAAGATGAAGCCCCGCGCCTCAATGCCCACCACCCGGTCGACGTCCAGGGTGGCCACCCGGGCCGCCAGGGCGGCGATGACCCCGTGAAACAGCGCGGCGTCGGCCAGCACCGGCGTCACGTCCTTGAAGGCAATTCCGGGCTTGGGGAAGTCCGGGACGTCTCGAATTTTGGCGCGGACGGCTTCGAGCAAGGGGGGGGGCCATGGGGATGGGGGCCTGTATAGCCCGAGCCGAGGGGGGTGCGGTGCGACGCGTCGGGTGAAATGCCAGGCACTTCTGCTAGACGGAGGGCCATGAGCGAACGAGGCCCCAGCCGCCCCCGTCCGCAGCTCGTCCGGGCCGAAGGAGAAGGGCTCGGCATCGACCGCGAGCTGCTGGTGCGCATGCACGAGTTGATGGTCAAGGCGCGCGTCCTCGAGGAGCGCCTCATCCAGATGTACAAGGCCGGCCACGGCTACTTCTGGATTGGCGGCCCCGGGGAGGAGGCCTTCAACGTCCCCTTGGGCCTGCTCATGAAGCGCGGCCAGGGTCCGGCCTACGACTACCTGCATGGGCATTACCGGCAGTCGGCCACACTTCTGGCGTTGGGAGAGGAGCCGGTGGGCGCCCTGCGGCAGATGAAGAACACGGCGACCGACCCATACTCCGCCGGCCGCAATTTCGCTGGCCACTTCACCAAGCGCGCGTGGAACATCGCCCCCATCACCTCCCCCATTGAAGTCCAGTACGCCATTGCTCCCGGGACGGCGATGGCCCAGAAGCGCTTCGGGGGGGACGGCATGACCATCGTCACCGGCGGCGACGCGGGCACGGCCGAGGGGGATTTCGCCAGCTGCCTGGTGTGGAGCAGCCGCCCCGGCCAGGAGTTGCCCATCCTCATCATCGTCACCAACAACCACTGGGGCATCTCCACCGCGGCCGCGACGCAGCAGGGAGCGAAGAGTCTCGCCGACCGGGGCAAGGCCTTCGGCATGCGCACGGCCAGCGTCGACGGCAACGACGTGGTGGGGAGCTACCTCGCGCTGAAGGAAGCGTTCGCCTACGTCCGCAGCGAGCGCAAGCCGTTTCTCATGGAGGCCATGGTGAGCCGCCTCTACGGGCACTCGAGCGCCTCGGGCGCCAACCCCGTCGCGGGCGAGGTGGACTGCATCACCACCTTCGAGGAGCAGCTCGAGAAGGGCGGCATCCTCAACCGTGCCGCCATGGTGCAGGTGCGCGAGCGCTGGACCAAGGAAATTGGAGAGGCCGCCCGCCGGGTGCGGGACGAGCCGATGCCCGCTCCGGAGAGCATCTGGAACAACATCTACAAGGAACGGTCCTAGCCCGATGGCCAACATGGCACAGGCCGTCCGGATGGCGCTTCACTACGCGGAGGAGAACCTCGGCGTCACCGACGTCTTCGGCGAGGACGTCGGACCTCCCCTAGGCGGCGTCTTCACCGCCACCCAGGGGTTGAAGACGGCGTGGAACAGTCCGCTGGACGAGCGCGGCATCATCGGCGTGGCGATGGGACTGGCCATGGCCGGCCAGCGACCGGTGGCCGAAATCCAGTTCTGCGACTACATCTACAACACCATCGACTTGCTCAAAATCGCCGGCAACACCTGCTGGTGCACCAACGGCGACTGGAACCTGCCGATGGTGGTGAAGACGCCGGTGGGCAGCGGCATCCGCGGCAGCATCTACCATTCGCACAGCTTCGACGCGACGGCCACCCACATCCCGGGCTGGAAAATTGTCATGCCGAGTACGCCGCTGGACGCCTACGGGCTCATGCTTTCGGCCTGCCAGGACGACAACCCCGTCCTCTTCCTTGAACCCAAGGCCCTCCTGCGCATCAAGGGGGACAAGCCCATCCCCGGCGAGCCAGCCGACGAGCGGGCCCTCTCCAAGATGATTGACGCTCCGTTGGGGGACCGGTCGGCCTGGAAGCCGGACTGGCCGGCGCTCGAGCCCTACTTTGTCCCCATCGGTCAGGCGCGGCTGGTCCGCGAAGGCACCACCCTGAGCGTCGTCAGCTACGGCCGCATGCTGCCCTTGTGCGTCCGGGCGGCAGCAGCCCTGGCCGACTCCGGCATCCGCGCCGAGGTCATCGACCTCCGCTCGCTCTGGCCTTACGACTGGGAGGCCATCCGCGCCTCGGTGGAGAAGACGGGGAAAGTCCTTTTCGTCAACGAGGACACCGAAGTCACCAATTTCGGCGAGCACCTGCTGCGGCGCACGGTGGAGGAACTCTTCTACCGGCTGCTCGCTCCGCCGCGTCTGCTCGCCGGGAAATTCGTTCCCGGCATTGGGCTGGCCGACCCCCTGGAAGCCGCCTCCGTCCCGCAGCTGTCGGACATCACCGAGGCCATCCGTTCCCTGGCCGCCGAGCAGGCCTGACCCTGTCCTGGGGGGGGGCCACGCTGCCCCCTTGGACGGAAGGCCCCCCATGTGACGGCCGAGCGACGGCCTACGCCCCGGCCTCCGGCGTTTTTCTTCGCGGGCCGCCGACCCGGCTGTCAGGATTGGCGCTGCCCTACGGGGCGAGAGGAGGTGATGCCTTGAACCACGACCATCAAGGCGCCACCTCTCCGAGCGCGGCGTAGCCAGAGGTTCCGCGGCTTCGGAGGCGGCGCAAAGGCTGTGCACCCGCCGCCCGGTGGCTGGAGGCGCAGTGTCTGGCCATCGGGCAGGCGGGTGTTTTTGTCCCTCCCGCCTACAGGTAGCGCAGCTTCCAGCGACCGGTCCGGAACACCAGCGCCCCGGCCACCGCCACGCTGCAGAAGGCTGCCAAAAGGGCGAAGAAGGCCCCCAGGGGACCCAGCCCCAGCCGGTGGGAGAGGACCCAAGCCAGCGGCAGTTCCAGCACCCAGAAGCAGGCGAAGTTGATGAGGGTGGGCGTCCAGGTGTCCCCCGCACCGTTGAGGGCCTGCGTCATCACCATGCCCATCCCGTAGAAGGCAAAGCCCAGGGACACCACCCGCAAGCAGTTGACCCCGAAGCCCACCACCGCCGCGTCCGTGCTGAAGAGGTGAATCAGCCCCGGGGCGAAGGCCAGCAGCAAAAGGCCGACGCCGAGGAGGAAGCCCGAATTGAAGCCGGCGGCCAGCCAGACGCTGCGCTCGGCGCGCTCGGGCTTCTTGGCCCCGAGGTTCTGCCCCACCAGCGTCGCCGCTGCCGTGGCCAAGCCGTAGGAGGGCAACAGGGCGAAGGTGACAATCCGGATGGCGACGGTGTACCCGGCCACGGCGTTGCTGCCGAAGCCTGAGATGATGCGCACCATGCCCACCCAGCTCGCCATGCCGACCAGCATCTGCAGCGTCGCGGAGCCGGACAGCCGCAGCACCTGCAGGATGGTCGTCCACTCGAGGTGGAGGTGGCGGCGCTGCAGGCGGATGCGCCCGTGCGGCTGGGACAGCCGCCACAGCTGGTAGGCCACGCCCGTCGTTCTTCCGAGGGTGGTGGCGACGGCGGCCCCCACCACGCCCAGCCGCGGGAAGGGCCCGAGGCCGAGCACCAGGCATGGCGCGAGGATGCAGTTGAGGCCGTTGGCCAGCCACAGCACGCGCATCGCCACTGCCGCGTCCCCGGCCCCGCGAAAGATGGCGTTGATGAGGAAGAGCAGGGTGATGCTGAGAGTGCTGCCCATCATCACCTGCATGTAGGGAACGCCATGCGACAGCACCCAGGGGCTTCCGCCCATCAGCCCCAGCAGTCGCCGGGCGAAGGCAATCCCGGTGACGGCCACCGGTAGCGCCAAGAGCACCCCCAGGATGATGGCCTGGACCGCCGTCCGCGACGCGCGCTCGGCGTCCTTCTCCCCCACCCTGCGGGCGATGAGCGCCATCGCGCCGATGGCCACCCCCATCGCCACGGCGTACACCAGCGTCAGCAAGGATTCCGTGAGCCCCACGGTGGCCACCGCGTCGGGCCCCAGTCGCGAGACGACGAAGACGTCCACCACCGCGAACACCGACTCCATGCCGAACTCGAGCACCATGGGCACGGCGAGGACGAAGATGGCCCGCGGGATGGAACCCGCGGTGAAGTCGCGGTGCGAGCCGCGAAGGGCCTCCCGCAGGGCGCTCCACAGCCCCTGGGCCGGTGCCGCCGGTGCTGGGGTGAAGGCGTCCATGGTGCCCCATCTCGGTGCGGCTTGGGCGGCGGATTGCCTAATCCAGGGGGCCGACGCGGGCATGCCCGCGGTGCTGGAAGACGAGTGTCCGGTGCGTGTCCCCCTGGTGAATGGCGGTGACCTCGCCGATGACGAGGATGTGGTCCCCGACGTCAATGCGGTCGCGCACCCGCGCCGAGAAGGCCCCGGCCGTCCCCTGCAGCAACGGGACACCGTCAGCGTCCTCCTCGGCCGCAAAGCGTTCCCAGGTGTCCGTCCGGTGCTCCCAGTGGCGGGCGAAGGCCAGGCTATGCTCGGCCTGCGCCTCGGAAAGGAAGTTGACCGCGAAGCAGTCCGCGTCGGCCAGCAGCGCTGCCGAGCCGGCGCCCCGTTCTACCGCCACGGCGATGAGGGGCGGGTCGATGCTCAGCATGACGAAGGCGGTGGCGGTGAAGCCGTCGGTGCGGGGGGCGGAGGGCCCGCCCGCGCCCTGGCGCCGCCGGGCGGTGACCACGGTGACGGTGGCCGCCCAAGTCCGGGCCAGCCGTCGAAAGGCCTCGGCGTCGCCTGGCGGAAAGGATTGCATGCCCCGGGTTCTCTAGGTCAGAACCGCCCTTCGCACCACTCGAAGTGGAGGGTTGAAGCATGAGGCTGGTCTCCTACCGACGGGGCGCCGTGGACAGCTTCGGCGTGGTGGTCGATGGCGGTGTGGTGGACGGCCGCCGCCTCCTCGGCGGCCGCGTTGCCACCCTCAAGGCTGCCCTGGCGGCCGGCGCACTTCCGGAGCTCGCTCGGGCCGCGCCGGGGGCGACGCCCGACGTCCGCTTGGATGCCGTGCAGCTTCTCCCGCCCATTCCGGAGCCGGACAAAATCCTCTGCGTCGGCATCAACTACGTCGCCCACCGCGAGGAGACCGGACGCGGCGAGAGTGCCTACCCGACCCTCTTCACCCGCTTCGCCAACACCCAAGTGGGCCATGGCCAGGCCCTGGTGCGGCCCGGTGTCTCCACGGAATTCGACTACGAGGCTGAGCTGGCCGTCGTCATCGGCCGGCGGTGTCGCCATGTGCGACGCGAGGACGCACTGGAGTGCGTCGCCGGGTACAGCTGCTACCAGGATGCGACGGTGCGGGACTGGCAACGGCACACCAGCCAATTCACCGCGGGGAAGAATTTCCTCGCCACCGGCGGGTTTGGGCCGTGGCTGGTGACTGCGGACGAAGTGGCCGACCCCTCCCGACTGACTGTGGTGGGCCGTTTGAATGGCCAAGAGATGCAGCGCTCGGCCACCGACCTCCTCATCTTCGACATTCCGGAGCTCATCGCCTACATCACCACCTTCACGGAACTCGTCCCCGGCGACGTCCTCTCGACTGGGACGCCTGGAGGCGTCGGCAGCAAACGCAGCCCCCCGGTGTGGCTGAAGCCCGGGGACGTCTTCGAGGTGGAAGTGACTGGGGTGGGCGTGCTGCGCAACCCCGTGGTGGAGGAGCAGGCCGCCTAGCCTGCGGCGACTGGGGCCGCGGGGCCCTGGAGGAGACGCTCCCACCCAGCCGGCCGGAGGGGGTTTTCCCACAGGGTCGCGCCGGACCAGCCGGCCGGGACTGCACCCCCCTCTCCATGGGGAGAGATGCTGGAGTTCTCGGGACTTAGCCAGCGGATTGGCCCTTGCAATCCCACAGGTTGTGAACAACCGCGTGGTCCTTATCGGCGCTGAGCAGGACTTCTTCCTCGACCTCTTGGAGATGCTGGTCCCAGGCGGTGCCTGCGACCCGTTGACGTCTCTGGACGAGGTGGCGCCGGGCCAGGTGCCGCCGCCCCCGACCGGCCCCTTCGAGGTCTGGTTCATCGGCAGTGACGTCGACGGCCTGAACGAAGTTCGCCGGATGCGCGCCCTGGGAGAACCCCCCGCGGTAGCCTTCCTCAACGTGTGCGGCGTGGAAGACAATGTGCTGTTTCACGCCGACCGCCTGCTGTCCGAGGACCCGCGCCTTCAGGTGGTGCTCGTCGTGCCGGCCACCCACGAAGACTGGGAAGCCAGCGCCACCGCCCTCGGACACCGGGACCAGGTGGTGGTGCTGAAGCGGCCGTTTGACGGCATTGAAGCCCGCGAGCTCGCCCACCAGCTGGTGGAGCGCTGGAACCAGTTCGACCGGGTCCTGTCGCGCCTGCCGCTGCCGCTGCACGTGGCCGAGCCCGTCAAGCCGGTCAGCTGGGGCGGTTCCTCCGACAACCGGGTGGCCGTGCTGAAGGACGCCTTCCGTGCCATCCGCGGCCTGGTGGATGCCCTGTCCGCCCGCTGTTCGGAGCTCGAGTCCCACGCGGCCCGGGCCAACGAGTTGGAGGAGGCCGGAAATACCTTCGAGGTGGTGGCGCGTGCGCTGGCCGGCCTCCGGCGGATGGAGTCGCTGGTGGAGCACGACGGCAGTCCAGTCGACTTGCGCAGGCTTCCTCAAGCCTGAGCCGCCCTGGTTGGCCCGCTGGCCTCCTCCTCACTTCGTGGCGGGCAGTGTGTCGGTGAAGACGAGAAGCTTTCCGGCCTTCGGGTCACAGACGTAGGCGTGGCCGACGTCGTCCGCCGCGACGCAGTGGGCGTCCTCCGCAGTCAGCACCGTGGCCAGGGCCTGGAGGCTTCCATCCGGCTTCACCCCGAGGATGGCCATGGTGGCGGTGTCGCCACCGGGCACGTAGAGGTGCGCCAGACTTGGGCTGTAGGCCAGAATGTCGACTCCCTTGCCGCTCGTCTCCAGCGAGCCGACGATGCGGCCGGAGTGAGTCACATCCAGGACGGTGGCCTTGCCCTCCTCGCAGCCGGCGAAGAGCAGGCCGCGCGCCTCGTCCAGGGCGATGCCGCGGGCGCCCACGCAGCCGTTTGACCAGTGGGCGACGTCCTTGTGCCCCTGAAGGTCGATGGCCACCGTCGTGCTGTGCCAGGTGTGCGTGTAGCCGCGGCCGCGCGTTCCGTCGATGACGAGCGACTCGGGTCCGTCCGCGATGGGGATGGTGCCTTGAGACACCAGCGCCGGGGCCCCGCTGCCATCCAGCTTGAAGTATTCGATGACTTTCCGGGCCGGCTCGGTGACCCAGACTTCGGAGGTGGCGTCCACCCAGCGCACGTAGTCGGGCGCTCCCCCAAGTTTGGCCGAGGCCAGGATGCGCAGCCGGACGGGGTCAACGATGTTGACGGTTTTCCGGCTCCGGTCGGACGCGAACACCAGGCCGTGCCCGGAGTCCGCCGAGGTGGTACCGGCGGCGTGGCCACCGCCAAAGCCTGCCTGCGTGCTGAAGCCGTTGACGGATTCGATGGCCAATGTCTTCGGGTCAATCAGGTTGAACAGCCCAGTCCGCCCGGAAGGCACCAGCACGCGCTTCAACGCGGTCGAAAACAGCAAGTCGTCGAAGCCGATGCCTCCATGCCCGTGGGGCAAGAACAGGGGCGTCAGGGTGGAGTCGGCCCAGGCCGCCAGGGGAATGGCGACGGCGGCTGCAAGAAGACTCTTCGCGACGCGTCGCATGGCTTGCCTTGTGGGGGTGAGAGGAGTCCAGCGCCTGGCTTCCCAGCATGCTTCAGCGGGCGCCTGGAGAGGGAGCCAAACGAAGGGGCGGCCGTCCCCCCAGGCAGGGGACGCCCCGGCTCAGCGGGCAGTTGCCCGGAGCGCGGTGCTCACGACGGCCAGGTCTCCTGTCACCACCAGCACCGCGCCTGGGCGGTCAATGCGAACGCAACGACTGGCGAGGAGCCGTCTGCGTCCCTGTGACGCGCGCCAGGTGTCCCAAGCGCGTGTTAGCAAATAGCCCATGTGCGGCCGCTTCACGACACGACTCACGCCGGCAGAGTTGATTGAGGCCTTCGGGCTGGCCGGTGCCGACGAGGCGGCCCAGTCCCTCCCGCTCCGCTTCAACGTGGCCCCCCGGCAGCCAGTGCCGGTCGTCACCAACCAGGCCCCTCGCCTCCTCCAGGCGTTCCGCTGGGGACTCGTCCCCTTTTGGGCCAAGGACCTTCGCGCTGGCGACCATCTCATCAACGCGCGCCTCGAATCGCTAGGCCAGCGCCGGGCCTTCGCCAGCGGGGAGGGGCACCGCTGTCTGGTCCTGGCCGACGGCTTCTACGAGTGGAAGCGCGCAGGCGCCGGCAAGCAGCCCTTCTTCTTCGAATTGCCCGGCAGCGCCCCGTTCGCCTTTGCCGGCCTGTGGGACCGCTGGCACTCCCCCTCCGGGGAGACGGTGCATTCCTGCGTGCTCCTCACGCAGCCGGCGGTAGGGGAGGTGGCGGCGGTGCACGACCGGATGCCGGTGGTGCTTCCCAAGCGGCTGTACGCGAAATGGCTCGCCCCCGGCGCCGTGCCTCTCTCCGCCTGGCGAGAGCCGCTGGGCAGCCTGGCGCCCCCCTTTGCTCCCCGGCCGGTGTCCACCTACGTCAATGCGGCCGCCCACGAAGGCCCAGAGTGCCTCCTTCCGCCACCGCCCGGCTGACAGCCCCCGCCCGTAGGGGGCATTACAGTCCCTAGACGCCATGGCTGCCTCCGCCGACGCCCTCGCTCACTTCCAGCCCGCGGTGCCGGGACTGGTTCCGAGCTGCGTTTGCCGGGCCCACCGACGCACAGCGGCTGGGCTGGCCGGTGTTGGCCCGCCGCGAGTCGGCGCTCCTCTTGGCCCCCACCGGAAGTGGCAAGACGCTGGCCGCCTTCCTCACCTGCATCGACCGGCTGATGTTTGCGCCGCTCCCTCCCCGGACCGAGCGCTGCCGCATCCTCTACATCTCCCCACTGAAAGCCCTGGCGGTGGATGTGGAGAAAAACCTCCGCAGTCCGCTGGCCGGCATCGCCAACGTCGCGGCCGGTCGGGGCGATGCCCACCTCTTCCCCTCCATCAGCGTGCGCACTGGGGACACGCCGGCCTCGGCCCGGGCACGCTTCCGCCGCGAGCCAGCCGACATCCTCATCACCACGCCCGAGTCGCTCTACTTGCTATTGACGTCGCTGGCCCGAGATGCGTTGCGCAGCGTGGACACCGTCATCATCGACGAGATTCACGCCCTCGTCCCCAACAAGCGGGGTGCCCACCTGCTGCTCAGTCTGGAGCGGCTGGAGGCCCTCGCCAGGCGCCCGCTCCAGCGCATTGGCCTCTCCGCCACGCAGCGGCCGCTGGAGGAGGTGGCCCGCTTCCTCGGGGGCGCCGTTGCCGGTGCGCCCAGCCCCGGACATGCAGTGCTGCCGCCGCTCGCGGAGGGCGCGGTGGACGCGGCCGAGGTGCGGAATGAATTTGCCAGCGGCTGGGACGCGGCTCCCGCCTGGCGGCCCGTTACCATCATCGACGCAGGGTCACGCAAGGCACTCTCCTTGCGCATCGAAGTGCCCGTCGAGGACATGGCCCGCCTGGCCCCACCGGAGGTGCGGGGAGGGCCGTCGTCCCCGCGGCCTGCCGGGGCCTCCATCTGGAGCGCCATTCACCCGCGCCTGCTGGAACTGGTGCGCTCGCATACCTCCACGCTGCTCTTCGTCAACAGCCGCCGCACGGCGGAGCGCCTGGCAGCGGCCCTCAATGAATTGGCCGGGGAGACGCTGGTCCGGGCGCACCACGGCTCCCTGGCCCGGGCGCAGCGCCAGGAGATTGAAGAGGCGCTGAAGGCGGGAAACCTCCGTGGGCTGGTGGCCACCAGTTCGCTCGAGTTGGGCATCGACATGGGGGCCATCGACCTGGTGGTGCAGGTAGAGGCGCCGCCCAGCGTGGCCGCCGGCTTGCAGCGCATCGGTCGCGCCGGCCACCAGCTGGGGGCGGCCAGCTCGGGCGTCCTGTTTCCGAAATACCGGGCGGACTTGGTGGCCTGTGCGGCGCTCACCCGGGCCATGCACGCGGGCGAGGTGGAGTCCATCCGCTACACGCGCAACCCGCTTGACGTCCTCGCCCAACAGCTGGTGGCGATGGCGGCGGTGGACGTCTGGGACGTGGACGCGCTTTTTGCTCGCGTCCGGGGCGCGGCGCCGTTCGCGCAGTTGTCTCGGCCCATCTTCGACGGCGTCCTGGACATGCTGGCCGGCCGCTATGCCTCGGAGGTATTCGCGGACCTCCGGCCACGCCTCACCTGGGACCGTGTGGCGAATACCGTCACCGCGCGGGAAGGCAGCCAGCGCATCGCCATCGCCAACGGCGGCACCATTCCAGACCGCGGGCTGTACGGTGTCTTCCTCGCCGGTGGCGCCCAGGGGCACGCGCGGGTGGGCGAGCTCGACGAGGAGATGGTCTTCGAGAGCAAACCCGGAGAGACCTTCCTCCTTGGCGCTTCCAGCTGGCGGATTGAGGAAATCACCCACGACCGGGTCCTCGTCTCGCCCGCGCCAGGGCAGCCGGGGAAGATGCCCTTCTGGCACGGGGACGCGGCGGCGCGGCCGCTCGAGACGGGTCAGGCCATCGGGGCGCTGGTGCGCGAGCTGTTGAGTGTGCCCCCGCCCGTGGCCCGCGCGCGCCTCGCCCAGCAGCATGACCTGGACGCGCTGGCGGCGGACAACCTCCTCCGCTACCTCGAGGACCAGCGTGCCGCCACCCAGGTCGTCCCTGACGACACGACGCTGGTCATCGAGCGGACGCGGGACGAGTTGGGCAACTGGCGCGTCTGCGTGCTCTCCCCCCTCGGGGGTCGCATCCACGCCCCCTGGGCGATGGCCATTTCTGCCCGGGTGCGACAGCGGACCGGGCTGGACGTCGAGACCACTTGGACCAATGACGGGATGGTGGTGCGTTTCCCGGAGTCGGACGTGCCTCCGGACACGGCTTGGCTTCTGCCCGCGGCGGACGAGGTGGAGGCCCTGGTACTGGGCGAGCTCGGCGGGACGTCACTGTTTGCCGCGCGTTTCCGCGAGGTGGCCGGCCGGGCCCTGCTACTGCCCAGGCGGCGGGCCGGGGCGCGCATGCCGTTATGGGCGCAACGCAAGCGAGCCACGGACTTACTCGCCGTGGCCTCCCGTTTCGGCAGCTTTCCCATGCTGCTCGAGACGTACCGGGAATGTCTGCGCGACGTCTTCGACATGCCGGCGCTGGTGGCGACACTGCGGGCGGTGGACGAGCAGCGGATGACCGTCCGGACCGCCGACACCGCCACGCCGTCCCCCTTCGCGGCCTCGCTGCTCTTCGGCTTCGTCGCCAACTTCATCTACGACGGGGATGCGCCCGTGGCCGAGCGGCGGGCACAGGCGCTCAGCGTGGACCAGTCCCAGCTTCGCGAGTTGCTGGGGGAGACGGAGCTCCGCGAACTCCTCGACGCGGCGGCCATGGCCCAGCTGGAGGGGGAGCTGCAGCGCACCGACGGGCGCGCCCGGGCGCGCAGCGCCGACGCTGTGCACGACCTGCTTTTGCGGGTGGGCGACTTGACGCGAAGTGAGATTGCCGAGCGCTGCGCCTCCGAGGAAGTCGCGGCCAGCGTGGACACGCTGGTGGCCGAGCGACGCGCGCTGCCGCTTCGCCTGCAGGCCGAGACGCGCTACGTGGCGGTGGAGGACGCGGTGCGCTTTCGCGACGCACTGGGCATCCCGCTGCCCGAGACGCTGCCTTCTGCCCTGCTGGTCCCCGTCCGGGAGCCACTCCGGGAGCTGGTGGCCCGTTACGCGCGCACCCATGGGCCCTTCACCCTCCAGGCGCTGTGCAGCCGCTTCGGACTTTCCCCGCCTGCTGCCCGGACCGCCCTGGGCGCGCTGGCAGCCGGCGGCGGGCTTCTGGAAGGCGCCTTCCGGCCCGGCGGGACGCAGCGCGAGTGGTGTGACGCCTCGGTGCTGTCCACCCTGCGCCAGCGCTCGCTGGCCCGGCTGCGCCACGCGGTGGAACCGGTGGAGCCCCGGACGCTGGGGCGGCTGCTATGCAGCTGGCACGGCGTCCTGCGGCCAAGGCCCGGCCTGGACGCCATTCTCGACACGGTGGAGCGCCTGCAGGGGTGCCCGCTTCCCGCCTCGGTGCTGGAGGCGGACGTGCTGCCGGCGCGCGTGGCGCACTACCAGCCCGGGGACTTGGACACGCTGGCGGCGGCCGGCGAGGTGGTGTGGGTGGGCGTGGAGTCCTTGGGCGAGCGAGATGGCCGGGTTGCCCTCTACCTGACGGACGCGTTGCCCCGCCTTCTCCCCCCGGGGCAGGCGCCGGCCCCGGCCGAGACGCTCACCGACCGCGAGCGCGCCATCCTGTCCTACCTGGGGGGTGCCGGCGCTTCCTTCTTTGCCACCCTCCACCAGGGCGTGGGCGGCGGCTTTTCGCGGCCCACCGTGGACGCGTTGTGGAGCCTCGTCTGGAAGGGCCTCGTCACCAACGACACCTTCCGCGCGCTGCGCGCCTTCCTGGCGCCGCCGGTGGAGCCTCGGGGCCGGCGCAGCGCCCGGGCCGTTCCAACCTACCGCAGCCGCCGGGCGGCGCCGCCCGCGGCGGAAGGGCGCTGGTCGCTCTTGCCCGAGCGCCTCGCCCAGTCCCCGACGGAGTGGAGTATGGCCGAGGCCCTGCAGCTGCTCAGCCGGTATGGCCTCGTGACGCGGGCCATGGCGCAGGCCGAAGGGCTGCCCGGCGGCTTCAGCGCCGTGTACGACGTCTTCAAGGCCCTCGAGGAGAGGGGCCGCATCCGTCGCGGCTACTTCGTCTCGGGCGTGAGTGCGACGCAGTTTGTCCTCCCCCCCGTGGTGGACCTCCTCCGTTCGCTGCGCCAGCCGCCGGAGGTGCCGGAGGTGGTGTGCCTGGCTGCCACCGACCCGGCCAACCCCTACGGCGCCCTGCTACCGTGGAGCGAGCCGGGCGCCGCGCCTGCCCGTGCGGCCCGCGCCGTGGGCGCGCACGTGGTGCTGGTGGACGGGGCCCTCGCGGCGTGGATGGGCCGGGGAGGGCGACAAAGCTGGGTGTGGCTCCCCGACACCGAGCCAGACCGGGGCCGCGTGGCACATGCGGTGGCGCAGCAGTTCGCGGCCCTCGGACGCGCGGCGCACGCCGAGCGGCACCGGGGCCTGGTGCTGGAGGAGGTGAACGGGGGCCCCGCCGAGCAGCACCCGCTTGCGCTCTTCCTGACCGAGGCGGGCTTCCTCCCCTCCTCCTTAGGCCTTCACCTGCGGCGGGCGCGCCCGACGCTGGACGGGCGACTGGCCGCCAAGGACGACAGCTAGGGCCAGTGCGGGTGACGACCTCGGCGCGGGCCCGTCAGGCCTGGGCCTGACTGGCGAGGTCCTGGGATGCGCCACGGACCATGCGGGCCAGTTCCCCCAAGTCGACGGGCTTCTGTGCCCGTCCCACCACCATCGGGTGGTCGGCGGCGACCGTCGCGACGGTGTGATGTGCCGACACCAGGACGACGCGGATGGTGGCGGCATGCGGGCCCTTCGCCAGCTCGCGCAGCAGCTGGTGCCCACTCACCTGCGGCAACATGAGGTCCAGAAGGACGACGAGGGGGGCCTTGGACCGGCTCACCAGCGCCAGCGCGGCGAACGCGTCCCGGGCGGTTGACACCGAGTAGCCCAATTCCTGGAACTTCTCCTGAAGGAAGCCGGCGAAGAAGGCCTGGTCGTCGACGACGAGCAGTTGTTGCCCGTGGGCAGAAAATTGCGCCTTTTCCATTTGCCGCGAAACGTCTCACGCCCCGGCAGGGCCGGGTAGAGAGGCCAGCTGGACCCTGGGTCAGGCTGGTCCCGGCCGGGCGAAGCAACGAAAAACGGGACAGCTTTCCGCCTGTGAAAAACCAAGGCGGTGCCGGCAGCGGCTGGCAGGGCAGGGGCCGACGCGAAAAGGTTGCAGCCGCCTGCTAGCGCAGCGAACCCGGTGAGTCCTCCAGCGCAGCCAGCGCATGTGCGGCCAGCTGCCGCACCTGTGCCCACTCCCCGCTTCCGGCCAGGGCCTCGGCCGTCAGGAGGTGCGTGCGGCGCACCTCGCGCAGCAGGGACAGCTGCGCGGCCAGCGCAGCCAGGGCCCGCTCCTTCTCCTCCCCAAGGAGGCCAAACGGTGACAGGGCCTGGGCCGCGTCCTCGAATTGCAGTGCCAGTTCCTCGACCGAGGAGTCTCCGTCCACTCGCGCCTGGCGCAGGTAGTCAGCGAGCCACGCGCGCTGCGCGTTCGGGGTGTCGGCGAGCAGGCGCAGGGCTGCCACCAACTGAGCCACCACCCGGCGTGGCTGCTGTCGCCCGCCCATGTGCGCCGTTTGCGTTCGTGGCCTCCGGAGACCAGCCTACCCCTCGCCTCCCACCTCCGCCGGCGTGCCGCTTCCCTCCGGACGGGCCCTGCTTGGGGAGCCCAACCCAGAGTGGATGGAAGGCCCCCCGGACTCACACCCAGAGCGCGCGGGGAATGCGGCGCCACTCCTCGGGGCGGACGCGGGCATCCAGGGGCCGGAGCATGGGCAGCCCCCCGGAGCGCTTTTCCCGCCTTCCCCCCTCCAGCCCCTCCGGCGAGGGGAAGCCGGCCAAGTCCTCCCACAGGCGCACCTCGGACAGGCCGGCGTCGCGTGCCACCACGCGGGCGGCGTGGAGGAGGGCGCGGCACGCCTTCGCGTCCGCCGCGTCCAGCCAGTGTACCCACAGCCGTGCGTCCTTGGGCTGCGCGTACCAGAGGGCAAGCGCATGGCCGAGGGCGGCGCCGCACGCCACGGGCCGCGGGGTGCCGAGCTCCGTGCAGTAGATGCGCTCGCGCTCGAGAAACCAGTCGAAGGTGTCCGCGGTGGGGTGCACGACGAAGTTGCCGCTGGCCGCCGGCTGGGCCGCCCACCGCCAGCCCAGCGCGTCTTCGGTGAACAGCAGCGCCTCGCTGGTGGCGCCCGGCGGTGCCGCCGGCCAGCGCCAGTCGAAGGCGGGACGTGGAACGAAGCCGCTCCGGGCATACTGGGCCGCGCCCACGTCCGAGTAGAGCACGACCGCGTGCGCCGCCGGTTCCCGGCCGAGCGTCTCGCACACCCTGTCCAATAGCCGGGTGGCATGGCCCTGGCCGCGCAACGGCCCTTCGGTAAACACCGACGCCACGCCGTAGGTATGCCCGCGGCTTCGGCCGCCGTCCGTCTGCAGCAGGCTCGGGAAGGACAGCGTCTCGCAGGAAGAAAGCACCCGGCGGGAGGCGTCCACCAACAGCCAGGTGCGCATGTCCAGCCGCGGCACGGCCAGCGCCCGGAGGGACTTCTCCCGCCGCTGGTAGGCCTCGGGGGTGAGTCCCCCCCACGCCTGCGCCGTCAGCAGGTCGCGCGCCTCCTTCTCTGCCTCGGTGGCGAGCACCAGCAGAGCGTCAGTGGCGACCGGCGCCATGCGGGGACTCTGGCACTCCTCGGCGGCGCGCGCCGCAGCTATTGCAGCAGCGCCTTGCGCTTGGACTCGATGGCGGACGCCATCCACGGCCCGCGCTGGGCCTGGGGCAGGCTGGCCACCAACTCGTCCGCCCGCGCCAGCGTGGCCTGCGCGGCGGCCTTGTCGCCCGTGGCCGCCTGCGCCTCGGCCTTGGTGAGCAGGACGCGCAGTGTCCGCGGCCCGTACACCAGGGCCTCCGCCTGCTCGGCGGCGGCGACGGCCTGCGCCGGCTGGTGCATGGCGAGGTAGGCCACGGCCAGCCGGGCCGAGGGGTTGTAGTCCCGCGGAAAGTCCTTGCGGGACTGCTGCAGCATGGGCACCGCTCGCTCCGGCTGGCCGAGGGCGAGGTAGGCCGCCAGCCGGTGGGAGTCGAAGACGGCGCGCGCCTCGGGCGTCTTGGCCTTTGCCGCCTCGCCTTCCAGGTAGCTCGCCCACTCGGCCGCCGCGCTGAGAGCGCCGGCGGCGTCCCCGCGCTCGCGGCGTGCGTCCACCAGCGTCTCGAAGAGGCCGCTTCTGTCATCGGCCAGCATGAGCACCGAAGTGTCCCGGGTGAGTTCCACCACCCGCGCCTCCAACACCGGCGCCGCCGCCTTGCGGTCGGGGTCCGTGGCCGGAAGCTCCAGGGCACAGCCGAGGCCCGTCCCGGCCACGGTGGCCAGAGACGTCCCCGGTGGGACGGAGGGCAACTCGGCCAGCGCGGTGCGGGTGCATTCCGCCGCCTGGCGGGTGAGGGACAGCTGAAGGACGAGCAGCTCGGCGGCCTGGGCGTGCTCCAGCGTCCCCGGTGGCGAGGCCGCCGCCGCCGCCCGGTAGGCAACGGCCGCCTCGGCCCGCTTTCCCCCGGCCACCAGAGCGGCACCTTCGGCCAGCGAGCGCTGGGCAACGTCGCCGCCGTGCTGGGCCTGGTCCACCGACTGCAGCCGGGCCACCAGCTCGCTGGCGGTGGCGCTTCCCAGCCAGCGACGCAGCGGCGCTCCGGTGGCAGCGTCGACCACCAACAGGGTGGGCCAGACGTCCACCGGGAAGCGCTCCAGCACGCCGCTGTTGACGGGGTTCTCGGTGTCCACCGCCAGCCAGACGAAGCGGCCCTGCAGCTTGTCGAGGCTCGGGTCCGGGAAGACGTAGGCCCGCATGCTGACGCAGCTGTGGCACCAGGGTGCCCAGAAGTCGATGAAGAGCAGTTTGCCGCTGGCGCGCGCCTCGGCCACGGCCGCCGGGTAGTCGTTCTCGAGGAAGACGGCGCCCGTCGGTTGCGGGACGGGCTTCGGCGCAGTGGCACAGGCCAGGCCGAGGCCTGCAAGCAGAAGTGGGCCGGAAAATCGCATGGTCACCTGGGCGAGCGTCAGCCGGTTCGCCGTCCGGGGTCAAATCCCCTCCGCCCGCTTGGGGGGGGGTGGAAACCTACTTCGCCGGCGCTTCCGGGGACGGGGGGCGCTGGTGCTGCAGAATGGACTGGTCGATGTCCGGCAGCGGGCGGATGCGCGAGTTGGTGAGGGTGAAGCGCGTGGCCACATCCGCCAGGACGAAGAAGAGGAGCGTCGCGACGAAGATGAAGGAGACGCCGAAGACGAGCTTGTTGGTCCCCTCGGAACCCCACAGGTGCATGAAGAAGCACGCCACCAGGAAGACTTTAAGGCAGGCGATGAAGATGGCGGCCGCCAGGTGCATGTGACCACTCATCGGAATCCGGCTGACGCCGAAGGTGGTGATGGTGAGCGTCAGGAGCGCAATCCACACCACGAAGTAGCGGGCGGCCGAGGCGTGGTGGGCGGTGTGGCTATGGGCCGGCTCGGCGCCGACAGCGTGCGGGGTGGCCATGGTCACACCAGGTAGAGCAGCGGGTAGAGGAAAATCCAGACCAGGTCGACGAGGTGCCAGTACAGGCCAGCGTTCTCCACCGGGGCGTAGTGGGTGGGGGAAAACTCCTTGTGCCAGCAGCGGACGGCAACCCAGGTGAGCAAGCTCATCCCAACGATGACGTGGAGCGCGTGCAGCCCCGTTGCGAAGAAGTAGACGACGTAGAACATCGGCCCGCCCGGGGCCGTAATCTCCGAGAAGGTGAAGAAGCGGCCCGGCAGGGCGCCCTCGCGGAATTTCTCTGTGTATTCAATGGCCTTGATGCAGAGAAAGCCGCCGCCCATGGCGACGGAGACGAGGAGCAGCCAGAAGGCGTTGCGATTCTTACCGTGCTCGGCGTTGTGGTGGGCCAGTGCCACCGTCAGCGAGCTGGTGAGCAGGAGCAGCGTGTTGGTGGTGCCGAGGAAGAGGCTCAGGTGGCGCGCTGCCTGGTCGAAGGCCTCCGGGAAGTCGGTGCGGAAGACGGCGTAGCCGACGAAGAGGCCGGCGAAGAGCAGAATCTCGGTGGCCAGGAACAACCACATCCCGAAGCGAACGGCGTGCTTGTGCGCTGCCGGGTTGCCCTCGTAGTGGTGGGGGGTGGGGGGAGGGGCAAGGTAGCCCTCCGCCGTCATGACGCGCGCGGACGTGGCTTCCATTTACGTCGTCCTCGCGTGGGCGAAGTCCGGGTCACCGACCGCGTCCTCGGTGTAGTCGTGCGGCGGATGGGCGAAGGTGGGCGTTACGTCGAAGTTCTCGGTGGGTGGCGGCGACGTCGTCATCCACTCGTAGCCGCGGCTGCCCCAGGGGTTGGGACCGGCCACCGGCCCGTACTTCAGCGCGAAGCCCAGGTAGATGACGATGATGATGAAGCCGAAGGCCAGCAGCGAGGAGCCCGCGGTCGAGGCCACGTTGAGCGCCTGGAAGCGCTCCGGGTACTCGTAGTAGCGGCGCGGCATGCCCGCGTTCCCGAGCAGGAACTGCGGGATGAAGGTGGCGTTGAACCCGAGGACGATGAGCGCGGCGGATACCAGCGCCCAGCCTTCGTGGTAGGTGCGGCCGAACATCTTCGGGAACCAGTAGTGGAGGCCGGCGAGAAAGGCCATGATGCACCGCGCCGACCATGATGAAGTGGAAGTGCGCGACGACGAAGTAGGTGTCGTGCCAGTGGACGTCGAGCGACACCGTGGCCAGCGCGATGCCGGTCATCCCGCCGAACACGAGGAAGAAGAGGAAGCCGCAGATGTAGGCGAACGGCGTGGTGAAGGCGATGGCGCCCTTGTAGAGGGTGCCCACCCAGTTGAAGACCTTGATGGCGGTGAAGACGCCGACCAGCATCGAGATGACGCCGAAGGCGCCGGCGTCGAACGCGCACTGGCCCGAGACGAACATGTGGTGGCCCCAGGCGAAGAAGCCGACGAAGGCGATGCCGAGCGCGAGCAGGCGGCATCATCGTGTAGCCGAAGATGTTCTTCCGGCGAAGGCGCAGATGATCTCGCAGATGACGCCCATCGCCGGGAGCACCATGATGTAGACGGCCGGGTGCGAGTAGAACCAGAAGAGGTGCTGGAAGAGCACCGGGTCGCCGCCGCGCGCCGGGTCGAAGAAGCCGAAGCCGAAGGCGCTGCTCCGCCGCTACCAGCATGAGCCACCAGCCCGAGGACCGGCGTCGCCAGCACCTGGATGATGGTGGTGCCGTAGATGCGCCCAGACGAAGAGCGGCAGCTGAATCCAGGTCATGCCCGGGGCGCGCAGGGTGTGGATGGTGACGATGAAGTTCAGCCCGGTGAGGATGGAGGAGAAGCCGATGATGAAGACGCCGAGCAGGACCGGCAGCACGCCCTGGGCGGTGGTGGTGCTGTACGGCGTGTAGAAGGTCCAGCCGGTGTCCGTGCCGCCGTGCGATCATCCCCCAGAGCGCGAGGACGCGCGCCGGCGAGGTACAGGTAGAAGGACACCAGGTTGCAGCCGCGGGAAGGCGACGTCCTTCGCGCCGATCATGATGCGGCAGGAAGAAGTTGCCGAACACCGCCGGGATGGCCGGGATCATGAAGAGGAAGATCATGACCACGCCGTGCAGGGTGAACATCCGGTTGTAGGTGAGTGCCTCGATGATGGTCGGGCCCGGGCGTCAGGAGCTCCAGCCGGATGACCATCGCGAAGATGCCGCCGAGCAGGAACGACACCATCACCACCGACAGGTAGAGCAACGCGATGCGCTTGTGGTCGAGGGTGAGCAGCCAGGAGCGAACGGTGGTCCCGTTGTTCAGGTAGTGGTGCTCGGGAAACACCGCCGGCCGACCGGCCGCGGCGCTACTGGCGGAGCTGCTCATAGAGGGGTCCCTTCACAGGCTGGAGCTCGGCGCTGTCCGACCGCAAGCTCTTGATGTACTCGACCACCGCGGCGGTGTCCGGGCCGCTCAACTTCCCCTGGTAGCTGGGCATGACGGGCTGGTAGCCGGCGACGATTTTCGCGTTGGGCTCCATCATCGATTCGGTGAGGTAGGCCTCGTCGGCGACGATGGTGTCGCCGGTGGTCAGCTTGGTGGGTCGCTGGTAGAGGTCCACCCAGGTCGGTCCGATGTGGCGCTCGGTGTCGTTCACCGCATTGTTGATGCTGTGGCAGCGGAAGCACCCCTGCTCCATCGCCACCCGCTTGCCCTGCTCCACCAGGTTTCCCTGGATGCTCACCATGTCCGGGTCGGCGAGGATGTCGGCCCGGGCCACCAGCCCCCGCTGCTGCTCCTTCAGCCAGGCGTCGAAGGCCTCCGGCGCCAGCACCACCACCTCGCCCACATCTTGCAGTGCTGCGTGCCGCAGTACTCCGCGCAGAGCACCTGGTAGCGGCCCGGCTTGGTGGCCTGGAACCACGTCTCGGTGTAGCGGCCGGGCAGCACGTCCTGCTTGAGACGGAAGGCGGGGACGAAGAAGGAGTGGATGACGTCGCGGGAGGTGAGCAGCAGGCGCACCGGGCGGTTGGCCGGCACGTGCAGGACCCCGATCGTGTTCGGGCCGTCCGGGTAGGCGAACTTCCACATCCACTGCTTGGCCATGACGTAGACGTCCATCGCGTCGGGCGGCGGATTGGCCAGTTTGACGTAGTCGCCGAAGCCGATGACGAACCAGGCCAGGAAGACCACCAGCGGGACGCTCACCGCGGCGACCTCAAAGCCCACCGTCGGATGAACAGCCGGCGTCGTCTGGTTCTCGCTGACCCGCCGGTAACGGAAGAAGAAGTAGAAGGCCAAAGCGCCGGTCACGCCACTCATCACCATGGTGGTGATGATGACGAAGTAGTGCAGTCGGTCCACGCTGACGGCGAAGGTCGAGGCCTGCTCGGGGAGCCAGAGCAGGCGCCGGAGCCAGTCCGTATCGAGGAGGTCGCCGTTCATGCCCGCGCGCCTCGCTTCTTCATCTTCATTTCCTGTCTCCAGAGGACGGTGAGCAGCGTTGCCAGCGCAACGAAGACGAGCGCGGCTCCGATGCGGACGAAGCCCAGCACGTAGGGCTCGAATTTTCGTGTGGTGGCGTCGTACTTGAAGCAGGTGAGCAGCACCCGGTCGAGGGCCGTGCCCACCTTGCCCTTGCCCGCCTCGACCAGGGCCATCTTCACGTCCCGGGTGGGGAAGTCGATGCCGTACAGGTAGCGGGAGATTTTTCCATCCGGGGACAGCACGAAGATGGCGGCCGCGTGCGCGTACTGCTTGCTCGGCTCGTCGTAGCTGTACTGGAAACCGAGCGCCCCGGCCAGGGCGTGAATGTCCTCGTCCTGCCCGGTGGCAAAGGTCCACGCCGGGCTGAGCGGGTCGACGCCCAGGGCCTGCAGGTGCCCCCGCTTGCTCTCCGCGGCCTGCCCCGACGTCTCCGTTGGGTCGATGCTCACCGTCACCACCCGGTAGTCCTGGCCGAGCTTGAGGTCGAGGTCGCGGAGCGAGCGGGTGAGCCCGGACAGCACCAGGCTGCACAGGGCCGGACACCGGTAGTAGACGAGGGTCAGCACCACTGGCGTGCTGCGATGGAGCACGTCTGAGAGCTGAAAGGGCCGCCCTTCGGAGTCGACGAAGTGCCCGGCCTCGGGGACGTTGTCACCAAGGCGTTCGAGGACGTCGACGCCCTTGACCGCGGCCGGGGCCTGGCTGCGCGCCGCCCCGTGCGCCTGCCGGTCGCCCGGGTATTGCGCCCAGGCTCCCGTTGCCAGGACCAGCGCCAGCGCCGCCACAGGCTTCACTTCTTCTGCTCCTGGACCAGCATGTCCATCGCCACGTCGATGGGGACGTGGACAACGCCTGACGGCCGGTCGAGCCAACCATAGGTGCTGAGGCGGTTCATCTGCTGCAAGCGCTTCTGCGCCGCGCGCTGGTCGAGGCTGAACAGGCGCTGGTTGACGATGCCGACCTCGTACTGGTTGACGCCCGCCGGAATGGGTGGTGGTCCGACCGGCTGCATCTCCTTGGCCGCGCTGTTGAGGAGGGCCGTCGACCAAAGGATGCCCAGCGCGAAGACGATGACCGAGCCCACCCCCACGCCCACAATCTTCCGGTAGGGGAGATTCTTGTCCTCGAGGTCGCCGGGCTTCTGGGCCAAGGGAGCGCTGTGGGCAGAGGAGCTCATGCTTGGGTGTACCTCAGCGAGTACGACAGATTCGGGTCCTTCACCGGGATGGCGAAATGTCCCTTGGCACGCCACAGGGCGGTCGCCACCGCGACGCCACCGACCCCGACCAGCGCCGCCAAGTGGGCCAGGTGAGGCTGCGCTCCGGCGGGGAACAGCGCCGGCATGATCAGCCAGTAGATGTCGACGTAGTGCACCGCCATCAGCCAAAGGGCCACCACCGCCAGGGCCCGCGGCCGGAACTTCAGCTCGCGCGACAGCAGGGTGAAGAAGGGGATGAAGAAGTTGGCGACGATGAGGAAGACGCCGACGCCTGACCAGCCACCCTTCATCCGCACGACGTACCAGGCCGCCTCCTCCGGGATGTTGGCAATCCAGATGAGCATGAACTGGCTGAAGGCGCAGTAGGTCCAGAAGGCGGTGAAGGCGAGCATCAGCTTGCCGACGTTGTACAGGTGGTGCCGCGTGACCGCGCCCCCAAGACCGGTGGTGTTACCTTCGATTCATGGCGATGAGAATCGCCACCAGACACATGCAGGAGAGGAAGCTGCCGGCGAAGTAGTAGACGCCGAAGATGGTGGAAATCCAGAAGGGGTCCACCGACATCAGCCAGTCGAAGCCGGCGAAGGTGATGGTGAGCGCCAGGAAGGGGAGGGAGCCGGCGCCGAGCCGGCGCATGTGACGGGTCGGTTCCAGGCCCCCCACCTCGTCCTGCTTCAGCGACCAGCGCCGCAACCGGTCGGACACGAGCAACCACACGGCGAAGTAAATCGCGGCGCGGATGAGGAACCACGGGACATTGAGGTAGGGCGCCTTGTGAGTGAGGAGCTCCAGCTCCTCGGCACTCATCGCCGACGAGGGCCGCGCCCAGGGGAAAAGGGTGGACATCCCGAGCAGGATGGGGAGGAAGAGGAGGACGAAAACAGGAAGCGAGGCCCCCATCCCCTCCAGGACGCGCCGCAGCACCACCATCCACTTGGCGGCCGACGCGTGGAAGATGGCATTCCAGATGGTCGCCGTGACCGCGATGCCCAGCCAGTAGACGAAGGCCACCAGGTAGCCGGCCAGCACCGTCGCCTGCTGGGGTGCGCCACCGGCGAAGTAGAGGAGGGCCGTCGCCAGCAAGCCGAGGACGCCCAGGCCCAGGCTCCAGCGGAGCGCACCTCCGGTGGCCCCGACACGGGCCTGGGTGATGCTCACCACCTCGTCGCTGTGACCGGCTACTGCGCCCATGTCTGGCCCTCCCGGAGCCGGCGCTGCACGTCCTGCGGCAGTGCCTGGATGGGGGCGTTCTGGCTGAGCTGCAGCGCCTTCACGTACGCCACCACCGCCCACCGCTCGTCGAACGGAATCTCCCCGGAGAAGCTGGGCATCAGCCCGTAGCCATGCGTGATGGCCTTGTAGAAGAAGCCCGCGGGCTTGTCGGTGAGCGCCACCAGCGAGGGTGGAAGCCTGGTCGCCATGTTGTCTGCCACCATGCTGTCGCCGTTGCCCACCAGGCCGTGGCAGTTGGCGCACACAATCTCGTAGCGGTGCCGGCCCCGGCGGAGCAGCTCGGCGGTGATCGGAACCGGAACCTCCGCCACCGCCACTCCGTTGACCTCGCCGGTGGTGATGGCTGGGTGGCCCACCAGCCGCTCCCGCGGCACTGTGCCCTCGGGCGGCGTGCGCATGGCGCGGCCATCGGCGAAAATATCGTTGGCCGCGTAAGGCAAGTACTTCTCCTGCACCTCCATCCGCTGCAGGACTTGGCTCGCGCTCGTGTTGCCGCAGGTGCACCCGCTCGCAGCAAGCGCGACGGCGGCCAGGGGGAGGAAGGCCTTCATTCCAAGGACTCCTTCACCACGCTCACCTGGGTCGCGCCGACCGATTCGAGCTCCCGCGCGGCCTCCTTGCCGTCGCTGCCTGGGGCCTGGGCCACGCTGAGCCAGAAGCCGTCGGTGACCGCGCTGCGGAAGGCCTCCAATTCGAAGACCGCGTGGTAGGGCTGGGGCAGTCGCATCATGATGAGCAGCCCGAAGAAGATGCTCAGCGAGGTCAGCAGTACCGTCGTCTCGAAGGTGATGGGGATGTAGGACGGCGGGCTGATGGGCGGCCGGCCGCCGACGTTGATGGGCCACTTGATGCCGTTCATCCACACCATCATTGCCATCCCGCCGAACATCCCGGTGAGGGCCCCGGCCAGCGCCACCTGGGCACCACCGAGCGCTCCAGCCCCAGCGCCTCGTCCCCGCCGTGCAGCGGGTAGGGCGAGTGGGTGTCGACGTCGGTGAAGCCCTTCTCGCGCACCTGGCGGCAGGCCTTGACCAGCGCCGCGCCGGTGGGGAACAGCCCCAGCACGTAGGTGCGGCCCGGCGGCGCGGTCCCGGTGCTCATGTGGTCACCACCTGAACGGCGACGGCTGGGTGCTGCAGCTCTTCGTTGAGCTCCTTGACCTCGCTGACCGCCACCGCCGGCAGGAACTTGAGGAAGAGCAGGAACAGCGTACTGAAGAAGCCGATGGTTCCGACGAAGAGCGTGATGTCGACCCAGGTCGGGGCGTACATGCCCCAGCTGGAGGGCAGGAAGTCGCGGTGCAGCGAGGTGACGATGATGACGAACCGCTCGCACCACATGCCGACGTTGACCAGGATGGAGGCGATCCACATGATGGCGATGTTGGTCCGCGCAGAACTTGAACCAGAAGATCTGCGGGGTGACGACGTTGCAGAAGATCATCAGCCAGTAGATGGCGCGGAAGGGCCCGGTGGCGCGGTTGAAGAAGACGAACCATTCGTACGGGTTGCCCGAGTACCAGGCGATGAAGTGCTCCATCAGGTAGCCGTAGGAGACGACCATCCCGGTGACCAGGATGATCTTGTTCATGGCGTCGAGGTGCCGCAGGGTGACGACGTGCTTGAGGCCCAGGAAGTGCCGCGCCGGCAACGAGCCAGGTCATCACCATCGCGAAGCCGGAGAAGATGGCGCCGGCGACGAAGTAGGGCGGGAAGATGGTGGTGTGCCAGCCGGGCAGTAAGGCCACCGCGAAGTCGAAGGAGACGATGGTGTGGACGCGAGAGCACCAGCGGCGTGGAGAGCCCGGCGAGCAGCAGGTAGGCCACCTCGTAGTGGTGCCAGTGCCGCCCGGACCCGCGCCAGCCGAGGGCGAAGAGGCCGTAGACCATGCGCTGGATGGGGTTGCTGGACGCATCGCGCAGCGCCGCCAGGTCGGGGATCAGGCCCAGGAACCAGAACAGCAGCGAGACGGTGAAGTAGGTCGAGACCGCGAAGACGTCCCAGATGAGCGGGCTCTTGAACTGCGGCCAGATCTCGCATCGTCGCTCGGGTAGGGGAACAGCCAGTAGGCGAACCAGGGCCGCCCGGTGTGGAGCAGCGGGAAGAGCGCCGCGCACATGACCGCGAAGAGCGTCATCGCCTCGGCGAAGCGGTTGATCGAGGTGCGCCACTTCTGCTGGAAGAGCAGGAGGATGGCGGAGATGCAGCGTGCCGGCGTGGCCGATACCGATCCACCAGACGAAGTTGATGATGCCGAAGGCCCAGGCGACGGGGATGTTGTTGCCCCAGACGCCGATGCCCGTAGAGGCCAGGGTGACGGTGATCGCCGAGGCGCATCGCGCCGAGCGCCGGAGAGGGCGCAGCGCGAAGGACGAGCCACCAGCCCTTGCCCGCGCCGTGCCAGACGTGGCCCGAGGAGCGTCTCGGTGAGCTGGTGTTGTCGTGCTTGCCGAGCAGCAGGGGCGCGCGTCGAGCGGATCGCGCGACAGCTGCGGAGCGGCCTCGGCGGCCATCAGCGCGAGCTCCGGGTTGGGGTTCGGATGCGCGCGAGGTACGCCGTGCGCGGGCCGGGTGCCGAGCTCGTGCAGCACGTCGTAGCGGCGCGGGTCGGCGTGGAGCTGGCTGACCTCGGCGTTCGGGTCGTTGAGCGAGCCGAAGACGATGCGCCTGCGTCGGGCAGGCCTGCTGGCAGGCCGTCACGATCTCGCCGTCGGCGATGGTCCGGTCCTCGATGCGGGCGGCGATCCGCGTGCGCTCGATGCGCTGCACGCAGTAGGTGCACTTCTCCATCACGCCGCGCGCCGCGGACGGTGACGTCGGGGTTCGTGCATCAGCTCGCGCCACCTGGCTGCTGGTCCGCCGTCCAGTGCGAGGCAGTTGAAGCGCCGCACCTTGTAGGGGCAGTTGTTGGAGCAGTACCGGGTGCCGACGCAGCGGTTGTAGACCATCTCGTTCAGCCCCTCGTCGCTGTGGACGGTGGCGTTGACCGGGCAGACGTACTCGCACGGCGCCGTCTCGCAGTGCTGGCAGAGCATGGGCTGGTTGACCACCTCGCGGGTCGTCGCGGGCCGCCGAGAGTAGCGGTCGATGCGGATCCAGTGCATCTCGCGGCCGCTGCCAGACGCTGCTCCTTGCCGACGACGGGGATGTTGTTCTCGGCCTGGCAGGCGACGACGCAGGCGCTGCACCCGGTGCAGCGTGTGAGGTCGATCGCCATCGCCCACTTGTACTGCTGCTGCTGTAGTCGACCGGCTTGCTGCACCGGGCAGCGGGCCTCGCGCTCCAGCTCCTCGGGAACATCGAGCCGGAGTTCGGCCACCTCGGGGCGAGCGGACGCCTCGACGGCGGTCGGCGCGACCGGCCCGTCGGCGGCGATGGTCCAGTGTCCTGGGTGATGCCGAGCGCGGTGGTGCCGCCCGGTGTGGTCACGCTGACGCCCGGTCGAACCAGGGGGCCGCGCTGTCGCGCAGCGGGCCGGCGTCGAAGCCGACCACCCGCGGGCCGTCGCGCCTCGGTGTGCTCGCAGCCGCGGCCGTAGCCGAGCGGGAGCGTCACCGCGTCGTCGGCATGGCCCGGGCTGCACCATCGCCGGCGCCTCCACCGAGCGGCCGTCGACGCTGAGGGTCACGAGGTCGAATTTCCGCACGGTCGTCTCTGACGCCGAGCTGGTCGGCCGTCGCCTGCGCAGAGCAGCGCGACGTTGTCCCAGGTCAGCTTGGTGATCGGGTCCGGCAGCTCCTGCAGCCAGGCGTTGTTCGCGAAGCGACCGTCGAAGATCTTGTGGTCGGGCACGAAGGCGAGCTCGAGGCCGGCCGGCGCAGGCCGTGCCGCCGCCGCCAGCGGCGCCAGCGGCCAGCCTGGAGCACGAGCGCCAGCCGCGATCGGGCTCGGCGTCTGCCGGGACGATGCCCGTCGGCCAGCCAGCGCTCCCAGACGCCGTCGAAGTCAGCGCCAGGCCCGCTTCGCGCTGTCCAGTACTTGCCGCACGGCGTCGTGCGGCCGAGCTCGCCGTCGTCGACGAACGCCGCCAGCAGCTCGGCCTCGGTGAGGCCGCCGCAGAGCGGCGCGATGAGCGGCTGGACGATGCGACACGTGCCGTCGGCGGCGCGCCCGTCGCCCCAGCGACTCGAGCGGGTGCGCGGCCGGAACGAACCAGTTGCAGCTGTGCCGGTCTCGTCCTCGTAGAGGCCGAGATAGATGACGTTGGGGACCTTCTTCAGGAGGGCCCCAGCCTGAAGTCGGCCGGCGCGCCGTAGACCGGGTTCTCGGCGGTGACCACCAGCGTGTCGACCCGGCCCGCCCGCGATCTCCTCGACCAGGGGCGCAGCGGGTCGGGCCGGCGGTGGTGTCCATCGCACCGGCTCGGTGAAGCGTCACGGTGGCGCCGACGTTGCCCAGCGCCGGCGTTGATGGCGTGGGCCACGCGCGTGGACGAGCGGCGGCTGGCGTTCGCCGGCGATCACCAGGCGAGCGCCGCGGTCTTGCTGGCCAGGTCCTTGGCCCGCCAGCACGAACGCGCCACCTCGGGCCGGGAGCGCCGGCGCCGGCCCCGGGAGCCGACGGGGGACAGCGCCGGGCACCGCGCCGAGCTCGCGCAGAGGCCGAGCGCGAAGCCCGCGATGTCCGACGCCGCGCAGCGCGCAGCCGGTGATCGGCCATCGCGCCGGTGATGGTCAGGCCGGCTCGACGACGTAGAGGCGGTTCATCCGGCGGGGCGCGAGGGTCACGGCGGGCGGCGAACTCGCGGGTCGCCGGGAGGTTCTCGGACCGCGTTCGAGGAAGTCGGCGTCGAGCGAGAGGATGACGTCGGCCGCGCTCGAGGTCGTAGGTGCGGCACGAGCGGGCCGCCGAACGCCAGCGTGGCCCCCTCGTCGACGCCGTCGCGCGGCGACCGGCGAGTAGCTGAGAACTTCGCGCCGGGAAGCGCTCCAGGATCCGCCGCCGCAGGTCGGCCAGCAGCGGCGAGCTGGTCGGGCCGGCCAGGAAGCGCAGCCCTGCGCCGCCGTTGCGGCCAGGAGGCGGCGCGCCGCGTTCATCGACTCGAGGAAGTCGCGCCAGGCGATGCGGCTGGCGCCGCGCGCGAACTGCTGGCGCGGACGTCGTCGTAGAGCTCGAGGAGCAGCGCCTGCTCGCGGGCGGTGGTCGCCCCAGCGTCTCCGGGTGCGCGGGGTTCCCCTCCACCTTGGTCGGGTGCCCCTCGTGGCTCTCGACCAGGAGGCCGCTCGTGATGCCCTCGAGCGCGTAGCCGGTGGCGAAGTGCAGCGGCGTTCCCGGGAGTCAGCTCCTCGGGGCGCCGCGCGAAGGGAGGATCTTCTCGTTCGGCTTGCGGCAGGCGGTCCGACCGTGCCAGCGCCAGTCGAGACGCCCAGGAGCTGCATGAACTCACGCCGCGAGGTCCCGTCGGCACGTCGAAGGCGCCGCCGGGAAATTCGTTGGCCGCGGCCCGGAGTGGCCTCGCGCGCGGAGCGCTCTTCGATGGAGCGCCAGAGCTTGCGCGCCGTAGCCGTGCTCGACCGGGCGTGACGCCGCGGGCGCAAGCTGCGCCTCGGAATCGACGCGGGCAGCGAACGCGCCGCGATCGATTGGCGGAGCTCGTGGGTGTCGTCGACGGCATCGGGAATGAGCGATCTCATCGGTGGCACGTGGTGCAGGTCGTTCGCGTGTGGACGTCGTTCTGCGGAGCCGCCACCAGCTTGCCGGCCTCGACGCCCGGGTCGGGCTTCCAGTCCATGCTGGTGATGTCCTCCGAGCGGACGGAGGTTCGCCTCCGGGTGACGGTGGCAGTCGAGGCACCAGCCCATGGTCAGCGTGGCGTCCTGCTCGACCGCCGCCATCTGGTCGACGCGGCCGTGGCAGCTGACGCAGCCGACGCCCTTGTTCACGTGGATGGCGTGGTTGAAGTAGACGAAGTCGGGCAGGTTGTGGACGCGCTTCCATTGGAGCGGCTTGTCCTGGAAGAAGACTCTGCGCACCGGCTCGAGGAGCGGGCTCTTGTTCCAGACCTGCGCGTGGCAGTTCATGCACAGAGCTGCGTCGGCGGGATGCCCGGCCGACGGCGACTTCTCCACCGTGTTGTGGCAGTAGCGGCAGTCGATCCCCTCGTCGCCGACGTGGTGGCGGTGGTCGAACTGGATCGGCTGCACCACCTGCCGGTTCTTCTTCGTGCCGTAGGTCGAGCGGACGATGATGAGCAGCCCCCCGATGGCCACCGCCGGCACAGCGAGCAGCAGAAACACGCTCAGCCGAGAGACCGTGTTCGTCCAGCGAGGGAAGAGGGGCATCGTCGAGGGCCTGCGCGGAGAGGGGGAGGCGGCCCTTCAGGCAGGGTCACCGCGGGGGGGCGTTCTACAAAACGGGCGGAATAACTCAACGTCTAAGTCGCGTCCTGCGAGTGACTCGTCTTATCCGCCTTCCTAGCCGGCGTGAATGGTTGGCCTCGCGCTTTTCGCTGCCAGTGGTTGTGCTCACACACCCCTCTTGCGGCGAGGGAGGAGGCGCTCGGCATTTCCGCCGAGGACGAGCGCCTGGTGTTCGGCGGAAAGCCCCAGTGCCTGGACGGCCGCCAGCGCATCCTCCACTTTCACCACCACATTGGGCATGTCCGAGCCGAAGAGGATACGGTCCTCCAGGCCGGCCAGGCTTCCGGATGGCACCGGGGCCAGGTGAAAAACGACGGGGGTGAGGTCGGCGTGCAGGTTGGGGTAGCGGCGCAGCAGGCCCAGTGCCTCCTCCACTGCCGGCGCTGCGCAGTGCGCGAGGATGATGCGCGCCTCCGGCCAGCGCCGGGCCACGGCTTCCAGGTCGTCGAGTTCGCTGGCCTCTGTGTTGCCCGCCGCGGAGTGGCCGAGGTGCACCACCACCGGGATGCCGCTGCCGGACAGACGCCGCCAGAGCGGCTCGAGGCGCTCCTCGGTGAGGGGGTAGTTGCCGACCGAACAATGCAGCTTGAAGAGACGCAGGCCCAGCACGTCCAGCGCCTCGTCGACGACCGCGCGCACGTCGTCGCCGGGGTGCACGGTGGCGCCCGGTTCGACGAAGGGGTCGTCGGCAAACGTCTCGGCCATCCACCGGTTGAGGGCTGGGGCGCCATTGGGCTGCCGGACGTAGGGCAGCGTCCAGCAGCGGTCCACTCCCGAGGCGGCGAGGAGGGCGCGGGCCTCGCGCCAGTCACTCGGGTAATGGAAGGCCTCGCGGGAGATGAATTGGACGAAGAAGGCGCGGATGGCCGCCGCGAGTCGCTCCGGAAACAGGTGGGTGTGGGCGTCGACGATGGGGAAGGCCACGCCCCGGGCTCTCTAGCGTGCAGACGGGCGCCGCGCTCGCGCCGCCAGTGGTCCAAAGGGTGGGGCTCCCCGGTTCCCCGCGACGACGGACCCCGGTGGGACAGGCGCACACACGGTTAGCGGCGGCCAGCAAGGACCCGGCCGTCGGAGAGCCTTTCTACCGGCAGCCTATTTGAGGGGACGGAGCACCTTGTCCCAGGCGTAGATTCCGATGCTTCGCCCCATGGCCACGCCCACCGTCGTGGACGTCCGGTAGTGGATGCCTTCCCACACTCGGGCGTTGGACACCTCCTCGACGAAGTCCGACAGCCGCGCAAAGCCATGTGTGGCCTTGGGGGCGCCGGGGCTGCTCAGCCGGAAGGCGCGCAGCTGGGGGCCAAATTCCTTCTCCAGCACGGCGGCCACGGCCCCGGCACCAATGCAGTGGGCGCTCGGGTACTCGGGGTGCAGCGGAGTGTCCACCAGCGGCTCCCAGCTGCGGTCCGGCGCCGTCGCGTCATTCTGGTCGAGGTCCCCGTCGCGGATGGCCGTGAGGGGCCGCCAGAAGTTGTAGGCGTACTTCGCCTCGAAGACGGCAATGAAGGCGTCCGCCTGCACCATGGACGTCAGGGCCAGGAGGCGGGCGTTCTGCACCAGGGAACGGCCGCCGACGTCCATCACCGCGCGGACGGCGGCGGTGTACAGGGGAGGGGAGGGGACGGCCCAGAAGAGCGCGGCCTCCGTCTGGGGGGCTGTGCGAACAGCGCTCTCCTTGGCCCCGAGCGACTTCACCTCGTTGTAGTCGCGTGCCCACTCGGCGCTGGTTAGGGCCGGGGGCGGCGGCGGGCGGAACTGGTCGGCCTTCTCCAGCACCCAGGGCGTCACCTTGGCCCAACTCGAGCCGACGGGCAGGGTGGTGGGGATGTAGACGCCCGGTGCCGTCACCGGCCGCCAGGTGTTGGGGGCGTCGGAGCCGTCGGAAGCGCGCAGGGCGAGGATGGCCGCCGCCACGCGCTGGCCGAGCGCCGTGCTGCTGGCGCGGACGCCGGCGTCCGTCACTCGCACCAGCGAGATGTCGAGCGCCGCGTCGAGACTGGCCGCCTGGCCAGGGAAGAGGGCCAAAAGGACGTCATGGGCGGCGATGGCCGCGGCAGCCTCGCCCGAGGTGCCTAGACTCGGGACGGCCTTCACCTTGTAGGGCGCATAGCGTGCATCGACGGCGTTGAGCGCTTCGAACATGGCCACATGCACCATGGCCAGGGTGCGCGTCTGCGCGTAGGCCGGCTGCTTGCCGGCTGCCGCGGCGGTGAGGGCGATGTCCGTCCAGTCCCCGAGGACGTCTGCCCGGGCGGGGCCGGCGCCCAGCAGCGCAGCGAGGACGATGGGTGCGAGGTGGCGCATCGGGCTCCCTCCCGAAACCTGCCAGAAAGGGGCCGACACTCGCCGGCTTTGCCCGTCCAGCACAAGCCTGGCGGCCTCCCCCAGGGGGGTTTTGCCGGGGAGGCTGGCGGACGTCCGCAGGCGGGTGGCCCCGTGCACACGCTGGACGGGGGCGTTAGGCTCCCCCTGGCGTGAGTCTCTCCGTCGACTGTGCATCCCGTCGTCCACTGGCCCGTCGGGCGGCCGTGACGTGTCGCTGTTGTCGCTGTTGTCGGCAGCACTGAAGCGTTCGGCTCCCTTCCGCATCTGCTGTCTGGAGGTTCTGCCTCTTGGTCGGGTTTCTTTCCCCGCCGCCGGAGGTTCCCCAAAAGCTCCCAGGTACCCATGGACCACTCCGCACGCGTCTACGACGACATCACCGAGATGCTTCCCAACGAGGAGAACCCCTCGCCCTTGGTGCGTCTTCACCGGCTGGTTCCCCAGAATGGCTCGGAGCTCTGGGCCAAGCTCGAATGGCTCAATCCCTTCGGTTCGGTGAAGGACCGCGCGGCCTGGGAGATGGTTCGGGACCTCGAGGAGCGCGGGGAACTTGGCCCCGGCCACCCCGGGCGAGGGCTGGTGGAGCCGACGTCTGGCAACACCGGCATCAGCCTCGCAGCGCTGGCGGCCGTCCGCGGCTACCCGATGCGGGCGGTGGTGCCCTCCAAGGTGCCTGAGGAGAAGAAGGCGCTGCTGCGCGTTCTGGGGGCGGACGTGGACGTGGTGAAGGACGCGCTCTGCCCCTTGCCGGGCAGCGAGGACGGCACCATCGGCCTGGCCAAGACGTACGCCAAGGCGCAAGGGCACAAGTACGCGATGCCCAACCAGTATGAAAATCGCCACAATGTCGACGCGCACATCCGCACCACCGGCCCCGAAATCTGGCGCCAGACCGGCGGGCGCGTCAGCCACGTCTTCACCAGCCTCGGCACCTGCGGGACGGTGACCGGCCTGGCGACCTTCTTGAAGGCCAAGAAGCCCTCGGTGAAGGTGGTGGCGGTGCAGCCGTCGGCCGGCCACGACGTGCCAGGACTGCGCAACGTGTCAGAACTGGACGTGAGCAAGCTCTTCGACCCGGCCCTCATCGACGAGATTCTGGAGGTCGACTTCGAGCTGGCCTACCTCCGGGCCCGCGACCTGGCGCGGGCCGAGGGCCTGCTGGCCGGGCCGAGCTCGGGCCTCATCTTCGAGGGAGCGCGGCGGGTGGCGGAGCGGGCGCCCGTGGAGTGCGGCGTCCTCATCTTCTGCGACAACGTCTTCAAGTACACCTCGAACATGCTGAAGCACCTTCCTGAACTGGCGGTGGAGTCATGAGCACACCCCCCTCGAGTTGGCGGCTCCTCTCCTCGGTGTCCGCTGAATGTCCCGTTGGCCGCTGTGCGGCGGGACGCTGCTGTCCTCCCACCCACCTCAAAGGAAGTTCCCGTCATGACTGACTACGCGCATCCCGAAGTGCTGGTGTCCATCGACTGGCTGAAGCAGAACCTCGACAAGCCGGGCGTCCGGATTGTCGAGGTCGACGTTGACCCGAAGCTGTACGCCGCCGGCCACATCCCCGGCGCGGTGGGCTTCGACTGGACGACGCAGCTGCAGGACCAGGTGAACCGCGACATCCTCTCCAAGGCGGGCTTCGAAGCGCTGCTGCGCAAGGCCGGCATCAAGAACTCCGACACCGTCGTCCTCTACGGGGATGCGAGCAACTGGTTCGCTGCCTACGGCTTCTGGCTCTTCAAAATCTACGGCCACAAGGAGGTCCGCCTCCTCAACGGTGGGCGCGCCGCCTGGCTGAATGCGCCCGGCGCGCCGCTCACCCCGGACGTCAAGCCGGTCACGACGAGCGACTACAAGGTGTCAAAGGTGGACACCTCGCTGCGCGCGTTTTCCCCGGACGTGCTGGGCGCCAGCAAGACGAAGAAAGAGGCCCTGGTCGACGTGCGGAGCCCGGACGAGTACACCGGAAAAGTCATCGCCCCGCCGGGCATGAGTGAGACGGCGCAACGGGGCGGGCACGTACCGGGGGCCACCAGCATTCCGTGGAACACCGCCGTCAACACCGAGACCGGCTACTTCAAGAGCCCGGACGAATTGCGCAGCATCTACCTGGAGCAAAAGAAGCTCGACCCGAAGAAGGCCACCATCGCCTACTGCCGCATCGGCGAGCGCAGCAGCCACACCTGGTTCGTCCTGACCTACCTGCTCGGCTTCCCCAAGGTCCGCAACTACGACGGCAGCTGGACCGAGTACGGAAACCTCATCGGCGCCCCCATCGAGAAGCCGTAAGGTTTGGGCGTCCGGCCCCCCACCGGGGCAGCAGCCCCCCGAGGGGGCCGGACGCGTCGTCACCAGCTGAGGGCTGCCCCGCACCCTGGCTCCCGGCCGCGCATGCCCTCACCCCGGCTGGCAGACCCACTCCAACGCGCACAGGCACCCCGTCCCGCTGCACGGGGCGCACACACCCTGGCAGCTCTGCCCCGCCGGGCAGGCGTCTCCGGCGTCTGGCGCGCAGCTGAGGGCGCACGCGCCGCCTTGGATGCAGGTGTGGCCCGAGGGGCACGGCGGGCAACCCTGGGGAGAGGAACAGCCGGCACCGGCGGCCAGCGCCAGGAACAAGAGAACGACATGCCACGTCCCGCGCAGCCGGGCGCTGCTGTCACGGCGGGGACGCATTACCAACGCCAGCCTGCGCCCATCGTCAGCCGGCCAGTGAAGGAGGGGCCGAAGTGGGACTGGCCGGTGAGGGTGTCCTGCATCTGGTACAGGTAGGTGGCGGCGGCGAGCTCGACGAAGAGGTAGGCCCGCTCTCCGAGCTCGAAGCTGACTGCGATGTCCGGGCTAATTTGCAGCGCCAGGGTGTTGCGCGGCGGCGCGAGGCCGTTGGTTTGGAAGGTTTGGTTGAGCCATGTCCCGCCCAGCGTCAGCCCCACCTCGAACGACACCCAGGACAGGTCCCAGACGTAAGCCCCGCGCACCTCCACATCCAGCTGGTTGATGCTGGCGCTCAGGTCCTGGTCGCTGAAGCCCGAGTGGCAGTACGCCAGACGGGGGATGAGGGTCAGCGCCTTGAAGACCAGGGCGTAGCCGGCCACCACGCCGAGGCACGGGGTGCTGGCGTCGCTGAGGGCGGTGGCGGCGGTGAAGGCCGCCTGCAGCCCCTGCACGGAGTCGCGGGCGCCCTCCCCCTTGCGCACCAGCCGCGCGTACGCGGTGCGTGTCAGGTTTGCCTCGTCGACGGTGACGGTGCTTCCCGGCCGCACCTCCACCGTCCCTTCGAGGAGGACGTCCGGCGCGCGCCCGCGGACGAAGTAGCGTCCCGGGCGAACGCTGAGCTTGCGCACGCTGTCGCCGGCGCCCACCTCGCCCACCACCGGCCCGTCGGCCGAGTCCTGAAACAGCAGGTACGTCCGGCCGGGTGGGAACACCACCCAGGCCCGGGTGCCGCGCGGGTCCTGCAAGGTGGTGAGGACGAGGTCCCCCTGGCCGCGAAATTCATACTGGAAGGTGGGGTGCTGGGTCCCGGCCCAGCTCTTGCTCGAAGCGCGCAGCGTGGCCGCGTAGGCGTAGGCATAGGCCTCGCGCAGCGTCACCTTCCCGTCGCCGTCCGCGTCGGCGGCACCGAGGAGTCCGGACAGCAGCGCCTGGGTGAAGAAGCTGCCGCGCAACTCATCGGACTCCTGGCTGTCCTCCGAGGCCGAGCTGGACGTGAGAAACACGGCCCCCTCGCCGGGGACGCGCTCGCTCAAAGAGACGTCGAAGGGCGGCACGGGCGTCCCGCCCTTGACGCGGGTGAGCGCGCCGGAGCGACAGGCGTCGACGATGAGGAGCCGGAAGCGTGCGGCCGAGCCGCGCACCAGTTGCTCCAGCTCCGACAACTCCAGGCGGGAGGTGCCGAGATGCAGCGCCTCGGCGTCGGCGTGGCCCGAGTAGAAGACGAGCAGCACCGTCTGCCCGCCCGCTGCCCGGACCCGCTCATTGACGGCGATGAGGGTGCGTCGCACGGTGTCCGCGTCCTCCCCCTGCAGCAGGACGAGGTTACTGGGGCGAACGTCCCCCACTTCCCGCAGCACGGAGGCCACCCGGGCCGCGTCGGCCTCGGCGTAGCGCAACGGGGCGTCCTGGCCTGCGCCCTGGTTGTTCCCCACCACCACCGCAAAGCGCTCCACCTCGGCCGAGGCCGGCACCGCGAGGAGGAGGAGGATGGCGGCGAGACTTCGCCTCACGGAGCCCGCTTGGTGAAGTGAAAGGTGGCCAGGCTGCAGCCCGGGACGTCAGGCAAGGCGCCGTGGGCAGCCTGCAAGGCCTGACGCACCGGCTCGAGCGCGCGGGTGCCTTGGCAGAAGAAGGCCACCACCCGTTCCTCCCCGAGGACGCCGTCCAGCCGCGTGCCGAGGGGCAGCGGCGCCTCCTCGGCGGCCGGGACGTCGACGGTCTGTGGCCCATCCGGGAAGTACACCGAGGCCACGCCGGCCCCGTCGAGGCTGAGGATGGCCAGCGAGTGCGGCTCCCGGCTGGAGTAGACGAAGCGCACCACGTCCCCGGGCAAGACGGTCTCGCCGGGGAGGGCGCGTCGCACGGCCTGGCCGTGCTGCACGTACATGCCGATGGAGGTGGGTGCTCCCTTGCTGCGCACGCCGCCCGGGTTGAGGGCCAGAAGACAGGTGGCGGCGAGTGCCACCGCAGCGACGCTGAAGGCCACCGCGCGCCCCGCCCGGGGCCGGCGCCGCAGGGGCGCGGCCAGCGCTCGGAAGTCGTCCTCGGCCGAGGCCAGCTGGGCCTCGGCCGCGCGGCATTGCGCACAGCCGGCCAGGTGCGCCCGCACTTCCGCTGCGTCCTCGGCCGTCAATTCCTGGAGGCGGAACCGGTCGAGCCGGAAAGCCGACAGACAGGCCTGCCAGCGTGCGTCCTCGAGCAAGGCATTCATGCGCTGCGTTCCTCCGACTGGAGCGAGGCGTGCGCCCGCTCCAGCAAGTAGCCCACCTGGCGGCGAGAGCACCCGAGCACGGTGGAGATTTCCTCGTGCGTCATGCCGTCGAGGTGGTGGTAGACGACGACGGCGGCCAGATTTTCCGGAAGGCGGCCAAGCAGCTGGCGCACCGCCGCCAGCGCCTCGCCGCGCGGGGCCTCGGTACTGGCTTGGGCCGGCCGCAGGTGCCGGTCGAGCAAGCGCAGACCGGTGCGGCGGTTGCGCAGCTGGTTGAGGCAGAAGTGGGTGGTGGTCTGGTACAGCCAGGCCACCAGGGCGCCCGGGCTGCGCAGGGCGGGCGGGGTGCGCAGCAGCTCGGCGAAAATGTCCTGGAGCGCCTCGTGGGCGTCCACGTCGCTGCCCAGCAGGTGGCGCGCCCGGCGCAGCACCACGTGGCCGTGCGTCCGGTAGAGCTGCTCCACTCCGCCGGCGTCCAGACTCATGGGCAACCGGCGGTGGTGGGCGTCAGTGCGCCCCCAATCTGCAGGGTGATGCCCTCATCAAAGGAAGCCGGCTGGAGCCGGTAAGTGGCAGTGCAGTAGCTGGTGGCCTCGCCCGCGCCGGCCGGGACGTCCGGCACGCCGCGCTGGACGAGTTCCGCGACACAGGCAGCCACCTGCGCCGGTTGCAGGCAGGCCGGGGCGGTGGCCAGCACGTTGAGCAGGTGGTAGCCGGCCGGCAGTGCCCCGCCCAGCCACCATTCTGTCAGGGAACCCGTCGGCACCGGCTGTTCGAGGAAGAGGAACCAGTGCTGGCTGTCGAGCGCGTAGGCGATGCTGTTGACGTTGGCGAAGTTGGCCCCCGGCTGGGCGATGCCCACCGGAAGCACCGCCGCGTTGGCCCGGGCAAAGCGCACCTCGCCCGTGCGCAGCGGCTGCCGGGCCGCCTCCGGGGCCGGGTGGTAGAGGCGGAGGATGAATTGGGCGGGGAATTCCCCCTGGACGGCGGCCTTGGTGGCGAGCTGTTCATCGCCGGTGCTGGGCGGTGGCCCGCGCTGCCACAGCAGGCCCACCTCCAGCTGGGGAAGCGGCAAGGGCGAGCTGCTCGTCACCTGCCCGTGCAGTGACACCAGGGGCTCTCCGGGGTAGTCCGGCGACACCTGCGAGTCGCACCCCGCCCCGCCCAGCAGGGGCAACAGAAGCAGCCACCGTGGCCTGTGCCAATTCCCCATGCGGCTGGTGGACCTCTACGGGCTGTTGGGCAGCAGCGGGGTGAAGTGCAGCGTCTGCAGGTAGCCCGGCAGGCTGGACACCCACGCCGAGCGAATGCCCGCGTCGGAGATGGCGTAGACGGCCGTCATGCCACTCGCCGAATCCTCGGCGAGGATGCTGCGCGTCACCAGGGGTCTCCAATAGTAGCTCCAGTTCTGGTCGCCACTGGTCTCGTAGACGTCCGCCATGGAGAGGCTGCCGGAGGGCGTGATGCCGGTGGCGGTGTCCACGGTGAAGAGGCGCAAGTCGGAGACGAAGCCATCCCAGGTGGGCGAGGGCTGCCAGTCGACGAAGGGCAGCGCCAGAAGCTTCTTCTGGGGGAACCAGGTGAGGGCGTGGGGGTCCCACAGCGCCTGCGAGGAGGAGTAGCCCGTTCCCACCAGGACCTGGGACGTCACCTTCGGGGCGGTCAGGTCGGTCACGTCGAAGAGCGTCAGCTGCAGCTGCTCGCTGGAGTGGTCCGTCGCCAGCTGCTCGCCGACGGCGAAAAGGTGCGTGTCGTCGATGGGGTAGAGGAAGCTGCTGAAGCCGCTGACTTGGAGCTCGGCCACCTTGGTGGGTTTGGCCGGGTTGGACAGGTCGAAGGTGATGAGCGGGTCTATCTGCCGGCTGGCGAGGAGAAAGCCGCGCGAGCCGAGGAAGCGCGAGGCGGTGAGCATGTCCCCGGGAGCCACTTCCGGGCTGGTGCCGGTGTTGACCAGCGTGCCGCCGGACAGCGTCAGGACGCTGACCTGGCTGGCCGTCTGGACGTCGCCCCAGGGCCCGGTGGCGGTGTCCGCCACCCGGTGCGCCGTTTGGGTGGCGACGCGCAGGCTACCGTTCCACTCGTCGAAGCTGTACTGGTCCTTGGGCGTGCCGTTGACGACGCCCGAGCCGAGGTAGGCCGCAGCATTTGGCTGGGTGATGTCGAAGGCATGGACGTAGGTCGCGTCGTCCTGTCCCGGCGCCGGCCACCACCACCAGTGCTGTGCCGCGATGTAGAGGGTGCTGGCCGAGGAATAGACGAGGTCCGCCTGCTCGAGCACCGAAGTGCGCGAGGTGAGCCCCTTGCCGTCCAGGGACAGGGTGGCGATGGTGACGATGCCCATGCGGGTGGCGCCGTTGCTGCGGGCAAAGTCGGTGCAGCTGTAGCCGAGCGGCACCGTCGCCCCGGCGGCATTCTTGTAGGACGGTCGTCGCAGCCAGTCATCGAGGGTGAAGCTGCGGATGAGCGCCTCGTTGGCCTGTTCCAGCTGGGCAAAGGCCTGATTGCGCTGGTCCGTCGTGGCGTTGGGCGGCAGGTCCGGCCAGAACTGCACCCCGGCTGGGAACGCCAGCGCATCGTTGACCACCAGGCGAACCACGCTGCCGATGCGCCGGGAGGTGAGGTAGCTGCCCGGCAGGTACAGCTCGGCCTTCACCTGCAGCGTCGTGGCGTCAACGGTGGTCACCTTGGTGACGTCGTCGAATGAATAGCCGCAGTACCAGCCCGGGTCGACGCAGATGGGGGCGCTGGCCACGCCAGGCGATGCCACGCCGGAGGACTGGGCGTCGAGGGGTCGGGGCGACCACACGGAGGAGAACACCACCACCACGCCTTCGGTGGCGTCGTAGAACATTTCCCGCGGCCAGCCCTCCAGCGTGAGATGGCCAGTCAGCGAGAGGCTCTGCGGCGGCCAGCTCGAGGCGGCGTACAGGGAGTTACCCGACAGGACAAAGATGTGCGTCCCGTCGTTCTGCACGAAGTCCGCCTCGTCCACCCCGGCCACCTGGGCGGTGGTGGTGGTGTATGCCGACGGTCCGGCCGCGTTGTTGGCGGTGGCCGGCACCGGGCCGCCTCCGTTGTAGACGCCGACCGGCCAGTAGTAGCCCTGCTGCACCATCTGCAGCTGGCTCTTCATCTGCAGCACCTCCGTGTCAACGATGGCCTGGTCGAGCGCGTTGCAGTCGGTGAAGTTGGTGAGGGCCAGCTGGCGGGTAATGGGCGGGGGGTTGGTGAGGGAATTGTTGTTCGTGCTGCTCGAGCAGGCGGCGAGGATGGCCAGGGCGGCCAGGAGCAGCGGGCGGCTTCGGGGGAGGGGGCTCATCCTGAGGGCACTCCTAGAGCTAGAGCGACGTATGAGACGTAGGACCGCGAACGGCCATTCTCGGGCAAAACACCCGTCCGGCCCCGGCCCCTACCCCACATTGCGACCAGAGGGGAAAGTCCCTGTGCAGTGTCGTCGCCATTCTCCCTTGTGCCTGAATTTGGGCCGGCCGCTAAAGCGCCACGCTCTGGCAGTGTGGGCGCGTGCCCTCTGGAGAGCAGCCGTCAACGCAGACGTCGTGGTGGTGGGGGGGAGGGCTGGCGGGCCTGGCCTGCGCGCGCCGGCTGGTGGAGGCGGCGGTCCCGGTTGCGGGTGCTGGAGATGGCCAACGGGGTGCGGGCGGGTCCGCACCGACCGCGTCGATGGCTTCCGGCTGGACCGCAGCTTCCTCGCTGCTTCACCCACCGCCTACCCGGAGCCGCGACGGGCGCTGGACTCCGGGCGCTGCGCCTGTGCCGCGACGCCCCAAGGCGCTTGGGTGTGGGAGGGCGGATGTCTTCTTTCGTTGTTGGCTGCTGTCGGCGGCCTGCTCCCGCTTAGATGTGGCTCATGGCTTGTTAGGTCCCAGCTCCGCGCGAGACTGTATTCGGTGTGACGTTTGACGCCCTACTGCGCGACCACGGCCCCGTGCTGTGGCGGGTAGTCGCCAACTACGCACCACCAGGGGCGGAACGTGACGATCTCGCGCAGGACGTCCTCGTCGCCGTCTGGCAGGCGTTGCCGCGCTTTCGTGGAGAGAGCTCGCCCCGCTCGTTTGTGCTGCGCATCGCGCACAACCGCGGCCTGTCGCACGCGTGGCGGCGCTCGAAATGCGCGCCTTTGAATGAGGAGCCGCGCGACCTGCCGGACCCGCGGCCCGGCGCCGACGAGCAGGTGGCTGCGAGCCAGCGCACCGAGCAGTTTCTGCGCCACGTACGCACGCTGCCGCTGGGCCAGCGCGAGGTGCTGGCGCTGGCGCTCGAAGGGCTCCCCCACGCCGAGATCGCCGCCATCATGGGCATCACCCCGGAGAACGTCGCCGTACGCCTCGGCCGCGCCCGCGAGGCGCTGCGCCGATCGATCGCCAAGGAGGAAGCAGCATGACCGACTCAGAGTGGACCTCATGGCAGTCGACCTGGACGGGCGCGACCGGGCCGCTTCCCCACGTGCGCGCCCGAGCGCGGAACGAGGTGCGGGTCCATCGCTTCGCCAACCTGACATTCTTCGCGCTGGTCACTGGCACTCTCGCGCTCGCTTTGCCCAGCATGACTGCCGCGCCCGAGCCAGAAGTGAGATGGATCGGCGCGCTCGTCGTCGCGTTCTTCGCTGCCATGTCGATCGGCTACCTGCTCATCCAGCGCGGCATCGCGCTGCGTAAGACGGGCAATCCCCGCGAAGCCCTCGCCTTTCTCGAGCGCCGCCTGCGCGTCGAGCGCCTCACCGCGCACCTCGTCCGTTGGGTCTACGCGGTCCTTTGCATCGCCTTCCTGTTCATCTTTCCGCAGCTCGTCGCACATCACGAAAAGCCTTGGCTCGAGAAGGCCATCACCTATCCGTGGATGGCCCTGGTGTTAGCCGTCACGTTCACCTCACCGTGGTGGGTGGCGCGGCGCAACCGCAAGCATCAGGAGGAGATCGACCGCTGGCGGCGCTGGATGGACGAGCAGCACCTGTGAGGTTTCCGTCCGGACGGTTGCTGGCCCGTTAGGCGATTCATTCGCACACCGTGAAGACGGTGCCCCGCCCCCCTCTGGACCGAGATGAATGTTTCGCCGGGTGTTCCTCGTTCAATCGGCCAGCGCTGCACACGACTCGGCGGCGGCTAGGGGGGAGTGCGGCTTTGAGGTCGTCCCGGCCATGGAATAACGTGACGGTCGTCGTGCGGTTCGCACGCAATCGCGGGGATGCTTCGATGAATCGCAGCAGACGCGCGCGCTTCCTCTCGCCGCTCATCGTCCTCGCGGCCCTGCTCGGGCGCTCTTCCGTCGCGGTCGCCGCGGACGACACGGCCCGCTTCTTCGGCACGTGGAAGGCCGAGGTTCCAGTCAACGGACAGACGCTCACTCTGGTGTCGATCCACGATGCCGGCGGGTACCGCAACTCCTGGCGCTCGCCGCAGGGGGACGCCCCGGCCGGGAATGGCGCCTTCTCCGCGGCCGACGGCAACTACACCGCGACCGCGACGTGGCCAAACAACTCGGGCACGTATCGATTTCTGAACGACCGGGTGGTCGTCTGCACCAATGCCGCGGGGCAGACCGTGAAGTGGACGCGCATCGCCGCCGCGGCCCCGGACGCCCGTGCGGCGGCCGCGGCGGGCCCCGTCGAGGCCAACGTCGCCGCGCACCGCACGACGGGCTACGTCCCGCCCACCTCCCGGCCCGGGAACGAAACCACGAATCCGCCCGCTGTGGCCGAGGGAGCGCGCCCCGCGGAAGTCGCGTACACGCCCGACCCATCGCTCCCGCCGGAGACCAACGCGGCAATCAAGGCCTTCAACGCGAAGGACTACCCGACGGCCTGGCGCGAGTTCATGGCCGGCGCAAAGAAGGGGGATGCCGAGGCCGAGGCGGGCGTCGGGGCGATGCTGTTCAAGAGCTTGAACCCGCCGGGCACGGGCTACTACGCCCAGTGCGAGCAATGGCTGCTGCGCTCGGCGAACCAGGGCAACACCAAGGGCATGAGCTTCCTCGCCAAGTACTACTTCGACAGCGCCCGCACCATCGCCGGTGGCATCAACCCCGGCGTCAACAACGCCCCACTGTCCCCGCAGCTCCGCCAGCAGTCCGAGCAGCGGTTCCGGCTCGCGCGGCAGTGGTTCGAGCGCGCGTCCGAGAAGGGCGACCTCTACGCGATGGGCAATCTCGCCATCATGCTTGACTCCGGTGTGGGCGGCCCCGCCGATGCTGAGCGCGCGGCGCAACTCCGCGCGCGGGTGAAGGCGGGGCCGGACAAGGACTTCGCCCGGCGTGCGACCACCGACCCCGGAAAGCTCGCGCTGGACGCCAGCTGGCAGGCCGGGCACTACGCCGAGGCGCTGGAGCGCGCACGGGCGGCCGCGGCTCAAGGCGACGCCAGCGCCGAGGCGCTTCTCGGCCGCGCCTACTACCTCGGGGTCGGCGTTCCGCGCAGCTTCTCGACCGCGCTCGGCTGGCTCAACAAGGCCGTGGCCCAGGACAGCGCGGACGGCATGTTCTTCCTCGGCCTGATGTACGAGCACGGCTACGGGGTCGACCAGGACATCCCACGCGCGGAGAAGCTGTTCGATCGCGCCGCCGCCAAGGGCCATCGCTTCGCGCAGATGGAGGTCAAGGGTATGCGGATGCAGGGCGAGTCGAACCGCATCGCCGCGCAGGCGCACGTCAGCAACGCCTCGGACATGGCCTGCAACTTCGCGGGCGGGGCTCCCTCCTTCGGCAGCTGCCTGAGGGACGGGAAGAACATCGACGTGTTCGTGGCCGCACCGTGAGCCCCGGGACGCTTCCCTCCCTGCAGCGCCGACTCGCTTAGGCCGAATACCGGGTTGCGCCACCGTCCGGGACTGGCCCCGGGGTCATGTTCTGCCACACCTTGGACGGACCTGGGCGCGACGGACGAACCTTGTCTGTTCTCCGGAACCGGCCGCTACAGGTCCAAATCCCCTGCCGGCGCGCGGATGGCATTTGGAGCCAGCACGGCCGTCGAGGCCAACTTGGCCCATCGGACAAATGCCCGAGGCAACGAGCACCACGCCATCGGTCAAAAGCACGATGAGAGGGAATGCGTCGCGACGACGCCTGGCCATGAGGTTCCCCCGGAACGTCTTGGTAGGGTGTCTGGGACAATCCTAAGTCCCAAGGTGTTGGCCACGGACGAAAGGGGGCCCACCGCGTGGCGCACTGGTTGCTGTCCCTGGTGGCGTGGGCGAGGCAGGCCGGGCCGGCCGGCGCGGCCGTCTACGGCCTCGGCTACGTGCTCGGGACGTTGCTGTTTCTTCCGGGCTCCGTGCTGACGTTGCTCGCCGGCTTCCTTTACGGGCTCGCTGGAGGCCTGGCGGTGGTGGTCCCCAGCAGCCTGGTGGGCGCACTCTTGGCCTTCCTCCTCGGCCGGACCGTGGCCCGGGCGCCCGTCCTGCGGCTGCTTCAGCGCCACCGGCGCTTCCGCGCGGTGGACCAGGCCATCTCGGCCGAGGCTTTCCGCGTTGTGCTGCTGTTGCGCCTCTCGCCCGTCTTCCCCTTCAACCTCCTCAACTACGGCCTCGGCGTGACGGGGGTGAGTTTCCGCACCTACCTCCTCGGGACGGTGCTGGGCGTGCTTCCCGGGGCGGTGCTCTACGTCTACCTTGGTAGTCTCCTCACCACCGCCACCGAGGCCTTGGCCGGGCGTCCCTCGGCCGGCTGGGCGGGGAGGCTTCTCTTTCTCGCGGGCCTGGTGGCCACTGCCGCAGTGGTGGTCATCGTCAGCCGCGCCGCCCGACGTGCCTTGCAGGCGAGGCTGGGGGAAGACGGCCCGCCCCGGCGGCCCCCGTCAGCGGGCGGGTGACGCGGGCGCCCCGGCGTCGGTGCCGCGGGCGCGCAGCAGGTAGCCCTCCTGGGCGTCCCGCAGCTGTGCGCACAAGCTGCGCCGGTGCACGTCGTGCACCGCACCGCAGCCGAAGGGGCCGGTGCTGAAGACGGCCTGGTGCATGAGGCAGTCGTCTGCCCAGGCACCCTTGGTGCCTTCGCAGGGACGCGGTACCCACAGGAAGCGTTCGCACAGCGCAACGTCCCCGAAGCAGGGGGGGAAGTGTCCGGCGGCCACCGCCGCGTCCACCTCGCAGCGGTGCTGGGCGGAGGCGTCCGGGGTGGCGGAGAAGATGGCGGCGCATTCCAGCGGGGCGCGCCGCGCCACTGCCACCGCCACGCCGCAGCGCCGGACGTCTTGGACGTCCTTGCCCAGCCGGGTGCAGAGGCCCGCGTCGCGCAGACGCAGCGCCACGTCCCGCAGGCACCAGGCAGCCAGTTCCCCCACCTCCAGCCCGGGGCAGGCGTCCGGCTTGCCGCGCGCCACCGCCTCGCACACGGCCCTTGTTCCCCCGCCCTGCCAGTGCACGTTGTCCAGCGCTTCGCACGCCGACGCCCGTCCCGTCTCCGCGGCCACCCCCAGCACGCACTGCACCAACTCGCGGTCGGCCAGGGAACGGCACGCCTCCACCCGGCCAGCCGTCCTGGCGGCGGCCTGTAGGCATGCGCTGCGGTCGGCGCCCGCCCCCTTCAGCTTGGCGCAGGCGGCGGCGTCGCCGGTGACGCGCGCCGCGGAGACGAGGCAGCTGTTGCGGGCGGCCCCTTGGGCCTCGCACCACTGGACGTACGGGGCCACCGCACGTTCTGCCGGCGACGGGGCCTCCTCGCGCTTGCACCCCGGGCCCAGCGTCAGCAGGGCCCATGCGGTAGGTAACCAACGCAGGTGGAAGGTGCGGCGGGGCACGGGGGCTTGGCCCGGGAATGCTACCCCCGGACTGCGGTGGGGCTACTTCCCCACCACCGTCAGCACGCCGCCATTCATGGTGTAGGTGCGCCCCTGGCCGTCCACGGTGACGGGCGTGTAGGCAGCCCCCAGGGACTTCAGCAGGAAGCGACTCTGCGCCAGCGTGCCCCCCTGCAGAATGGCGTAAGCGCGCCCGTCCTCACTGTTGGCGTACACCGTCCCATTCTCATCGACGGCCGCGGCGTTGACGCACCACTCGAAGCCGCTGGGATGGTCCGAGACACACGCCAGGTTGCCGCCCGCGTCGCGCGTGCAGGAGAAGGTGTTGGTGGCGGTGTAGCTCCACTGCTTCTGCAGGTTGCTGCCCAGCTGCGTCAGCGCGTAGGGGCCGACGGCGTTGCTGTACCAGCTGCTGTAGTAATTGTCCTTGACGAGGATGCTGTAGCTGCCCGCGTTGGGCCACACCGCCGGCGTCTGGTCCCAGCCGTCGTCGAAGGTGGCCACCAGCTTGCCGGTGGCGTCAAACTTCACCAGGTGTCCCCGGTAGTTGTTGTAGTAGTTGAAGCCGCCGTAGAGGACGGCCCCGTCCGGGAGCACCACCGGCGAGGACGTCGACTGGTCGCTCACCTCCACCGAGGGCCGCTGTCCGGTATAGGGGTCGACGCCGCGCGGGGCGCCCACCCGGCAGTGGTTGTAGTCGGCGCCGCCGTCGGGCAGCCCCCCGTTGGGCGCGCTGTCGGCGGGGATGAGGACTCCGCAGCCGTCGTTGAGAATCTCTTGCAGCGAGGCGCTCCACTTGGGCGTCAGGTCCGGGTACAGCGCCAGCAGCACCCCGGCGTTGGGGGCGTTGTGGGGGAAGGCTACGGTGAAGATGGTGCCGTCGGAGCCCACCGCCGGGGCCACGTTGAGGCCGGGCCGGAGCGAGCCGCAGGTGACGGTGACGCGGTGGTCGTCCGTCGGCGGCCACGGGAAGGGCGACCCGCTCGAGCCCTCGTCGTAATACCCGCCGAGGCAGCCGCCGTCCGCGGCCGGCGGGTTCTGCATCAGCGCCGGGTAGTCCACGGCGTCCACCGCGCCGGCCGGCGTGATGCGCACCAGCACGCCCTTCACGTCCGAGAGGTCCGGCGCGACGTGGACGACGTTGTACAGAAGCGTGCCGTCCGCGGCGACGGTGAGGGGGCCGGCGACGAAGGTGTTGCCATCCACCGTGGAACCAAAGGGGTTGAATTGCGCAAGCTGGGCCATGCTGTGCCGGTCCACCTGGTACACCGTGCCGCCCGCGCCCGGCACCCACACCACATTGCCGTCCAGCGCTGCGTGGAAGACGGGCTCCCAGAAGGCGAAGTTTCCGGGCACCGGTGTCCAGTCGCTCTCGAAGCTGGCCACCTGCACCAGCGCGCCGGCCTGCCAGTGGTAGTACGTCTCCGCCCAGACCTGGCTGTCCCAGGCCTGGTAACCGCAGGGGCCGCCGTCGGGCGACGTCGCCGAGACGACGTTGCCGTTGCTGTCGGTGGTGATGTTGGTACAGCGGGTGTAGGTGCCGCCCTTCGTCTCCACGTAGACGTCATCGCCGGTGACGAGCGGCGCCTGGTAGTGCACGTTGAGGTCCCCCCGGCCGCTCTGCGCCTTGGCGTCGAGGACTTCCTCGCTGACGAAGGGGTCGACGGTGAGGGTGGCCAGCACCGAGGTGAAGCCCTGGGCCGGGGCGCACGCCGTCCCGGTGTGGGCGGCGTTCTGTCCCAGCTGCGTCCAGCTGCAGTCGGCGTGTGTGGTGCCGCTGCCGGGAATGGGGGCGTTGACGACGAGGCCTGGGCCGCTGTCCGGCGGGCCGGCGTCGGCGGGGGTGGAGGTGGACGCGCAGCCGAGGCCACCAAGGACACCGAAAAGGACAGCCGTGGACAGGCGGATGCGCAGTCGTCCCGAGTCCGGGCCCGACGCAAGTCTTGGAAGTCGCACGAGGAAGTCCACAAGGCCCGAAGTGGCGGCCTGCCGTCAAGGCGCTGTTTGCCCTACAGCCACCGCCCCGGGCTGGGGCCGTTCCGGCAGTCCCCCGCGCACCGCGCGCAAACTCGCGTCCTGCGGCGACCTCCCCGGCTGGCCTACTGGCCCAACACCGTCAGCACTCCGCCATTCTGGGTGTAGGTGCGTCCCTGGCCGTCGACGGTGACGGGGGTGTAGGCCGCCCCCAGCGACTGCTGGAGGAAGCGACTCTGCGCCAGCGTGGCGCCCTGGAGGATGGCGTACACGCGCCCATCCTCGCTGTTGGCATACACCGTCCCGTAGCTGTCGACGGCTGCGGCGTTGACGCACCACTCGAAGCCGGTCGGGTGGTCGGACACGCAGGAAAGCGCCCCTGCTGCCCCGCGCACGCAGGACTGGGTGTTGGTGGAGACGAAGCTCCACTGCTTCGCCAGGGTGGCGTCCACTTGGGTGATGTCGAAGGGGCCCGTCTGCGCATTGACGTAATTGAAGTAGTGATTGTCCTTCACGATGGCGGCGTAGCTGCCGCCGTTAACCCACACCGCCGGCGTCTGGTCCCACCCGTCGTCGTAGCTGGCGACGAAGCGGCCGGTCGCGTCGAACTTGAGCAAGTGCCCGCGGGCGCTGTTGTAGTAGTTGAGGGCGCCGTAGAGGACGCTTCCATCGGGAAGCGCCACCGGGGACGACGTGGACTGGTCGCTCACCAGCGCCGACGGCATCTGGCCCGTCTGCGGGTCAACGCCCTGGGGCGCGCCTCGCCGGCAATGGCTGTAAGGGCCGGTGGCGGAGGCGTCGGACGGGACGGTGACGCCGCAGCCGTCGTTCAGGATTTCCTGCATGGAGGTGCTCCACTTCGGGCTCAGGTCTGCATGCGCGGCAATCATCACGCTGGCGTTGGGCGCATTGTGTGGGAACGCGGCGGTGTACACCGTGCCGTCGGCGCCCAGCGCCGGCGCGAGGTTGATGCCGGGACGGAGCGAGCCGCAGGTCACGCTGACGCGGTGGTGGTCGGGCGGCGGCCACGGAAGTGGCGTCCCGTCGTCCTGGTACGTGCCGAGGCAGCTTCCGGTTGGGCTGGGTGGATTCACCATCAGCGCGGAGTAGTTCTCCGCATGCACCGTCACGCCATCCGGCTCGATGCGGACCAGGACTCCACTTGCGTCCGACAGGTCCGGGGCGACGCGCAGGACGTTGTAGAAGACCGTGCCATCCGGGGCGACGGTGAGCGGGCCCGAAACGTAGGCATTCGGGTCGACGGCGGCGCCGAAGGGGTTGACCTGGGAAAGCTTCTGCATGCTGAGGCGGTCCACCCGGTACAACGTGCCTCCGGCGCCGGGGACCCACAGCACGTTGCCGTCCAGCGCGGCGTGGAAGACGGGCTCCCAGTAGGCGAGGTCTCCCGGCTCCGGCTTCCAGTCACTCTCAAAGCTGGCCACCTGCACCAGGGCGCCCGACTGCCAGTGGTAGTAGGCCTCGCTCCACACCTGGCTGTCCCAGCCCTGGTAGCCGCACGGGCCGCCGTCGGCAGACGTCGTCGAGACGACGTTGCCATTCGCGTCGGTGATGATGTTGGTGCAGCGGGTGTAGGTGCCGCCTTTCATCTCCAGGTAGACGTCATCGCCGGTGACAAGGGCCGTCTGGTAGTGCGCGAAGAGGGCCGCCTCCCCATTCTGCGCCTTGCCGTCGAGCACTTCCTGCTCGACGAAGGGGTCGACGGTGAGGGTGGCCAGCACCGAGGCGAAGCCCTGGGCCGGGGCGCAAGCTGTCCCGGTATGCGCTGCGTTCTGACCGAATTGCGACCAGCTGCAGGTGGCGTTGGTGGTGCCGCTGCCCGGAATCGGCGCGTTGACGGTGAGGCCGGCGCCCCCATCCGGCCCTGGGTTGGGGGAGGAGGGGCACCCCAGCCCACCCAGGCAGAGGGCGAGTGCGGCACAGGGAATTCGCATCGGCAGGGTCCCTTTTCGTTGGCAGCGCTTGCACTTGGGCGCCGCTGGCAAGCAGAGCACAGGACGCCCGAAGTCCCCGTCCTGCGTCAAGACGCCGCCTTTGCCCCAAGGCGCAGGGGCGCGTCCATCTCCCGCGGGCAGCCTCCCCTGGAGGTGTGGTGGCGGGACTTTCCCGTCGAGGGTAACGAGAGGGGGCGCCGGAGCGTCTCCCTGCCAAGGACACCCCCTCATGAGTCACCCTCCCCCCAGCTCCGAAATCACCCCCGAGCCTCTCTTCCGGGGACGCCGAGAATTCCTCAGGAATGCCGGCCTCTTCACCCTGACCGCCGCGGGCAGCGGGGGGGCACTGCTGGCCCTCACCGGGGCGGCGCCCGAGAAGGCGGCTGCGCCGGCCCCGGAGCCGGCGCCCCTCAAGGTGCTCGGCCGGTACAGCACGGACGAGACGCCCACCGGCTACGCGGACGTCACGCACTACAACAACTTCTACGAGTTCGGCACGGACAAGAGCGACCCGGCCCGCAACGCCGGCACGCTGAAGCCGCGGCCGTGGACGTGTCAGTCGAGGGCGTGGTGAAGAAGCCCGGCAGCGTTCGACATCGACACCTGCTCAAGCTGGTTCCCGCTCGAGGAGCGCGTCTACCGCATGCGCTGCGTCGAGGCCTGGTCGATGGTGATCCCCTGGGTCGGCTTCCCGCTGGCGGAGCTGATCAAGCGGCTCGAGCCGACCTCGCAGCGCGAAGTACGTGGCCGTTCACGACGCTGCTCGATCCGGAGCAGATGCCCGGCCAGCGCGACCGACGTGCTCGACTGGCCGTACGTCGAGGGGCTGCGCATCGACGAGGCGATGCACCCGCTGACGCTGCCTCGCCGTCGGCCTCTACGGCAAGGCGCTGCCCAACCAGAACGGCGCGCCGCTGCGCCTGGTCGTGCCGTGGAAGTACGGCTTCAAGGGCATCAAGTCGATCGTCAAGATCCGCTTCGTCGAAGCACAGCCGCCGACGACCTGGAGCCCTGGCCGGCCCGAGCGAGTACGGCTTCTACGCCAACGTGAACCCGGCGGTCGACCACCCGCGCTGGAGCCAGGCGACCGAGCGGCGCATCGGCGAGTTCGCCGGCGCAAGACGCTGCCCTTCAACGGCTACGCCGACGCAGGTCGCCGGCCTCTACGCGGGCATGGACCTCGAAGAAGCTGTACTGATGGCCGCATGGCCCCGCCGCGCCGCCTCCCCGTCCCCTGGCTGAAGCCGGGCGTCTTCGCCGGCGCCCTCGTGCCGCTGGTCGCCCTGGCCTGGCGCGGGCTGACCGCGACACGCTCGGCGCGAACCCGGTCGCCAGGCGCTCAACCAGCTCGGCCTGCTGGCGCTCATCTTCCTGGTCGCGTCGCTGGCGTGCACGCCGCTCAAGGCGCTGCTCGGCTGGACGTGGCCCATCCGCTTCGGCGCATGCTCGGACTTTTCGCCTTCTTCTACGCCTGCCTGCACTTCGCCACCTACGTCGCGGTCGACCAGCGCTTCGACTGGCCCGTGCTGTGGGCGGACGTCACCAAGCGCAAGTTCATCCTGGTGGGCTTCGCCGCCTTCGTGCTGCTGATGCCGCTGGCGGTGACCTCCACCGACGCCGCGGTGCGCCGCCTCGGCTTCGGGCGCTGGAAGCGGCTGCACCGGCTCGTGTACGTCGCCGGGGTCCTCGCCGTGGTGCACTTCCTGTGGCGGGTGAAACTCGACATCCGCCAGCCCCTTCTCTACGCCCTCGTCCTGGGGGCCCTCCTCCTCGTCCGGGTGGTGGACGCTGTCCGCACCCGGCGGGCCAAGGCGCAGCGGCAGACCTCTGCCTCCGCGGCATAGCCCCAGCGCGGCGGGGAGCGCCCGGCTACAGTGCCGCGCACGCCCCGCCGGCAATCGCTGAGGGTGCCGGCGCGTCTTGCCCGCAGAAGGGCAGGACGGCACCGGCCCAGGGCTTCTCTTTCGGAAGGACGGCTTCCCCAGGTTGCACCTCTCCATCCAAGGCGTCTGCAAGTCCTACCCGGGGCGGGGGCTGGCGCTCGACGCCTTCAGCCTGGAACTTTCCCCGGGCGTCCTCGGGCTGTTGGGCCCGAATGGGGCGGGCAAGTCCACCTTGATGCGCATTCTCGCCACCCTCACGCGGCCCTCCGCGGGCCGGGTGCTGTGGGACGGCGTGGATGTGGCCACCGCCCCGGAGGGGCTGCGCGCCGTGCTGGGGTACCTGCCGCAGGACTTCGGCGTGTACCCCCACCTGTCGGCGGTGGAATTCCTCGGCTACCTGGCGGCCCTCAAAGGACTGGCGCCGGCAGCGGCGGGGCGGCGCATCGATGAGCTTCTCAACGCCCTCAACCTGTGGGAAGCGCGCGCGGTGCCCCTCGCTGAGTATTCGGGCGGCATGCGCCAGCGGGTGGGCATCGCCCAGGCGCTGCTGAATGACCCGCACCTCCTCATCATCGACGAGCCGACGGTGGGCCTGGACCCGGAGGAGCGGGCGCGCTTCCGCACCCTCATCGCCGAGCTCGCCGGAAACCGGATTGTCTTGCTGTCCACGCACATCGTCTCCGACGTGGAGGCCACCGCCGAGCGCATCGCCATCCTCCACCGCGGCAGGCTGGTGGCCGCGGCCACCCCGGACGTGCTGCTCGAGGCGGTGCAGGGCCGCGTCTTCGAGTGGGTGGTGCCGGCCGAGGAGGCGGCGCAACTGCGCACCCGCCTCCTCGTCACCAGTACCCTGCGCCGCGCGCACGGCGTTCAGCTGCGGGTGGTGAGCAACGCGGCCCCCAGTCCAGAGGCGCGCGCGGTCGCGCCCAGCCTCGAGGACGCCTACCTGGAGCTCGCCGCCGGAGGCCAGGCGGGTGGCGCCGCCTGAAGGCCCCCCCATGCGCACCGTGGTGGCCATTGCCCGGGCGGACTTCCTGGAACGGGTGCGGCGCGCAAGCTTCCTCGTCCTTCTAGCGGGGACGGTGGCCGCGGCTTACGGCTTCGTCCCGGCGCGCTCGGCCGGCTACGTCACGATGAGTTTTGGCCACGCCGGCGGCCTCTACAACTCGGCGTGGATTGGGTCGCTGGTGGCGGTGCTGGACATGGTGGTGCTGTCGCTGGTCGGCTTCTACGTCGTCCGCGACGCGGTGGAGCGCGATGAGAGAACCGGGGTGGGGCAGATTCTGGCCACCACCCCCATGACGCGGGTGCAATACACGCTGGGCAAGTTTTTCAGTCACACGCTGCTGTTGGGCTGCGTGGGCGCTGTGACGCTGGTCATGGCGGCGGTGATGCAGGAACTCCGCGCGGAGGTGACCACCCTCGAGCCGCTGCAGCTGCTCTTGCCCTTTCTGCTTCTGGTGCTGCCCGGGGTGGCACTGGTGGCCGGGGTGGCCCTCCTCTTCGAGACGTTCCGCCCGCTACGTGGGGCGCGCGGAAGCGTCCTCTATTTCTTCTTGTGGATTGGCCTCCTCATGCTGCCGACGGCGCAGACCGCCGATGCGGCCCGCCCGCGGCCGTGGCTTGACCCCCTGGGTTGGGCAGCGCCGCTGCTGGCGATGAAGGCCGCGGTGGCGGCGCATTTCCCGGACTACCGGGGCGCCGTCAACGTCGGCGTCACCGTCACCGACACGCCGCTGCACACCTTCCTCTGGCCGGGGATGGACTGGGGCAGGGTGGTGGGCTGGCGGCTGTTGTGGGCGGCGGTGGCGCTGGCGCTGGCGGCCCTCGCCGCGCTGCCCTTCCACCGGTTTGACCCGGAGAAGCTTCCGCGCCACTCGCCGGGCGAGCGCGTGCAGACGGGGCGCCCGCCGCGCCGCCGGTGGCCGCTGGCGTCCGCCCTCCAGCGTCTCGTCGGCCATTCGCGCGGGGCCACCGTGTTGTTGGCGGAACTCGCGCTGCTGGTGCGCGAGCGGCGGCGCGGCTGGGCCCTCGTCGCCGCTGGGCTGTGGGTGGGCTGCCTGCTCGCGCCCACCGAGGTGGTGCGGCACTTCCTGCTTCCGGCGGCGTGGCTGTGGCCGCTGGCGGCGTGGGCCGGCATGGGCAGCCAGGAGGCTCGCCACCGGACGGAGGCCCTCGTCTTCGTCTGTCCGCACCCGCTGCGCCGGCAGCTGCCGGCGGCCTACGCGGCCGGCGTGCTCGTCACCGTCGCGGCCGGTTCCGGCGCGGCCCTGCGCTTCCTGGCCGCCCGGGCCTGGCCCGAGATGCTGGCCTTCTCTGTGGCCAGCCTCTTCATCCCGGCGCTCGCGCTGGCCTGTGGCGTGCTGAGCCGAGGCCCCCGCCTCTTCGAAGTGACGTACCTGCTGGTCTGGTACCTGGGGCCCGTCAACGCGATGCCGCTGTTGGACTTCCTCTCTCCCACGACGGCCGCCTCCCGGGGCTTTCTGCTCGCCACCGTTGCGCTTTGGGGCCTGGCCGGCTGGGGGCGAGGGCGGCGGCTGCGTGGCTGAGGCGGGCCAGGGGCCCGCGCCCCGGTACCTTCCTCGAGGGCCGGGGGGCCAACCGAGGGCCTTCCCGCAGGCGCGGCAGTCTGAACAGGTGTACAGTCAGCGGCCGGTATGGACCGCGACGCCCTGCTCGCCATGGTGCACCGGCTGGGGGAGGAGTTCCGCCGCCGCGACATGCGGACGCACCTGGCGCCCCTGCGCATCTACTGGCTCGCCCTGCGCCATGGCCTGGTGCAGGACGACACGCACGCCCTGCACCTGACGCTGTCCGAGGAGACGGTGGTGGAGTGGTTCAAGCTGCTCCGCCTTCCGCCCTACCAGAAGGCCTACCCGGTACGCCCCACTGGGGCGCCGTGCCCGGCATGCGGGCCTCGCGGGGCGGCCGACGGCGAGCTCACCACTGAGCGGACGTTTCCCGGTGGGCGCAAAGTCGTCTGCCTGAGTTGCCGCAGCGCGTGGCTGGAGGTCGAGTCGGTCACCCGGCTTGGACGGGGTTCCGACGTTCCCGTCCCCCGCCGCTGAAGGGGGCCCGGCCCGCACGGGGCCCTTGCCCCCGTGGCGGCGCGTCTGCCAAACCCTCGGCCCCCCAGTGACGAGCCGGCGACACGACGTGGCGGTGGTGGGCAGCGGCCACAACGCCCTCATCTGCGCCTGCTACCTGCAGCGCGCCGGACACCGCGTCACCGTCTTCGAGCGTTCTCGGCAAGTGGGCGGCGCGGTGTGCACCGAAGAGCTGTACCCGGGCTTCCGCTACGACGTCGGTTCCAGCGCCCACATCATGATTCACACCACCCCGGTGGTGCAGGAGCTGGAGCTGCACCGCTTCGGCCTCGTCTACCTGGACCTGGACCCCTGGGCCTACTACCCGACGCCGGAGGGGCCCCACTTGGCCTTTTACCGGGACCTGGACAGGACGTGCGCCTCCATCGCGCAGGTCAGCCCGGAGGACGCCGACGCTTACCGGCGCTTCATCAAGGACTGGGGGCCCCTCACCGAGGCCGTCTTCGCCCTCTTCCAGGAGGCGCCCACCCCGCTCGCCCTGTTGCGGCGCATGGTGGGGGTGCCGGGGCCGCGCCAGCCGCTGGCGGCCGGGCTGCAGGAGATTTTGCAGAGTTACGGCGACGTCATCCAGCGCCGCTTTCGCTCGGCCCCGGTGCGCGCCGCCCTGCTGTGGCTGGGCGCCCAGTCCGGCCCGGGCCCGGACGAGCGCGGCTCGGCGCCCTTCATCGGCTGGCACGCGGTGGTGCACCGCGTGGGCGCCAAGCACCCGCGCGGCGGCTCGGGCATGCTGACGCAGGCACTGGCGCAACGCCTTCTGGCCGACGGCGGCGTCCTCCGCACCGAGGCAGAGGTGGCCTCCATCGAGGTGGCCGAGGCCCGGGTGCGCGCCGTGGTGCTGGCCAGCGGCGAACGCTTTCCGTGCAGTCGCGTCGTCTCCGGGGCGCACGTGCGCACCACGCTGCTCGAACTGCTCGCGCCCGAGCACCTTCCCGCCGCCCTGCGCGAGGCGGTGGCCGCCACGCGGGTGGGGAACGGCTTCGGCATGGCCCTGCGCTGTGCTGCCGAGGAGCTTCCCCGCTACCGGGGCACCTCCGCCGGCGACCCGGGCGACATGCACCGGGGCCTGCAGCTCCTCGTGACGTCGGAGGACGCCGTGCGACGCGCGCACGCGGAATTTCTCCTCGGCCAGAGCGCGTCACAGCCGCAGGTCATCGCCATGACCTTTAGCGCCATCGACGGCGAACTTGCCCCGCCGGGCAAGCACGTCATCTACCTGTGGAGTCAGTACCACCCCTACACCCTGGCTGACGGCGAGCGGTGGGACGACATTCGGGAGCGGGAGGCAGACCGCATCTGCGAGCAGCTGTACCGCTTTGCGCCCAACATGCGGGGGAAGCTGCTGCACCGGCACATCCAGTCGCCGCTGGACCTCGAACGGCGCTTCGGCCTGCTGCGCGGCAACGTCATGCATCTGGAGATGTCGCTCGACCAGATGTTTGCCTTCCGCCCCACCCCGGCCCTGTCGCGTTACCGAACGCCCATCGCTGGGCTGTATCTCACCGGGGCCAGCACCCACCCGGGGGGAGGTGTCGGCGCCAGCGGCTACGCCGCGGCGCGCGCCGTGCTGAAGGACGGCTGAGGTCAGGACAGCGAGGGGCGGGCTTCGTCCGCACCCGGGGGCGACAGCGGAAGTTCCGGCTCCAGCACGCCTTCGTGCGCCAATAGCCAGGCCTTGCGCGACAGCCCTCCGCCGTAGCCGGTAAGGGCGCCGTCGGAACCGATGACGCGGTGGCAGGGGACGATGATGGCGACTGGGTTTTGTCCGTTGGCGTGACCGACGGCGCGCACCGCGGTGGGGGCCCCGACGGCACGCGCCAGCGTGGCGTAGCTCCAGCTGGACCCGCTTGGGATGCGGCGCAGCGTCTCCCAGACGCGCACCTGGAAGCCCGTCCCGCGCAGCTTCACCGGCACCAGCGAAAGGGCGTCCAGCTGGCCCGCCCAGTAGCGCTCCAAGGCCTGCGCCGCGCCGGCCGGGTTGGAGGTGGCGACGAAGGTACTCGGCCCGAGGTGGCGCTCAATCCAGCCGCGCACCTGCGCCGCGGACTCGGCGAAGGAGAGGGCCACCAGTGCCCCGTCCTCTGCCGCGAGCAGAAGCGGGCCGAGCGGAGACTCCACGCACGCAATTTCCACCGTGGACATGGCGCACCTCTCTCCCGAGCCGCGTTGTCGACAGTGAGGCAGTCTGCCCCACCGGGCTGACGCTCGAACGGCCGTTCAGTGGGTCGGTGGATGCACCAGGAACGAATAGGGGGGTCAGCCGAAGAGGCCAACCCGCGAACCGGAGAACCCGGGGAAGACACTGGAGAGGTCCGGCGGGGCAAGGCTCGCCTGCAGGGCCTCGCCCAGCACCGAACGCACGTCGACACCGATGGCCAAATCCCGGTTCTCGAACAGGCCCGGCCCGTCGAGGCCACGCCAGCCGCCATAGACGCGGCCTCCCCGGACGCCGCCGCCCAGGGCCAGCATGACGGACGCTGTCCCGTGGTCCGTGCCGCGGTTTCCATTCTCGCGCACGGTGCGGCCGAACTCCGTCATCACCACCACCGTCACCTCGGCCAGCCGCGGCCCCAAGTCACGGGCGAAGGCGGAGAGGGCCTCGGCCAGCTCCCGCAACCGTGCGGCGAGTTGTCCAGTGGCGCCGCCTTCGCCGACATGGGTGTCCCAGCCGCCCATCTCGGTGGCCACCACCTGTAGTCCCACGCCCGCCCGCAGCAGCCGCGCCGTGTCCTGCAGGCGCCGGGCAAGCGGCGTCTTGCCGTACACAGCGCCATTGTCCGGCGGAGTGTTGCCGAGGTCTGCCGAAGCGGTGGCGCGCAGCGCCTCGAACGCTTCCTGGCCGGTGGTGCGCAGGGCCTGGTCGACCGCTCCGGCGTAGAGGGCCTCGAAGCTGTCCAGCCCGCCCTTTCCGGAGAGGTGGAAGCTGCTGAGTCCTTCCAGGGCCACCGCCGGGGCCGCGCCCTGCAGCGAGCGGGGCAGCGTGCCCTGCAGTGCCACGGCGCGGAAGGCGCCCGCGCCCGGCTCCGGAAGCTGCTGGAGCGAGCGGTTGAGCCAGCCATCCGCCGTCGTCTTGAGACCGGGCGTGCCGGTTTCGCAGAAGTCCTGGGCGTCGAAGTGGGAACGGGTGGCGCCCTGCAGGCCGGCGGCCTGCACCACCGCCAGCGCGCCGTCCTGCCACAGCGGCAACAGCGCACCGAGCGCCGGGTGAAGCCCAAAGGTGTCGTCCAGCCGGAGGGCGGCGCCGTCCGCACCCGGCCGGCCGAGCGCCAGGGTGGGCCGGGCCGCGTAATAGGCCGGGTCCCCCACCGGGGGGACGAAGGAGAGGCCGTCGGCCCCCCCGCGCAGAAAGACCAGGACGAGGGCGCGGCGACGCCGCGTCGTCTGCGCCACCGCGCGGGCGAGAAAGCCCGGGGCGAAGCCCAGCCCGAGGAAGGCCAGCCCGGTGGACTTGAGGAAGAGGCGGCGGTCGAAGGACAAGGCGGGCCTCATTGCTTTTGAAACTCCGGGCTTCCCAGAAGCAGCCCGACCACCTTGGCCGAGTCGAGGGGCCGGCTTTCGCCGTCGGGCATGACGTCGTTCTCGCCCTGGCCCACCGCGCGCAGCAGCGTGGCCCGCGTCATCTCGCCGAGCGGCGTGTGCAGCACCCGGCGCGCCAGTCGGTCCACCTGGGTGCCCGGGCTGCTGCCGGCGGCTTCCGGCGGCAGGACGACTTGCGTTCCTGAAATGCGTCCGGCGGTGAGCGCGAGGGCGAAGTTGATGCGCGTCACCAGGGCCCCGGCATTCACCCACGGCGTGGCCACCTCCGGCCAACCGGTGGGCGGCTGCGCTCGGTACAGCGGCTCGCCCATGGCGGTCCACCGCCTTCACCAGCGGGACGCTCGCCGGCGGTGGTGCCGCCGAGCGCCCGCACGGCCGAGACGGCGAATTCGAGCGGCGTCTTCGTCTTTCCGTCGAAGGCCTGCGTCGCTCCAGAATTCCGGACTTGCGAAGAGGGCCAGGTAGACGCTGGACAGGTCGCCCCTGCGTGTCGAGGTAGGCGCGGGCCACGCGCTCGACCAGCGGCCGGGGGCGGGCGTCGGCGACGAACTTCTGCGCCAGCTTCCGTGCCAGGAAGTGGGCGGTGGCCGGGCTGGGCGGCGAGAAGGTCCAGCACGCGCTCGCCGTCGTCCATGCCGCCGCCGGCGGACACGGTGGTGCCCAGCACGTGCTTCTCGCCACCGTCGTGTGCCAGCGGGTGGAAGGCGAAGGTGCCCACCTGGCTCGGCCGGTCGATGCCCCAGCCGGTGAAGCAGCGGGCCACTTCGCGCACGTCGGCCTGGGTGTAGCCGCCATCGACGCCCAGCGTGTGCAGCTCGAGCAGCTCGCGGGCGTAGTTCTCATTGAGGCCGAGCTTGCCCACCTCGGCCAGCTTCTTCGGCACCGGCACGCCGGAGCGGCGGAGGGCGGCCAGGTCGAGGCCGTCCCGGGTGGACAGCCAGTTGTCCAAATAGAAGAGCATCGCCGGGTGGTGCGCCACCGCGCCGAGCAGCGTGCGGAAGCTGCCGAAGAGATGCGGGCGCAGCGCCTCCTGCTCATAGGAGGCCAGCATCCAGCGCACCGCCCCCTTCTGCGCCGCCACGTTGAAGTGATTGAACCAGAAGTCCAGCAGCACCTCCTGCAGCTGCCGGCGGCTCTCCGTGGCGCGGATGAGCTTGGCGGCCACCAGTTCCAACCCCATCTGCCGGGGCATCGCGCCGAGTGGCATTTCCTCGAGAAGCTTCGCCCGGGCCTCGGGGTCGGTCAGGTCCACCCCCCGCTCCTTGGCCAGCTTGGCCTCCGGCTGGTAGGCGGCCAGCCGCTCCGCCGTGGTCATCTGCAGCGAGCGGAAGTTGGAAAGCTTCGCCAGCACCGCGGCGTCCTCCAGGGTGTCCGGGTGCAGCTGGGCCCAAATCCACGCCTGAACGCCCATCGCCTGCACCTCGGCCAGCGAGGCCGGGGAGGGCCCGTAGGCGAGGCGGTTGAGGACGTGCACGGCCTGCTTCTCCTGGCTCCAGCCGGACGGCGGAAGGTGCACGGGCGGACCCGCTGAGGCGGCCGAAGCAGTGAGCGCGCTGGCCAAGGCTAGGCACGCGGCGAGGAGGGGGTAGGGACGCGGCATGGCTGCTGGGGAGAAACCCCGGTCTGGGCCAAAAGTTTGCCTCACCGGCTCCGCAGCAGTGGCGAAACGCGCCGCGTCAATGCAACAGTTGGTGTCCATGATGCGTTCCGCCGGGCGTTTCTTGTGGGCAGTTGTGGCCGTGGCACTCCTTCCCCTGTCGGCACTGGCGCAAGCGAGCGAGGTGCACGCCGACACCGGCGACACGGCGTGGTTGCTCATTTCGGCGGCCCTCGTGCTGCTCATGACGCCGGGGCTGGCGCTCTTCTACGGCGGCATGGTGCGGCGCAAAAACGTGCTCGCCACCCTCATGTACTCGCATTTCGCCCTGGCCCTGGTGACGGTGCAGTGGGTCGTCTTCGGCTACTCCTCACCTTCGGGAAGGACTTCCACGGCCTCATCGGCGGCACCAACTACCTGATGCTGGACCACATGGTGGGCAAGCTGAAGGGCAGCGTGCCGGAGCTGGCGTTCATGGTGTTCCAGCTGAAGTTCGCCATCATCACCCCGGCGCTCATCTCCGGCGCCTTCGTCGAGCGCATGAAGTTCTCCGCCTACATGGTCTTCACGCTGCTCTGGACCACGCTGGTCTATGACCCGGTGGCCCACTGGGTGTGGGGCGACGGCGGCTGGATTGGCACCTCGGCGCCTTCGACTTCGCCGGTGGGACGGTGGTCCACTGGACGGCGGGCCTGTCCGCCCTGGTGTGTGCGCTCTTCATCGGCAAGCGGCTCGGCTTCGGCAAGGAGCGCTTCATCCCGCATGACCTGCCGATGACCATCACCGGCGCGGGCCTGTTGTGGTTCGGCTGGTTCGGCTTCAACGCCGGCAGTGCGCTCTCGGCTGGACAGACCGCCGCCCTCGCCTTCGTCACCACCACCATCGCGGCCGCAACCGGGGCCATGGCCTGGGTGTTCGGCGAGTGGGCAAGCCGCGGCAAACCCACCATGCTCGGCTTCGCCTCGGGCCTGGTGGCCGGGCTGGTGGCCATCACGCCGGCAGCCGGCTTCGTCTCGCCCGGAGCCTCGCTGTTCATCGGCGCCGCTGCAGGCCTCGTCTGCTACGCGGCGGTGGTGCTGAAGGAGAAGCGCTTCCACTACGACGACTCGCTCGACGCCTTCGGCGTTCACGGGGTGGGCGGCATGCTCGGCGCGCTGCTGGTGGGTGTCTTCTCGCGCAAGGTGCTGAACCCAAGCGGCGGAGCGGACGGGCTGCTCGCCGGCGACCCCTCGCTTCTGGTGAAGCAGGCGGTGGGGCTGCTGGCGGCCGGCGCGTGGACGGTGGTGGTCACCCTGGCCATCCTTCTTGTGGTGGACAAGACCATGGGCTTGCGCGTCTCCGAGGATGACGAGCGCGAGGGCCTGGACGCCACCCAGCACGGCGAGGCGGCCTACACCTCCTGAGGCCCGTCGTCCGGCCCCCCCCCGAGGGAATTCCGGGCAGCCCCGCCCTAGACTGCCGGACACTGTGGACGTCGCCCCGGGCTGTGCGCAGGCGCTGCTCTCCTCGGCCCCTCCCTGGCCCACCCGGGTGGTGTGCCTCACCGAGGAGACGACGGAGACGCTGTACCTCCTCGGGGCCGGGGACAGGGTGGTGGGCGTCAGTGGCTTCACCGTCCGGCCGCCGGAGGCACGGCGCAAGCCGCGGGTGAGCTCTTTTCTGGACGCGGACTTCGAGAAGATTCTGGCCCTCCGCCCGCACCTGGTGCTCGGCTTCAGCGACCTGCAGGCGGACCTCGGCCGGGAGCTCTGCAAGCGCGGGGTCCCGGTATTTCTCTTCAACCAGCGCAGCCTGGCGGAGATTCTTCAGGCCATCCGCCTCATCGGCGCCCTGGTGGGCCTGGCCGAGGCGGCGGACCGCCTCGCCCTGAAGCTTCAGGGCAACCTCGAGCGGCTGGCGGACCAGGCCACGCGGCTTCCCCGGCGCCCGCGGATGTTTTTCGAGGAGTGGAACGAGCCGCTCATCTCCGGCATTCGCTGGTGTTCGGAGCTGCTGGAACTGGTCGGTGGCGAGGACGTGTGCGTCGAGTCCCGGGCCAGCCAGGGTGCCCAGGGCCGGATTTTCGCCCCCGAGGAAGTGGCCCGGCGCGACCCGGAGGGCGTGGTGGCGAGCTGGTGCGGCCGCAAGGCCAAGCCGGAGAAGATTCGCGCCCGGCCGGGCTGGGACCGGGTGCGGGCAGTGCTGGAGGACCAGCTGTATGAAGTGAAGAGTCCGTTGATTCTTCAGCCGGGGCCGGCCGCCCTCACCGAGGGAGCGGAGCAGCTGGCGCGGATTGTGGCGGCCGTCGCCCGAGGTCAGCGGCTGGGCAACCCGAAACCAGGGGACTTGCGCTCGGCCGGCTGAGGGCCGAAGTCCACCCCCCCAAGCGACTCTCTTGTAAAAGGAGCAAGGGCATGCGCACCGCCGAGGCGTGGTTCAGTAGCTACGGCCAGGACCACCAGAACGTCACCAACCGCGCCATCCACTGGGTCTGCGTCCCCCTCATCCTGTGGGCCGCCATCGCCGCGCTGTGGACGGTGCCTGTGCCGAGCGCCGTCGACGTCCCCGGCGCCTGGTGCCTTTTGGCGATGGCCGCGGCCCTCGTCTTCTACGGGCGCATGTCCAAGGTCATCGGCGTCGGGATGCTCGCGGTCTTCGTCGTTTTCGGCGCCGCCAGCCAAGTCCTCTTCGCAGGACTCGGGCCGACGCGCCTCCGTGCGGTCGCCGCCCTGGTCTTCGTCGTGGCCTGGGTGGGGCAATTCATCGGCCACAAATTTGAGGGCAAGCGGCCCTCATTCCTGACAGACTTGTCCTACTTGCTGGTGGGCCCGGCCTGGCTTTTGGGAAAGGCCCTGCGGCGCGCAGGCCTCGCCTGGTAGCGGTGCCGTGGGCAACGGCGTGGCGCGGGTGTTGGGGCGACCTCCGGTGCGCGCAGACCTCAGCGGGCCAGGGCCGGAACCACATGTTCGACCAGGAGGGCCTCGGTCTGCTCGTGCATCCCCCGCGTGCCGTAGTTGGTGCTGGTGATGACGACGGCCGCATCGAGGTCGGGCAGCACCACCACCTTGTTGCCGCCATTGCCGGACATGAAGAAGGCCGGGTGGCCGGCGAAGGACTTTAGCCACCACAGGTAGCCGTACTCCGTCGTGTCGTCGATGCGGGCACGGGGCTGGGTGGAGGCGCGCACCCAGCCCGCCTCGAGGAGCTGCTGGCCGCGGAAGCGGCCGCCGTCGAGGGTCAGCTGGGCGAGGGCGAGAAGGTCGCGGCTGCGCAGGCGCAGACCGCCGCCGGTCTGCGGCAGGCCCTGGGGAGAGAAGACCCACTGCTCGCCGGCAATGCCCAGCGGGGCGAAGAGCCGCTGCTGCGCGTAGCGGTCTACCCGCTTGCCGGTGGCTTGCTGCAGCACCTCGGCCAGCAGGGAGACCCCGGCTGTGCAGTAGCTGAAAAATCGGCCGTAGCGCGGCTCCTCGGGTTTCTCCCCCAGGTGCATCCGGCCGCGAATGGGCAGCTCGAAGAAGAAGCGGGTCCAGTCCTCGATGAGGTACATCCGCTCCTCGTTTCCCCGGGAGGCGTCGTTCCAGTCGTCGCATTCGAGCGGCGAGGACATGGTGAGCAGCTCCTCCACCGTGATGGCCGCCTTGCGCGGCTCCACTGCAGCGAGGGCGCGCCGGTGCTCGGGGGTGAGCAGCGGCAGCACCCGGGCGGAGACCCCCGACAGTGCATGGTCGGCGATGGCCAGGCCCACCAGCATGCTGGTGACACTCTTGGTCGCCGAGCGGGTGTCGCGCGGCGTCTGTGCGTCGCCGGCGAAGTACTTCTCGTAGACCAGCTGTCCGTGTCGGGCCACCAGGACGCTGCCAATCTTCTTCAGCTCCCCTTTGGCCACTGCCGCCTCAAGCGCGGAGAGCTGCAGGGGGACTGCCGGGCTGGCACCCGTGCTCGCGGGAGCTCCGCCTGCCGCCGGCGTCGCTGTCGCGCAGGCGAAAGCGAGCAGCAGCGCCTGTTTGGTGAGCGCGCTTCGAGGGCGAGCCATTCCTTGACACCCTCGCCGGTCGGTGCCGGCGCCGGCCGCCGTGACTCCCGGCTCGCAACCCCCCGGCTGCGCGGGCGCGCCTCGCCTCACGGCGCCTGCAACGCCCAGCTCTCAAGCTGTTCATCTTGAGAGGCGATGAAGACCCGCTTGCCGTCGGCGCTGATGGTCAGGGCCGCGACGCTGGTGCGGACCTGGACCAGCGCACCCAGTGGATTGCCGGTGGCAGCGTCGTGCAGCGCGAGATTGCCGCCCTGCTCGGCGCTGACGATCCGCCGACTGTCGGGAGTGAAGGCCAGTTGTCTGACGGTCCCGTGCACGAAGCTGACCCCGTGGAAGGCGCCTCGGCTCAGCAGCAGTGGATGCGCGCCGGTGGCGGCGTCGATGAGATGCACAGAGGTATCCTGGCCGGCCACGGCCAGCCGGGCGCCGTCCGGTGACAGGGCGAGGGCCGATACCCTGTCTCCGGTACGCTCGCCCATGATGACCTCGCCTTTCACCACCTTGAGCGGGCCGAGCAAAGACTTGCCACTGCTGACGTCGAAGACCTGCACGCTGCCGTCTTTGTAGCCGACGGCGGCCCGGGTTCCGTCGTCGCTGACGGCCAGAAAGCTGGGCTCGTTCGAAAGAGTCGCGACGCGGTGGGTCTTCTTCGACGTCCAATCCGCCAGCAGGAGCTCACCGGCCAACTGCGGCTCCCGGCTGCCGGACTTCTTGCTGCTCGGGCCGGTGCCCCAGGTGGCGGCCATCAGACTGGTGCCGCGCGACAGGGGCACGTCGACGGCAGAGTCGGGGAGCAGGCCAGTGACTGGTGCACTCAGTGGCTGGAAGGTGTTGGCGTCGAGAATCAGCACTGTGGCTCCGCTGCCGACAAAGAGCCGCTGGCCGTCGCGGGAAGCGGCGAGAGCGCTGATGCCGTCGTCCGCCTTCTCGACGTGCACCGGCTCCCCCACGCGTTGAATCCACGGGGCGTCGGCCGCCACCGCGCCAGCCGAGACAATCCACACCGCGGCGGCCAGGCCGCGGACAAGTCTGGGGCGGACGAGGCTTGGCAGCGGTGCGAAAGGCGGACGGCAGAACGAAGTCCAGGGCATTTCTGCGTCCCTCCTGATGGGCCATGCGCCGAGCAGCGAGCGCAAGCTGTCAGCCGGCTGGCGGACGGTCAAGCTCGGCAAGCCCGGGGGGCACCCCCGTCAGTTCGAGCGAAGACTGCAGAGGCCTGCTGCCCTCGGCGCCCCTCCGCCGCCCTGGGCCCCCTGGACGTTGAGGAGGTCCGCCATCAACGTTCACGCCGTGCTGGCGCGAGGCGCCGCCGCCGCCCAGCGTCCGCCCCCACCCGCCCGCCGGGACCCTCGCACCTGGAACGAGAAGGCTGAGGCGACTGAAGGCTTTAGCCCTTCTCAGCGGGCGTCGCCGCCGCGGCCAGCGCCGCCGGGTTTTGCGTTGCCGCCGCCACCCGCTTCAGCGTGTTGCGGTCCGTGTGGTGGAAGGGCTCCGGCCGGTCGGTAATCTGCAGCACCGTGTCCTCTTCATAGTGAAGCGTGTCCGCGCCCTCCAGGGTGATGGTGAGGGTGTAGGACAGCGTCTTGAAATTCTCGTGCAGGAAAGGTGCGGAGACGATGCCGGCGGTGGGTGAGCCCACGGTGGCCTTCACCGTGAAGCGTCGCGCGTCCGGCTCGGCCGTCCCCGTCGCCATCGCCACCTGGCCGCGGGGAATGGCCAGTGTCTGCAGCAGCGTCCGCGTCGCCGGCTCCCACAGCCAGTAGCCCACCTGGTCGTGGAAGGTCAGCACCTCGTCCAGCTTGTTGATGTGGGTGTGGTAGCGCAGGCCGTACAACAACTGGGGCCCATTGGTTTGCAGGTCGATGGGCTCAAAGGCCATCCGCTCGCGGTAGGGCTCCTCCAGGCCGCCGTCGGCCACCGGGTGCGTGTCGCGCCCCTGGCCTTCCCAGACGCCGGCGAGTGCCGCCAGCGGCCCCAAGTTGCGCAGTGTGTCGACGTCGGGCTCCTCGGGCTCGGTGTAGATGTCGCGGGCCATCGCCTCTCTCCTTGCGGTGAAGCCCGACTCTACGGGAGTGAGCGGGGGCAGGTGGAAACACCTGCCCCCGTCGCTAGCGCCGTGGACCAGCGTCACCGCATGCCCGCGAAGCCCTGGGTCCCCCGGGGAGCGGTCGCGCGGCGGCCCCGCCCGGGCGGCTGCTCACGCCCTCGTCGCGGCGACGGCGCTCGCCGGACCGCTGGTACCGGGCGCCGCGGCCCGCCGCCGCTGCAGCACGGCGTCCAGGGACCAGGGCCCGGGGCCAGCGGCCAGCAGAAAAATGCACGACAGCAGCTGCGAATAATCCGAACGCGTCTCATGCAGCACTGCCCACCAGCCGACGGTGGGCGGCGCGGGTGGCTTGGCCAGTGGCGAGGTGCCGAAGTAGAGGCCGATTTTGGTCGAGAGGATGGCCACCACCATCTCGATGATGAAGGGGACGCTGATGAAGCGCGTCAGAAGACCGCTGATGAGTAACAGCCCTCCCCCAATCTCCAGCAGGGCGATGGCCGGCGCCAGTACCCCCGGCATGGGCATGCCCAGCTTGGTGAAGCGGCCGACGCCCTGGTTGGCGTAGACGAACTTCAGGATGCCCTCCGAGAAGAAGACGCCACCTGCCAGAAGGCGGATGGCGAGCGTCGCCCGGGGGCCGGACGTCGGCGGGTGGGTGAAGAAGTGGATGACGTCCTGAAGGCGCATGGGGGTTCTCCTGGGTGTGCTGGGGCCGTCATGGGCGACGGCATGTGCGGACGAGATTCGAGGAGGGCTCCATCTATTCCCCCCCCACGCGCGGTGCGGCCGGGGCCCGCCCCCCGAAGGGACGTCGCTCCCCGTTTGCGGCAGCCAGGCCCGGGACGCTAGCGTCCTGCTCCAGCGTGCGGATGTCCTCTCCACCCAGGGCAGGTGCCACCGGCGCGGCGCTCCCGTTTCTGTTGCTGGCTGCGGTGTCGTCCGCCGCCCCCTCCGCCGGACGGCCCGAGGTGTCCCTCAACCACCTCTCGGTGGTGCTGGATGCGGCCACCGTGCGGGACCTCGCGGCGAATGCCTTTCTCAAGGACACCTTCGCCACGGTGTTTCAGAAGGCCAACGTCTCCAATGACGGCAAGCGATGGACCGGAACCTACCTCTACGGCGAGCGGACGTACCTCGAGGTGTACGAGGCGGGTCCGGCGCAGGGAGAGCCTGGCAGCAGCGGCATCGCCCTGGCCGTGGAGCATCCCGGGGATGTGACGCGTCTGGTGCTGCCGCTCGCCGACGCCGGGGCCGAGGCCACCGTCGTGCTGCGCACGGCCCAGGGCCCGACTGGCGCCCAGGTCCCCTGGTTTTACCAGCTGCGCGCCTTCTACCGGATGGACCCGCCGTCCAACACCAGCCGCTGGGTGATGGAGTACCAGAAGGATTTTTTGCGCACCGTCGAGCCCGGTAAGGACGGCACCAGCCGCGCGCAGCTCGCCGCGCGCTTTCAGCAGAAAAACCGGCTGGTGAAGGACCTCATCGGCGCAACGGTGGCCCTTGCGGACAAGGAGATGGAGCGCTTCGTCAGGGAACTCGAGGTGTACGGCTGGACCGTGCGCCCGGAGGGGACGAGGCGCATCGCCTCCGGTGGGGGAATGACGCTGACGCTCGTCCCGGTGGCCCCGGGCGTGCGCGGCCTCACCGAGGTGCGCTTCCAGCTGGGGAAGAAGGGCGTCCCTGCCCAGAGGCTGCACTTTGGCCCGACGTCCGTCCTCGCCGTCGGCGCAGACGGCACCGCCACCTGGACGCTGTGACGGCCATGGCCCTGGTCGCCTGTCCAGAGTGCGGCAAGCAAATCTCCTCCCAGGCGGCCACCTGTCCGCACTGCGGCATTTCCCTCGCTGGGGCCGCGGCTCCCCGCGGCCTCGGCGCCGCGCCCCCCGCAGCACCCCTCGCCGAGCAGACCCTGTGGGAGGCGAGTCCCTCGCTCCTGCTGCTTCTTGGAGAGACTCTGGCCACCATCCTGGTGGTGCTGGCCGTCATCCTCCTGGTGGCGCTGGGGCTCCCGGCGGTGCTGTCCGCGCTGCCGGACGGCGGCCGCAGCACCTGGGTGGACCCGCACAAGGCGCCGCTCGTCCTCACCGTGGTGCTGGCCGTCTACCTCGCGGTGCGAGGAAGCCGCATGGCAGTGCGTGCCGCGCGGCTGCGCAGCACCCGCTACCGCCTCACCAACCAGCGTCTGCTGGTGGAGAGCGGGCTTTTGTCCCGCGGCATGCTGGAGGTCGACCTGCGCACCGTCGACGACCTGGTCTACCGCCAGGGCCTGGTGGACCGCCTCCTCAGCATCGGTACCATCAGCGTCGTGTCCTCGGACAGGACCAGCCCCCGCCTGCAGCTTCTGGGCGTGAAGGACCCGCGGGGCACCCGCGAGCTCATCCGCAGCCAGGCCTACGCCGCCACCCAGCGGCAGCTGTTCACCCGCTCGACATGAATAAACCTCCGGCGCCGCGCTGGGCGTTCGGCAGCCGCGCCCAGCTTTCCCACGCGGTGCTGTTGGTCGTGCTCCTCACCGCGGTGTTTGCCGCGCTGCGAGGACTGGCGGTGCTGGTGCTGGGCCGAGACGTCGACCTGGAGGTCCCCTCCGTCGGACTTTTCGCGCTGCTGGGGCTGGCCGTCCTGGTGCAGGCCGGGGCCGTGGTGGGACTGGGCCTCGTGCGCTGGGGGCGCCTGCCGCTTCGGGCGCTCGGCTGGCGTAGCACCAGCCCGCGCCGGGACTGCGCCGCGGGACTTCTGGGCTTCCTCGCCGTGGCCGCGGTGGTGCTCGGCCTACGGGCAGCCGAGGGCGGGCCGGTGCCGGAAACCCTTGGTCTGTGGCTGCACCAGCCACTGGGCGCCCGGGGCCTTGCCCTGTGCATTGGGCTACTGGCCTCCTTTAACGAGGAGTCCCTCTTCCGCGGCTACCTGCAACCGGGGCTGGTGGCGCGGTTGGGGCCGTCCGCGGGCATCGTCTTGGGGGCCCTGGTCTTCGCGCTGTACCACGGCGACTTCGCGCCGCTGGCGCTGCTCGGCAAAACCCTGTTGGGCCTCGTCTTCGGGCTGTTGGCCTTCCTTCGCCAAAGCCTCCTCCCCGGCGCCCTCGCCCACCTCCTCACCTGGGGGGTGATGGGCTTCAGCTGAGGTCGCAAGCCCGCGTCAGGGCGTAGCGCCCGGAGCGGGGCGCGGGGCAGTGGCGCTGCGGGGCCGAGGCACTGCCCGGTTGATGGCAAGGCCCAGCCCGGCCGCCACCGCCGACAGCAGCGCCCACAGGCTGAGTTGTCCCTGGTCGATGAGGAAACCGGCTGACGCCGGCCCGAGGATTTGCGCGACGGAGAAGAGGGACTGGTTGAGTCCCAGCACCACGCCCTGCTCGGTGCTTTGCACTTGCTGGGTGATGAGGCTGGTGAGGGTGGGGCGCAGGACGCCGTTTCCGAAGGAGGAGAGGGTGCCCGCCACCAGCAGCAGCGGAATGCCGAAGGTGGCCGACAGCACCGCGTAGCCCGCCGTAGCGCTGAGGAAACCGGACGTCACCAGCGCCGTCTCGCCGAAGCGTCGCACCAGCCGGCCAATGAAGCCGCCCTGGAGAATGACGCCGAGCAGCCCGGCGTAGGCGAAGACGTAGCCCACCTGCTCCGGCCCGAAGGGCCGGCCGTGCCAGAACAGCCGGCGCTCGCAGAAAAGGGCCAGCCCGCCGGTGAAGGCGGCAAAGGCGAAGCTGAAGAAGAAGAATTGCAACAGAAGCGGCGTTAGCCCCGGGCGGCGGAAGTACTGGGCGTATTCCCCCCACGCCAGCAGCGACAGGCGCCGTCCCCCGGGGCCGGGGCTTTCCGCAGCGGCGCCGGCAGGCTGGGGCGGCTTGCCACCCGGCAGCAGAAACGCGGTTGCCAGAATGCTGGTGAGCGACAGTCCGGCGGCCACCAGGAAGGGCACCTGGTAACCGTACTTGGACAGGAAGCCGGACATGGCCGGGCCCACCAGGAAGCCGAAGCCGAAGGCGATGCCGATGATGGCAAACGCCCGGGCGCGGTTTTTCGGCAGGGTGACGTCGGCGATGTAGGCCTGTGCCAGCGAGAGGTTCCCGGCGGTGAGCCCATCGATGATGCGCCCCAGGAAGGCCACCCACAGCACCTGGGCCCCGCCCAGGATGAGAAAGCCGGCCAGCGTCCCCACCTGGCTGAAGAGCAGGAGTGGCTTGCGGCCGACGCGGTCGCTCAGCCGGCCGAGCAGCGGTCCAGAGAAGAGCGAGCAGAGGGCGAAGACGGAGATGAGGAGCCCGACCTGGGTGGGCGAGGCGCCCAGCTTTTGCGCGTAGAAAGGCAGCAGGGGCAGCACGATGGTGAGCCCCAGGACGTCGACCACGACGATGAGAAAGATGGGGAGGAGGGGATGGCGCCTCAAGACGCCGGCAGCGCTAGCCCAAAGCCGCGACGGCGGCAATGCCTCCGCCGTCGGGCACTGGCCCTTAGGGCGGCCCAAACCCGAAGCGCGCGAAGGCGGCTTGCGCCGGCGGGGAGAGGAGGAATCGCAGGTAGGCCGCCGCCAGCGCAGGCTGCGCCGAGCGCAGGACCGCCGCCATGGGGTACTGGGCGACGACGTTCACATCCGCAGGGATGGGCACCAGCTGCACCTGGCCCAGGACGCTCTGGGCGTCGCTCTGGTACACAATCCCCGCGTCGGCCTCGCCCAGGACGACCTTGGTCAGCACTTGCTTCACGTTGAGTTCCCGGGACACCACCCGGGCCTGGACGCGGGCACTGAAGTCCGCTCCCAGCACCCGGTTGGCCCGCTCCAGCAGCTCCAGCGTGTAGCGCCCGATGGGGACCTCCGGCGTGCCGATGACGAGCCGCTGCGCGGTGGGCAAGTCGGCGAAGCGCTGCAGGTGCCCCGGGTTGGTGCGGGGGACGACCAGGACCGGGACGTTGCTCAGGAACAGCTGCTCCGGCCCCACCACCGAGGCCTTCTGTGCCAATTCCATCTGGCGGCGGTCCGCGGACAGAAAGACGTCGGCCGGCGCCCCTTGCTCGAGTTGCGTCCGCAGCTCCTGGCTTCCGGCGAAATTGAAGCGGAGGTGCACCGCCGGGTGCGCCTCTTCGAAGGGGGCCTGGAGCGCGGTGCACGCCTCGCGGAGCGAGGCTGCGGCAAACACGACCAGCTCCGTGGGGGCGGCCGGGCTGGTGGCCTCGGCCGCTGGGTGGTTCAGGCTGACCCCCAGCAGCACCAGCGGCACCAGCCGACGTCCAGACAGTCCTCGGTTGGTGTGCACGCTTTCTCCCTCGCGGGGTCCATTCCCCGCCATGGGGGTGTTCCCGGCCCCCGCCGGGCGGCCCGAGGCGTCGGGCGTCCGCCGCAGAATTACTCCACGTTGCGCTCATCACACGAGGGGAAACGGCCGGACCGCCTGGCCCACCGCCGCGCCCCCGGCCGTCTTGACCAAGGCGTCGGCGGACGACGGGGTCGACATTGCCCGGAGGCTGGACCTAGCTTCCGGGCCCATGGGTGCACGGTGGTGTGGGAGGGACGACCGCCACGTCGGGCGACTGGCGTGCCGGGACACCGCGACGTCCAGGAATAGGGCGGCGTGAGCGCGCAGGACGACGCGAGCGGCGTCGAGTGGATTGTGGAAGCCTTTGGCTGCCAGCCAGAAGCGCTGCGCTCCGAAGTGTCCTTGCGCTCCCTGTTCGCGCGTGCCGTTCGAGAACTCTCCCTGCGCCCACTCGCCCCGGCCAGCTTCCACCTCTTCCCGCCGCCCGGCGGCATCACCGGCGTGCTCGTGCTTTCGGAGTCGCACCTCACCTGCCACACCTTCCCGGAGCGGGGGTATGCGGCACTGAATCTGTACTGCTGTCGCCCGCGCCAGCGCTGGGACTTCGCTGCCCACTGCCGCGAATTCCTCGGTGCCGAACGGACGGTGGTGATGGAAGTGCGGCGCGGCGGGCTGCCGAGGGACGCCGGGTGACCACCGGCGTCGCCTCCGCCTGCCCCCAGTGTGGCGCTCCGCTGCGCTTCGGCGGAGCCGCCAGCCTGGCCGCCGTCTGTGCCTACTGTCGCTTCGCCTCGCTGAGGACGGGCGCCAGGCTGGAGGCTGCCGGGAAGGTGCCGGACCTGGTCGCCACCGACACGCGACTGTCCATTGGCACGGCGGGTAAGGCGGACGCTCGCACCTTCACCTTGCTTGGCCGGCTCCAGCTGTCCCAGGGCCAGGCCGCGTGGAACGAGTGGTACGCCAGCTTCGACGACGGCAGCTGGGGCTGGGTGGCGGAGGCGCAGGGGCGTCTCTACGTCACCTTTCCCAAGTCAGCGCCCTCGGGGCTCCCGCCGCTGGGCACCCTCAAGCCGGGGATGGAAGTCAGCCTGCCCGGGGTGGGGCGTGCGGTCGTGGACGAGGTGAACCAGGCGCGGCTGGTCTCGTTCGAGGGGGAGCTGCCCGTCCGGCCCGACCTCGGCGAGACGTGGCGCTACGCCGACTGCAGCACCGACAGCGGCGGCTTTGTCACGCTGGACTACGGCTCCGGCGGCGATGGAGTCCTCTATGCCGGGCGCGAGCTGAGTTACGCCGAGGCTGGGCTGGCCGACTGTGCCCCGGTGCCTTCCCCCAGCCCAGTCGCGGCGCGGGGGCTGCGCTGCCCCAATTGCGGCGGGCCCATTGAGTTGCGTCGGCCCGACACCAAGGCCTTCGCCTGCCCAAGCTGCGGCGGCCTTCTCGACGTGAGCCGAGGACAGTTTCAAGTCCTGGGCATTCTCGACTCCCGCTCCAAGCCGCCCATCCCGCTCGGGACGCAAGGGATTCTGCTGGGCGAGACGCTGGAAGTCCTCGGCTTTCTGGTGCGCAGCATCACCGTCGACGGCGAGCGGTTTGCCTGGAAGGAGCTGCTCCTGCACGGACCGGGCGGCTACCGCTGGCTCTCCGTCTACAACGGCCACTGGCTCTACCTGCGCCCCATTCCCGCGGGCAAGGTGGTGTCCGGCCTAACTGGCCGCCTGGCCACCTACGCGGGTCGCAGCTTCAAGCACTTCCAGGGCGGCCCGGCGCGGTACGACGAAATCCAGGGAGAATTTTACTGGGAGATTCGGGGCGGCGAGACGGTCCTGACGAATGACTACGTGGCGCCGCCCGGGCTGCTCTCGTCCGAGAGCACCCAGACGGAGAGCTCCTGGAGCCTGGGCCAGTCGGTGACGGGCGCGGACGTCTGGAAAGCCTTCAAGCTTCCCGGCGTCCCTCCGCCCGCGGTGGGCGTCGGCGAGGCCGAGCCGAACCCCTTCCAGGCCCGCCTGGCCCCGGCGTGGAAGCTGGCCGGCGCAGCCTTGACCACCCTGTTTCTTCTGGCGGCCCTCTTCGCTGCACGCGCGCCGCGACAAGAATTGCTGGCTCTGGACGTCCCGCTTGCACCCGGGGACGTCACCCTGTCCGAGCCCTTCGACGTCCGCGGCGGACCGCAGGCCCTCGAAATCACCGCCGAGGCCGCGGTGGAGCAGGCCTGGGTGGGGCTGGACGTGGCCCTCATCGAGGAGGAGACGGGCGAGAGCGAGGTGGTGGGCTTCGAGCTGTCCTCCTTCTCCGGTGTGGAGGACGGCGAGCGGTGGGCGGAGGGTGCGCGGCACGGGAGCGCCACAGTCGGCTCGGTCCACAGTGGCCGCTACCTGCTGCGCGTCGAGCCGCAAGTCGAGCGCGGTCAAGGCCAGGTGCCTGCCACGGCCCGCGTCCGTGTGGTGCGGGGCGTCTTTCTGGCGACGCCCCTGGTGCTGGCCCTCGTCTTGGTGGCAGCCTGGCCGCTGCTCCTCGTCCTGCGATTCGTGGCCTTCGAGCGGCGGCGCTGGCAAGACAGCGACCACCCCTGGAGCAACGCGTGAATGGCCGCGCCGGAAGGGACAGTGGATGAGGACGGGGCCCTATGCCGTATTTTGCGCCGTGGTCGCCATCGCCTTCCTGGCGATGGAGGCCCGAGGCGTGAAGCTGCTTCCCGAGTCGCGCCACGTCAGTGTTCCGTCGTCGGTGCGCGGCGCGCCGGGTGGCTACCGAACGTACCGCAGCTGGGGAGGCGGCGGATTCAGGGGAGGCAAGTGATGGACCTGTTCAACGTCAAGTCGCTGCTGGCAAGCATCATCTACTCGGCGCTCGGGGTGGTCATCTTCCTCATCGCCTTCAAGCTGCTCGAGCGCTTCATGCCTTTCAACGTCGACAAGGAGTTGGCCGAGGACCAAAACACGGCGGTGGGAATCGTCGTGGGCTCGGTGATGATTGGCCTGGCCATCATCATCGCCGCCGCCATTCATTAGGATGGCCGATGGCCCACGCGAGGCGGCCGGCGCCCGCGCGGCGACGGCGCGGACAACCGCCCTGTTCGCCGCGGTGCTGCTCGTCTCGACGTGCGGCCTCGTCTATGAATTGGGCGCCGGGGCGCTCGCCTCGTACGTGCTCGGCGACTCGGTGACGCAGTTCTCCCTGGTCATCGGCATCTACCTCTCCGCCATGGGCCTCGGCGCCCACGTCTCCCGCTATCTCGAGCGGGGGCTGGCGAGGCGCTTCGTCGACCTAGAACTGGCCGTGGCGCTGGTGGGCGGCTTCTCGGTGCCGGTGCTCTTCCTCTGCTTCGGACGGGTCGCCCACTTTCGACCCATCCTCTACGCCGTGGTGGTCCTGGTGGGCACGCTGGTGGGGGTGGAGATTCCGCTCTTTCTGCGCATCCTGCGACGGCGCCTCGACTTCAAGGACCTCGTCGCCAACGTGCTCTCGGTGGACTACCTGGGCGCGCTGCTCGCCTCGCTTCTCTTCCCCTTGCTGCTGGTGCCGCGGCTCGGCCTGGTGCGCACGTCTTTGGCGATGGGACTGGTGAATGGCCTGGTGGGCCTGTGGAGCACCTGGCTGCTCGCCGAGGAACTGCCGGCGCTGGGGTGGCTGGCGGGTGCGGTGCGCGGGCGTCATCCTGGCCTGCGCGGCCGGCCTGGCGGGCGCCAACTGGATGACGTCGCTCGCCGAGGAGGCGCTTTTCTCCGACCCCATCATCTACTCGCGTCAGTCGGCCTACCAGCGCATCGTCATCACCGCCGGGCGCGGCAGCTTTCAGCTCTTCCTCGACGGGAACCTTCAGTTCTCGTCGGTGGACGAGTACCGCTACCACGAGGGGCTGGTGCACCCGGCCTTCGCCGCCGCCGCCCGGCACGAGAACGTGCTGGTGCTGGGGGGCGGCGACGGCCTCGCCGTCCGGGAGATTCTGCGCTACCCGGACGTGCACCGCGTGACGCTGGTGGACATCGACCCGGCCATGACGGCGCTGGCGGTGGACCTGCCCATGGTGCGGGAGCTCAACCGCAGTTCCCTCCTCGACCCCCGAGTGCGGATGGTGCACGAGGATGCGTTGGCCTGGCTTGCTGAGCTTCCCCCACAAGCGCGCTTCGACGTGGCCATTGTGGACTTCCCCGACCCGAACAACTTCTCGCTGGGGAAGCTGTACACCACCCGCTTCTACCGTCTCCTCCGGGCCCACCTCGCCCCCGGGGGGGCGACCGCCGTGCAGAGCACCTCTCCCTTGTTGGCACGCACTTCCTTCTGGTGCATCGCCACCACCATGGAGGCGGCGGGCCTCTTCGTCCGCCCCCTCCACGTGGCCGTCCCTTCCTTCGGAGAATGGGGCTTCGTCCTGGCAGAAGCCGAGGCCTTTGAGATTCCCGGCCACGTGCCGCCCGGGCTGCGCTTTCTCTCCGACGCACTCTTGCCCGGCCTCTTCCAGTTCGGCCCGGACCTGGCCCGTGTGCCCGCTGAGGTGAACCGCCTGGATAATCAAATCCTGGTCCAGTACTACGAGGCCGAGTGGAGGCGCTTCGAATGACGCGCTTCACTCGGCGCGACCTCCTCCTCGCGTTTCTGGGGCCGACGGTGGCGACCGCCTGTCGCGGCGGGAAGCCGCCCGCGCTGGCCTTCGAAGGCGCCATCCTCGGCGCCAACGACAGTCGCGGCCACCTGCTGCGGGCGGGTTTCAAGCCCACGCCCCAGCTGCAGACGCGGACGGCCGTCCTCATCATCGGCGGCGGCATCGCCGGGCTGTCTGCCGCCTGGCGCCTGTCGCGTGCCGGGGTGGAGGACTACCGCATTCTCGAGCTGGAGGCGGAGCCGGGCGGCACCTCCCGGGCCGGTCGCAACGCCGTTACTCCCTTCCCCTGGGGCGCACACTATCTGCCGTGTCCCCAGCCGCACGCCCGCTCCGTCGAGCTGCTGGCGTTGGAGATGGGCGCCGCCGAGCGGCGCAGCGACGGGAAGCTGGTGTTCGACGAGGCGCAGCTCTGCCGCGCGCCGCAGGAACGGCTGTTCATCGCCGACCGGTGGTACGAGGGGCTCTACCCGCGCGCCGGCGCCACGCCGCGCGACCTCGACGAATTCGCACGCTTTCAGGCCGAAGTCCGGCGCTTCTCGGCCCTGCGCGATGGCCAGGGCCGGCGCGCCTTCGCCGTTCCCATGGAGCACGGTTCGGACGACGCCGACATCGTCGCCCTCGACCGTCTCTCCATGTCCGACTGGCTCGAAGCCCAGGGTTTGCGCGGCGAACGCCTCCGGTGGTTCGTCGAGTACGGCTGCCGCGACGACTATGGAACGACGCTTCAGGGCACCAGTGCCTGGGCGGGACTGCACTACCACGCCTCACGCACCGACCACGGTGGCCCGGAGGACCTGCTCACCTGGCCCGAGGGGAACGGGCACATCGTCTCGCACCTGGCGCGCCGGGCCGGCCGGCGTCTGGAAACGGGGGTGGTGGTCACGGAGGTTCGCCCCCGGGAGCGAGGCGCCGAAGTGGTGGCCTTCCATGCCGACACGGGCCGCTGCGAGGGGGTGCTCGCCGACCACGTGGTGCTGGCCATCCCGCGCGTGGCGGCCGCCCGCGTCTTTCCCCACCCCCGGCTGGTCGCCGAGGCCAGCGGCTTTCACGCCGGCGCCTGGCTGGTGGCCAACGCCACCCTGCGCCGGCGCCCTCTCTCCCGCGGCTTCCCGGAGGCCTGGGACAACGTCCTCTACGGTTCCGGCAGCCTGGGCTACGTGGTGGCCACCCACCAGTCCGACCGCCACGGCGGTCCACCCGGCGCCACCGTCTTCACCTGGTACCTGTCGCTGACGCACGCCGACCCTGCGGAGGCGCACCGCTGGCTGCACGCCCTGTCCTGGCACGACGCGGCCGAGTTGGTGGTGGCCGACCTGCGGCGGGCCCACCCGGACATCGAGTCCTGCATCGAACGGCTCGACGTGTGGCGCTGGGGCCACGCCATGATTCGCCCTCGCCCCGGCTTCGTCTTCTCCGCGGAGCGGCGTCGGGCCTCCCAGGCCTTGGGAGATGTCCACTTCGCCCACACCGACCTCTCCGCGCTCTCGCTGATGGAGGAGGCGCAGTACCACGGCATCCGCGCCGGGGAGGAAGTCCTCGCGCGGCTAGGCCGGCAAGTCGACAGCCTGCTGTGACGTGCCCCGGCTGCCGCTACCCGTTGGTCCAGAAGGCACGGGCAAAGGCCGAGGCCGGGGCGACGCGCAGCGCCTCCACCTGCCCGCGCTCCGTCACACGGCCGCCCTCCAGCACCAGCATCTGTCCCCCCAGAGCGCGCGCGTCCTCCGCCTCGTGGGTGACGACGAGCGCGGGGACGGCCAGTCGCCGCAGATGCTCGGCCAGAAAGCCGCGGAAGCGGACCCGGCTGGGGGTGTCCAGCGCCGCCAGCGGCTCGTCCAAAAGCAGGGCATGCGGCTCCATGGCCAGCGCCCGGGCCAGGGCGACGCGCTGTCGCTCGCCGCCGGAGAGGCCGTTCGGCAGCCGGTCTGCCAGCGCAGAAGCGCCCAGCTGGCTTAAGGCCTCCTCCACCCGGGCCGCGCGGGCCGCGGTGTCCAGCCGGTGCAGGGCGAAGCCGACATTGTCTCGCACCGAGAGGTGGGGGAAGAGGCCGGAGTCCTGTGGCACGTAGGCCACGCGGCGCTCCTCCACCGGCAGACATAGGCCCGAGGCTGCGTCGAAGAGGACGGCCCGGCCGAGCACCAGCCGCCCCGCGCTTGGACGCAGGGCCCCCAGCACCGCCAGCAGCAGCGTCGTCTTCCCAGCGCCGTTGGGCCCGGTGACGAGCAGCGGTCCGGGGCCCGCGGCAAACTCCACCGACAGCTGAAAGGTGCCCCGCCGGAGCTCAAGTCGCGCGTCGAGCACCCTCACCTCCGAGGAAGCCGTGCGCCCGCCGGCCCACCAGAAGGAGCAGGCCGAAGGCCACCACCACCAGCACCAGCGCCATGGCCTTGGCGGCGCGGACGTCCGTCTCCAGGGCGGTGTAGATGGCCAGCGGCAGGGTTTGGGTGCGCCCGGTGAGGTTGCCGGCAAACATCAACGTGGCCCCAAACTCCCCCAGGGCCCGCGACCAGCTGAGCGCGGCGCCGGTGGCAAGCCCGGGCAGGGACAGGGGCAGGGCCACGCGGAAAAAGGTCCGCGCTGGCCCGGCACCCAGCGAGCGGGCCACCAGCAGCAGTGCCGGGTCGAGTCGCCGGAAGGCGGCCGCGGCCGCCTGGACATAAAAGGGCGCAGACACGAAGACCTCCGCCAGCACCACCGCCGCGGTGGTGAAGGGCAGGCCGATGCCGACGCGCTCGAGCCACGGCCCCAGCAGCCCCCGGCGTCCGAAGGCCAGCAGCAGCGCCAGCCCCGAGACGGCCGGGGGGATGACGATGGGCAGCTGCACCAGCGTGTCCACTGCCCGCGGCAGGCGCCCGGTGCGACGCGCCAGAAGCCAGGCCAGCGGCGTGCCGAAAAGCAACACCAGCCCGAGCGAGCAGCTGGTGGTGAGGAGGCTCAGGCCGAGCGCCGCCACGGCCAGGGGGTGGCCCAGGCCGGCCAGCGCCTCCCCGACGCCGGTGGACAGGACGAGGGCCAACAGCGGCGCCAGCAGGAAGGCGAGCAGAACGCCGGCCGCCAGTACCGGGAGAACCACCTGCACGCGGCGGCTCCAGCCTCTCATGGCACCTCAGCCAACCCGCCGCACCGGCCGGCGCCCGGCCTGCGTCCGGACCGCCTGGACGCGGTGTCTGAAGGAGTCGGGGTCCACGTGGGGGGGGCCCCGGGACTGTCAGGAAAGCCAGGCGGTGTGTCAAGCTTGCCAGCGGAGTTTGCCGTCCCGGAGGGAAACCTTTCCGGCTGCTCCGGGGTCTGCCACTGCCTCCCCCCTTGGGCATGTCGCTTTGCCGTGCGCGGGGCGGGCAATTCGCTATGTCGTTGGTACGTATGTCCCTCGTGCGGCCAGCCCTCAGCTGTCTGGGCGCAGCGCTTCTGGTGGTCCTGCCGGCCTGCCGGGAGAGCCCTGCGCGTGAGGCCTATGCGGAGCCGGCCGGCGAGGCGCGTGCGGCCCCCACCCCGCCAGGGCGGCCCCCGGGCCCTCCGGTGCCGGTGGAGGTGCCGTCGCTGGCCCCCCTGGTCGAGCGCCTGCTGGCCACGGTGGTCAGCGTCGAGGTGGACCCCGGCCAAGGGCCGCTGTCCACCGACGAGGAGGACGAAGGCGACCCGGAGACCGCCACGCCTCCCCTTCCGGAGGGACACCCACCGGTGCCGCACGGGGGCGCCCCGCGCGAGCGCGCCGGCGCGGGCATCCTCCTTGGCGGGCGTGGCCTGGTCCTCACCAGCTTCCACTTCCTCCGGGACGCCTCCGGCCTCCTGGTGCACCTGGCCGATGGCCGCGCCTATGAGGCTGAGTTGGTGGGCCGCGACGGCCCCACGGACCTCGCCCTCTTGCGACTGCGCAATGCGCCGAAAAGCCTCCCGGTGGCCCGGCTCGGCGACTCGCGCCGGCTGCGCGCCGGGGACTGGGTGCTGGCGGTGGGGAACCCCTTTGGCCTGTCCTCCAGCGTCTCGCTGGGCATCATCAGCGCGCTCGCCCGACATCTCGGCGGCCCTTACGACGACTTCCTGCAGACAGACGCGGCCATCAACCCGGGAAACTCCGGCGGCCCCCTGTTCGACTTGCGCGGGGAGGTGGTGGGCATCGCCACCGCCGTACCGGTGGCGGCTGGCATCGGCTTCGCCGTGCCGTCCTCCGTCGTGCTGGAGCTGCTGCCCCAGCTGGAGCGGGAGGGCGGGGTGACGCGTGGCGCCCTGGGCGCCTTCTTCCAGGACATGACGCCGGCGCTCGGTCGGGCGTTGGGGGTGGAGTCCGGCCAAGGGGCGCTGCTGAGTAGCTTCACCGAAGACTCGGCCGCGCGCCGGGCCGGCCTGCAGCGGGATGACGTCGTGGTCGCCCTCGACGGCCAGCCGGTGGCCTCCCCGGGGGAGCTCATCCACCGCGTGGCACTGCACTCGCCCGCCTCCCAGGTGAAGCTGACTTTCGTCCGGAGCGGCAAGCCCCAGGACCTCCAGGTGACGCTGGGCGTGCGGACGGACCTCGACGGCACTGGCCCGCTCCCCCACCCGCTGGCCGACGAGCGGACGGCGCCGGATGAATCCGGCCTTGGACTGCAGCTCGCCGACCTCACCCGGGACGTGGCAGCGCGTCTGCAAATCCACAGCCCGGGCGCCGTGGTGGTGAGCGTCGCGCCGGGCGGGGCAGCGGATGCCGCAGGCTTCCTTCCGGGCGCCGTCATCATCGAAGTCGCCGGGGCGCCGGTGCGCAGTGCGCGCGAGGCGGCCTTGGCGCTCAAGTCAGCCCATCCCGGCCGCACCGTGCTGGTGCGCACGCTGGCCCCTGGCGGCGCCCCGCGCGCTGCGGGCCCTCGTCGTGCCCTAGACGGGGCAGCCTCCTCCCGAGCGCCGCAAGACAAGCCCCAGCGCCCAGTCGCCTGGGGGGGGCAGCCCCGTCCCGGTCCAGCCTCAGCGCGCCACCGGCGGAAGTGGCCGCACCAGGCCCCCGAAGCCATCGGGGGCTTCGGCCACGGTGGTGCTGTTGTACTCGATGACGCCGAAGCTGCCCTGCGGCCCCGGGGGCCGGCAGCTGAAACGCAGGGCCAGTTCCTCCACCTCTCCCGTCCGGACGCGGCGCAGCCGGCGTTCCAAAAGGACGGGCACACCGGCGTGCACCACCGCCGGCACCAGCCGCTCCGTCTGCAGTTCCGGCACCAGGACGTCCTCCGCCCCCCGCCCCCCGTGGGCGTCCAGCGCCACCCGTCCGTCGCGGCCCGGCAGGACGTTGGCGCGGACCACCGCCCCGCCCTCGGTGGCCGGCAGCAGTGTCCAGTCGAGCAGGGTGAGGCAGCCGGCCACGTCGGCCAGCCGCGCCGCGGCGCTGCGCTCCCGTGCCGTTGCCGCCTCCTGCATGCGTTGCCGGCGCACCCCCAGGACGCCCACCGCGGAGCCGAGGACGGCCGACACCACCAGCACCAGGGCGGCCGTCGAATTGCGCACGCTAGGCGAGGCTCCTCTTCGGGGCTGGCATGCCCCACCAGGACCAGGCTATTCCCCCTGGGGCCCCCATGCTCGCCCCCATGCTCCTCAGTCTCCTCGCCTCCTCCCCAGTGCCTGCAGACGACGGTTTTCTCCGCCAGTACGCCCAAACCCGGTCCTTCACCAACGGGACGCCCAAGCAGGCACGGCCCACGCCCGACGGCCGCTGGGTCCTCTTCCTCCGCTCGGAGGCCACCTCCCCGGTGCAGTCGCTGTACGCCTTCGACGTTGCCACCGGGAAGACGGAGCAGGTGCTGACCGCCGAGGCGTTGCTGAAGGGGGCCGCGCAGCAGCTGAGCGTCGCGGAACGGGCGGAGCTCGAGCGCAAGCGCATCAGCGCGCGGGGCTTCACCGGCTTCGAATTGTCGCGGGACGGCAAGACGCTGGTGACGGTGCTGTCGGGCCGCGTCTACCAAGTCGACGTCGGGGCCCTCACCGCCGGGAAGCCGGCGGCAACCTCTTCCCGGCCCCTGCCGGTGGAGGGGGTCCTCAGCCCCACCCTGTCGGCGGACGGTACGCAGCTCGCCTACGTCAAGGGCGATGACCTTCACGTCCTGGACGTGGCGCGCGGGACCTCGCGCCAGCTCACCACCGGGGGGACGGAGCGGCTGAGCCACGGGCTGGCAGAATTCGTGGCCCAGGAGGAGATGCACCGCTTCGAGGGCTTCTGGTGGTCGCCCGACGGCAAGCAGCTGGCCTACGAGGAGTCGGACACCCGGAAAGTGGAGACGTTCACCATCCAGGACCCGGCCCGTCCCGAAGAGCCGGCCAACGCCTTCCCCTACCCGCGCCCCGGCAAGGCCAACGCCAAGGTGCGCCTGGGCCTCGTCTCCACCGCGGGCGGCCCCACCACCTGGGTGGCGTGGGACACGGAGAAGTACCCCTACCTGGCCCGGGTGGTGTGGCCGAAGCACGGGCCGCTCACCCTGTTGGTTCAGAACCGGCCCCAGACGGAGGAGCTGCTGCTGGCCGTCGACGCGCAGACGGGTGCGACGCGCGTGCTTTTGAGAGAGACCGACGCGGCCTGGCTCAACCTCCCGCCGGCCGAGCAGGTGCCCACCTGGCTGGAGGACGGCTCGGGCTTCTTCTGGCTCACCGAGCGCAGCGGAAACTGGGAAGTCGAGTTCCACGCCCCGGACGGGGCCCTGCTGGGCACCTGGGTGAAGGGGACGGACCACTTGGTGTCCCTGGTGGGCTACGACGCTGTCGAGAAGGCGCTGTACTTCCTGGCCGCCCCGCAGGCCCCGGACACGGTGGTGATGCGGGTGCGGGCCGGGGGGAGCGCCGAGCGGCTGGTGCCGGGAACGAGCGAGCGCATCGCGCAGTCTCTCAAGCTGTCCGACGACGGCAGCCTGCGGCTGCTCACCACCTATGAGGCGACGGGCAGCATGCGCACCGAGGTGAGGGACCGCAGCGGCAAGACGCTGGGCGTGCTCCCCTCGGTGGCCCTGCCCCCTCCCTTCGTGCCGCACGTCGAGTACCGCCAGGTGGGGGAGCGGGGCTTCTGGACGACGGTCGTCCGGCCGCGCACGGCCGTGCCTGGTCAGAAGCTGCCGGTGCTGGTCGACTGCTACGGCGGGCCCCATGCCAACGTGGTGCAGGCCATGCCGCTGCGCTACCTGCTCGCCCAGTGGCACGCCGACCAGGGCTTCCTGGTGGTGAGCTTCGATGGGCGGGGGACGCCGCGGCGGGGCCGGGCCTGGGAGCGGGCCATCAAGGACGACTTCTCCGGCGTCATCCTCGATGACCAAGTGACGGCGCTGCAGGCCCTGGCGGCCTTCGTGCCGGAGATGGACCTCTCCCGGGTGGGCATCGCCGGCTGGTCCTTCGGCGGTTACCTCGCCGCGCTGGCCGTCCTGAAGCGTCCCGACGTCTTCCACGCCTCGGTGGCCGGTGCGCCGGTGGTGGACTGGCTGGACTACGACTCCAACTACACCGAGCGCTACCTGGGCATTCCGCCCGCCGCGGACGCCGTCTACGCGCGCAATGGGCTGCTCGGCGAGGCGGCCAAACTGCAGCGTCCGCTGCTGGTGCTGCACGGTACGTCGGACGACAACGTGTACTTCTTCCACTCGCTGAAGCTCATCAACGCCTTCTTCCGCGCCGGGCGGCAGCAGTTCGACTTCGTGCCGCTGTCCGGCTTCACCCACATGGTGGCCGACCCGGCGGTGACGGAGCGCGTGCAGCGCCTGGTGGTGGACTTCCTGAAGGCCCACCTGGCCACGCCCGCCCCTGCCGTGCCAGCGCCCGTCACCGCCCGCTGACCCCGGGCGGCGGCCGTGGCCGTGTCATTCCCACGTCCGCGCGCTAGGCTTTTCGTCAGGGCGGCCGTGAATTGGCACCGGCGGTCCGGGGGTGCCGCCGCTCGGGGGGGGGCGCCTTTCATGAAGTCGCTCTGCACAGCAATGGCGCTCCTTTGGGGAGTGACGAACTCCGGGTGCTCGTTCATTTTCACCAGGGGGCCCGAACCCGAGGTGCACCCCGCGCCCCCCTGCACCACCACCAATGACGCGCCGGCGATGGACACCATTCTCGCCGTCCTGTCGCTTGGCCTTTTTGGACTCGGCATGGCGGCCGTGGTGGACGGCAATGCCAGAAGCGCGCCCCCCCCAACACGTTGCGTCGACAACTGCGAAAGCGGATTGGAGGGTGCCACCGGCGTGTTCGGTATGGCAGTGGGAGCGGCCCTGGTCGCTCTCTTCACCACCTCCGCCGTGGTGGGCTACCAGCGGACGGCGGCCTGCCGGGCCTTCGTCCAGCCGAAGGCCCCGCCTGTCTCCGTCTCCCGGCTGGAAGCCTGTGGTCCAGTGGCGGACGCCCCGCGGGCGTGCCCTGCGTCAGCCCTGCTGTTCGGCCAGCGCTGACGCCCCCCACCAGGGCTTACTGCCCGGTGACGACGACGGCCGGGGGCGGCCGCGGTGGAGCCACCACCACCTCCGGGCACACCCAGTGCCCGGCATGCCAGTGGCCGTAGGGGCCGTAATGCCCCTGCACCCACGTCCCACCAGCGCAGGGCGGGGCCCGGACGACGACGGCTTCTTGCGTCGCGCAGCCCAGGGTGGTGGCCACCGTGACGGCGAGGACAGCGAGTCTCAGCTTCCGCATAGCAGTGCGTGCTCCTTCTTCCCCGAAGGAACACGGGGAAGGGCGCACGGGTTGCGGGGCGCCCAAGCTAACGCCGTAGGGCCGCCGGGACGACACGCCACCACACCGCAGGAGGCGCGGGTTGGGGTTGCCTGACGGGGGCGGGGCTGGGGAACGCCTCCAGCCACCGGCGCCGCCCCCGTGCCGTCCCTTTGCGGGAGGCCAGCAGGGCGGGACGGCGGCAGCCGGGGCACAAGACGACGCGCCCCGGCTCCACCCTGCAGCTCGGCGGAGCCGGGGCGTCAGACCTTCAAGGACTGCTGGACAATTCCTTAAATGGGCTTGACGTTTTGCGCCTGCAGCCCCTTCGGGCCACGGGCGACGTCGAACTCCACCTTCTGACCCTCAGCCAGGGTGCGGAAGCCCTCTGACTGGATGGCAGTGTGGTGGCAGAAAACGTCCTCCCCGCCCCCATCCTGCGTGATGAAACCAAACCCCTTCGCATCGTTGAACCACTTCACAGTACCTGTTGCCATCTCGTGTCTCTTATTCCTTCTCAACACCACGGCTGGAAGCGCCGCGCGTGGCCTCCACGGTCGGAGGACGCGCTTTTTTATGGAGACGAAAGGTTGAAGTAAAGCTCTCTCGACGTCCGTCCGTGCACACGTGCGCTCGACCGGTGTCCAACCCCGCACGGCGCGGTGCGTCGTGACAACGCCTCGCGCCCAGTCGAGTCGAGGAGGTGGCTTGGGACCTGCCCTCCACATTCGCAGGGCTGAAGCGCAGGACGCACCCGTCCTCGGGGACTTGTGCCGCCACCTTGGCTACCAGGTGACGCTGGCGCAAGTCCACCAACACCTCGAACGCCCGGAGGGCGGGCACTGCCTCCTGGTCGCTCTGCTGGAGGGAGCAGTGGTGGGGTGGCTCGAGGTCGGCCTGCGGGCTGCGCTGGAGAGTGGCACCTGGGCCGAAATCTCGGGCCTGGTGGTGCACCCCACCCACCAGGGCAAGGGCGTGGGCACGGCGCTGGTCCTGGAGGCCCGCGCTTGGGCGCGCGGCCGGGGGCTGGCCCGGCTCAGGGTCCGCACCCGGACCGAGCGAGAACGGACCTCTGGCTTCTACCAAGGCCTGGGCTTTCGACTGAGTAAGCAGCAGCGCATCTACGACCTCGACCTCTAACGTGCCGCAGGCTGGGGGGGGCGCCCTCGCAACAGCCGCTACACCTCGAGCAGGAGCCGCTCCGGGTCCTCGATGCACTCCTTGATGCGGACCAGGAACTGCACCGCTTCCCGGCCGTCGATGAGGCGGTGGTCGTAGGACAGCGCCAAGTACATGACGGGCCGGATGACCACCTGGCCGTCCCGCGCCACGGGCCGGTCGACAATGTTGTGCATGCCGAGGATGGCCGTCTGCGGGGGGTTGAGGATGGGCGTGCTCAGCATGGAGCCGAAGATGCCTCCGTTGCTGATGGTGAAGGTGCCCCCCTGCAACTCGGCCAGGGTGAGCTTGTCGGAGCGGGCGCGCGCACCGAGCTCGGCGATGCGCTTCTCGATGTCGCCCATGCTGAGGGTGTCGGCGTCGCGGAGGACGGGCACCACCAGTCCGCGGGTGCCGGAGACGGCCACGCCGATGTCGTAGTAGCGCTTGAGGACGACCTCGTCCCCGTCAATTTCCGAATTCACCAGCGGGAAGGCCTTCAGCGCGTCCACCACGGCCCGGAGGAAGAAGCCCATGAAGCCGAGCTTGGTGCCGTGGCGGGCCAGGAAGCGCTCGCCGTACGTCTTGCGGAGCGCCATGACGGCGCCCATGTCCACCTCGTTGAAGGTGGTGAGGATGGCGGCGCTGGACTGCGCCTGAAGGAGGCGCTCGGCGACGCGCTTGCGCAAGGGCGTCATCTTCACCCGCTCCTCGCGGGCGGCATTCGTCCGCGGGCCGGCGGGGACCGGGGTTGGCGCCAGCGCCACCGGCGTGGAGGACTTGCCGCCCTCCAGCACGGTGAGGACGTCGTCCTTCGTCACGCGGCCGGAGGCGCCGCTGCCGCGCAGGCTGCCCGGGTCCAGCCCGGCGTCCTCGGCCATCTTCCGCGCCACCGGGGACAGCGGGGGCTGCCGTCCATTGCCGGACGGCGACGCCGCGGGGGCCATCTCCATGGCCGGGCGGACGCTGGCCAGAGCCGGAGCCGGAGCCGGAGCCGGAGCCGGGGACGGAGGCGAGGCGGCGGAGGCGACCGCGGCCCGGGGCACTTCGGTACCCGCGCCGCTGGCGATGGTGCCGAGCACGTCGCCGATTTTCACCCGGTCGCCCTCGGCGTGGGTGATGGCGGAGAGGGCGCCGGCCGCCGGTGCGGCGACGTCGATGGTCACCTTGTCCGTCTCGAGCACCACCACCGGCTCGTCCACCTTCACCGCGTCGCCAACCTTCTTGTGCCATTTGCCCACCACCGCCTCGGTGATGGATTCGCCCAGTGCCGGGACGGTGAGCTCAACTGCCATGGGAAGTCCCCCGTGCAAACGCCTCTTGCACCAGCTGGTGCTGCTCGAGCTCGTGCGTCTTGAGGAAGCCCGTCGCCGGGCTCGGGCTCTCCACCCGGCCGACGTAGCGCACGCTCACCGGCTGCCGGGCAGTGGCCGCCAGCTCCGCGAGGTGAGACCGCATGAAGCGCCAAGCGCCCATGTTGCGGGGCTCCTCCTGCACCCAGATGAGTTCCCGCAGGGACGGGTAGCGCTGTACCAGCGCCTCGAGCTCTGCCCGGGGCACCGGGTACAGCTGCTCGATGCGGCCGATGGCGACGCTGGTGTCAGAGGCCAGCGCGCGGTGCGCCATGAGGTCGAAGGCTACCTTGCCGCTGCACAGAAGCAGGCGGCTGACGGCGGCGGTGTACGTGTCCGCCTTGGAGGCGCGGATGAACGCGATCAGGTCGTTGATCTGGATGTAGTTGAGCGGGCCGGGCGGTTCCCGGTGTCCGCCCAGACCGGCATGAGGCTTCGGCGTTGCCGCAGACGTAGCGGCCGCCCACCGTCAGCACGTTCCGGATGTAGTCCGGGTTCAGGTGGACGAACAGCTTGTCTGGCTCGTTCAGGACGGGCCCGATGCCGCCCTGGCCGGTTGCGCCGTGGCAGCGGGCGCAGTTGGCCTCGAAGAGGTTGTAGCCGCGCTCGACGGCGGTGACCTGCTGCGCCGCCGCCTCCGCGCCGAGCTGGCGGCGAGGAGTTGGCACGCCCGGAAGGCCCACGCTCGTAGAAGTAGTACACGATCGACGAACACGACGACGATCAGGATCGCCAGGAAGCCGACCCAGCGGGCGTTGCCGGACTGGCGGACGATCCCGGCGGCCCGCTCGGGCGTCAGCGTCGTGCCTGGTGGGCCGACGGCGGCGCCGAGAACCGTCGACCGGCGCCGACGCGCGGTCGCGGCCGGGCGGCCGGCAGGCGCTCGTCGCGCCGACGGCCGGGCGTCGGTCACGGACTCCTCGGTGGGCGGCCGCGCAGGTGCTGGCGGAGGGCAGATGCACCCGGTCGGCGACATCGGGCGGGATGATGCCCGGCTGCCCGACCGCGATCGGGAGCGGCCCGAGGGTGATCTTGCCGGTGTCGACGGTCAGGACGCCGCTGCCGTCGACCACGGTCGCGAAGCGGTCCATGCTGCGCGGCGCCGGGCCCGTACTGGGCGCCCAGCGCCTTGATCCCGAGCCGGTCGTAGCGCGAGCCGTGGCAGGGGCACTCGAACCAGAAGTTCTTGAGGCACGGGTTGGGCTTGCAGCCGAGGTGCGGGCAGCGCTGGTAGAGCGCCCGGACGTTGATGGTGGTGCCGTCGCCGGTCGCGTCCTCGCCGGGCAGGAACTGCTGGCGGGACGGGTCGATCAGCATCGACGTAACGCCTTCGCCGGCGCTGTACGTAGGCCGGGAAGCCCTTGTCGATCGGCAGCGTCGAGTTCTGCGGCCTTCACGTCCGAGTTGAAGTCGCCGATCAGGACCTTGCCGCCGAATGCCGCTGGCGAGGTTCGGCCACATGAAGCCGATCGTGCCGACGCCGGACCTCGGCGAGCCACAGGCCCACGCCCGCCGCAAGCGGCCGTCCGCAGGAGCTTGCGTCGCGAGCACGCCCTGGACCTGCTCGTTCCGGAGGGCCTTGATCGCCTCCTTGGTGAGGGCCTGGGGCCTGCTCGCGGGTTCGACCTGGTAGTTGCTCAGGTCGGAGTGCCTCGATCAACGTTCGCTCACAGGCTGAAGTGCAGCCCGTCGGTGATCGAGATACGGGATGACGAACGCGTAGCCGGGGCCCCGGAAGAAGATCCCGACGAAGGTGACGATCAGCCCGAGGGCGCAGAACATGCTGAACAGGATGATCGCCGTCTTGCGCTCGCGACGGCCGGGTGGCGAGTCAGGTTGCCCGCGGTCGACGAACGGGATCAGGGCCGCGCCCGACGAGCACGAAGGTCGGCACGAGCACGCCCGCCACGGTCGGGTGGAAGTACGGCCAGCAGCTCCTGCAGGCCGAGGAAGTACCACGGGCGCCTTGGCCACCGCCGGGGTGACGTTCGCCGTTCGCCAGGTCCTCGAGCGGGGCGTTCACGAAGAGGCCCATGAGGAGCAGGAAGATGCTGATCATGGCCGCCGCCAGGAACTCGATGGCGAGCAGGTGCGGCCAGGTCATGACGGTGTCGTCGGGCTCCTTCTGGACCCGGACGACGGCATCCTGCTTGACCAGCGCCAGCAGACGGTACGGGTCGCGCCGACATCGGCACGCGCTGCTTGTCGATCTCGGTCCGCCGGGCCGGGTCGACCGGCACGACGGCCGCGGCTCGGGCGGCGGCTTCGGTGTCAGTCATCGAACGCTCAGACTCCGCTCCGGGAGACCGCGAGCGGTGCGGAGCGCGACGAGCGCGATGCGGACAGCGCGAGGCGACTCGGATGGCCGTCATAGCGGTCCCGAGATCCCGCCGTCCTTGCGGATCCGCCAGAAGTGGACGGCCAGGAAGATCGCTGCGACCAGCGGGAAGACCATGATGTGGAGCACGTAGAACCGCAGCAGCGTGTTCTGGCCGACCTCGAGGCCGCCCAGCAGGATGCAGCTTGCGACGGGCGTGTTGAACAGCGGCGCGTAGCCGGCCATGTTCGTGCCGATCGTGATCGCCCAGTAGGCGATCTGGTCCCAGGGCAGCAGGTAGCCCGTGAACGAGAGCATGAGGGTCAGGAACAGCAGGACGACGCCCGACGACCCAGTTGAACTCGCGCGGCGGCTTGTAGGCCCCGTGGTAGAAGACCCGCATCATGTGCAGGAAGACGAAGAAGACCATCAGGTGGGCGGCCCACCGGTGGATGTTCCGGGTCAGCAGGCCGAACGCGACCTCGCGTCTGGATCGTACAGGATGTTCGAGTACGCCTGGGTCGCCGACGGGACGTAGAAGAACATCAGGTAGACGCCCGTCACGGTCAGGACGAGGAACAGGAAGAACGACAGGCCGCCCAGGCAGAACGTGTAGGCGAACTTGACCGCGTGCTGGCGGACCCGCACCGGGTGGAGGTGCAGGAACACGTTGTTCATGACCGCGTACGCCCGCGAACGCTCGTCGTTCGGGTAGGGCTGGCGGAAGATCGACCGCCACACGGCGCTCCGGCGGATGCTCTGGTCGACCCGCTCGAGGAAGCTCACCGGGCTCCTCCTGCCACGCCGGCGGTCCCGGCGAGTTGCGCATCACGGTAGCGACTCCTTGTAGAGCCGGCCGTCGCTCGAGACCTCCTGGAGCTCGAACCGCTCCATCGTAATGGCGTCGAACGGGCATCGCTTGACGCACAGGGCGCAGCGGATGCAGCGCTCCTCGTCGAGGACCATCGCCGCCCCCTGGCTCCAGCCGTAGGCCTCCTCGAGCTCGGGCAGCGAGGCCCTCGCGTCTTGAGCTGGTTGACGTCGATCATGTGGATGACGCCCTCGGGGCAGACGTCGGCGCAGGCGCCGCAGAGGACGCAGCGGAACGGGTCGAACCAGATGTTGTAGTTGCACATCAGGCAGCGCGTCGACTCGGCCACGGCCTGCGGTGGCGTCGTAGCCCAGCTCGACCGGGGTCGTGAAGTTGACCGTCGGATCGGTCGACGGGCATGCGCGTCTCGACCGGGGCCATCGGGATGTGCTGGCGGGGCAGCACGTCGTAGAACTCGGGCATGTCGTGGCGCCACGAGCTGGTGATCTTGACGTTGGCCGCGACGCTCACGTCGGTCCGACCGGTCAGGTAGCGATCGATGGCGTAGGCGCACTTCTTGCCGTGGCCGGCCGCCTCGATCAGGGTCGTCGGCCCGGTCACGAAGTCGCCGCAGGCGAAGACGCCCCGGACGTTCGTGGCGTACGTCGCCGGGTCGACCTTGACCCGGCCGCGGTTGATCTCGAAGCTCGCCTCGACCGGCAGGAAGTGAGGTCGGCCGCCTGGCGACACGGCCGGGATGACGGTGTCCGCCTTGATCACGAACTCCGAGCCGGGGATCGGCACCGGCGAGCGGCGGCCGGACGCGTCCGGCTCGCCCAGCCGGTTGCGGATGAACCGGACCGCCGTCACGTGGCCGTCCTCGCCGATCACCTCGATCGGGCTGACCAGGAACTCCATCCGGACGCCCTCGCGCTCGGTCTCGCCCAGCTCCTCCTCGTCGACGACCAGCTCCGAGCGGGTCGCGCCGGTAGGCGATCGTCGACGTTCTCGGCGCCGTGGCGCAGGCTCGTCCGCGAGCAGTCCATGGCGGTGTAGCCGCCGCCGATGACGACGACGTCGCGGCCGACCTCGAGCTCCTGGCCGAGGTTGGCCTTCTTCATGAAGTCGACGCCGTACTGGACGCCTTCGAGGTCGCCGCCGGGCACGTCGAGGGCCACCGCGTTCATCGCGCCGGCGCGTGATCGCGATCGCGTCGAAATCGCGCTGGAGCTGCTCGAACGTGACGTCCTCGCCGATCGTGGTGTTGAACACGAACGTGACGCCCGAGCCGCTCGACCAGCCGGACGTCCATCTCGATCGCCTCGCGCGGCAGGCGGAACGCGGGCACGCCCGATGAGCATCGTGCCGCCGCCGTACGGCAGGCTGTCGAAGACGGTCGACCTGGAAGCCCTTGAGCGCCAGCTCGCGGGCGACCGCCATGCCGGCCGGCCCGGCGCCGACCACGGCGACCCGCTCGCTCCGCGGCGTGATCGCCGGCATCACGTCCGGGATGCCCGAGGCCTCGTGCCACTCGACCAGGAAGCGCTTCATGGCCCGGATCGCCAGCGGGCGGTCGATGTCGCCGCGGCGGCAGGCTCGCTCGCACGGGGCCGAGCAGACGTACGAGCACATCGCCGCGACCGGATTCGGCTCGCGGCGCGAGGATGTAGCCCTCCTCGAACCGGCCCTCGGCGGCGAGGTTGAGGTAGCCCCGGCAGTTGGTGCCGACCGGACATGCCTCCTGGCACTCGATGTTGCACTGGAGCCAGGACGCGTCGACCGGCTGAACGAGGAATTCCTGCGTCGGATCGAGGGTCACGAAGCGGTGGGCCTCATAGCGGGGCTCGTGCTGGGCGACAGATCACCTCGGCGGGACGCCGCCGACCGCGAGAGAGTACCAAGCCGGACCACCTGCTGCACAGCGGATCCCTGCGCGGGACGCCATTTCGACGGCCGAAGGCCGACCTGTCCCGCGGTGCAGGCCAGCCGGCGCATTCCGGCCGGGGACATCGAGCATCCCGCTCCCCAGCGCCGGCCTGCGACACGGCCACGTCGCCGCGCACTCCTCGGTTGACGCGCGCGCGCTGCGCAGCTGACGCTCGGCGTCAGCCCGCGGATCCATCGTGGGCCTCCAAGGGAGACCCGTGAGCCCGCCCGAGATCGGCTTCCTGGCCCTCGGCATCGCCCTCGGCATCACGGCCGGAGTCGCGTTCCTCGCCGTGGTGCGACCCTTCGCTCCCCTTCGGCCCGTGGTCAAGGTGACGGTCACGCCCCTCGAGCTGGCGCCCCGGAACGCCGCCGGGCTCGCGGCCAGGTTCGACGGCCCGGTCCGGGGCTCCCCCGACGACGACGCCCGTGGCGGGCCCTCGGGCGACGCGCACCTGGACACCTCCGCCGCGGCTCGCCCTAAAGCCCCGTCGCCCGCCGATCCCCGATCGTGCGTTCCATCTGGCCCGGCCGCCATCCCCTCCGGCGCTGTCGGCGTCCCCTCCGGCGCCGTCGGCATCCCGATCATGGGAGCAGCCACCCAGCCACGGGACCCCTCGCCTCGACGGCGCCGGCTGTCGCCGTTGTCGAGCGCCCCGCGGCCGTGACCGGCGGGCACGGCAGCCCGCCCGGTCGCGCCCACCAGGATCGACATCAGGCCGACCCGCACCCGATCTCGTCGTGCGCGCCCGGCCGGCGATGCCCGACGTGCGCCCCGTCCTGCCCCCTGATCCCGTCGGGATCCCGATCGTGGCCGGCCGCACGCCGTCCGGCGGGTCGCCCAAGGGCTGGCGAGACAATGGGCGGCGCCGCGCCCGATGCCTGCGCCGACGAGCGCACCCGGGCGTCCACGGCCTGTGCCGCCGCCGATGCCGCTCGCGACGCCGCGCGCACCTCGGCCGACCAGCTCCGCACCGCCCAGCGCGCCAACACCGACCTCCAGGCCCGCGTCGAGGAGGCCAGCGTGCTCGCCGACCCGCGCCACCTGGCAGCGGAGAAGGAGCGCCTGCACGCCCAGTTCCAGGCCGCCCACGCGACCGCCGCCTCCGCTGACGCGGCCGAGTCTGCCGCCCGGGCCTGGCTGACTGCCGTCAGCGCCGCGAACAAGTCCGCCCTGGATGCGGCGCGCCGGGTCCAGTCGGGCACCGACGAGCTGCGTGCCCAGGCGGTCGCCCTGGAGAGGCTCGAACTCGAGGCGAGCGCCGCCCGGATCACCGCCGAGCGAACCGAGGACGCGTGCCGCGCCGCCCGCGAGTCGCTCGCAACGTGCGAGGAGCAGCAGCGGCCGGCGGTTGCCGGAGCACGAGGGACGAGTCCAGCCCCTCGACGCCCAATGGCCCGGCGGCGCCGAGCCCGCCCTCGACCGGCAGCAGGGACCGCACCCGGACGATGAGCGCCTGCCGGTGGTCCTGCTCGTGCTGCGCGGCGACTCGGCCGCCCACGAGGCGCTCGTGGCGAGCCTCGCAGGGAGCGACGCTGGCGCGCGAGCGGCCTGGCACGTCCGGATCGCCAAGTTCGTCGACGCCGTCACCGCGCGAGCGATCGAGGACGGCTTCCTCGA
>CAVQDL010000004.1:0-180572 GCA_963711265.1 uncultured delta proteobacterium
GCGCGAAGGGCTTGAAGGCCAGGTTTCTCTGCGAGAAGAGAGGCGCCCGCGCCTTCCACGGCGCCCCCTCGGCGACCTCCGCGGGGCTAACAGGCGCCCGGCCCCCCAGACCGCGAACAGCGACACCGCCGGGAGGACGCTGAGCAGGGCCCAGCCCCGCTGGCGCAGGCCCCCCGGCACCGGGGTGGTGAGGAGAAGCCAGGGCAGGGCCAGGGCCAGAAAGAAGAAGGCCTGCACGTGCATGAGAAGCGCCAGCACCAGCACGACGGCGTGGGCCAGCGCCCAGGCGCGGCGCCGGGGCCCCGCCTCCAGTGTCCGGACGAAGCAGCCACAGGCCAAAAGCGCCAGCGGCAGCGAGGCCAGGTGCCATTGATGAAGCCCCAGCCGAAGCTGTCCCCGTACGAAAAAGGCAGCGCCAGAAGGCTGGGCCAGCGCGGTCGCCCGAGCGTGCGCAGCAGGAAGGCCAGACTGAGCGGCAGCCCAGCCACCACCGCGGTGCAGCAGCGGTTGGCGAGCTCGAGCGGCAGCAGCCGGTTGGAGTGACACCAGGTGGTAGTAGCCGAGGTACGGCATTCGCTGTTCCCCGGGCCGCGAACACCGACGGGTAGAGGGTGGTGGGGTCCGTCAGCCGGTGCAGGGCGGAGATGAGGGCCAGATGCTGCGGGAGGTCCACCATCGGCAGCTGGCGCGCCGCCCACAGCGGCAGGACGCCGAAGAACAGGGCCAGCGCGTACGCCGCCCGGCCAACGCGAGCGCCGCTCAACTGCGGTTGCGGCTGGCGAGGACGGGCCAGCCCCGGGCCATCGACTCGCGGAAAAAGGCAGCCAGGGCCCGCCGCGCGACATTCACCGCGCTGTGGTGGGGGTCCATCAACGACGACTCGCCAAGCGAGCGCACGCGCAGCAGCTGCACCGGCTGGCCGCAGCGCTCGCAGTGGATGGAGACGTCGCGCGCCAGCGCCACCGGGACGGCGTAGCGCGTGCCGCACGACTCGCACTTCCACACCAGGGCCCGCTCTCCGTCGGTGTCCAGGGCCATCGTCTCCAGCTGGTCCGCCGTCCGCAGCAGCGCCGGCAAGTCCCCGGGTGGCCGGGCGAGGATGATGGAGTAGCTGGTGTCGGCGGACGGGGCGGCGAAACGCTCGGCCTCCGCCAGCAGCAACTCCACCCGGTCCGGTAGGCGCTGGTCGCGAAACTCCGCCCCACTGATGGCGCGGTCCACGGCGCCGACGACGGCCGGCGGGACTCCGGCTCATAGATGGACTCCGCCGGAAGCAGGCGCGGCGGCAGGACGAGGGGCGATGCGACGGCAGGGAAAAGAAGCGGGTGGCCACGGGCGTTCAGCTAAGCCATTACCACGGGACTCGCGGCGAGGGGCAAGCTTACCGGGACCATTCCAGCATCCGGTGGAGCGGAGGCAGGGCGGCCTGCTGCAGCGCCGTGGCATGGTGAGCTCCGGGGTGCGCCGGCGCATGCAGAGGTAGAGCTTCTCCAGCGTGTTCAGGCGCATGTAGCGGGCACTCGTTGCACGCGCACCCGCTGTCGGGCGGCGCCGGGATGAACTCCTTGTCCGGCGCGTGCTTCTGCATCTGGTGGAGGATCCCCGCCTCGGTGACGACGATGAAGCTGCGGCGGGGCTGGCGGCGCGTGCTTCAGGATGCACGCGGGTGGTGCCGACGTGTCCGCGGCGAAGCACCGCTCCTCGCACTCCGGGTGGGCCACCACCTCGGCGTCCGGGTGCTGCGCCTTCAGCGTGCGCCGGCGCTTCTCGCTGAAGATCTCGTGCACCATGCAGCTGCCCGGCCAGAGCACCAGGCTCGCGCCCGGTCTGCTTGGCGACGCACCGCCCGAGGTGCTGGTCCGGCGCGAAGAGGATCGGGCGGTCGGCAGGCGAGCGGGCGACGATCTTCTCGGCGTTGGAGGAGGTGCAGATGACGTCGCTCATCGCCTTCACCGGCGCCCGAACTGTTGACGTAGGTGACGACGAAGCGGCCGGGTGCTCGTCGACGAAGGCGCGAAAGGCGGCGGCGGGCAGCGGTCCGACAGCGAGCAGCCGGCGGTGAGGTCGGGCAGCAGCACGAGCTTGTCCGGGTTTAGGATCTTGGCCGTCTCGGCCATGAAGTGGACGCCGCAGAAGACGATCACGTCGGCGTCCGTCTTCGCCGCCGCCTGCGCCGAGTGCCAGGCTGTCGCCGACGACGTCCGCGACGTCCTGGATCTCGCTCTCCTGGTAGTAGTGCGCGAGGATGACGGCGTTCAGTTCCTGCTTGAGGCGGCGGACGTCCGCTTCCAGGTCCAGGCTGTCGAAGGGCGATCACCACGGGGGTCTCTTGGCCTGCCCAGTGACGCGCGTCACCCCTGACACCAGCGCGGGCGTTGGCGGGAATGCCGCCGTCCTTTCCCCCAGGACCCCCTCGCTTCTGGTACCGTCAGGCCGCTCGGCCCGCTCTTCCAGCGGCGCCCCGCCCGGGGATAAGGGGTCGCATCGACGACTGCCCCACGCCGCGCGCTCCTGCGCCTTCTGCGGAGGGACACCACGCGGGTTGTTGCCTCCTCTTCTTCACCGAGGCGCTCGAGCGGTTCCAGTACTACGGGATGCGCGCCTTCCTCGTGCTGTACCTCGTGGACGCGGGCCGGGACTCGGCTGGTCGCGCGGCCAGGCCCTCCAGCCTGAGGGACGTACACCGCCTGGTCTACCTGTCGACGCCGGTGCTGGGGAGCTACATCGCCGACCACTTCTTCGGCCAGCCGGCTGTCGGTGGTGCTTTCGGCGGCACGCTGATCGTGTGCGGGCAATTCCTCTGCACGCTGAAGTCCCGTCCCGACGCTCTTCGTCGGCTCCTCGTCCTCATCATCGGGAACGACTTGCTCAAGGCCAGCATCTCCACCATGGTGGGGCGGCTGTATGCGCCAGGCGACCGCGCGGCGCGACAACACCTTCACCATCTTCTACATCGGCATCAACCTCGGCGGCCTGCTCGGGCCGTTGATTGCGGGCGGGGTGGCGGAGAACGTCGACTCGTCCTTCAGCTTCGCCCTGTCCGGGGTCGGCATGGCCGTCAGCGTCGCCACCTCCTGACGCTGAAGGGAAAGCTGCTTCCGGGCATTGGCACGCTGAAGCAGGAGCCGTCGGCCCAGGAGGTCGACGCACTTCCTCCGGGTCGTCGCCGTCGCCCTGGCGGTGTTCGCCGCCCTCGCTTGGCTGACCATCTGGGCCCGCTCACCGGCCGTGTCGACTCGGGTTACGTGCTTCTGCACCGCCATCCTCGGCACCATGTTCGGCTTCTTCGTCTACCTGACCTTCTTCGGGAAACTGAAGAGGAGGAACGAGGACCGCGTCCTGGTCATCTTCGTCTTGGTGCTGTTCGTCGTCTTCTTCTGGGCCGCCTTCGAGCAGGCCGGCGGCCTGATGAACCTGTACACCGACACCAAGGTGGACCGCGACCTCTTCACCCTCACCATCCCCACCACCTGGTTCCAGTCCGTCAACTCCATCTTCATCGTCGGCTTCGCCCCGCTCTTCGCCATGCTGTGGACATGGCTCGCCGCGCGCGGCAAGGAGCCGCGCACGCCCACCAAGATGGCGCTGGGACTGCTCCTCGTCTCCGTCGGCTTCGTCCTCATGTATGGCGCGGCACGGCAGAGCGCGGCCGAGGGCAAGGCCGCGCTCCTCTGGGTGGTGGGGGCCTACCTGTTCCACACCTGGGGCGAACTCGCGCTCTCCCCGGTGGGCCTGTCCATGGTGACGAAGCTGGCGCCACCGGTTCGCCTCGGCGCTGATGGGCGTGTGGTTTCTCTCCAACGCCGCCGCCAACAAGCTGGCCGGCATGCTGGGCGGGGCCGCCGAGCGCGTCGGCGACCAGACGATGTTTGGCATCATCGTCCTCGGCACCGCCGCCTCGGGCCTGGTGCTCCTGACACTGTCCGGGACGCTGACCCGGATGATGCATGGCGCGGAGGACGTCACCCCCGCGCCCACGGCCAGTCCCGCGACGGCCTCCTGACGTCAGCGCGAGGCTGACTTAGAGGCGGGCTTCAGCGTCGCTTCGAAGAACTCAATGGAGGCGCCGAACTGCACCACCTGGTTGGCGCGCTTGGCGGCGCCGTGGCCCTCGTCCGGGAAGATGATGAGTGGGCTCTTGATGCCTCGGGCGTCCAGCGCGTTGTGCATCTGCACCGCTTCCCCCACCGGCACGCGCGGGTCATTGGCGCCGGCGATGATGAGGAGCGGCGCCGAGACGCGGTCGATGTAGGTGAGGGGGGACAGCTCGATGAGCGCCTCCTTGTCCTTCTCCGGGTCCCCGTACTCGTTCACCCGCAGCGCCCGGCGGTAGGGCGCGGTGTTGTTGAGGAAGGTGAGGAGGTTCGAGATGCCCACAATATCCACGCCGGCGTCGTAGGCGCCGGCAAACATGGTCATCCCAATGAGCGAAGAGTAGCCCCCGTAGCTGCCCCCGAAGACGCCCACCTTGGGCGCCTGACCGGAAGACGCCCAGGCCTTCCGGATGTAGCGAGAACAGTCTTCGATGTCGGTATGATCTTCGAGCCGCTCGGTCCGTCGTCGGCGTGAAACCAAGTCTTCCCGTAGCCGTCGCTGCCACGCACGTTGGGCTCGCATCGTAAACGAAGCCCGCCTCCACGAAGAGCTGCGCACGGACGTTGAAGCCCGGCACCGACTGCCCCTCCGGGCCGCCGTGAAAGGCCACCACCACCGGGCACGGCTCGGCGCAGCTGAGGGGTCGGCGAACGAGCATCGGAATGCGCGTTCGTCGCGCGCCGGGTACGTCTCCAGCTTCGCTCGGACGAAGCGCGACAGGTCCACTTCCGGCGCACTCAGCAGCTGCCACTGGGTGGCCTTCTGTGTCTTCCAGTCCACGACGTAGCCCATGACCGGCGCGGTGCCCGTGTCCACCGAGAGCGTGGCGTAGCGGCCGTTGGGGCTGAAGCTGCGCGCAAAGACGCGGTCGGACTCCGGCAGCTTCGGCAGGGCGAGTGTCCGGAACGTGTGGGCATCCATCGCATGAAGCCGGCTGTAACCCTCCTCGTTGACGGTGTAGAGGATGCGGGTCGGGCCTGGTCGATGAGGAAGCTCGCCACATCGTGCGGCAGTTCCGGCGTCACCGCCTCGAACGTCCCGCCCACCTGCCAGCGGTAGAGCCGCCGGTACTCCCCGATTTTGGGCGTGAGGATGAGCACCTCGCCCTCGGCCGCTCCATCGGCAGCCTCGTACTCCTCCACGCTTCCCCCTGGCCGATGATGATCGGCGTCAGCGCACCTGGTGCGCTCCGGACTCGCTGGTAGACTCCGTTCACCGCGCTACCGAGTTCCTTCACCAGCAGCAGGCGCCCGTCGGGCCGGTCGTCCGCCCAGGTCCCGCAGCCCGTCCTGGTCGAACACCCCCCTTTTCCTTGGTCCGCTCTGCTTCTTCCCACCGGTAGATGGCGTGGAGTCGGTTTGATGTCGTTGGCCTTGAAGTAGACGTAGCGCGAGTCGTCCGAGATGAATTGGGCGAAGGACTGCACCCGGGGCAGGTGCTGGATGAGATGCAACGGACCCATCCGGCGACTGCGGGTGCGGCCGGGTACTCCTCGCCGCCGCGGTCCCGGGCCGTCGTGGAGGAGGAGCTGCCGTCCGGGGCAATGGCCACCACGTCGGTGCGGTCCTCGCCTCCCGTCAGCTGGACGGGGAAGCGCTGGGGGCCGTCCAGCCGCCACACCTGCTGCGTCCCGGTGACGTTCCAGCTGAAGTACAGGCGCTTGCCGTCGGGCGAGACCAGCCCGCACCGGGCGAGCGCACGTCCAGCATGGCCTGGATGCGCGCACTCAAGCTTGGAGGCAGGGCAGGGGGGGCGTACTTGGCGAGGATTTCGGCGGAGGCGCTACCAGCCCCGTGGCCGGAGTACCCGGCCTTCTGGGACGCCATGGGGCTAGGCGTCTGGCCCAGGGCCGCCACGGCGGCGAGGAGGAAGGCCGTCTGGCTGGCGCGGGCAAGACGGTGCAGCGGACGGCGGAGGGCACCGGTGTGCATGGAAGACCTCGGCGGCGGGAGGGGGACCCGGAGGGGCGACAGGACAGCCGCAACGGCCGCCGGTTGCAAGGCGGCTGCGGCGAAGGGCTCTTGGGAAGGACGCTCGCTCCCCAGCCTAGCGGAGGCGTTCCAAGAGGGGCTGGTCCACGTCCAGCAGCGAATTCACCACCACGTCCGCCGTCCGGAAGCGCACGTCCGTGCGGTGGGCGGCTTCCGGGACGGCGATGACGTGCATGCCGGCCGCCTTGGCCGAGGTGAGGCCATTGACGGAATCCTCCAGCGCCACGCATTCGGACGGGCGCAGCTGCAGGCGCTCGGCGCAGGTGAGGTACACCGCCGGGTGCGGCTTGCCGTGCGCCTCCGACTCGGCCGAGACGGTGAGCTCGAAGTACCCCTGCAGGCGAAGCTTCTCCACCACGGCGCGGATGAGGCTCAACGGCGAGGAGGAGGCCAGCGCCCGGCGGATGCCCAGCTGGGTGAAGAGCTGCAGCGACTCCGTCACTCCAGGCTTGGCCTCGGCGTGCGCGAGGATGAGGTGGTGGGCGGCCCGCGTCAGCCGCGCCAGCACATCGCCCTGGCTTTGCTGCGTCCAGGGGAAGCGGCGGTACCAGTGCGCCACCGCCTCGTCCAGGCGCATGCCCGTCGTCTCGCGCGCAAGCTGCTCGGTGAGGGGCACGCCGACGCCGCCCAGCACGTCGAGCTCCGCCTGCACCCAGTACGGCTCCGAGTCGAGGAGCAGGCCGTCCATGTCGTAGATGGCAGCGCGCAGCATGGCAGGGTTCGGGCCGGGCGGCTTCAGGCGGTGGCGCGTGCGGCGGAGCGCGAGCGCGTCGGCGAGGGTGTCCCCAGCACCCGGGCCAGGTACTGGCCGGTGAAGCTCTCCGGGACGGCCGCCACCGCCTCCGGCGTCCCGGTGGCCAGCACTCGGCCACCCCCGGCGCCGCCCTCGGGCCCCAAGTCGATCAGGTAGTCGGCGCTCTTGATGACGTCGAGGTTGTGCTCGATGACCACCACGGTGTTGCCGGCCGTCGACCAGCCGGTCGAGCACGCGCAGCAGCTTGCGGATGTCCTCGAAGTGCAGGCCGGTGGTCGGCTCGTCCAGGATGTAGATGGTGCGCCCGGTGGCCACCCGGGCCAGCTCCCGGCTGAGCTTGATCCGCTGCGCCTCGCCGCCGGAGAGGGTGGGGGAGCTCTGACCCAGCCGCACGTAGCCGAGGCCCACGTCCTCCAGCGTCCGGAGGATGCGCTCGATCTCTCGGTGGACCGCGAAAGAGCTCCGTGCCTCGCGGACGCTCATCTCGCAGCACCTCGGCGATGTTCTTGCCCTTGTAGCGCACGCGCAGCGTGGCCTCGTTGAAGCGCTTGCCGCCGCACACCTCGCAGGGGACGTAGACGTCGGCCAGGAAGTGCATCTCCACCAGCTTCACCCCGTCGCCCTCGCACGCCTCGCAGCGGCCGCCCTTCATGTTGAAGCTGAAGCGCCCGGGGCCGTACCCGAAGGTGCGGGCCTCCTGGGTGAGGGCGAAGACATCGCGGATGGCGTCGAACACCTTGGTGTAGGTGGCCGGGTTGCTGCGCGGGGTGCGACCGATGGGCCGCTGGTCGATGTCGATCACCTTGTCGAGGAGCTCGACCCCGCGAGCGCCCTGGTGCCGGCCGGCCACCTCGCGCGCGCCGTTCAGCTGCTGGGCGAGGGCGGGGTAGAGGATCTCGTTGACCAGGGTGGACTTGCCCGCGCCGGACACGCCGGTGACGGCCACCAGCAGGCCCGAGCGGAAACTCCACCGTGACGTCCTGCAGGTTGTTCGGCCCGCGCCCCTCGACCACCAGCCGCGCGGGGCCGGGAGGCCGGCGGCGCGCCGGCACGTCAATCGCGGGCGCGGCCACTGAGGTAGGCGCCGGTGAGGCTTGCCGGGCTCGCCATGACTTCGCGCCGGCGTGCCCTGGGCGACGACCTGGCCCCCCAGCTCGCCGGCGCCCGGGCCGAAGTCGACGATGCGAGTCCGCCTCGCGCATCGTCTCCTCGTCGTGCTCGACCACGATGACGGAGTTGCCGAGGTCGCGCAGGCGCTTCAGCGTCGCGAGCAGCTTGCCGTTGTCGCGCTGGTGCAGGCCGATGGACGGCTCGTCGAGGATGTAGATGACGCCGGTCAGCTCGCTGCCCATCTGCGAGGCGAGCCGGATGCGCTGGCTCTCGCCGCCGGAGAGCGTCGTCGCGCTCCGCTCGAGCGTCAGGTAGCCCAGGCCGACGTCGAGCAGAAACCCGAGCCGGCTCTGGATTTCCTTGAGCAGCTCGCGCGCCACCGGTTCTTCCTGGGGAGGCAGCTGCATCCCGGAGAGGAAACCTCGGGCCTCGGCCGATCGTCAGGCGCGACAGCTCGACGATGGTCTGGCCGTGCACCCGGACCGCCCGCGCCTCGGGCCGCAGCCGCTCGCCCGTGGCAGGTGGAGCAGGGCTTGGGCGAGAAGAACTTCAGGTAGTACTTCCGCATCCCCTCGCTGTGGGTGGTGCGGAAGCCGCGCATCAGCTTGTGGACGATGCCGTCCCATTCCATCTTCCAGCCGCGGCACGCTGAAGGACTTGCCGGCCGAGCCATGGAGGACCGTGTCCCGCTCGCGCTTGCTTAGCTTCTCCCAAGGGGTGTCCAGGTCGAGCTTGAAGGCCCGTGCCAGCTGCTCCACGAACTCCGCTGTCCAGCCCTCCCCCTTGCCCATGCCGGTGGCCCACGGCTCCACCGCCCCCTCGCGGATGGTGCGGCGCACGTCGGGGACGATGAGGTCCGGGTCCATCTCCGGCCGGGTGCCGAGGCCGTTGCAGTCCGGGCACATGCCCAAGGGGCTGTTGAAGCTGAAGGAGGCGGGCGTCAGTTCCGCGAAGGACAGGCCGCAGTGGTGGCAGGCGTTGAGCTCGGACATGACCCGCTCCTGGCCCCCGGTCTCGTCGGTCAACAGCAGGACGCCCTTGCCCTCCCTGAGCGCCGTCTCCACCGAGTCGGTGAGGCGCGAGCGGACGTCGGGCTTCAGCACCAGGCGGTCGACCACCACCTCGATGGTGTGCTTGGCCTTCTTGTCCAGGTCCAGGCGCTCCTCGAGGGCGTGCACCTTGCCGTCGATGCGCACCCGGGAGAAGCCCCGGCGAGCGGCATCCGCGAGGACCTCGCGGTGCTCCCCCTTGCGGTTCTGCACCAGGGGCGCCAGCAGCATCAGCCGCGTGCCGGCCTGGGCCTTCAGCACTTCGTCGACAATGGCCTGCGCGGACTGCCGGCCGACGCGGCGACCGCAGTTCCAGCAGTGCTGCACGCCGATGGAGGCGTACAGCACCCGCAGGTAGTCGTGCACCTCGGTCACCGTGCCCACCGTGGAGCGCGGGTTGTTGCTGGCGGATTTCTGTTCGATGGAGATGGTGGGGGACAGCCCCGGCAGCGTCTCGTACCTGGGCTTCTCCAGCTGGCCCAGGAACTGCCGCGCGTAGGCGGAGAGGCTCTCCACGTAGCGTCGCTGCCCTTCAGCGTACAGCGTGTCGAAGGCGAGGGAACTCTTCCCCGAGCCGCTCACGCCGCTGAAGACGACGAGCTTCTTCTTCGGGACGTCGAGGGAGACGGACTTGAGGTTGTGCTCGCTCGCGCCACGGATGGCGATGAAGTCAGGTTCAGCCATGGGCAGCCCCGTCGCATAACAAATCCCCCGGACGTCCGGCACGCCAAACGCTAGCCCCAAGGGTGGTAGAGAGGCACAAGCTGACGAAGGGCGGTGCCGCAGAAGACGGGTGCTCGGGAGGGGTCCCCTGTTCATCGCCGGTGTCGGAGACATCCACGGCCGCTTTCACCGGGTGCAGGGCTGGCTGCGCGAGCTCGAGGAGTCGCGCGGCCGGGCCCTGGACGCCGTCTTCGCCGTGGGCGACGTGGAGGCCTTCCGCAACCCCGACGACGACCGGCGCAAGTCCACCAAACGCGCCATGCCGGCGGAGTTTTCCGACTACGCCCGCGGCGCCCAAGTGCTGTACCGGCCGATGCACTTCATCGGCGGCAACAACGAGGATTTCGAGGCCTTGCACGCGCTGCCCGAGGGCGGAGAGGTGGCCCCCGGCCTGTACTACCTGGGCCGGGTGGGGGCGCGCGCCTTCGACGGCCTCAAGGTGGGCTGGCTGTCCGGCATCTACGCCCCGCGACACGTGGACACACCCCTGCGGGAGCCCCGCACGGCGGCCACCCAGAAGCAGGCCGGCTACTTCCGCACCGCCGAGGTGGAACGGCTGCGCGGGGCCAAGGGCCTGCAGCTGCTTCTGGTGCACGAGTGGCCCCGTGGCCTCTTCCAGCGCGTGGCTGGCCGCCCCGTCCGCCCGTGGATGGGCAACCCCCTCACCCGGGACCTGGTGCAGACGCTGCGACCAGGGTGGCTGTGGTGCGGGCATTCGCACGAAGCGCTGGCAGCCAGCCTCTCCCACCCGGACGGGACGCAGACACGCGTGGCATGCCTCGACGAGGCCAGGGGCAGCGACGGCGCGGTGTTTTGGATGGAGTGGCAGGGCGCCGAAGCACTGGAGGCCGGCTGGGGGACAAGCGGACGCGTCGCGTGGAGGCGCGGCGAGGTGTGGGGGGCGCGGCACACGCCCGCCGTGGGCTGAAGGCAGCCGCCGCTGCATGGGTAGCGCCCCTTCACCTTTTGTTGTCCAATGCCAGCCCGACGGTGCCGTCGCCTGTTCGTCCGTTCCCCGCCCGGAGACTCCATGCGTCGCTTCGCGCTCCTTCTGCTTCTCGCCTTGCCTGCGGCTGCCGCGCCGGCCGCGCCCGACGACAAGGTGAAGCAGACGGTGGAGATGTACCTCAACTCCATCGACGTCCCCATCTCCGACGCCCGCTGGACGGCGCTGGGGCCGCAGGCGGCGCCGCTGCTCGCCTCCATTGCCGAGGGCGACGGGCTGCCCAGCCGCCGGGCCAAGGCGCTGCATGCCCTCAGCCTGGTAGACGCCGCCCGCGCCGCGCCGCTGGCCGTCGCCGACGTGGCCAACCCCGGTGAGCCGCTGGTGGTGCGCTCGGCGGCCGCCCGCGCCGTCGCCCGCACGCTGGCCCCGGCCGAGGCGGTGCGCGTGCTGCGCCCGGTGCTGTCCTCGGCCACCCCGCCCCTGCAGCGGCGGGCCGCCGAAGCGCTCGTTTCTGTCGGCCCGGAGGGCTGCACCGCGTTGCAGGTGCACACGGCGCGCATGGGCGCCGAGGCCCGGACGCCCTTCTCAGGGGCGCTGGCGCGCTGCCCCGGGACGACGCCCCCCTAGGCCGCTTCCACCCCCCGGGGGCCCGGGGGGGGGGGCCTGGCGCCCGGCCCCGCTGGCTGTCAGGCCCCGCCCTTACACCGGCAGGCGGGCCATGCCGGACGTGGGCGCAAGCGCGTTGTGGGTGGGCCCGGCGCCCGGGCCTGGCCCTGGCGCGTCCTCCGCCGTCCTGCCGCTGGAGGCCCTAGCCCAGTTGCTGGCCGCAGGGGGCGGCCTGGCCCGCCGGACGCTGGACGGCCTGGGCAGCTGGCTGGCGCTGGCGGTCGCAGACGCGCACGGGAAGGTGCTGGACGCCGCGGATGTGGAACGTCTGTCGGGGCTGGCGGACGCCGTCCAGGAAGCCCGGGCGGGGCGCGTCCGTGCCCAGGCGCTGCTGGCCGTTGCGGAGCGACTGGGGGGCCCGCCCGCGGAACGGCTGCTGGCGGTGGCCAGCGCCCTGGGCGGCTACCAGCGCCTGTTGCACGCCCGGGGGCTGGCCGACGCGGCCGGCCGCTGGGACGACGCCCGCGCCGCCCTCGCCTCGGCGGACGGCTGGCCCCGGGCGCTGGAGGGCTTCGGGCGGCTGCACCTCCGGCTGCACCCGCCCGTTCCGCCGGTGGTGCTAGAGGCGCTTCTGGCCCTCGCCCAGCTGGCGGAACGCCAGGGCCGGCCTTTGGTGCTGCAGGTGCCGGCCACCGGGGAGGCCACCTTGGACGCGGCGCTGGAGCCCATTTTTGCGGCCGTCGAGGCGCACCCGGAATTGTCGCCCCTGGTGCTGGAACGGCTGTTGCCGCCCGACGGCGCGCCGCTGTCCCGGGCGGTGGAATTCCTCGGCCGGCCGGCCGCTCAGGTCGCGCCGGCGGTCGTCTTCAGCGCGGCCCGTGCCTCCGCCGCGGCACAGCTGGTGGCGGCGCAGGCACGCGCCGCGGTGCAGGCCGGCGCCTCGCCCGCCCGGTGCGCGGTGCTGGTCCCGGACGCTGCCAGTGCCGACGCCGTCGGCGCGGCGCTGCGCGCCGCCGGGCTGGCTGTCGGCCGCTGCCCACGCCGGACACTGGGCAGCACCGCCGCCGGCCGCGCCGGCGTGCTGGTGGCGCGGCTGGAGGAGGCGGCCTTCCCGCGGGAGGATGTGGCGTGGCTGCTGCAAAGTGGCCTTCTTCCGGGTCTTCGGCCGGAGGCGCCGCGCGGGGCAGCCGCGCTGCTGGAACGGGCCGGCGTAAGGGACGAGGCGCTGGGTGGCAGTGGTGGCCAGGGGGCGTACCGGGTGCGGCTGGAAGCTCTGGCGCAGCGCGGGGGCCGCGCGGATAGGCGCCCGGAGGCGCAGCAGCTGCTGGAGGCCTGCGAGGCCCTCTTCTTCCTGGTGCGGGCACTGCCCGCCGACGCGACGCTGTCCGCCCACCTGGAAGCCTGGCAGCGCGCCCTGGCCGCCTTGGGCTTCTGGGAGGCGCCGGCGGAGGCCGGCCTGTCCGTTGGCGCCGGCGCGGAAGCGGCGGCGCGGGCCCTTGGCCGCGCGGTGCAGGCCCGGGAGGGCTGGCGCGCCCTCCTCCGCGAAGCGCGGGGGGCGCTGTCGGCTCTCGGCACGCCCGGGCCGCGGTTGCAGCGCGCAGGCTTTGCCGCCTTCCTCGCCCAGGCCGCCGCCAGCCACCGGCTGCCGGAGGCGAGGGGACACCCGGCCGGGGTGTCTGTCCTCCTCTACGAGGAAGCGGTGGAGGAGGCCCCCTTGGCCTGGGTGGGCGCGGTGGCGCTGGCCGAGGGCCGCTTCCCGCGGCCCCTGCAGCGCGCCGGGGCCCTGACGGACGAGGACCGGCACCGCGTCAACCGCGCGCTGGGGCGCGACGCCTTTCCCCTGCGCTATGGCTCGGCCGACGTCCGGCCCCCGGCAGCGCTGGCGCTGGATGGCTGGCGCCTGGGGGTGACAGTGGGGCAGGCGGGCGCCGCCGCGCTGGGCTTCGCGCGCGACGACGGCTTTCAGGACGTCACCGGCCCGGCCGGCTTCCTCGACGCCTTCGCCCGCAGCGCCGGGGTGGCGCGCGTGGACGTTCCCGACGCGGCGGTGGTGCCCCTGGTGCGCGCCGCCTCGGAAGGCGAGCTCCGCGAGGCGGTGGCTTGGGTGAACTCGGCCGACGGGCTGGCGCGGGCGCTGGTCCACCACAGCGAGGAGGGGTGGCTGAAGGAGGCGCGGGCGCTGGGCGCCATGGAGGCCGAGCGCGTGCGCGCCTTCGACGCGCCCGAGCTGCCCAGTGGCCGCTTCAGCGGCGCGGTGATGGAATCGGACCTCGCCGAGGCGCGGGCAAGGGCCTACGCTTACGGCCCGGATGCCCCGCTGTCTGCCAGCACGCTGGGGAAATTCGGCCGGTGCGCCTTTCAGGGCTTCGCCTACACCGCCTTGCGGCTGGAGCCGCCGGAGGCGCCCGGCGAGGCGCTGGACGCCCGCGGCCAGGGCAGCTTCTGGCACGCGGTGCTGGAGAGCCTGGTACCGCAGCTTCTGTCGGCGGGCCTGTTGGGCCATCCCTTTCGGGATGTGCCAGCGGCCCTGGTGGAGGCGGCCTTGGAGGAGGGGGCCGCTGGCCTCGCCAGGCGCTTCAGCCCCGGCCACCCCCGCCTCTTCTTCCTGGCGCGTGAACGCGCGCGGTGGATGGTGCGACGGGTGCTGGATGCCCCGCACCACGGGGTGCCCTTCGAGGGGCTGTTGCCGCAGGAGGTGGAAACCACCTTCGGCCGGGCCAGTGCCCCGCAGGACTGGCGGGAGGTGCGGCTAGAAGCGGGGCTGCCGGGGGAGGCGGACGTCTGCCTTACGGGCACGGTGGACCGGCTGGACGCAGGCCCCGGCGGGGTGGGGGTGCTGGACTACAAGGCCAGTCGTCGGCGGGACGCGGCCCGCGAACTCCTCACCACCGACTTCCAGCTGCCCTTCTACCTGTGGGCGGTTCGGGCGCGCGGGGAAGGGCGCCCCTTGCGCGCCGGCTGGCTCGTCCTCAAGTCCGGGGAGTTTCAGCCTTTCGACGCGCCCTCCGGACAGGGCGTCCTTCTGGCCATGGACGCGCCAACCCGCGCCCAGGCCCGTGCCGAGGGCCTGGCCAACCTGGCCAACGCCGTGCACCAGCTGGTGGGACGCTCCCGCGCCGGGGACTTCGGCGCGCGCCCGGTGGACTGCGGGTTTTGTCCCTACGGGGCCGTGTGCCGCATTGGCGCCCGGCGCAAGGAGGGCGGCCGGTGAGTCAGCTGCCCCTGGCCGACGTGCTGGCCCGCAACAGCTGCCTCTTCGCCGGGGCCGGGGCGGGCAAGACGCACGGGCTTTTGACGACGGCCCTCGGGCTGCTTGCGGGCGCAGGCTGCCGCGAGGCCCTCGCCCCGGCACGCCTGTGCCTCCTCACCTTCACCGAGAAGGCGGCCGCCGAAATGCGCGAGCGGCTTCGCGTCCGCGTCGAGGCGCTGGCCGAGGGGCGGGGCGGCGAACTGGAATTGGAAGCAGCCTTCGCCGCCGCGGGCCGTCCGCCACCGCCGCCCAGTTTCTGGCGCGCCGTCCAGTCGCAGCTGGACATGGCCACCCTGTCCACCTTCCACGCCTACTGCGCGCGGCTGCTTCGGCAGGCGCCCGCCAGCAGCGGCATTCCCCAGGGCTTTGAATTGCTGGGTGAGGAGGACGCCCTGGAACTGCTGGGGGACACGGCCGAGCAGGCCGTGCTGGACGCCCTCGACAGCGGGGACGCCGACGTGGAGGCGCTGTGCAGCCAGGCGGAACTGCGCGGTACCGGGCGGGGCAGCGGCCTGTTGGACTTCCTCGTCGCCGCGGTGGTGCGACTGCGGGAGGAGGGGCAGGGCGCGGCGGAGGTGGCCGTGGGAGAGGCGGGACAGGCTGCCCAGCAGCTGCGTGTGGCGGTGGCCAACGCCGAAGCGCGGCTTCAGGCGGCGCTTCCGCCGGCGGCCGCTGCGTCTGCCGAAGTGGCCAGCACGCTGCTGGCCTGCAGCGACGTGCTGCAGGGACTGGACGGGCAGGCCCCGCCCGAGCGGCTGGCGCGCCTGGAGGCCCTGGCCGGTGCCCTTCCGCGCAGCGGGAAGAATGGCCTGCGGGATGCCCTGGCGGCCGTCCGAGAAGCCCTGCTGGACGGCACACCGCAGCTTCCCGGCGTCGTCTCGGCCTACGCCGGCTGCACCGCCGTCAGGCACGAGGTTACCCTGCGCCGGCTGTGCGGCCAGGTGGAGGCGGACTTCCGGGCGGCGCTACGCCGGGGCGGGTGGATGGACTTCGCCGAGTTGCTGGTGGCGGCGCGAGACGTGCTGCGCGAGCAGTTGGGCTTCCGGGCCAGCGCCCAGGCCCGCGCCGGCGCCCTGCTGGTGGATGAGGTGCAGGACACCAACGGACTGCAGCTGGAACTGGTGGTGCTGCTGTCCGAGGCGCGCGACGGCGGCCCGCGGCCAGTCGGCGGCGGCCGCGACGCCGTGCTTGCCCTGCCGCTCGAGCCGCGCTTCCTCTTCGCCGTGGGAGACAGAAAGCAGTCCATCTACGATTTCCGCGGCGCCGACGTCTCCACCTTCGAGAGGCTGGCGGAGAAGGTGGTGGCAGAGGGGGGCGCCCGGCACTTCCTCCGGGACAACCGGCGCTCGGCCCCGGCGCTGCTGCGCGTCCTCAACGCGGCCGCTGCTGCGGCGCTTCCCGCCGTGGCCGCCCCAAGGGACTATGAAGTGGTGTTTCGCCCGGAGGAGGACGGGCTTTTGCCGGTGCGCCCCCAGCTGGGACCCGAGGCGTGCGTGGACGCGCTGCCGGTGGTGGCCGCCGAGCGCGGCACCCCCCGGGAGGCGGAGGCGGACGTCCTGGCACGCTGGCTGGCCTTTCTTCTCTCGCCGGCGGGGCCCGAGACGGTGGTGGACACCGGGCGGCTGCGCCGCGCGCGGGGCGGGGACGTGGCCATTCTGCTGCGGGGCTTCAGCGGCCTGGAGGCCTACCGCACGGCGCTGCGGGCCTACCACGTGCCCCACGTCGTGCTGCGGGAGATGAACCCCTACACGGCCAGCAGTGTCCTGGACGCCGGGGCCTTGCTGGCGTTGCTGGCGGACCCGTCCGACGCACTCAGCCTGGCCGCCGTCCTGCGCTCGCCCTTCGTCGGGCTGTCGGACAGCGCGCTGTTTCGCCTGGCCGCCAAGGGGCGCCTGGATGCCGCCGTGCTGGGGGAGCCGGTGCCGGACGGCGTCGCGGCCGAGGAGGCCGAACGTCTTCGGCGTTTCGCCCGCCTGGTCCAGACGGTGGAGGGGCTTCGGCCGCCACTGCCGCTGGCCGAGCTCCTGCAATTGTTTTGGGAACAGACGGGCTACCGCACCGCCGTGGCCGCGGGCCCGGAGGCCGAGGAGGCCCTCGCCGCGCTGGAGCCGCTGGTGGCCCTGGCCCGACGCTGGGACGCGGCCGGGCGGGGAGACGTGGCGGGCCTGGCCCGGCGGCTGCGCGTCCTGGCCGAACAGACGAATGTGGGCGGAGCGCGCGGCGTGGAGCAAGCGCGGGCCGGCGACGCCGTGCAGCTGCTCAGCATCCACGCGGCCAAGGGGCTGCAGTGGCCGGTGGTGTGCCTGGCGGACCTCTCCACCACCGGCGTGCGCTCGCCCGGCAACAGGCTGCTGTTGGACAGACGTCTCGGGCTGGCCTTCAAGCCCCAGGGCCCCTTCGACGCCGAGCCACGCCGGACGCCCCGCTGGGCGCAGGTGCAGGCGGAACTCAAACGGCGGGACCGCGCCGAGGCCGGGCGCCTTCTGTACGTCGCCCTCACCCGTGCCCAGGACCGCCTCATCCTATCCGGTGGTGGCCCCTCCGCCGAAGCGTGGCGCACGCGCCTCGAGCCGGCGCTACTTCAGGAAGACGTCGCCCCCTTGGTGCTGAAGCTGAAGCCGAAAGACGTCCCCCCGCCGCCCCCACCCACCCCGGCCGCCCGGGAGGAGGGGCAGGCGCTGAAGCAGGCCCTGGTGGAGGTGGCGCGCGTGCGGGCGCCCCTGCGCCCCGTGTTTGAAGGGGTGAGGGTGGAGGCCGCCGCCCTCGAGGATTTCCACCGCTGCCGGCGCCGGCACTGGCTGCTGCACCAGGTGGGCCTTCCGCCCGTGCCCACGGACGCCGCCTGGGCAGGCCAACTTCCGGTGCGACACCGCGCCGCGCGGCCGGGGCTGCTGGCCACCCTCGCCGGGCGCCTGGGCACCGACGCCTGGGCCGCCGGGCTCCCCGATGCGGTCCTGCTACCGCACCTGGCCGTCCTCGGCCTGTCCCTTGGGGAGGCGCGGGCCCTGGGTGTCCTCCAGCCGCTGCGGGCGCTGGCCGCGACGCAGGCGCTGCGGGCCGCTGCGTCGGGCGGGGCGCGCCTGTCGGGCTGCGACCTTGTCCTTGACGCCGGGGAGGCGCGCCTTCTGGCCCGCGCCGCGCTGGCCTGGGAGCAGGACGGCACCCCGCACCGATTGTCTCTGGTGCCCGGGGTTCCGCCGCCGCTTGGCCTTCTGGCCTTCCCGGTGACGCTGTCGGTGCTGTGGCACGCGGCGGAGGCCCACGACGCAGTCCCGCGGCGGGCGGGCCTCTGCTTCGTCGACAGCCCGGACGCGGCGCCCCGGTGGGTGGACGCGCCGCCGCTTTCGCGGGCCGAACTTGGTGAAGCGGTGCACGAGCTGCTGCACGGCGAGGACAGCATCCCTTTGCTTCAGCCCAAGGAGCGCTGCGCAGCGCTGGGGTGCGGGTTTGCTGCCCGTTGTCACCCGGCGCCCCCAGGGCTATAGGCCACTGCACCGATGCCAAACGTGGTGGTGGTGGGCGCCCAGTGGGGCGACGAGGGCAAGGGCAAGGTGGTCGACTTGCTCACCGAGCATGCCCAGGTGGTGGTGCGCTTCCAAGGTGGCAACAACGCCGGGCACACCCTGGTGGTGGATGGGCAGAAGACGGTGCTCACCCTCATCCCGAGCGGCATCCTCCACGGCAACAAGACGTGCGTCATCGGCAACGGCGTCGTGCTGGACCCGTCCGTCCTGGTGACGCGAGCTCGCCTCGCTGCGGGCGTCCGGGAAAATCCACGCCACCACCCAGCTCGTCCTCTCCGAGGCGGCGCACGTGATTTTTCCCTGGCACAAGCTGCTGGACGCCATGCGCGAGAAGGCGCGGGGCCAGTCGCCCATCGGCACCACCGGCCGTGGTATCGGCCCGGCGTACGAGGACAAGGTGGCGCGGCGGGGGATTCGGGTCCGGGACCTGTTGCGTCCAGAGCGCCTGAAGCAGAAGGTTGAGGAGCGCCTGGTGTCGGCCCGCGAGGAGCTGGCGGCGCTGGCCGCGCGCGCCGGCACCGAGGCCCCGGTGCTGGATGCTGCGGACATCGCCCGCACCGCCGCGGCCCACGGCGAGACACTCCTTCCGTACGTCAAGGACGCCTCGCTCTTCCTCGCCGGGGAAGTGGCCCGGGGCTCGCGCATCCTCTTCGAGGGGGCCCAAGGCACACTGCTCGACGTCGACCACGGGACGTACCCCTTCGTCACCAGCAGCAACTGCGTGGCCGGTGCCGCCGCGGTGGGCAGTGGCCTGGGGCCCACCGCCATCGACACGGTGGTGGGCATCAGCAAGGCGTACACCACGCGGGTGGGCGGCGGCCCTTTCCCGACCGAACTCACCGGGGCCCTCGGTGACCAGCTGCGGAAGGTGGGCGAGGAGTACGGGGCCGTCACCGGCCGGCCCCGGCGCTGCGGGTGGCTCGACGCGGTGGTGCTGCGCTACGCGGCGCGGGTGAACGGGCTTTGGGGGCTCGCGCTCACCAAGCTCGACATCCTCTCGGGGCTGGACCCGCTGCTGCTGTGCAACGGCTACCAGCTGGATGGGCAGCTGCTGAGCGAGCTCCCGACGGACCCGGATGACTTTGGCCGGGTGACGCCGCTCTACGAGGAACTGTCCGGTTGGACGGAACGGCTGGGGGGCGCGCGCACTTTCGAGGAACTACCGGCGGCGGCGCGCTACTACGTGCGGCGGGTGGAGGAGGTGGCCGGCGTCCCGGTGGTTTGCATCTCAGTGGGCGCGGACCGCGGCGAAACCATCCTGCTGAAGAACCCCTTCGACGCCTGAAGCTGGGGCCCCTCGGGCAAAAAAAAGGGGGGATGTCTCCCCCCTTTGCACGGCACTAGGCGGCGTTGTGGACGCGGGCGACGCTGGTGCCGGCGCTGGCGCCCGTGTACGCGGCGAACAGCGCGCCGGAGCCACCGACGCCGATGGCGAACAGCATCCCGCCTGCCACCAGCAGGCCAAAGGCCTTCGTGCGACGGGCGGAAGCAAACAGGGTGTTGGACGGGGTAGCCATGGTGAGGTGCTCCAGTGTGGCCCGGGCGGTGATTCGTCCGGGGTACGCAGCCAGGGATTGCAGCTGCCGGGCCATCCAAAAACCCAAGGAGAAACAGGGGCTTCACATCTTCGACACGTGGCTTCCGTAGCGTTGGAAGCAACGGCGGGGGCGCGCCTGTTGCGGTCGGCGCACGTGGGCGGAAGGGAGACGCACCCCAGGGGCGGGGGGGGTAGGCGCCGTTCCAAAGGCGCAAGGCGAGGCTTCCAAGTCAGCGTTTGACAAGTTACCCATCGTTACTTAATAGGTGACCGAGAGTCACGTACACGTCCTGCCGCGCACCCCAGGGAGTCCTCCATGTCCGCCGCCGCGCCCACAGAAACCGTCCTCGTCACTGGGGCCTCCAGTGGCATTGGCGCCGAACTGGCCCGTGCCTTCGCCCGGGGCGGCTCCTCGCTCGTCCTCACCGCACGCTCGGTGGACAAGCTGGAGGTGCTGGCGGCCGAACTGCGGAAGAGCACCGGCGTGACGGTGCGGGTGGTGGTGGCGGATTTGGCCACGCCCCAGGGCCCCGGGCGCCTCACCCAGCGCCTGGCCGAAGACGGCGTCCAGGTGGACGTCCTGGTCAACAACGCCGGCTATGCGGGCTTCGGCGCCTTCACCGAGACACGGTGGCCGGACGAGGCCGGCATGCTGCAGCTCAACGTGGTGACGCTGACCGAACTCACCAAGCATCTGCTGCCGGGCATGGTGGCCAGAGGGCGCGGCGGCGTCCTCAACGTCGCCAGCACCGCGGCCTTTCAGCCGGGGCCTCTGATGGCCGTGTATTACGCCACCAAGGCCTACGTGCTGTCCTTCTCCGAAGCACTGGCCGAGGAGGTGCGGGACAGCGGGGTGTCCGTCACCGCGCTCTGCCCCGGGCCCACCCACAGTGGCTTCCAGGCCCGCGCGGCGATGGAGGATTCCAAGCTGGTGAAGGGCAAGCGCCTGATGGACGCTGCCAGCGTGGCGCACGCGGGGTATGAGGGCTTTCGCCGGGGGGCCACGGTGGTGGTGCCCGGCCTTGGCAACCAGCTATTGGTACAGTCAGTCCGCTTCACGCCGCGCACCTGGGTGACGCGGATTGTCCACAAAATGTCCGAGCGGGTGGGCGCATGAGACAGCCAATGGAAGTGCACACCGAGGGTCTCCAGGCAGAAATCCGTCGCCTCTGGGACGCCCAGAGCAAGAAGCGCTGGCCGCTGGCCCAGTCGAGCGCCGCGGAACGCCGCGCCCGCCTGAAGCGCCTCGGAGCGGCGGTGGAGAAGCACCGGGAGGCCATCAACACCGCGGTGCAGAAGGACTTCGCCAAGCCGCCGGCGGAAACGGACCTGACCGAGGTGCACATCGTCCAGGAGGAACTGGGCTTCACGGTGCGAAACCTCGCCGACTGGATGCGACCCGAGACGGTGGATGCCCCGCTGCTGTTGGCCGGGACCTCAAGCGAGGTGCGACACGAGGCGCGCGGCCACGTCCTGGTGCTGGCCCCCTTCAACTACCCCTTCCACCTGGCGGTGCTGCCGGTCGTCTCCGCGGTGGCTGCTGGCAACGTGGTGGTGGTGAAGCCCTCCGAGAAGACGCCCGCCACCGCCGCCATCATCCGTACCCTCCTCGCCGAGGCCTTCCCCGAGGATGAGGTGGCGGTCATCGACGGCGACGCCACGGCTGCGGAGGCACTCCTCGAGATGCCCTGGGACCATATTTTCTTCACTGGCAGCACGGCGGTGGGGAAGAAGGTGATGGCGGCTGCGGCCAAGCACCTGAGCAGCGTGACGCTGGAGCTTGGCGGCAAGTCGCCGGCGCTGGTGGAACGCTCGGCCAACCTCCGGCGGACGGCCCTCACCATCGCCCACGGCAAATTCATCAACGGCGGGCAGACCTGCGTGGCGCCGGACTACGTCCTCGTCCCTGAGGAGCTGCGCGACAAGCTGGTCGGCGAGCTGCGCAGCGTCGTCCAGGACTTCTACGGGCCGGACCCCAAGGCGAGTCCCGACTTCTGCCGCATGGTGGACGACCGGGCCTTCGGACGGCTGAAGGGCTACATCGACGCGGCGGTGAAGGGCGGCGCCAAGGTGGCCTTCGGCGGGGAGTCCGACGCGGCCACGCGCTACCTCGCGCCCACCGTCCTTCTGGACGTACCGGCCGACGCAGCCGTCATGCAGGACGAGATTTTTGGCCCGGTGCTTCCGGTGCTCACCTACAAGACGGCGCAGGAGGCGGTGGACTTCGTCCGAGCCCGGCCGGTGCCCCTGGCCCTCTACGTCTTCGCCTCGAGCCGGCGCGAGGCGGACGGCGTCCTGGATGGCACCGCGTCCGGCGGCGCCTGCGTCAACACCACCATCTTCCACCTGGCCAACCCGGACCTCCCCTTTGGCGGTGTCGGCCCGTCCGGCTTGGGCAACTACCACGGGCGCGCCGGCTTCCGGACCTTCAGCCACGAGCGTTCCGTGCTGCGCCAGCGCGGAAATCCTCTCTCCCGCTTCCTCACCCCGCCGTACGCCGGACGCATGAATCGCCTCACCGCCCGGCTCGCCCGATGGCTGGAGTGAGGCGCCGGCGCGCGCGCAGTGCCGAGGACAAGGCGGCCCGCCGCCAGCAGCTCCTCGACGCGGCCTGGCGCCTTTTCCAGGACACGCCCTGGGGCACCCTCACCATGGCCCAGGTGGCCGCTGGCGTCGGGTTGAGCAAGGCCGCCCTGTACCGCTACTTCGACACCAAGGAGACGCTGTTTCTCGCGGTCGAGGAAGCGCAACTCGAGCGCTGGCTCGGCGAGGTGGGGGAAGGGCTGGACAGGCTTCGCCGCCCGGCTTCCGCCGAGCAGCTGGCCGACGTGCTGTGCCAGACCCTCGAGCGGCGTCCGGCCATGGCGCGCCTTTTGGCGCTGCTGCACGTCGAGTTGGAACAGAATCTCTCCCAGGTCGAGGCCCTGCGCTTCAAGCGGGCCCTGCACGCCCTGCTGACTCGACTTGGGACGCAGCTGGCCGCCGCCGCGGGGCTGCCTTCGGCAGAGGCCGGGCTACGGGCGGCGCTGTACGTGCACGCACAAGTCATTGGGCTGTGGCAGATGTCGGACCCGCCAGCGGCGGTGGCCAAGCTTCTTGAAGCCACGGACCTTGCGGAGATGCGGGTGGTGTTTCTCCCCGCGCTGCGGGAAGCCGCTGCCGCGCTCTTCCGCGGGCTGGCCAGTGCCCCCCCCTGTGCGGCAGACAACCCGCGCGCCGTGACGCGTTGACACGGAAGTCAACCCCGCGGTGAAGTCTCCCGCCATGCCCACCGCCGTCATCCTTGATGCCGTGCGCTCCGCCCGCGGCAAGCGCAAGGGAAGCCTTTCCAGCGTCCACCCCGTTGACTTGGCCGCCCACGTCCTGCGGGCCGCCCTCGCCCGCACCGGCATCGCGCCCGAGGCGGTGGATGACGTCGTGCTGGGCTGCGTGACGCAGGTGGGCGAGCAGGGCCTCAACGTGGCCCGCGGCGCCGTCCTGGCCGCCGGACTGCCGGTCGGCCTTGCCGGAAAGACTGTCAACCGCCTCTGTGGCAGCGGGCTGCAGGCGGTGGACGACGTCGCCTGCGAGGTGCTCACCGGGCGGGCCGAGGTGGCCATCGGCGGCGGCGTGGAGTCGATGACGCGGGTGCCGCTGGGCTCGGACTACCTGGGTGGGGACGGGCCCACCAGCCCCGGGTTGCGCGAACACTTCCCCGGCCTCGTCCCACAGGGGCTGTCGGCCGAGCTGGTGGCCGAGGCCTGGCACCTCTCCCGGGGCCAGCTGGACGAATTCTCCGCCGACTCGCAGACCAAGGCAGCCCGGGCGCAGGCGGAAGGTCGCTTCCTCAAAGAGATTGTCCCCATCCCGGTACGCGCCGAAGGCGGCGGCGAGCGCAGCTTTGCCCAGGATGAACACCTGCGGCCGGGCACCACCGTCCAGACGCTGGCCGCCCTCAAGCCTGCTTTTCGCGAGGACGGCCTCATCCACGCCGGCAACTCCTCCGGGATTGTGGACGGGGCGGCGGCAGTGGTGGTGGCCTCGGAAGCCGCCGCGCAGCGCCTGGGCATCCGCCCCCGCGCCCGGATTGTGAGCTGCGCCGTGGCCGGCTCGGACCCCGTCCTCATGCTGACCGGTCCCATCCCCTCCACGCGCAAGGCGCTGGCCCGCGCGGGCTGGCGGGTGGAGGAGGTGGACCTCTGGGAGATTAACGAGGCCTTCGCCCCCGTCCCCATCGCCGTGGCACAGGAACTGGGCATTCCGCTTGACCGCATCAACGTGAACGGCGGCGCCATCGCCCTGGGCCACCCGCTGGGGGCCACCGGCGCCATGCTGCTGGCCACGCTGCTGAGCGAGCTGGAGCGGCGGGACCTTCGCCGCGGCGCCGTCACCCTCTGCATTGGCTACGGGATGGGCATTACGCTGCTGCTCGAACGGCCCTGAAGGCACCCCCGCCGGGGGGCTGTCAGCCACCGACGGCAGGCCACGTTTCGGAGCCCTGTTGGGAGGACACATGCCTTCTCGCCGTCTGCTGCGAGCCTTCGTCCTTCTGTGGTGGACGCTCGGCGTCGCACTCTTCATCGGAAGTGTCCAGACGCTTAATTGGGCACTGCACCCGGGCCACGGGCCGAATTCTCACCTCGCGCTCCTGGCTGGTGTCGAAGCCCTCGGAGCGCTGCTCTTCGTCCTCCCGCGGACCCTCCGCCCGGGCGCCCTGCTTCTCCTTCTGTGCCTGGCAGTGGCCTTTGTCTTTCATGCAGCCGGCCACCAGTTCCGATGGGACCTTTTGGTCTATGCCGCGGCGGTTCTCTTCGTCGCGGTGCACGGGTCCCTCTCAGTGTCCCAGTGGGCCGAGGCCCGCTCAGCCAGCTGGTGAAGGGCTGCCTCCGGTTGGACGACCGGCGGCTTTCTCCAATGGCAAGGTCCGCGCGGGCGAGCGCCCGGAGCGGTGTGGCAACTCCCGCCGAGCGGGAGCAGTGGGCGAACGACGCCCAGCGCCTCGCCGGCCCACGACGCTCCTGAGAAGCCACGCCTGAGTCACGCCGGTTTGGAAGTCGTTGAGCCCGGCGCGCGCGCCGGCGGGCAGTGACGCCAACCTGGCCAACGTCCGGGAGGACCCGGCGCCACCGCAAGCGTCCCCGCCGGGATGCCGTCCAACAGCGGCACCGTCCCTGGGAGCAGGTGCCGCGCCTGGGGCCGCCGGTCCCCTGGGGGGGGGGGAACCCTGCCTCTGCTCGGGGGGTGCATTGCAAGATGCAGATGCCCCGGCGTTTCCGGTATGCCAGTCGAGAGGCCCCCCCTGGGGGAGGTGGACGAGACGATGTTGGCCTTTGCGCTCGCTGTGGCTTTTGCACTCGCGGCCACGCCCGTGTCCGCCCAGGCGCGCGCTGCCTTCCAGCGTGGCGAGAAGGCGCTGGAGGCAGGACGCCTGGACGAGGCGGAGGCGGCGTACCAGGAGGCCCTCCGGGGCGCGCCGAAGTTCGCCGAGGCCCTCACCGGGCTGGGCAGCGTGTTGTTTCGCCAGGGCAAGCACACCGAGGCGGTGGCAAAATTCCAGGCGGCCATCGCCGCGGACCCGAGCCTCAAGCTGGCCTACTTCAACCTTGGCTACGCCGCGCGCAAGAACGGGGACTTCGCTGTTGCGGCCCGGGCCTACGAAAAGTACCTCGCGATTGACCCCACCGACGCGGACGCCTACTTCGGCCTCGGTGAGGCCTACCGCGGCCAGGGGAAGGCCGAACCCGCGGTGCGCGCCTACCAGCAGTACCTGTCCCTGCAAAGTCGCCCCAGCGAGCAGCGTTGGGTGGAGCAGGCCAAACAGTACGTCGCCCAGCTGAAGGCGCAGCTGGCCGCCGCGGCGCTGCCGCCGGTCCCTTCCTCCTCCTTGGCGCACGCACCGGCCACCCAGAGCGCGGCCACGCCCGCCGTGGGGATGTCCGCCGCGTTGCTGGCCGAGGGCGACCGGGCCCTGCACGCCGGCGACGCCTCGGCTGCTGTCCAGGCCTACCAGGCGGCGCTGCAGGTGGACCCCACCAACGTCGAGGCCCTCTTCAACCAGGGCAATGCCCTGTCCAAGCTGGGGGACTACCGGTCGGCCATCGAGAAGTGGGAGCGCGTCGTGCAGCTGTCGAGCGACAGCGGCGTGCGCTCTGCCGCCCAGGCAAACGCGGACAGGGCGCGCGCACGGCTGGCCCAGGCGGCCGCCACGGCCGCAGACGGCGGCAGTCGGAAGGCGCGCGCCCGCGAGGCCTATGAAAAGGGCGTCCGGCTGGTGCTGTCCCGCGACTATGCTGCCGCGGTCGAGGTGCTGACGGAGGCGCTGGCGGCGGACCCCGCCCTGGCGGCCGCCTACACCGCGCGGGGGAGCGCCAACGTCGGGCTCCGCCGCTTCTACCAGGCGGCAGCGGACTACCAGGACGCGCTGCGCCTGGACGCCACCCGCGCCTCCCCCCTGTACGGCCTGGCGGAGGCCTACCGGGCGCTGGGGCGCGCCAGCGACGCCCGGGCGTACTACGACAGGTACGCCGTCTCCACGGCGCCCGACGTGCAGCCCGCGCTGCAGGCGGCGGCGGTCCGGACGTCCGCCGCGCTGGCCGCCGAAGTCAGCCCCAGTCAGGCGGCGCCAGCGCGCTGAAAGCCAGCGCCCGCCCTGCACCTGGCGCCCTCCCCACCCCAGGCGTTAGCCTTGTCGCCTGTGGAAGTGCGTGGGGCCAACCAGCGCGAGGTGTTTCGCCCAGCCCCCATCCTCGCCGTGTCGATGGGTGTGGCAGGCCTCCTTTGGGTGGCGGTGCTCGTCTACCTGTTCACCTTCCAGGGCGTGCCCCTCAAGACGTTTCTCTCGGCGCTCTTCTTCGTCGCCTTCTTCGGGGTGAGTCACGCCTACTACGCCCGCGCCGCCATCGAGGTGGATGCAGGCGGCGTCACCTACCGGGGCATGGTGCGCACCGAGCGCTTCGCCTTCGGGGACATCCTCCACCTGGATGTCTGGCCCGGTCCGGTGACGGTGTACGCCATCCGCGGCCGCGGGCGCGGTGTGCACTTCACCAGCTTCTTTGCCCAGCACCGGCGCCTGGTGGCGCTTTTGGTGGAGCGCGCCGGGCTGGCGCCCCAGCGTTCCTGAGAGCGGGCCCCCGCCTGTCTGTCGCTCCGGGGCCAGGCCCGATGGGCCATTTGGGGTAAAGGGGCAAGTCCATGCGTCGAGCCGCCCTCCGCCTCCTTCTGCTGTTGTGCACCGCCAGCTGCCGCGATGAGCAGGCCGGCCCCAAGCCGCGGCTGCCCGCGGCCACCGCCGACGGGGCGCGCTCCGCAGCCCTCAGCTTCACCAGCGGGGCCACCTGGGCCGGCGGGGCGCTGCGCTACGTCGGGGCGCGCGTCGTCCCGCTGGGGCCGGAACCCGGTGCGCCGGTGCGCCTGACGCACATGTTTCTGCCACTGCGCCCGCTGCCCGCGGGCTTCCAACTCTTCGTCCACCTGGTGGACCCGCGCACCGGACAGATGGTGGCCAACGACGACCATCCCCTGGCAGCGCCCCTGGAATCCTGGCCGGTGGGAAAAGTCTTCGAGGACACGCAGGACATCGCCTTGCCCCCGGGCGTCACCTCGGCGCGGGTGCTGCTCGGCTTCTGGCGCGGGGACGAGCGGCTTCCCGTCGACCAGGCCGGCGCCCAGGACGGGCAGAACCGCATGGCGGGGCCGCTCCTGGAGAGTGGTGCGCCAGCGTTGCCGGAGTACCACGCGGTGCGGGCCCGCCCGGCGCCCACCATCGACGGCGTCCTGGACGACCGGGCTTGGGCGCGCGCGGCCGCCGTCAACCTCGTCAACAGCATGGACGGGAGCCCGGCCCGCGTGCGCACCACCGCGCGGCTGCTCTGGGACGACCGCTACCTGTACGTCTCCTTCGACTGCGAGGACCCGGACGTCTGGAGCACCTTCACCAAGCGGGACGAGCCGCTCTACACCCAGGAGGTGGTGGAGATTTTCATCGACGCCGACGGCGACGGGCGGACGTATAACGAGATTGAGGTGAGCCCGGCCAACGTTCTCTTCGACGCCTACTTCCCCGAACGACGCCAGGGGATGGACCTCGCCTGGGACTCTCAGGCCCTCACCGCCGTCACCGTGCAGGGCACCCTGAATGACGCGAGCGACACCGACCAGGGGTGGCGCGTCGAGATGCGCATCCCGATAGACCGCCTGGCGGCGGTGCCCCACGTGCCCCCGCGCCCCGGAGACCGCTGGCGCTTCAACCTCTACCGGCTGGAACACCATGGCCGGAAGGAGGTGGAGGGCCAGGCCTTCTCCCCACCCCGAGTGGGGGACTTTCACGCCCTCAACCGCTTTGGCTGGCTGGTCTTCGACGGGTAGAGGGCGCTGGCCTGCGCCCCGTGGGCCCCCTCTGTCAGGGCGCGGGCGAGCGCTGCTGGGCGAGTGCGGCCATGGCTTGCGCCCCGGCGGACTCGAGTTGTTTCAGCAGCAAGGCCGTCTCGCCGGTGGCCCCGCGCCCCAGGGCGTCGGCCAGCTCTCCGGACAGCCGCACCACTTCGCGTGCGCCTAAGGTGGCAGCGATGCCGCGCAGGGCCTGTGCGCCGTGCTCGGCCGTGCGCCAGTCGGACTGGGCCAGCGCGTCGCGCAGCCCGCGCAGGCGGGTGGGCAACTCCTTCAGGAAGGCGTCGATGGCGTCATCCGCCAGCGAGGCGCCGCGATTCCCAGCCAGCACGCGCAGCTGGGCGAGCGTCTCGAGGTCGAGTGGACCGGAGGAACTCATGCAGTTCCCTCGACCGTCCGCAGCTGCGCTTGGGCTTTCATCGCGTCCACGGGGCGTTGTCAGAGCACGCGCCGTACCACCGGAAAAGCGCAAAAAAGTCATGGGGTTGAGGTCCGGCTTGCGGGGGTGAAGGCAGCCGCCAGGTCCCTCGTGACACCCCCAGCCGGGCGGCCCGGCGGGACCGCGAGCGGCCAGCACCAGGAAGGCCAGGGCACGTTGCTGAGGGGGGAACGGTACCTGCCGCGGGGCGCGCAGAAGCTGCGTCCCGGGCGAAAGACGAGACGCTAATGGCTTCGCTTTCCGCCCGTCAAGGGAGTGGTTGATTTTAGGTGCAACCTATGGTAAGGAGGCCGCTTTCCCTACATCCACACATCCGCCGCATCCCCGGCAGGAGGCACCCGCGTCCGTGCAGACCAGCTTCAAGACAGGCGACAAGGCCGTGTACCCGGGCCAGGGCGTTGGCGAGGTGATGGGCATCGAGCACACCGAGGTCGCCGGACAGCGCCAGTCGTTCTACGTGCTGCGCATCCTGGAGAACGGGATGCGCATCATGATTCCCATCAACAAGGTGGGCTCGGTCGGGCTGCGGGAAATCATTAGCGAGGAGGACGTCGAGCAGGTGTACGCCATCCTCCGAGAGAAGGACATCTCGGTGGACTCCACCACCTGGAACCGCCGGTACCGGGAGTACATGGAGAAAATCAAGACCGGCTCGGTGTTCGAAATCGCCGAGGTGCTGCGCGACCTTTACCTGTTGAAGGGCGACAAGGACCTGTCCTTCGGCGAGCGGAAGATGCTCGACACGGCCCGGGCCCTCCTCATCAAGGAACTCTCCCTGGCGAAGAACTGCACCGAGGACGCCATCGAGGCCGACTTGAAGAGCATCTTCAACATCCCCTGACGGCGGCCCGGGCCGCCGGCCCCCTTGGGCAGTGGCCCCCCCCCATGCGGGTTCCCGAGGACCGTGATGCGCGCATCGCCGAGCTACAAGCCCGGCTGCGCGCGCGCCGGGCTTCCTTCGTCCGCGCTCCGGTGGCGCTCATCTGCCTCTTGGGCGCGCTGTACCTGCTGTCCCGCGCCTGGCCGGACGTCGCCTACGCGCTGTCCGCCACGGAGCCGGTAACGCTGGGGCGGGAAGGCGACTACCGGCTGGACGCCCTTGCCACCAACCGCTACGTGCAGGTGCACGGCACGCCGGCGGCGACGGCCTTCTTCGGGCAGGACCGTCAGGGGCCGTTGGTGGTGGTGGGCCTTCTGGACACGCCCCTCCTCGTCCGCCGCGCGCCGCTCCCCTCCGAGGCGTGGACGCCCGGCCGCCCACCGCCCCCCCCCGACCGGACGCCCTTCGCGGTGCGGGGGCGGCTTTTGGCCGAGGCCTCTGCGCCGGCCTACCGCGACGCCTTTGCCCGCGCCCGGGAAGTCCCCGGGCTCAGGCCACATGACGGGCGGCTGTACCTCGTCGTGCAAGGCGAGCACCCGGCCCAGGACTGGGGCGCGGTGGCCACGGCCGTACTGCTTCTGCTGTTCGCCGCCTTCAACGGCTGGCTGCTTCAGGACGCCCTGCGCCGGCGCTGAAGGCGCCGCAGGGGCTACTTGGCCTGGGCTGCCGGTTCGGGCTTCTGCGCCGGGGCATTCGCCTGGTAGCGGGCGATGCCCAGCGACAGCAGTGCCGCCAAGAGGAACCCGGCGGCGCCGGCCAGCACCGCCACCTGCCACAGCCGGCGGCGGGTGAGGACGGGCGGCCAGGCTTCGGGGCTGGCGTCCAGTTCCTCCACCGTGCCGTCGCTGGCGCCGGGGCGGCGCAGGCGAAGGACGGCCGGGCCAATGTGGATGCGCTGGCCGAGGAGCACCTCGCGCTCGCAAGACAGGCGCTCCTCTTCAAGGTAGGTGCCGTTCTGGCTCCCGAGGTCCTCCAGGAAGAAGCGCTCGCCTCGGCGCTGCAGCCGGGCGTGCCGGCGGCTGATGGAGGCGTGGGGCAAACGCAAGTCGGCACTGCTGCTGCGGCCGAGCACCAGGGTGCCCGGCGCGATGGGCAGCAGCTGCCCGGCACCCGGGCCGCGTTCAGCGTAGAGGAAGACCTCGGAGCTGTCGGGCAGCACCAGGCTGGCGGTGGCGAAGCCGCCGGCCAGCGCGGTGTCGCGCGCTCGGGAACCCCGGCGGCCGGCCTTGAGCGCCGGGTAGGTGGTCACCCGCTGGGGTTTCGGGTCATCGGCCCGCAGGGGGGTGGCGTCCCGCTCGTCGAAGGGCAGCTCGCCCTCGTCCGACGTCTCGTTGTCGTCGGGAGGGTTGCGGGGGCGAGGCGGGCGCTTGGGGTTGCTCGGGGCCATGGGCACGCCCCCCTTTAGGGGCGAGGTTCTAGTATGCAGCCAATCACGCCTGTCTGTCCCAAGGAAGGTCCTGAGGAGCCCGTTGGCCGCGCCAGAGTCGAATCCAAGCCTGAAGGTTTTCAACACCCTGACGCAACGCAAGGAGCCCCTGGACCCCCTGCGGCCGGGAGAGGTGCGGCTGTACGTCTGCGGCCCCACTGTCTATAGCTACGTCCACCTGGGCAACGCCCGGACATTCACCGCCTTTGACGTCGTGGTGCGTTATTTGCGTTACCGTGGTTACCGCGTCACCTATGTGCGCAACCTGACGGACGTCGACGACCGAATTATTCAGGCGGCGCAGGCCTCCAACGAAGAATCCCGGCTGCTGGCTGACCGCTTCGTCCAGGCCTTCGACGAGGACGTCCGTGCCCTCGGCCTGGTGGAGCCCGACGTCGCGCCGCGGGTGACCGACAACATGGCGGAGATTGTGTCCCTCGTTCAGAAGCTGCTGGACACGGGGGCGGCTTACGCCTCCGACGGAGACGTCTTCTTCTCCGTCTCGGCCTGGCCGGGCTACGCCAAGCTGTCCCACCGCAACGTGGAAGAACTCCGGGCCGGAGAAGGCACGGTGGCCGGCGAGCGCAAGCGGGACAGCCTCGATTTCGCCCTGTGGAAGGCGGAGAAGCCGGGCGAGCCGGCCTGGGACGCGCCGTGGGGGAGGGGGCGTCCGGGCTGGCACATTGAATGCTCGGCGATGGCGGTCAAATTCCTCGGCCAGCCCTTCGACATCCACGGGGGGGGGCTCGACCTCATCTTCCCCCACCACGACAACGAGATTGCCCAGTCCGAAGCGGCCGCCAAAGCCCCGCTGGCCAAGGTCTGGATGCACACCGGCTTTCTCGAAATGGAGAACGCCAAGATGTCCAAGTCCCTGGGCAACGTGGTGCCCCTGCGGGAGGCGCTCAAGAAGGTGGACGCCGAGGCGCTGCGGCTGTTCTTCCTGTCCAGTCACTACCGGAATCCCCTCGTCTTCAGCGAGGCGGCCCTCATCGAGGCAGAGCGGCGCCTGGAATACTTCTACGAGACGCTGCAGCGGGTGGATGAGCGGCTGGCCCTGCGGGAGGTGCAGAGGTCCGCCACGTTGGGCGACAGCGGCCGCTTCCTGCGCGCCTTCGAGCGCAGCATGGACGACGACTTCAACGCGGCCGAAGGACAGGCGGCGCTGCACGCCCTCTTCACCGAGATGAATTTGCTGCTCGACCGGCCGCCGGTGACGGACCGCGACCGGGTGGCGTGCACGTTGGCCGAACTGCGCGCGGAGGTTCGGCCTTTCGGCCAGGTGCTGGGGATTTTTCAGCAGGCCCCGGCGCGCTGGCTCGAGCGGCGCCGCGAGCGCCTGGTGGAGCGCCGCGGACTGGACCGTGCCCGCATGGAAGCCCTCATTGCCGAGCGCGCCGCCGCCCGCACGGCCCGGGACTGGGCGCGCGCCGACGCCTTGCGCGACGCGCTGGCCACCCTGGGGGTGGAGCTCCGCGACAGCGCGGCCGGTACAGCGTGGAAGGTCCGCGACGAGCCGTAGCGGTCAGGGCGGGATGACCCGCACCGGAAACACCATCCGCACCGAGACCGGCTGGCCGTCCTGAAGCGCGGGCCGGTAGCGCCGGGCGGACAGCGCCTTCAGGACTGGCTCGTCCAGGTAGGGGAGACTCTTCAGCACCAGGCAGTCCTGCACCAGGCCCTCGGCCGTCACCGTGCAGCGCACGAGGAGGCTGCCCCCCACGTGCTCGAGCGCCGCGGCCAAGGGGTAGCGCGGCTCGGGGCCTGACAGAAGCTGGGGCGCTTGCATGTCCGGGGTGAGAAGCCGTGGGCCTTCGCCCCCCGGGCTGCCACAGGGCGGCGTCGCGCAGCTGGCCTCTGGCCCAAAGACGGTGCCCGGGCCCGTGCCGTCGGCCGTCCCCGTCCCCGGGGCGGCGCCGGTCACCGGCGTCGCCACGTCGTTCACGCTGGCGGCTGGGGCCGGCGTGGCCGTCCGTGGGCGGAGGGGCGCAGCTCTCCGCGCGGGGCTCCGGGCGGCGGCAGGTGGCCCCCTGTGGGCCCGACCGCCGAGGAGGCCTTGGGGGAAGTGCACGGAAATGGGGAGGGGCGCTGCGACGTCGGTGGAATGCGACAGCTGCAGCGCCACCGCAAGAACGAGCAGATGCAGGCCCACCGAGACAGTGGCCCCGAGGCCGGGGCGCCCAGGCGCCCCCAGAGTTCGGCCGAGGATGGAGTCAAACATGCGGCACACTTCCCAACGGTGGAAGTGCGCCCCAAAGGTGCCGTTCGGGGGTGCATCCCCTGGCAGCTTCCTCCACTGCAGAACGAGGCTAGCGCGGCCGCACGTGCGGACTCCAGCCGGGGCTCAAACCCCCAGGGTTGGTTGTGCCGCCGGCAGCCACCAAGCCGCCCGGACGAAGGCGCCCGGAGACGGGGAAACGTCGAAACGCCTGGCGGCCCCGGAGGGTGGAAAAGGCAGTGCGCGCTGGGGGCAGTGGTGCCGTCGCAGGACTGCGTTAGAGGGTAGCCATGCCCGCCTTTCAGCTCGTCACCGACTACCGCCCCCAGGGGGACCAGCCCCGCGCCATCGAGGAACTGGCCGCAGGCGTACAGCGGGGAGATGCGCACCAGGTGCTGCTCGGCGTCACCGGCTCGGGCAAGACATTCACCATGGCCAACGTCATTGAGCGGGTGCAGCGGCCCACCCTGGTGATGGTGCACAACAAGACGCTGGCGGCGCAGCTGTACGGGGAGTTCCGCGAGCTCTTTCCCCACAACGCCGTCGAGTACTTCATCAGCTACTTCGACTACTACCAGCCGGAGGCGTACCTGCCCTCCTCGGACACCTACATCGAGAAGGACTCGTTCGTGAACGACGAGATTGAACGCATGCGGCATTCGGCCACGCGCTCGCTGCAGACACGCGACGACGTCATCATCGTCGCCTCGGTGTCCTGCATCTACGGCCTCGGCACGGCCAGAAGCTACGTCGACCTGGCGGTCCGGGCGGCGCGCGGAGAGGAACTCGGGCGCGACGTCTTCATGCGCCGGCTGGTGGACGCGCAGTACGAGCGCAACGACATCGACTTTCACCGGGGCACCTTCCGCGTCCGCGGGGACACGGTGGAAGTGTTTCCGGCCTACGAGGAGGAGCGCGCCCTCCGGGTGGAGTTCTTCGGGGACACCGTGGAGCGCCTGTCCGGGTTCGACCCGCTGCGGGGCCGCACCCTAGGCGAGCTGGACAAGCTGGCCGTCTTCCCGGCGAGCCACTACGTGACGGGAGAGGAGCAGCGCGGGCTGGCCGTCCATGGCATCCGCCAGGAACTGGGCCTGCGGCTCGGCGAGTTGAAAAGTCAGGGGAAGCTGCTGGAGGCCCAGCGCCTGGAGGAGCGCACCCGGTACGACCTGGAGATGATTGAGCAGGTGGGCTTCTGCAACGGGATTGAGAACTACAGCCGCCACCTCTCGGGGCGCGCTCCGGGCGAGCCGCCGCCCTGCCTGCTCGACTACTACCCGAAGAATCTCCTGGTCTTCCTGGATGAGAGTCACCAGAGCGTTCCCCAGGTGGGGGCGATGTACCGCGGGGATAGGAGCCGCAAGGAGACGCTGGTGGAGTACGGCTTCCGGCTGCCCTCGGCCCTGGACAACCGCCCGCTGCGCTTTTCCGAGTTCGAGCAGATGGTGCACCAGGCCATCTACGTGAGCGCCACCCCGGGGGAGTATGAGTTGCAGAAGGCCCACGGGGTGGTGGTGGAGCAGGTCATCCGTCCCACCGGGCTGCTCGACCCGGAGGTGGAGGTGCGGCCGGCGCAGAGCCAGGTGGAGGACCTGCTGGAGGAGGTCCGGGTCCGCGCGGCGAAGAAGGAACGGGTGCTGGTCACCACCCTCACCAAGCGCATGGCCGAGGACCTCACCGAGTATTTCGCCGACGTCGGCGTCCGCGTCCGCTACCTGCACTCGGACATCGACGCGCTGGAGCGCACGGCCATCATCCGGGACCTGCGGCGCGGGGAATTCGACGTGCTGGTAGGCATCAACCTGCTGCGCGAAGGTCTGGACATCCCGGAGGTGTCGCTGGTGGCCATCCTCGACGCGGACAAGGAGGGCTTTCTCCGCAGCCGGGTCAGTCTCATCCAGACCATCGGCCGGGCGGCGCGGCACCTCCAGGGCCGAGTCCTCATGTACGCCGACCAGCAGACGGACTCGATGCGGGCGGCCCTGGAGGAGACGCGGCGCCGGCGCGCGCTCCAGGCGCGCTTCAACGAGGAGCACGCCATCACCCCGGCCGGGGTGAAGAAGGCCATCCTTGACCTGTCCCAGGTGCTGTACCGGAGTGACCCGCTGGAGCAGGCGCTGCTGAGCGGAGTGGACGTCCTCACCCCGGCCGAGGTGAAGGCGCTCATCCAGGAGCTCTCCGCGGAGATGGTCAGCGCGGCCGACGCCATGGAATTCGAGAAGGCGGCGACGCTGCGGGACCAGGTCCTGGTCCTCAAGGACATGGACCTGGGCCTCAAGCCCCCCTCGCGCGCGCTGTTGCAGCAGGCGCCCGCGCACAAGGAGCGCGCCGGGGCGCGACGCCGGGGCGGCGCGCGGGCCCGTGGGCGCCGGTGATGGGGAGCAGCGCCGGCTGGCTCGAGGAGAAGCTGGAGGCGCTGCCCGCCGGGCCGGGCGTCTACCTCATGAAGGACCGCCGGGGGGACGTCATCTACGTGGGCAAGGCGGTGAACCTGCGCGCGCGGGTACGGAGCTACTTCGGCCGCTCCACTGACACGCGGGCCTTCATCCCCTTTTTGGAAGGCCTCTTGGGGGACGTGGAGACGGTGGTGGTCTCCAACGAGAAGGAGGCGCTGCTGCTCGAGAACGAGCTCATCAAGCGCCACCAGCCCCGCTTCAACGTCCTGTTGAAGGACGACAAGAATTACATCTGCCTGCGGCTCGACGCCTCCCAGGCCTACCCGCGGCTGGAGGTGGTGCGGCGCTTCGAGCGGGACGGCGCCCAGTACTTCGGGCCCTACGCCTCGGCGAGCAGCATCCGGGAGACGCTGCGCATCGTGAACCGTTACTTCCAGCTGCGGACGTGTTCGGACCACGTCCTGGCCAACCGCAAGCGCCCCTGCCTGCTCTACCAAATCGGCCGCTGTCCGGCGCCGTGCGTCCACAGCGTCGCGGCCGAGGAGTACCACCGCAACGTGCACGAGGTGGCGCTCTTCCTCCTCGGGAAGGCGACGGAACTCACCGGGTCCTTGAAGGCCCGGATGAAGGAGTCGGCCAAGGAGCTGCGCTTCGAGGAGGCAGCGCGCCTGCGGGACCAGCTGTTCGCCATCGAGCGCTCGCTCGAACGGCAGACGGTAGCCTCCACCGAGCCGGTCGACCAGGACGTCTTCGCCCACTACCGCGAGGCGGACCGCTTCCTGGTCTACGTCCTCTACGTCCGCCAGGGGCGCCTCAACGGCGGCCAGGCCTTCCCCTTCAGCGGGCAGGAGTTTCCGGACAGCGAGTTGCTGCAGAGCTTCGTCAACCTCTACTACGCCCAAGGCAACCTGGTGCCGGACGAGGTGCTCCTCGAAGGCCTGCCGGAGGGGGAGGGCGAGGCGCTGGCAGAGCTGTTGACGGAGCGCCGCGGCCGCCGGGTGCGCGTGCTGTGGCCCCGCCGGGGTGAGCGGGTACGGCTCTTGGACATGGCGCGGGCCAATGCCGCCCAGGCCTTCCAGGAGCAGCGGCGCTCGCAGCAGCAGACGCAAGGTGTCCTGGAGCGGCTGACGGACGTGCTCGGGCTCCGCCGGCTCCCCCGCCAGATTGAATGCTTCGACATCAGCCACTTCCAGGGCTCGGCGGTGGTGGGTAGCGCGGTGGCCATGACCGACGGCGAGCTCGACAAGTCCCGGTACCGCCGCTTCCGGGTGAAGCTGACGCGCGGCCAGGACGACTTCGCCAGCCTGCACGAGGTGGTCTCGCGGCGGCTGCGCCGTGGGCTGGCCAGCGGGGAGCTGCCGGACCTCTTGGTCATCGACGGGGGGAAGGGCCAGCTCGCCGCGGCGCACGCCGCCATGCGCGACCTCGGCGTCACCCAGCTGGACGTCGTGGGGCTGGCCAAGGCGAGAGAACTGGAAGTCGAAGGGCGCGAGGCCCCGGTGGTGCGCAGCCCGGAGCGGGTCTTCGTCCTCGGACGGCGGGACCCGGTGGTGCTGAGGCAGAATGCCCCAGAACTGTTCCTCCTCACCCGGCTACGGGATGAGGCCCACCGGTTCGCCATCGGCTACCAGCAGAAGTTGATGCGGCGGCGCAATTTCCAGAGCGTCCTGGAGGACATCCCGGGCGTGGGCGCCGGCCGGAAGCGGGCCCTGCTGCGGCATTTCGGCTCGCTCAAGCGCGTCCGCGAGGCTGCCATCGAGGATCTCTCCCAGGTGGACGGCGTCAGCGTGGCGCTGGCGGAGCGAATTCATGCAGCACTGCACGCCACGGCCACCGAGGCTTTCCGGCAGGAGGTGTCCGCGGAGGAGGACACCGTTCGGCAGGCCTCGCTGGAGGACGCCTCGGCGGCGGCGTCCCCGGGACCCGGACCGACCAGCGGTGGCAAGTGAACAGGAAGTCGTTCTTTTTCGCGAGCGCTTTGGCCTGGATGCGCTATGAGGGAACCAACACATCCCGGGCCTCGTACAGCGGGGCCGGCCCCTCGAAGAGGCCAGGAAGACACATGCGGATCTACCCAAAGGTGATCCCCGTCATCTCACGCGAAGTTGTTCAGCTCTTGATGCAAGACGGTGACGTCGAGATCGAGCCGATGCGCATCTCCGATGCGGAGATGGACCTGTCCGCCATCATGCGCGAGTACCTCACCAACGAGGACCGCGTGAACCAGGCCACCCGGGAGGCCCTCGAGCGGCGGGGCTACGACCACAGCAAGTTCAACCAGGTGAAGCGCGAGATGGCCGACGTCCGCGGCTTCAAGATGGGTGACGAAGGGGTCGAGTACATCATCAACCAGATGATCGAGTTCCTCCTCATCAGCCGCAACGTGGAGGAAGTCTTCGCGCCGGATAATGCGCTGCGGACCAAAATCTTCTCGGTGATGAAGCGCCACCTGGACGTCGACGAGGAGATCGACCGCGAGGCCCGTGCCCGGCTCAAGCACCTGCAGGAAGGCACCAGCGCCTTCGAGATTGAGTACAACAAGACAGTCGAGCAGATTCGCCGCGCCCGCGGGTTGATTTAGCGCCGCCGAGGGCGGACCGCCCTGCGTGCCCGCCCCGCGGCTGCCCACCGGGGGGGGGAAGTTGACGGCCCCGGCCCTGCCGGTAGCGTCCCGGCCTGACGCATGCCTTTCTCCGGGTCGGCCGCGCTTCAGACGTCCAGGGCCTCCGTCGCCGAGGACCTTCCGCGCCTCGCCGCGGACCAGCTGCGGCACGCCCTGCGCCAGCGCCACGACGGCGCGGTGTTGGCGGACCTCCTGGAGGAGGACCTGCGCGCCGCGCTGGAGGGGCTGGAAACCCTCCGCGCCCACCTGCAGGACGTCCTCGGCGCACTGCTCGCCCCCCGCCCGACGCCACTCGACTTGCTGGAGGCCTCCGACGACGGCCACGCCCAGGTGGCCCTCTCGGCGCTGGAGGATACGCTGGGCGGCTTGCGCCGCCGGCTGGCCCAGGCCGCGGCCCGGGTGGGCGCCCCGGCGCGCAAGCCCTAGACGCCGAGTGCCGTCAGCGCCACCCGCACGCCACCGCCCAGCACCAGCATCCACACCGGGTTGACGGTGAAGCGCGACAGGGTGAGTGCGGTCGCTGCGGCGATGCCGATTTCCGCCTTGTCCTGGAAGCCGCTGCCCAGCGTGACGGCCGCTCCGGCCATCAGCCCCACCACCGCCGGGGTGAGGCCCCGCAGCGCCGAGCGCACCCAGCGCCGCGAGCGCATGCGGTCGAGCCAGCTGCCCAGCACCACCACCAGCAGGAAGGGCGCGGTGAAGATGGCCAGGGTGGCCACCGCCGCTCCGGCCAGCCCCTGCTGCAGGTAGCCGAGGCAGGTGGCCATCAGCAGCACCGGCCCGGGCGTCAGCTTTCCAATGGCCACCGCGTCGGTGAACTGGCGGTCGGTGGCCCAGCCGTGCGAGGCCACCATGGCCTTCAGGTGGGGGACGACGGCGAAGCCGCCGCCATAGGCCCCCAGCCCGGTGCGAAAGTACACCACCGCCATTTCCACCAGCCGCGCGTCGAGGCCGCCGGCGTGCAGCAGGCTTAAGGTGAGAGCGAGGACGCCGAGCAGCGCTGGCGTACGCACGGACGTCGTCGGCCCTTCCTTGTCCAGGGGCTTCGGTTCCGGGTTGGCCCGGCCGAGCTCGCTCCCATCCTCCGGCAGTGCCACCCGTAGCCGCGCCAGTGCGCCGAGGGCACGCGGCAGCGCCCGGCGTGCCCCCAGGTCCACCGCCACGCCCACCGCGATGCTCAGCAGCACCACCTCGGCCGGGGAGGCGCTGCCCACCGTGCACAGCAGCAGCGCCCCGGCGGCCACCGCCATTTGCCAGGGCATGCCCACCGCGGTGCGCACCATCTTCAGCGCGATGGCGACGATGACGCCCACCACCGCGGCGTTGCAGCCGGACAGCACCTGGCTGGCGGCGGGGATGGCGCCGAAGTGGACGTAGGCCACCGAGAGAGCCAGTGCGGCCACCGCCCCCGGCAGGACGAAGCCGGCATACCCCAATAGCGCGCCCGTCCAGCCGGCGAAGCGCAGGCCGACGTACGCCAGCGCATTGGCGGCGGCCCCGCCCGGCAACATTTGCGCGACGGTGATGGTGTGGGAGAACTCCCGCGGCGTCAGCCAGCGGCGCTGGCGCACCAGCGCGTCGTCGATGTTCGACAGCACGCTGAGGCCGCCGCCGAAGCCCACGACCCCGATGCGCAGGGCAGTGAGGAAGAGGGTATGCCGGGTGGGGCGCTCGCGCTCGCCGGGGTGTACCGTGCCACGCAGCCAGTCGGCAGAGCTCCGGAGCACACTCGCCATGCGCGACTCCTCGCTCGGGGGGATGTCCACGGGGTCAGGGAACCCCGGTGCGGGCGGCGGCCTTGGTGCGGGCTGCCGGGCGAAGCCCGGAGTGGTACTCCACCGCCTCGCCGATGATGGTGCCGATGGCGAGGTCGGCCTCGATGCGCACCGGCAGGCGTGTCTCGTTGTCGGTGAAATAGACGATGAAATCCCGCTTCTGGCTCAGCTTCCCGGCGAAGTCGGTGGTGAGGCGGACCCGCACCGTCGCCTGCTCGCCAAGCGGCGTCTGCAGCCGCTCGCGCTGCTCCACCACCACCCGCATCGGAAACTGCTTCTTCGGCGTCACCACCGGGATGACGAATTGCATGCCGGGCTCGAGGGCGTGGGTGCGCAGCACGTACAGCGCCGAGGCGACGTCAGTGGCGCCTGGCTCCACCTGCAGCTCCCGCTGCACCACCGGTTGTCCTTCCCACTGGCTTTGCAGGGTGGCCTTGGCCTCGGACGGGTCAAAGGCGAGTTTCAGGTGGTGCCGCTTGTGGTTCTCGTCCGCCCACATCTCCATGCCCAGCGTCCGCGCATGTTCGGCATCCCAGTGGATGACCAGCCGGTCGTGGATGGGAAAGAAGAACAGGCCGATGTCGGAACGGCCGAGTCCGAGGATGGGCCACACCCCAGGCTGGTCGGGGAAGTCCTCACCCACCGTCACCTGGATGGTGCCGGCTGGAATGCCGAGGAAGCTGGCGCGGTACAGCACCTGCTCTCCCGGCCCGAAGGCCGTCGTCTCCGCCGCTGCCAAGCCCGACAGCAGAAGGGCGACCGCGGCAAGAAGGCGATGGAGCTGCGGCATGGGGCAGGAAGTCCTAACAACGGAGAATAGCGCAGGATTCCGAAGAGCGTGGCCCGGGGTAAACTCCTTGGGGAGACAACAGCCACAGCGCCCCACACCCCGGGGCAGAGGAAAGGGACCTGCCATGCCCGTCGACAAGAACGCCGACGAGGAGGACCTCAAGGAAGACCTGGCGCACAGCCGGGCCACGGACTTCGACTGCCCCAGCTGCAGTGCCAACAATCCGGTGGAGAGTGCGCTCCGGGACCGCGACGAAATCTCCTGCCACTACTGCGGCGCCGAGTACCAGGTGCGCATCAACCCCGAAGGCCGGATGAAGCTGAAGGAACTCTAGCCGGCGGGCCGGGGGCCGAAGAGGGCTGTCCCGACGCGCACCACCGTCGCTCCCTCCTCCAGCGCGACGACGAAGTCCTGGGTAGTGCCCATGGACAGGCCGCTCAGCCCGTGGGCGTCGGCCAGGGCCTTCAGCTGCCGGAAGGCGGGCCGCGAAGCCTCGGGGTCCTCGGAGAAGGGGGGCATGCACATCAGCCCCACCGCCTTCAGTTGGGGCAGGGCCCGCACCGCGGCCAGCACCGGGCCGATGGCCTGCGGTGGAAGGCCGCTCTTGGTGGCCTCCGCGGCGAGGTTGACTTCCAGGTACACCTCCAGCGGCGTGCCGGTGCGTCGTCGCGCCAGTTCCTCGGCCAGCGCGACGCGGTCCAGGGCGTGGAAGACGTCCGCCGTCCTCGCCACGTACTTGGCCTTGTTGGTTTGCAGCGCGCCGATGGCGTGCCAGCGGATGCCCGGGCAGTCGGCCAGGGCCAGGGCCTTGTCGCGCAGTTCCTGCGCGTAGTTTTCCCCGAAGGCCCGGACGCCGGCGGCGTAGGCCGTCCGGAGCGCCGCGATGGGCTGCAGCTTGCTGACGGCCAGCACTTCCACGCTGGACGCCGGCCGCCCCGCGCGCCGGCAGGCCGCGGCGACGTCGGCCTGCACCGCCGCCCAGCGCGCCGCGAAGTCACCCACCGTGCGGGCCCTCCCAAGGCAGCGCCAGCCCGGCCGCCCGCAACAGGGCCAGCGTCTCCACCAGGGGCAGGCCGATGACGGCGGAGTGGCTCCCGGAAATGGACGCGACGAGGAAACCGCCCAGGCCCTGCAGCGCGTATGCCCCGGCCTTGTCCAGCGGCTCGCCGCTTGCGACGTACCAGGCCAGGGCCGCGCTGGAGGCCTCGACGAAGTGGACGGCCGTCTGCACCGCCTGGACGGCCGTGTGCCGGCCGGCGGTGGCCACCGCGGTGTGGACGAGGTGGGTCCGCCCGGCCAGCCGGTGAAGCATGGCGCGGGCTTCCGCGGCGTCGGCTGGTTTTCCGAGGATTTCCCCGTCTAGCGCCACGGTGGTGTCCGCGCCCAGCACCAGCTGCCCGGGGTGCCGGGCCGCCACCGCCTCGGCCTTCTGCTGGGCCAGCCGCACCACGTAGGTCCTCGGTGACTCCCCGGGCAGCACTGACTCGTCGACGTGGGCTGGGTCAACGCTGAAGGCAATGCCGAACTGAGCGAGCAATGCTTGCCTCCGGGGCGAAGCCGAGGCTAGCACCAGGGTTCCAGGGGAGCCGGGCATGAGAATGATGTTTGACCGCGCCAGGGGGCAGCGTGCAAGAAGCCTGTGGGGCACCCCCCCGGAGAGCCGAGGGCGTCGATGAAGCCTGCGGACTTGCTGTCAGCACTGAAGCGGACGGTGGAACAGCTGGCCGCCTTCAACGAGATTGCCAAGGTACTCACCTCGACGCTCGAGACGCGCGAGGTGCTAGCGCTTGTCATGCAGAAGGTGTCGGCCGTCCTCAAGCCGGCCAACTGGTCGCTGCTACTGCTCGACGAGGCCGTCGGGACGCTGTACTTCGAGATTGCCGTGGGCGATGGGGCCCAGAAACTCCGCCACCTCCGCGTCAAGCCCGGGGAGGGGATTGCGGGACAGGTGTTCCTCAGCGGACAGCCGCGCCGGGTGGACGACGTGCGCACCGCCCCGGACTTCTCCCCGCGCTTCGACGCCGCCTCCTCCTTCCGCACGCGCAGCGTCCTGGCCGTGCCGCTGGTGTTCCGCCGCCGCGTGCTGGGCGTCATTGAGCTGGTGAATGGGGAAGGGGACCCGGCCTTCACCGACGAGGACTTGCAGGCCGTCACCGCGGTGGCGGACTTCGCGGCCATCGCCATTGAGAATGCCCGCAACTTCCAGCGCGTCCAGGACCTCACCCTGACGGACGAGCACACTGGCCTCGGCAACGTGCGCCAGCTCCGGGCGCTCCTCGACCGGGAGGTGACGCGGGCGCGCGGCTTCGGCCACCCGCTGGCGCTGCTCTTCCTCGACCTGGACCACTTCAAGGCGGTCAATGACGCCCACGGCCACCTGGCCGGCAGCGCGGTGCTGCGCGAGGTGGGGGGGGTGCTGCGCGAGCACGCCCGGCCGGTGGACTCCGCCTTTCGCTACGGCGGCGACGAGTTTGCCGTGCTGCTGCCGGAGACGGGGCCGCAGCGTGCGGTGGAGGCTGCCGAGCGGCTGGTGGAGGCCTTTCGCGGCCACCGCTTCACAGCCGAGCAGGGGCTGGAGTTGCGCGTCACCGCCTCCATCGGCGTGGCCTGCTTCCCGGACCACTCGCGCGACGGCCTCGGCCTCATCGCCGCCTCGGACGCGGCCATGTACGCGGTGAAGGCGCGCGGCCGCGACGGGGTGGCCTCGGCCGCCCCCCCATCGTCCCGGGTGCGCCCCGGGCCGAGCAGCGAGGCGCTGCCCCCTCAACCAGCCTGATTGAGGGGCGCGCTGCCCACCAGGCTCTGGTTGGTGACGACTTTGCCCGTCTTCTTCAGCGCCTCGAGGTAGGAGGTGCGTAGAAGGTTCTGCTTGGCCCGCAGGGCGTCGGCACGCACGCTGTCCTTTTTCAGGGCAAATGCGCTCGGCGTGGCCCGCTCGCGCGCCGTCACCTCCGCCACCACGAAGCCCTCCCCGGCCGGGAAGATGCTGGGCAACGGGCCCACCGCCTCGGCTACGGCGGCCGCAGCGAGCAGCTCCGGGGCCGGCCCCACCTGGGGAACGAAGGCCCGCGAGACGCTGAAGCTGCCGGTGTCCACCGCCTCCGGCTTCTTGGCCTGCTCGAAGCTTCCCTCGCCCTCCTTCTTCGCCGGGTGCAGCGCGGTGAGGGATTTGCCGGCCTGGACGGCGGCCAGCGTCTTCTTTGCCTCCGCCTCGGCCAAGGCCCGGGCGCGCTCGCGTTTGAGCAGGAGGGCGGCAATGTCGTCCGCCACCTCGGCCAGCGGCTTGGAGACCGCGGGCTGCTTCTCCTCCACCAGGATGAGGTGCCAGCCGAAGGGCGTCCGGACAGGTTCCGAGACCTCGCCCACCTTCAGGTTGAAGGCGGCCTGGGAGAATTCCGGGACAAAGGCCCCGCGCTCTGCCCAGCCGAGGTCCCCCCCGCCTGTCTTGCTGCTGGCGTCGTCCGAGGAGGCCCGGGCCACGTCGGCGAAAGCCTTCCCGCTCACAATCTCCCGCCGGTAGCCCTCGGCCCGCGCCTTGGCGTCGGCCACCGCGCTGGCCGGGCTGTCCTTCGCCACCTTCACCAGAAGGTGGCGGGCGTGCACCTTCTCGCCAGTGCGGTAGGCCGCCGGGTTTTCCGTGTAGTAGGCCTGCACAGCAGCGTCATGGGCGGCCCGGTAGGCGTTGACTTCCGCCGCCGTGGGCGCCTTGAGCTGGCCGGCAAACATGCTTGGCAGAAAGCGCACCACCGTCAGCGTCACCGTGTCCCCGTCCTTTAGGAACCGGGCATACACCTCGTCGTCACTCACCACGGCGGTGGACTCCACCATTTCCAGAAGCCGCACCGCGGCCAGGCGCCGGCGCAACTCCGCCTCGAAGTCGGCTGAGGATTTGCCGTAGTAGTCGTGCAGCACCTGCTCATAGCGCTCGAAGTCGAAGGTGCCGTCCTTTTGGAAATCCTTGTTCTTATGAAGGATTTCCAAGAGTTCGTCGTCGGAGATGCCCACCCCGGAGGCCTCGGCGGCCTGGCTGAGCAACTCGAAGCTCACCATCTCGTCCAGCGTCCCGGCGGCCACCTGCTGCAGGAAGGCTTCTGGCAGCTCGCCCTGGCTTCGGTAGGCTTGCAGCCGGAGCGCGTAGGCGCGCTGGAAGTCGCGCAGGGGGATTTCCTTTCCATTCACCAGGGCCGCCGCCGTGCTCACGCTCGGGGTAAGGGGGGCGTCGCAGCCGCGGCTGCCGGGGCCGAACTGCAGGACGAAGACCACGGCGATGGCGAGCACGAAGAGAAAACTGAACAGGCGTCGGGGTTCGAAGGCGCTCATGAAGGGGTTGACCGCATAGGCAACCCGGGGGGAAAGTGCAAGGGATTGAGCAGTCTTAGAAGGACACTCCCCGAACGTGCTGGCCCTGCTCAAGCGCCATCTCGAGCCGTTGCTCGTGTTGGTGCTGTTGGCATACCCCCTCATCAACCTCCTCGGCTCCGGCCGCAGGGTGCGTGAGCCCAATGTCGTCGACCGGGTGGTGCTCGGCGTGACCGCACCGCTTCAGCGGGGGTTGGTGTCTGTCATCGACGGCGTCGGCTCGGCCTGGGAACGCTACGTCTCGTTGCGGCGGGTGGAGCGCGAGAACCAGGCCATGCGCGAGGAGATTTCCGGCCTGCGCAAGGCGGTGAGCGGGATGGCTGAGGCGCGCAGCGAGAACGAGCGGCTGCGGCGACTTCTGAATTACACCGAAGCGGAGGCCGGGCCCGTTGTCGCCGCGCGGGTGGTGGGCATCAATCCCGACGCCAACCGGCTCACCGTGCGCATCGACCGGGGAGAGGGCGACGGGCTCGCCCGCAACATGCCCGTGGTGACGCCGGACGGCGTGGTGGGCCAGCTTCTTCGCGTCACCAGCGCCTCGGCGGACGTGCTGCTGCTCGCCGACCCCAACTCCCGCCTGGGCGTGCGCGTCCAGCGCACGCGCGCGCGGGCCGGGGCCGCCGGCACCGGGGACGAGCGGCTGCTGCGGCTGGACTACTTGGCACGGGCCGAGGACCTCGAGGAGGGCGACGCGGTGGTGACGTCGGGGACCGACGGCGTGTACCCCCCGGGGTTGATGGTGGGCCGCGCCACCCAGGTGCAGCGCCAGGGCGCCGGCATGTTCTTGGGGGCCAACCTGCTGCCGGCGGTGGACTTCTCCCGCTTGGAGGAAGTGCTGGTGCTGTGCGCGCCCAAGGTCGGCGCGGGCCTGGTGCCGCGCAGCGCGCCGGTCCCGGCGCGTGTCGAGGAGCGCCGGCCATGACCGGGGTACGCCTTCTCTTCGCCGCCGCGCTGGCACTGGTGCTACTGGCCGTCGAGTCGGTGCTGGTGAAGTACCTCGGCCTGACGGTGGCCCGCATCGACGTCACCGTGGCCATCGTCGCCTTCCTCTCGCTGAGGGCCGGCCTCGTCGAAGGGGCGAGCGGCGCCTTCGCGGTGGGCTACCTCCTGGACCTGATGAGTGGCCGGCCCACCGGGCTGTACACCTTCCTCGCCGTCTTCACCTTTCTCCTCGGCCGGCTGGCGCGGTCGCTGGTGGAGGTGCGCGGGCCGGGCGGCTTCGCCCTCTTCGCCATGGGCGCGGACGCGGTGCACGGACTGCTCGCCCTTCTCGTCAGCTGGCTCACCAGCAAGACGTGGGGGGTGGCCGCCCTGTCTCCGGCCGGCCTGCCCCTGGAGGTGCTGCTGACCGGGGCCGCCGCCTTCTGCCTGTACCCGCTGCTGCAGCGCTTCGGGCCGGTGGCCGAGCGCGCGGAGCCCGGGTTGCTCGGGTTGCCCCGATGACACTCGGCCGCTCCAGCACCGGACGGGACTTGAAGCGCCGCGCCCTGTGGCTGGGGCTGGCCATGATGTCGGGCCTGCTGCTGCTGACGGTGCGGCTGTACCGGCTGCAGGTCATCCAGGGCGACGAGTACGCGGCGAAGTCCGTCTCCAACTTCGTGAAGGAGATTCGCATCCGCGCCGACCGGGGCAACATCAAGGACCGCCGCGGCGAGGTGCTGGTGGACAGCCGGCCGTCCTTCGACGTCTTCGTCACCCCGGCCTTCTGCGAGCACTGCAACGAGGAGGTGCTGCCGCGGCTGGCCGCCTGGCTCCGCTGGGATGAAGCCAACCGGACCCGGGTGGAGGCGCTGCTTCAGGCGGCGAAGAAAAGCGCCCCCTTCCAGAGCGTCCCGGTGCAGCTCGACCTCACCCGGGACGAACTGGACACCCTGGCCGCGCACAAGACGGAGCTGCCCGGCGTCGACTGGCCGGCCGTCCCGCACCGGCACTACCGGGCCGGCTCGGTGCTCAGCCATGTCGTCGGCTACATGAACGAGATTTCCCAGGAGGAGCTGGAGCGGGCCCCGGCCGGGAGCGCCTACGCCTTGGGCGACTTCGTCGGCCGCCGCGGGGTGGAGCGCTACTTCGAGCGGGAGCTGCGGGGCACCGACGGCGCGCGCCGGGAGGTGGTGAATGCGCGGGGGGAGACCATCCAGGAGCTGAGCGACCTGTTGGTGGGCCGCACGCCGGTGCAGCCCAGGCCCGGTGACACGGTGGTGCTGTCCCTCGACATGCGTCTTCAGGCCGAGGCGGAGCGCGCCTTCCCCGGCGTGGCCGGCGCGGTGGTGGCAATGGACGCGCGCACCGGCTTCATCCTGGCGGTGGTGTCCCGGCCCGGCTTCGACCCCAACCTCCTCACCGGGCGGGTAACGGCGGCGCAGATGGCGGAGCTGGCCCGAGACCCGCTGCAGCCGATGATTTTCCGGCCCACCCAGCAGCACTACAGCCCCGGGTCGACCTTCAAGGTGGTGACGGCGCTGGCCGCCCTGCACAACCACGTCCTGACGGCCACCAGCACCGTGGGGTGCACCGGCGGCTACAGCCTCGGCGCGCGGCGCTGGCGCTGCATGGGCGAACATGGCTTCATGGACGTCCACAACGCGCTCCAGCACTCGTGCGACACTTTCTTCTACCGGCTGGGCGACTTGCTCGGGCTGGACCCCATCGCCGAGATGGGACGGGCGCTCGGCCTGGGCGCGCCCACCGGCGTCGGCGTGGTGGCGGAGGTGCCCGGCATCATGCCGGACAGCGCCTACCACGACCGGGTCACGCCGGGCGGCTACACCAAGGGGCTCGCCCTCAACAGCGCCATCGGCCAGGGGGACGTCAACGTCACCCCGCTGCAGCTGGCCGTCCTGTACGCCGCGCTGGCCAACGGCGGGCAAGTATTTCGGCCCCAGCTGGTGCGGCGCATCGAGAGCCCGGACGGCAGGACGCTGCGGGAATTCCAACCGGAGGTGGTGCGAGACGTGCCGCTGGAACCCGAGCACCAGCGCCTCTTGCTGGACGCGCTGGCGGCGGTGGTGAACGAGCCGGGCGGCACCGCCTACCGCTCGCGGCTGGCCGACATCCGCTTCGCCGGCAAGACGGGCACCGCGCAGGTGGCGACGCTGGGCAAGGTGCGGCTGAAGGAAAGCGCCATGACATTCATGCAGCGCGACCACGCCTGGTTCGCGGCCATCGCTCCGGTGGAGGAGCCGGAGCTGGTGGTGGTGGTCCTCAATGAACATGGTGGCCACGGTGCCTCGGACGCCGCCCCCACCGCGGCGGCCATCATCGAGAAATTCTTCGAGCTCAAGCGCGCCGACGCCAATGCCAGCATCGCCGCCTCCACCTCGCTACCTTCGGTGCCCCTGCCGGCGCGTCCGCCGGTGGAGTTGAAGCCGGCCCGCCCGGCCGTCCCGGCGCTCGAGCCGGAGGAGACGCGCACCGCCGGGCAGGTGCGCCCGCTGGCCCGCGCCGTTTCGACGCCAGCCGGGGGGAGGCCCTAAGGTCCCATGCTGCTTCGCATCGAGAGGCGGATGGTGCCCCACGTGCCCTGGGGCCTGGTGGCGGTGACGCTGGCCATCGCCGTCCTGGGCATTTGGAACCTCGCCTCGGCCTCGCGCCCACCCCACAGCCCACTGTGGACCCGGCAGAGCATCAACCTGGCGGTCGGGCTGCTGGCGGCCCTGGGCGTGTGCCTGGTCGACTACCGCTTTCTGCAGCGGATGGCCTGGCCCTTCTACGGCCTCAACGTCGCCCTGCTGCTGCTGCTGCGTGTCCTCGGACACCGGGCCAAGGGGGAGGCGAGCTGGCTTGCCCTCGGCCCTTTGCGCATGGAGCCGGCCGAGTTCATGAAGGTGGCGTTGATTGTCGTGCTGGCGAAGCTGTTTCATGACCACCAGAAGCAGCCCGACGAAGCCCTCGGCCTGCGCGACATTTGGAAGCCGGCCCTGCTCGCGCTGATGTCGGCGGGGCTGGTCCTGCCGGACCTCGGCAACGCGATGATGGTGCTGCTCACCGCCACCACCGTGCTGCTGTTTGCCCGGCTGCGGCGCGGGCTGTTGGTGACAGGCCTGGTGGCCATCCTTGGGCTGTCGGCCATCATCTGGAACGACTACGTGCGCGACCCGTCCGACGGCCACCGCACCCTCATCCGCAGCGTCCTCAAACGCCACCAGAGCGCGCGCATCGCCGGGTGGCTCTCGCCCGACAGCGACTTGCGCGGGAGCGGCTACCACGCAGCGCAGTCGAAGATTGCCGTGGGCTCGGGTGGCTTTCTCGGGAAGGGCTGGATGCAGGGGACCCAGACCGGCCTCTTCTTCCTGCCCGAGCAGCACACCGACTTCATCTTCTCGGTGTGGGCCGAGGAGCACGGCTTCCTCGCCTGCCTCGCGCTGCTCGTCCTCTACGGCCTCATCTTCTCCTTCGCCCTGGGCGTCTCTTTCCAGGCCCGCGACCGCTTCGGGGCCTTCCTCGCCGCCGGCGTGGCCGCCATGCTGTTCTGGCAGGTCTTCGAGAACATCGGCATGGTGGTGGGGCTGCTCCCAGTGACAGGGATTACGCTTCCCCTCATGTCCTACGGCGGCTCGTCCATGGTGAGCGTGCTGCTCTCGCTCGGCCTGGTGGCCAACGTGTCCATGCGGCGCCACCTGTTCTGACGGCGGCTCGCCCCGGGGCTAGAGGAGCGTCCCCCGGAAGACCAGCTTGGCGATGTTGAAATAAATAATCAGCCCGCTCACGTCGACCAGTGTGGCGACGAAAGGCGCCGAGGCCTTGGCCGGGTCGAAGCCGAGACGGCGCAAGAGAAACGGTAGCATCGACCCGACCAGGTTTCCGTACAACACCACGCCCACCAGGGCGAGCGCCACCACCGTCGCCACCAAAAGGAAGTGCTCGCCGTACTGGTGGAACACCTTGGCCCAGACGATGATGCGCAGAAAGCCGATGCTGCCGAGCAGCGCGCCCAAGGTGACGCCAGAGGCCAGCTCGCGGCTGGCCACCCGCCACCAGTCCCGCAGCCGCACTTCTCGCAGCGCGAGCGAGCGGATGAGGATGGAGGTGGCCTGGGAGCCGGAGTTGCCGCCGCTGGAGATGATGAGGGGCAGAAACAGCGAGAGCACCACCGCCTTGGCCAGCTCGTCCTCGAAGGCCGTCATCGCCGTGGCGGTGAGCATCTCACCCAGGAAGAGGATGGAAAGCCACCCCCCGCGCTTCTTGCACATGCTGACGAAGCCGACGTCGAAGTACGGCGCGTCGAGGGCCTCGACGCCGCCCAGCCCCTGGATGTCCTCGGTGGCCTTGGCCTCGGCGACGTCCAGGACGTCGTCGACGGTGATGATGCCGAGCAGGACCCCCTTGGTGTCAGTGACCGGGAGCGCCACCAGGTCGTACTTCTCGAACATCGCCACCACGTCGCTGCGGTCGTCGGTGGCCCGGATACTCACCAGCTGGCCGTCGTTGAGTTGCGACAGCGGCGTGGTGGGCTGCGCCTTCACCAGCGCCACCAGGCGGATGTCGTCGAGCAGCACGCCCTTCTCGTCGGTGACGTAGATGACGTCGAGGGTCTCGATGCCCTGTCCGTGCTCGCGGACGTAGTGCAGGCCCTCCTCCGCGGTGGCGCTCGGCCGCAGCGCCAGGTAGCGCGGCGTCATGTAGCGGCCGGCTTTTCCCTCCGGGTAGCCGAGCAGCTGGCGGGCCTGGGCCAGCTGGTCAGGCTTCAGGGTGGCCAGGGCGCGCTTCGTCACCTCGGCCGGCAACTCCTCGAAGAGACGGGTCCGGTCGTCGGGCGCCATCTCGTTGAGGACGCCCACCAGCTGCTCGGTGCCGAGGGTCTCCACCACCTCCGTCTGCTGGTCCAGCGGCAGGTATTCGAAGACCGTGGTGGCGACGTCACGGGGGAGGACGCGGAAGAGGACGCCGCTTTCGTCGGCCGGAAGGTCCTCGATGACCTCTGCGATGTCCGGCGGTGACATCTCCGAGAACGCTTCTCGCAAAGCGTCGTAGTCGCGGGACTGCAGGAGCTCTTCAAATTCCGGCTTGAGCAGGTTGCCCAGCATGTGCGGTCTCCCCGTGGCCGACATGGTGTATGAAGTCCAGGGTGAGCGCCTAAGTCTTTTTGGCGACGTTCTTGGGAGGGGGCATGGCGAAGACGACCATCACCACGCGGTCAGGAGCGGCCCCGGCGAGCAGCGCGTCTGCCAGCCGGGCCCTGCGTCCGGAGGCCCCGGTCGCCAGCCTGCCGGGGGGCATCCAACTGGACACCTCCGCCCCCGGCCCGGAGCACCGTTCCTTCCCGCGGGCCCGCCTGCGCGTGCCGTTCCGGGTGTGGATTGGCGAGGGTCAGGACCGCCGCTTCAGCGCCACCCTGGGCTCGGAAAACCTCAGCGTCAGCGGCGCCTTCATCGAGTCCACCTTCTTCCTCCCGGTGGGGACGGAATTGATGGTGCGCTTCGAGTTGGACGCCAAGGGGGCGCCGGTGGAGGCGCGGGCCGAGGTGCTGCGCCAGGAGCGCAGCGACGACCGCACCGGGCGCACCGGCATGGGGCTGCGCTTCCTCGAGTTCTTCAAGCAGACGGAAGTCACCCTTGCCCGCCTCTTCCTGGGGGAGCAGCTGCGGCGCTTCGCCGAGGGCTACCTGCAGACCGCCCGCACCCGCGCCATCGAGTCCGAACTGGACCGCGTGGTGGATGCCCTGGCTGCCTGGGAATTGTTGAAGGTGACGGCGCCCGCCGACCCCTGGCGGATTGGCGAGATGCTGGCCCCCCCGAAGCGGTGAGAGGGCCGTCCCCCCTTGGCCCTTCGGGCCGGGGGAGGGCACGACTGCCGAGGGCAACCCCGGGGGGGACTACAGCGCCCGCTTGAAGGTCTCTTCCAGCTTGGCCTTCGGCACCGCGCCGACCACCTGGTCGATGACTTTTCCGCCCTTGAAGAGGAGCAGGGTGGGGATGCTGCGAATGCCGTAGGCCTGCGCCGTCTGCTGCTGCTCGTCGATGTTCAGCTTCGCCACCTTCACCTTGCCCTTGTACTGGGTGGCCAGCGCGTCCAGCGTCGGGGCAATGGCTTTGCAGGGACCGCACCAGGTGGCCCAGAAGTCCACCAGCACCGGCTCCGGCGATTCGAGCACCTGCTTGGCAAACTCGGCGTCCGAGGTGTGAAACACGTCTTCTCCTGCCATTTGCGTCCAGCTCCTTTTCCAAAGGCAACCAACTCTAGGTTGGCCAGCTGTCGGGGATAGCCACTACCTCCCCAGCCCACGCTGACGCAACGTTAGACGCGCGAGGGGGTGCCACGTTTCGCCCCTTACGGGGACGCGCTGCCCCGCCGGCATGGCCGCGGGGGCGAATGAAGTCGGGGACTTGCCGAGGCCGGTGTTAGAGTTATGCCCCCAATGAGGCTCTTTCTCTCCCAGGCCACCCTTGAAGAGTGGGCGCTCGCAGACAAGGCGGACGTGCAGGAACACCACCTCGTCATGCATGGTGAGGCGGGCCGGCTTCCGGTGGAGGATGCCGTCCACGTTGCCCGACTGGTGTCCGGGGCCGACGAGCAGAAGCTGCTGCACAAGGTGAAAACCGTCGGCCAGCTCGACGCCCTCTCGGCCGAGCAGCTGGCGGACTCGGTGCTGGTGGGCGAGAGCGCCTATGACGTCGAGCGCGGGTACCTGGTACAGCTACCAGAGGCCGAATTTGCGGCCGCGCTCAAGCCGGAGAAGGAAGCCGACCTCTTGGCCCAATTCCTGCTGGACAAGCTCTAGCCTCCATCCGCCCGCGTGCCCCTCTCCCGCCTCTGCTTCGTCCTCGCCTTTCACGCCTATGGCTTCGGCGCCATTGCCTACGTCACCTTGCTGTCCGGCCGGCGGAAGGGCCTGGTCTGGACAGCCCGGGTCCTGACCGGGGTGGGCTGGCTGCTGCAAGGCACGGGGCTCGCCCTGTTGCTGTCGGGCCAGGGGTGGCGCCCGCACGGCTTCGCCGAGGCCCTCAGCATCCTCGCCTTCCTCCTGGTGGCGCTGTTGCTAACCATTGAGTTGCGCACCCAGGTGCCGGTGCTGGGCGCCTTTCTCGCGCCGGCGGCGGTGGCGGTGTGGCTACCGGCGCTGTGGCTTCCGGCCGGCGGGGCGCCCTCCAGCGTGGGGCCCTGGAAGCCGATGCTGGTATTTCACATCGGCGTCGCCTTGGCCGGACTGGCCGTCTTCGGCGTGGCTACGGCGGTGGCGGTGGCCTTCCTTCTCCTGGAGCGGCAGGTGAAGGGCAAGCATTTCGGCGTGCTGTACGAACGGATTCCGTCCTTGGAATTCCTGGACGGCCTCAACCGGGCCCTGGTGACGTGGGGCTTCGTCGCCCTGTCGCTGACGCTGGTGACGGGGCTGTGGGTGGCCTGGCGAAGCGAGGGGGCGCGCAGCCTCCAGGCGGTGGAACTCACCACCGCGGTGGCCTGGCTGGTGTTTGCCGGTCTCTTGCAGGCCCGGGTGCTGGCCGGCTGGAGGGGTCGTCGGGTGGCCTGGCTCACCATGGCCGGCTTCGGGCTTCTGGTGCTGTCCTTTGTCGGCACCTATGGGCCGCGAGGCGGGCCATGAGTTCCATCCTGGTGTGCCTCGGCATCTCGCACAAGACGGCCCCGGTGGCCCTGCGCGAACGGCTGGCACTCACCGTCGAGCGCCAGTCGGAGGTCCTTGAGCGGGTGGGTGCCTCGCCGGCCGAGGCCCTCTTCGTTTCCACCTGCAACCGGGTGGAACTGTACGCCTTCGGGATGGGCGACAGCTTGGAGGAGCGCCTGCGGGCGGAGTTGACGGGACTGGGTGGCGAGGAGGCGCTCAGCCACGCCTACCTGCACCGGGGCGAGGCGGCGCTGCTTCACCTGTTCCGCGTCGCGGCCAGCCTCGACTCGATGGTGGTGGGCGAGCCCCAAATCCTCGGCCAGGTGAAGGACGCCTTCGAATTGGCCCAGCGGGTGGGGGCGGCGCGCGCGGAACTGGCGCGGGTGTGCGGGGCCGCCTTCGCTTCCGCCAAGCGCGTCCGCACCGAGACGGATGTCGGCCGGGCGGCCACCTCCATGGCCGCCGCGGCGGTCCAGCTGGCGAGCAAGATTTTTGGCGGCCTGCACGGCAAGACGGTGCTCCTGGTGGGGGCGGGGGAAATGTCGGAGTTGGCCGGCCGGCACCTGGCCTCGGCCGGCGCGCGCCGCCTCCTGGTCACCAACCGGACCCAGGAGCGGGCCGAAGTGCTGGCGAAGGCCCTGGGCGGCGAGGCGCTGCCCTTCTACCCGCTCGAGGACGCGCTCCGCCCGGCCGACGTGGTGGTGTGCACGACGGCCTCGCCGACTCCCATCATCACCCGCGAGATGGTGGCGGGTACCCTGCGTGCCCGGCGCCACCGTCCCCTCTTCCTGGTGGACCTGGCCGTGCCGCGAGACGTCGAGCCGGAGGTGAATAGCCTCGACAACGTCTACGCCTACGACGTCGACGACATCCAGAAAGTGGTGGCGGAGAACACGGCGCTGCGTGCCGACGCCGCAGCGCGGGCCGAGACCCTGGTGGCGGAGGACTTGGCCCGCTACCAGCGCGAGCGGGCGCTGCGCGAGGGCGTCCCGGTGCTGGCCCAGCTGCGCGCCCGGGCCGAGGCCATTCGCAAGGCGGAGCTGGAGCGGGCCCTGGCCAACCTCCCGACGCCGCTCACCGAGGCCCAGGCGGCGGTGGTGACCGCCATGACGTCGGCCATCGTCAACAAGGTGCTGCACCAGCCCACCGTCAAGCTGCGCGCCGTCACGCCGGGTGAGGCGCTCAACCCCCTGGCGGAGGCGGTGGCGGAACTGTTCGGGCTCGACTCGGCCTCGCGCCGGACCGGCAGCGGCGAGTCGTGAGCCGGCTCCGCATCGCGACGCGCAAGAGTCCGCTGGCCCGCTGGCAGGCCAACCACGTGGCCAGCCTCTGGCGCAGCCGCTTCCCCGACGCCGAGGTGTCGCTGGTGGAGATGACAACGGCTGGCGACACCTTCCTCGAAGCGCCGCTGCAGGCGGTGGGGGGCAAGGGCCTCTTCATCAAGGAACTGGAGCAGGCCCTCCTCGAGGAGCGGGCGGACCTCGCCGTCCATAGCTTGAAGGACGTCACCTCGGCCTTTCCGGCGGGCCTCGGGCTGGTGGCGGTGCCAGAGCGGGAGGACCCCCGGGATGCGTGGGTGTCCCCCCGTGGGGTGAAGCTGTTGGACCTCCCCCGCGGCGCCCGGGTGGGCACCTCCTCGCTGAGGCGGGCGTGCCTGTTAAAGGCGGCGCGGCCGGACTTGGAAGTGGTGGGCCTGCGCGGCAACGTCCAGACGCGCCTGCGCAAGGTGGAGGAGCTGCAGCTGGCCGGGACGGTGCTTGCCCTGGCCGGGCTCCGGCGACTCGGCCTCGACGGCCACGTCACCGAGGTGTTGCCGGCCGAGCTCAGCCTTCCGGCGGTGGGGCAGGGCGCGCTGGCGCTGGAGGCCCGGGAGGCAGACGCGGACACCTGGGCACGGGCCCGGTCGCTGGAACATCCCCCCACCCGAATTGCCATCGACGCTGAGCGGGCCTTCCTGGCCCGGCTGGAGGGCGGCTGCAACGTGCCGCTGGGCGGCCACGCCGTGCTGGAGGGGCAGCAGCTGTGGCTGCGCGGCTTCGTCGGTTCCCCGGACGGGACGCAGGTGCTTCGGGGCGAGCGCCGGGGGCCCGCTGCCCAAGCGGCAGCGTTGGGGCGTGCCCTGGCCGAGGAGTTGCTGGGCCGCGGGGCGGACCGTCTGCTGGCGGCCCTGGAGGCCCGAGCGCGGTGAGTGGTATGCGCCTGCAGGGCCTCCGCATCCTGGTCACCCGACCCCGGCAGAGAAGCGAGGAGTTGTGTTTCCTGCTGGAGGAGGAGGGCGCCGAGGTGGTGGCGCTGCCCATGCTGGAACTCGAACCGCCGTCCGACGCGCGGGCGCTGCGCGCGGCGGCCGAGACGCTGGGACGCTTCAGCTGGGTGGCCTTTGCCTCCCCGGCCGGCGTGGAGGCGCTCAGTGAGGCGGCGCGCGTAGCCGGGACGTCTGCGGCCCTGCAGCGCCTCAAGGTGGCCGTGGTGGGTGCGGGCACGGCGCGCGCCGCGCAGGCGGCCGGGTTGCAGGTGCACTTCACCCCGGAGGGGACGACGGGCGCCGCGCTGGGACGGGAATTGGCCAGTCGGCTTTTGCCCGGCGATGAGGTGCTGCTGCCGGCGGCCGAGGAGGGACGGCCGGAGTTGGAGGCGGCCCTGGCCGAGGCGGCCTCGGCCAGGCTGGCGGCACGGGCACGGCGGCCAGGGGAGGAGGCAGCCCCCCGCGCCCCCGGCGTGACGCGGGTGGTGGCCTACCGCAGCGCGCGCCTTCAGGTGGCGGAGTCGGTGTGGGGAGACCTGCGCGTGCACCCCCCGGCGGCGGTGCTGTTTGCCTCCCCCCGGACGGCGGAGGCCTTCCTGGAGGCGGGCGGCCGTCCGGTGCTGGACAAGGCGCACCTGGTCGCCATCGGCCCTACCACTGCCGCCGCGCTGGTGGCGCTGGGCTTCCCCAAGGCCCACATCGCCGAGCGGCCGAGCGCGGCTGGCCTCGTGGAAGCGGCGGTGCACGCCATTCGCGGGTAGACTGCCGGGCTGCCCGTGTCACTTCCCGCGCTTCAGCTGCAACGGTCCGGTTCGGACTTCAACCTCGCCCTGGTGCTGCAGATTCTGGTCGCACGCCAGCTGCTGACGCCTTCGCAGGCGCAGGACGTCGCCGCCAAGGAGGCGGCGGCGAAGGTGCGCGTGTTGAAGCAGGTGGGGGCGCAGAAGGACGAGGCGCGCTACTCGGTGTCTCCCATCGAGTTGGTGGCGGTGTTTCAGGTCCCCCTCGGCAACGGCCGGGTGCTCGACCAGGACCGCATCAGCGAAGCGGTGGCCGAGGCGCTCGGCGTCCCCTACCGAAAAATCGACCCCCTGAAGCTGGACATGGCCCTGGCCACGCGCACCGTCTCCCGGCCCTACGCGCAGAAGCACGTCATTCTCCCGCTGGACCGGACGCCGGAAGGGACGCTGGTGGTGGCCACCGCCAATCCCTTCGACCGGGAGACGGTGGAGAGTCTGACCCGGCTGGCCGGGGTGCCGGTGGTGCCGGTGCTGTCGGCCAAGGCGGACATCCTCCGCTGCATCGCGGACATCTACGGCTTCAAGCGCACGCTGGCGCAGGCGGCGAGCGACTTCTCCACCACCGGCACACCCCAGCTGCACAACTTCGAGCAGCTGGTGTCGCTCTCCACCGGGCGCGAACTGGACGCCTCGGACAAGCCCATCGTCCAGGCGGTGGACTACCTGTTGCGTTACGCCTTCGACAACCGTGCCTCGGACATCCACATCGAGCCGAAGCGCGACAGTTCCATGGTGCGCATCCGCATCGACGGGGTGCTGCACACCGTCTACACGCTGCCGGCGGCGGTTCATGCGCCCATCGTTTCGCGGACCAAGATGATTTCGCGGATGGACATCTCCGAGAAGCGCCGGCCGCAGGACGGGCGCATCAAGACGGAGCGCGATGGTCGCGAGGTCGAGCTGCGCGTCTCCACGCTGCCCACCGCCTTCGGCGAGAAGGTGGTCATCCGGATTTTCGACCCAGAGACGCTGGTGCAGGACATCGCCCAGCTCGGCTTCGAGGAGGACGAGAAGGGCGTCTTCGAGTCGTGGATTGACCAGCCCCACGGCCTCATTCTCGTCACCGGCCCCACCGGCAGCGGGAAGACCACCACCCTCTACACCGCGCTCAAGGCGGTCGCCGGGCCCGAAGTCAACGTCACCACCATCGAAGACCCCATCGAGATGGTGTGGGACGGCTTCAACCAAGTCCAGGTCCAGCCCAAGCTCGACCTCGACTTTGCCAATGCCTTGAGGCACATCCTCCGCCAGGACCCGGACGTCATCATGGTGGGCGAAATTCGCGACGCTGAGACGGCGGAAAATGCCATCCAGTCCGCCCTCACCGGACACCTGGTGCTGTCCACCCTGCACACCAACGACTCGGTGGGGGCGGTGACGCGGATGAAGGACCTCGGCGTGCCGCCCTTCCTGCTCGGCAGCTGCTTGATTGGCGTCATGGCCCAGCGGCTGTTGCGCCGCATCTGCAGCCGCTGTGCACAGGAGGCCGAGCTGGCGCCGGACCAGCTGGTGGCCCTCGGGGCGCCGCTGCCCTTGCTTCCTGGAGGGCTACAGCTGCGACTGGGCGCGGGCTGCGTGCACTGCCGCGCCACCGGGTACTACGGCCGCACCGGCGTCTTCGAGATTCTGCCGGTGACTGGCGCCATCCGCGACGCCATCGCCCACGAGGCCTCGGAGGCGAGCCTGGTGGAGTTGGCCCGCGCCGCCGGGATGCGGACGCTGCGCGAGGCCGCGGTGCGAAAGTTGGCCCAGGGCCAGACGAGCTTTGCCGAGGTGGTGCGCATGACGTCGGCCCCGTAGGGCGCGGGCGCGCCGGACATGAAGGGAGGTTCTCCCTGCTGCCCCCCAGCGAAGAGGTGGTGGACATCGAGGTGGTGGAGGACCTGAGCGCGCAGGCGCGGCTGGACGAGGGCTTCCTGCACCTGCGGCGTCTGCGGTGCCGGAACCGCCGGGCCGACGGCTCGGTGTCCCGCACCTACACCGTCGACGTGGTGGACCGGCCGGTGCCGGACGCGGTGGCCGTGCTGCTGTGGCGCAAGGGCGCCCAGGGCGTGGAGGTCCTCACCCGGCGCACGCTGCGGCCGGCGGCCTACTTCCGGCGCGAGCTGCCGCTGCCCGTCCCGGATAGCGAGACGTACCTCACCCTGGAGGAACTGGTGGCTGGGGTGCTGGAGCCCGAAGACACCGGGCAGGCCGGAGTGCAAGCGCGGGCTGCAACCGAAGTGTTGGAGGAGGCCGGCTACAGCGTACCGCCCGGGGCGGTGGAACTCCTCGGCCCCGCCTTCTTCATGCTGCCCGGCATCATCTCCGAGAAGATTCACCCCACCGCTGTCGACGTGACCGGGCAACAGCCCGGGCGCCCGGCGGGGGACGGCTCGCCCCTCGAGGAGGGGGCCACCGTGCGCTGGTGGCCGGTGGCTGCGCTGCTGGCCGCCTGCCGGCGGGGCGAGGTCGCCGACGCTAAGACGGAGTTGTGCGTCCTGCGCTTTCTGGAAGCGCACCCGACGGTGGAGTAGCCCCCGCGGGAAGGCGCTGCGGGGCCGTGGCCGGCCTGCTGCAGCCCCCCCAGGCGACGCTCCCTGGGCGCCGGCCCAGGGCTGCCGGTGTTAGCTTCCTCTGCCCGTGGCAGCGCACTTCGACGTCCATCCCAGTTGGCGACAAGTGCTGGGCCACGTCCTGGACGAGGCGGGGCGACTCCGGACCGACGCGGTGGTGGCCTTTGACTTGGACTCGACGCTGCTCGACAACCGACCGCGGCAGGCGGCGCTTGTCCACCGCTTCGTCCGCGAGTACGGCACCTCCCCGGCGCTAGCGGACTTCGACGCCCGGCACCTGCACACCGGCTTTGACATGCGCGAGGCCCTGGGGCGGCAGGGGCTTTCCCCCGAAGCCGTGGAAGGCTTCCTAGCGGACTTCCGGCCCTACTGGCGGGCGCACTTCTTCACCAGCGAGGCGTGCCAGGTGGACGTGCCGGTGCGCGGCGCGCCGGACTACGTGCGACGCACGCGGGCCGCCGGCGCGCAGCTGGCCTATGTGACGGCCAGGCCCGAGGACATGCGGCCGGGCACACTGGACGTCCTCGGGCGCCACGGCTTTCCGCTTCCGGGGCCCGGTGTGCAGCTGTGGATGCGCCAGGACGAGGAATGCACCGATGAGGACTTCAAGCGGGGCATGCACCCCCGGCTGGCCCGGTGGGGCACGGTGGTGGCAGCGTTCGACAACGAGCCCGGCCACGCCAACGACTACCGCGCCGCCTTCCCGGAGGCCACAGTGGTGCTCCTCACCACCGGACACTCCGGACGCGTCAGCGCGCTGGCCGAGGGCGTCATCCCCGTCCCCCACTTCGCGCTGGACGCAGGCCCGGAGTAGTAGGGCCGCCCTCTGGCAGGGCGTCCGCCGTTTCATCCAGGCGCCGGACACGCCGTCCCCTCCGGGGCCAGGATGGGTGTGTGATAGTTAATCGTGCTTCGGATGGCCCGCGTCCGGGTCGGTGGACAAGGGACAGCGCGGGAATGGCGGACATGTACGAGGAGAGTGGAGAGACGAACGCGCCGCCCCCGCCGGCTGCTGGTGCGGAAGCCCACGCAGCCGAGGGCCCGGCCGGCTCCACCCCCATCGTCCTGCACACCTTTGGCCAACGGCCCGGCGGCCCGGCCTACGGCTGGTCGAGCGTCTTCTCCATCGTCCTCCACGTCACCCTCATCGGGCTGACGCTGTGGCTTAGCCGCGCCGTGGCCGTCTCGCGGAACCAGCCGGTGTCCGTCGTCCTCCGCCGCTCCACGCCGCGCCCGCCACCGCCGCCCGTGGCCGACACCGGGGCACCGCGGAAGGGCGGGCGCGGCATCTCGCTGCCGAAGGCGGTGAGGCGCGAGGTGGAGCCGGACCTGGAGCTCACCTTCGCCGCCTCCCCCGAGCCACAAACCCCCGGCGCCACCGGCAAGTGGGTTGGCGGCGTGGGTACCGGCTATGCGCTTGCACCCGGCTGGTCGAATGGCGTCGAGGGAGGGGCCGTCCGCCGGCATTCGCTGGCCCGGGGGCCGCAGGAGGAGCAGTCCGGGTGGGATTGCGGCTTTCCGGTCGGAGGGCCGGCCCACAACGTGGTGGTGCGCATCCGGGTGAACGTTTCGGCGGAGGGCAAGCCCACCCACGTCACCATCCTCCGGCCCGGTCCGCCCGTTTTCAACGAGTCGGCCCGCGAGTGCGCGCTGCGCCAGCGCTTCCGACCGGCCCTGGACATGGAGGGCAACCCCACCGACGGGGACCGCGAGCTGGGAATTCTCTTCTTCTACCCGGGCGCGCCTCCCGACGCGGTGAAAGAAGAGGTCCCCCAACCGCCGGCCCCGGTGGCGCCGCCGTTAGAAGGGCCACAGCCGGACTTGCCCGTCCAGCTGGACGAGTCGGCCACTCCGGGCTGAGGCCTGGTTGCACCGAGGGCGCACGCCGCGCTGCGCCATAAGCCTATGAATCGCCTGGAAAACCAGCCACCCCGCCGGTAAAGCTGCTCGCGGCATCTGGCGTTGGTGGAGGACACGAGTGGCCCCCGCGTACCCGAAGGACCTGGTGCTCCGCTTCTTCCGGAGCATGTACCTCATCCGACGCTTCGAGGAGCGTGCGGCCCAGGCCTACGGCCAGGGCAAAATCAACGGCTTCTGCCACCTCTACATTGGCCAGGAGGCGGTGGCCGTCGGCGTCAACGAGGCGCTCCAGCCCCGCGACTACCTCATCACCGCCTACCGGGACCACGGCTATGCACTGGCGCGCGGGGCGGACGTCGGCATGGTGATGGCCGAGCTTTTCGGTCGGGGCACCGGCTACAGCAAGGGCAAGGGCGGCTCGATGCACATCTACGACATCGAGCACAACGTCCTCGGCGGCTACGGGATTGTCGGTGGGCAGATTCCGCTTGCCGCGGGCACCGCCTTCGCAGCGCGCTACCGCAACGATGACCGCATCACCGTCTGCTACTTCGGCGATGCGGCGGCCAACCAGGGGAGCTTCCACGAGACGTTGAACATGGCCGCCAAGTGGAGCCTCCCGGTGATTTTCCTCTGCGAGAACAACCGCTACGGGATGGGGACGGCGATGACGCGCGTCTCGGCGGTGGCCAAGGTGGCGCGGCGCGCGGTGGCCTATGACATGCGCGCGGAGTCGGTCGACGGACACGACGTCCTCAAGGTGTATGAGACGGTGAAGGACTGTGCCGGCTGGTGCCGTTCCGGTAAGGGCCCGGTCCTCCTCGAGGCAGACACCTACCGCTACCGCGGGCACTCCATGTCCGACGCCGCCACCTACCGCAGCAAGGAGGAGGTGGAGGCCGAGCGCAAGAGCGACCCCATTCCGCGGGTGCGGGCCTGGGCCGTGTCCGCACAGCTGGCCACCGAGGCAGAGTTCGACGCCCTCGAGGCCGAGGTGAAGGCCACCGTGGACAACGCGGTGAAGTTCGCCGACGCCTCGCCTGAGCCCCCGCTGGAGGAGCTGTGGACCGACCACTTGGTGGAGCCGGGGGAGCGGGATGTGCCCCCACGCGAGCGGGTGCGCGGGGCGAAGGTGGACTGGCCGACGTACCCGTCAGGCCAGGAGCTGCGCGTCAGCTGGGACCTCGAGCCGCGCACCCCGGTGCAGGACGGTGAGCCGCACCTCAAGAAGCCTGCGTAGTCTCGCCACACGCGAGAAGGGAAAGGACGGCGAATGGCAGAAATCGCATGGCGAGAGGCCCTCAACCAGGCGCTGACCGAGGAGATGGAGCGAGACGCGAACGTCTTCCTGATGGGGGAGGAAGTGGCCCGCTACGACGGCGCTTACAAGGTGTCGCAGGGTCTGCTCGCCAAGTTCGGAAGTGCGCGTGTGGTGGACACGCCCATCAGCGAGCTCGGCTTCGCCGGCCTCGGCGTCGGCGCGGCCCTGGTGGGCCTGCGGCCAGTCATCGAGATGATGACGTGGAACTTCGCCGTGCTGGCGATGGACCAGATTGTCCACAACGCTGCCAAGGTGCGGCAAATGTCCGGAGGCCAGCTGCGCTGTCCGATTGTCTTTCGCGGCCCCAACGGCGCAGGCGGCCGTCTGGCGGCCCAGCACAGCCAGTCGCTGGAGGCCAACTACGCTCATTTCCCCGGGCTGAAGGTGGTGGCTCCATCGACGCCTGCCGACGCCAAGGGCCTGCTCAAAGCGTCCATCCGCGACGACAACCCCGTCGTCTTCCTGGAGGCGGAGCTGCTCTACGGCGTCAAGGGTGAGGTCCCGCCGGGCGAGCTCTTGTTGCCGCTGGGCCAGGCCTCCCTCAAGCGCGAGGGGTCCGATTGCACGCTGATTACCTGGTCTCGGATGTACTACCACGCCGAGGAAGCGGCGCGGCAGCTGGAGGCCGAAGGCATCCACGTCGACTTGCTGGACTTGCGCACCCTCAAGCCGCTCGACGAGGCGGCCATCCTCACCTCGGTGCGAAAGACCAACCGGGCCGTCGTCGTCGAGGAAGGCTGGAGCTTCTGCGGGGTGGGTGCGCAGCTGGTGGACCTCATCCAGTCGCAGGCCTTCGATGACCTGGATGCCCCCGTGCAGCGCGTGACGGGCCTGGACGTCAACCGCAGCTACGCGGCGGTGCTGGAACATGCGGCCGAGGTGAATCCAGCCCGGATTGTGGCCGGGGTGAAACAAGTCCTGTACCGAGAGGAAGGCTGAAAGAGACGCCATGGCCACCGAAATCCAGCTGCCTGCGCTTTCCCCCACCATGAAGGAGGGGAAACTCCTCAAGTGGCTGAAGAAGGAGGGGGACGCGGTGTCCAGCGGCGAGGCCATCGCCGAGGTGGAAACGGACAAGTCCAACCTCGAGGTGGAGGTCTACGACGACGGCGTGCTGCTGAAAATCCTCGTCGCCGAAGGCGAGGTGGCGCAGGTGGGTGCCCCCATCGCCTACCTCGGGCAGAGGGGCGAGAAGGTGGACATTGCGGCCGCGGCGCCGAAGCAGGCCGCGGCCCCCACCCCGCTGCCAGTGGCCAAGCCCACCGCTCCGGCCGCGCCCGCCCTGCCCAGGGCGGCACCCGCGGCCCCGGCCTCGGCAGTGCGTCCTGCCGGCAGCGGCCCAGGTGGTGCAGCTGCACCGGGAAGAGGCTGCGCCCGCCGGGGGCCGTCTGCGCGCATCCCCGCTCGCCAAGCGCATGGCACAGCAGGCCGGGGTGGACCTGGGGGCGGTGCAGGGGTCTGGGCCCCAGGGCCGCATCGTCAAGCGGGACGTCCAGGCCGCCATCAGCGAGCCGTCCCCCGCCCGGCGTTCTTCACCGGCCGTGCGCGCCGAGCCAGAAGTGCTGGCACTCAGCAGCATGCGCAAAGTCATCGCCCAGCGCATGGCCGAGGTGAAGCCGGGCGTGCCGCACTTCTACCTCTCGGTGGAAGTCGACATGGAGGCGGTGCTCGCGCTGCGCGAGGAGGCGAAGGCCGCGGAGGTGAAGGTCTCCGTCAATGACTTCATCGTCAAGGCCGCGGCGGTGGCGCTACACAAGGTGCCCAAGGTGAATGTCTCGCTGCAGGGAGACCGCGTCCTGCAGTTCCATACGGCGGACGTCGGCATCGCCGTGGCCATCGAGGATGGCCTCATCACCCCGGTCATCCGCGACGCCGACTTCAAGTCACTGGGCGCCATCGGCGCAGAGGCCCGGGAGCTCGCCGAGCGCGCCCGCCGCAAGGCCCTCAAGCCGGAAGAGTACACGGGCGGTTCTGTCACCGTGTCCAACCTCGGGATGTACGGCGTCGACGCCTTCATCGCTGTCATCAACCCGCCCCAAGCCTCCATCCTCGCCGTCGGCGCGGTGGCCGACCGGGTGGTGGCGCGGGACGGGCATCCGGTGGTGCGCAAGACGATGACTGTCACCTTCTCCGGAGACCACCGGGTGGTGGACGGTGCACTGGGCGCCCTGTACCTGCAGGAGGTGAAGGCACTTCTCGAGCACCCGGTGCGCCTTCTGCTGTAGCCGTCTCCTCCTGGGAGGAAGCGCCCGAATGCCCCGAGTCTGCCAGCCACCCGCAGTCGGCCCGTCCGGCGGCGACGGCCCGGCTGCGGGTGTGCTTGGTGCCGCCAAGGCGCTGCTCGGCGCGGGGCTGGACGTCGTGGTGTACGAGAGGAACGCCGAGGTCGGTGGGAACGGGATTTTCAAGCCGGGCGCTAGCTCCTCCAGCGTCTTCGAGGCCACCGCCATCATCTCCTCGAAGGCCCTGTCCGAGCACGAGCGCCTCCCCATGCCGGCCGACCGCGCCATTCAGCGGCAGTTGGAGCGCCCGGACTACGCCTTTCCCAAGACACCGCGGCACGCGGTGGAACTCGACTTCCACGAATTCCGCCAGCGGCTGGAGCGGGAGCTGGCCGGGCGCCGGGCCTTCTGACGGCGTGGCCCCGCGGCCGTGGAGAAGCTTTCAGGCGCTGGGGCGGGCGGTGGCCGTGCCGCTGGCCGCTTGGGTGGCCGCCGGCAGCCGCAAGGTGACGGTGGTGCCCTGGCCCACGGTGCTCGCGACGTCGATGCGTCCGCCGTGCCGCTGGATGATGCCGTAGGCCAGCGTCAACCCGAGGCCCACGGCCGCCTCGGCGCCACGGGTGGTGAAGAAGGGCTCGAAAATGCGGGGGAGGATGGCTGGGGCGATGCCAGCGCCCCGGTCCTGGACCTCCACCACCAGCTCCGCAGCGTCGTCCAACGTGCGCACCTGGACCGGGCCCGCCGGGCACGCCTGCCGGGCGTTGCGCAACACGGCTGCCACGGCCTGGTCGAGTTGCAAGGGCGCGCCTGAGACCCGCTGGCGTGCGGCGAGCGAGGTGACGACGGCGCCAGGGGGCATGTGCTGCAGCTCCCCCCGGATGGCCCGCGAGACGCAGGCGTTCGTGTCCAGCGCCTCCATCTTGCCGAGGTCCTGTCTGGCCAGCTCGCGCAGGCCCTTGACGATGCCGGAAATCCGCTGCGCTCCCTGCAGCGCCTCGCCCACCGCCTCCAGCCCCTCGGTGGCCAGCTCGCGCGCCTGCACCTCGGAGAGCGCGCGCACCGCCTCGGCCGGTGAATTCTGGCCGCACAGCCGGGCCGCCCGTTCGACGGCTGCGGCGGTTGCCTCCACCTCGCGCAGCGTCGACTGCAAGGACTGCAGGTTGGCGATGACGTAGCCAAGCGGGTTGTTGATTTCCTGCGAGGCGCCGCTCGCCAGCTGCCCCAGCGACGCCAGGCGCTCGGTGGCCCGTAGCTTGTCCTCCAGCGCCCGTCTCGCGGTGACGTCCTGGTAGTGAACCACCGTCCGTTGCACGGCGGCGTCGTCGGACAGCTGGAACGCTGTGGCGTGAAACCGTCGGCTGTCGGGCAGGCTGACCTCGCCGCCCGCCTCGTTGGGTTTGCCGCGGCCCATGGGACAGCCCTGACAGGGGCTGTCACTTCCGGCCAGCAGCGCATGGCAGCGTTGCCCCACCACCTCTCGTACGTCCCGCCCGACAGCGCGGGCGTACGCCAGGTTGGCACGTCGGACGACGAAGCCTTCTTGGAGGACGATGGGCTCGGTGATGGCGTCGAAGGTGCGCTCCCATTCGCGCTTGGCGCGCACCACGAGCTCGGTCCGCTCCTCTACCTTGCGCTCGAGTGCGGCGTTGGCGGTGAGGACTTCGGCCCGTGCCTCGCGCAGTCGCCCGGTCAGCTGCGCGTTGGCCACCGCCACCGCCACTTGCGCCGCCCAGGCCTCCATCCGGTGCAGCGTGGCGTCGGCGAAGCCGGGGAGGCCGGGACGCCGCACCAACTCCAGGGCGCCGAAGCACGAGGCGCCCCGGACGAGGGGCAGGGCAAGCAGGGCGCCTGGACGCTCGCCGGTGCGTTGTTCCACGGCCAGGGCGACGTCCGGGGCAGCTTCCCCGTCGGCGTGGACGAGGGGCACCAAGTCCCGGGCGGCCAGCTCAGCCAGGCCAATGGCTGCCGCGTCGCGCAGGGGGGGCTGGGGCGGGTCGACGGCCGCCAGGCCGAGGGTGCCGCCGGCGTCGGTGAGCCACACGGTCGCCCGGTCTGCCTGCGCCAGCGTGCGCGCGCGGACGACGGCGTCGCGGAGAATGCCGGTCAGTTCCGTCAGCGTGTGCAACCCCTGGACGGCGTCGGCGAAGCGCTCGGCTTCCTCCACCCGCTCCTCCAAGGTGGGCCCGAGGGCGGTGCCGCGGGCGGTGCGGCGCTCGGCCTGGGCGCGGGCCAAGGTGGAAACCAGGTCCGACAGCGCGTGTACCGCGTGCACGCCGGCCGGGAGCGCGGCCGGTTCCGGCGAGTCCCCCAGGTACAGCACCGTGGCGGCGCCGGCAGCGCTCAGCCGGGATACGAGGAGGCGCCAGTTCGGCACGGGCTCGCAGACGACGCTGTCTGCCGCGCCGCCTCCCACCTGTCGCAGGGCCTCACTGGGGGTGACGTGGCGGACCTCCAGGCCCGCGCCACTGAGCGCCGAGAGCAGGTCAGGGTCCGGCGACACCGTGGACACCACCAGGGCGGGGAGGGCGGCAGCCATGGCGCGAGGTGGCTCCGAAAGTCCGAGGCGCCTAGCCGATGGCCAGGGTGGCCTCTTCTTCTTTGTCCATCACCAACGCCCCATCCTGGTCGCGCAAGAGATGGCGCAGCCCGGGGTGCTGACGCTCGAGCTGGCTAATCAGCACCCGCTGATGGTGCGCCGCTGCCAGCAGCCCGCGGTTGGTGCGCTCGGTGGCCAGCTTGTCGAATGCGAGGTGGAGGGCCACCTTCAATTCGGCGTCCTGCCAGGGCTTGGTGAGGAAGCGAAAAATCTCGCCCTCGTTGATGGCCTCCACCGCCGTCGACACTTCGGCATGGCCGGTGAGCATGATGCGCACGACGTCCGGATGTAGCGCACGGACCTCCTTCAGGAAGTCCAGGCCGCTCATGTTCGGCATGAGGTGGTCGGACACCACCACGTCCACCTGGCGCTGCTTCAGCACCGCGAAGGCCTCTGCCGGTTCGCCGGCCGTCAGCACCGTGTAGTTCTCGCGCCGCAGGGTGCGCTGGAGTGCGCTGAGGAGGTTTTCCTCGTCATCGACGACGAGCACAGTCCGGGGGTTGGGCTCCATTTACGCTGGAGCAGCGCAAACCCTGGGCCACGGGCTACCCCAGGCAGGACGGGGGGTTGCGCCGGGGGAGGCTGGGTCCGCCTGCGCCGCCCGGGGCCCAAGCGACCCCCAGGAAGCAGGTCCACCTGCTGCCGGGGCCTAGCCCGGGCTTCGGACATGCTTCCAGCAGGGCCGTTGCCGCCCCACTTTCTCTTGGTCCCGGCAAGGCGGTTCCGTCACAAAAGGGTTCCCGTAGGACAAAAAAATGACGGCTGCGCGGACGTCGCGACAAGAAAGAGGGAGGCGCTCCACCACAGTGTGGAGGGGCCTCCACCACGACGGAGGCCAAGACGCTCACCCGAATGAAGATGACAGAGCCAATTCCACCTTCTTGGAACCCAGAGGCGAGCCTTCAGCAGAGCGCCGAGAAATGGGCCGTCGCGGTTCGCTGCGAGGTGGTGGTCTTCAAAGTGACACAGGCGGAGGTTCGGGCCCTGGTCGGCGGCGCCGGCCTTCTCGGTGTCCGCACCGCGTCCCTGGTGGCCTGGGCGGGCACGGTGAACCCCACCGATGAGATGCTTCCGCGGTGGCGGCGGCCTTTCGTCAACGAGGACACGCTCATCCGCTACGTGGCGTCGCTCGAAGCACGTGCGCTCGAAGTCGCGCGCGAGCTGGCCAGGCGCTTCGACATCGACGTCGAGAGTCATCTCTTGGCCCGTACCTTTCACTGGCTCCGCCGCATCCGGAGCCTTCACCTGGATGACCCACGCTGGCAGCGCTTGGAAATCCCCGCCGCGCGGGTGCCGTGGACGATGGGCATTCCCGACGACCAGTCCTCCCGCTGGTAGCGCGCGGGCGCGCTCGGGCCGGGCCAAGCGTGGCTGGCGCACGCAGAGCCGCAGGGCGTGCTCGTCGCACCTGGGGAGGCGCCCGCGGCCGCAGGCGCTCCTAGTGCTTTGGCACCGTGCGGCTCGCCGCAAGCACTTCGGGTGGGCTCGTCTCCGCAGGGTTGCCGTCCAGCGCTGCTCGGACCGCTCGGCTGAGCTCCCGAATCTGAAAGGGCTTGTCCACCACCGCCCGGACACCCGCGGCGCGCATGACGCTGGCCGGGACGCTCATCCGGTTGCCGGTGATGAGGACGACCGGCAGGCTGGGACGCACCGCCGCCAGGCGGGCCGCCAGTTGAACGCCATCCATGCGGGGCATCTGCAAGTCGGTGATGGCCAGGTCGAAGTCCGTCGGGTCCTCGGTAAGGACCTCGAGCGCTTCCTCGGGGTCCGTCGACGTCGTCACCTGGTACCCCAGCCGCTCCAAATGTTGCGCCAGCACGCGCCCAATGGCGGGTTCGTCGTCGATGATGAGGAGGCGTTCCCCGCGTCCGCGGGACACCGCGTCGTCCAGGCGGGGGGAGGCCGGGGCGTGCTCCCCCTCCAGGGCCCGGAGGAAGATGTCGACGGTGGTGCCAGCTCCGGGCTGACTCTTCACGGTGATGACGCCCTCGTGGTCCTGGATGATGCTGTGGACGACCGCCAGGCCGAGCCCCGTGCCCTCGCCCTCGGGCTTCGTCGTGAAGAAGGGTTCGAAGATGCGCTCCAGGACAGGCGCCTCCATGCCGTGACCGGTGTCCGAAACTGACAGCCGGACGTAGCGTCCCGGCGGAAGCAGCGCAGTGGCACCCGAAGGTGTCTCGCCGACCACGAGGGACTCGAGTAGCACATTGAGGCGACCGCCCCGTTCCCGCATCGCACCGGCCGCATTTGCCATCAGGTTTACAATGACTTGGTGCATCTGCGTGGGGTCGGCCAGCACCGCCGACGCCGCCGCATCCACTTTCAGGTCCATCTCGATGGAGGTGGGAACCGAAGCGCGCATGAGTTGAAAGGCCTCGCGGACGACCGACTGCAGTCGGGCCACCTGGCGCTCGTGACCGTTGCTTCGCGCGAAGGTCAGCAGCTGGCGGACCACGTCCCGGGCGCGCTCGCCTGCCCGCAGAATCTCGGTCGAGCTCTCGTGCGCCTTGCTGCCCTTCGCGACATCGTCCTGCAACAGCTGCGCATGGCCGATGATTGCCGTGAGGACGTTGTTGAAGTCATGCGCAATGCCCCCGGCCAACGTTCCGATGGCTTCCATCTTCTGGGACTGCCGGAGCTGCCCTTCGAGGCGCGCGCGCTTCTGCTCCTCCTCCTTGCGCCCAGTGACGTCGCGAGCGATGCCCAGCGTTGCGGCCGACGAGTCTCGCGATACGGCGAAGTTGACGTCGAGGGCCACCGTCGCACGGTCCGGTTTACAGACGCTCAGTTCGAAGGAATGTCTCTGCTGCGCTTCGGGTGCAGCCAGAAATGCCGCCCACGTCCGCCGGTCCTCGGGCGTGGCCAGGACATCGGCAAATGGCTTGCCAATCGAATCCTCGGTCCGCCATCCGGTGATGCGCTCGAACGCAGGATTTACCGAAGCGAACGCGCCCTCCGGCGTGAGGGTGAAGATGGCATCCCGCGCCCGCTCCACCAGCAGGCGGTAGCGTTCCTCGGAAGCCCGGAGGATGCGCCCGGCCAGCACCTGCAGCGCGACGGTGGCCGCACAGAAGAGCGAGAAGTTGGCCCAGAAGTCCAAGGGTGAGTTGGCCACCGCCGAGGGTGGAAGCGTCCCATGGGCTTCCATCAGGACCAGCCACAGCCCTGCCAGGATGGACGCCGCCGCGGTCAGACCAGCGGCCACCCGACCGACCAGAAGGCCCGCGGCGAGGACGTTGACGAGATAGCCGATGGAGGCCGACCCCCGAATGCCCCCGCCCGTGTACGCATTGGCCGTGTAGAAGGCCCACGCAAACACGACACAGGTGATACCGGCCGACCGCACGGCCCCCCGGCGCACGGCAAACATCAGCGCCCCGATGATGCCGAGCGCCACACCGGCCTGAAGCAGGTAGCGCCGAAATGCGGGTGGGTCTACCCACGTTTCGACCGCCAGGTAGACGACGAAGCCGACGAGGATAATCCACAGGAAGGCATTCAAGAGCCGTGCGGCGTCGGCTGGCGCCGCCTCACCGGCGCTTCGCGACGACCCGACGCCCTGGAGCTTCATTGACGTGCCCTTTCATCTGGAATGGTACTCCCCTTGGGCCATCCCGAGAATGGCGCGTGCTCCGTACCCCACACCGGACACGCGCTCCCGCCGCCGCGCGCCTCCCGGAGATTCGTTCAGCGCCGGCGCGCGCCACTGCGTGCGCCGCACCCTCCCCACAACCGTCTGTCCTGGCCAGGGCGCGGCGCGAGGGGTGGGCGTGCTGTTGCGAGAAGGTGCGGGACGTCAGCGCTGCAGTCCCCCAAGACCCGGCGCTCCCCGGTAGGAGCTTGTATGCGCGTTGCCCACCAGGAACGTCCTGTCGCGGCCTGTCCGGCCTCGCAAGGTTTGCAGCGCGAAACTGGTGCGTGCGCACGCTCTTCGCGGTCCGGCCGGTGGTGCAGCGACGCGCGGCGGTGGCGATAGACTGCGAGGCAGCTTTCTTCCGCGGGCCCGAGGACGATGGGGGCCCCTCGCGACTCGAGCTGCGCGCATGCCCGAAGTGCAGTCCACACCACCACGCTGTGGCACCCCGTCTGCTGCTGCCGGGTCGGCCCGTGCTCGCCTGCAGCCCGTCGACATCGTGCTTCGTCGCGCGCGGCGATTTCAGCGGCTGCGTCGCGCGTCGCTGGCGCTGAGTCTGCTGGTCGTCGTCGGGCTGCCCCTGTGGCAGCTGCGCGTGGCCGGGGCTGCCAGCGGCGGCCTCTCCGCCGGCGGTGCCTGGTCCTGGCTCGCCGCCGCGCTGGGCCTTCCGCCAGTCCCGCCTCCAGCGGTTGGGGCGCCCGCCGCGGTGTCACTCTTCGGGCTAGAGCTCCTCGACCCTCTTCTGACGCTCGGCGTGGCCATCACCCATGGGCTCCGGGGCTCACTGTTGTTGGTCGCGCTCCCTGCGCTCGTCCTGGTGGCCGTGCTTGGTCGCTTCTTCTGCGGGTGGGTGTGCCCCTACGTTCCACTGCTGGCGGCCAGCAACGCCCTGCGCTGGGTTCTCGGCCGCTTCGGATTCAAACCGCTGGACGTCCGGTTGCCGCGACGGACAAGCCTGGTGGTGCTGGTCGCCGTCCTTGGCGCTACGGCAGCGCTGGGCACCCAGGTCGCGCCCCTCGTCTACCCGCCGTCCATCATCGGGCGGGAGGTGTTCCGCGCCATTTTCTTCGGCAGCTTCGGGGCCGGCGCCCTCGTCCTCGGGGCGGCGTTTGCGGTGGACAGCTTCGTCTCGCGGGCCGGCTTCTGTCGCTCGCTTTGTCCCGGTGGTGCGCTCTTCAGCTTGCTCTCCACCGCGTCGCCCATTCGTGTGAATCGCGATGCGTCGCGGTGTACCGACTGCACCGTTTGCGACGTGGTGTGCAATCTGGGGCAAAAGCCGATGAGCGACCGCCTCGACGCGGGCTGCGAGCGGTGCGGCAAGTGTGTCTCCGCCTGCCCGACGGGTGCCCTGGCTTTGGGCGTTCGCGCACCGGCCGTGGAGAAGACGTGACGGACCGGCGCGCTCTTCTGGCAGCGCTGGCCGCGACGGCGGCGGCGACGCTGCTTCCCCGTCGCGTGCACGCCTCAGGCCCCGGCCTCCGCCCGCCAGGAGCCCTGCCCCCGGGGCAGTTCGAGGAGGCGTGCATCGGCTGCTTTCGCTGCGCGGAGGTCTGCCCCCCCAAGGCCATTCGCTTCCCGTCGGCGCTTTCCTTGGACGCCGTCCACCCTTTCATCGCCGCACGTCAGACCGCCTGCGTCCTGTGCATGAAGTGCACCCTGGTGTGCCCGACGGACGCGCTGGCCCCGGTTGCCGCGCAGCCCGCCGCCATCGCCAGCGCGGTGCGCATGGGCGTCCCGCAGCTCAAGCGCGACGCCTGCCTACCCTGGAGCGGCCGTGGGCTGTGCCGCCTCTGCTACTACGTCTGCCCGTACGCCGGGACGGCCGTCGAGCTGGTGGGCCCCCGGTTGGCGCCCCTCTTTCATCCGGAGGCGTGTGTCGGCTGCGGGTTGTGCGAGGAAGCCTGCCCGGACGAGGCCAATGCCATCCGCATTCGCTCGCCAGCGGAAGTGGCCGAGGCGGGAGGATGAGTGAGGGACGGGAGCCGGTGCGCTTCCTTCAGCGACTGGGCGTTCGTCGGCGAGACCTCCTCAAAGCGGCGCCAGTGGCGGCAGTGGGCGCTGCGGTCCTCGGCCTCGGGTGGGGAGGAAGGAACCACCGGGAGGGCCGGCGTACCCGTGGGGTATGCCGCTTCTGCCTCATCCACTGCGGTGTGACGGCCACCACCCAAGGGGACCGGCTGGTGCGGGTGGAAGGAGACGTCGCGTCCAAAACCAAGGGCTTCCTCTGTCTTCACGGGCACGCCATGCCGGAGCTGGTGCACTCCGAGCGGCGCGTGCGGATGCCGCTTGCACGCGAGGGGGACACGTTCCGGGAAGTCGGCTGGAACGAAGCGCTCACCCGCATCGCCGAGCGCCTGCAACGGGTGAAGGCAGAGTTTGGACCGGAGGCCTTCGTGGTGCAGACGGGCTGGCCCCTCGTGCGACATCCCCTGGTGGGCCTCCTGCACCGGTTCTGCCAGGCTTTCGGGACGCCCAACCTCGCCACCGTCGGGAGCTTCTGCGAGACGGCGGGAAGGATGGGCAAGGCGCTCACGCTGGGCAGCAAGTACTCGCCCAACTTTCACCGGGTGAAAACGCTTGTCCTGTGGGGAGCCAATCCCACCCACGCCCTCCCCATCGTCACCCACCTCGTCGCCGAGAAGGCGAAATCCGGAAAGCTGGTGGTGGTCGACCCGGTGCGCACCGAGCTTGCCGCCATCGCTTCGGAGCACCTCTTGGTTCGACCGGGCACCGACGGGGCCCTTGCGCTGGCGATGATGCACGTCATCCTCGCCGAGCGCCTGTACGACCCGGCCTTCATCGAGACACAGACCGTCGGCTTCGACGAGCTGCAGGCGCTGGCGGCGCACTACCCACCCGAGGCGGCGGCCGAGCTCACCACGGTTCCCCGGGACCAAATCGTCCGCGTCGCGCGGTTGTTGGCCCGCCAAGTCCCCACCTCGGTGTGGGAGGGGTTGGGCATCGAGCACCATGAGAACGGCGTGCAAACGGTGCGCGCGGTGGCCGTCCTCGAGGCCCTGTGCCGCCGGGCCGAGCAGCCGGAAGTGAATGAGCTGCTCACCCCGGTGGGGGCAAACTTCTACGACGAACCGCTTCCAGCGCTGGTGCGCCCGGCGACTGCCGACCCAGTGCCGCCGCCGGTTCGAGCCAGACCCCTCGGGTATGCGAGGTACCCCCTCTTCGAAACCTTCAACCGGGAGGCCCACGGCGCCTTGCTGGCGGACGCCGTCCTTCAGGACGACCCCTACCCGGTGCGAGCGCTCCTGGTGCTGGCCGCCAACACCTTGGTGACGGCTCCGGGCTCGGAGCGACTGCGCCGGGCCGCGGCTCGCCTGCCCCTCCTCGTCACCGTCGACCCATTTCTCACTGCCACCGCCGAAGTCTCGGACTTCGTCCTGCCTGCCTGCACCTTTGCCGAGGCCCCCACCGTGGACGCCAGTGACGAGGAAGTCGCCAACGGCAGCATGGTGGCGCCGCAACACCAGGCGTGGCCGGACTGGAAAGTTGTCTTCGAGCTTTCACGCGCCTTGGGGCTGGGTCGCTACTTTCCCTGGAATTCGTTTCAGGAGGCGATGCAGGCTCCGCGGCGGCCCTACCGGGTCGACCCCGAGCACCAGCCCCGCCCGAACCCACCCCAACAGAAGGCCCCCCCGCCCGCCTTCGGGACAGTCTCCGGCAAGCTGGAACTCGCCTCCAACCTCCTTCGCCGCTACGGCTTCGAGGCCGTCCCGAAGTGGAGCCCGCCGACGGAGCAGCCAGACGCCGACTTCCCCCTGGTGCTGGTCACCGGACCCCGCACGCGGGCCTTCATCAACTCCCAGTTCCATGAAGTGCCGAGCGTCCGCGGGAAGATGCGGGAGCCGGAGGTGCTGCTGCACACGGACCGGGCCCGGGCCGCCGGCCTGACCGACGGCCAGTGGGTGGCGATTGTCTCCCCCCATGGACGGGTCGAGATGCGGCTCCGCGTCACTGCGGATGTCCATCCCGACGCGGCGGTTGCGCCGGCTGGCTGGGAGACGGCCAACGTCAACCTCCTGCATGACCCGAACCGGCGAGACCCCATCTCGGGCTTCCCTGCCTTCAGGTCCGGTGTCTGTCGCATCGAGGCAGTCCGCATGGCCTGAGTGCCGCTAGCCCAGGAGGAGACCGCCGCTGGGCCGGTGCCGCATCAGGCGGTGAGCCCGCGCGCCACCTGGTAGGTGGCCACGGCCGCGCTGTACGCGAGCAGCGTCATCGCCGAGAAGGCGAGAACAGGAATGCGGGTGCTACCGGTTTCCTTGCGCATGACTGCCAGCGTGGATGCGCACTGCAGCGAAAGTGCGTAGAAGACGAGCAGGGCGAGGGCTGCGGCGGCCGTCATGCCGCTGGCGTGAAGCTGCGAGGAGAGGGCCGACAAGTGCTGGCCCGCGTCTTCGAGACCGTTCAGCGTCCCGAGAGTGCCAACGAAGACCTCACGAGCAACGAACGAGGTGAGGATGGCCACCGCGCTCTTCCAGTCCGCGCCCATTGGCCGAAAGACGGGCTCGAACCACCGTCCACTGAAGGCCAGCCACGACTGGTCAAGGTGCCCGGCTCCCTTCGGGAAGTAGCCCAGCACCCACACCGCGACGACGACCCAGAAGATGACCGGTGCGGCTCGCTGGACGAAGGCGTACGAGCGTCCGGCCGCGGCGAGCAGAATTGGGCGAATGCCGGGAACCCGGTAGGGCGGCAGCTCGACCACGAAGGGTGCGTCGGCGATGGCCCCAGCCCCGGACCCAGCGCGCCAGCAGGGCAGAGCTGAGCAGGGCGGCGACGATGCCGAGGGAATAGACGCCGGTGAAGGCCAGGCCCTGTAGCCCCACCGCCCCCCACAGCAGGGTGCGAGCCGGGACGAAGCCTCCGATGATGAGGGCGTAGATGGGCAGGCGCGCCGAGCAGGACATGAAGGGGATGACCAGCACGGTGAGCAACCGCCGCCGCGGAGATTCGATGGTGCGTGCAGCCATCATCGCGGGGATGGCACAGGCGTGCCCGGACAGAAGCGGCAAGAAACTCCGCCCCGACAGGCCAAACCAGCCGAGCGGCCGGTGAAGAATGATGGCCGCGCGTGCGAGGTAGCCGGAATCCTCGAGGACGCCGATGACGACGAAGAGGATGAAGATTTGGGGCACGAAGACGAGGAAAGAACCCACGCCCGCAAAAAGCCCATCCCGAACGAAGTCGCTGACCACTCCCTGCGGGAACCGGGCTGACACCCAGACCCCGCTTATCTCGATGGCCCGCCGCACCAGCGCCATGACCGGAGCCGCCCAGGTGAAAATCGCCTGGAAGAGGACCGCCATGACGGCCACGAACACCGGCAGGCCGAGCCACGGGGACAGGAAGACACGGTCCAGCCGCTCCTGGCTGCGCAGAAGAACGTCGGCCGAGGGTCCGTAGCGGCGCGCGAGTTCAGCGGCCATCCGCTTGCGCTCCCCGAGCGAGCCTGCCTCTGGCCTCCCGGCGGCTTCCGCCTTTTGTGTGTCGTGCCAGCCGGCGAGGACCGCGCGCAACGCGTCGAGCCCCTCCCCCGTCTTGGCCGAGATGGCGAGCACGTCGCAGCCGAGCGCGCGTTGAAGCCCCTCGACGTCGACGCGGGCTCCCCGCGACGACCACCTCGTCGATGATGTTCACCGCTGCCAGGACGGGCACCGAGTGCTCCCGAGCGCGAACCAGAAGCTCGAGGAGGAGGTAGAGACTTCGCTCTAGCCGGGTGGCGTCCAGCACGCAGACAATGCCATGGGTTGCTGCGCTGGCCAGCGCGCCCTCCAGCCGAGCGATGGCCACGCGCTCGTCACGCGTCAGCGGCTCGAGGGAATAGATGCCCGGGAAGTCGACCATCGTCATCCCGGCGGCCCGGCCTGAGCGGACCTCCACCGTCACTCCTGGGTAGTTGGCCACCTTCTGCTTCAACCCCGTAAGGCGGCTGAAGAGGAGACTCTTCCCGGAGTTGGGGTTGCCGACGAGGAGGACGTCGGAGCGCTCAGCCGTCGTCATGGGAGTCCACCAGGCGCACCACCACTCGCTCGGCGAGCTCCGCCTCCAGCGCGAAGGCCGCGCCGGAGACGGCGTAGACGCGCGGTCCGCCAAGCGGGGCGACCCGAAGACACCGCACGAGGTCCCCCTGGCCGAAGCCGAGTTCCCGAAGCCGCCGGCCTACCTCCGGTGGCAGTTCCGCCGAGAAGCTCTGCACACGTGCATCGCTGCCCGGGGCCATGTCTCGGAGGGTGGTCATGGGGTGCGCGCTGTCTGCGGCCCGGCCGGTCGTGGGCTGAAGGGGCCAGCCTTCAGTCAGCCACCAGCAAAGGGCGAGCCACCGTTGATTCTCAATAGCATTCTCACGCCTTGCATCGGAAGGCCGCGCAAATTCTGCGGCCTTACTCGAGAAAGCGTCACCGGCGGGTGCAGCGCACCCCCCCGCGGTCCATTTCGGCGATGCATTCATTGCAAGGAGTGCAGCCGGAGCGGGAGGCCGCGCCGGCCTCCAGCTTCCGTGGCAAGTCCGGGTCATGGAGAAGGGCCCGTCCCATCCCGAGCAGTTGGAAGCCCTCCCCCAGGGCCTGGTCGATGGTGACTTGCGACTTGATGCCACCCAGCAGGACGAGAGGCAGCTTCACCGAGGCCCGCATGTGCCGGGCCTCCGGTAGCAAGAACCCCTCCTCGAAGGGGTAGGCCTTCACGAAGAGCCTGCCGAAGAGGAACAAGCCCGCCTTCGCCCACCAGCGCTCCTGCGCCGCCATCATCGGCCCAAGGGGAACTTCACCCCGCAGCATGTAGAGCGGTGTCCGGGAGACGAAACCGGCGGAGAGCACGAGGCCTGCGATGCCCTCGGCTTCCAGCTGCTGCGCTACCTGCATCGACTCGTCCAACTCCAGGCCACCGGGGAAGCCGTCACGGAGATTCACCTTCGCCAGCACCACCAGGCGCGGTGCCACCCGGCGCACCGCTCGCAACACCTCCACCGCCAGGCGGCTCCTGTTTTCGAGGGAGCCTCCCCATCGGTCGCGACGCCGATTCGTGTAAGGCGAGAGGAACTGCGAGACCAGGTACCCGTGGCCAAAGTGCAGTTCCACCGCGTCGAAACCGGCCTCGGCGGCGATGTGCGCCCCTTTCGCAAAGTCGCCAATGACGCGCTCGAGCTGTGCCTCGGTCATCGCGCGGGCGAAGGAGAGTCCGTAGGCGTTGAAGCGACGTGACGCGCCCAGGGGCCTCCCGCCGACGAGGCGCCGGTCGGCGAAGTAGCCGCAGTGGCCGATTTGAAGAGAGGCGGCCGCACCCTCTCGGTGCACCGCAGTGGTGAGACGGCGAAGCCCGCCGACCGCTTCCGGTCGAAGCAGCAGTTGGGTCGGGTAACTGCGTCCATCGGGCGAGATGGATGCGTAGGCCACCGTGGTCATCGCCGCACCGCCCTCCGCCACCCGGCGGTGGTGCTCGACCAGCGCCTCCGACGGCATGCCGCCTGGGCACATCCCCTCGAAGGTGGCTGGCTTCACCAGACGGTTGCGCAGGTGGAGCCCGGCCAGGGTGAAGGGCGTGAAGGCCAGATTCATCGCTGCGGAACCCTCAACCACGACGCGTGGCGGCGAATGGTGTCCACCACCCACTGCGGCGTCAGCGCCGCAAGTTGGGCGAGCAGACGGTTGATGATGCCTGGGACGCATTCCGCACGGCCGGCAAACAGCGCTTGCAGGCCGACCTCGGCCACCCGCTCTGGTTCGAGGAACAGCCCCAGTTGCCGTCCGCGCCGCAGCGTCTCCGGCGCAGTGCCGTACAGCGCGGTGGCCGTCGGCCCTGGAGCAAGGCAGGTGACGCCAACGCCGTGAACGCCCATCTCGCTACGCAGGGCCCGGGCAAACCCGCGCAGGTAGCGCTTGCTACTGCCGTAGTAGGCGATGCCTGGGAAGTCGCGCCAGGCCGAGATGCTCGAGACGATGAGAATGTGGCCCCGCCCCCGTTCCCGCATCTCCCGACCGAAGAGGGTGCAGAGGAGAGAAGGGGTGACCACCTGCAGCTGCAAAAGCGCATTCGCCTGGTCCGTCGCGGCGTCGGCAGCCTCGCAAAAAAAGAAGATGCCAGCATTGTTGACGAGGATTTCCACCTCCAGGCCCAACGCCTGCACGCGGCGGTGGAGCTGCCTGCGCAGCGTCCGGCCGGGCCAGGTCGAGGCAGAGGACCTGGACCGGCACGCCGTGGGCCGTCCGAATCTCCGCGGCAGCGGTCTCGAGCCGGTCGGAGCGCTCGCTTACGAGGAGCAGCGGGTAGCCCCGAAGGGCGAGCCGATGAGCGAGGGCTTTGCCAATCCCCGAGCAACCGCCCGTCACCAGGGCGACGCCGCGTGAATTGGTCACAGGAGCAGCGGACGTCACGTTCAGAAGTCTACTGCCTTGGGCAACTGCATCGACGCCACTTCGGGCCGGAATCGTAAAAGGGGGCAGCCCAACGGCCGTGGCACCCAGCAAAGCGAGGGCGCCAAGGATGTCGCCGAGAAATCATCGCGGACCCCAACAGTTGCCTGCGCTAGGTTGCCCCGGTTCCCCGGCGGCACGTGGGACTGCGAGCGCGTGGATTTCAAGACGCTCTACACGCCAGGGGCAAATCCGAGTGCGCCGCCGCTTCCCCCCCTCCGCGGAGATGAGCCCGAAGGAGTGGGGCGCAGCAGCGACGGGTTCTTTCCGGGGGCCCGCACACCACCCAGCAACTTGTGTAAGTTCCGCCCCGTGACGCCTCGGACGCGCCTCATCCCCCACTGGCAGCTGCGTTACGCGGCTTTCGGCATTCTGGCGGTCGTCACCGTGGTCGCCCTCTGGATTCTGGCCCCGCGTCTTGCGGCCCCTCCCTGGAGCATTACCCTGGCCACAGGCCCGGACGGCGCTGCGTACGCAGAGTTCGGAAAGCGTTACCAGCAACTCCTCGCGAAGGATGGCATCAAGGTCCTCCTTCTGGCGACGGCGGGCGACGTCGAGAACCTGGCAAAACTCCGCGACCCCCACTCGGACGTGAGCGCTGCCTTCGTTGAATCTGGCGTCGTCAGCGAGGCGGAGAGCAGCGCTCTCGCCTCGCTCGGCACGTTGATGTACTCGCCCCTGTGGGTCTTCCAGCGAGGTGGCAGTCCAGCGTTGGCGATGGCCAACATCGACGGAAAGCGCTTCTCCATTGGACCCGAGGGCAGTGGGACACGCTTTCAGGTCTTGCAGTTGCTGGCCCTGCTCGGGCTGGACCCGCGCCGCATGCAGTTGGAGGCCTACCTACCGGAGGAGGCTGAACAGGCGCTGCTCAGCGGACGAATCGACGGCTTGGCCATCAATGCATCTTGGGACGCGCCCGTGGTGAGGCGCTTGCTTCGAGACCCGAGAGTCTGGCTGACGAGCTTTCCTCGTGCCGACGCTTATGTCGCGCTCAACCCCAACCTGACGAAGCTCGTCGTTCCGATGGGCGTTGGCGACCTGGGAAGGAATTTACCAGCGACCGACGTCGCGCTCATCGCACCGAAGACCAGTCTATTGATTCGGAAGGACTTGCATCCGGCCCTTCAGTACTTGTTGCTCGAGGCCGCTTCCGAAATCCACAGCGGCCCGGCCCTCTTTCATCACGCCGGCCAGTTCCCGGCGGGCGAGCCGATGGGGGTTCCACTCAGTTCCGATGCGCGACATTTCTACAAATCAGGGGCGCCGTTTCTCCACCGGTACCTCCCGTTTTGGCTGGCGGTGCTGGTTGAGCGGCTCCTCCTCCTGCTCATCCCGGTCCTCGGGCTGCTGTTTCCGGCCCTCCGAGTCGTGCCTGACCTCTACTTCCGGGCCATGGAGCGAAGGGTCCTCGGCCTGTACCGGCAGCTCAAGCTGCTGGAAACGGAATGCGACTCTCTCGCCCCGGCCGCGAGCGGCGCGGCCTTGGCGGCGCGCATTGACGAACTGGAAGCCAACGCCAATCGGCTGCGGGTCCCGGCCAAGTTCACCCAAAGCCTTTACCACTTGAAGCAGCACATCAACTTCGTCCGAGAGCGCGTCGCGCTGCGGGAGAAGAGCCTCGCCCTGGCGGACTGAGGTGACGGCCGACGATTCTCCCCCCGCCGGCGAAGCCACGACTGGCGAGGGCGCGTTCTGCAACACCAGCCTCACGCCTTCGTCGGGGCTTGATTCACCGTACGCTCGATGGCTTCGACCTGCAGTTCCGTCCCCAGGACGAGAACATGGTCCTCGGCCAGCAGCGAGAAGTCTGCTGCAGGTGATGGCAGAACGCGGTCCGCTCGGAGCACCGCCAGCACCGTCGCCCCCCTTCCGCCCGATGCGAGCAACCACTGCACCGTCCGCCCGGCCGCGCTTGATGGGAATTCAAGGTCTGCAACACGGAGCGCCTGCTGGCCACGGTGAAGTGCCGTCTCGAAGAAGTCGACCACTCGCGGGCTGTGAATGAGATGGGCCAGTCGTCGCCCGCCGATGGCGTAGGGGCTGATGGCACGATTGGCGCCAGCGCGGAGCAGTTTGGGCACCGTCGCGTCGTCGACCGCGCGGGAGACGATGAACAGTCCCGGATTCAGCAGCCGCGCCGAGAGGATGACATAGAGGTTGGTCGCGTCATTTGCCGTGGTGACGACCAGCCCGCGAGCCCGGACGACACCGGCTGCCCGCAGAAGTTGGTCGTCGGTCGCGTCTCCGGCAAGGCCGAGAAAGCCGGCATTCACCGCTGTGGCCACCGTCTCGGCTGAAGGGTCGAGGACGACCACCGGCGTCCCGGCTTGCCGAAGCTCATGCGCAGCTTCCCGTCCGACCCGGCCAAAACCGGCCAGCACGCAGTGGCCGTTCAAACTGTCAATGCGCGTCTGCATCCGGCGCCTCCTGCGGGCTGAACGAACGGCATCGCTGGTCAGGTGGTCGAGGCCGACGGAGAAGGTGTAGAAGAGTGCCCCGATGCCGGCGACCGCGATGCCCATCGTGAAGAGCCGACCCGCGGTGTCAAGGGCCTTGACCTCGCCGAAGCCGATGGTCGACACCGTGGTGAATGTCATAAACAGGGCATCCATCCACGTTCCACCAACGTCGCGCCACAGCCAGCGGTACCCGACGAGCCCTACAAGGTGCGTCGTCAGCAGCACCGCAATGGGTAGCGCGAGACGGGACTGGAGCGTTCGGGTATCCGGGGCCGGGGACACGCGGAACGCCACTCTAGGGGATTTTCGGCGTCATCCACAGGGACAACGAAGACCCCAACGACAGGAATCAGCGCAGCCCTTTGCTGGCATGGTGGAGGAACGTCCGGTCCGGTCGCGCCAGCGTGGAATCTGAAGTGTTTCTTTGAGAGTCGAGTGGTTTCGGGCGCGCTGGCTAGTGTGGCTCTCCCACCGCATGGCGCCAGGCGTGGAGCACGTGGTCGCCAATGGCCTCCACCCCAACTCCCCGTGCGACCTGCGCGAAGACGAACGGGCCTTCCCCCGGCATCCGCTTTGCGTCTCGTTCCATGACGCTCAAATCAGCACCGACCGCGGCGGCCAGGTCGGTCTTGTTGATGACCAGGAGGTCCGACTGGGTGATGCCCGGACCGCCCTTGCGGGGGATTTTGTCACCTCCGGCGACATCGATGACGTACAGCGTGTAGTCCGCCAGCTCCCGACTGAAGTGCGCCGCCAGGTTGTCTCCTCCCGACTCGATGAGGAGAAGGTCCGGGTGGTGCTGCTCGGTGAGAGTTTCGAGCGCGAGCAGGTTCGCGGAGACGTCCTCGCGGATGGCAGCGTGCGGGCATCCACCAGTCTCGACAGCCCGGATGCGTGCCGGCGCTAGCGCCTGGTTGCGGAGAAGGAACTCGGCATCCTCGCGGGTGAAGATGTCGTTGGTGACGACGCCAAGGGACAGCGAATCGCGGAGTAGACGGCACAAGGCCAGCGCAAGTGCCGTTTTCCCGCTCCCGACGGGGCCTCCGATGCCAACCGTGAAGGCGCGTCTGCTGATGTCGCGCAGGACGGTTGGCTGCTCGCGCTCGTGGAACTGGCCCGCACCGCCGGCGTGGCCGCCCGAATGCAAATGCATGGCTGGGAAGTCCATCGTCAACTCTGGAAGAGGCGTGAGTAAAGGCGTTCCTGGTGACCTTGCAACAGGTCTAGCAATGGGTCGACCTGAGCCGCGTCGTCGAGCCCCCGGTTCCCGCATTCGGCGAGCACCCGCTCCGCGGTCGCGGGGGCACGCGCTTCGATGGCCTGCCCCCCCAAGGGGCCGACCAGCCCGAGCCGGACCCCGGAGGACACCAGGCCACGCAGGATGAGGAAGAGAAAGAGCCGTTGTGCCTGAACTTGCGAGATGCCGAGCGTTCGGAACACCGCGCCGGCGATGGGAGCCCAATGGCCGGGCAGCCGCTCTTGCCGGACGTGGGAGGCAAGTTCGCCGACTGCCGAGGGAAAGGCGGCGGCAGCAGCGCGCAGGAGGGCCTGGCCTTGGGTCCGGCTTGCGTGGTTGGCGACGTGGTTGGTTGTCATCGCATCGCAGACACGGTCGATTCGGTCGATGGCCTCCGGCTGGGAGTGGGCTTCGGTGAGGATGGGCAACGCGAAGGCGCCGGCCTGCCAGAGGCTGCGCTTGACGAAGCTCTCGAGGCCGGTGGGGCCCACCACCTGGCCCAGTTGTAGGGCCGCCTCCAGGCCGGCCGAGTGGGCGAAGCCACCGGACGGGAATGATGAGTCGGCCAGCTGCCAAACAATCCAGTCGTCCATTGGAAGGCTCAGAACAGGAAGTACCGCTGCGCAAGCGGAAGCCAAACTGCGGGTGCGCAAGTCAACAGAACGCCGTCTGACCGAACTTCGTAGCTCTCCGGGTCAACCTCAATTTTCGGCAGCGTGTCGTTGAGGCGCATGTCGCGTTTACCCAGCCCCCGGCACTTTCTCACCGGCTCGATTTGCTTCGTAAGTCCGTAGCGCGCTGCGATGCCGCCCTCGGCGCAGGCCTGCGAGACGAAAGCGAGGGAAGTGGCCCCCACCGCTCTTCCGAAACTGCCGAACATCGGCCGCATGCGAACGGGTTGAGGGGTCGGAATAGAGGCGTTGGGGTCGCCCATTTGCGCCCAGGCGATGATGCCGCCCTTCATCACCATCTCCGGTTTGGCCCCGAAGAAGGCGGGCTTCCAAAGGACGAGATCCGCGAGTTTCCCCACCTCCACCGAACCGACCTGGTGGGAGATTCCGTGGGCGATGGCGGGATTAATCGTGTACTTGGCCACGAAGCGGCGGATGCGGAAATTGTCGTTGTCGCCGGTGTCTTCGGGGAGCCGGCCCCGCTGTCGCCGCATCTTGTCGGCCGTCTGCCAGGTGCGGGTCACCACCTCTCCGACACGACCCATGGCCTGGGAGTCGCTTGACATCATGGAGATCGCTCCCAGGTCGTGAAGGATGTCCTCCGCAGCGATGGTCTCGCCTCGGATGCGACTCTCCGCAAACGCCACGTCCTCCGGGATGGCAGGGTCGAGGTGATGGCACACCATCAGCATGTCGAGGTGCTCGTCCAGCGTGTTCACCGTGAACGGGCGGGTGGGGTTGGTCGAAGACGGCAGGACGTTCGGCTCGCCACAGACCCGGAGGATGTCAGGCGCGTGACCACCGCCGGCGCCCTCGCTGTGGAAGGTGTGAATGGTGCGTCCGCGGAACGCGGCGATGGTGTGCTCGGCGCAGCTTGACTCGTTCAGCGTATCGGTGTGGATGGCAACCTGAACGTCCTCCGCGTCTGCGACACGAAGGCACGCGTCGATGGCTGCGGGCGTCGTCCCCCAGTCCTCGTGGAGCTTGAGACCTACTGCGCCAGCCAGGATTTGCTCAGACAGCCCTTCGGGAAGCGATGTATTCCCCTTGCCGAGGAGCCCGATATTCAGCGGCAAGCCGTCGGTCGCCTGCAGCATCCGCTCGATGAAGAAGGCCCCCGGTGTACAGGTCGTGGCACAGGTCCCCGTTGCTGGACCGGTGCCACCACCAATGAAGGTGGTCACGCCGCTCGCGATGGCCTCCTCCGCCTGCTGTGGACTGATGAAATGGATGTGGCTGTCGATGCCCCCGGCCGTGAGGATGAGTCCCTCGCCGGCGATGCACTCCGTGGTGACGCCCACCACCATGCCAGGGCTCACGCCCGCCATGACGTCCGGGTTTCCCGCTTTGCCGATGCCGGCGATGCGACCGCTCTTCACGCCGATGTCGGCCTTGTAGATGCCCGAGTAGTCGAGGACCAGCGCGTTGGTGATGACGCAATCGAGGGCGTCGCGATCGATCACGCCGGCCGCTTGCCCCATTCCCTCCCGGAGCACCTTGCCCCCACCGAACATGCATTCGTCGCCCGGGGTGCCGAAATCCCGTTCCACCTCGAGCATGAGGTCGGTGTCGCCAAGTCGGACCCGGTCCCCCGTGGTGGGACCGTAAATCTGAGCATAGTGCCGGCGCTCCATCGTTCGCGGCATGACTCAGTCCTCCTCCCGGTGCGCGAAGCCGAGGGTCCGAACGCGCTCCAGCGCGGCGGCAAGACCCGCCTCTGAGACGGGTCCGCTCGCAAGGGCGTTGCCACCCCGGATGGTCTGGTTCCCGGCAATGGGGACCAACTGGACGGTCTTGCTCTCGCCCGGCTCGAAACGCACAGCCATTCCAGCTGGAATGTCGAGACGCTTGCCGTAGGCCTTTCGCCGGTCGAACTGTAAATACGGATTGGCCTCGATGAAGTGGTAGTGGCTACCCACCTGGATGGGTCGGTCGGCGAGGCTGGTCACCCGAACCGTAGTGACGGGACGGCCGGCGTTGAGCTCGAGAGTTCCCGCCGCCGCATAGACGGCGCCTGGCTCGCGAGCCCCCGAGTCCTCCTCGGCCTTCTCGAAGCGAGACAGGTCCGGCACCGGGAGAAAGGTCCCGTACAGCGCGAGTCCGAGGTCGCCGTCCTCGGAGGCGATGGGGTGGTGGACCGTGACGAGCTTCGTTCCGTCGGGGAACGTGCCCTCCACCTGAACCTCGCCCAGCAGGTCTGGCACCCCCGCCAGCACCTGCCGGCGGCCCAGCATCTGCCGGCCAAGGTCCATCAACTCCGCCACGCGGCGACCGTCGCGAATGAGCTCGAGAATTTGCGTTGCGACAAGGGCTGCCGCTTCCGGATGGTTGAGGCGGAGGCCTCTGGCGAGACGCTTCTGGGCGAGGAACCCCGCTTGGTGGAGCGTGAGCTTGTCGAGTTCGCGGGGTGTCAGGTGCATGGGACCTCCAGTCACCACCTTCGGGAAAACGGATTCTCGCCGAGGTGGGTTGAGAGAAACGAGAAGTGGTTGCGAAACGCCGTCCCGAGGTCCTCGATTTGCTCAGCGCCGTAGCGTAGAAGAACTCCGTCCGCGAGCGGACTCGCGGTCACCCGGAGCGCGGACCGGCGTTCCGCGGGCGCGCTCGACACCTGGTGCAGCAAACGGTCCGCGGCAACGGTGAACGCTGGACCAATGACGACCGCCAAGGCGAAGACCTGGAACGGGCCCATTCGCTCAGCCAGTGGCGCGCCGCCCGGGCCGAGTTCCAGGGCATCCCTCAGGAGCAGTGAATCGCCCGTCGTGACCTCATTGCGGCTGACGTATTCTTGCAGGGCCCAACACTCGCCGCGCGCAGTCCGGCCGGCCGCGATGGCGTCAACGAAGAGAAGGCTGGCCTTCGGCTCGAGCGTGAACCGCTGGGCTTGCGCGTACCGCGCGCCCGAGAAGCACGAGACCGCGTCGGGGAGGAAGACAAGAAGGCCATCGGCCCGGACATGCGCCTCCACTCGGGACTGGCTCCGCACGGCCGACCGGTAGACCTTCCCCTCGGCCTGCGTCGTGATGAGCCCAGCAGCTCCGCTTCCGACCTCCACCGAAAGGGCAAGCCGGTCTCCGGAGACAAGCCCTCCGCCATGATTGGACAGCACGGCCCAGGCCGATGTCCCCCGGCGCCGGGGGGAGAGGATTTGCAGGGGGCTTGCTGCGGCGGCGGAGACGAGGGCGGTGGCGCCGTCGACCCGAGCGAAGACGACTTGGCCTTGGCCTGGCGCGAGCCGCGCTGCGTTCTCCGAAGGGAAGGGGTGCGCCCTGGGTGGAGCCATCCGCGCAAGGCGGGACGGCACGGAAGCGATCGGCCTCGTTGCGATGGTGGGGATGATAGCGGCACGCCGGGGCGTTCGTCTCGCGGCTCCGGCGCCCCGGTGATGGGCACAACTGGCTGCGCAGGCGCCGACGCAGGCTCCTTCCCTGAGTGCAAACTGCGCAGGCGCTCGGCGCGCATAAGGCGAGCGCTGGTGCCCACCCGCGCCATGCGCGGCTCGCGGAGCCGCCGCCCAAGGGCGACGGAGAAAGAGGGCGCAGGGCTGCTCCGGACACCAAATCGCCGAACAGTCTGGCTGGATTTCCCGGCTCGCGCCTTCTGTGAAGAGGTGCTCTGCAGCCTGCCTTCTAGATTCAAGCCCCCAGATTTATTGAAGGCCAACTGAACACTTATGGCGGGCCTAGTTGGCGACGCCCTCGCGTGGCACGCTTCTGACTTTCCGCGTCAAAGTCCGTAATTCACTCGGAGGGGAACATGTTGCAGAGACGACTCTTTACGACGCTCGTGGGGTCTGCCGTCGCGCTGGCCGCAGTCGGGCTGCCGATGAGCGCAATGGGTGCCGACAAGACCATCAAGGTCGGCATCCTCCACTCCCTGTCGGGCACCATGGCCATCTCCGAGACCGCGCTCATGAACGTGGCGCTGATGACCATCGAGGAAATCAACGCCTCGGGCGGAGTCCTGGGCCGGAAGCTCGAGCCCATCGTGGTGGACCCCGCTTCCAACTGGCCACTCTTCGCGGAAAAAGCCCGCCAACTCATCACGCAGGACAAAGTCGCGGTGGTCTTTGGCTGTTGGACCTCGGTGTCTCGCAAGTCGGTGCTGCCCGTCTTCAAGGAGCTCAACGGCCTGCTCTTCTACCCGGTGCAGTACGAGGGCGAGGAACTGGAGAAGAATGTCTTCTACACCGGCGCCGCTCCGAACCAGCAGGCCATCCCGGCGGTTGAGTACTTGATGTCGAAGGAAGGTGGTGGCGCCAAGCGGTTCTTTCTCCTCGGCACCGACTACGTGTACCCGCGGACGACAAACAAGATTCTGCGCGCCTTTCTGAAGTCAAAAGGCGTCAAGGAAGTCGACATTGAGGAGGTCTACACGCCGTTCGGTCACAGCGACTACCAGACCATCGTCGCCAACATTAAGAAGTTCTCGGCCGGTGGAAAGACGGCGGTCATCTCGACCATCAACGGCGACTCCAATGTCCCCTTCTACAAGGAACTCGGCAACGCGGGCCTGAAGGCGACCGACGTCCCGGTGGTGGCATTCTCGGTGGGCGAAGAAGAGCTCCGCGGCATCGACACCAAGCCCCTGGTCGGCCATCTCGCCGCCTGGAATTACTTCATGTCACTCAAGAACAAGCAGAACGAGGCCTTCATCGCCAAGTACCGCGCCTTCGCGAAGAAGAAGGGGCTTCCGGACGCCGACAAGGTGGTCACCAACGACCCGATGGAGGCGACCTACGTTGGCATCCACATGTGGAAGCAGGCGGTGGAGAAGGCCGGGACGACCGACCCGGACAAGGTCATTGCCGCCATGGCGGGCCAAACCTTCAACGCGCCGTCGGGCTTCATCCTCACGATGGATTTGACAAATCACCACCTGCACAAGCCAGTCTTCATTGGAGAGATTCGGGCAGACGGCCAGTTCACCGTGGTCTGGAAGACGAGCGCTCCAATCCGCGCCCAGCCCTGGAGCCCTTACATCCCGGGCAACGAAAGCAAGCAGGGCCTCTAAGCCCGACTCTGGGCGGTGGCCGGCGCGCCCGGCTGCCGCCCCTTCCATGCGCCCCTTCCTCCTCGTCCTGGCTCTCTTCGGGGCAACGGACGCCTTGGCGCTCGACCCTTCGGCTGTCGCCAAGCTTGGCGCAGAGGACTCTGAGGAGAAATTTGCCGGAATCCGTGCCCTGGTTCGCGAGGGGGACCCGGCGGCGCTGACCCTGCTTCAGGCGCTCTCCGACGAGGCCCTCCAAGTCTCAGGCGGACGTGTCCTGCGGGTCAGCGGCGAGCGAATTTACGACGCTGCCACGGGTGTCGAGGTCGTCCCTCCTCCCCCGGACCGAGAGACGATTACCGTCAACAACCGCATGCGCCGAGAACTGGCCGGGGCGATGGCGTGTCTTCGTCTGCTCGACCCGGACCCGAAGGTCAGGCTCGCCGCGGCACAGCAGCTTCCCGACGCGGATGATCCGGAGCTGGCCCCTCTGCTGGAAACGGCCCTCGCACGCGAAACCGATGTCGAAGTCCGGGCGCTCCTGTCGCTGATTCACGCCCGGGCGAATCTCAAGAACCCCGACGCCAAGGCGCGCCTGGCCGCCGTCCAACTGCTGGGCACGAGCAGCAACCGCGCGGTGGTCAGCCTGCTCGAGGGGAGGCTGGATGCGGCGGCCGAGCCGGATGCCCGTGTGCGAGAGCAGGCGCGCCTCTCGCTGCGCCTAGTCGCGTCGCGGCTGGTGACGGCCGACGCGGTGGGCCGCGTCTTCTCAGGCCTCTCTCTTGGCAGCATCCTGCTCCTCGGCGCGCTCGGGCTGGCCATCACCTACGGGGTCATGGGTGTCATCAATATGGCGCATGGCGAGTTGCTGATGGTTGGGGCCTACTCCACCTTCGCGGTCGAGCGGCTGTTTGCGCGTCATTTCCCGAACGCCATGGAGTGGTACGTCATCGTTGCGATTCCCGTGGCGTTCGCCGTTGCCTTCGCAGTCGGCATCGCCATGGAGCGGACCGTCATTCGCTTCCTGTACGGCCGGCCCTTGGAAACGCTCCTTGCAACCTGGGGCCTGTCGCTCTTCCTCATCCAGTGCACGAGAACCATCTTTGGTCCACAGAACGTGCAGGTCCCCAATCCCTCGTGGATGTCGGCCGGCATCCATCTCGCAGCCGACGTCGTCCTGCCCTGGAACCGAATCGCGATTATTGTCTTCACGTTGGGTGTCCTCGCCGTCGTCTGGCTGATGCTCAACCGAACGCGCCTCGGCATGTTCGTCCGCGCGGTCACCCAGAACCGGGCCATGGCCGGGTGCGTGGGGGTTCCCACGGGCCGCGTCGACGCCCTCGCCTTTGGTCTGGGCGCTGGAATTGCCGGGCTGGGGGGGGTCGCCCTGTCACAGATTGCCAACGTCGGACCCGAGATGGGGCAGGGATACATCGTGGATTCGTTTCTGGTGGTGGTGCTCGGCGGCGTGGGGCAACTCATCGGAGCGGTGTGGGCCGCCCTCGGGCTCGGCGTCGCGTCGAAGTTCCTGGAAGCCTCCTGGGGAGCGGTGATCGCCAAGATTGTGGTCCTGTGCTTCGTCGTGGTTGTCATCCAAAAGCGCCCGCAGGGTCTCTTTGCCCCGAAGGGCCGGACGGTCGAAGGGTAGGGATGACGGCTTCCTCGCGTCGAGGGTCCTTTGTCGCGCGGTACTTCGCGGCCGCGCCTCGTGCCGCCTGGCTCTGGCTTGTCGCTTTCGCCGTCGCAACCCTGGTGGTGCTACCAGCTCTCCACCTCTTCACTCCAGCCGGCAGCCGGCTCCACATCTCGGACTTCGCCATCACCGTCGGTGGCAAAATCATGTGCTACGCGGTGGTCGCCGTTGCTTTGGATTTGGTCTGGGGCTACGCCGGCATCCTCTCGCTCGGTCACGGCCTTTTCTTTGCCCTCGGGGGCTATGCGCTGGGGATGTATCTCATGCGCTCGATTGGGCATGACGGCGTGTACCAGTCCGACCTCCCGGACTTCATGGTCTTCCTCGACTGGAAGAACCTCCCGTGGTTCTGGCAAGGGACCAATCACTTCCTCTGGGCGGTGTTCCTGGTGGTCGCGGTGCCCGCTCTGCTGGCCTTCGTGTTTGGGCTTTTTGCTTTCCGCTCGCGGGTGCGAGGCGTCTACTTCTCCATCATCACCCAGGCGCTGACCTACGCCGCCATGCTGCTGTTCTTTCGGAACGAGACAGGCTTCGGTGGCAACAACGGCTTCACCGATTTCAAGCGCATCCTGGGTGTTCCCATCACTGCCCCGGCGACACGCGCCGTGCTTTTCATGCTCAGTGCCGCGCTGCTGACAGGGACGTTGGTCCTCGGCCGCCACCTTGTGTCCTCGCGCTTCGGGCGCGTGCTCACCGCCATTCGCGATGCGGAGCCGAGGGCGCGGTTCCTCGGCTACGACCCGCTTTGGTACAAGCTCTTCATCTGGACGCTGTCGGCGGCCCTCTGTGCGATTGCCGGCGCGCTCTACGTGCCGCAGGTCGGCATCATCAACCCCTCGGAGATGTCGCCTGCCAATTCCATCGAGATTGCGATTTGGGTCGCGGTCGGAGGGCGGGGCACGCTGGTCGGTCCCGTGCTGGGAGCGGCGCTCGTGAATTTGGCTAAGAGTTGGTTCACCGTGGCCTTCCCGGAACTCTGGCCATTCTTCCTCGGCCTGCTCTTCATTCTGGTCACCCTCTTGCTCCCTGAAGGGGTGGTCGGGCTGGTCGGCCGGCTCCGGCGTGCGAGGAAGCCCACATGATGCCGCTCCTCACGGCGCCGCACGGGGGCCAACCCTCGTGGGCGCACCCGCTAGCCCCTGGGGAACTCGACACGACCCATGACGTCATCCTCTACCTCGAGGGCATCACTGTCTTCTTCGACGGCTTCCGGGCCCTCAACCAATTGACGCTGCACATCAAAGTGGGAGAGCTGCGCTGCATCATCGGGCCCAACGGTGCCGGCAAGACCACCATGATGGATGTGGTGACTGGCAGGACGCGTCCAGATCGCGGGGTGGCGTTCTTTGGCCAGAGTCTCGACCTGACGAAGATGTCGGAGACCGAAATCTCGCGGGCAGGCATTGGTCGAAAGTTTCAGAAGCCCACCGTCTTCGAGAGACACACGGTGCGGGAAAACCTGGAGCTGGCGATGAAAGGAGATCGACGAGTTCGTCGAAGCCTCCGGGGCAGCCTCGACTCTGAAGCGCAGGGACGGGTTGGCGAGATGCTCGAGCGCATCCACCTGAAGAAGGATGCCCATCGGCCGGCGGGGCTACTCTCCCACGGTCAGAAGCAATGGCTGGAGATTGGCATGCTGCTGGTTCAGGAGCCGCGGCTTCTCCTCCTCGACGAGCCAGTGGCGGGAATGACTGATGAGGAGACCGAGCGCACCGGCGAGCTCATCCGGTCGTTGGCGGAGACGCACTCGCTGGTGGTGGTCGAGCACGACATGGCCTTCATCGCCAGGCTCGGTGGCCGGGTCACCGTCCTCCATGAGGGCTCGGTCCTCGCCGAGGGCGAGCTCGAGGAGATTCAGTCCGATCCCCGCGTCATCGAGGTCTACCTGGGAAGATAGCGATGCTGAAGGTCAAAGGGCTGAACCAATACTATGGTGGCAGTCATATCCTGCGAGGCATCTCGTTCGAGGCGCCGCCCGGGCAGGTGACGGCACTGCTCGGGCGAAACGGAGCAGGGAAGACGACATTGCTGCGCGCTCTGATGGGCCTAGTTCCGGTCGCCTCGGGGCAGGTCTCTTTTGAAGGTCTGGACCTCACGGGTGCCCCGCCCTACCGCCGTGCAGCCGCCGGCATTGGCTACGTGCCGCAAGGTCGCGAGATTTTCCCCCGGCTCACGTTGGAGGAAAACTTGCTCATGGGGCTAGCGTCCCGGCCGTACGGGACGGCCATCCCGCCCCGCGTCTTCGAGCTATTCCCGATGCTCGCCGAGATGCGTGGGCGGCGGGGCGGGGACCTCTCCGGAGGCCAGCAGCAGCAGCTGGCCATTGGTCGCGCGCTCGCCATGGGCCCCCGACTCCTCGTCCTGGATGAGCCGACTGAGGGGATTCAACCCTCCATCATCAAGGACATTGAGCGGGCGATTCGCACGCTGGCCGCCGAGGGAACCATGGCCATCCTGCTGGTCGAGCAGTACTACGACTTCTCCAGGTCGCTCGCCGACCAGTACCTGGTGATGCAGCGGGGCGAGATTGTGAAAAGCGGGACGGGTGCCTCCATGGACCGCGATGGCGTGAAGCAGATGCTGGCGGTGTGAAGGGCAGCCAAACGAATCCGTGGAGGAGGAGACATGACCGAGCCGACCGTGGCCGAGCTTGCTAAGCGCCTCGCGGAAACCCAAACCGCCCTCGACATCGTCTGGACGATGGTGGCTGGCTTTCTCGTGATGTTCATGCTCGCGGGGTTCGCGCTGGTAGAAACCGGGCTCACGCGCGCCAAGAACGCCGCCCACACGATGGGGATGAACCTGCTCGCCTATGCAGTCGGCGTCACTGGTTTCGCCGCGTTGGGCTTCGGGCTCGAGATGGGCGGGGGGGGCGGAGCATTCGGCGCCCAGACCCTTCTGAACGAGGAGTTCACCATCAGCCTGTTTGGCAAGAGTTTCGGGCTCTTTGGCATGAGCGGCTTCGGGCTCCAGCCGCTGTCGGCCTATACCCCAGGCGTCGCCGCCACGTTTCTTTTCGCGACGGTGTTCATGAGTGTGGCGGTCACCATTCCCACGGGGGCGGCGGCGGAGCGCTGGAAACTCACGAGCCTGGTGCTTTTCAGTCTGATGATGTCCACCCTGGTGTTTCCGGTCTACGCCAACTGGGTCTGGGGCGGTGGCTGGCTCTCCCAACTCGGCTCGAACTTTTGGCCTCGGTCACGGCCACGTGGACTTTGCCGGTAGCTCGGTAGTCCACCTGACGGGCGGCGTCACGGCCTTGGTCATCGCCAGGCAGCTTGGACCGAGGCTCGGGAAGTACTTGCCCGACGGACGGATTCGCGTCATCGCGCCACAGAGCATTCCGCAGGTCGTGGTGGGTACCTTCATCCTCGCCTTCGGATGGTTCGGCTTCAACGCCGGCTCCACGCGCTCAGCCATGGACACCCGTCTCGCGGTGGTGGCCGCCAACACGATGCTCGCGGGCGCCGCTGGAGCGTTCGCCGCCTACGTCTATGTGAAGACCCGGTGGGGCAGGGCGGACCCTTCATGGCTTGCCAACGGGATGCTGGCTGGCCTGGTCGCCATCACCGCCTCGTCCGCCTTCGTCTCGGCCTGGGCCGCCGTGTTGGTAGGCGCGACGGGCAGCATCTTGGCAATTGTCGCCACCGCCTTCATCGAAGTCCGGCTGCGTATCGACGACCCGGTCGGCGCCTCTGCCGTGCACGGCGTGAGCGGCGCATGGGGCGTCATTGCGCTCGGGCTCTTCGCCAATGGCACCTACGGAGAGGGCCTCAACGGGGTCGCCGGCGGTGTGACGGGCCTTTTCTACGGAGACGGTGGCCAGCTCGTCGCCTCGGTGGTCGGAATTCTTGCCAACATTGCCTTCGTCTCTGGGGCGGCGTCCCTGGCCTTCTGGCTGGTTGGAAAGGCTGTTGGGAACCGGGTCTCGGCCGAGGAGGAGGTCGCCGGCCTCGACCTCTCGGAGATGGGCGTTCAAGCGCTACTCGGCTGATCCTGGGCCTGCCGGGACGGCGGTTCCCTCGAAGAAGCTGGCCTAAACCATGCGGCCTGCGTCGCCGCAGAGGCCCGGGGAAGCCGGCCGGCGCGCTGGTTGCCCCGCGGCGCTTCACCGGACGGGAGTCAGCCAGGCCTGAGCGCGCGGGTGGTCACCTCGGACGAGCGCGTGATAGGCCGCTTGCAATCTGCGGGTCACCGGGCCCGTCGTCCCTGTGCCGATGACCCGGAAGTCGATTTCACGCAGGCCAATCACCTCAGCCGCAGTCCCGCAGACGAAGACTTCGTTCGCCGAATACAGTTGGTCGCGCGAAATGGTTCGCTCGACCACCTCCAATCCCTCGTCGGCAGCGAGCGCGAAGAGCGTGTCTCGAGTGATGCCTTCGAGGATGGCACCGGCGTCCGGTGTGCTGATGCGGCCGCCCTTCACGACGAAGATGTTCTCGCCCGTGCATTCCGCCACATACCCCTGCGGGTCGAGCATGATGGCCTCGTCGAAGCCCAGCCGAAGCGACTCCGTCTTGGCCAGGACGGAGTTAGGGTAGTTCCCGGCAATCTTTGCCTTCGTCATCATGACGTTCGGGTGATGCCGGGTAAACGAAGACACGTTCGCCCGGACGCCCCGTTCGAGTGCATCCTGACCGAGGTACGCGCCCCATTCCCAGACTGCGATTCCGACGTGCGGCTTTCCCCCGTCGATGCTGAGGTTCCAGCCGCCCTCGGCCTGGTAGATGACCGGGCGGAGGTAGCACTCGTCGAACCCGTTGGCGCGGATGGTCTCGGTGCATGCCCGGGACAACGTCAAGACATCGTACGGGAGTTCGCGCCAACCAAGGATGCGAGCGGACTCCAGCAGCCGTTCCAAGTGCTCCGCCAAGCGAAAGACCGCCGGGCCGCGCGTCGTCTTGTAGCAGCGAATTCCCTCGAAGACAGCCACCCCGTAGTGCAGGGCGGGCGTCAGGAAATCGATTTTCGCTTCGGCGACGCTGCCCAGCTTGCCGTTGAGCCAGATGTGAGTCGTCTTCATTTGGCAGGTAGGTCTTTCTGTCTCGCACCGACCTCGCTCGAGTCCTTCTTTGCTTCGCGGATCCAACTCATCATCCCGCGCAGGCGCCGGCCAACGTCCTCAATCGCGTGCGCGTGCCCCTCCGCGCGAAGCTTGTCGAACATCGGGCGACCCGCCTGGTTCTCAAGAATCCACTCGCGTGCGAATTCGCCAGACTGAATCTCTCGGAGGATTTTCTTCATCTCGACACGCGCAACCTCGCCGATGACACGCGGGCCCCGGGTGTAATCGCCGAACTCAGCCGTGTCGCTGACCGAGTGGCGCATCCAGTCGAGGCCACCCTCATACATGAGGTCGACGATGAGCTTCAGCTCGTGCAGACATTCGAAGTAGGCGCTCTCGGGCTGGTAGCCTGCGTTCGTCAGCGTGTCGAAGCCCGCGAGTACCAGTGCGGTCACGCCGCCGCACAAGACCGCCTGCTCGCCAAACAGGTCGGTTTCCGTCTCTTCCTTGAAGGTTGTCTCTAGGACGCCTGCGCGAAGCACGCCGAGCGCCTTGGCGTACGCAAGCCCGAGCGCCTTGGCCTGCCCCGTTGCGTCTTGGTGGACGGCAATGAGCGCGGGCGTGCCCTGGCCAGTCTGGTACAGGCGGCGGACCAGGTGCCCCGGCGCCTTGGGCGCAATCAGTACCACGTCAACTTCCGCCGGCGGCTTCACTTGGCCGTAGTGGATGTTGAAGCCGTGCGCGAAAAAGAGGGCCTTGCCTTTGGTCAGAAATGGGGCGATGTGCTCCTCGTAAATTTGCTTCTGCTTCTCGTCGGGCGCCAGGACCATGATGAGGTCGGCTTCGCGCGCGGCCTCGGCCACACTCGTGACGTTGAGCTCTGCGGCCTCGACCTTGGCACGCGATTTCGAGCCGGCTTGCAGGCCGACGCGTACGTCCACTCCCGATTCCCGCAGATTCAGCGCGTGGGCGTGGCCCTGGCTGCCATAACCGATGATCGCCACCTTGCGCGTAGCGAGCAGCTTCGGGTTTGCGTCCTTGTCGTAATACAGAGTTGCCATGACTTGATTCCTTACTTGGGGGGGACTGCGGGGGAGGTGACCGCGCCGTGAGACGCGGAGGAGACAAGGGAGGCGTACTTGGCGAAGACGCCGCCTGCATAGTGAGGCTGCGGCGGCGTCCAGGCAGCGAGTCGTGCCGTGAGATCCCCCGGCGACAGCGTCACGTCGAGGCGGCGCGTTTCGACGTCGAAAGTGACTTCGTCACCATCGCGCAGAGCGGCGATGGGACCGCCCACGAAGGCTTCCGGGGCAACGTGCCCAACCATCAGGCCGCGCGTCGCGCCGCTGAAGCGGCCGTCCGTGAGGAGCGCGACGGAGGCCCCCAGGCCCTGGCCAACGAGCGCCGAGGTGACGCCGAGCATCTCGCGCATGCCCGGACCGCCGCGAGGCCCTTCGTAGCGAATCACCACGACGTCACCAGCGACAATGCGATTGGCTTTCACGGCCGCGAACGCATCCTCCTCGCGGTCGAAGACGCGGGCTGGGCCACGGTGCCGGGTCCGCTCATGGCCGGACATCTTCAGCACGGCCCCCTCGGGTGCGAGGTTGCCCCGGAGAATGACGAGTCCGCCGGAGGCCCTCAGGGGATTGTCGAGCGGTCGGACCACGGCCTGCCCGGGAGTCTCATGGGCTGCTGCAACATGCTCGGCCCAGGTCGCGCCGTCCGCGGTCCGCGCTGTGCCATCGAGCGCGCCAGCATCCAGAAGCCGCCGCGCAACGAGAGGAACACCGCCGGCGCGATCGAGATCGACCGCGACGAAGCGTCCACCCGGTTTCAAGTCGGCGAGAACTGGCGTCCTCCGACTGATGCGATCGAAGTCCGCGAGTTCAAGGCGAATGCCGGCTTCATGCGCGATGGAGAGCAGGTGCAGCACGGCGTTGGTTGAGCCACCGGTCCCAGCGACGGCGGCGATGGCATTGTCGAACGAATTGCGCGCAAGGATGTCTCGTGGGCACTGGTTTCGCTCGAGCAGACGGACCACCAGCTCGCCAGCCGTTCTCGTCGCCTCGTCCTTTCGCGGGTCCACAGCGGGAATCGTCGCGTAGCCAACCGGCCCAAGGCCGAGGACCTCGAGCGCCAGCGCCATGGTGTTGGCCGTGTACTGGCCTCCGCAGGCGCCCGCGCCGGGGCAGGCGACGTCCTCCAACGCCTGGAGCCGCTCGAGGGTCATTCTGCCAGCTGCGTGCGCGCCGACAGCTTCAAACACGTCGAGGATGGTCACATCCCGGCCCTCGAACCGGCCGGGGGCGATGGAGCCTCCATAGAGCAGCAGAGACGGGACGTTCAGCCGGAGAAGCGCCATCGCAGCGCCCGGAAGCGTCTTGTCGCAGCCAACCAGCGCGATGACTGCGTCGAACATGTGGCCGCGGGCGACGAGCTCGATGGAGTCAGCAATCACCTCGCGGCTCACCAGCGAGGCCTTCATTCCCTCCGTCCCCATTGTGACGCCGTCACTGATGGCGATGGTGTTGAATTCCATCGGCGTCGCACCGGCCGCTCGAATGCCTTCTTTCACGCGCTCGGCGAGACGCCGGAGGCCGTAGTTGCAGGGCATCGTCTCGGTCCACGTGTTGGCGACTCCGACAATGGGCTTCTTGAGGTCCTCGCTCTTGAAGCCGATGGCCTTCAGCATCGCTCGGGCTGGCGCACGCTCGAAGCCCTCCGTGATGGCTCGACTGTTCTCGCGGGGGTCGTGCGCCATTACTGTCTTTCCTCGAGGAGCGCGCGAACCACGGCGTCCCCAACCTCTCTGGTGGAGACGGCATGCTCGGCTAGGTCTTCGGTGAGCGCCCCGTGGTCCAAAGCGGAGCCAACGGCACTCTCCACGGCGGCCGCCTCGGTCTCCAGCGACAGCGAATGCCGCAAGAGCATGGCCACGCTGAGGATGGCGCCATAGGGATTGGCGACGCCCCGGCCGGCGATATCCGGTGCGGAACCGTGAATCGGCTCGTACAAGCCGTGGGGTCCCTCGCCAAGCGAGGCCGACGGCAGCATCCCGAGCGTTCCGCCCAGCACGGAAGCCTCATCGGTGAGGATGTCACCGAACATGTTTTCCGTCACGATGACGTCGAACCGCGACGGATTGCGAACCAGCTGCATCGCGCATGAATCGACCAGCTGATGGTCGAGGCGCACCCGGGGAAACTCCTCATTCACCACGCGCGTTGCGACCTCGCGCCACAGCCGGCTCGTCTCCAGGACATTGGCCTTGTCCACGGAGGTCAGCCGTCCGCGACGCTCAGCGGCGAAGCGCGCCGCCATCCGGACGACGCGCTCGACCTCGGCGGTGGTGTACACGCACTCATCCACGGCTCGGTCAGTCTCGCGTCGCTTGGCCCCGAAGTAGATGCCCCCAGTCAATTCGCGCACGACGAGGAGGTCCACGCCGTCGAGTACCTCCGGCTTCAAGGGCGACGTAGCCACCAGCTGGTGGAAGAGCTTCACTGGGCGCAGATTCGCGTAGAGGCCAAGGGCCTTGCGGAGTGCAAGCAGTCCTTGCTCGGGACGGACCTGCGCGGGGGGCTCCCACTTCGGGCCCCCGACAGCGCCGAGCAGAACGGCATCGGCCTCGCGGCACAGCGCCTGCGTCTCGCCTGGCAGCGGCGCACCAGCCATGTCGATGGCGATGCCACCGATGAGCGCATCATGTAGCGCGAAGTCATGCCCGAAGCGCGCGGCCACCGCGGCGAGGACGCGGGTTGCCTGCGCAAGCACCTCCGGACCGATGCCGTCGCCAGCGAGGACCGCAATCGAGGCCTTCACGTCCGCTCCTGCTCGAATCGGGCAATCGCGTCTGCCTGGCCGAGGAGAAAGCCCAGCTCGTCGACGCCGTCGATGAGGCAGCGTCGAGCGAATGGGTCGACGGCGAACGGAACGCTCTCGCCATGTGCTGTGAGGGTCTGCGATTCGAGGTCGATGGTTACTGTCGTCGGGCCAGCGAGAAGGCGCCGGTGCATCGCGCTCTCCACCACCACCGGCAACAAGCCATTCTTCAGGGCGTTGGCCCGAAAGATGTCTGCGATCGCCACGCTCACGACAGCGCGAAAGCCCCAGTCCACGAGGGCCCATGGCGCGTGCTCGCGCGAACTGCCACAGCCGAAGTTTTCGCCAGCGACGAGCACCCTTGCGCCGGCCGTCTCGGAGGCGTTGAGCGGGAATTCCGGACGTGGTCGACCCCCCTCGTCGTAACGCCAGCCGGCGAATAGGTGCTTGCCGAGGCCGAGCTTGTCGGTGGTCTTGAGGAACCGCGCGGGGATGATTTGGTCGGTGTCGATGTTCGCGGCTGGGAGGACCACCGTTCGCGACGTCAGCTTGAGGAAGGGTTCCATCACAGCATCTCCCGCGGATTGACAATGGCCCCGCGCACCGCGGCCGCGGCGGCGGTGAAGGGGCTGGCTAGAAACGTGCGCCCACCGGGCCCCTGGCGACCTTCGAAATTGCGATTGCTCGTGCTGACGGCGTATTGACCGGGCCTCAATGTGTCGCCGTTCATTGCGATGCACATCGAACAACCGGGCTCGCGCCACTCGGCGCCGGCCTCCCGGAAGACCCGGTCCAACCCCTCCGCTTCGGCCGCACGCTTCACGGCCTGGGAGCCGGGGACGACGAGCGTTCGAACGCTGGTGGCCACCCGTCGGCCCCGCAGCACCGCGGCAGCGGCCTGCAGGTCACTCAGGCGCCCGTTCGTACAACTGCCAATGAAGACGACGTCGACTGCGCGCCCGAGAACCGGCTTTCCGGCCTCCAGTTGCATGTAGCGCAGCGCCCCCGGGTCCGCCGTCCTGGGCACTGGTGCACCAATGGGGATGGCCATTCCGGGATTCGTTCCCCAGGTAATCATCGGCTCGAGCGCGGTCCCATCGACCGCGAGCGCGCTGTCGTACGTTGCACCGTCGTCGGTGGGGAGTCGCTGCCAGGCGGAGACTGCACGGTCCCAAGCCTGGCGCTGCGGCGCCCGTGGCCGGCCGGCAAGGTAGTTGAAGGTAGTGTCGTCGGGCGCAATCAGCCCCGCGCGCGCCCCGGCCTCGATGGACATGTTGCAGACCGTCATCCGTCCTTCCATCGACAAGGAGCGGATGGCCGTGCCCGTGTATTCCAGAATGTGGCCAGCCCCACCCCCGACGCCGAGTTTCGCGATGACAGCGAGGATGACGTCCTTGGGAGTAACGCCCGACCCGAGTCGGCCGTCGACGCGGACCTCGAGCGTCTGCGCGCGCCGCTGCAGCAGGCATTGGGTGGCGAGCACGTGACCCACTTCCGTCGTGCCGACTCCGAAGGCGAGCGCCCCGAATGCGCCATGGGTGGCCGTGTGGGAATCGCCGCAAACGATGGTGGCTCCCGGCTGGGTGAGGCCGAGTTCTGGGCCAATCACGTGGACGATGCCTTGGGCGTCGTCCCCGAGGGGATGCAGCTCGACGCCAAAATCTGCGCAGTTGGTCTCAAGCTGTGAGAGCTGAGCCGCACACAGCGCGTCTGTGATGATGAAGCGCCCATTCTGCCGCGGTGTGGTCGGCGTAGAATGGTCCATGGTGGCGACGGTTCGCTCTGGACGCCGAACCTGCAGTCGCTGGCTGCGCAGGACGTCGAACGCCTGCGGGCTGGTCACCTCGTGAACGAGGTGGAGGTCGACGTAGAGGACCGCCGGCGTGTCCGGCGTCTCCGGTCGCACCAGGTGCGAACGCCACACTTTCTCGAAAAGCGTGAGCGGTGCCGCTTGACTAGATGGCGCCACAGAGCGCCTCCGCTTCCATCGGGACGACCGTCAAGAGCCGTCGGGTGGCGATGCGATTGAGCACTTCGAGATACGCGTGCGCGCTGCTCTCGATGATGTCGGTGCTGACGCCGCGCCCCCGGTAGCGCTTGCCCGCATGTTCCACCTCCACGAGGACCTCGCCCTGTGCGTCCTCGCCTGCGGTGGCGCTGCTCACCTGGTAATCGCAAAGCTTTGCGTTAATCCCGGTGATGCGCTCGATGGCGTTGAAGACTGCGTCGATGGGTCCGTTTCCGGTTGCGGCGTCGGTTAGGCGCCGTCCGTCGCGGTGCTCGAGGCACACCGCCGCGCTTGGCGGGGTCCCCGAAGCGGCCGACAAGCTGACCAGGTGCCACGCACCGTGGGCGGCATCCTGAAACAGCCCGAGCATCAATGCCTCGAGGTCTCCGTCGTAGACCTCCTTCTTCTTGTCGGCGAGGACCTTGAACTGCTCGAACACTCGGTCGAGGTCAGCGGTGTCCAGGTGGTAGCCAAGCTCGCCGAGTCGGCGCTGAAGAAGGTGACGCCCGCTGTGCTTACCGAGGACGAGGTTGGTTGCGTGAATACCAACGTCTTCGGGTCGCATGATTTCGTACGTCTCCGCGTGAGACATCATCCCGTGCTGATGGATGCCGGACTCATGGGCGAAGGCGTTTTGTCCCACGATGGCCTTGTTGCGCTGAACATGAAATCCGGTGGCATTGGCGACCACGCGGCTGGTGGCGTACAGATGTTTGGTCTCGATGCCAGTCCGCAAGCAAAGGAAGTCGGCGCGAGTGCGGATGGCCATCACGACTTCCTCGAGCGAGCAGTTACCAGCCCGTTCACCGATGCCGTTGATGGTGCACTCGACTTGACGCGCCCCCGCCTGCAGCGCGGCCAGGGAGTTCGCGACGGCGAGGCCGAGGTCGTTGTGGCAGTGGATGGAAATGACCGCCTTGTCAATGTGACGGACGGTGCGCTTGAGGTGGGCAATCGTCGCAGCGAACTGCGCCGGCATGGCGTAGCCAACCGTGTCGGGGATGTTTACCGTGGTGGCCCCTGCCTCAATGACACGCTCGACCACCTCGGCGAGGTAATCGACCTCGGTTCGCGCGGCATCCTCAGCCGAGAACTCGACGTCATCACAGTATCCACGCGCCCGCGAGACGCCGGCCACGGCACGTTCAATGACCTGCGCCCTGGTCATCTTGAGCTTGTGCTCGCGGTGAATCGGGCTGGTCGCGAGAAAGACATGCAGCCGCTTGCGGGCCGCATCTCGCAGCGCCTCCCAAGCCCGATCAATGTCCTCCTTTCCGCACCTGGCCAGCCCGGCCATCACCGGTCCTTCGACTTGGCGGGCAATCGTTTGCACCGACTCGAAGTCGCCGGGCGAGGCGATAGGGAAGCCGAGTTCAATCACGTCGACGCGAAGATCTCTGAGGGCGCGGGCCACCTGAAGCTTCTGGGCAAGGTTCATGCTTGCCCCGGGCGCCTGCTCGCCGTCGCGCAGCGTCGTGTCGAAGATTGTCACTCGGTCGTGTCCGTCAATCGTCATGGTGTCCTCCGTGGATGCAGCTCCCATTGAAGGAGTCGTAGGTTGTCAGTGCCTAAGCCGCACGCTCGTCGTCCGTCGGCGCCTCTCGAGAGAAGTGCAGCCCTTGGTGCGTAGACTCGCCACGCGTCATGGCAATCATTCCGGTGCGGACCATCTCGACGACCCCGAATCGCCGCACCGTTTCGAGCAGGCCGTCGACTTTGTCGGTCGGACCCGTCATCTCGAGGATGATCGAGGCCGAGCTCACGTCGACGATGCGGGCATTGAATGCCTCGCAGAGCTGGAGCAGCTCGGTCCGTCGGTCGGGTCCGGTTGCGACCTTCACGACCAACCATTCCCGGTCCACGCTCGGCGCCCGGCTCACGTCCTCGACGTAGAGGACGTTGACCAGTTTGTAGAGGTGGGCCTCGAGGCGGCTCGCCGTGTCGTCATCGGCCCGGACCACAATGGTCAAGCGGGAGACCCCGGGCCGCTCGGAGCGACCGACGAGCAGCGACTCGATGTTGTAGGCACGCCTCCGAAAGAGGGCGACCACACGGGCCAGGACTCCGGGCCGGTCCTCGAGGTAGGCGATGAAACTCCGTTGGGTAGGGTCAAGGCTCATCGGACGTCTCCACGATGGGTGAGGGACGTCGGATCATGTCGTGCAGGTCACAGTTCGCTGGGACCATCGGGTAGACCGAGTCCTCCTGTTCCACTCGGAAGTCGATGACCACGGTGCCCGTCTCCGACCGCGCCCGTGAAACCGCAGCCGGAATGTCCTCGCGTTTCTCGACGCGCAGACCAACCAGCCCGTGCGCTTCGGCGAGCTTGACGAAGTCGGGACTCTTCAGAGGCGTCGCAACATAGCGGCCGCCATAGAAGAACTGCTGCCACTGCCGGACCATGCCGAGGTAGCCGTTGTTGATGATGGCCACGTTGACCTTCAGCCCTTCCTGCGCGAGCGTCGTTAGCTCACAACTCGTCATCTGAAAGCCCCCATCGCCGACGACGACCCACACGTCGTCCGCCGGGCGGGCAAAGCGCGCGCCGATGGCTGCGGGCAGTGCGAAGCCCATCGTGCCGAGGCCGCCAGAGGTGATGAGCCGACGCGGGTGGTCGTGCTTGTAGTACTGGGCTTCCCACATCTGGTGCTGGCCAACGTCGGTGACCACGAGGGCGCGACCCTCGGTGAGACGCCAGAGGTCGTGGATGACGTGCGGCGCAAGCAACCGCCCGTCGGACGGAATGGCTTGCACGTCACGAACCGCGGAGTCGCCCTTCAAGGCGGCGATGCGCTCGAGCCACGGGCGGCGCTCACGCCGCCTCACTGCAGGAACGAGCTGAGTTAGCGCGTCATTTAGGTCGCCGACGATGGGAACGTCGACCTTGACGTTCTTGTTGACCTCGGAAGGGTCGATCTCGACGTGTATTTTCTTCGCCTTGAGCGCATAGGTTTGAAGGCGGCCGGTGACACGGTCGTCGAAGCGCATTCCAAGCGCGAGCAGGAGGTCTGCCTCCTGAATCGCCTTGTTGACCCATGCCTCTCCGTGCATCCCCATCATGCCGAGGCTGAGGGGGTGGGTCGCCGGGAAGGCGCCGAGACCCAAGAGCGTGCTCGCCACTGGAATGCCAGTCCGGGTCGCCAGCTCCCGGAGCAATGCGGTCGCGTCCGCCTCGAGCACTCCGTGTCCGCACAGGATGACCGGACGTTCGGCGCCGTCGATGAGAACGGCCGCGCGCTCGACGTCCGGGGCCGCGACGCGATGTGCCGGCCGGTACCCGGGCAGACGAACCGGCGAGCGGTCGGGCACGTATTCGATGAGGCCCTGCTGGGCATCTTTCGTGATGTCGACCAGGACAGGTCCCGGTCGGCCCGAGCGCGCGATGAAGAACGCCTCTCGCAGCGCCGGTGCGATGTCCGATGTCTTCGTGACGAGGTAGTTGTGCTTGGTGATTGGAAGCGTGATGCCGGTGATGTCGATTTCCTGGAAGGCGTCGCTGCCGATGAGGGGGGAAGAGACTTGGCCGGTGATGAAGACGACTGGCGTCGAATCCAGCATGGCGGTCGCGATGCCGGTCACGAGGTTCGTTGCTCCGGGTCCACTGGTCGCGATGGCCACGCCGACCCTGCCCGACGCTCGCGCGTACCCATCGGCCATGTGCGACGAGCCTTGCTCGTGCCGGACCAACACGTGGCGAACCGGATACCCAGCGAGCGCGTCGTACGTGGGCATGATGGCACCGCCCGGATAGCCAAAGACAACCTCCACGCCCTCCTGCACGAGCACCTCCCAGATGATTTGAGCGCCGCTCTTCATGACGCGGGGGACTTCCCCGCCGCTGGGATTGTTTCGGCCATCGCTTGCGAGCGGCGGTTGCCGGTCAAGTTCGCTGGTTGCCACTGCCATCACGACCTCCAGAACGTCGACCCCAGAAATGAAAAAGCCCCCGCACCGTTTTTCTGGGTGCGGGGGCTGCTCTTTCCGAATCCTTCTTCGGTCAGAACGGCGGTCCGCACCCGCCGGTAAGGCGGACGAGGCCGACGATGCCGAGAAGCAGAGCGTGTCCGGACGAGCGCGCGCAGTCAGTGGCGGTCGCACTCAGAACATGAAACTTCGCGGACATGCAGTGACGGTATGGGTCGATGCCGCTGCGTGTCAAGCGAATGCCCGCGGCAGCTACAACAGCCATGAAGCTGTCCGCATCGCACGGTGGCCGCTGGACGGGCGGGGAATCGGCTGGTGGGCGGCTCGAAAGTGGGGAACCCCGCGGACTTGCCGACTGCCGGTTCAGCCCTGAATTGCTCGCGAAAAGTGCAAAATCGCCCGGAAGATGTCGTCGACGGCGTCAGGGTCGAGCCCAAACTCTTGCGCCCACCGTCGCCGAGTTTCCAAGACCTTGGCTTCGCGCCCAGGGTCCTTCACTGCAACTCCCAGTGCGGCCTTGCTGTTCCCAGCCCGCTTGGAGAGCACGGCTCTGCGAGCGAGCAGGGTCACGAGCTCTTGGTCCAACTCGTCGAGGAGCTCGCGGGTCTCCTTCAACGCCGGGGACAAGTCCCCGAGGTCCGGAATCGCTAAGGAAGTTGCCTCGACCGCCGGAAGCACCGGGCTTGGAGCATCCAGCGCCGAGTCGATGGCCCGGAGCGCTCTGAGAAGCTCATGCCGGGCTGTGGCGGCGTAGGGGTTGAAGCGGTGGAGCGCGGGCAAGAGGTGGCCCGCATCGACGCGGACGGCTTCGATGCTTTTCGCCATCCCCTGAAAGGATGGCGGTGCGTGCGACGGATTCGACGGGACTCCGACGTCAAGCATTCCCTTGGCGACAAAAAAGGCCAAGGCATGAGTCAGTGCCATCTCCTGGTCATGCGCTTCGGCGCTCAGGCGCAACGTCTCGCACCCGATGGCGCGAAAGAACTCCTCTACCTCCGTGACCGCCCGCGGGTGCACAGGGTTGGGGCACACCACCACGCGCAAGGGCCGCTCGCCCCGTGCAAGACTCGCCGGCCCAAACAAAGGGTGGGTGGCCACCCACGGCTGGGCACTGCCTAAGTGCTGCGCCATCGAATCGCTGGGCATGACCTTGACGCTGCCGACGTCCACCACCACCTGAGAGGGCGTCAGGTAGGAAGAAATGCTGATGAGCACCGAATCGAAGATCTCGAGCGGAACGGCCAGCACGACCAGCCGGGCTCCGCTGAGGAGTTCGGCCAGCGACGGAGCTCGTACCTCCTCTGGGACTAGCAGGCCGGGGTCGAGGGCGCGCACCGACAGGCCGGCTCCGCGACAAAGCTGCACGAAAGCCTGGCCGAAGTGGCCATAGCCGAGCACGGCAACAGTGCGTGGTGGGCTAGGCGACACGTGGCTTTTGGGGCCGTTCACGCTGCGGCAGGAACTTGCTCAGTGCCTGGTGGGCTTCCCGAAGCATTTGGGCCGTCGTGTCCCATCCCACGCACGCGTCCGTGACTGAGCAGCCGTACTTGAGCTTGGAACGGTCGGACGGAATTGGCTGGTTACCCGCCACCAGAAAGCTCTCCACCATGAGGCCCACCAGGGATGTGTTCGCGTTGCCAACCTGCTGGATGACGTCCTTCATCACGAGAGGTTGCAATTCGGGCTGCTTCCAGGAGTTGCCGTGTGAGCAGTCGACGACGATGTCTTTGGGCAAGGACGCCTTGCCAAGGGCCTCCTCGGCCATCCGGATGGAGACGGCATCGAAGTTGGGGCGACCTCCACCCCCGCGCAGGACGAGGTGGCCATACCGGTTGCCTCGTGTCCGGACGATGGCCGATTCGCCCCGGCCGTTGATTCCCAAAAAGCTATGGGGCCGACTTGCAGAGAGGATACCGTTGACGGCGACTTCGATGTCGCCATCTGTTCCATTCTTGAATCCCACCGGCGTGGACAGACCAGAAGACATCTCCCGGTGGGTCTGGGATTCAGCTGTCCGCGCCCCAATGGCTGTCCACGACACGAGGTCGCCATAGTACTGGGGCGCAATCGGGTCCAAGGCTTCCGTTCCCACAGGCAAGCCGAGCTCGTTGACATCCAGCAGGAAGCGGCGCGCCTTGCTGATGCCTTCATCCACGCGAAAGGTGTCATCCATGAAAGGGTCGTTGATGAAGCCCTTCCATCCAGCCACCGTGCGCGGCTTCTCGAAGTAAACGCGCATCACCACGAGGAGCGTTTCACTTACCTCGTCGCTGAGCTGTTTCAGCCGCTGCGCGTAGTCCAGACTGGCCGCCGGGTCGTGGATGGAGCAGGGGCCGACCACGACGAAGAGCCGGGAGTCCCTGCCATCCAGGATGGCCTCCACGCCCGCGCGCCCCTCGAGCACGGCCTTGGCCGCCCGGACGCTGAGAGGCAGTTTCCCCTTCACCGTATCTGGCGAGGGCATGACATCGAAACCGATGACATTGAGGTTCTCAGTCTGTTGCACTTGGGCTTCCCACGAAATCAGAGGGGCGCGAGTTAACGCCTCAACGACATCGTGCCTGCCAGTCGATGAGACGCCACCCCGGTTGATAGCATCCATCCGGCCCTCACTGCTTCCTTGGCTGCTCTGGCGCCTGTGGCAATGGCCGTGCTCGAGCGCGATGGTAGATTCCAAAACGCGTGCACCATCACCCACCGGAAGGTCTTCCGCGGAAAGCTTGAGGAGACGCGCGACAGCGGTGTAACGGTGAAGGACTTAACTGCACTCACCCGCAGTCGTCGCGCCAGGGTCGGTGGATGGGTGGCTTGCCGGTGCTGCCCGGATGCGCGAAGGTGCCATGGTCCAACTCTTCGGGGGGGTCCTTGTCCCGCCTGCGGGCCTGGGACCCGGGAGGCAGGCTGATGGGTGCGCGGTTCCTGATCCTCGGTGCAGGGTTTGCTGGTCTCGAACTCAGCACTCTGCTCTCCGAGGCGCTCGGAGAAAGCGCGGCCATTACCGTCATTGAAGAAGCCGAAGCCTTTGTCTTCGGTTATTCGAAGCTGGATGTGATGTTTAGTCGTGCCACTGCGGCATCCGTGAAGTTGCCGTATCGAGCGTTTGTGAAGTCCGGCGTCGTTCTCAAACGCGAGACGGTGACCGCGATCGATCCGGTCGCTCGCCGGGTCCTGACCAACGTTGGCACGCACGACGCCGACGTTCTCGTCATCGCGCTGGGCGCAACGTACGACGTCTCCACCACACCCGGCATCACCCTCGGCCAGAACGAGTTCTACTCGGTTCCAGGGGCGTTTCACCTACGCGACGTGCTGCCCACCTTCATCAGGGGGCACGCCGTGATTGGCGTCTGCGGGGCACCCTACAAGTGTCCACCCGCGCCGAGCGAGTGTGCCCTCTTGCTCCACGACTATCTCTTAACGCGTGGGATGCGCGGCGACTGCCACATCACGCTGGTGAACCCGCTGCCGAGCCCGGTGCCACCGTCACCGGAGACGTCCAAGGCCCTGATTGCCGCCTTCGCCGAGCGCAACATCGAGTACATCCCCAATCGCCGAGTCGCCTCCGTAGACGCGTCGCGAAAGGTGGTCGCCCTCGACGACGGTCGCGAGCTCCCGTGCGAGCTGTTCCTGGGAGTCCCGAAGCATCGTGCGCCTGACGTCGTCATCGCGACAGGGATGACGGAGAACGGGTGGGTGACCATCAACCCGAGGACGCTCGAGACCAGTCTCCCAGGTGTCTATGCAATCGGCGACCTCGCCAACACGGGCGCTCCCAAGGCGGGTGTGTTCGCCGAAGGCACTGCACGCACGGTCGCGGCAAACCTGATTGCAATGCACCGCCAGCAGGAGCCCGTAGCGAAATACCCCGGCGCCGGATCGTGTTACATCGAATTCGGCGCCAACCGAATTGCCCGCGTCGATGTGGACTTCTTCTCAGGGCCAAAGCCAAGTGGGATGTTTCACGAGCCCTCTGAGGAACTGCGGGTGGCGAAGGAACAGTTCGGCTCCAGCCGGCGCGCGCGGTGGTTCGGTCACTGAAGCCGAGCGTCGGCGCGCCGAACTGTGGGTTGAATCCTCCCCCTGCAGCGAGCTTGAAGCCTGTCGCGGCGTCGTTTGCTGACCGCCATGAAGAGAGACGATGTCGGTCAGGAAGTTTCCTTCCGCCTGCGAGAGGACGCGTCCGGCCGCACAGATGCCGGCGAAAGTGGCGTCATCAACTGGAATGTGCAGCGTCTGGTTGAAGCTGACGGAGAAGCCGCCGCGCGACTGCAGTACGATGAGGGCGTCGGTGGCTTGGCACTGGTCGGGTCCCACCCAGGGGGGGAACGACGTAGGCCAGGTTGCTCGATGCAGCAATGGTGCTCTGCGGGCTCGACGTGAGCCCGGCGCGATGGGCGTCTGAAACGAGATGGCTTGCCAGAATGCCTGGTAAACGACGGCTCCATTGGTCGCCGATGCTGGATAGCGGTTCTCGAGCACCACGAAGGTGGAAGGCGCGTTACAGCCGACCAGCGAAACGGTAACCAAGAGAATGGCCAGCGCGCATCGCCGACGCTCCGCTCCACCCCATCGTCTTCGCTTCGGGAGGACGCGACTTGGCGACGGCATTCCGCTGGGCCCGGCTTGAAGGCCTTGGAGGCGAGCACGGCTTCTGACCGGTGGCTGACTCGTGGTCAAGGCAAAATGCCCTGCCGGGCGTGACGCCGCTCGGTCGGAGTTACGTCCGGCGGGGCGAAGGTAACAGGCGTGCCCGTCCAGTAAGACAGGCGCTGCTGGCTCGATTGATTCACCAAAGTACGCCGCCAAATGTTTTGCTCGTGACTTGAGAGTCAGTTTCCCAAATAACGGACACGCCGTCCCTCGATCCAAGCCCAGCGGCGAGGGCTCCTGATTTTGAAGTGACTCGAGACGATGCTGTCGGATGCAAATAGCCAAAAAGCCAAGCTCCCATGAATGAACTTCACGTCCACCGCTGGATTGCCTGGGGGCTAATCGCCGTCGGCGCGATGGTGTTCATCTCGCTCTTCCTCGTGGTGGCTCCCTACGGCCGGCACACCCGCGCTGGCTGGGGAGTCATGGTTTCCAACCGCGTTGGTTGGATGGTGATGGAGAGCCCCGCGGCGCTCGCCTTCGCCTGCATCTACGCGGTCGGTGCCCACGCCCTGGAACCAGTGCCGCTCGCACTGGCGGCCATGTGGCTCACCCACTACGTACACCGGGCGTTCATCTACCCGCTGCGGCTGAAGGCGGGGCAGAAGCCGATGCCGCTGTCGGTGGCGGCGATGGCGATCACCTTCAATCTGCTTAACGCTTACGTTAACGCGCGGTGGATTTCGCAGCTGGGACACTATGAAGTGAGCTGGTTTATGGACCCCCGCTTCATCATTGGGCTAGCGCTGTTCGCCTCTGGCATGGCCATCAACATCTGCTCCGACAACATCCTCTTCGCGCTCCGGAAGCCTGGGGAGACCGGCTACAAGATTCCGTTCGGCGGAGCCTACCGCTGGGTGTCGGCGCCCAACTACCTCGGTGAGCTCATCGAGTGGGGCGCCTGGGCGGTGGCGACCTGGTCGCTGGCGGGGCTGTCGTTCTTCCTCTTCACCGCGGCCAACCTGCTGCCGCGCGCGCTCTCTCACCACCGCTGGTACAAGCAGACGTTCCCCGACTACCCGCCGGAGCGGCGGGCGGTCCTTCCATGGCTGCTCTAAAGGGCCCGAGCTTCGTGGCCCGCTACGGCCCTTGGGCGCTGGTGGCCGGCGCGTCAGAGGGCATCGGCGCCCACTTCGCTCGTGCGCTGGCCCAGCGTGGGCTGAGTTTGGTGCTCATCGCCCGACGCCGGGGACCGCTGGAGTCATTGGCGTCGGAGCTTTCCCAGAATCATGGCGTCCAGACGAAGGTGCTTGCGCTCGACCTGACTTCCCCCGGGCTGCACGCGGCGGTAGCAGATGGCACCCGGGACTTGGAAGTCGGTCTGGTCGTCTGCAACGCGGCCCTCTCGCTCATGTCGGGCTTTCTCGAGCTCGAACTCGACGACGTGCTGCGCTCGGTAGATGTGAACGTCCGGGCCCCGCTGGTTCTCGCCCACTTGTTTGGCCGCCAGATGGCGGAGCGTGGGCGGGGCGGCGTGGTGTTGATGTCTTCGGTGGCGGGAATCATCGGTTCTCCGTACTCGGCCACCTACGCCGGGTCGAAAGCCTTTCTCCTGAGCTTCGGGGACAGCCTCTGGGCGGAGCTCGAGCCGCGGGGTGTGGACGTGGTCACCTGCGCAGCGGGGCCGACCGAGACACCCACTTACGCGCAGGTGCGGACGTCCTCGTTTCCCCCGGCGATGAACCCGGAGCACGTGGTGAGCGCCGCGTTGGGGGCGCTGGGAAGGCGCCCGCGGGTGGTACCGGGTCTGTTCAACCGGCTGACCACTTGGCTGCTCGCCCCGCTGCCCCGCGCGACGAGGCTCCGGATGGTTGCCGCACAGACGAAGAAGTTCGCCACCCGGCGACACTGAGCTTGATTAGGCCCGCTGCGGGGCGCTACACGGTACCCGCCGCGTCTTCTCCCTCGAGGAGCCCATGCCCCAGTACGTCTTCGACCCCGACGTCGTCCACGCCTGCGCGATGAAGAGCCTCGGGCACACCAAGCCCGAAATGTTCGACGTGTTCGCCTCTGCGATGGACCAGGAGTACCCGGACGTTCTCGATCACGGTCAGCCCTGGCTCTACAGCATCGCGGGCGGCGCGATGATTCAGATGAAGCTCTATTACGCCTCGATTCACGAATACATCATGATTTGGGGAACGCCCATCGGCTCTGAGGGGCACTCCGGGCGCCACCTCACCGGCTTTTGGGACACGGTGCTTGACGGAGAGGCCTGGTACTACGGCGAAGGTCAGTTCGCGAAAACCGTCTACAAGCCGGGGGACCGCATTTACGTCGGCCCTGGCCAGGCCCGGGCGATGAACTTCACCGACGGCGTATGGGCGGTCGAGTACGCGCGTGGGCTGATTCCGTACAGCCTGCCGTTCGGTGTCGCCGACGAGCTGCTCAGCTGCTGGGACTGGGTCACCGCTGCGCAAACGCTCACTCTCTACACAGACCTTGTGTGCCAGAGCCTGGGCCGTCGCTACGCGCCGCTCAAGAAACCCTTCTCGCTGGTGAGTGCGGCCGCCCGAACCCTGACCGAAAGGTTACGCCCGCCCCCCGAGGTCGCTGAGATTCCCAAGGAAAACATCAAATTCTTCCGCTGAATGAACGTCCTCGTCACCGGTGCATTTGGAAACATCGGAAGCCACAGCGTCGATGCGCTGCTAAAGCTCGGTCATCGCGTCCGCGCGCTCAGCCTCGGATCGCCCGACTCCAAACTCACCAAAGCCTGGGGGAGCAAGGTCGAGGTGGTGCGCGGCGACGTCACCCGGCCCGAGACGCTGCCCCCAGCGCTGCGCGGCGTCGACCGGGTCGTGCACCTGGCATACCTCATTCCACCGGGGTGCCTCGAGAAGCCCGACGAGGCGCGCAAGGTGAACGTCGATGGCACTCGCAATATGCTCGAAGTGGCCAAGGCCCACGCGCCGGGTGCAAAATTTCTGTTCGCCTCTTCCCTCGACGTGTTTGGTCGCACTGCCGACCAGCCTCCGCCGCGCAAAGTGACCGACCCGGTCAGCGCCACCGACACCTATACCGAGCACAAGCTGGTCTGTGAGGCACTGGTGCGCGAGAGCGGGCTCAGCTGGGCCATCTTTCGCTACGCCGACGTCCCCCCCCTCGCGTTGCGCCAGCCGGTGCCAATCATGTTCGAGATTCCGCTCTCGCAGCGGATGGAGACCCTTCACCCTCACGACGCTGGCCTCGTGACCGCGAAGGGCGCCACAATGGAGGAGACGTGGGGCAAGGTGTGGCTGGTTGGGGGCGGCCCGCGCTGCCAGGTGAAATACGGCGACTACCTCGCCAAGTTCATGGCGGCGATGGAGATGGGAGGGCCGCTGCCCGAGTCTGCCTTTAGCACTACACCCTATTGCACCGACTGGCTCGACACCGAGGAGAGCCAGCGGGTATTCCAGTACCAACGCCACAGCTTCGAGGACATCGTGCGCGACGTCGCAGCGCTCCTGGGGTGGAAGCGCTCCTTCGCTCGGCTATCGCAGCCGGTGGTGCGCGAATACATGCTGGGAATGTCCCCGTATTACCGCAAGCGGCGTGGTGGCAGTTAGCGCCCCCGTTTGGCCATCCACTGTGGCCCCGCGTCTTTAGGGCGGACCCATCTCGCTGGCGCGCGCCTCGCTACGGCTGAAGGAATGCGAGCGGAAGCGAGTCAGTGACGAGCAATTCGTAGGGCGCCAGCGCCGCAACGACATTCGCAGCGCCGTCGCAGGCTTCGTGGAAACTGAAGAGCACCCAACCGCCACCCTTGGTGCCGGCGCGCTGGACCGCAGCGACACCCGAGGTGGGGTTCTTGCGGCACCCGGCCTTGAAGAAGGCATCCCCCACGGCAACCTGCGTCACGTCGGCTGCTGGCGTGGTGGCGCCGGTCGCGAAGAGGGTCTGGTCGCCACCGGAGATCGCGATCGAATCGTCGGAGGGGTCGTCCGTGCCTGCGGTGTCAACGTCCACCACCCATGCGACTTGCTTGACGCCGGCGCCCCCGGTGCTGCCGTTAACCACCAAGATGTCCTCTTCCCCGTAAGCGATGACCAGGTGAGTGCTGTTTACAGGCGCGACCGTCATCGACGCGATCCCGACGACGAGCATCTGGCGAGCGCCGTACGAAAGACCGGTAAAGTCCATGACGAAGGTCGCGAGCTGTGGAGTCCAGGTGCCGGTGACGACCGCCGTGCCACTCCCGTCGGCGCCGAGCATAGGCGGACAGGCGGGGCCGAGGCTGACGTCGACGCGAACGAGTCCCGCCGACCCGGCCGGCGTGACCACCCTCGCGCAAGGAGACGGGCGACCATTCAGCGCTGCCATCGAGATCGCAGCGAAATACGCCGCTGGTACGCCGGCGCCCAGCGTGGTCTCGAGCGGCTGGACGATTTCCACCGGATTCGGCTTCACGCATCCGACCGCCGAGGCCCAAAGCGCGACCATCAACAAACGCACTTTACAATTGTCGCACAAAAACGAGCTTGAGAGACTTCGGCGCAGACCCCGGTCAGGAGAGACCCAGTGATGGCACGAGGGTGGCGACCTCAGGCAAATAGCTGAATGGCACGGGAATCCTGCTCCATCCCAATGCCGAGGAAGTTCTCGACTTCTTGCCCGCGCTACGTGTTCCAGTGCGGGCGAGGCATGGACCGACGAAGTTCGGTGCGCAGACTCAGGCCTTCACGTCAAGTAGCCGGGTGCTGGCACGGCAGGCGCCAGGGCCGTCGGTTTTCCTGGAGTGGGCCCTCCCATCCTGGGAACGGCGAGGACTTTCCCCCGTCATCGGATGGGCGACGCTAGCCGCCCGCCGGGAGGAGCGGCGTAGCGCAGGGACACCACCCGCCACTCGGCACCCAGGGTTGGACAGTCCCCCATGCAGACCGCGATGCGCTTGCCGGCGCAGGCGGGCTCTGTCTGGGCGAGGCTGAGCAAGCTGGCAGGGAAGAGATAGGTACGGTTCGCGAGGGCCACTTGGGGTCGGTCAGTGGAGCAGGCTGAGTGGAGGAAGGCACGCTGTGCGGACAAGGGCACGGAATAGTGGACGCCGGCAGTTCCGCCGTGCTCCCGCACCCAACGCATCCAAGCCTGCGTGAAAGCTACTTGGGCTAAAGCGAGCGCCCACACACATATGAGCAGGCCTCGCGCTACACGCGGGTGCCAGGGGAGAAGGGCCATTGCCAGAGCCCCGATGCCAGTTGGCACAACCCAGTAAGCGGCAAGCTGGTAGTGGGGATGGACTGGCAGTCCCAGAGCGGAGAGCAGGACCGCGAGGCCACCCCACGCTAAAAGTCCAATGCTTGCCACGCGCCGTGCGCCAGGAGTCCCGAAGCGAGTGGCCCAAAGAAGCCCCAAGGCGCCGAGGAGCGCTAGGGCGACCCCAGTGACTGGCGCGAGTGCAAGCGAACCCCCGAAAGGCCCCAACCAAGCGTGGAAGGCTGGCCAGGCGTTGTCGAAGAAGTAGTCGACACCCGTGGTGGTCAGCACACGCGCCGGCTCGAGCAGTTCCGTTCCGAGGTGCGCCGGTACGCCAAGAAGATGGGTCGCGAGGCCTGTCCCGACAGGAAGTGGCGCACGTTGTGTCTCGTGTAGCGCCCAGAGGTAGGGACCATTCACGACGAGGAGCGCGGCCACAAGAGCCACCAGTCCCGCCGTGCCCGTGCGACGACGTGCGGCGCTCCAGCCGAGGACGGCAAGAGTTGCAAGCACGACCGGCACGGTCATCGGGTGGCTGGTGAGGCCGAGACCCAAACAGACGCCAACGAGCGCACCGCGCGGTATGCGCAGGACGCGGTCCTTCGCCAGAAGAGCGACCGCAAGGGCGATGTAACCCGAGAACACTTCCCAGGCCACTCGTGACCAGAAGAAGAGGAAAGGGGAGGCGGAGAGCAGGACGCTGAGGGTGGCGAAAAGCAGCCACCCGCCGCGCAGTGACCGTGCCAGGGCCGCGGCCAGGAGTAGCTCGGTGAATGAAAGGAAAAGCGTCACAGCGAGGACGCTGCGCTCAGGCCGCGGACCCACCAAATGGTGCACCGCCGTGTAAAACCACACCGGGGCCGGCCCGTACGCGATGCCGAGGTTGCCGGTCAACGGACTGATGGTGGCCCATGTACGAGCGCGTACATGGGCCTCGGCCACGTCCTGGAAATGGGGTTCGTCCAGGATGTAGGGGACGAGGTCTCGGTCGGCGAACCTCAAGCCGACGACAACGAGCGCAGCAGCTACAAGGAGACCGCGCAGCCAAAGGGGCGCACCCCATTGGGGGTCACGCACCGTCAACAGCTGGAGGTCCACAGGCTTCAACTGCGGCGGAGTCTCATTCGCCAGCCCGTGAGACCACAAGGTCAAAGCGCGGAGGACACCGGTCTGTCTTCGTGGGTTGGGTGCTCGCTCTTACATTTGAAGGTTCAGGGCATTTCCCGCAACGCTCACGGTCGAGGCCCGTCGGAGCGACCGGGGCCGGGCGGCGCTGTCGGAGTTCGTTGGCGCGCAGTGCGGCACATCCATCGGCTCAGGGAGCGGTTAGGACCACACAGGAAGAGCGACGTTCCGCCAAAGCCCAGCGTCGAGGTCCGAGCAAGCGGAGCCACGTGCCAACGCCGTCAAGGACTGCCACGCGCGGCTGAGGAACTGCAAGCGACTGAGGAAGTGTAGCGATGCTCCGGTCAGTGATGCCGTACGGCCAGTCCCGGCGCCCCGGCGTACCCAACAGGCAACTCGCGTAGAACACGGTGGGCCACACCTTCCAGTAGTCCCCGGTGACATGTGTTGCACGCGCGGCGATCACGTCTCGGGCTTGGTTTCCCCACCGAGACTCGAAGGCACGCAGAACGGCGGCATGACTTGGCGGGCCCACTGCTACAAGCAGTGCGATGGCGACTGCGCCCACGCTGGCCCAACTGAGCGCTGGTCTTTGATCTGTGTCCAGGGCGAGAGCCGGAAGTGTCGCCAAGAGGCAGCAGGCCACTTCGAGTAGCACCAAGCTGGGAATGAGGTAGCGCACGGAGTACTGATTGTGCGCGACCCAACGCGAAGAGGCGGCCACTGCGAATGAGACAGCGGCCGTGAGAACGAGCCCGCAGGCCGCCATCAATACGGGCTGGGCGTTGCGCCGGACCCTCGCAACGCAGAGAGCCAGAAGCCCGAGTGCGGCCAGCCCGAGGGCGACGCCGACCCAAGCACGAACCTTCCCGTAGCTGCTGGCCTCGCGAAGCAAAGCGCCCGCCGCGGCGGACCACGCTGCGAGCGGCACGAGTTCGGTGGGCGTATGGGGCAAGGGGACGGCCCAGGAAAGCCGGACCGACGCGTAGGTAGCGAAGGCAAGAAGACAAAGACACGTGAGCGCAAAGTGCAAGCGCGCGAGACCGAGGCGCGGGGAATCCGTGACGACCGCCCTCCAGAGAACCAGTGGCACCACCACCATTGCCACACTGACATTGACCCAGGCTGCGACGAGGAAGAGGACCGCCGCCCCCAGCAGTCGCGCCGACCCTCCCCAGTGAACGAGGGCCACGGCAGACAGCGCGAGGCCAAAGGACAGGAGGTAGGGCTGCACCCACAGGATGTTGAAGCGCACTTCCTCAGCAGGGGGGAGAAGCAGCAGCAGGATAAGGACGAGCGCCGCAGCAGGAGTCCAGGGCAGGCCGCGCTGGAGCAGAACACGGACGAGCAAGACGAGTCCCCAGGTCGAGAGCGCCATCGTTAGAAACCCCTGGAGTAAGAGGTGCCAGGCCGGGTCTCGGACCGGAAGCGCGAGCAGCGGAATGAGCATGCCGTAGCGGTCTTGGCCCCAGTAAAAAGGGGTCCACGACGTCAGGCCGGCAAGCACCGGCACCAGACTATCGGCGTGGTGCGACTCCTGAAGACGGCTGAAATCGAGCCAGGCAGCAAGAGCGACCACCGAGCCAAGGACTGCGAGCGGCCTTCGCACTTGTTCTCCTCCGCGAACGTCGAGCGAGACGCGAGGTCCATCTCTCGCCACCAACCGACTCGTGAAACAGTTACAGCCGGATCGGAAGGCGCGAGAACTACCGCGAATTTCTAGCTGAGCCTCCCGGCGCACTGCTTAGCTTGGATGACGTCGTGCGCGAAGCTGGACTGCGAGTTCTTCTCCTGGCGCACGGGATGCCTCAGCGGCTGGAGTTCTTGCGGCTCCGCTGGTTGCAGCCCGGTGCCTCCTGCCGCGCTCGAAACTTGGGGGTACTCTCAGTAACCCATGCTGGGCGTGTCGGTGCATAGGAGCGCGGCCGGCGAAACGCGGGCACCCTCGCGCCGCGACGGGTAGTCTTGAGTCGGTTACGGAACGTAAGAGTCATGAAACCAAGTCGAGCCCTCAAGCCCCGTCCTCGTGCTCACACCTCAAGAGCACGAAGAGGTCTTCGCAATCCTGCTGAACCCCATCGACGAAACAAAGCGCAACGCTTGGCCCGCATCCTTCGTGGAGCAGAGGCGCGAGGCATGCACACAGCTCGCAAAGAACTCGACCAGGTTGAAACCACCCTTCGCGTTCTGGGTGCGAGACGTGGGTTGGGCACCCGGTCGAGCTACACAACCGTCGCGCTCTGGGCCATCCTCATCGCCCTCTTCTTGACCTTCTACAGAATCTTTTCACGGGCGTAGTCGCATCCAGCTCGGCGGTACGGGTGGTCGCGCCGTGTTTCTTTTTCTCTGTGGCCGCTGGCCAGGTCTCTCGCTTCGCCACTATCGAAATGTAGACGAGTTCCGCGACGTTCAGCCGCCGGCGGGTACTCTCGCGGAGTCGACCTTGGGCCGGAGCCGAGGCAGGCACTGCCAAAGGGCCTTCAGAGCGACTGGGTCGATCAGGAAGCCCGATGAGCGCGGCCGGTGCTACCGTTCTCCCGCGTGCGTTCCCCGGAAGCTGATCCAAACGACGGCGAGCCCCCCGGCGGGCAGCGCGCCGGACTTGCTGGCCAGGTGGCGGATGCCCTAGTGACGCGTCTGGTAGACTCGCGGCTCGCCGGGGCGCTTATCGAGCGCGTGCTGCAGGCGCTCATGGAGAGCCCGGCGCTGGAGCAGCTGGTGGTCCGGCTGCTGACACAGCTCGAGGGCAGCCCGGCTATCGACGCCCTGGTGGACCGTCAAGTCGGGCGAGTGATGCAGGCGCTGGAGAAAAGCGAGGCCCTCCGCCAGCTGGTGCGCGAACAGGCTGGCGCCTACCTGGAGTACATCACTGAACATCCGGAGCCGGTGCAGCAGCTCATCCAGGACCAGAGCCGCGGGATGGCGCGTGACTTCCAGGAGCGAGTGCGTGCCGCTGCACTCCAGGGCGATGACGCGGTCGAGTCCTGGGTTCGTCGTGTACTGAGGAGATTATGACACGCCGATACGCCGGCCTGGCGAGTCGTGGAGCGGCGCTCGTGCTGGACCTCGCGCTGCTGGCGGTCCTGGTAGCTGGCACGAGCTGGATGGCGGAGCAGCTCGTGCTGCTCGACCCTCAACGTTGCCCACCGGCGCAAGCGTGGTGGCAGTTGCGCCGTCAGCTCTGCCAGTGCATTCCGTACGTGGCCCCGGTGGCCGGGGTCGTGTTCTCGCCGCTGTACCACGTCGGCTTCTGGACCATCACCGGGCAGACGCCGGGCATGGCGCTCCTGGGTCTGCGAGTTCTCCGGGCCGACGGTGGAAAAGTGGGCCTGGTGGTCGCGCTGAAGCGGTTCATCGGACTCGTTCTGAGCGCGTCGACGCTTGGGATTGGCTTCCTTATGGTTCTGGTGACCGAGCGCCGGCGGGCCCTGCACGACCTGCTGGCTGGAACTGTGGTCGTCTACGACTGGGGCACTGGGGTCCGCGCACCGCACGGTCCCCCTGACCGCTCAGCGCGGAGGCCAGACGATGACCAGCCCGGGGAGGCGCTACGGAACGCCATGACCCCACACCGCAAAGCGGACCGGGTGAAGCGACGGTGAGCGAAGGGACCCCGGAGGCTCGCTAGGTGGACCCGTGCGAAACGACTCGCTCCGACAGGGGGAGCCTAAAGCCCACGAATCTGGCTCCGCGCCTCAAGGGTATAGAGGAGGTCGACATCGACGTGCGGCGCAATGCATGACGGTCGGCACCACCGCGCTACGCCATGCCACTGAAACCAGCCTTTTCCTTCACAGCGTCGGCAGGTCTGCCCGTCTTCCCGCATCCCCAAGGCGAAAAAGCCGGGGGATGCATCAAGGTCCCCGAGGTGTTGTGGGGAAAACGCAGCTCGCTGCAACGCGTCAGTTAGGCTCATGGCGCACCTCGCAAGCTACCCGCTCCTGCATTTTACGCGCCGATATTCTGAGAGGACGGTCCGCTCAGGAGCTCAGGGCCAGCGGGCGGGAGGTCTGCGTCGCTTGGTCGCCACTGCAGTGCTCAGGCCCGCGTGTCCCAACAGATAGCCGCATTGCCGAAGCTGGCGAAGCCAGCCGGGAAGTTCGAAAGTTGGAGGATGGCCCAGCCGAGTAAGTTGGATGCGTCTCGCCGATGAAGCGGGCCATAATGAATGCAGCGCCACCGAGGGGGGCAGCGCACGAGCCAGCTCAAGAAGCCGAGGCCCACAAAGAGACCGGCCAGGTCCGCAACGAGGGACCGTGCCTGGCGTGAGCGTGATGCCAAAGGCGGAGAGCACTTCTATCGGACAAGTGTTGTCGTTATAACAAAAGCCATCGCGACGATGGCATTCGCAGTGAAAAGGATTCCGAGTTTCAGAGTCATTCCTTCGGGGGAGCGGAAAGCGCCGAAGGCGGGTGTGAAGGAGTTGCGGTTAGAGGCGTTCCAGTCGCACCGAGTGCAGCTATTGCGCCTCAGCCATGGCTGATTTTCACCGCGGTGGCGCCCCGCGATTCGGCCACAGCCAGGTCGCGCTCACACCCGCCCTTGGGCCCGGAGGCTAGTTTGACGCCCTTCGCGTCCAGGGCCGTTCCCCCAACCATGCGGCTCTCACCTATGGACGCGCATCTAGACTGCAGTCCGGACGGGCGTTCCTGCGAGGCTTGTGCCCACCGCCTGGACGGCGCCGTGCGGAAGCGCTCGCAGGTGAAGAACCGACGGACCGGCCTGTGGATAAAGCGAAAGACCAAAACCGGGCGCTTCTCCGATGTGAAGACGAGCGGCGGGAAGTTCAAGGGCGTGCGGCGTAAGAAGAAGCGGTGATGGCTCCGCCCGCGCTCTCTCCGTCACGGAGACCGACCACGCGCGGCCCATCTCGCGCTTTGCCCCCTGAGTCACCGGTCGAGCGCTCCCCAGGGAGTGCGTGCCTAGCGTGCCGAGCCGTGCCTTGACCGTTCCCGGCACGCTGTCCGAAGCCGCTGCGTGCACGGAGACGGTACTGTAAGTCGTACGCCCTTATGCTTCTTCCCCTGGGACGGGGGAGTCGGGCGGCACGCCCCCGAGACGTCGCTTTGAGCCTGCGGTTCGTCCCGCTCAAAAGACCCGCCCAGGGGATGAAGCCTCTCTTCCAGAGGCAGCAGGGGGAACCATGAAACGGGCTTTGTCAGGACGAGCCGGTGCGGCCTTCCTGGCCGTCGTCGCACTGGTGGGCTGTGCCGAGGACGTTGGGCCAGTCACTGCCAGCTGGGACCAGCTGCATGCCACGATGGGGAGGACGGCAGACGGGCTCCGCGTGCAGTACAACGACACACTCGGTGCGGTGAAGGCCCTTCCGGCCATCGCGCCGGGCGACACCATCGGCCAGGCCCTGGGGGCGAAGCTTAACAGCGCCCTCGCTGTGGAGGGCACCCAGCTCGGCGAAGTCGACGCCAGCATTAAGACCGGAGACGCGTCCGTGCACGAGGCGATGCGCAGCTACAAGGTGGCCAGAATCCAGGCCGCCATCGACGAGGCCAAAACTGCCTTCGATGGGGCCGCCGCGAAGGTGAGCGCCTCCTCGACGACAGTCGCGGGGCTGCTCAGTGCACTCAAAGCCCACCAGGCCGAGCTGGCCTCCAGCATCAACACCGCAGGGTCCAAACAGGACTTCACCGACATCGACTTCAAGGCTGGCAAGTCCGAGTTTCTCTTCGACCGGCCGAATACCCAGGCCACCCTCGACAGGCTTCTGGCCCACGTCAACAGCTGCCCGGAGTTGACGGTGGACATTATCGGCCATACGTCCAACGAGGGCACCGCCGCGTTCAACAAGAAGCTAAGCGTGGACCGCGCGATAACCGTCAAGAAATGGCTCCTGAGCAACGGCGTCGCCGCGAAGAAAATCCACGCGGTGTCCGGCGTGGGTGCCACCTCTAAGGTGGCGCCCGAGCCAGCCCCGAATTCCCCTGATGCCAAGGCCATGCCGGCAGTGCTCGAAGAGCTGCGCCGCAAGAACCGTCGCATCACGGTCGAGGTCGTCACCCCGTGCCCAGCGCACTAGCGGGCTGACTTGGCCCCGGCAGACGGCTCCGCGTGCCGCCGCGGGAAACGGCCCGGGAGCCCTGCTCAGCGCTCTCGGATGATGCTGAATCTGTACGATGCGCTGCAAAGACGGAATCCTGGATGGGCGATCTCCCTTGTCCTCGTCGGCGGGTGGCTCTCCGGGGTGGCGCTCTTGGTGCTGGCTGTGGTCGCGGTGAGAGCGACCGGGCGCCTCGTCCATTGACCGCGTGCGCGGCCATGCTCGAGCGGATGATCACCTCGGTTATGGACAAGCGTCCGCGAGGCACTCAGCCGCGATGTCATTCGCCACACTTCCCCCTGGGGCGCGGTAAGATCTGGAGTTGTTTCTGAACGGGAGCGAAACGAAACGGGCCAGTTACGTGCGCGTGAGCTACGGATCAACGGAATGACACGTGGGCGCTACGGGCTCCACAGGCAGCCAGCGGGAGGAGCGCCTACGCAGATGTTGAGGTCTGCGTCGTGTCGATCGGACCAGGCAGCCGCCAGGTAACCATTGACGACAAGGTTTTGCTTGGCTCAAGGACGACTACGGGCCGAACCCCCGCGAATGGCCTGTCTGCGACGAGTATCGCAAGGGCCCGCTCGAGGGGTCAATTTTGCTTTGGACAACGCAGTCCCTGCAGTTGAGGCGTCCATCGTGATCGAGTGCATGCGGCCCATTCCACCGCAGAAGCCGCTGCCTACGGTGCGGAGCAAGCGACCTGGCGTGCGACAAGTACGCGCCCGATCGGCAACCTGAAGGTCTACGGAATCGAGTTGCCAGACTGAGCTTCTTGTGCACGCACTCCGGTTGGGTCACACCGGCCCGCTGCTCGTTGGGACGTTCAACGAAAGGCGGCGAGCCATGCGGCGACCGGGACGCACCCGGCGGCGACCGCGAGAGACGCTTGAGCAGCCCGGTTCTGCAGCGGCGGCAGGAGCGACACCGCCGCGCCGGCCAGCACTCCGGCGATGAATCCGCAGAGATGGCCGGCGACATCGGCGCTCTTCGCGGTTCCCAGGAGTGCAAGCAGCGCCAACCCGCCAACGAGGGGCATCCAAACGCGGCGACTGTCCCGCGGCAAGGCTGCCAGCGCGCCCAGGGCCCCGAAGACCGCAGTCGAGGCGCCGATGGACACGAAGTTGTGGCGCGTGAGCCCGGCGGTGGCCAAGGTTCCTGCGACGCCCGAGAGCAGTATCAGGGCGCTCGCCATCCCTGGGCCGACGGAGCGTGCGAGCATCGCCAGGAGGAGCCCGCCCAGCACGGCGTTGCCGGCGGCATGGCCAGCGTCCGCGTGCAGGGTCAGTGCGGTGACCGATCGCCACCACTCGCCGCGGAGGATCGCGGTCGCGTCCGCGCTCCCCCGCTCGAACCAGGGTGAGCCGGCCGACTCCGGACCCGTCCGGACGTAGAACGTCAGGAGTGCAAGGGCGAATGCGAGACCCGCGGCGACCGCTCCCGCTATGGGGTGGAACCCCTCGGGACGGCGCACCTCCAGCGGGTTCTCTTGCTCGAACGCGACGATGGCCACCTCCGCCCGCGCGGCGTCCGTGTCGTCGATTTGGAGCGCCCAGTGCGCCTCTCCCAAACGGCGCAGTTCGTGGGGGATGCACTCCTGTTCCAGGACCAGCGACAGGTCCATCGCACGGCGGAAATCTCTCGAGAGGCGCAAGAGCACGCCGGGGCAGCCTACACGGCGACCTCCTCCGTCCCAACGGGAGGCACGCGGATGTCAGACGCCGGCCAGCGGCCTCTGGCGTGCGACGGAGTACCGCCCCACCGGGCACACTGGTGGACCCGCTCACGGTGGCTCCGTAGACTGGTATGGGGAGACCGGAGTGCGTGGGAGTACGTTTCTGATAGTAGAGACCGGCTGGGGCTCCCGCGGGAGGCGCTGGCTTCCGAAGTCCGGACGCGTGGGTCGCTTGCTCCGACAAGACTCTTCGTGCGCTTCGAGGCGAAGGGGACGAGGCGCTCAGACGCCGCAGCGCGGCCAGGTGAGGACGTCCGTCTGGAAACGTCCACTCGAGGAACTCGGCCAGGGGTGGGGCGGCTCCGAGAACGGGCGGCGGGTACCGCCCCGACGGTGTGCAGGCGTTGCTCGCGACGGCGCTGGAGCTGGCGGAACCGATTCTAGAGGAAGACCACCCTCAGTCTCCCGGCCCCGGGGGTAGCCGACAAAGGGAACCTCAGCCGCCGGCAGGGCCTCATGGAGGCGCGGCTGGTGGGCCACCCGACCTCCGGGCTCTCGTCCGGCGCCTCCAGCGGTTGGCGACGATGGTAATCGCGATCACGCCAAGCAAGATGGCCAGAAGCATGCCTCCGATGAGCAGGCCAGGGTGCGCGTCCATCATCTCCGGCGTGATGAAAAACCACGGAACGGAAATCACCCCCACGAGGCCAAGCGTCATCGCCAGTACCCCGAGAAACTGTCTTGGCGCGGCAGGATCGCGCCGGAGGGCCTCGATCAGGCCCAGGATGAACGACACCCCGAAGAACACCCAGACGACATGAATCACGGGGGGAACGCTCCTCTGGAAATCGGTGTTTCGGACGGTAGCGTCTTGCATGTCGCCGGGTCAAAAATTTGAGCAGCGAGTCCACGACTGGAGCCGGGAGGCGGCCGTCGTTCCGCATCGATGAGACGACGAGTCTCAGCCCGTAAGCAACACCTTGCCAGGGCTGCCCTTCTCAGCCATTTGGAAGGCCTCGCGTACCTTGGCCAGGGGGAAGCGGCCGGCAATTGGCAGCACGAGGCGAGCGTTCGCGAAGTCTGTGGCCAGGGCGGCAAGACGGGTTGAGTCCGGATGGGTATGGATGGCGCGCACCTGAATGTTGCGGCCTTTGGCGGCCGGCGGTTCGCCCACCACTGAACCCAGGCTTCCCCCCGGGACGAGTCGAGGGAGAAAAGCTTCAACCACTTGCCCCCCAACGGTGTCCGCAATGGCTTGAAGCGGCGGAAGAGCGGCCATTGCCTTGGCGTCGTCAACCGCGACGACGCTCTCGACTCCGAGTGCCCGAGCTGCCGCCACTTGGCTTGCACGGACAGCGGCGATGACACGAGCGCCGAGCCGGAGCCCGGCATAGATGGCGCATCGCCCAACTCCACCCAGGGCCCCCGTTACCAGGACGATGTCACCTTTCTTCGGTGCGGCCGCCTCCTCCATCAGCTGAACGCCGGTCAGCCCCACCAGGGGCAGCGCAGCGGCGTCGACGACCGACAGGCCGTGAGGCACTCGGGCCAGCACCTCCACGGCTGCGGTGGCGTACTCGGCCTGGCCATGACGCACCAGGCCCAGCACCTTGTCGCCCAATGCATAGGCAACAGCACCGCTGCCGAGTTCGACCACTTCCCCCGAGGCGTCAAAGCCCAGGATGGCAGGGAACTGGACGGGCAACCAAGCCTTCACCACTCCCATGCGGATTTTCCAGTCGATGGGATTGAGACTGGAGGCGCTCACTCGGATTTTCACCTCCCCCGGCCCGGGATGGGGCTCTGGCATTTCCCGGACTTCGAGGGCGTTCACGTCCCCGTATCGCGTCAGCACAACGGCTTTCATCTGTGCCTCCTATGTAGCTCGCCGGGCCTTTAACTCCCGCCTAGAAGCCGTGCAAAGTGCCATCGGACAAGACCGGTCATCTTCGGAGGCCCGACGGCCCGGCGCCAGGCCCCGGAACGCAAGGCTCGGCGCGCCACTCCGCCGGCGTATGCACGTCACTCTCTGCGGAAGTCCTGCTTAGAAGTCCTAGGTCAAACCGTCGAAGTGTCTGGACCTCGAGGAGATGGAAGCGGTCGAGGTCCGGTACGAGGGCGATCACAGCGTTCGCCGCACATCGCCTCAGCCGTGGCCAGGCGGCGCGGTCACCGGCGGTGCAGCTCACCATCGAGCGGGTGCTCGGGCATTCGCTTGGAACGGTGAGCGACAGCTACCTACAGGACCCGATGCTGGGAGAGCGGAGGGCTGCCCACGAGCTCATCGACCAAGCATGGACAGCGGTGCGAAGCGGAGGGCGGGCGACCGTAGCGCCCATCGCCGGACGGGCGGGACGCTGAGCGTATCAGCGGGACGAATTGGCCTTACCCGAGTCCGCGACGTTCCGTCCAGCGCATAGCTGACTTAACGCGCGCGTGTCCACTCGAAGAATGTGCTCGCGCACCGAGCGTCTCCGAAGCAGAGTGCGCTCGCCGGGAACGAGGCATTGGGTGCCCCCCGGCAGCACCAGTAACCATGGAGGAGTCGTGACTTTAAAGACACACGCAACCGTCGCCTTGGCAGCATTGACCACAGCGCTGTTTTCCTGCGGCCAAAAGGCCGAAAACAAGGTTGTCAACGCGGAGGCCGCTGCGATGGACAAGGCCCGCTCGGACGCGAAGGCCGCCGAGGACTTGGTGAAGACGAAGGAGGCCCAAGAGACAGGCATCGACGCCTACATCTACGCCTACCCTCTCGTGACGATGGAACTAACGCGGAGGCAATTCACGAACGTGCAACAGGCCGACGCCGCGCATGCGCCGATGGGCCAGTTCCTGAAGTTGCGCACCTACCCGGCTGTGGACAATCACGCTGTGACGGCTCCCAACGCGGACACGCTGTACACGACGGTATGGCTGGACGTGTCCAAGGAGCCCTGGGTGGTGAGCGCACCTGACATGCAAGGCCGTTTTTTCCTCCTCCCGATGTTGGACGGTTGGACGACGGTTTTCGCAGACCCCGGCAAGCGCACGACGGGCACGCACGCACAGACGTTTGCCGTAACCGGCCCGGGTTGGAGCGGGACGCTTCCGCCCGGCGTCACCGAATACAAGTCGGCCACTGGCATGGTGTGGCTGTTGGGCCGGATTTACTGCACTGGCACGCCCGCGGACTACGCGGCAGTGCATGCGTTGCAGGACAAGATGACAGCCGTACCCCTCTCGGCATTCGGCAAGTCCTATACGCCGCCGCCAGGCACCGTCGAGCCCAGTGTGGACATGAAGACCGCGGTCCGTGAGCAGGTAAACTCCATGGACGCGGCCTCGTATTTCAAGCTCTTCGCGCAGCTTCTAAAAACCAATCCGCCGACACCTGACGATGCGCCGATTGTGGCGAAGCTCGCCAAAATTGGCATCGTTCCGGGGCAGGATTTCGATGCCTCCAAGCTCGACCCAGCCGTTACGAAGGGCCTCGCAGGCGTTCCGAAGCCAGCGCAGGACAAAATCATGGCCTGGATGAAGGAGGGCATTCTCGCGGGTGATGTGAAGCTCACGGACGGTTGGCTCTTCACCACCAAGACGGGCATTTACGGTACCGGCTACCGTCAGCGTGCGCTCATTACCGCCATTGGCCTTGGAGCGAACCTCCCCCAGGACGCCGTTTACCCCACGTCCGAAGGTCCTGATGTCCTCAAGAAGTATAGCGGCGCGAACAAGTACGTCATGCACTTCAAGAATGGGGAGATGCCGCCCGTTGACGGCTTCTGGTCGCTGACCATGTACGACGCGAGCTACTTCTTCGTCCCGAATGCCATCAACCGGTACACGGTGAGCCAGCGCAACAAGCTGAAGGCCAACCCTGACGGCTCGGTTGACCTCTACATCCAGAGCGAGTCACCAGGTAAAGCCAAAGAGGAGAACTGGCTGCCCGCTCCGAAGGACAAGTTCATTCTCATGATGCGTCTGTATTGGCCGAAGCAGAAACCGCCATCCCTCCTCGACGGCACTTGGAGCATTCCGCGGGTTAACGAGACTGGCTGACTGCGGGTCGGCAGCTTACGGGCAGCGCTTTTGGCTAGTCCTCGTGCAGCAAGTTCTGCAGCAGATTCTGTAAGATATGAAAATGACAACATAGAATGACCCTGCCGGGATTCGAACCCGGGAATGTGTTCCTCTTATGGTGAGAACGGGTTTCGCAGCTCGAGGAAATCGAACCGGCGAAAGTCCGAGTCGTTCGTGCAGAGGGTCGCGATGCCGTTCTGCTTCAGGATTGCCGCGAGGTGGGCATCCGGGACGAGGTTGCCGTTGCCCCGTGCGCGAGTTGTCGCGGAGACCTCCCAGAACCCGTCCAGCTCGGAGACCACCCGAACGTGAGGAAGCTGGAGCAGTGCATGGATGTTGCCCTCGGCCTCACCCTGGCTCAACACGGGATTCGCACCAAGTGACATGGAGATTCGTGCACCATCAGTCCAACGAGACTGCATGAGCCGCGGGGGAAAGCGTCCTGACTTGCCCCAGTATCCGGCGACCTACGAGCGCTTGTATTTTCGCTCCCCGAGAGACTCGAGCGGGCGGCGTCTCTCAAAGTGGCAAAAGTAGTCATCCGAGGAGAGGAATTAGACGAGCAGGAGAAGGCTCATCCTAACGAAACGCGGCGGCGTGAGCGGTCGCCCACTGCTCGAAAGTGTGCGGCGGCTGCCCGGTCACTTCCTGGACAGTCGGGAACACGGCAGACTCGTCCAGCTTGCCCTCGGAGAAGAAGCTGAAGAAGGCGCGCACGTATTCGGCGGGCATGCTTTGGCTCATCTCAGCCCACGCCTCGGAGTCGTTCTGGGCTTGGAACCGGATGGGCCGGTCGAGCACCTTCGCGAGAATGCGAACCTTGTCGGCGGCGAGAAGGGATTCCGGACCGGACAGGTTGTAAACCCGCTCGCCGTGGCCGGGCTCGAGCAGCGCCTTCGCCGCCACGGCCGCGATGTCGAAGGGGTCAATGCTCGCCGTCCGCACGGCTGCAAAGGCCGCGTGGACCACGCCCTCGCCGCGAATCTGGGCGGCCCACTGGAGTGCGTTGGACATGAAGCCGCACGGCCGGAGCAACGTCCAGGCGATGGCAGACTCGCGTACGGCGTTTTCCGAGTCCACTATGTAGTGGGTGATGGCGTCGTTCGAAGGATTGAGTGTGGCCGAGCGTCCCGACAGGAGCACGACCCTCTCCACTCCGGCGCGCCGGGCTTCCCCCAATATCCCGGGCATGTCCCTGTAGCCGCTCAGCAAAAAGAGGCCGCGGACACCCGCGAGCGGCGCCGACAGCGTCTCGGGTCTATTCAGATCGCCAGCGGCGAAATCGACGCCGGGGGGAAGCCCGCTACGGCCGAGGGAACGAACGAGACCGCGAACCGGATGCCCGCCGGCGGCCAGGACACGGACCAGCTCGCCGCCGACGTTTCCCGTGGAACCACTGACCAAAAACACGTTCATCACCTCCTTGTCCGGCCCAAAGGAGTCCCTTCACTTTAGGCCTCCACGTCAAACCTGTTTCGCGCCTGCCGATGCGGCCCTATCGACCGACGCCGTGGTCGGCAGCGGAACCCGCGTCCCCGGCTCGAGCTGTGAGCGAGCGCCAACCCAAGTACGCCGGCGGGCCTTGACTCTTCCCATCCCGCACATTTCCGCGGAAGGTGGTGGTCCTTCGTCGAAAGGCGCCTGAACTCGATGGCCATCGTATTGTCTCGCAACTGCCTATAGCACTCCAGTATTTAGGAGCGCGCGCGGAAGCACGAAGCATGGGAGTCCTCTCGAGTGGTGCAACGAAAATTGCAGCAAGTACTGTCTTGAATCGCGGCAGCCGTGGTGAATCGCCTCTCGGCCCAAGAAGCCCGCGCGGACAACGCTAAGGTTCCTCGCCAGGCATTGCTGTCTCGCGTTCGGCGTTTTTATCGCTTGGCAAATGAACTGCGGTTTTTGAACCAGTCGAGGGCGCTTTCAGTATACTGACCGACCTCGATGAGGTAGCCGTCGGGGTCACGCATGTAGCAGCGCAATTCCCAGCCGTGATTGTCTAATGGCTCAGTAAGAAACAACGCTCCTTTGTCGCCCCATTGTTTGTAGCAGGCCCAGATGTCCGCGACACGCAAATTGAGGAAGCTGTTTACTCTGTTCAGATCCGACGGTGTTTCGAGAAGAACCTCTGGCTTGTCGGGAGTCGGGCCGCCGCCGGAATTGAGGATGATCCACGTATTAGCCAACTTGATGTAGCAGGGATTGTCTGGCGTGATCACTTTCCCGCCAAGAATTCGGACATAGAAGTCCTTCGATTTCTCCTGGTCGCGCACCGTGAAGAAGTGAGTTGCGAAGAAGCCTTCGTGTGCAATCGGAGCGTCAGGAAGATTCATGCGGGGCCTGCTATCGATGATTAGGATGCGGCTGCAAACGTTTCGGTCCAAAGGAAGCGTGTTATCTGCGGGCTATTCTATAATCGGCAGTTAGTTCAGGAGCGATTCCCAGTTGGCTGGGACCCTTCCTGCGGGTCCAGGTGCAGGCTGACTTTCGGGATGCGCGTGCGGCGGAAGCAATTCCACACCCTTAATCATTTTCCGCTTCTCGTAATCGAAGAACCAGTCCTCACCCGGCTCAAAGCTGGTGATGATCGGATGCCCTGTTGCCGCCGCGTGCCTAGATGCGTGTTGACTCGGAGAACTGTCGCAGCATCCGATGTGCCCACACTCCGCACACCGACGGAGATGAAACCACCAACCTTTCGGTGACTCCAGGCATTCCACACACCCGTCGCCGCTTGGTTTCGAAGTGAAATTGAATCCGGGGTGAGCTTTCTTCGTCACTTCGACCCTTCCTGGAAAGAAGCAAGAATTGCGGACCGTTGAACAAGGAGAAGTGATCGCAAGCCAGCCGGCTCGCTCGTCTCAAAGTATTTTGATCTCGCGTAATCTGCCGGTGTCCACGTCGAAAATGAAGCCGCGGACGGGCACGTCTTTGGAAATCCAGGGGTGCGACCGGACTTTCTTGATCTGCTCCCGGGTATTTACCTCGGGGTCCTTAAAGGAGAAGAAGCGCATTGGAGCCGGCGAAGCATCTCCGGTCGAAGCGCTCAGCTTCGCGTTCAGCTCGTCATCTGTGAATGTGGTGAACCCGCAGCCGGTGTGGTTGAGAAGCAGTATCTCTGTGGTTCCGAGCACACGATTGGAAACAACAAGCTCACCGAGAACATCTGCTGTCACCGCGGGTCCAGCGGTTCGGATGACGTCGATATCGGCGGGCGGCAAACCCAAGATTCCAGGGAGGTCTGAGAGGCGAGGATCCATGCAGGTTACAACTACGATTTTGGGCGCCGGACCTTTCCCCGTTGGCTTGTAGGTTTTTGCGTAGGTGCGATTTGCTTCTAGCGCCTTATCGATAATACTCATCGTTTTCCTCCGAGTCGGCGAACGGTGCGGCCGAGCTCCTTTTCTACTGTGTCGCTCGGCCGGCCGAAAGAGGGAAATGCGGAGGGCACCTTCGCGCATTCCGCGAGTGTCGCGAACACGACAAACTGAGAACGCCTCGTCTTCGAGCGGGCACGGGTGCCTCACAGAATCTCGTAAATGGTGTAGATGGGGCCTTCGCCTCGCCGATCGCCGCTCGAAACGGCAAGAAGACGGTTCAAGAACGCGTACCTCGGGTGACCGCTCTCAAAGCGGGGCGTGGTCCGGAAATAGTAGGTGGAGGGGTCGACGCTCTCACTGCGTCCGAGCGCCGCGATTACTTCCGGCGGCCCATGACGGAGCCCGAACGACGTCATGTAAATAGGCGCGCCGTCGTCTGTTTCGAGTGTGAGGCGCAAGTCGAGCTCGAGCACGCCGTCTGCTCGGAGGAGCCTCCAGTCATCGCCACCGGGTAAAATGCTGCCTCGCAGCCGCGGTCCCTGGAACTGCCCGCTCCCAATTGGTGCCACTACGCGCGTCCCGTAGGGCACTGGCCCAATTCTCTGTGCGCTGACGACGGCCAACTGAAGCGTCATGTACAAACGTGAATCCATACGGCTCCGCTCCCCTTCTTCGGTTGATGCGTCGGTGCGCCGCCCAATGTCAAATGAGACGTTGGCGCCGGTCGAAGGCCGGGGTTCAGCGTGCCTCGGCCGCGGACCGAGCGCACGTGCGGCTTCGGTGCCACTCTCCGAGGGAGTTTAATGCGTCGACCGAGTCCAAGGTGCCGAACTACATTCTTGTTCAGTAGATTCGCGCTAACCCCATCTGCATTGTACTGCACACATGGGGTCGTCCCTATAGGTGTCACCCAATCGCCATTCTTCGTTCTTGTACAACTAGCCGCTTTGATGGGGAGGCGCCATTGACAAGGGAGAGAATCGCATCCACGGTAACATCGCGCCACGAACCCGCAGCAGCGTGCGCCTCTCGCAGGAAGCGTCGATTTCTCGCCGCTCTGGCAGCAGCCGCGATCGCTTTCGGCCTTGCAGCCGTCACTATTCACGGCACGGCTGCTGCCGCCCCGGACGCAGCTAGCGCTAACACGAGCGTGCTTCCCACGAAGCTGGCCATAGCGGACCGACCGAACGGAGCACGCTCTCTTCACGAGGAGCCCACGATGACCCAAACAACGAGCACGACGACACAACCCGAAAGTGCCACACCCGCAATCCGCCCGTTCCACTTTCATGCACCCGACGAGGCTCTCGTGGACCTGCGTCGGCGGATTGCCGCGACGAAGTGGCCGTCCGGGGAAACGGTAACGGATGACTCGCAAGGTGTGCAGCTCGCGACGATGCGCGAACTCGCGCGCTATTGGCACGACCATTACGATTGGCGGAAGTTCGAAGCGAGACTGAACAGCCTTCCGCAGTTTACAACGAACATCGACGGGTTGGACATTCATTTCATTCACGTTCGTTCGAAACATCCGAATGCATTACCGATAATCGTAACGCACGGGTGGCCTGGCTCTATCATCGAACAATTGAAGATCATCGATCCCCTGACGAATCCAACTGCACATGGTGGAAGTGCGTCGGACGCTTTCGATGTTGTGATTCCGTCATTGCCGGGCCATGGCTTTTCAGGAAAGCCGACCGCTGGGGGCTGGACCCCTGTTCGGATCGCGCGAGCCTGGATCGTCCTGATGAAGCGCCTTGGCTACACGCGCTACGTGGCGCAGGGAGGCGATTGGGGGAACGCGGTCACGGAGCAGATGGCCCTGCTTGCGCCTCCGGAACTGCTTGGCATTCACACCAACATGCCTGCCGCCGTCCCGACGGACATTGCAAAGGCGCTCTTGTCGAGCAGCCCGGCGCCGGCCGGCCTCTCAGCCGACGAGCGCCATGCCTATGAGCAGCTCGACTCTTTCTATAGGACCGGCCTGGCGTACGCCCAAGAGATGAGCCAACGCCCGCAGACGCTGTATGCCATCGACGATTCGCCAATCGGCCTCGCCGCTTGGATGCTCGACCACGACGCTCGCAGTTATGAGCTCATCGCGCGCGTCTTTAAGGGCCAGAAGGAGGGCCTGACGCGAGACGACATCCTCGACAACGTCACGCTGTACTGGTTGACGAACACGGGGGTCTCGGCGGCTCGTCTCTATTGGGAAACACTCCACGAGGTCCCTCTGAGGCAGCTCGCCTTTTTTGCGCCGCAAGGCGTCGTCATCCCGGTTGCCATCACCGCTTTTCCAGATGAGCTCTATCAAGCGCCCCGGAGTTGGATCGTACGGGCGTACCCGAAGCTCATCTATTACAACAAGGTCGATAAAGGCACCCACTTCGCGGCGTGGGAACAGCCGGAGCTCTTTACCGCCGAGATGAGAGCGTCGTTCAAATCACTGCGCTCACAGAAGTAGGCTCGCCGCATTCTCCATCGAGGCACTGTTCTCCACTGCGGACAATGACCCCGTCAGCTCATGAGAACTCGGCGAATACTTCAACGAACCCCGACAGGACACTCGAATGTCCGAGCCCACGGATACGCAGCGTCCCTCTCTTCCTGCCGCCGGCACCGACGCCGCGGTGCAGCCAGCGGCGGGCTTCGGCCCGCTTGAAGCCGTCCGGGCTCAGACGACCCCAATGCCAGGCCAACGCATCTCATCGGGGTGAGGTGTTCCCAGCGAATCGTCAGCCCAAGGAGGCTAGCCAATGGATGAGAGCAAAACCGCCAGAGAAATTAACCATCAACGGCGCCGCTTTCTTGGCACGGCGGCCGTCACTGTTGCCGCTGCCAAACTGGGCATGATCGGTCCTGCAACAGCACAGCCCAGCAATCCCACCGCATCAAACGTACCGCCGATTAAGTCGGGGGCGAACACGTCCTTCGGCAACATAAAGCAGATCGATGCCGGCCTCTTGAATATCGGATACGCCGAGGCAGGACCAGCCGTCGGGCCACCAGTCATTCTTCTGCACGGCTGGCCCTACGACATTTACAGTTATGTCGATGTTGCGCCCCTGTTGGCTTCGAAAGGCTACAGAGTCCTCGTTCCGTACCTTCGCGGGTACGGCACAACGAGTTTCAAGTCGAGCGACACCTTCCGTAATGCTCAGCAATCAGTCGTCGCTTTAGACATCATCGCATTGATGGACGCTCTCAAGCTCCGGCAGGCGATCATCGCCGGCTTTGATTGGGGGGCGCGGACTGCCGACGTCATGGCAGTACTATGGCCGGAACGCTGCAAGGCAATCGTTTCCGTCAGCGGCTATCTGATTAGCAGCCCTGCGGGCAACCAGACACCGTTGCCGCCCCAGGCTGCATTCGCATTTTGGTACCAGTACTATTTCGCCACTGAAGTCGGCAAGGCCGGCTATGCGAAATACCTCGACGAGTTCAATAAGTTCATCTGGCACCAGGCTTCGCCGAAGTGGAATTTCGACGATGCCACGTATAACCGCACAGCAGCTTCCTTCAACAACCGGGACCATCTCGACATCGTGATGCACGATTATCGCTGGCGGCTCGGCCTAGCGGATGGTGAGCGGAAATATGACGACCTCGAAAAGCGGCTGGCCACGCTTCCTGTCGTCACCGTGCCGGCCATCACCATGGAAGGCGACTCCAACGGCGCAATCCACGCGCCCGGCACAGCCTATCGCAACAAGTTCTCCGGCAAGTATGACTACCGGCTCATCACCGGGGGCGTCGGCCACAACATCCCGCAGGAAGCCCCGCAGGCCTTTGCCCAGGCGGTCATCGATGTCGCCGGTTATTCTCTGTCGTGAGCTATGGCTGCCCCTGCGGATTCGCTATCGGTCTCCGCGGGGGCAGTCGATCGAAGTTCTGAAGAGGATGCCCGGACGGAATGGAACGCGGTGAGTGCAGAAGGTGCGCCGATACTCCTAAAGACAAAATGTGTGGCGGCGTGGCCGGCACAGTCAGATCCGCTGATCGGCTCGAGCCATATGGAAGGCATTCCTCATGAAAGCGCTCCGCCTCTTGCTCGCCGCACTGCTCGCGGTTGCAAGCGGGGGTCTCGTCAAGGCCCTACCCACGGCTGAAAGTGCGGACCCCATGCCTCCTGCCGCGACTAAATTGCCTATAGAGGGTGAGCTGCCGTCCCTCGCGGGAGCGACGGGGTGGCTCAATTCACCGCCGCTGACGGAGGCCGGCCTGCGCGGGAGAGTCGTCCTGGTCGAGTTCTGGACCTATACGTGCATCAACTGGCTACGCACACTGCCGTATGTCCGGGCGTGGGCCGCGAAGTACAAAGATAGCGGGCTAATTGTCATCGGTGTCCACACTCCGGAATTCAGTTTCGAAGGGGACGTTGGTAACGTTCGTCGAGCGGCAAAAGAACTTAGGGTCGAGTACCCGATCGCGCTGGATAGCAATCGTGCCATATGGCGAGCTTTCCAGAATGAGTATTGGCCGGCTCTTTATTTCGTGGATGCGCTCGGCCAGCTTCGTCATCATCAGTTCGGCGAGGGGGACTATGAAGAGTCGGAGAGAGTTATGCAACAGTTGTTGGCCGAAAGCGGGGCCAAAGAAATCAGCCGCGAACTGGTCTCCGTGGATGCACGTGGGACAGAAGCTGCCGCCGACTGGGGCGACTTGAAGTCGCCGGAGAATTATCTCGGCTATGAGCGGACCGAGAATTTTGCGTCTTCCAGCGGGGCGGTGCTCGACAAGCGTCGCGTCTATGCTGCGCCTAGGCAGTTGAGCCTCAATCGTTGGGCGCTTTCCGGTGAGTGGACGGTGGAGAGGGAGGCGGCGCTGCTGAACAAGGCCGATGGGCGGATTATGTATCGCTTTCACGCCCGCGATCTCAATCTGGTCATGGGACCGGAATCGCGAGGACGTGTCGTACACTTTCGAGTGGTCATTGATGGACAGCCGCCGGGCCCAGCGCGGCACGGAACCGATGTCGACGAGCAGGGCAACGGCACCGTTACCGAGCAGCGGCTGTATCAACTTATCCGACAAGCGAAGCCGATTGCCGATCGACAGTTTGAGATCGAGTTTCTCGATTCTGGTGTTAGGGCTTTCGTATTCACATTTGGCTAATGTAGCCGCTCGTTACGGTGAATGAAATGAGCGTCATCGACACCCGGCGGTCGCAGGTGTTTCCCGTTCTCGATGGGGTGCAATTGGGCATAGCCAAGCGCTTCGCCAGCGCCCCCGCCAGGAGCTTCCGCCCGGGCGAGATCATCTTTGACGTCGGGGCGCGGTACGTGCCCACTTGGCTCGTGCTTGAAGGATCGATCGAGGTTGTCCTCCGGGACGGTCTTGGCCGTGAACAGCCCATCGCGGTTGAGGGCTCAGGCCAGTTCAGCGGTGAAATCAGTCAACTTGCCGGCCGTGGTGCAATCGCTGCCGGGCGAGCTGGTCCCCAAGGCTGTACCGCTCTGCCCATCGATGCTGCACATCTGCGCGCCCTTCTCATTGGTTCGGCTGAGCTCGGCGAGATCATGATGCGGGCGTTGATTCTTCGACGCGTGAGTCTACTAGAGGGAGAAGGTTCGGGCCCTGTGTTGGTGGGAAGACTCGGTGAGCCGAACCTGGTGCGACTCCAGGGGTTCCTCGCCCGCAACGCGTTCCCGGCCATCGTGCTCGACGCTTCGGACGGCGGCGAGGGCCACGCCCTCCTGGAGCGGTTCGGCGTGGGGGTTGAGGAACTTCCATTGGTCCTCTGTCCAAACGGCACCGTGCTCCGGCGACCAACCGACGCGGAGCTTGGCGTTTGCTTGGGCATCACACCGGAGCTCGACCCAAACCGGGTCTATGACGTCGCTGTCGTCGGCGCCGGGCCGGCGGGCTTGGCAACGGCTGTTTACGCCGCCTCAGAAGGTCTTTCCGTACTGGTACTCGACCAGCGTGCGGTGGGCGGGCAGGCGGGCGCATCGGCGCGCATCGAGAACTATCTCGGTTTTCCGACGGGAATCTCCGGTCAAGCCCTCGCCGGGCGAGCGTCCACCCAAGCTCAGAAGTTCGGAGCCGAACTGGCAATCCCAATGCAGGTGGCGCGCCTGGACTGTGGTGAGCCTCGCCGGCGAGATGGCGAACCTTGGGTCCTGGAGCTCACCAACGGATCTGCCGTCCGGGCGCGGACCGTCGTCGTGGCCTCGGGAGCGCACTACCGGCGTCCCGACATCGAGAACCTGGCGGCGTTCGAGAGCGCGGGCGTTTCCTATTGGGCATCTGCGATAGAAGCCAAACTATGCGAGGGGCAGGAGGTCGCTCTTGTGGGAGGCGGCAACTCAGCTGGGCAGGCGGTCGTCTTTCTCGCACCAAGAGTCAAGCGACTCCACCACGTCGTCCGGGCCGAGGGCCTGGAGGCCTCGATGTCTCGCTACTTGGTTGAGCGCATCGCTGAGCTTCCGAACGTGGAGTTGCACACCAGCAAGGACGTCGTGGGACTGGAAGGCGACGGGGCACAAGGGGTGGCAGCCGCCATCTTCCGTAACCGCTCAACAGGAGACACCCGCAGGTACCCCCTTCGGCACCTCTTCCTGTTCATCGGTGCCGACCCGAACGCCGGATGGTTGAAGGGCTGTGTCGAGCTGGACCGGAGCGGGTTTGTCGTGACGGGCGCAGGTCTTAATTTGCCGTCCCAATCGGCCCGACCAGCTCTCCCGCTTGAGACGTCTCAACCTGGCGTCTTCGCGATTGGGGACGTTCGAGCCGGTTCGACCAAGCGCGTTGCAGCCGCGGTTGGCGAGGGTGCTGCCGTCGTCGCCCAGATTCACAGCTTGCTGGCCAAGGACTTGGGCAGCTGACGCCGTCGTCCATGGAACGGGAAGAGGTTTGACACGAAGGCGAGGCATGGGGAGCCGAACATGCAGTACCTAGGAGGTATCTCATGGACATGAAGCTCGAAATCGTGGTCGTACCGGTTTCCGACGTCGACCGAGCGAAGCGTTTCTACGAACTGCTCGGGTGGCGTCTCGATGCCGACTTTGCAACCGGACCAGAATTCCGGGTCGTGCAATTCACGCCTCCGGGTTCGGCGGCTTCGATAATTTTCGGGAAGGGCATTACCAACTCCGCGGCGGGAACACTCCAGGGTCTACATCTCGTGGTGTTCGACATCGAGAAGGCGCGCGCCGACCTCGCGCAACGGGGTGTCGCCGTCTCGGACGTCTTCCACGACGCGGGTGGCGTGTTTCATCACGCGGGCACCGCCGCGAGGCTTCCGGGGCCGAATCCGGAACGAAAATCTTACGCCTCGTTCGCAGCCTTCAGCGACCCCGACGGGAACGGCTGGTTGCTGCAGGAGATCAGGCAGCGACTTCCCGGGCGTGGCTCACCTTCTCCCGCGCCCTGACCGGAGGGAACGAACGATGGAACTGAACGCGACCGAGATCTTGCTAGATCTTCTGAAACGCGCCGCGGCGGCGCACGGACTCCACGAAAAGGAGCTGGGTAAGCCCGACCCAGACTGGCCGCAGTGGTACGCTGAGTACATGAGTCGCGCCTTGAGTGAAGCCGGGTACCGCATTAGCCGGTGCTCCTCGTGATGGCTCCAGCGCGTGCATTAACTCGGAGGAGGAGTCTGAACAGCTCTAGTCAAATTGAGGGCTCAAGATGAACGATCAACAAAAGACGGAGCAGTATTCTGGAGTTCGAGATCAAGAGATCCGTGCGGCACTGGATCGGCATTGGGCGGCGTCCGATGCCAATGATTTTGAAACGGAGCACCGCATCTATCACGAGGACGCGGTGCTGGACTACCCGCAGTCAGGTGAACGAACCCGCGGTCGACGCAATATACAGAACCAACGCGCCAGTCAGCCGAGCAACAAACGGTTTACTGTCCGACGAATTATTGGCGGCGGTGATCTTTGGGTCACCGAATTCATCCTGACATATGACGGAAAGCCGTCCTACACGGTGAGCATCATGGAGTTCAGAGGCGACAAGGTTGCGCGGGAAACACAGTACTTCGCGGATCCATTCGTGGCTCCCGCATCGCGCGCCCAGTGGGTCGAACGGATGGACACGTAATCTCGAGGCGCCGGAATTCGCAGACGTCGAGAACAGAGATTAACATCAGAGACCAGCCACCGGATTGACGTCGTTACCGGAGAAGTCGCCGTTTTGTGCGTGGGCTTTCGTCACAGCACATTCTCTTTGGAGGGACAAGACGTGGATAATTGGGAACGGGTGGTCCACTTTGCGCTGTTGGGTAGTAGCGATTTGGAACAGTATGCCATCCTGCTGGTACGCGTTTCGATAGGCCTGTTCTTCGCCATCTCGGGGGCAAACAAATTGTTTGTCGCTGATGGCACGAAACCTGTTTACGAAACGCTCGTTAAGGCCAAAGTCCCGTTTCCCCACCAGATGGCTTATTTCGTGTCGGGTGTCGAGTTCGTTGGCGGAACCTTGGTGGCCGTGGGGTTCCTTTCGAGCCTGGCTTGTGTGGCTCTATTGGTCGATATGATTGTCGCGACCCTAACCGAAGCGGTCTCCACCCTGCCGAAGGGACTCTCGCATCTCAAGTGGCTCGACGATTTTCTCTACCTGCCGGAAGTCCTGTACGTGCTCTTCTTTATCTGGCTGCTCTGCTCGGGTCCGGGGAAGTTCAGTGTTGATTACTGGCTCGCCGGCAAGCTACTGACGGAGCTCAAACTCTTATGAATTTACTCGCCGCGGCACGAGAGGTGCTTGTTAGGTCACGGACTTCGACGAGGTAGGAATGCTCCGATTGCTCTCAGTCAATGTCGGTCTGCCGCGCGACGTGACATGGAACGGCAAAACTGTGCGAACCGCAGTCTGGAAGTCCCCGGTTACGGGACGGCGAATGGTGCGCAAGCTCGATATCGATGGCGATGCGCAGGCCGACCTCGCCGGTCACGGCGGGGAGCAGCGCGCCGTGTTTGTTTACCAGATGGACTCCTATCATTACTGGGAACGCTTTCTCGGACGTTCCGACTTTATTTACGGCCAGTTCGGCGAAAACTTCACTGTTGAGGGACTTTCCGATAACGAGGTCTGTATTGGCGATCGATACCGCATTGGTGATGCGATATTTGAAGTGTCACAGCCGCGCGTGACGTGCTACCGCGTCGGCATCCGCATGAATGAACCTCGTATGCCGGCGCTTCTCGTTGCACATCGAAGACCAGGCTTTTACTTTCGAGTGTTGCAGGAGGGGCAAGTTGGTGCAGGCGACGACATTGTCAAAATTGCTGACGGTCAGGAGCGAACCACTGTGGCCGAGGTTGACGCCCTCCTGTATTTGCCAGGACATTCCAGCGAGCAGTTGCAACGCGCGCTGCGGGTCCCTGCCCTTAGCAAGGGCTGGCAGAGTTCGTTTCAAGCAATGCTCCGGCAGGACTTGAGCCCCAAGGCTGCGGTGGGGAATCCAGGACTCGCGAATGAGGAACAAGCACCCGCCTGGCCCGGCTTTCGGCAGATGCGGATCGCGAATATTAGTAAAGAGAGCGATAGCGTAACTTCCTTCATTCTGTTGCCAATCGATGGGCAGCCTCTTCCACTCTTCCAGGCGGGTCAGTTCGTTGTTTTGCGCTTGCAGTTCGACGGGAACAGACAGCCAGTTCTCCGCAGCTATTCGTTGTCTGACCTGCCTGTACCTGATCATTTACGCATCAGCGTCAAGAACGAGCCGAATGGGATTGGCAGTTCATTTCTGTGCAGCCGTACGCGGGAAGGCGATGTATTGGACGTTAGTGCGCCCCGCGGAAGCTTCACTCTGCGTCCCAGTCAAAGTCCTGTGGTTTTGCTGAGCGCTGGAGTGGGCGCAACGCCCGTGATGTCGATGCTACACACACTGGCTGCCGAAAGATCGCAACGCGAGGTCTGGTGGATCTATGGAGCGCGGAATCGTGTCCACCATCCATTTGCAGCAGAATCGCGTTCGTTACTGAAACAGCTCGCTCGTGGACGAGGATACATCGTATACAGTACGCCCGCTGCAATCGACCAAGTCGGGACAGACTTCGATGCTCCCGGGCACATTGACGCCCCTTTGCTAGAAAGACTTGGCGTGTCACCGGGTAGTGACTTCTATCTGTGTGGCCCCTCTTCATTCTTGCAGGGCATGCGCGATGGGCTGCGAAACTTGGGTGTGCTCGCTGGGAATGTTTACACCGAAATCTTCGGTTCTCTCGAGGCTATTACGCCGGGTATGGCGCAGGTTGAGCACACTCCTCATCTGCCGCAGGGACCGCCCGGATTCTGGCCCCCCCGTCTCATTCGCGCGTAGCGGTATTACGGCCGCTTGGGATCCGAAATTCGCTAGCTTGCTTGAACTCGCGGAAGCGTGCGACGTTCCGGTCAGATGGTCGTGCCGGACTGGAGTCTGTCATACCTGCATGACTGGTCTTATTGCCGGATCGATTATTTATAACCCTGAGCCGCTGGAGAGGCCCGCCTCCGGGAACGCGCTCGTATGCTGTTCTCAGCCAAACGCGGATGTCACTCTGGACCTTTGAGAGAAGCGGGAGGAGTCCAATCATGCGTTCTGATATTGTGCCCGGGCGCATTTTCCCCGACTACGAATTGCCCGATCATACGGGCAAACTGCGCAAGCTGAGCGAGCTACAGGGCGACGATCCGCTAATCCTTACGCTTGCGCGCGGGCACTATTGCCCAAAGGAGCACCAGCAGCATTTGGAACTGGCCACATTCTATCCGAGGATCGCGGTGGCGTACACTCAGGTCGCCACGATCACCACCGACGATCACCACACTCTTCAGGAGTTCCGTGCATCAGTCGGAGCAGAGTGGACCTTCCTTTCGGACCCCGACCGAACGATTCAGAAGGATCTCGACATTCAAGAGTACACCGACCCCGAGCACAATCCGATGATCCCGCATACGCTCGTGGTCAAGCCGGGCCTCGTGATCTACAGCATCTATAACGGCTACTGGTTCTGGGGCCGTCCGTCGGTCATCGATCTTTGGCGCGATCTCCGTGCGGTTACGAGCGAAGTCCGCCCCGACTGGGATCTCAGTACTCCTGGACTCCGTGAGTCGTGGAATGCAGGTGACCGCTCGCGTTTCCACGGGTGGAACAAGCATACCAGTGTGGAAACGCCCACTATTGTGCGGAAGAAATAATGCCGCCACCAGCCGTCGGAACGGGAGTCGTCAATGAGCGTTCAAGTCGGACAGAAGAGCTATGAGATGCCCCCGCGGGGGGGGTTCACCGTCACGCATTTTCTCACTGTCGCCGACATCGAGCGATCGGCTCGCTACTACGAAAAGGTCTTTGGCGGCCGCATTCTGAGCTTGGGCGACAGCAAGGGCGCGTCTGGCCACATTGAGATCGCGAATACGTGGCTCATTGTCAACGTCGGGGGCGGGCCCACCCCGGACAAGCCGACGGTAACGCTCGGCGTCCTCGCCGACCCGGATGAGATCAGCAGCTTTATGAATATCCGCGTTGCGGATATTCAAGCGTGCTATGAACTATGGAAGAGTCGAGGGGCCGAGTTCATCACGGAGCCGATTCCCAAGTACGGCGAGATTCGCTGCTACATCCGCGATCCTGACGGCTATATTATCGAGGTCGGACAGAGCACGTGAGGCGCGACGTCTCAACGCGTTCCGGAACCCATTCGGCGACAGAGAGTAGCGTCAGGCACTTTGACGTCAAGCGCTGACGAGAGCGCTCCACGGGGAGGGGCAAATTGGCGGCCTCCTCCGGCAGCAAAGTGATGGTGCGGTCTAGGGCAAGCGTGACAGCTTCACTCGCTACGCAGCGCCATGTAAGCCGCGAGGTCGCCCGAGCGGATTCGAATTGCGTTCGAGATTCGGACGCAGTGAAGGTGCCGATTGGCCACCAGCGAATAGACGGTGGCAAGAGAGACGCCCAGGTGCTTGGCTGTCGCGCGGACGGACAGGAGACCGGAATCAGGCGAAGGTGTGCACTCACATCCGTCAACAAATTCTGTCAACAAACTGCTGGATTCAGGGTGGCCAGGATAGTCCTGAGTGGATGAGGGGCGGGCGTTTGGTGCTGCGTAAATCGCCGAATTGTGGCCCTCTTGGTCTTCCACGGTCCTTTCAAGTCGCCCGTGGCTGGTGCCCGCTGACGCTTGCCATGGCGAGCGGCAAACGTTGACGTTGCCTGACGACAGGCGGCTGCCGTTCAGAGCGCCTCGAGGCCGTGTCAGCTACGAGGGGCTGTCCGCTCCGGCCAAGTTCTGCCCAAAGTGCGGCGTTCCGTACCCGTGGACGAGCCGTGGAGTTGAGGACGCTCAGACTCTGTTGCGTGAGAGGCCGAGGTGGCCGAGTATGCAAAGCGGCTCGCGGCAATCGCGTCGGACACAAGCGGCGCCGTGGTGGCTGCCCAGTGGCTCAAGAAGCACATGAAGCAGCTCAGCGCACAGACCAGAGAGTTTGCAACAAAGGTCGCCGTGGATTTGGCCGCAGAGGGCGTGAAGAAGCTCCTTCTAGGAGGATGACGCGCGGCCGCGTGGTCGACCTTACTCGCGGCACCTGTCCTGACCGGTTCATGTAATGTTTATCTGCTGTTCCCCTGCGGAACCTGTCGGTTCGAAGCGGGACAAAACGGAACGAAAGGGAAAGGGACTTGAATGGTCTCGCGGGCTTGGCGAACAACCCGCCAAACTCGTTGGGGTTTTTCCAGGTCTTGCGAGAGTTCAAATCCCTTTTGCCCGCTCCTCTAAGCGCATCGGTAAGGCGAGGCTTTTTCGTTGCTCGGGTCGGTGTAGTCGCTCGGGCGGTCTGGGGGACAAGACGTCCCAACGCAGGGAGTCGGGCCGAGGAACGCGCTAACTGTCGTAGTAACGCCCATTCACCTCTTCCCCGATGATGGCGAAGTCGCACTTCGACGTACCGATGGGATCGGACTTCCATGAGAAGCCGAGCGCGGGGACATCGACCTCTGCTTCCAGCTGGCACGACGCCCGCGTGCCGACGAAACGGAAATGCTTGGAGGTGTCCTCGTATTTCACGGGCTCTCCATTCGATTTCCATACCATCTTGAAGCTCATGCGAGCTGGAGTGGCTACGGAGTCCAGCGCGGGCCATCGTGGTTGATCGACGACGGGGACGTTCCGCATCTCTAGGGTGAAGACCTTCGCGTCGTCGCTCACGGTTAGGCCATGTTCGGGGACAGGAACAACCCAATACAGTCCAGACTGCGAAATCGGCGGGTGAAAGTCGTGCACCTGGTTGGCGGGGACAGCCTGCCCCCGAAATAGAGTCAATCATATATGTGTCAAGATGCCGTGCTGGGTGGTACGTGCCGCCCAGTACTCGCCACGCATCACGCCATAGTCGGTGGTCGGGGTGCCAAAAGCGATCCTATTTCCCTTATTATCGGTGCCCATCCCACTGAAGGTACTGCAGCGGGCCACCTGCCCCTTGAAATGATAAATGTGTGAAGGTTCAAGGTTTGGGCCCGCGGGCTGATTGTGGCTGCCATTCTTGTCGATCCACGGAATTGGAAAGGGCTCCGTTCCGCCGTTCGCGGTTGTGAGCGCTGGAACATCCGAGGCTCCCATCGCGGACGGAATCGCCAGCGGAAGAAGAGACAAGGCACCCGCTTGCAGCATTTCTCTGCGACTGCATCCTTTGAGCGAACGCACGATTACAACCTCCGGGACCAGACTTCGATTCACGGTAATCAGTCGCGAGCATCAGAGCAATGGTGCTCGTCACAGCTCCCCGCTGCAAGAAGCCCGGGCTCCGGGAAATCCAGTGGTACGCCCTCGGGCACAGCTTCGCCTCGCATCTGGTCATGCTCGGCCGCTCTCCTAAGGAGATTCAAGAGCTACGGCCACGGCACTCTGGAGATGACGATGCGCTACGCCCACCTGAGCCCGGACGTAAAGCGGGACGCCGTGAGGGCGTTGGACGGGCCAGAACGGGTCAGGGAGGACTCGGGGGCGAAAGCAGGGGAGTAGGTCTCCGTCGCGGATCGATGAGGATGGAACGCTCCGGTCATTTCTTGCGAAGGACCTCGGCCGGTAGGTCCCCCGTGGTGTCTTCGTGATGATCGGGAACAGCACTACGGATAGGCTCGTCGAATTGAGAGCGCGGGGCGGGTGGTCATGAAAACCAAAGCCAAGGGCAAGACTGCGGCGAAGCTGCTCGTCGCGATGACAGGCAAGGCGAGCGCCGCGAAGGCGGCCGAGGGCGACGAGCCCGTGTTCGCCTACATCGCCACTTTGCCACAGCCACAGCGCGGCATCGCGGAGCACATCGATGCCTTGGCGGCGAAGACGTTGCCGGGGCTCCAGCGCGCGGTGAAGTGGGGCATGGCGTACTACGGCGTCGGCGGGGGCTGGTGCTTCTCGTCGGGGGCCTTCCTCGGCCACGTGAAGGTGATGTTCATTCGCGGCACCGAGCTCAAGCCGGAGCCGCCGGTGACTCCGACCGGGATGGGTAAGGCGACGCGGGGCGTGGAGCCCGCGTCCGTGGGCGAGCTCGACGAACGCCAGTTGGCGTCGTGGATGAAGCAAGCCGCCGCGATGCCGTTCTTTAGCGGTAAGAAGCGCTGAGGGCTGGAGCACCTGCAGCCCGGACGTGAAGAAGGAGAGGGCGACCTTAGCGTCGTCGGGACCGAACCCAGTGGGCTCGCTGGCCGTCGGATGGAGAAACTCGGGGCGGTTGCACGAGGAGCCCAGGACTACTGGTCGAAGATGACTTTCCTCCCCGGCTGGGAGGTCCGTGCAACCAACTGGGCAACCAGTTTGTCAGTCGGTTTCTACTCTGAAACCGAGCGCTGCGAGTGACCCTGCCGGGATTCGAACCCCGGGAACGGGTTCCTCCTATGGTGAGAACGGGTTTCGCAGCTCGAGGAAATCGAACCTGCGAAAGTCCGAATCGTTCGTGCAAAGGGTCGCGATGCCGTTCTGCTTCAGGATTGCCGCTAGGTGGGCATCAGGGACGAGGTTGCCCCGTGCCCGAGTTGTCGCGGAGACCTCACAGTAGACCTCCCAGAACCCGTCCAACTCGGAGACCACCCGAACGTGACGAAGCTGGAGCAATGCCTGGATGTTGCCCTCGGCCTCGCCCTGGCTCAATGGGGTCGGGAAAATGGCGGGGTGGGTGCTAATCCGGAGGTAGGCCATCAGGGTTGGCCAGCCAAGGCAGAGCAGCTCGGAGCCTCCGGCGCAGGCCGCCAGAAAATCGCGAGCTCGCATGTGCTCAGGGCTTGCCGTGTTCGACGCGTACAGCAGAACGTTGGCGTCGAGGGCAAAGCTCATCGCTGCGGCGCGTCGACAGCCGTTAGGGCTGCCCAGAGTGCGTCCTTGTCGCCGAGGTCGACGAGCGGGGCGCCCATCGCGCGCGCCGTCCAGCGGAAGGGAACTGGCGGCGGGGCTTTCTCACGACTGAGCGCGAGTGCCAAGAGTTCGCTGACAAGCCGCCCGAGGGGCTTCCCCTCGCGCTTCTGCAGCTTCTTCAGATCGCGAAGGATGGGGGCATCGATGTCGATTGTTGTCCGTGGCATGATTAACAGTTTGAGCCCTGTCCACATCAGATGTCAACCTGAACGATGCGTGATGTAACAACCTCAGCACCCACGCCAAGAAGTCGCTGACCGATGCTTCGGCACGGCAGAGGGCGCCGCGCTCTGGCGCCTTCACGGTTCACTACACGCCGAAGCACGCGAGCTGGCTCAACGCGGGCGAGATGGAAGCGGGCCTTGTCTCACGAGAGTGTCTCATCAAGCGGCGTCCCGGAACACTCGCAGTGCTCAAGCGCGAAGTAGCCGCTTGCTCACAGCGAGCACACAGAGCGCGGCGGCAAGAAAGACAGCCCCAATCCCTCAAGAATTTCACTTTTCACCCCGGATGAACCGAATCCCTACCGAAGGGGCTCCCGAGCCCCCGGACCAGGACGCGCACTGGCCTAGCGAGCTGCCTCTGAATCGATCCATTTCCAAGGACAAGGCAAGAAGGCGCAGAATGTCGACTTGAGGAGAGATGTTGTGAGTTCGTGGGAGTCGACAGTAGTTCTGGACCCGGAAGAGAAGCGCCCTCTCTTCCTTCAGCTAGCCGACGCGGTGCTGGCGGACATCCGCAGCGGACGCCTAGTGCCGGGCGCCCGCCTGCCTGGCTCACGTCCCCTAGCAACCGCCCAGAACATCCATCGGAACACCGTTCTTGCGGCGTATGCCGAGCTCGCGGCGCAAGGGTGGATTGAGACGACTCGAGCAGGAGGGACCTTCATCGCAAGGCACCTTCCTCCCCCACCTCAGAGGACTGTGCCGGCCCCGTTGGGGGCACGCCAATCCCTGACTGGCTACGACCTCCCAATGCCCTTGGCGTTGCCTTCGTACCCCGTTTGGCCTGCCGGCACCTTGGTTCTGGCCCGAGGCGCGCCGGACCTCCGCCTCGTTCCAGTGGGTAAGCTAACGCGTGCCTACCGTCGCGCACTGGCCCATGATGGGCCCTCGCTGCTCGGCTATGGAGACCCGACAGGGCACGTGCGCTTGCGCACGGCGCTTGCCGGAATGCTCAGCACTACCCGTGGTATCTCGATTGGACCCGAGGACGTCGTGGTGGCGCGCGGCAGCCAGATGGCCATCAACCTGGTCGCGCGCGCGCTCGTGCGGCATGGCGATGCAGTGGCCGTCGAGGCGCTCGGCAACCCCCCGGCCTGGGCGGCTCTTCGCTCAGCCGGCGCGCAGCTCGTGCCGGTCCCGGTCGACGGAGCCGGCCTCGACGTCGCGTCATTGGCCCGGCTCGCCGAGGGCCGGCGCATTCAGGCGGTCTACGTCACGCCTCATCATCAGTTTCCCACGACGGCGATGATGCCGGCTACGCGTCGCATGCAGCTGCTCCAGCTGGCTCGCGAGTGTCGCATCGCAATCATCGAAGACGACTACGACCATGACTTTCACTACGAGGGACGCCCGGTTTTGCCGCTGGCTGCCCGAGACGAAGGCGGGGTCGTCGTTTACATCGGGACGCTATCCAAGGTCCTCGCGCCGGGCTTGCGTATCGGTTACGTCTTGGCGCCACCGCCAGTGCTGGAACGCGTGCGCACACTTCGGCGGGTGGCAGACCTTCAGGGCGATTTGGCGCAGGAGTGCGCGGTGGCGGAGCTCTTCGAGGAGGGCTACTTCATGCGCCACGTCCGCCGGATGCGCCGGGTGTACCGCGCCCGGCGCGATGCAATGGTCGGGGCGCTTCAGCGGCATCTGGCCGGCGTTGTGGAGTTCAACGTGCCGCTCGGCGGCATGGCGCTCTGGGCCCGAGTGGCTCCGGACGTCGATGTTGCTGACTGGGCGGCGCGTGGGGTGAACCACGGCGTAGCCTTTATCGGCGGCCGCATTTTCGACTTTGATGGTGCGGTTGTCCAAGCCATGCGCCTTGGCTTCTCGCCCCTCACAGAACGCGAGTTGGAGGAGGCAGTGAAACGAATGGCTTCCGCACTACCAGGGCGCCGCGCGACGATGCCAGCGGCCGCGCGGGCGGAGCGGGTCCGTCAACCGCCTTGGGTCTCAGCGCTGGGCACCCGCTAAACGCGATCCGCTGTCGAATAACCGCGCGAAACCCGTCTGACAGACTCTTCGTCACCAGGCCACGGCCAATTGGCGTTGCTGACACGCAGGTGCCGACGACCGCTCGGCTGAGCGCGCGGCCCACTGGGCCGCACGATTAGCCCGCCGTGCTGGCTACCTTTGTTCATCCGAGCGTGCACGGCTCACCCGGCGCGGCGATAGTCATGATGCAGCCCATTGAGGACCGGAATCGCGATGATGTCGCAGGCACGCTCTGGCAATCGAGGAACCGGCTGCTCTTGGTCAATGCCCTGATGCGCCCGAACTCCATTGTAGAAGCGCACGAATTCGGCGACCAGGCTTCGCAGGTGCGGCTCGTTGAATATGAGCATGTGGTCGAGCAGCTGGCGCCTAGCCTCTCGACCTTCGAGCACGGGCCGGAACTCTCCTCCCAAACGTCGTCGTGTGCCTAATCAGCCTTTCGGCAAAACCCACCACTGAGTGACAAGAACCCTTGAAACCGCTAGGTAAATTGACCCTGCCGGGATTCGAACCCGAGTTTGAGCCGTGAGAGGGCTCCGTCCTGACCACTAGACGACAGGGCCATGCTTCCTGAAGCGGGGGCGTCTCTAAACGGACTGGGGCCTGCCGTCAACCGGCGCTTTGCCGTAGCGAATCGCGACCGGCCGACGGCGAAGGCGATGGTCGTGGCCCCCGGGCTCGGGCGGCCCCGTTCCGAAGGATTCATGAGCTCAGCGTCGCATGGTCCGAACGGCCGCGGAGAGCGTCCAACTCGAGCCACGCGGTGCCGCACACCGTGCACACCGCTTTTCTGCCTTCGGGGAAGGTGAGGGCGGTCTTCACCTCGACAGCATGTCCGACGGCCTGCGGGCATCGTGGGCACCGGCTCGATGGGGGTCGCACCAAGTAGTCCTCGGCGTGTGGCGGAAGCCGTAACAGTCGAAACCATTCCACCACCAGAGCTTCGGACCAGCCGACGTTGAGCCGTTGGCCGGGGCCAACCAGTCCCCGCGAGAGCGCCAGCCAGTACACCCGCAGCTCTTCGACATGGCGGTGCAGCCCCCGTTCGGCCAGGGCCCGCCCGAGGGTGTCGACCATCGCCAGGAGGGAGTGCCGCTCCATCGCACCTGTACACAAGTTCAGTACAGAGTCTCTGTCAACGACGAACCCCGGGCTAAGCTTGCGCTGTCCCCATGTCCGCCCCGCCCGAACGCACCACTGCCGCTGCGGCCACTCGCCCACGGTTCTTGGTCGAGTTGGACACCCTCATTCGCGCGCGCAACCCCCTCCTGTGGCTGGTGAGCAGTGAGGAGCAGCGGGTGGACGCCCTCCTCGAGGACATGGCCCAGACCCACGGAAAGGTGCTGCTCGGCTGGTCGAGTTCCAAAGGGCTTCACCGCCTGGGGGGGGCGCGCGCCCAACCTCCGCCTAGCGAAGGGAGCGAGGACCCTCTCGTTGCGCTCCTGGCCGTCGGCGCCTACGGCGAGCCCAGCTTGGTGGTGCTGAAGGACTTCCATCCGTACCTCGCTGAGCCGCGGGTGGTCCGCGCCCTTCGTGAACTCGGGCATGCGCTCAAGAGCACGTACACCACCGTCATCGTCCTCTCGCCCGTTCTCCAACTCCCGGTGGAATTGGAGAAGGAAATGAGCGTGCTGGACGTCCCCCTTCCCACCTTCCGCGACCTGGCCGAGTTGCTACGCGACATCATCGGCGTCGTCCGCAGTGGAGGGCAGGCCACCGTCGACCTCAAGCGCGAGGAGGGGGAGAAGCTGGTGAAGGCGGCCCTCGGTCTCACCTTGCAGGAGGCAGAGAACGCCTTCGCCAAGGCCATTGCCGAGGACCAGCGCTTGGACGCCTCGGACATTCAGCGCGTGATGGAGGAGAAGCGCCAGGTCATCCGCAAAAGCGGACTCCTTGAGTACTACCCGGCGGAGCACGACCTGCACGGCGTGGGAGGGCTTGAGAACCTCAAAGACTGGCTTGGTCGCCGCGCCGCCGCCTTCGGCGAGGCAGCCCGGCGCTTTGGACTGCCCGAGCCCAAGGGGCTGCTCCTTCTCGGCGTGCAGGGCTGCGGCAAGAGCCTCACCGCGAAGGCCATCGCGTCGCAGTGGACTCTCCCGTTGTTGCGCCTAGACGTGGGCCGCATCTTCAGTGGGCTCATCGGCTCCTCGGAGGAAAACCTCCGCCGGGCCATCCGCGTTGCGGAAAGCGCGGCGCCGGCGGTGCTCTGGGTAGACGAAATCGACAAAGCCCTCGCCGGCGCAGCGACTTCCGGCTCGGTGGATGCGGGCGTCTCGGCCCGCGTCCTTGGCACCTTCCTCACCTGGCTTCAGGAAAAGACGGCCGCCGTCTTCGTCGTCGCCACTGCCAACCGGGTGGACGCTCTGCCGCCGGAGCTGCTGCGCAAGGGGCGCTTCGATGAGATTTTCTTCATCGACCTTCCGGATGCACGTGAGCGCGCGGAGATTCTGGCCATCCACTTGAGGCACCGAGGACGGGACGCCGCCGCATTCGACCTGCCGCAGGTGGCGGGCCGGACCCCCAATTTCAGCGGGGCCGAGCTCGAGCAGGTAGTGGTCGAAGGTCTGTACCTGGCGTTCGCCCAGGGAAGCGAACTCGGGACCGAACACCTCCTGGCTGCGGCGGGGCAGACATTTCCCCTTGCCGTGACGTTGTCCGAGGAAGTCGAGCGGCTGCGGGCTTGGGCTGTCCGGCGCACCCGGCCTGCTTCCCGGAAGGCGGGCCTGACCGCGTGAAGCAACTGGGGCGATTTCTGCGTCTGGAGCGCGAGCGCAAGGACACCGAGCCCTCCACTCCTGTCCCGCCCCGTCGCTTTGCGACGCTGGAGCGGGCGCAGGACGGTGACGCGACGGTTGCCCCCGTCCGGCGGCCCAGTGGAAGCCTCGAGCGGTTTTCCCCCGAGCCGGAGCCGCCGCTTGTCCTGGACGCACCGGACACGGCGCAGCCCTTCGTCCGCTGCGTCCATTGCGGCGCAGACAGTAGCCGCTACGCCCTGGTCTGTGTGCACTGCGAGGCCCGGCTAGACACGGAGGAGTGTCGGGTCTTCAATGCGCGCCTCTGGGCCGACGTCACCGCGGCGCGCGAAGCAGAGCAGCTGCAGCGGCGGGGGCAGGTTAGGGCAGCAGACGTCGGGCCCGTGGACGGCGAGCCGGTGTCTTCGGCGGAACTCGCGGCCCGGGCCGAAGCGCAACTCGAGTTGGAGAGGCTGTCGCGAGGAAGCACGCCAGGCTGGCTTCGGCCGGCCAGCGTCGCCCTGGGCGCAGGTCCGCTGCTCGTGTTGGCGGTGGCGCTCGGCATCCCCGGGCTGCTCTTCGCGCTCTCCCACCGGGGGTTCTTCGGCACCACCGTCCTATTGCTCGGACTGGCGTCGCTACTCCTGGCCGCCTGGCGGCGAGCGCCCTAGCCAAAGCCCCGTCCGGGTGCAGCGAGATGCCCCTCGGGGTGCTATGCAGCGCGCCGCATGTTTGCCGCCTGGGGTGCCTTCGTCTGCCGTCGCAAATGGTGGGTACTCTCGCTCAGCGGGCTGCTTCTCCTCGGGGCGGTTGGCTCGCTCCTCCGTGGCGGGACGCTCACCACCGGGTCCATCGAAGGCATCGAAGCAGACCGGGCCCAGGCGCTGGTCGAGAAGGCGCTCGCGCTTCCGGGGGACACTTCCTTCACCCTTGTCTTCCATGCCGCGGACTTCACCGTGGCGGACCCGCGCTTCGCCGCCGCAGTGAAGTCCGCGCTCGCGCCTGTTGCCGCAGAACCCGCCGTCGCCAGCGTCGCCAACCCCTTTGAGATGGCTCCGCTGCTGGCCAAGCGCCTGGTGTCCTCCGATGGGCACCGCATCCTGGCCCTGGTATCACTAAAGGGCGACCTGCTGACGGCCGCCCGTGCGTACCCGGGCCTGCGCGCCAAGGTGAATGCCGCTCCGCTGGATGTGGTTGCCACGGGCCGGGTGGCTTTCCTTCACGACCTGGACGTCACCTTGGAGCATGACTTGCTCCTGGCCGAGGTCATTTCCCTTCCCTTGGCGCTCCTCGTGCTGCTGTCCGTGTTTGGGTCGCTGGCGGCTGCGGCGTTGCCCATCGCGGTGGGCGGGCTGTCGGTGCTGTGCGGCATCGGGGGAGTTCTGCTTCTTTCCCATGTCACCGACATGGCCCAGTACACGGTGAACATCACCTCGTTAATTGGGCTCGGCGTGGCGATTGACTACTCGCTCTTCATGGTGAGCCGCTTCCGGGGTGAGCTCGCTTCTGGTGTCCCGGTCGACGAGGCCGTCGTTCATGCGGTGGAGACTGCGGGACGGGCGGTGGCCTTCTCTGGCCTGGCGGTGATGGTCGGCCTGTCTGGGCTGCTCTTCTACCGGGGCTCCTACCTCGCGACGATGGGACTGGCTGGTTCGCTGGTGGTCGCTTTGGCGGTTCTGTTCGCGCTCAGCTTCCTTCCCGCGGTGCTCTCCCTGCTCGGCCGACGGGTTGACGCGGGCCGCGTCCCATTCCCGTCCTTCACCATGCGAGCGGGCTTGTGGCACGGGCTGGCCACCTGGGTGATGCGGCGTCCGGTGTTGGTGCTCGTCCCGACGCTTGTCCTACTCCTTCTCATCGGCGCACCCTTTCTTCGCCTGCGGATGGCCGCCGCTGACGTCCGGGTGCTGCCAGAGACGGCAGAGGCGCGGCAGGGGTACGACGCGTTGAAGCGCTGGTTCCCCGTCCAGGTGGCCAACCGCGTGGTGGTCGCGGTGCAGTTCCCCGATGGCGCGGCCTTCACCCCCGAGCACCTCGGGGAACTCTACGACGCGAGCCGCCGCTACCGTGCGCTGCCCGGGGTGACCGGCGTCGAGAGCATCGTCGACATCGACCCGAATCTCGACCGGGAGGGGTACCAGCAGCTGGCGTCCATGCCACCGGCCTTTCTGCCGCCAGAGTTCGGCTTCGCGCTTCGCGGCACCGTGGCCGGAAGTCTGGCTGTCCTCATTGTCCTGACGTCCGCGGAGCCGGCGAGCCCCGAAGCACAGACTTTGGTGGAGGCCATTCGGGCGAACCGGCAGGTGGGGTCCGGCCGGGTGCTCGTCGGCGGCGAGCTCGCCCACGCCGTGGATGCGACGGCCTTCGTTCGCTCCCATACGCCCCGGGCTGTGGCCAGCGTCGTACTGGTGACGCTGCTGGTGCTCTTTCTACTGCTGGGCAGCGTGGTGCTGCCGCTCAAAGCCGTCCTGATGAACCTTTTGTCCATTGCTGGTTCCTTCGGGGCCCTGGTGTGGATTTTCCAGGAGGGCCACCTGAGGGGGCTCCTCCACTTTCAGCCGGGACCCATTGAGCCGGCGCTGCCCATCCTTCTCTTCTGCGCCGTCTTCGGCCTGTCCATGGACTACGAGGTCCTGATGCTGAGTCGGATGCACGAGGAATGGCTGCGGACGGGGGACAACACCCGGGCGGTCGCCGAGGGCCTGGAAAAGAGCGCAGGCCTCATCACCAGCGCCGCCGCCATCATGGTCGCCGTCTTCGTCGCCTTCTCTCTGGCCACGGTGGTGGTGGTCAAGGCGATGGGGGTGGCGATGGCCATCGCAGTCACGCTGGACGCCACGCTAGTGCGGGTTCTCATCGTCCCCTCCACCATGCGCCTCCTCGGTCACCTCAACTGGTGGGCCCCTGCTCCCATCGCCCGGGCCTTCGCCGGCTGGCGTGCTCGGCACCCAGACCATCTCCCATGAACTTGGTCCCACTTGTCTTCCCGGCGCTCGGCGCCCTCCTCTTCGTGCTCATCCTGGTGGGCCACCGGCAGTTGGCGCGGGCCATCCAGCGACCTGCAATTCCCCCTCCGCGCCTTCAGCAGTACCCGGCGGTCACCATGATTCGACCCATCCGCGGGCTGGACATCGGCTCTCGAGAGAACGCGGTGGCTCTGCTCAATCAAGACTACCCGGGCGAGATGGAGACCCTCTTCATCCTCGACACGGAGTCCGACCCGGCCTACCCGGTGATGGTAGAGGTCGTCGGCGCTCGGCCTGCTGCGGCGAAGAGACGGGCCGAAGTGCTGCTCGCCGGAAAGCCCCCCCCGGGACGGACCGGGAAGTTGAACGCGATGATGCTGGGTGAAGCGCGCGCCCAAGGCGAGTTGATTGCCTTCAGCGACTCGGACACCCGCCCGGGTCCCCATCTGGTGCGGGTGCTGGTCGAGGAACTCATCGCTCGGCCGGAGGCCGGCGACACGTTTGCCCCCATCATCGCCCAGTCCGACGAGACGCAGGCCGGGGATGTCGGCTACGAGTTGCTGGTTAACCCCTGGTACAGCGCGTCGGTGGCCCTCGCAGCCGGCACTCGCGGCGAGCTTCCCTTCATCATGGGACAGATGATGGTTTGCACCCGCAAGGCGCTGGCTGCGGTCGGCGGCGTGCAGTGCGCCGAAGGCCAATTCGTCGACGACATGTACATCGGCCGATGCATCGCCCGGGCCGGCTTCAAGAACGTCATCGTCCCGTACCCCTTGCGCGTCGTTACGGGCGGTCTTGGGGCAAGGCAGTTCATCCGCGTCTTTCGTCGCTGGATGCTCTTCTCGCAAGGTGGGTTGCCCGGGGCCTTCGTCCGGCCGAACTGGGTCCGTGGCATTCTGTACGTCTCGGCGCTGGGAGTGACAGCGGCGGCGTTAGCGACCGGAGCCTGGCTGGGAGCGGTGCTTCCTGCGGCGGCGGTGGCTCTCTTCGTCTGGAGCCAGCTCGACCTGCAGAAGCGGCTGGGCGGTCCGTCGGTGGCGTGGCGGCACCTCTGGGTACCGGTGGTGCTGCCCGTCGTCGCTGCCCTGGTAGCCTTGTCCACCAAGCTGAACCGCAACGTGGACTGGCGCGGGCGAAGCTACCGGCTGGACGCCTCCGCCAAGCTGACCAGCCGCCGGGGAGCCTGACAGCCGCTCCGTCTGGCAGTCAGGCCGAAGCGGAGCGCCGTCCAGGCGCAGCCGCTGCGCGCCGCAACCCGGCGTCCTCAAACGCGGCGCGAGCGGCTTCGCCCACGTGGGGCAGGGTGGAGCGGACGAGACCCAGCGAGGCGCGGACGGCCGTCCGCAGCGGGACGGCTCCTTTCAAGAGGCGTCGTGTCAGCGCGGCGAAGGAATGCCCCACCACGCGGGCGTACTCGAAGCTCATCACCCACATCCGCGACTCGCGCGTGGAGAGGAGCGCCATGGAGATTTCTCGCCCCGAGGAGCTTCGCATCCAGTAGCGGACAATGCCCTGGCGAAGGGCTGTCATCTCCGGGCTGGCCTCCGAGAAGCACCGGTAGAGCGCCGATGCGAGGCTGAGGCGTGTCCTTTGCGGCCCGCGGCGCACCAGCGCGTAGCGGGCCAGGGCAGCCGGGATGTCGCCGCCCCTCTCGCGAAGCACGCGCGCAAGCGTCAGCGCGTCCCTGGTGCACGAGGCCATCCCACTGGCACTGAGCGGGTGGCAGCAGCCGGCGGAGTCCCCGACCAGGACCGCCGAGCCGCGCGCGACGTGCTTGGGGAGGCGAGTGAAATTGGCCGAGGCCAAGGGCCGGTCCTGGGCCAGCGCCTCTGTCACGGCCGCTTGCAGGCCTGCCGGCAGCGCCCGCAGGTAGTGCGGCTCCCGAAGGGGCGTCGTCGGGTCTGCGCCGGTCGGCAAATCCATCATGACCCGGGCCCGGTCGGCCGAGATGGCGTAGGCCAGCACCGGCGCCGGGCCGCCCACGAAGAGGTGTCCGAAGCCAGGGTGGGGCAGGTGCGAGGCGTCGACCAGCGTTCCCGACATGGTGGACAGGCGGACGTTCTCCTCCTCGATGCCGAGCATCCCCCGCACCCGGGAGGCGCGTCCGTCGGCGGCGACCAGCAGACGGGCCGCGATGCGGACCTCGGTTCCGTCCGGGCGGAGGACGTCCACCTCGACTCCGTCAGCCGCATTGCGCGCCACGCGGATGACGCGGGAGGCGTCCCACACGGTGACGTGAGGTCGGCCGGCCAGCGAAGCCCGCAGCGCCGCGACCAGGGCGCTGTGTTCCATGGCCACCCCTACCCCGAGAGGGCCATAGGGCAGAAGGCACGTCGAAGGGTGCTGCGGCTCGGTCGCGTCCACCACGGCGAAGCCGTGGACGGACACGGCGCCAGTCGCGTGCAGCGCGTCCTGGAAGCCGAGTACCTGCAGGTCGGTGGCGCCCGAGGGATGCATCAGCTCGCCGGCCAGCTGGCGCGTGCGGTCCATGCCGGCCTCCACCACCAGCACGTCGAGGTCGAGACTTGCCAAGGCCGCCGCGACGGCACATCCGGCCGTTCCCGCGCCCACGACGACTGCACCACCCTGCCATTCCACGCGTCTTCTGCCTTCCACCGGCCCTGCGGCTATGTACCCCAGGACGCTGCTGTCAGCGCGGCAGGATGGATGGAGAGGCGGGACGCGGGGGATTGGTTTTTCAAGCGCAGGCTGTCGCCGGCTTGAAGTTCCCGGGGGTGACGCCTCTGGGGCGCAGGTTCCGCGAGACAGAAGAAGGGCATCCGCGGGGCCCCGTGCGTCGCCACTCTCAGCCATTGTTCACCAGCAAACGTGTTATAGGCCATCGGCTGTTTGCCTGGGGGGCATCCAAGCTGGGCTTTCACGCGGCCAGAGACTCCACCCGGGCGCCCAATTCATCCGCAGCGAGGAGAGTCCCATGCGCGTCAAAAGTGCAGTCCTGGGAGTGCTGTTTGCGCTGGCACCGGCGTTCCCGGTGTTTGCGCAGCAGAGCGGCAACGTCACCGTCATCAATGCCAATTACCCGAAGCCTGGCGCGGCGAAGCAGTACGAGGCTGCGCGCAAGAAGCACATGGGCTGGCACAAGGGCCAGAAGGACGCCTGGAGTTGGTACGTCTGGGAAGTCGTTTCCGGCGAGAACACCGGTGCCTACGTGGTCGGCTCCTTGGGGCATGCATGGAAGGACTTCGACGGACGCGATGCCTTCGAAAAGGCCGACATGGCAGATGTGTCGGCCACAATCGGTCCCACACTGAACCGTTCCGCGGTGAGCTACTGGACAGAGCGCACCGACATCAGCCGGAACCCGAGCACCCCCACGTCCCAGCCGGCGCCCCTGCTGTCCGTAGCGACCTATACGCTCCGGCTGGATGCGGTGAATGACTTCATCGACGCGGTGAAGAAGGTGAACGAAGGCATCACGAAGACGAACTATGCCGTGTCGGGGCCAAGCCGCTGGTACCAACTGGTGAATGGCGGAGAGAACCCTACCTTCGTGCTGGTGGGTGACCGCGCCAACTGGGCCGCCTTCCAGCCGAACGACAAGACGCTGGATGCGGCGATGGCGGAGGCATACGGCAAGGACGAGGGTGCAGCACTGATGGCCTCGCTCCGGAAGACGTTCCACTCCATCCACACCAGCATCTACCAGTACCGCGCCGACCTCAGCTACATCCCGGCCAAGTAGCCAGAGCTCCGCCCGGCCAGCGACTCTTCACGGGCAAGGCCCCAGTCCTCGGTTCCCGCGCCTTCCTTGAAGGCGCGGGAACGGCTGTCGGAGCCCGGTTCCACCAGAAGGCAGACGCGCCCCCCCGGGGCTGCTTGCGGGGAGGGGCTTGGGCACCCACCCGAAAAGCCGAGTTGTTCCCGGAGGGTTTGCGGGCGTGGACAGCGCCCTGTTAAAACGCACGCACTTTCCATCCGGTCACGGCCTGCGGCCGGCGGCCCCATCGGACCGGATGCGACCCACCCATGCGCCTTGCGTCTCGTGTCGAATCCGCTCAGGGTTTCTGCCGTGCTGCGCTTCCTGAGGTCTCCCGGACCTTCGCCCTCAACATTCCGCTGCTGCCTGCACCGCTCGACCTGGCGGTGACGGTCGCCTACCTCCTCTGCCGAATTGCCGACACGCTGGAGGACGAGTCGATGGCGTCCGCAGCCGCGCGTCGACCCTTGATGGGCGAGTTTGCGCGACTGTGCACGCTCCCTCCTGACTGGCCCATGGCCGCCGAGTGGTTTGCGGCCACGGCCGTGGCCGCGTTGCGTCCGTCGGCACCACCCGCCGAGGTGCGGCTGGTGCGGGGCACGTCGCGCGTCCTCGAGACGGTTTCCGAGTTGCCACCGTGGGTCAGGCCCGCCATCGACCGCTGCGTGCGGGAGATGACGTTGGGCATGGCCCAGGTGATGGAAGGGGTCGAGCGGCAGGGCGCGGCGTCGGGACTCGACGACCTGAACGCGACGCTGACCTACTGCTACTACGTGGCTGGCACGGTGGGCCAAATGCTGACCGAGTTGTTCGCCGGCTACGCCCCGTCGGTGGCGCTGCGTCGCGGTGAGCTCGAGCCGCGCGCCGCTGCGTTTGGTCGCGCACTGCAGCTCACCAACATTCTCAAAGACATCCGCGAGGACCGCGAGCGAGGGAGTTGCTGGCTCCCGCGGACGTTGATGGCGCGCCACGGCCTGACCGCTGACAACCTGCTCTCGCATGACCATCGCGCCGCGGCCCTGGAGTTCCTCGACGACATGCTGGCGGTCGCCCACCGAGAGGCAGAAACGTCGCTGGAGTACACCCTGCTGCTTCCGCGCGAGGAGAGGGGCATCCGGCTCTTCTGCCTGTGGCCGCTCTTCCTGGCGGTCCTCACCATGCGGGCGCTGCGTGGCAACCCGGAGGTCTTCAGCGGACCGCCTGTCAAAATCACCCGTGCTTCCGTCAAACGGGTCATGGTGTTCACCCGGGCGCTGGTGGACCAGGACTGGGCGCTACGCATGGCCTTCCGGAGGTACACCGCCGGGTTACCGGCGCCCGCTGTCTAGCAAACGCCATGCGCGCACCCGCCGGACGTTCCCCCATCGAGAAGGGCCTCGACGTCCTGGCGGCCACCCAGGACCCCTCAGGAAGCTGGAAGGGGGACTACGGCGGACCCCTGTTTCTCCCGCCGCTCTACGTGGGCACCTTATACGCGCTTGGACGGGTGCCCGAAGCGTCCACCCGGGCCGGCTTTCTCCGCTACCTCCGCGCCCACCAGAACGGCGACGGGGGCTGGGGGCTGGATGTGGAGGGAAGCAGTCAGGTCTTCACCTCCGTCCTTAACTACGTGGCCTTGCGGCTCCTCGGCGTCCCCGCCGGGGACGCGGGCCTTCAACGGGCGCGGGCCTGGTTCCTGCCCCACGGCGGCGCCCTGGCGTCGGCGTCCTGGGGGAAATTCATGCTCTCCGTGCTGGGCGTCTACGAGTACGAGGGCCTCTACCCGGTGCCGCCGGAGTTGTGGCTGCTCCCGCGCTGGTTGCCATTCCACCCGGGCCGACTCTGGTGCCACTGCCGGATGGTGTACCTGCCGATGAGTCACCTGTATGGCCGGCGGGCCCGGGTCGCGGACGCGCCCGTGCTGCGCGCCCTCCGGGAAGAAATCTACGCCGAGCCGTATGCGGCCATCGACTGGAGGGCGGCGCGGGACCGACTGGCGCCGACCGACGTCTACACGCCACGCACGGCCTTCCTCCAGCACGTCAACCGGCTTCTCGGCGCGTACGAGGGCATGCATTCCGGCGCCCTGCGCGAGCGGGCGCTGGCGGAAGTCCTCCAGCAAATCCGGGCGGAGGACGATGCGACTCACCACATCTGCATCGGACCGGTGAACAAGCTCTACAACACGCTGGTGTGGCACTTCGAGCGCCCGGGCGGGGCGGAAGTCGAGGCGCACGTCGCCCGCCTGGCGGACTACCTGTGGGAGGGCCGCGACGGGCTGAAGATGAATGGCTACAATTCCTCAGAGCTTTGGGACACGGCCTTTGCCGTGCAAGCCATTGCCGCCACGCGACAGACCCAGCGCATGCGTCCCACGCTGGCCCGCGCATACCGCTTCATCGTTGACCAGCAGGTCCTCGAGGACAGCCGGCAGCCCGAGTGCCACTACCGGCACCCGAGCAAGGGCGGCTGGCCGTTCAGCACCCGGGAGCACGGCTGGCCCATCAGCGACTGCACTGCGGAGGGCCTCAAGGCCAGCCTCTTGCTCGCAGCGCTGGAGCCACTCGACTTGACGCTGTCGGCAGAACGCTTGGCGGACGCGGTGAGCCTACTGCTCTCGATGCAGAATGGCGACGGGGGCTGGGCCACCTATGAGTTGAGACGCGGACCGCGATGGCTCGAGTTGCTCAACCCATCGGACGTCTTCGGCGACATCATGGTCGACTATTCCTACGTCGAGTGCACGTCGGCCTGTGTCCAGGCGCTCATGGCGTACCTGCTCGCATCCAAGGCGCTCAGAGCCTCCCGGGCCGAGGCCCTGCGAGGCGCGGTGCGCCGAGGTCGCGATTTCATCCTCCGAAGCCAGGGCGAGGATGGTGGCTGGGAGGGGTCCTGGGGCGTGTGCTTCAGCTACGGCACGTGGTTTGGGACGTGGGGCCTTCGGGCGGCCGGCGTGGAGGCGGAACACCCAGCGCTACGGCGTGCGGCGGCGTACCTGCGTGTGCACCAGCTGGCAGACGGGGGCTGGGGGGAAACCATCGAGAGCTGCCGGCAGCGCACCTGGGTGCACGCCGAGGGTGGGCAGGCGGTGATGACGTCCTGGGCGCTGCTCGCCCTTCACGCCTGTGGGGAGGGGCGGAGCCGCGCGGCGCAGCGCGGCGCGGCCTTCCTACGGGCGCGGCAGCAGCCGGACGGGCGATGGCCCGAAGAGCACATCGCGGGTGTCTTCAACAAGACATGCGCCATTCACTACGACGCATACCTTCGGGTCTTCCCGGTGTGGGCGCTCGCCCTCGTCGATGGCGTCAGCGTGGGATAAGGGTCCGCGCCTCCTTCCACGGGTGCTGTCCCTTCGTGGCTGCGCTAGCTTGGCCGCGCGCGGCACATCGGGGTGCCTGCGCAAAGGAAGGCCATGGGCGCTCGCGGCGCGGGCGAGACGGGTGGACGTTGGTGGGTCGCGCTGGCGGTGGCGGGGGCAGCCGTGGCTTCGGTGCCCGCAAACGCGCAGGTGTCGCAGATTGTCTTTCCTCCAACGTTGCTCGTCCCCAACTACAACCACGTCTTCCCAGGGTTGACTGAGTCTCTGGAGTCAGGCGCCGACCTGGTCCGTGCGTGGACGGCGCCGGCCGTCTGGTACAACCCGGCCGGCCTGGTGCTCTCCAGCCGCACCGCCCTCAACGCGAGCCTCCAGGGCTACGAGGCGACGCTCCTCACCGGCACCGGCTTTAACGAGCAGGGAGCGCAAGTCTCCAACTTTCGAGGGGTGCCGAGCTTCGTCGGGCTCGTGCTCGGCGAGGAGGTCATCCCGCTCAAGACCGTCCGCTTCGGGTTCGCCATGAGCAACTCCATCTCCTGGTCCCAGGGCATCAACCTATCCAGCACATCGGCGAGCAGGGCCAGCGCCCTGTACCAAGTCAATTCCAGCTTCGACCAGTTCCAGGCACAGGCGGCCGTCAGCTGGGCGGTGAGCCCGAAATTCCGCCTCGGCTTTTCCCTGTCTGTCCCCTACACGACGGCCAACAACGCCGGGCAGCTGACCGGCTCTCTGCGCAGCAGCAGCCAGGCGGTGGGCTCTCTGCGAACGGTGGCCTTCAGTGGCTACAACTTTCACATCTTCCCAGCGGCCAGCTTCCAGTGGGAAGCGCTCAACTGGCTGGCCGTTGGTGCCATGGTGTCGCCGCCGGGGCTTCGCATCCTGCGAGGGGAAGCTTGACGCTGCAGGCCGTCTCCAACTCGGCCTCGGCCAGTGGGAACTCGACCCAGCAACTGAGCTTCCGCGACACCGGCGCAACGTTCAACTACGAGATTCCTGCTGAGGTTTCGGTCGGCTTCGCGCTTCACTTTGGTCCAGTGGAAGTCGAGCTCGACGCCCACTGGTACCTCGGCACCGGGCCCTACGACGTCATCAGCTCTTCAGTGCCCGTCTACACTGTCAACTCCGGGAAGGGGACAGCCCCGGCGACGACCGTCAGCAGCTTGCCCACGCAGGTCTGGGGTACGCGTGGCGTCCTGGACTTCAACCTGGGGGGCCACCTCAAGCTGACGAACCTCATCAGCCTGCATGCGGGCTTTTACTCGGACCTGGCGCCGGCCAACGTCCCCTCCGTCGTCTACCGCACCATTTCCCTCTACGGCGTTCGCGGGGGAGCGTCCATCACCACCGCCAGCATCGCTGGCTCGGTGGGTCTCGGCTACCAGTTCGGCACCTCCTCCACCGCCCTCTTCGAGGTCACCCCCCCGGGGGTACCGCCCCAGAATGGCGCCCAGCAGAAACTGACGCTTCAGACGCTCAGCCTCCTCTTCTCCCTGGCCTTCTTCTTCTGAGAGTCCTTCCCGTGCCGATGCGGGTACGCTAGACACGTCCCGTCAGGGAAGTCTGACCGGAGGTCCGTCTGCCATGAGTGTCTTTCTGTTTGCCATCCTCGGCGCGGTGCTTGGCATCTTCTGGCATGCAGCCTTCGGGCGCCGGACGGGCATCAACCTCGTGGCAGACGTCATGATTGGCTTGGTCGGCGCCGTCACCGGTGGGGCGCTGACGGCGTACCCCGACCTGCTTGCACGGCTGTGGGTGCTCAACCCTCTGGGTCTGGCCTTGGGGCTCGGGGGCGCCGGAGGGGCCCTGTTCACCGCGGCACTCATTGCCACCGTGCCGTCGTCCATGTCGGGAAATTTCTAGGGCCCCCAAGTGGGGCGCGGAGCACGGCATGCAACTCGTGAAGTCCTGGAGCGCCTTTACCCACTTCGTCAGCCAGGACTTCTTGGGCGGGCCGAGAGTGTTGAAGCTGGCCTGGGCCATCAACTTCCAGAAGGGCGGCACGGTTCTCTTCATTGGGGCCCTGATGCTCTGGTACCAGAATTTCTCCACCGCGGCTTGGGTCTATCTCGCCCTGCACGGCACTTACGGCCTGTGCTGGGTGTTGAAGGACTGCGCGTTCCCCGACCCAGCGTGGCAGGTGCGCGTAACCTTCGGGGGAGCCTTCATGGCCTTTGCCCTGGTCCTCGGCCTGTACTGGCTGTTCCCCTGGCTGCTCATCTCGCCAGTGCTGGGCCCCCGCCCGGCCCCCTCGAGCGCCTTGCTCGCTCTCTGCATCGGGCTTCACACGCTGGGCGTCGTCCTCATGATGAGCGCCGACTGCCAGAAGTACTTCACCCTCAAGCACCGCAAGGGCCTCATCGAGGACGGGATGTTCCGTTACGTCCGGAACCCCAATTACCTGGGCGAGATGATGCTGTACGGCGCGTATGCGCTGCTGGTGGGGCACTGGATTCCCTGGCTGGTCCTGGGCTGGGTGTGGGGCTTCTTCTTCCTGCCCAACATGCTGCTGAAGGACGCCTCACTGTCGCGGCATCCAGGTTGGGCGCGCTACAAAGCACGCACCGGGCTGCTGCTCCCCCGTGTTTTTCCGGCCGAAGCGCCGGAGCGTGCAGCGCCGGCGGCGGGTGGCCGCGCCGCCTGAACCGGTTCTCGGGGCTCGGTCCCGCCGCACCGGGCTCAAACTCTGGTTGGTGAGGCGCCTAGGGCAGCCGCTCCGCCAGCCAGGAGCGAGCGGGTCCCGAGTCCACGCCGAACTTGTCCAGGCCGGGGAAGACGACATCGAGAAGCGTCTGAACGAAGACCTCTCGCTTGCGTTCATGCGGAAGTACCCCATGGAGAAGCAGCCCCTCGGGCTCCCCTTGGGACGCGGAAGGCGAAAACAAACGGTCGTCGATGGTGCCGGCGAGCATCACCGGAATCCAAGGTGCAAGAAAGGTGACGTCGAGCAGCGCTGCCTCCCGGGCCAGGTGGGCCCAACCCATTTTCCCGTGGAGGACCTCGTCTCGGGCAATCTCGTGGAGGACGGTGCGGACGCGTGGCTCCGCTTGCTCCTCGAGCAGGGTGGCCAGTGTCGCCACGCTTTCCGTCTCCGTGATGCAGCAGGCGGCGACGACTTCGTAAAGGACTGCCTGACGAGGTGACAGGCCTGACGGGGCGATGTCATTGGCGCCGCGGGGCGTCGTCTCCACCGGCACTCCGTAGCTGGCCGAGAGCTCCGCGCAGAGTGCAGCGTGGCGCTCCTCGTCCTGGGCGGCCCGCCGCATGAGCGCGATGGCGGGGGACTCGGGGTCGAAGCCCGAGATGGCCGCTGCCAGCCGCGTGAAGCGAAGCGCTGCGTCCACCTCGACGCGCGCGCGAAAGGCCCAGGCCTCGCCTACCAGCTCTCGCAAATCCGAGGTCACCCGCCCGGCACTCCTCCGCCCGGCACGCCGGCACACGGCCCGGCCTCCGGGGCACCAACCCCGTTCGCACAGCCCGACGTCGTCGCCGCGACGGCTCCTCCTCCGAGGACAAGTGCCGCGAATAGCTGCTGGAAGAGCATCGGTTCCGCCGCCTCCCCGGGAACGGAAGCCTAGCGCAGACCGACGGCGCTCTGGGTGGTCCCCCAGAAGCAGCCTGTTGGGGGTGGCACCCAGGCTTTCGGGAAACTGGACCCTCCCTGTCGACACGCCAGGAGCCATTTTGGGCGGGCCCTTCAAGGAGGCCCGACATGACACGTCCCGGTTTTGCAGTTGGTGCTGGTTTCCTCGCTTTGGCCGCCTGTGGCTCCGCGGCGATGGATGCCACTGACAGCTCGCTAAGTCCTGCAGCGACCTCGGTGGTGAACACGGCTGGTGACACACCGCGCAATCCCCAGGCCTATGAGCCGCACAGCCGTCCGTTCGGGACGAGTCTGGAGCGCTGGAGCGAGCGGCTGTGGCAGTGGGCGTACTCTGTCCCGACCACCACAAACCCGCTCCTCGACACCTCAGGCGTGGACTGCGCGGTGGCGCAGCCAGACGGGCCGGTGTGGTTCCTGCCGCCCGTTCTCGGCCCGGGCGGCACCGCCAGTTTCACGCGTACCTGCACCATCCCGCACGACAAGGCACTGCTGATGCTGACCTCCGGGGTCCTCAACGACTACCCGTGCCCGGACCCGAGCTTCCAGCCGGCCGACGGCCAGACGCTGTACGAATTTCTGCTCGCAGGTGCCCAAGGGGGGCCGAACTCACTTACCGCCCAGAGCCTCTCCGTGGATGGAGTCGCGCTCAAGCACCTCTTCGACTACCGGGAGACAAGTGACGACCTCTTTAGCGTGACGGGCAACCTCAGCCTGCAGTCGTCGCTGGATGGCTGCATTACGGGCAGTGCCCAGCCCGCTGTCTCGGATGCCTTCACCGTCATGCTCAAGCCGCTGGCAGCTGGGCCCCACACGCTCGTCTACACCGCCAAGGACAGCCACGGGACCAACCTCACCCTCACTTACAACCTCACGGTGCAGTAGCCGCGAACGAGACGAAGGGTCACTGCCGGCTGGCCCCGTCCTCGCACGCGACGTTGGCTCGGGGTTGCAGATGAGGCTTGCCTTGAGGCCAGTTGGGGAAGTCCGCTCCCCGGTGAGCGCGCGACGCACCGGCCACTGGGGGAAAGTCGTCTCGGAGCTGCACTTCACCGAGGCGATGGCTGGGGGCCTCACCGGCATCGACGCGTTTTCCCATCTCCTCGTGCTCTTCTGGATGCACCGGGCGTCGTTCCATCCACGGACGGACTTGCGACGGCGTCCGGGTCAGAGACGGGACATGCCGTGTCTCGGCATCTTCGCGCAGCGCGCCTCCGGCCGGCCCAACGGGTTGGGGGCCACGGTGGTGCGCCTGCTTGGCCACCGGGGTGCGGTGCTGAGGGTCCAAGGCCTCGATGCGCTTGACGGCTCGCCCATCCTGGACGTCAAGCCCTACTTCACACCCTTCGACTGGGCGCCCGGGCCGGTGGAGCCGCGGTGGGTGGCCCGGTTGATGCGGGGCTACTTCTGACGACGTGGCGCCGCTGGCTGTCCCAGGGCCTTGCGGACACGGGCAGCCCTCCCGGTTTGTATGCCATTTGACGGGAGCTGGCGTAGGGTCCACCGGGCGTGGCCCCCCTCCCGACGGCTCGCTCGGCGAGCGAGCAACGCCAAGCGTGGACCGCCGCGGCCACGGTGCTGCTGGGGTTCTCCTTGCTGACGGTGGGCTGCGCGCGGCGTCCGGACTGGGCTCAAGCTGCCCCGGCCCCCGTCGTGACTGCGGTGTCGGTGGACCAGGGGCCTGTGTCGGACTTGCTCCTCGTTTCGGGGACGCTCGAGCCGCCTCCCGGGAAGAGTGCACGGCTCGGGGTGTTGGTCCCGGGCCGGCTGGCTGAACTCAGCGTGGCCGAGGGAGACCGTGTCCAGCGCGGCCAGGTGCTGGCGCGCCTCGAGACGACGCCGCTCCGAGACAGCAAGCTGCAGGCCGAGGCGGCGCTGCAGCAGGCGGAGGCGCTGGCCATGAACGCGCGCCAGCACCTCGCCCGCGCCACCGAGCTGTGGGACGCAGGAGCGGGACCGCTCCGGGATGTCGAGGACGCCGAGGCGCAGCTGGCCGCAGCACGTTCCGGTGTCAAGACCAGCAGCGCTGCGGTCTCTCTCGCCGCCAACCAGACAACGCGCGGTGAGGTCATCGCGCCGATGGATGCTGTCGTCTCCCATCTCTACGCGGCGGTGGGCGAGCCAATGGATGGAACTGGCAAACCCATTCTGGAAGTGGCACAGGTGGAAGTCCTCGAGCTGCAAGGCGGGGTGTCGCCGGCGCGCGCGGGACGTGTCGCGCCCGGGCAGCCGGCGGAAGTGGCCGTCGCTGGTACGCCAAAGACTGAGCCGGGTGTCGTGCGTGCCGTCTCTCCGGCGGTCGACCCGGCCTCGGGGCTGGTCCGGGTCCGCGTGCAGGTCCCCAACGCCGACAGTCGCCTGAAGGTGGGCGTGGCGGCCGAGGCGCGCGTGGTGCTGCGCCTCATTCCAGAGGCGATTCGTGTCCCGCTCGCGGCCCTTATCCCGGCGGGTCCCGGGTCGCTCGAAGCGTCCGTCAATGTCCTGACCGCCGACGGACACGTGCGACGACAAGCCGTGGCCGTCGGCGTCAAGGACGCCGTGTACGCGGAGATTCTCTCGGGGGTCGCTGCGGGAGACCGCGTCGTCCTCGGCGGCAGCTACTCTCTGCCAGATGGGACGGCAGTCCAGGAAGCGGACGGCGGTGTCCGCAGCGAGAAGCCCTGATGAGCGTCGGGAGCTTTGCGCTCCGTCACGGGCGCGCGTTCGTGTTCTTTGCCGTCCTCGCCGCCGTGGGCGGCGCCTTCGAGGTCGGAAATCTCCCCAAGGGCATCTACCCGGAGGTCAGCTTTCCACGCGAGCAGGTGGTTGCCCTGCTGTCGGGGGCGCCCGCCGAGACTGTCCTGGCCGGAGTCACGCGTCGCCTGGAGGAAGTCCTCACCTCTATCCCCGGGGTCGTGCGCGTGCGCAGTCGCACCGTCCGCGGCGCGGCGGAACTTTCGCTGTACTTCGCTCCCGACACGGACATGACAGCGCTCCACCCGCAGGTGCTGGCCCGGGCGGCGGAGCTGCGCGAGGTGCTTCCCCCGGGCACGGAGGTGACGGCGACTCGTGTTCTGCCGAGCGGCTTCCCCATTCTGTCCCTCAACGTTGAGGGACCCTACCCGGCGAGCGAGCTCTACCTGCTGGCCCAGTACACCCTCCGCCCGGCGCTTTCGGGCCTTCCCAGTGCTGGACTGGTCTCTGTCCAGTCCTCCGACGTTCCAGAACTCCACGTCCTGCTTGCAGCCAACCGGCTGGCCGGGGCCCACCTAAGCGTTCCGCAGGTTGCTGAGCGGCTTCGGCAACACAACCAGGTCCAGTCGGTGGCCCGGCTGACGGACCTCCACGAACTCTCCCTGGGCGTGGTGACCGGCAGCTTTCAGACAGCCGAGGAGGTCTCGCGCACAGTCGTCGCAGGCACGGAGTTCAACCCCATCCGCGTGGCCGACCTTGGGACGGTGGAGGAGGGACTGGCGCCGCAAACGACGGTGATTCGCACTGACGGACACCCGGGAGTCATCCTCAACGTCGCCCGTCGCCCGGGGGGCGACGCGCTCGAGCTGGCCGCCGCGGTGTGGGCGCGGCTCGCGCAGCTCCGCTCCGCGCTGCCGCCGGGCGTGGCCATCACTCCCGTCTACGTCCAGTCCGAATTCATCGCGGACGGCGTCAGGGGAGTCCGAGATGCCGTGCTCTTTGGAGCGCTCTTCGCGGTTCTGGTCCTCGCAGTGTTCCTGAGGGACTGGAGGGCGACCCTGGTGGTCGCCAGCTCGCTTCCGCTCACCCTGGGCGCGACGCTGCTCGTCCTGGCTGCCCTCGGGCAGACCATCAACCTCATGTCGCTCGGCGGCCTGGCCATCGCCGTCGGCCTGGTCATCGACGATGCCGTGGTGGTGGTGGACGCCATCCACCGCCACCTGGAGTCGGGCGTCCGGCCGGTCGAGGCGGCCCGGCGAGGCACGGATGAGCTCTTCTGGCCCGTCGTCGGCACGACCCTCACCACCGTTGTCGTGTTCCTCCCCTTGGGCTTTCTGTCGGGCATGGCCGGCCAATTCTTCCTGTCCCTGTCGCTCTCCCTCGCCGCGGCCGTGTTGATTTCGTTGCCCGTTGCCCTGTTGGTATTGCCGGCCCTGGCCGCCCGCTGGCTCCGGCCCATTCCAGTCACCACCCGGGAACGGGCTTCGACGCGCCTCTACGAGAGACTACACAGGAGTGTCCTCCGCAGGCCGGCGCGTGCGCTTGGCGCTGCCGGAGCCTTTCTCATCCTCGCCTGTCTGGTGGCGACGCGACTGCCGACGGATTTTCTCCCCGAGGCAGATGAAGGCTCCTACGTCATCGACTACTTTGCTCCCGTCGCCTCATCGCTCGCGGAGACGGACCGCCTGGCGAGCGTCATTGAAGAGGTCCTCCGGAAGACGCCCGAGGTGACGGCCTTCAACCGCCGACTGGGGACGGAGCTCGGCCCGCCGGTGGCAACTCTGCCCTCGCGGGGCGACGTCGCGGTCCGGCTGTCCAGCAAGCGCGACCGCAGCATTGAAGAGATTGTTGACGCGCAGCGAGAGGCCATCGCGCACCTCGCGCCCGGGCTCCGCGTCGAGTTCGTTCAGGTGCTGACGGACATGCTGGGAGACCTGCAGGGCTCGCCGGAGCCCATCGAAGTGAAGGTGTTTGGTCCCGACCTCGCAGTGCTGCAGCGCGCCGCCGCCGACGTGGCGAAGCGGATTCGGGGCACGCCGGGTCTGGTGGACTTCTTCGATGGGGACGAGGGCTGCGCGCCCGAGACGGACCTTCGCGTGGATTCCTTCGCCGCGTCGCGCGTCGGACTCGCCACCAGTTCCATTTCCGACCAGCTGGCCGCCGCGTTCACCGGAGAGGTGGCGACACAGGTGCGGCGCAGCGACCGGCTGGAGGATGTGCGAGTGAAGCTGAGTGGCATCGACCCGCTCCTGCCTCCTTCCCCGGCGTCCCTCGAGGAGGCACGCGTCCTGACGGCTTCCGGGACGGCAGTTCCCGTCCTGGCCCTGACCAAAGCGACCCGTGCGTGCCCGACGGCCGTCCTGCTCCGGGAGAACCAGCGGAACATGGTGCATCTGACTGCGCGGTTGTCGGGTACAAGTCTCGGGACGGCTGCGGAAGAAGTCCGCCAGCGTCTCAAAGACTTGCCCCTTCCGGTCGGCTACACTTGGGAGCTCGGCGGGCTGCTCGACCAGCAGCGCAGTAGCTTCCGCTCGCTCTTCACCGTGTTCTGCGGGGCCCTGGCCGGGGTCTTGGGCGTCCTGCTCTTCCAGCTCCGCTCTTTCCGGTACGCCGGAGCAGTGCTAGCGGCCGCGCCGGTCGCCGTGGGGGGCGCGGTCCTCACGCTCTGGGCGTGCCGGGTGTCCCTGAATGTCTCGTCGTTGATGGGCGTCATCCTCTTGGTGGGCCTCGTCGTGAAGAACGGCATCCTGCTGGTCGACCAGGCCATCGTCTCCCAGCAGGGCGGAATGGGGCGACGGGAGGCGTTCGAGTCGGCCCCTCGAATCCGTCTTCGCCCCATTCTCATGACGACTCTCGCCACGCTCGTGGCGTTGACGCCGCTGGTGGTTGGCATCGGCTCCGGCGGCGTGCTGCTCAAGCCACTCGCCATCGCGGTGGTGGGAGGGCTGTTCTTCTCGACGCTCGCAACCCTGTTGCTGGTGCCGCTGCTCGCGGGCCGACAACGGCCGCCGCCCATTGTGTAGGTGGCAGTCAATCAGCTCGTCTCGCACGCAGAAACTCTTCATCGACGACACCCGAGGCGAAAAAAGCGATGGTAGGGGCCATTGAAACGACGCGGTGCCGTCGCCGGACCGTCACGCAGCTGTGGGAACTGCCTCCTCCTCGCAGCGTGCGTCGGAGGAGCTCAACGCCCATTGGCGACAACCCGCAAGTTTGTGCCGAGTGATGCTTTTGAGTCGCGGCTGGGCTCCACCGAGCGACCGCCTCTGGCGCAAGCCGCAGCAGGATGCACGCCGTCGATTGGCGACTAGCGTCCCCGGGTGCCCCGGGACTGCCCTTGCACCGTGGACGCTTGGCTGTGCTCCGGACATGGGGTGGTGTGTGCCCAAGTCCAGCTGGCGATGGGCACCTGCCAGGGTAAGTGGGGAGGGGCGTTCGCGCTGTGGGGGGGCCTCCCCCCCACAGCGCCGGCCCGGTACCGCCAAGTCCCAGGGGTTTTCAGGTGGGCGGCTCCGGGCCTGCAGCTTGCTACCGCACCGTACCGTGGCCGCAGCCGTCGGGACACCATTGTGCAGGGTTGCCCTTGGCTTGCTGGCCTTCGGGCTTGCCGGCTGTTCCGGCCAGGTGGGCACCCAAGGCGCGCTGGACGTCACTCCGGGTGGCACGGACGCGGGCAGCGACGGCGGCAGTGCAGGGCTCGGCAACCGCGACGGCGGAAGCGGCGCGGACGGCGGAATGGTTGCAGCGCGCGGAACGCTGTCGGGCGTTCTCCGCGTCGACAACTTCGGTTGGCGGACGACTGACACAAAGGTCGCGGTGCTGCTGGGACAGGCGGGCGCAACCGTGGAGCTCATCGAGGCTTCTACCGGCCAGCCGGTGGGCAGCTACAACTCCAGCAGTCCGTTGCAGAACGACGCTTATTCCGGGGACGGGTATTCCACCGTCGACTTCACTGCCTTCACGACGCCCGGGGAGTATTACCTCTACCTGCCTGCACTCGACATCCGCTCGTACGGCTTTCGGGTTGCCGACGACACCTACAATGTGGTCGGCGCTGCCTCCGTCAAGGCCTACTACTTCCAGCGCTGCAACCACGACAAGGCGTTGCCTTTTGCGAGCGACGCGCTTCTCGGCTTCCCGGGAAACGGTGGCCAGTGGGTAGACGGGGCCTGTCATTCAGGCGATGCGCACGCTCCGGCGGGCCCAGGCTCGGCGGACAACGGCGTGCTGGACGTGCACGGCGGCTGGCACGACGCGGGGGACTACCAGAAGACGCTGTGGGGGCGCGGCGTTCCTCAGATGCTCTTTGCTTACGAGGTCAACCCAACCGCTTGGCCGGACGGACAGCTCCACATCCCCGAAAGCGGCAATGGCATCCCGGACATTCTGGATGAGGCACGCTGGGAGCTCGACTTCTACGTCCGCATGCAGCGGCCCGACGGCCACTTCATGACTTCGACGAAGGGGAGCAATGCCACCGTCACCTCCCCGCCGAGCGCCTCCAATGAAGGGCGTGTGTATTTTGATGGCACCTCGCCCTCTGGAAACGGCTGGTCGGGAGGTGGGGTCACCATCGGCGAGGCGACCGGCAACGCGGTACTCGCGCTCGCGCACGCGGCCATTGTTTTCCGGGCCATCAGCCAGGCCAGTCTTGCGGCGGGCTACGCCGCGGCGGCGACTGCCGGCTGGAATTGGCTCAGCGGGTACGTGGCCAGTGGGAGCGAGAAAGACCTCAAGGCTGCGGCCGCCGCAGCCGTCTTCCGGATGGACCCCACGCAGACGTCGGCGCAGGCGTTCGCCGATGCGTTTCCCTGGGACACCTGGGACGGGATGATTCCGGCCACGGTGACTCCGGGCGAGGGCACCATCTCCACGGGAGCCTGGCACTACCTGATGAATCCGGCCGGCTCGGCCTCGGTGAAAGCAAAGATTCGCACCGGGGTCCAGCAGGGCCTGGTGGACCCGGCTTTCACGGCGGACGGGCCCTACGGCGGAATGTTTGGCAACTCCACCAACGGCTGGGACTGGAGTTGGGGGAGCAACCGCAACCAGGCCTTCTACGGCCTCAACCTCTTCATGGCCGCCCGGCAGGGGATTGTGGGCTCACACACCGAGGCGCAGGTGCTCGCGCTGGCGCACAAGCACCTGCACTACCTGCTCGGGCTCAACCCGCTCAACATGGTTTACATGACGAACATGGCGGCCTACGGGGGAGAACATTCGTCATTTCAGATTTTCCACAGCTGGTTCTCCTTCACCGTCAACGATGGAGACCATGGCAACAGCACCTACAACGGGAAGCCACAGAGTGTCGTGGAGCCGCTTTACCCCTACTACCCCAGCGACAGTGCGACGTCGTCATACGGGCCCGCTCCCGGCCTCGTGCCGGGCGGAGCCAATTGGTACTACGACGGGACCTACGTCATTCCGGCTCGGACGTATCCGGCCTACGCCTACCGAGACTTTTCGGTGGGCTGCGCCTGGAATGGCAGCAGCTGCACTGCCTCCTCCTGGGAGGTGACGGAGCCAGACGTTGGCTACCAGGGAGCGGCAGTGCTGCTGCTCGCCTTCGTCATGACGGCGCAGTGACACTGCGCGGAACCGCCCTAGTGGTGCCCGCCACCCACGTGGACACCGCCGCCGGCGTGGCCGCCGTAGCTTGCACCACCATGAGGAGCCCCAAAGGTGCCATGCGCGCCTCCGCCAGGCGGCACGTAGGGTCCACCGCGCGGAGCGGCGTAGTGGTAGGGCGCCCCCGTCCCGTACCAGTGGCCCGCTGACCAGTAACCGCGTCCGTACCAGCCGGCATAGGGGCCTGCGTAGCCGTACCAGCGCCCATAGCCATAGCCGTACCAGCCGAAGCCGGCGGTGCCATAGAGGCCGTAGTACGGCATCGGGCCCCAGCCCCAAATCCACGGGGCGACCACCCACGTCCACCCGACGTCGGGGTAGTACAGGTACATGTCCGGCGCGCCGCCATTCGGTGGGACGTAGGTGTACGCGTTGCCGTAGGGCATCCACACCCAACCGTACTGGGCCGTGTAAACCCACTGCCCCGTCGCGGATGGCGGCTGCTGGGTCATCACCCCGGATTGGTCCGCCGGTGGAGCGGGTTTTTCCGGGGGCGCGGCCGGGATGACGTCCGGCGCGGGCGCGGTGGGCTGGACGGGCTGCGCCGTCGGTTCACCCGCCTGCCCGCGCAACACCGGAGTCTGGGCTGACTGAGCCGGAGGCGCCGGCACCGTTTGGGACCCAGCGGCGTCTTGGCCCGCAGCCGCCAGGGCGGGCAACAGCAAAATAGCCAGCACCAAGGCCTTCATCGCGCCTCCAATAAGATTGTAACCGTCCAACACCGGCCAGCAAGGCCCGGTTGCGGTGCCTCGGCCGCGCGGCTGGGCCCTAAGTGGCCGAATTCACGCTGCCCCGGCGCGCCCCCGCTCCAGACGGAGGAAGCCAAGGCGGGCACGGGAAGCCACGGGTAGGCGCAGACTAACCGCGGCCGCGGTTATTCAGTGGAACGTCCCTTGGGCGCTGTGTCTGTCCCCGGGCGGCGAGCCATAGTCGCGGTTGTCAGCGCGGGGAGACTCCGGCCTGTTGCGGACGCCGGGGGCAGGAACGGACACCGCAAGGTCCCGGAGGAGCCCATGAGCGATGCACGCAAGGAGACGGATTCCCTTGGCGAAGTCGAGGTTCGTGCCGACCGCCTCTGGGGCGCGCAGACCCAGCGGTCACTCCAGTACTTCAACATCGGCACGGACCTCATGCCGCGGGAGATGGTGGAAGCGTACGCGCTGGTCAAGAAGGCAGCCGCCAACGCGAACCACGCGGCTAAGCGGCTGGACCCTGCGCTGCACCAGCTAATTGTCCAGGCGTGCGACGAGATTCTCGCCGGTCAGCACCAGGACATGTTCCCGCTTCACGTCTGGATGACTGGAAGCGGCACCCAGTTCAACATGAACGTCAACGAGGTCATCGCCAACCGAAGCAGTCAGCTGGCCGGTCGCCCCCTGGGGAGCAAGACCCCGGTGCACCCCAATGACCACGTCAACATGTCCCAGTCGTCCAATGATTCGTTCCCGTCAGCCATGTACATCGCGGCCGCGCTGGGCGTGAAACGGCGGCTGCTCCCCGCGCTCCAGGCGCTGAGGACTGCCATCTCGACCAAGGCGGAGGCGTGGAAGGACATCATCAAGATTGGACGCACCCACATGCAGGACGCCACGCCACTCACCCTCGGCCAGGAGTGGTCGGGCTATGCGGCGATGCTGGAGGAAGACCTCGAGCGCCTCGAGGACGCGCTCAAAGCCGTGTACCGCTTGTCCCTGGGTGGGACCGCCGTCGGGACGGGGGTGAACGCCGCCGCCGGGTTCGGCGAGGCGGCTGCTGCAGAAATCGCCTCACTCACGGGTCTGCCCTTTGTCACTGCTCCCAACAAGTTCGCGGTGCAAGGGGCGCACGATGCGCTCGTCCACCTTTCCGGGACGCTTCGCACCGTGGCCGTGTCCCTCTACAAAATTGCGAATGACATCCGGCTGCTGTCCAGCGGACCCCGAGCGGGCTTCGCCGAACTCATCCTTCCGGAAAACGAGCCCGGCTCCTCCATCATGCCGGGCAAGGTCAACCCGACGCAGGTCGAGGCGTTGACGATGGTCGCGGTCCAGGTCCTAGGGAACGACGTGGCAGTGGGCGTCGGCGGAGCCAGCGGTTACCTCGAGATGAACGTCTACAAGCCGCTCATCCTCTTCAACCTCATCAACTCCATCACGCTGCTCTCGGACAGCTGCATCAACTTCCGCAAGTTCCTCGTCGAAGGGACGAAGCCCAATCTGCCGAAAATCAAGGAGTCCGTCGACCGCTCCCTGATGCTGGTCACGGCACTGTCGCCAGCCATTGGCTACGACAAGGCCTCGAAAATTGCCCACTACGCGATGGAGAGGGACGTCAGCCTGAAGGAGGCAGCGCTGGGTCTCGGCTTCATCAGCGAAAAGGACTTCGACCGCTTGGTGGACCCAGCGAAGATGGTGCGGCCGAGCGATGACACGTAAGAGGGCTGCCCAGCGCCCTCGCCGGCCAAGCCGTCACCCGGGGCCGGAGACCAGGCCTTTCGGGTTGGGCTAGTGGTGGCCGCCGCCGCCATGGCCGCCACCACCGCCATGGCCGCCGCCGAAGCCGCCCCCGCCGCCGCCGCCGCCGCCGCTGTGCCCGCCGCCGAAGCCACCGGCGGCATGCCCGCCACCAAAGCCGCCACTTGGATGGCCGCCGAAGCCGCCCGCCGGATGGCCTGCAAAGCCGCCCGGCATGTGGCCGTAGTTGGCGCCGCCAAAGCCGCCATAACCGCTGCGGGGAGCGGCGTACCCAGCACGGGGGGCCACGTAGGCCCCGCGCCCGACGGTGTTGTAAGTGCCGCGAGGTGGCACATAGCCGTTGCGAGGCGCTGCCGGGTGGTAGGGCGTCGGGTAGCCGCCACCAGGGCCATACCACCGGCCGCCCGTCCAGTAGCCCCGGCCGTACCAGTTGGCGTAGGCGCCGGCATACCCATACCAGTGGCCGTACCCGTAACCGTACCAGCTGTAGCGCCCGGTCCCGTAGTAGCCGAAGTAAGGCGCTTGTCCCCAGCCCCAAACCCACGGCGCGACCACCCAGCACCAGCCGACCGTCGGGTAATACACGTACATGTCCGGCGCCCCGCCATCGGTCGGCAGGTACGTGTACGAATCCCCGTACGGCATCCACACCCAACCGTACTGCCCGGTGTAAACCCACTGGCCGCTAGCCGCGGCCTGCTGCGTCGCCACGCCCTGTTCCGGGGGCGGCGCCGGGGCGTCGGGTGGCGCGGGCGGCGTCATCGCGGGCTGCGGGGCGGCAGGCTGAACGACCGAGGGGCTGGAGTCACTACCGCCCACCGTCTGGGCCAGCGCGGGAATCGACACCAGGACTGCTACCAGAAGCGCTTTCATCGTCGCACCGCCTTCCACCTGCCTAACGCGGCTCGCCGCGCGGTACCACTCGGGCTCCGAAAACCTCATCCTTTCTGACGTCCCGGACACGCAGCCTATTCTGGCGCGGCCAAATGGTGTCCTAAGTCTTTGGATTCACTCGTCGAAAGGCCCCGGCCGTCGGGGCTGTACCTAGCGGCGGCCAAGTCTGGCCACTGGCGACCCTGCGGGTTGCCCCAGCAGCACTGGACGGCTGGGAGGCCTGCGTCCGAGGCTGCCTTCATGAGCGTTGACTACTCCGTCGAGGGTACCGTCGCTGTTGTCACCTTAAATCGGCCCGAGCGTCGAAACGCGGTGGATGCGGCCACCGCATCCGCACTGGTGGAAGCGTTTCGCCGCTTTGACGGCGACCCTGGCCTAAGCGTCGCCGTCCTCACGGGAGCAGGTGGGACCTTCTGCGCGGGGGCGGACCTCAAGGCGCTGGGGGAGGGCGAACCGCGGCCGGTGGTGCCCGACGGGGACGGGCCGATGGGACCGACCCGGATGCGGCTTTCTAAGCCGGTGATTGCCGCCGTCGAGGGCCACGCCGTCGCGGGAGGCCTCGAACTGGCGCTGTGGTGCGACCTGCGAGTCGCGGCAACCACGGCGGTCTTCGGCGTCTTCTGCCGCCGCTTTGGCGTACCGCTGGTCGACTTGGGGTCTGTTCGGCTTCCCCGCCTCTTGGGGCTCAGCCGAGCGATGGACCTGCTTTTGACGGGCCGTGCCGTCTCGGCCGAGGAGGGGCTCTCGATGGGACTCGTCAACCGCGTGGTCCCGGAGGGAGAGGCCCTCGCGCAGGCGGTACGACTGGCGCGCGAGCTGAGCGCACTTCCCCAAAGGTGCCTTCGGAACGACCGTCTGTCGATGCTCGAATCTCTGGACTTGTCCGAGGACGCGGCGATGCGAAATGAAATCCGCCTTGGCCAATTGACGCTTGCCTCGGGCGAAACGAGCGAGGGAGCGCTGCGCTTCAGCTCCGGGGCAGGTCGCCACGGGCGCTGAGAGGGAAGTTGCCAGCGGGAAGGCGCAGGGTGCGCCCGCCGGGGCGACCCCGCCCTCGAGAAGATTGGTAGGTTGGTGGCGTCTGCAGACCAGCTGGAGGGAAACCGCTTGGACACCGTGACGCGCGTCGACGCACTGGCAGCTGCTGCGGTCGAGGAGATTCGAACCGGAATGACGGTCGGGCTCGGGACGGGGCGCGCGGCGACCCGGGCCATCGAAGCGCTCGCCCGCCGAGCCACGGCCGAGCATCTGAAGGTCGTCTGCGTGGCCACCAGCCAGGAATCGGACGCCCTGGGCCGTCGGCTCGGACTCGAGGTCCGGCCGATGGAGGGCGTTGAAACGGTCGACTACCTCTTCGACGGGGCCGACGCCGTGGACCCGGGTCTGCGGATGATTAAGGGACGGGGCGGAGCCATGACGCGCGAGAAGATTGTCGCCCACGCCGCTGGGCGCCGCGTCTACCTCATCCAGGCGACCAAGCTGGTCGAGCGCCTTGCGGGCGGCACGCCCTTGCCGGTCGAGCTGCTGCGCTTTGGCCTGGCCACTACCCAGCGTGCCCTTCGTCAACTGGGCCTTCACGGGCCGCTGCGGTTGAGGGAAGGGGATGCCCTCTACGAGACCGACAATGGCAACCCGGTGGTCGATGCTCCGATTCCGGAGGGAATGGACCCGGAAACGCTCGGCGTGGCACTCGACGCCCTTCCGGGGGTCGTCGGTCACGGCCTCTTTCTGAACGAAGCCGACGTCGTGTTGATTGAAGACACGCAGGGCCGGGTCTCCCGACGCGTCCGCCCTGGGGCCACCTCTCACGATTGATTATTCCTGCGGCCTCCCTAGCTCGCCAACCGAGCTCAAGGTGGAGGAGGTCGTGCATTCCGCGGCCTAAGACAAGCCAGCCTGGGTCGCCGTTGCTCCTAAAGGAGACCTCCCAAGGCGGCGAGCGCGAGCATTGCGTCCCGGGCCGAGGGTTTGGCCGGAATGGGCTTCTTGGCGACCGCCTGTGGACCTCCAGCTGCTTGGGGGTGAGAGCATTGGTTGCCGGCCCTGGGTCTAGCGAGATGGCGAAGCAGGAGTAGGCGCCAGGCCACCGGGGTGAGGATGGCGAGCGCATTGAGAAGGCTGTGAGCGCTCTCGAGCTGCCGCCTCTCGAAGAGGCACCCGGTCTTGAGTGCCTTGAAGAATTCCTCGATGGACCAGCGTGCGCGGTAGCAGTCCACGGCGAAGGTGATGGCCTGCGCGCTGTCGATGGGCAGATTGGTGAGCAGGAACCACTCGACAGACGGTTCTCCACGAGGCGCCCGAGATTCGAAGACGTGGACCACATTGAGTCGTCGGTGGCCCGGAGTGTGCTCTTCGGCTGCCGTGGGCCTCTTCAGCTCCAGTGGGATGGCCGCAAAGCTGAGCCGAGCGACTCGATGGCGCCGAGCCGGATGTCGCTGCCCCTTGGGTCCTCGTATGTGGGGGCGGGGGAGAGTGGGACCTCACGGCGCAGTGTCGCCTTCGTGGCTGATGCAGCCGCGCGTAGCCGGGACTCGTCAATCCCAGTCAGACGCCGGTCCGGAGGATGTCAGGGGCGCCATGTGACCGCCGTGGACGGGCCGAGGACCACGTTCACTTCCGCTTGGTCGACCCAAGTTAAGCACGGCGGCGAGGGTGCCGAGTCCCCAGCAACTCATTGACGCGATGAAGCTGTACCGTCGCTGACGTTCGCTAACGGCTTGACCGCAGGTCTCGACTACGCTCGGGTAGCATGGCAGGCGTGCCCTGCGATAAGCGTGAAAGGGGCAGCGAGGGACGAACCAAGTGACCTTGCCGTGCGACTTCGTCCGGTCGCGCGCAGGAAGACAGTTCGGAACGGGAGGGGCGATGGAGCGAAGGCTGGTAGTTCTCACCGGGCTCCTGCTGGCCGGTACGGCCCGCGCCGTGGACCCCTGCAGCGATGACGTGAAGGCGTTCTGTGCCGACGTCAAGCCAGGCAGTGGGCGGGTTAACAAGTGCCTGGTCCAGCACCAGAGCCAAGCCACCCCCGCTTGCCAGGCGAAGCTCGCAGCGGAAGCCACCAAAGCCAAGGAACTCATCGCAGGGTTCTGGGATGCTTGCTCCAGCGACACCCAACGGCTCTGCGCCAACGTCCGGCCCGGTGAGGGCCGGATGCTCAAGTGTTTGACGCGCAATGATTACGTCCTCTCGCCCCGGTGCGCGGTCGAGGTGGCGAAGATTGAAACTGCTCGGGAAAAAGTTGGTCAGCTGCAGGCGGCGTGCCGGCCGGAAGCCCAGCGGCTGTGCGCGGACTCCATGTCGCAGGCCGGGGACCTGCTCAGCTGCCTCCAAGAGAACGAGGCGGAGCTCTCGCCCGCCTGCAAAGCGGCGGAGCCGGGAATCGCCAGCGAGGCCGCGACTGTGGTCGACACGGTGAACACGATGACGAGCCAGGCTCGCATCGATGACACCGTTGCCATTCTACAAGGCCTCAACTCGGTCGCCTTCTCGCGGAACCAAATCGCGATGTCCTTCGACTACCTGCAGTCGCCGGCGGCCAAGCCCGTCAATCTGGACCAAATCACCCTCAATCCATTGCTCGTCTTCGGAAAAGGAAACCAGTTCGCAGTGGCCGTGAAGGTGCCGGTCACGGCAATCTTTCCCGACCCGGTCAGCCCTCCGGCATCCCAGCCCCCCTCAGTTTCAGGTGTGGCCAACGTCAACACGGCGTTCGCCTGGGCCTTCTACGCACGTGGGAGCGTGCGCCAATATGCGGCGCTTTCGCTTCAGTGGAACAGCGCTTCGGAGGCCAGCATCGGGGCGCCGTGGGTGCTGACGCCCGTCTACGCAGTCGCTGCTGGACTCGCCGGCTGGGTGTCGCTGACGACGGAGCTCAGCTGGAGCAAATCCGTCGGCAACGTGGGTGGCTACCCGGGAGTGAATCTCCTCTTCCTCCGACCCATCCTCGTTTTCAACCTTCCCTCGACGACCTTCCTGTCGGTTGACACGAAGTTCGGTTGGGACTTCCTCAAGCAAATCTTCGTCCCGGTAAACCGGTTCCAGGGCGGCAAGCTCATCGGACGGGACCTCTCCATCTCCGCCTGGTACCAGGTCACTTTCGACACGGTGGGACGACAGGACGCCTTCAACTTCGGGG
>CAVQDL010000005.1:0-36654 GCA_963711265.1 uncultured delta proteobacterium
ACGCGCGGCGCATTGGGGTGTTGCTGCAAGAGCGCCCGCACTTGGGGCTGGTGCTTCACCACCGCCTGCTTGAGGAGGTGGGCCAGGACGGCCGGCGGGGTAGCGCCAGCGCGCCAGGTTCTGCACCAACAGCAGCGAGGTGATGGTGCGCACAGGAGCACGGCCGTCTTCTGGTCGAGGGGAAGCCCGGCCAGCTGGGCCAGGACCCGGCCCTCGGTGAGGAAGAGCAGCTCCACCTTCTCCTCGGCCGACGCGCTGTTGGAAAATCGCTGCCGCAACACCTCGCGCGTCGCCCGCTGGTTCTTCTCCGGCAGCTCGCGGCTGACGCTGAGGCGGAAGAGGTCGACGAGACGCCGGGGCCCGAGGATGCGTTGCAGAAGCCCGGGCGGAAGCTGCACGTTGCGCAACAGTAGCCGCTGCACCTCGGCGTCCCGGGGCAGGCCTCGCCGGGCGCCCAGCGCCTGCAGTGCCGAGGGGTGCGGATGGTGGGCGGCCAACAGCCGGGCTTGCTGCAGGCCGAAGCGTGGGTTGCCCAACAGCTGCGCGGCCACCGCCGGCAGCGGGTCGAAGCAAAGCGCGGACAGCACCGGCTCCTCGGCGGTCAGCGCAAACGCCGTGCGACTCTCGGCCGCCAGGCCGTGCAGCTTGCGTTCGAAGAGCTGACGCAGGCGCAGGACCTCGACGTCCGCTCGGCCATCTCCGTCCATGGCTCCCAAGACAGCACCCCATGCTAGCCGTCCACCCTCCGGCGCTCGCTAACGCGCTGCGGCAAGTGGAGGGCAATTCGTCGCCGGGCGCAGCGCCCTTTGAATGCACCCATCCGACGCCGTCGTTTGCGTGTTCCAACCCGCGCACCCCAGGCGGTTTGTCGTACCGCCCCGAGGAGGGCCTTTAGCCATGACAAGCTCGGCTTCGATCCACCGGGCGGGTACGGTTCCACCCGGGCGCCCTGCCCTGCGCGCTTCTGCTGTTGGCCGGGGCCCTGGGCTGCAGCAGCAGTTCGAGCACGCCGTCCCCGGACGGCGGACCGGCCCTGAATGCGGACACCGTCCGCTTCCTCGAGCAGAGCACCTTCGGGCCCACCGAGGCCCTGGTGGCCTCGGTGCAGGACGCCGGCATCTCGTTGTTCCTCGACGCCCAGTTCGCCGCGCCGGCGAGCAGCCTCGGCAGCTACGCCGTCAATCTCGAGCCGCCGGCGGTGAAGTGCCCGACCGGCTCCCCCCCCAACTGCTACCGCGACAGCTTCACGGCCTTCCTGCCAGCGGTGCAGTTCTTCCGCAACGCGCTGGTGGGGGATGACCAGCTCCGTCAGCGGGTGGCCTTCGCCCTGAGCCAGATTCTGGTGGTGAGCGACGGGGAAGTGAACAGCACCTACGGGATGGCGGACTACCAGCAGCTGCTCCTCAACGACGCCTTCACCAACTACCGGCAGATTCTCCAGGACGTGACGCTGAGTCCCGCCATGGGCCGCTACCTCAACATGGTGAACAACGACAAGGCGAACCCGGCCAAGGGCACCCACCCCAACGAGAATTACGCCCGTGAGTTGCTCCAGCTGTTCTCCATCGGACTGGTCAAGCTGAACTCGGACGGTAGCGTGGTGATGGACAGCAACAACCAGCCCGTCGCCACCTATGACCAGAGCGTCGTCGACGGCTACGCCGCTGTCTTCACCGGCTGGACGTACCCACCATGCCAGGCGTGGCCCAGAAGCCACACAACCCCACCTACTACCGGGGCGTGATGGAGGCGGTGCAGGCCAACCATGACACCACAGCCAAGTCGCTCCTGGACGGTGCCACACTTCCAGCCGGCCAGACCGCTGCTCAGGACCTCAAGGGGGCCCTCGACATCCTCTTCCAGCACCCAAACCTGGGCCCCTTCATCGGCAAACAGCTGATTCAGTTCCTCGTCACCAGCAACCCCAGCCCGGCCTACGTGGCGCGCGTCAGCGCCGCCTTCGCCGACAACGGCGCGGGCCTGCGCGGCGACATGCCGGCGGTGGTGCGCGCCATCCTCCTCGACCCCGAAGCGCGCGGTGCGGCGCAGTCTGCGCCGAGCTACGGAAAGCTGCGGGAGCCCGCACTGCTCGCCGCCAACCTGGCCCGGGCACTCGGCGTCCAGAGCGACGGCGTCTACCTGCGCAATGCCAGCGCGGCCATGGAGCAGCCGGTGTACCAGTCGGGGAGCGTCTTCAACTTCTATCCCCCCAACTACCCGCTGGCCGGGACCACGCTGGTGAGCCCGCCCTCGACGCTGCTCGACAGCACGAGCGTCCTCACCCGGTCGAACTTCATCTACGCGCTGCTCTTCGCCACCATCAACCCCGACTCCACCATCCCCGGGGCAACCGGCACCACCGCCCCGCTGACGGCGCTCGGCACCTTGGCCACGGACGCCGGAGCGCTGGCCGACCGGCTCGACGCCCTGCTGATGCACGGGACCATGTCCCAGCCCATGCGGCAAGCGGTGGTGAACGCGGTGAATGCCGTGCCGACGACGGACAGCCTCGACCGGGTGCGGGCAGCAGCGTACGTCGTCGGGACCTCGGCTCGATACCAGGTGGAGCAGTGACCATGCGCATCTCCACGAAGAAGCTTCCTGGAGGCCCTCGGGGCCGTCGGCGTCGCCGCCTCCTTCTCACGGCTGGGTGAAGGGCGCGCCTTCGCGCAGACGGCCCCTGACTACAAGGCGCTGGTCTGCGTCTTCCTCTTCGGCGGCAATGATGGCAACAACATGGTGGTGCCGCTCGACAGCGCCGGCTACGCCGCCTACGCCGCAGCCCGCGGCGCCATCGGCGCCGGGGGCCTGGCCCTGCCCCAGGCCCAGCTGCTCCCGCTCGCCCCTTCTTCCGGGCCGGCCGCCTATGGGCTTCACCCCAACCTGCCGGACGTGCAGACGCTGTGGAACAACGGGGCGCTGGGAGTGGTCTTCAACGTCGGGACGCTGCTTGCCCCCACCACCAAGCTGCAGTTTCTCCAGAATTCCGTCCCGGTGCCCATCAGCCTTTTGTCGCACCAGGACCAGCAGCACCAGTGGCAGACGTCCCTCGCCGACCAGTACTCGCGCACCGGCTGGGGCGGGCGCATTGCCGATGGGCTGGGCCAGGGTCCGCTACCCGCCGTCATCTCCATCAGCGGAAACCAGCTCTTCACCGTGGGGGCCAGCACCAGCCCGCTGTCACTGCCCGCGGCGGGCGGCAGCTTCGGGCTGGCCGGCTTTGATGGTTCGGCGGTCTCCAACGCCCGGCTGCAAGCCATGAACGACGTCCGCATGCTGCAGGAACAAAGCCTCATCGTCCAGGCGACGCAGTCCGAAGCCACCGCGGCCCTGTCAGCCAGCAAGCTGGTGGCCCCGGTGCTGGCCGGCACGGGTTCCACGGTGGACGGCCTCTTCGGCGGCCTCACCTCCAGCCTCGCGCTTCAGCTGAAGCAGGTGGCGAGGATGATTGCCGCACGGCAGACGCTGGGGGTGGGGCGTCAAATCTTCTTCGTCAGCCAGAGCAGCTACGACACGCACAACGACCAGCTCAACCGCCAGGGCGCGCTCTTCAGCGACCTCTCCCCGGCGCTGAAGGCCTTCTACGAGGCCACCGTCCAGTTGGGCATCTCGCAGCAAGTCACCACCTTCACCCTGTCCGACTTCGGCCGGACGCTCCAGCCCGCCTCCGGGGACGGCTCGGACCATGCTTGGGGAAACCACCACCTCGTCCTCGGTGGCGCGGTGAAGGGCCAGCAGACATACGGAACCTTCCCCACGCTGCAGCTGGGCGGGCCCGACGACTTCACCAGCCAGGGCCGCTGGGTGCCCACCATCGCCGTGGACCAGTACGCCGCGACGCTGGCCACCTGGTTCGGGGTGAGCGCCGCCGACTTGCCGACGGTGCTGCCTTACCTTGGCCGCTACCCGACGGCCAACCTGGGCTTCCTCGGGTAGGGGCTTCAGGCGCGACGCACGTGCACCGGGACGCCGCTGAAGGCGGCGCCCCCGGTGAGGGCGTCGACAGCCAATTCATCGGTGACGTCGTTGATGCTGGCGCCGGGGTGCGCCACCGCCACCTGTGCCTGCACCCCCGGGCGGGCGTGCCCCCAGCCGTGCGGGATGCTCACCGTACCGGCCATCATCTCCTCGCTGACCTCGAGCGGCAGGGGAATGGCCCCCACCCGCGACTCCACCACCACCGGCTCCCCGTGCGACAGGCCGCGGGCGGCGGCGTCCGCAGGGTTCATCAGCAGCGTGCACCGCGCCGGACCCTTCACCAGGCGGAGGGAGTTGTGCATCCAGGAGTTGTTGCTTCGCAGCTGGCGCCGTCCCACCAGCTGAAGCGCCCGCCCACGGCCGCGGGCTGGTCCAGAAGCCTTGACGCCAGGCGCTTCACGTCCGCCAGCAGCAGCTCCGGTGCCAGGCGGATGCGCTTGTCCGGCGTGCCGAGCCGGCCGGGCAAGCACGGCTCCAACGCCCCCAGGTCGACACCGTGCGGGGCGGCTTCCAGGGCGCGCAGCGACAGCCGCTGCGGCGACCGGCGACCATGCGGCCCGAAGCGCAGGCCGAAGTCGAGCAGACGCCGGGGGGGCGCCAGGCGAAGGGCCAGCCGCCGCGCCACTGAGCGCAGCCAGCCCAGCCTGTGTCGTCGCGCCAGCCGGGCCGTCAGGCCGTTGAAAATCTCCCAGTCCTGGAGCGCGCCGGGGGGCGGCTGAAACAGGGCAGGCGAGTACTTGGCCGTGTTGCGCACCGCCAGCAGGTGAAAGACGACGTCGTAGTGGTCATGCTCGAGCGGTGAGGTGGGGGGAAGAATCAGGTGCGCATGGCGCGTGGTCTCGTTGACGTAGAAGTCGACGGACACCATGAAGTCGAGCGAGGCCAAGGCCCGGTCGAGCTGTGCGCCGTTGGGCGTGGACAGCACCGGGTTTCCTGCCACCGTCACCAGCGCGCGGATGCGACCCGGCCCCGGGGTGAGAATTTCCTCCGCCATCGCCGATGCCGGGTACTCGCCGCCAAACTCCGGCAGCTGCCGCACCCGCGAGTGGCGGCGCGCGAAGTGCCCCCGGCTACTGCCGGAGGCGATGATGTCCAGGGCCGGCCGGGTGAACATGACCCCGCCGGCGCGGTCCAGGTTCCCGGTGACGGTGTTGAGGACGTTGAGGAGCCACTGGGAGAGACCCCCGAATTCCTGGGTCGACAGGCCGACCCGCCCGTAGGCGACGGCCGAGGTCGCAGCCGCGAAGTCCCGCGCCAGCGTGCGGATGCTGTCGGCGCCCACCCCCGTGGGCCCGGCGGCCACCTCGGGCGGGAAGGCCTGCACCAGCTGCTGCACCACGTCGAGGCCGTCCACGAAAGCGGCCAGCGGCCCCGGCTGCACGCGCTTCTCAGCGAAGAGGGTGTGCAGCATGGCCAACAGCAGCAGCGCATCCGTCCCCGGACGGATGAAGAGGTGGCGGTCCGCCAGCTCGGCCGTCTCCGTCCGCCGGGGGTCCACCACCACCAGCCGGCCTCCGCGCGCTTTGAGGGCCTTGAGACGCAGGGGCATGCCTGGGGCCGTCATCAGGCTGCCGTTGGAGACGGCCGGGTTGGCCCCCATGACGAGGAGGAAGGCCGTCCGGTCCACGTCCGGGATGGGCAGCAGCAGCTGGTGGCCGAACATGAGGAGTGCCGCCAGATGGTGAGGCAGCTGGTCGACGCTGGTGGCGGAGAAGCGGTTGTGCGTGCCCAGCGCCTTCACGAAGGGCACACCCAAAAGCAGCGTCCCCAGGTTGTGGACGGTAGGGTTGCCCGCGTATGCGGCCACGGCGTCTGCCCCGTGTTCCGCCTGAAGGCGCACCAGCCGCTCCGCCGTCTCGTCCAGCGCCTGCTTCCAGGACAGGCGCTGCCAGCCGTCGGCGGTGCGGCGGACAGGGAAGCGCAGGCGGTCCGGGTCCTCGTGGATGTCCTGCAGCGCCGTCGCCTTGGGGCAGAGGAAGCCCCGGCTCAGCGGGTCCTCCTTGTCCCCACGGATGGAGAGGATGCTCCCGGCTTCCACCTCCAGCGTCAGCCCGCACATGGCCTCGCAGAGCGAACAGGTGCGGTGGTGGACAGGCATCGACCCTGGGGGAGGTTACTTCGCTGGCACGTACTGGGCGATGCCGTTGCCGAACGACCAGTCCTCGCGGCCGACCTCGACAAGACTCACCACCAACTCATTCGGCGCAACTCCGGCCTCTTGCACCAGCTCGGCCATCCGGCGGTAGAGCGCCTGCTTCTGTTCCGTCGTCCGGCCCCGACTCAGCGTCACCTGCACCAGCACCGGGTCCTGGTGGGGGATGCCGAGGTAGCTGGGGGCGAAGGTCAGTGCGCCTGGCGGGTGGGCGGTGAGGACCTGGAAGCGGTCATCCGGCGGGACGGCGATGGTTTCCACGAGGGCGCGGTGGATGGCCCCGGCGATGCGGGCGCGAAGCTCGGGCGAACGGGCGGTGGAGACGTCGATGCGCTGAAAGGGCATGGTGCCCCGAGGCGTAATGCCGGCTCGGGGCCGGTGCAGCACCCGCTGGGCCAGCGGCCCGCATTGTCCCGAGCGCGGCGGGGCCCCGGGGCGGCGGCCGTCAATGCGATGCCGCACAGCGGCATGCCGCCTACGGCCGGCCCGGGTTCCCCCCCCGGGGGCAAGCGCGCCCCAGTAAGGGCGCGAACCTGTGGCGAAAGCGCACCCTGCAGCGCCCTTCCACGGAGGGACTCGTCCGTCTTGTGTTCAAAAGTACGACCCTCGTATGGTGGAAGCTGTCCAACAGCCACGGGGAGAAGAGCGAAGTGATGTCATTCGGAAGGGTTGGCTGGACACTGAGACTTGTGCCCCTGCTGTGCCTTGGCGCGTCTCCTCCTGAACCCGTGTCCCACTGGCGGGTAGGGCACGTGACTGAAGGAAACGCGCCCAAATGCCGGCTCGAGTCGGACAAGGTGCCCATCAACGACGGCTACCAGAACGTCACGGCACAGATTTTCGTCACGGCCGGCGGCACCGTACAGATTGTCAGCGAATCCACCTTCGACTTCGGCTCCGGGGACATCGGCATCCAGGTGGACAAGGACCCCTTCGTCAAGGCGGACAAGCTCGCTGGGGACAAGACCGTGGTGTTTGACGCCTCGGCGCCGACACTTATGCCGCGCTTCAAGGCGGGGCTCAACGCCCGCGCGCAGCTTCGGTTCTGGCCGACGTGGCCGGTCACGGGAACACATGATGCCGAGTTCAGCCTCATCGGCTTTACCAAGGCGTACGAAGAGATGGTCGGGAACTGCAAGTAGAGGGAGGCGACATGGGGCTTCGACTCAAATTCAATCTGGTGCTTATTGCCGTGTTCGCTATCGGCATCGCCTGCTCGGCGTACATTTCCCGCCGGATTCTTCAGCAGAATGCCCAGGACGAAGTGGAGCGAAACGCCAGCCTGATGATGGAAACGGCAAAGGCCGTGCGCGACTACACGGTTTCACAGGTGAAGCCCAACCTGGAGCTGCAACTGATGCGGGTGTTTCTCCCACAGTCGGTACCTGCGTATGCAGCCACCGAGGTGTTCAACAATTTGCGGAAGACGTACCCCGAGTACACTTACAAGGAGGCGACGCTAAACCCCACCAATCCACGGGACAAGACGCTGGAGTGGGAGGCAGACGTGGTGAACCAATTCCGCAACAACCCTGACGGGCCAACGGAGGTGAGCGGGGTGCGTGATACGCCCAGCGGACCCGTGCTTTTCCGCGCGCGCCCGATGAAGGTCGGCAGCGAAAAGTGCCTTCCCTGCCACGACACCGTCGCCCGAGCCCCCCCCTCGATGATTCAGATGTACGGGCCCGCCAATGGGTTCGGCTGGAAGCTTAACGAAATCGTCGCCGCGCAAATTATTTCGGTGCCCATGGCGGTGCCCTTGGCCAAGGCCGATGCTGCCTTCCGCACCTTCATGACCTCGCTCCTGGCGGTGTTCCTGCTCGCCTTCGTCGTGCTCAACATCACCCTGTCGGTGATGGTGATTCGCCCCATCGTCCGCATGTCCCGAGCAGCCGACGAGGTCAGCACTGGCAACCTCCAGATTCCTGAGTTTGCGGTCACCAGCAAGGACGAGATTGGGGTGCTCGCCATGTCGTTCAATCGGCTCCGCCGCAGCTTGGAAAAGGCGATGAAGCTGCTCGAATGACATCCTCGGGAGGCGACGCGAGAGTGGGTAGATGAAGACGCAAGGGAACAGGACCTTTGTGGGCACGGTCGTGTTCCTGGACCTGGGGGAGGCCGCCACCGCCTCCCCCGCCCCGGAGCTTCAGCAACGCGTCCGCGACGTGGTGTCTCGGACCGTCGGCCATTTGGCGGACACCGAGCGGCTCCTTTTGGACACCGGGCAAGGGGCGGTCCTCTGCTTCACGGGTGACCCGGAGGACGCCGTCTTCGTCGCCATCGGCATCCGGGACAGCCTTCAGCAGGAGGTGGGCAACTTCCCCGAACTCCAGGTGCGCCTGGGCGTCAACCTCGGCCCAGTCAAGGTGGTCGAGGAAGGGCCCGGGCACACCCAGCTTCTGGGGGAGGGGCTGCATGGGGCAGAAGCCCTGCTGCCCTTCGCCAGCCCGTCGCAAATCCTCGCCTCGCGCTCCTTCTTCGAGTTGGTCTCCAGCCTCTCCGACGAGTACCGGGAATTGTTTCACCACCGGGGCGGCCGTCGCCCGGGCGCCCGGGAACTGGACTTCTTTGAACTCGCGCCGGTGGGGGGGGCCCCGGCCGCGGCCGACATGACCTGGCCGGCCGGCGCCACGCCTCCAGCGGGCGCCGCCCCACCGCCGCCGGCCGCCGCCGCCCCCGAGCCCCTCCCGGCAGCACCGGCCGCAGCCGCCTCGCCCACGCCCAGCGGAGCGGGCTGGCGGCGGGACGCCCTGACGGAGCTGTCGGGCGCCGTGGCCAAGGCGATGGGGCCGCTGGCCCCGGTTCTCGTCAAGCGTTCCGTGCAGAAGACCGAGGACCCCCGGGTGCTTTGCGACCAGCTCGCCGATGCCATCACGGACGAGTCGGACCGCGCGGCATTTCTCGCCTTTGCCCGGAAGTGGATTCCCTCGGCCCGCACGAGCTCGCCCCCTGCACCGGCGGCTGCCCAGGCCGTGCCGGGCCGCCTGAACCTGGAGGAGCGAGCCCGGCTGGAGGCGGCCCTCGCCCCCCACGTCGGTCCCATCGCCAAGGTCCTGGTCGACCGGGTGGCACACGAGGCTCCGGACCTCGTCGCCGCCTCGAAGAAGCTGGCCAACTCGATTGCCGATGGCGAGTCGCGAAAGACGTTCCTCAAGACGCTCACCATGTTGCCGAACAACAAGGCGGTTCGCGCCGGGGGGGCCACAGCGGCCGCCCCGGCCACGGCCTCCAAGTCGGCCGCGAAGCGCGTGCCGACCCGGGCCACGCAAGCCGTCGGCGGTACCCAGCCCCTGGCGGCGACCGCCTTCCTGGAGGAGGACGTACTGCGGCAAGCCGAGCAGAGCCTGGTGCGGGCGGTGGGACCGATGGCCCGCGCCTTGGTGCGCCGGGCGGCCAAGAGTGCCCGAAGTGCCGATGAGTTGTACGCGGCGCTGGCCGAGGAACTGCCTGAGGGCCCCGAGCGCGAGCGCTTTCTGGCCTCGCACGGCCAGCGCTGAACTAGCTGGGCGCGGTTGGCGCGCTCGCGAGGCTCGCGCGGAGCTCCCGTCCAACACGCGACACCATCTCCTGGAGGTCGCCGACAGTGCCCTTCTCCGCCCACACGGCGACCACCTCCCCCGAGGAAGTGTCCTGGACGCGGAAGGCCATCCGCAGCGAGCTGGAGGCCGCGGTGCCCAGGCAGAGGTAGGAGCCGAGAACGGCCAGCTGGGCCCCGGTGAGGTCCCGCACGTGTTCCAGCGTCTCGCGCGGCAGCGTGTCCTGGGCGCCGAGCGACAGCGCGCGCTGGGCCCGCGTCACCTCCTCGGCCGGCAGCGTCCGCAGCGTCTGGCTGGCTTCCTGAAACTCCCGCGTCATCATCTCCACCAGCGCCGTGGACAGCCACCCGCTGTCCGTGCGACCCGCCAGGTTCCGGAAGCCCAAGACGGCCACCGCCTGACGCGGGTCGACGGTTGTCTGCCCGACGGCGCGCACGACGTCTAGCACCGACCGGAAGCGCTTCTTGGGTTCCCGCTCGAGGCACCGGAGGATGGTCGCATCCCAGCGTGGTTCGAGGTTCTTCACCAGCGCCGACGGCACCGGCGGCGCCTGGTGCAGCCGTTTCATCGCCGCCTCCAGCGCCGTGTCGCCGGAGAAGGGGACGGTGCCGGTGAGCGCCTCGTACAACAGCACGCCCAGCGCGTAGATGTCCGTCGCCGGTGACAGGGCCCCGCCGGTCAGCTGCTCGGGGGCCATGTACGCCGGCGTCCCGATGAAGCCCACGCGGCTGGTGACGGAGGCGTCCTGCTCGCGCCCGCCGTGGTGCAGCGCCCGGGCAATGCCGAAGTCCGTGATGACGGCGCGCATCGCCGAATTCCCCTGGTGGCCTGGGGTGTCCGGGGCGCGCTGCATGAGAAAGACGTTGGCCGGCTTGAAGTCCCGGTGGATGACGTCCTGGACGTGCATCGCCTCCAGGCCTTCGGCCATCTGCCGGAGGAGGACGAAGAGCTCATAGCTGGCCATCGGCCCCGTCCGGGTGAGCCGCTGCGCCAGTGTCTCCCCCAACAGCAGCTCCATGGTGAGGAAGTTGAGCCGCTCGCCCCGGGCATCCACCGCCTCGTACAACTCGAACATCCGGCAGATGTTGAAGTGCGTAACGCGCCGCGCCAAAAGGACCTCGCGGCGGAAGCGCTCCATCGCGGTGGGGTCGGCGGCGAACTCTGGGAGGATGGTTTTTACTGCCACCCGGGTGCGCAGCACCGTGTCTTCCGCCTCATACACCGCTCCCATGCCTCCCCGGGCAATGAAGCGGATGATGGTGAAGCGGTTGGCGAGCCGCTCCCCGACGTCGAGGGTGGTGCCGCCGGGTGTGGGGGGTTGGGTGATGGCGCTACTCAACGGAATGGGTGCGGTCGATGAAGAAATCGAGGCGGGGGTCCTGCCGCCCTGGGCGGGGCCGGGCCGGCTGCCACCACTGGGCCTCCCGGCCTGTTTGTCCCAATCCGCGGCCATGTGAGGAACTGCTCCCTAGCCTTTCAGGCGACGCTCCCGCTGTATTCAAACCCGGAAACTGGCAGCACCTCAGCATACCGGCAAGCACGCCTTGAGCGTAACCTCCCCTGCCCTTTCCCCCACCCACCCCCCCCCGGGACCATGAACTGCCCTCACCTCAAAGACATCCGGGCCGTGCACTCCAGCGCCAAGGGGTGCGAGGAATGCCTCCGCATGGGGGACAGCTGGGTCCACCTGCGCTTGTGCCTGTCCTGTGGCCACGTCGGCTGCTGTGACTCCTCCAAGAACAAGCACGCCACCAAACACTTTCGGGCCACCCACCACCCGGTGATGCGCTCCCTGGAGCCTGGAGAGACTTGGGGCTGGTGCTTCGTCGATGAGTTGATGTTTGACCCGATGCCGCCGCCAGGTCACTGAAGGAGGCGGCGCCCCTTCGGGGAGGCAAGACGGACGGCCCCCGCGCCGCCCGCATCCGCGCCGGGCGCCGAACCGCCGCCCTCAGGGGTTCTCGGACTCCAGCTGCTGCTTGGCTGCTTGACGGTCGCGCTCCTGCAGCGGCGACTCGCGTCATGTGTCGAAGACGCTACCACAGCCCCGACTTCACGCAGCGTCCAGTTGACCAGCCCGCTCGCTAAGCACGAGGCTTCCCGACCCATTTCGACGGAGGTTCCCATGGCCAAGGTCAGTCCAATTCCAGCGGGCATGCACTCGCTCACACCGGCCCTCATCCTTGACGGCGCTGGGGAAGCCATCGACTTCTTCCGACGGGCCTTTGGCGCCGAGGAGATGACTCGGGCACCGGATCCAAGCGGGAAGAAGGTGTGGCACGCCGCGCTTCGGATCGGCGACTCCATGCTCTTCCTCAGCGACACCTCCCCGGACATGGCGCCGAAGCCAGTCACCGCCAGGTTGTGGATTTACGCGGACGGAGTGGACGCCGCCTTCAAGCGCGCGACCGATGCGGGCGCCCAGGTGAGGATGCCCCCGGCCGACATGTTCTGGGGAGACCGGATGGCGGAGGTGACCGACCGCTGGGGCAATTCCTGGGTGCTCGCGCAGCACACGCGCGACATGACCCCCGAGGAGATGAAGAAGGCCCAGGACGCCTTCGTCGCCAGCATGAAGAAGAAGTAGCCGGTCCCGCCCCCTGGGCGGGCAGGGTGCGAGTGGCCGCTACCCGCGGGGAGCAAGTTCCCAAAAGGAGGAATGTGCAGAGGCGGTCTTAGGCGGTTCGCACTGCTGTCGTTGCTCGTCGCATGGACGACCGGGGCCGCGGCCTCTTCGCTGGGTCCCGGTCAAACCTAAAGCTCGCGGTGCGCCGCCCACCGTGTCCCGCATGCACAGGGTGATGAGTCCATTCCGACGCCAGCCCCCGGGCGCTATGCTCGCTATGACGCGTCCCACCACGTGCTGAACCATCCATTCCACCACGCATTCGCAGTCAAGGACCTCGCCTCCGCGCGCTCCTTCTATGGAGGGTTGCTCGGATGTGACGAGGGGCGCTCCAGCGACACTTGGGTGGACTTCGACTTCTACGGGAACCAAATCACCGCGCACCTGGGGGCCGTTGCGCCGCCCGGCGCCGAGGGGCGGGTGGAGGGCGTCGCCGTTCCCATCCCCCATTTCGGAGCCCTTCTCGGCTGGGAGGAATTTCACGCCCTCGCCACCCGCCTTCAAGACGCCGGAATCGCGTTTGTCCTCAAGCCCTTCATTCGCTACGCCGGACAGCCCGGCGAGCAGGCCACGATGTTCTTTCTCGACTCGAGCGGGAACGCCCTCGAGCTGAAAGCCCTCCGGAACCCCACCGCAACCTTCGCCCGATGAGGGCGGACGTCGTCGTCGTTGGGGCAGGCGTGGTGGGTTGCAGCGTCGCCTACCACCTGGCGAAAGCGGGCAGCTGCCGCGTCACGGTAGTCGACCGGGGCGGGGGGAGCACGGAGCGGGCCACCGGCGGATTTCGCGCGCAGTTTGCCACCCCAGTCAACGTTCGGCTGTCGCTTCTCTCCTTGCAGAAGCTGCTCCGCTTCGCCGACGAGACGGGCATCGAGCCTGGCTACCGTCCATACGGCTACCTCTTCGTCGCCTCGACGGCGTTGCAGCTGCAGCGTCTGCGGGACGCCCTCGCCGTCCAAAGGGCCGCCGGGAGCGATGCGGCGCGCGAACTCTCCCGGGACGACGTCCTGGCCTGCAACCCGGCTGTCTCCCCGGAAGACATTATCGGCGGCACCTTCTCCTCCGTCGACGGTTTCCTCCGCCCGAGCGAGATTCAGCGCGGGTACCGGGAGGCGGCCATCCGCCTGGGCGTCCGTTTTCTGCGGGGGACGGTGCTCGGATTGAAGCGCCTTGGTGACCGCGTGGTCGAGGTCACGACGGACGGCGAGGCGTTGCCCTGTGCCACTGCGGTCAACGCCGCCGGGCCCTGGGCCGCAGAGGTGGGGCAGCTAGCCGCGGTGGACGTCCCCGTCACTCCGCTGCGGCGGCAGGTGGCGGTAACGGCCCCGACCGACGTGTTGCCCGAGTCCATGCCAATGACGATATTTGCCGACGGCTTCCATTGCCGGGTGCGGGACGGGCGCGTGCTGCTGCTGTGCCCAAGCCCTCCGGCGATGGAACCCTTCGACATCTCGGTCGACACGCACTGGGTCGACGCGGTCCTCGACGTCGGCCGCGCCCGGGTTCCCGCGCTGCGGGGGGTGAGCGTTGCCTCAAGCTATGCGGGCCTCTACGAAATGTCACCGGACGAGCATGCGCTGCTTGGATTTGCGGAGGGCGCCGAGAATTTCCTGCTCGTCAACGGCTCCTCCGGCCACGGCGTGATGCATGCTCCCGCCCTAGGCCAACTGGCGGCCGAGATGGTGACGCTTGGCCAGGCGCGCACGCTCGACATCTCCGCCCTGCGTCCGAGCCGTTTCCGGGAAGGGACGCCCAACCCGGCGTGCAGACTGCTCTGATGACGAGCCCGGGAAGCCGCTCCTGGTGCGTCGGCCGCCCGCGTGCGACGCCCCGGCGCGGTCAGGCCTGCTTGAGCGCCGCGAGCACCTTGTCCGGGGTGAAGGGCACCGAACGTAGTCGGGCCCCGACGGCGTCGTAGATGGCATTGGCAATCGCCGCAGGCACCACGGCTGCGGTCGGCTCCCCGGCGCCCCAGGGCTTTTCCTTCGGGCGGTCGATGAGGTCAATTACCACCTGCGGCACCTCCGGAAAACGGAGGATGGGGTAGGTCCTCCAATCGAGGCTGGTCACGTGCGAACGGTCGAACGTCACCTGCTCGATGAGGGTGCGACTGACGGTCTGCACGACGTTGCCTTCAATCTGATTGCGGAGCCCGTCGGGATTGATGATTTGGCCGCAGTCGTGCGCCACGAAGAATCGCTTCACCTGCACGGCCCCCGTCTTGGTATTCACATCGACGTCCGCCACGACGCCGACGTAGGTGCGGACCAGTTCGTATTTGGTGTACGCCACCCCGCGCCCTTGGGCCACCTCGCCCGTGGCCTTGGCCGCTCCAGCGGCGCGCGGCGTCCAGGCCGCCAGTTTCACCAGCCGTTCGAGCAGTTCCAGCCCACGCGCGTCCTTGAGAAGGCGACGGCGGTACTCGAACGGGTCCGCGCTCGCCGCCACTGCACACTCGTCGAGGAAGGATTCGTTTGCAAACGTGTTCTGCATACGGCCTGGCGTGCGAATCCAGGAGGGGCGCAGCGGCGTGTCGGCCAGCCAGTGCGCAGTTGCCTTGACGTTTGGAATCCCATACGGAATTGCGAGCGACTGCTGGATATTGCCCGGGAATGCCGGGTCCGCGGGGAGCCCAGCGAGCTCGGCCGCAACCAGGGGCACCGTGAAGTTTGTGGGCTTGTACGGGATGAAGACCTCCGACTCCCAGGCCGTTGGGGCGCCACCCTCTCCGAGCGCCGCCCGGTAGTCGAACAAGGTCGGGGGGCCTTTCGGGTCCCAGCCATGCTCGTCGGCGCGCATCCACTGCACCCGGACCGGCTTGTCGAGTTCCTTGGCGATGAGCACTGCGTCTGCCGCGGCGTCCTCGTGGCCGTTGCGGCCGTAGCAGCCCGAGCCGTCGATGTAGACGCAGCGGATGTCGGCAGCCTTCATCGTTAGCATCTGCGCGAGTTGCTGGCGAAGAAGGTGAGTTGCCTGGGAGGCGCTCCAGCAAGTGAGTCTTCCGTCCCTGAATTCGGCAATCGCGCAGGAGGGGCCAATCGAACCGTGGGTGTGGATGGCGAAGTTGTAGGTAGCGCTCAGCTTCTTGGTGGCGCTCTTGAGCGCCTCGGCTGAATTTCCGACCGTCTGGACGGCCTCGTCCTTCACCACCTTGCTTTTGCGGACGAAGTCCCACAGCTTCGCCTCGTCCGGGAGTCCTTTCCACTCGGACCAGGTGGCCTTGATTGCCGCTGCGGATTGGATGGCGCCCCACTCGGTCTTCGCTGCCACCGCGAGGAAATTGCCCTTGCGGACCGTCGCGACGTACCCAGGAACCTGCTTCGCCGCGGAATCATCGACCGAGAGCAGGTCGGCTTTGATGGCGGGAGGGCGCACCACGCGCGCATGGAGCATCCCGGGCCTCTTGAAGTCCTGCATGTACGTGAAGCGACCGGTGACCTTGCCTGGAATGTCAAGTCGGGGAACCGGGGTGCCGACGATGGTGTAGGTGGACGGATCCTTGAGAGGAGCCTTTTGGTCCACCTTCAGCGACAGCGTCTTTCCGCCGATGAGAGCGCCGTAGGCAACGCTCTTTCCGGTGCTCTTGGCCACCACCCGACCGGCCCGGACCTCGACGTCGTCGCGCTTGACTCCAAGCCGCTGCGCCCCCTGGGCCAACAGGGCCTCGCGCGCCGTCGCCGCGGCCTGCCGAATCTGCGTCCCGCCGTTTTGAATCGAAAGGCTGCCCCAGGTGGTGCCCTGGTCCGGCGTCAGCAGCGTGTCGCCCTGAATCACGTCTACGCTGCCCAAGGGGACCGTCAGCTCCTCGGCGGCAATTTGGGTCATCGCCGTGCGCACCCCGGTGCCGAGGTCGACCTTTCCGGAGAAAATGGTGACTTTGCCGCTCGCATCAATGGCCACGAAGCCATCCACTTCATTCAGCGCGACAGTCTTAAAAGGCCAGACGTCCGGGGCGGTGGGGGCAGCGGTGGCGGTGCGCGACACCAAGCCGCCGAGCGAGAAGGTGATGACCAGCGAGCCAGAGGTCTTCAGGAATCCGCGGCGGGTCAGGATTGCAGCAGGCATTGGCATCTCCCCTTTTACTTGGCCGAGGCAGAGGCGCGCTGAATGGCGCGAACAATGCGCACGTGGGTTCCACAACGGCAGAGGTTGTTGGCGAGCTCGGTGCGAATCTCCTCCTCGGTGGGCTTCTTATTAGAATCGAGCAACGCTTTGGCCTGCATAATCATGCCGTTGATGCAGTAGCCGCATTGGACCGCCTGCTCCTCAATGAAAGCCTTTTGAAGCGGGTGCAGCCTTTCCGGACTCCCGAGGCCCTCCAGCGTCAGCACGTGTTTTCCTGCGACATTGCCAATGGGTGTGACGCAGGAGCGGACGGCAGCGCCGTCGACGTGGACGGTGCAGGCGCCGCACTGACCAAGGCCGCAACCGAAGCGCGGGCCATGCAGGTCGAGGTCGTTTCGAAGCGCATACAGGAGCGGCATCTGTGGGTCGTCGACGTGGATTCGCGCAGTCTTCCCGTTGACAGTCAGCGTGACCGTGGTGGCCATAGCGGAGGTCCTTGTTGAATTGACTAGGGAAAGACCCTAGGCAGGGCGCGCAGTTGATTTCAATCGAGCGACACGTCCTCCCTGACAACGCGATGCGTCCATTCGGCGAGACACGGGGCTTCGGCTTGCTGGACACGGCGGCTCGCCCCGCATGAACGCTCCCAGGAAGTTCTTGACTCGTGCGCAAACACGAGAAGGCCGTGGAGCAGCAGACCGACTGCTCGCCGGTGCGCCTCTCGTGCCGAACCCATGCCTGAGGCCTTCGCCCTCGGGCGGCGACACCGACGACAGCTGGGGCAGCATGGGCGCCGCGAGGATGCGCCGACGTGTCAAGAAAATCGGGGAATGTCGCTTAGTGCCGTTTGGGGGAAGCCGCCCCCTTAATGCGAAACCAGGCTTTCATTTTCTCGCATTCCTTGGACCCAACCTGCTATTAGGACGTCCGCACTCGAAGGAGAACCATGACCGTTCTTGAACTATTGAAGGACCTGCTCCACCAGATGGAAGCGCTGGTCGAGAGCAACATCAAGTTGGAGCGCCGACTGGCAGGCTCAGCTAGCGGTGTTTCCTACAAGACGAAGCGCGGCCCAGGTCGTCCACGTGGTTCAGGAAGGAAGGCTACCGGCAAGAAGCGTGGCCGCAAGAGTCGTTTCACCGCAGAAATGATTGCCGAGATTAAGAAGGCGCGCGCCAGCGGAACCACCGTTGCCGAACTGGCGAAGACACACAAGGCAAGTGGGCCAACGATTTACGCGTTGCTCCGGAAGTAAGTGACTTCTCCTGGGAGTCCGGCTCCCTAAGTCCTTGTTCAGCACGCCGACGAACTCCCGGGGGCCGAGTCCTTGCAACTTTCGAATTCCTTTTGCTCTGCGCCGGGAACTGCCGAGACTCGCCAACCAACTCGGGCTCTTTGCAGCTTCTCGAATGTCGCGACCTGACGGCGTTGGGCTCAGCCAAGCCCTCGAAGGGAACGGACCGTCTTCGAGTCATGAGCGCGCCCGGAGGGAATCGAACCCCCGACCTTCGGATTCGAAGTCCGACGCTCTATCCGATTGAGCTACGGGCGCGAAGTAATTTCACGACTTTGCTGGACGTCTGAGCTGCCCCGACGACCCCGAACGTCGCAGAGGACCGAGAGGCTTCTAGGAATGTGAGCGCCACCGGGTTGAACGTCTCGGAGGGGTTCAGCTTCTTATAGGTCAAGGCTGCGATCTCGTTCACGGGTTCGACGTTACTTCACCTCCCGCGGTCTCCTCCAGCCACTCCAGCAACGCTGGGTGGTGAAGGTCCGTCCCCGAGATTTCTCTCCCGAGAGACGATGACCGGTCTCGATGGCTTCTCTGAGTCTCTCCCGCCGGGAGGGCAGCTTTTCGAGGGGCTGCAACCGGTTCATAACCGGATTCAATTTGGACTGCGACCAACAATCATCCATCATGCCTTCTCTGCAGTTGCGACGTCTTTCGACTTCAAGCCTTGTGCATTCGGGCGCTCGGGTTGCAGGCGGCACCAGGCAACCGGGTCGGTTTCACCCGCGCCCTTAGTTTAAGTCTGCGTTCACGCTGCCCTTGACCAACATCTTCGGGTCGGGCCTACTCATATGCGAGCGCGGCGTCGTCAGACCAGCCGAAATCCCTTTGGGGAGAATCTGTCGCCGACTGCCCGGATGCGAAAGCCCCACCGACGGATTTTCCGAACCGTCCTGGTCCTCTGCCTGGGAAGTCATCCAGCCGTTGCGGAAGAGCAAACCTGCGAGGTGGCTTCTCCCCTGCCCTGGCAGGACCCAGCGCCCCCGAACCGGCTGTTTCTGCAGCAGCCGTTTGAGACGCCGGAAGTCATCGGGCCCAGGGTTCTCGAACTGAGCGCTCGGCTGCTGTACGCAAACGTCATGCTGTCCGGAAACGTTCCTGGACGCGTGAGCTATACCTTCGACGAGGAGGCCGGAACCTTGCTGCTGGCGGTTCGCCAAGGCCTCGGGGACCGACTCGAGTTTGGTCTGACTTTGCCGGTCGTCCTCCAGTACGGCGGATTTCTCGATTCGCCGGTCGAGTTTGTCGAGAGTTTGCTCGGGCAAGAAAACCCGACGCGGTTCGAGCGCCCTCGGAACCTGACAGTTTTCCAAATCACCCTACCCGATGGCCGAACAATCGAGCGTACAACTCCGGGGGTTGGACTCGGCGACACAACACTGACGCTGAAGGGCCAGGTCCTGGTCCAGAACGGTCCCTGGCCTGCGGTGGCGCTGAGCCTTGCCCTAAAGCTGCCAACGGGCGGTCCAAGCTATGGCGACGGCGAGACGGAGTTCGGAGGTGCACTCCTCGTCGGCTGGACGTTCGGTCGGGTTGGGCTGCGCTTCGCGCTCGACCTCGCCGTTCCGACGTCTTCCACGGCGTTGGTCGGGATTCCGACGAGGGTCTATGGAGCGTTCCAGGTCGGTGTCGCCGTCGAACTGGGAGCGGGCATCGCCCTGCACGTCCAGGGAGCCATTCACCGGGCACCCCTCGACCTGCCGCGGCTCGGGCAGGACAGCTACTATCTGCTTCTGGGTCTGACGGCTCAACTGTCTCGCGGTTTGCGGCTCGAGGTGGGAGCGGCCGAGAACGTCTTCAGTCCTGGCCGGGGTTCAGACATCACACTGCTCCTCGGCGTGCGTGGTGAACTCTGGCCTCCCTAGGACCGCGAGCGACTGTCTCAACTCACTGCTGCGCTGGGGAGATTTTCGAAGTCGTCCTGGCCTGCTGGCTTGCTGGGTTTCAGGGCATTGACCTCCTTCGGCGTGACAGAGGGAGTGAGGTCGAATTGGTGACCAGCACGTGGTCGAGTCGCTTGACGCAGTAGGCAGGTTCGCTGGCCGCGGACTACGAAGTAGCCGTCGTCCCTGGCTCCTCGCACGCGTCGACGCCCGTTAGCGCACGACGGCTTCCGGGACGGCCGACTGGCCGAGGCCGCCAGGGCGGGCTGACCCAATCTAGTTCCTCCAGTGACTCTCTGCCGCTCGCGGCACACGGAGGCATTCCTCCAGAAGGGACCTCTCAGACCTCGGGTGTCGATGCTGCGTCGGCGACGGTCTCGATCGCGATCGCGGTCAGGGCCGCGCAGTAGTCGAGATCGATGTTCTCCATCGTGTCGTGCGTGTCGTGATAGCCGTTGCGGCTGATGTCGTAGTTCTCCATGAAGAGGACGACGGGCATGCCCAGGTCCGAGAAGATCTGGCCGTCGGTGTTGAAGAGCGCCGAGCGCGGTTCCCACTCGACGCGGACCTCGCCGCGCAGCGACAGGTGTGCGAACGGCGGCGGCGGCGGGTACGGCCGAACGTCTTTCACGCGCTGCGCGCGCCCGGCGTGGGCGCGATCTGGACCACGGTTCGACGCCGGCGAATCGATTCCAGCGCAGGTTGGCGCGATGCGCGCGAAGCGCGAGTCGAGCGGAACCGGCCCCCTCGCCGGGGGCGATCTGAAACACGTCGCGGTCGCGGTCGGTGTTGTGGCCAATCATGTCCAGCACGAAGACGCCGACGACGCGGACGCGAGAGACGTCGCGGGCACTTCCGTCCTCGGCGGTGAAGCACAAGCTGGCTCTCGACGAGCGCCTGCGCCGAGCGCGCGCGCGCCCAGGCAGTCGGCGGGGAACTCCTCGCCGGTCAGGTGGACGAGCCAGACGTCGCGCGCGAGCTTGCCCTGCCCGCGAGAGACGAAGCAATCGGCTCGGCGGCAAGCAGGAGCGCCGTCGTCGCCGAGTGATTGTCGTCGGCGCCGCAGGCGGGCGCGCGCAGCGAGTCGCCGCCGCTCTCGGCGTAGTAGACGTCCTCCATGTAGGCCGTGTCGTAGTGGTCTCCCATGACCACCGCCTCGGCGCGGTTGCGCGCCGGGGATCATGCAGCACGATGTTGCGCTCGCTCGGCCGCTGTTCTGGTTCTTCGCCCAGCCGTCCATCCAACGGAACGCGAAGTCGGTCTCCCAGCGGAAGACGTGGTCGACCACCTCGGCGCGTCCGATCATCCCGTGCTTCGCGATGAGCGCGCGGTAGCGCGCGTGCAGGTGACTCGCCGAGCGCCTCGAGATCGCGCCGCTCGTGGCAGTGCGACACCCGCGAGCTCTGCGGCCGCCCCGCCCGTCTTGCCCCGATTGACCCGAATCCCGTCGGCGTCATTCTTCTGGCGAAACTCACCGTGCGCGAGCAGAGCAATCGTTTTCCAGACCTCTTCCTCGAACGCACGCGTGCCGAGGGCTTCGAGAACGAGGGCCGGACCTGGCTCCACGTCAGGCGCGAGGCCAGCTCGCAGCGTCGCCTCGAGCTGGGCCGCTGATTCGCCCTCTGCGGCCTCCGAAGCGAGACGCGTAATCCATTCGTCGACCGAGACGTCCTTGGCGACATGAACCAGCGCGCGCGCCAGGGAGCGGCGGATCGGCTCGCCGAGCAGTTCGCGCGCCTCGAGAAGCTTGCGGACGTTGTGGCTCGTCGTGTGGCGCACGCGGTCCAAATCGCGCTCGAAGAGCCGCGCCGCAGCGACGTGCGCCGGGCGAGCGAGCAGACGCGGCGTCAGGCGCAGCGGCGCCTTCCCGTCGCGCTCGGCGGTCACATAGCCAAGTGGCCCCTGCGCGAAGCGCCCAGCGCCGGCCCGCGCAACGAGCGGGCAGGTGCCAGAAGAGCTCGCGCGTGCCTGCCGCGCATCGGTGGATAGTACATGCGGTAGCCGAAGCGACCTCCGGCGTCCACTACCCCCGCCGCTCGTCTGATTGCCTCGCCATCGGCCCGGGGCCCGTCGAGAAGGAGCTCGTACTCTTCGGTCCAGATTTGCGCGTTGCGGGCGATTGGCTTGTCGTACAGACCGACTGCATCCGGCTCCGTCGAGAACAAGGCAACGGAGACCTTGTCGGTGTACATCCCATCGCCGTGAATGCCGACGTCGCGGGCGACACGCTGCCAGCGATGCGTCCGGGTGACGTGAGACACAACCCGATGCCCGTGTGGAGCCCTGCCGGTCACTGGGTCGGACTCGTCGAGCCAGCCCGACTGCGGGATGCGAATAGCGCAGCTCGCCTCCACACGCGGGAATAAGTGGAGAAGCGGAATCTGCATGGCGCGGGGCAATTTCCGGGCGAGTTCCCGGTAGCGAGGATGCTCGAAGAACACGAGGGTCGCCGGTGAAGGCACGAGGGTGAGCTGGCCCGTCAGATAGGCGGCGCGAACGTTGGGGGGTAGGCGGGAGAATGGCTCGAACGTCACCAGCGTACGCACCCCGGCCAGCGACGTCCCCCGGAGGAGACGTCCATGCGAGCGCCGCCGGCACCTGGTCCGCCCCGGGCAGGATTCGCCACGCCTCATCGAGCTTCGCCCAGCGGACTAGGCTGCTGATTCCCGCCTCGTCGAGGCCGTGCCAGAACGTCGCCGCCGGCGCTTCGTGACTCGCGCCGAATAGGGTCCACCGGTCGTTGCCCTTGTCGTCCTGCGTTCGCGACAGCGCGAGTGGACAGATGACGACGAGCGGATCGTGCGCGAGTCTGCCCGCGTGCGAGGCCTCGGCAAGCTCCGCGGGCCAAGCCGGGTTACTGTCGAGCAGCGTGTGCGACAGCGCTTGCGGCTGCCCCGCGAGGAGCCTCCCAAGCTTGGAGAGCACGTGCTCGGCGATGCGGTCTAGCCCCGGCTCTATATCGTGTGCTTGCTCGTACTCATCGACGTCGAGGCCATCACCGTCACTCACCGAGAAGGTCGTCGGCGCCCCCGTACGGATCGGCGCGTAGGGCTTGATGCCTACGTACGGGGAGGGCATGAACTCCGAGTAGGCACGCAGTGGGAAACGCCCAGCTCCGTGGAAAGCGCCTCGCGCTTCGGCCTCGATCTGGTCCCAAGCGTCGCCCATGACCAAAGTCTACGCTAAGCTTGGGCCGCGTGGCGGTCACTCCCGGGTTCCGCATCAGGTGGACGGCCGACGTGGGCGAGTTGGTGGCGATGGAGCCGGCGCTCACCGACGTTGCTGCGCACGCCGGTGAACTCGCGGCCGGCTACAACGACCCTGAGAACGCCCGACACCTTGGCCACGACGAACCGTTCACCAAGACCGACGTCATGGCCCATTACGCCTCGATGCGCGCCGCGGGCGCACGGACATTCTTGCTGTACCTCCAGGACAGGTTGGTCGGGGATGCGGACCTACGCGGCATGCGCGACGGGGCGGCGGAGTTCGCGTTCATGATTGGCGCGCGCGGCCAACAGGGCAAAGGCCTCGGCACGAAGTTCGCGCTCATGGTGCACGCGTGCGCCTTCACGGCGCTCGTGCTCGACCGCGTGTACGCGTCCATCGCTCCGACGAACGGCGCGTCGCGACGCGTCTTCGAAAAGCTAGGCTACACGGTGGACGGCAGCACGGAAGCACGAACGTTCGCCGACGAGCCCGAAGACGTAACGATGGTGATTCGTCGTGCGACCTTCGTGACTACGCACGCCGCCACTCTCGGTCAGCTTCGCATCGACGTCGTGGGAATGCGGCCGGATTCGAACGCTTAACGAAAGCCGTCAACCGGATGCCCCGGTGGTGAGCGAAGGGTCGTCTAATATGGCGTGCAGCAGCAGCGGCACATAGTTGGCGCTTTCAACACCGCTGGCCTACCGTCTTCCGGACGTCGAGTGGCCCGAGCAATGGAAGAGAAACCCCGAGGGATGAGGTGAGGGCATGGAGCGTTTTCGGCGAGCGGTGGAAGCGAAAGACGTGGAGGGCATGGTCGATTGCTTGGCCGATGGCGTCGTGTTTCAGAGTCCCCTTGTCTTCCGTCCTTATGTCGGGCGGGACGCAGTCGGCAAGCTGCTTCGGGCCGCCGCGTCCGTCTTCGAGGATTTCCGATACGTAGCGGAGCTCTCGGGAAGCGGACAGACCGCCCTCGTCTTTCAGGCCCGCATTGGAAGTCGAGATGTCCAGGGCATCGACCTTGGCCAAGTTGACGCCGACGGTTTACTCACCCACCTGACCGTCTTTGTTCGTCCCCTCAGCTCTGCACTCGCGCTCGGAGAGGCCATGCGCGCCCGGCTCGAAGGCGCACGGATCTAAGGTCCGTGCAGCATGCCGAGAAGGGTTCCTCGTCCCTTCGACGTCATCCAGCATGACGAGCGGGCCTAGGCGTCAATGGACGCGCGACCGCGCCTAGCATGGCGCCCTGCCCACCGATGAAGGAGCTCCCGCCGGCTCGGGCGGCTGTTACCCCGTTCTGGACGAGGGGCGTTGATTCAAGGCGCTGCCGGCCTCGACCGTCGGTCCAGCCGGCGCTCGGCCTGGCGCGAACCCGTCTCGGTCGCGCGCTTGCTGAGGTACCTCATCGAGCGCTCCTTCGGCTTCTCGTCCTCGTCGGAGAGCGCGGAAGCGGCGACCGGGCGAGTGTCGCCGTCTGCAGCGACCGCTCGTGTGGCGAAGTGCAACTGAAGGGCCAGCGACGCCGAGAAACCGAGCTGCAACACCAGCAGCAGCAGACCCGCGGCGGCGGCGAACCCCGCGCGGGGCCGGCGGACAAATCTCGAAATGGCAGATCCAGCGCCCACCCTCCGTGCCAGCACCGGCCTTTGCTCGAGGTACCGTTCCAGGTCAGCCGACAGCTCGGCGGCCGAGCCGTAACGGCGACTGCGATCCTTCTCTACCGCCCTGGCTACAATCGCGTCGAGGTCGCCCGCGATCTCGCGCTGCAGGACCCGAGGCTCGCTGCTCCGCTTCCGTGCGATCGCCATCACCTCCTCGGTCCTTGCGACCAGGCGCGCGCTGGGCGGCGGCGGGTCCGACTCCCGGATGCGCCAGCACAGCTCTTCCCGGCTCGAGCGCAGTAGCTGGGCGTTCGAGAAGGGCAAGAACCCCGACAGCAATTGATAGAGCATTACGCCCAGGGAATAGACGTCGGTTCGCGTGTCGACGTCCTGCTGCGTGAGGTTAGCCTGCTCCGGGCTCATGTATGCCAGCGTACCCACCATCTGCCCCGGCTCGGTCTGCAGCGTCATCTCGGTGAGCGGTTGCGCGAGGGCCTTGGCAACGCCGAAGTCGACGATCTTCGCCCGCGCCTCTCCGTCAGTGAGCATCACCAAGACGTTAGCGGGCTTGAGGTCGCGGTGGAGAATCGCTTTCTGGTGCGCGTGCTGCACCCCCGCGCACACCTGCCGAAACAGCTCGATGCGCGCCCGCAGGGAAAGGCGCGCCTGGTCGCAGTGCTGATCGAGTGCCACTCCGCGTACGTACTCCATCGCGAAGTAGGGCTGCCCCTGATCCGTGGACCCGCCGGCCAGCACCCGGGCGATCGCCGGATGGTCCATCAGCGCGAGCGCCTGCCGCTCCGCTTCGAAGCGGGCGACCGCCCCCCGCGTGTCCATTCCCACCTTGATCAGCTTCACCGCGACCTCGCGGCGCACCGGCTCCCGCTGCTCGGCCCGCCACACCTCGCCCATCCCGCCCTCGGCGAGCCTTTCGATCAGCCGGTACCCTCGGATTGAGACCGCGCCGGAGCGTGGAGAGGGCTCGCGCGCCGCGGAGAGGCCGGCCAGCTTTCTCAAGAGGGCATCGACGGGAGCATCGTCCGGAGACGGTGGCGAGGCGTCCGAGTGCCGCCCGGTGGTCAAGGACGGTTCCCGGGGGGCCGAGGCATGGATCGAGCAACCGGAATGCATGGGGGGGGGCGCTCGCTGCACAAGCTCGTTTCCCAGCGCCTGGAGCTCGGACGAGAGATGAGCGAGCTGGATTCCCAGCCCCTCGGAGGCAACCACGGCGCCCTCGAGCTCGTGGATGAGCTGCCGAACGTTGCCAGGCCACGCTGCGGCCGCGAGGGCGGCCATGGCCTCGCGTGAGAGGCGGTGGGGCGGGACCGCCAGCCGGCGGCAGACGGCCTCGAGCAGTCGGCCGGCGAGAAGCGGGATATCTTCGTGGCGGTCTCGAAGCGGCGGAAGCCTGAGCTCGAGCACGCGCAGCCGGTAGTAAAGATCGCGGCGGAAGCTCCCCGTCCGGACCGCAGCTTCGAGGCCAGCGCTGCTCGCGGCGATGATACGGACTTCGGTGCGCTCCACCCGACCGGCGCCGATCGGCAGGACCTCGCCGCTCTCGATGGCCTGCAGCAGCTTGCACTGCGCACTGCTCGTTAGCTCACCGACCTCGTCGAGGAACAGCGTCCCACGCCCGGCCGCCATGAAGAGTCCTTGCCGGTCCCGATCGGCCCCGGTGAAGGCCCCGCAGCAATGGCCGAACAGCTCCGGCTCGAGAAGTGACTCATCCATCGTCGCGCAGTTCAAGGTCACGAATGGGGCGGCGCGCCTCGGGCCGCGGTCGTGGATGAGCCACGCGGCGAGAGCCTTCCCCGTGCCGGTCTCTCCCTCGATGAGCACCGGAAAGGGAACGTCTAGCGCGCGTCCGATCTGGGCATGAACGGTCCGCATCGCTGCGCAGTCGCCGAGCAACTCCGGGAAGGAGCTGGCTGTCGCGCCGGGAATCACAGCATCTCCGCTATGCGCGCGGCTGCCCGGCGCGCTCCGCCGGTCTCCACGTCGCGGTAGTCGACCGTGCGCCCAATCTCGCTAGCGATGGCGTCGGCGATCGTTCCCGGCGTCGCGACCGAGAAATCCATGCACCGTCCCGCGCGATAGCGATCGAGACGGTGTCGGACATGGAAGTTCTGCTCGAAGTGGTGGCGCAGGGGAAAGTAAAGGAAGGGCCGCTTGTTGGCGGTTAGCTCCATCGCCGTTGTGAGACCGCCCTGAACGATGGCGAGATCGCACGCTGCGAGGTGCCGGTAGAGGTTGTGGACGTAGGGGACGATCTCCAGGTCGGGGTGTTGGGGGAGCTGACGCCGGGTCGATGCGCGGGCCAGCCACCACGATCATCCGCAGCGCTGGCACGCGGCGTTTGGATTCGGGGTAGGCGGAGATTACCTTTCGAAGCAAGGCGCCCCCGACGCCTGACCCGCCCACGGTGACGATGCAGATCAGCTCGTCGGCGCGGTAGCCGAGTTCCTGCCGCAGCGCCTCTCGCGGCGGGAGCTCTCGCGGATCGAATCCCGAGATGTAGCCCGGGAACTCGAAGTGCTTCTCCGTCCAATCGCGGATTTGTGGCAGCGCGGGCCCCGAGCCGATTTGGCACGATGTCCTCAGCGTTCCCGACGAACAGCGCGCGGTCGCGGACGCCCGGATTCTCGGCGATGTGCTCGACCATTTGGGCGTTGTAGTCGGCGGTTAGCGCGCTCTCCCTGGCGCCTCCGTCGTCCATCGGGAGCCAGCCGACGAAGTCGGTGAACCATACGAAGGGGACGATCTTCTCCTTTGGATTCTCGTGCAGGTAGTAGTCAAGCTCCCAGGACTCGTCGGCAATCCAAAGATCGTAGCGGTCCTCGCGCACCACATCGTGGAACACCATGAAATTGGCGATGAGGATCTCGTCCATCCGCCGCAGCGCCTGGAAGCAGTGGAGGTCGTGCTCCGACGACTCGGACTCGATGTGAGCGGACTCGCTGGCCAGGTGTCTGCTGCCGGGGTGAATGCGCTCCCCCTCGGCGGCGAGCACGCGGGTCACGGGGTCCTGAGCCAGCCAGTCGATCTCGACTCCGGGGACGAGCGTGCGTAGCTCGCGTGCCACCGCTACGTCGCGCTGGGCATGCCCCAAGCCGATGGGCGATGAGATGTAGAGCACGCGCTTGGTATGCGACGAGCGCTTTTTCGTCGGCCGCGCGGGCGCCCCCCCGGCGCTCGCCGGTGCGGGCTGCGCGGAAGCAAAGAACTCGCGCAACGCCAGGTTGACCACCACTGGCTTGCGCGCCTGCGGCTGGTGTCCCGCCCCTTCGACGATGATCAGCTTGCCCCCGGTGATCCGCGCCAGCGTTCTGCTGTCGGAGTCTGGAAAGACGTCATCCTCGCTTCCATGAATGACGAGCACCGGACAGCGCACGCGCTGCGCTAGGGCCAGCTGGCTCTTGCGGTCGCTCGGCGTTAACAGACCCCCGCGTGAGAAGGCAATCGCCGTCTCGGGATCGGTCTGCAGGCCCCAGCCCACCCCGTCCTCGACCTGCTTGGTCGAGTGCGGCTCGGTGAAGTTCTTCCGCTGCCACCACTCGAGGAAGTCCTTGAAATCGGCTCGCCAATGCTGCGCGTTGAGCTTTCCGAAGCCGCGCGTGGTCAAGGGTCGCCTCATCAGCATCGGCCGCATCCTCGGGTGGCCGATCACGCGCCAATGGAGCGAACGCAGGAGACTCACCGGGAAGAAGGGATCGATGAAGACTGCGCCGTGGACACGCTCCGGGTGCTCGGCGGCGAGCAGGAGCGCCCGCTGCGCGCCACGCGAGAGGCTGACGATGAACGCCCGTTCCACGCCGTTCGCGTCCATCACCGCGAGCGCGTCCCGCATGAACTCCTCCTCGGCGTACGCCTCGTCGGCCGCTGGCCGGTCCGACTTGCCGTTGCCGCGCGGGTCGAAGGTGAGGACCCGCGTGCGGCGGGCGAAGTCTGGGATTTGCGCCTTCCAGCAGCGCGAGTGCACGATGGACCAGGTGGGCAGGAAGAGGACTACAGGCTCGCCTTCGCCGCAGGACTCCCAGTAGACGCGCACGCCGCCCCGCTCGACGAAACCAACCGCGTCGGGGTCACGGGCGCGCGTCTGCTCGCGACTACCGGTGCCGGCGTTTTCGCTGGCGAACGTCCCTGCTGGCGCGCTTGACCTTGCGTGGTCCATCTTGCCTCCCCCGCTCAAGCGATTCGATCCACCCGTCGATCCAGGCCAGGAGGGGTTCGTGCCCCTCGCTGATCCCGGAAAGGCGTTCGAGCATGTAGCCAAGCCCGAAAGTCATCATCAATGCTGTCAGCGCCTCCAACGGGAGCTCGCCCTCGAGGCCGTACTCACGCAAGGCCCGGCCGAACGCATCGCGGAGGAGCGCACGCCACTCGGAGTCGACGGCCGCGATGCGCTGGCGCAGCTCGGACCGATTCCACGCCAGCGCCTGCAGCTCGAACCAGATCTTCGGGTAGCCCGCCGCCAGGTCCTCTTCCTGGAACCGCCAGGCCGTCCGCCACTTCTCGAGGAACGGCAAGTCGGCCGAGTACATCGCCCGCTGCCGAGCGATGAGCCGCCCGGTGAAGCGGTTAAGCACACGGAGCATGACCTCTTCGATGGTTCCGAAGTAGTAGTGCACCAGCCCCTGATTCGCCCCCGCCTCTGCCGCTAGCGCCCGGGTGGTGATGCCCGCGTAGCCCACCTCGACGAGCAGCCGCTCGGCCGCGTCGAGGAATCTTTCCTCGGTGTCCTGGCGGTTGGCGGAGACTGCGGCTCGGGGTGAGTTGGGCATATGCCTTGGGCGATTGGTTTAGTCGTACGACTAACATGATTCCAAAACGGGGTCAACACTGCGTCGCGCTCGGAAGCCCCGGCGCGTCGGTGCGGCGCGTCATAGGGCGGCAGCCGTCGCTGGGAACGCTCAGCCATCCCTTTCGAGCAGGCCCGCGCGCTGCGCCCGGACGCGAAGCTCGTCCTTGAGATCTTGGAAGCGCTTCCGCAGCCGCGCCGACTCGCGCTTCAGCGCCTCGGCGGTGGTCGCCTCCTCGCCGAGCATCACGAGCGCCACCTCGTTCCACGAGAGTCCGCGGTCGAGGCGTAGGACGAGGATCAGGCGGTCGTCGGGGTGGAGCGAGTCGCGCAGCTGCCGGAGCCGGTCCTTGACGTCGGTGCGGAGCCACGGTGCGGTTTGGCTGCGCACCTGCGCGATCTGCTCGTCTAGCCGCGAATCGCCGGTGCGGCCGCCGCGGTTCCAGGGGGAAGCGCGGAAGCGGCTGGCCGCATGCCGCGCTAGCAAGTAGAGCCAGGTGCGCAGGCTGCAGCGCCACCCGAATCGCGGCAGCCCGCGCCAGAGGTCCTCGGTGAGCTGGGAGAAGACCTCGGCCGCGTCGGTGTCGTTTCCCAGCTGGCCTGCGAGAAAACCGTACAGCTCGGGCCCGTAGGTTCGCAGGGCCAAGCTCGCCGCAGGATGCAGCTGGCGGGTCTGTAGGAGCTCGAGGACCTCGCGCTCCCGTTCGTGCAATCCAGCCACGCTGGAAACGATAGCGCGCGCTGCTCTTCCCAATCCAATTCGAGGGGACGCCAACCCTTCCGGACCGACGGGCGTTCTCACAAACGTCTGCTCGCCTCTCCGTCTCTCCGACAACGCGAGGGAGCCGCCGATGGCCGGACCGCTGGGACACTGGACGGGTGCCGATGATGCCGGGTGCTGGCGCCTGCCGGCACGTGGCCGGCACAGCGAGGCAGCGCGGCTGGCTCGGCTCGACCACCTCCGCCGGCTGACGGGCGCGGCCCTTCTTCGCCTGGAAGAGACCTCGCTGGAGGCCAACAGGCTCTGCTGCAACGTGGAGGGGCTCATCGGCGGAGTCGAGGTCCCGGTGGGCGTGGCGGGGCCTCTCCGAATCAACGGCGCCGCGGCCCGGGGCACCTTCTTCCTCCCGGTCGCTACGACCGAAGGCGCGCTCGTCTCCAGCGCCACCCGGGGAGCCTTGGCGCTCAACGCGTCGGGCGGCGCGCAGGCGCGGGTGATGGGGCGGCAGATGACCCGGGCGCCGCTCTTCGCCTTCAGCAGCTTTGCGGCCGCGGGTGCCTTCTGCGGCTGGCTAGCCAGCCGGGTGGAAGAGCTGCAGGAGCGCACCCGCGATGTTTCCCGGCACGCGCGGCTGGTCGCAGTGCAGCCACAGTTGATCGGCGTGAACGTCATCGTTCGCTTCGTCTTCGAGACTGGAGACGCGGCAGGGCAGAACATGACGACCGCCTGCGCGTGGCGCCTCTGCCAGTTCATCAACGAGGGGCTTCGGCACGACGGCTCGCCATTGCCCGAGGCCTTCTACATCGAGAGCAACGCCAGCCTCGACAAGAAGGTTGGCTTCGCCTCCTGGCTGGGCGGGCGCGGCGTTCGCGTCCTGGCTTCGGCCACGCTGGCCGACGCCGTCTGCCGTCGCATGCTCAAGGTCTCCTCCGAGCAGCTCCTCTGGGCCTACCAGAGGAGCATGGAGGCCGCGCTGCAGGTGGGGATGATCGGCCACAACGTGAACGCGGCCAACATCGTCGCTGGTGCGTTCATCGCCACAGGCCAGGACGCCGCTTGCGTCCACGAGTCGTCCCTGGCCCAGCTCACCATGCAGGCCGCACCAGGAGGCCTGCATGTCAGCATCACTCTGCCCTCGCTGGTCGTGGGAACGGTGGGAGGCGGGACGCACCTGCCGCGCCAGCAGGATCCGCTCGAGCTGATGGGCTGCGCGGGGAACGGCGGGGTAGACCGCCTCGCCGAGATCATCGCTGGGTTCTGCCTGGCCCTCGACCTGTCGACGCTGGCAGCCGTCTCGGGCGGTCAGTTCGCCGCCGCGCACGAGAGGATGGGCCGCAACCGCCCGATGACGCCATTCAGCGAACAGGAGCTCGTGCCGAAGTTCTTCGAGCCGGGGCTGCGACGGGCGCTCGGCGACGACACCCTTGAGGTGCAGGTGGCCGCGCCCATCGAGGACGTCGAACTGGAGACAGCCTGCTCGCCGAGCTGACCCGCCCCCGGGCGCGGAAGCTGTGGACAACTTCCGCGCCGCCTTCTGTACCACTCGGCTCGATCCGGCCCGGGTCACAGGGACGTGCTGGTCAGGGTCAAGCCACTCGACCAGGAGGTGCTGCTGATGACCCACTTGGTCGCATCAATGTGCGGCTCGCGGCTGGGCGAACTGCAGCGGCGCTTCGCCGGGCAGATTGGTGTCGCCGGCTGCCACCTGCGCGAGCTGGGCGTCTACCAGCAGGCCGACCCGCGCTTCACCCGCCACGCGCCCGCTCTTTATGAGGTGGTGCGCGACGATGAACGCGAGCTGTTCGTCTTGGTGCTCGAGCTGCTCCGCGAGGTTGAGCTGAAGGACAGCGCCGACGACCTCCGCGGCTGGACGCTGGCACACGTGGAGGCGGCGGTGCGCGGGATCGCCGAGGTGCACTCCATCTGGTACGGCCGCGAGGAAGCGCTGCGGAACGAGCCCTGGCTGGGGGAGGTGGTGGGCGTTGCGGCGCGAGCCTCGATGGACGAACTATGGAGCGAGGTCCTCGATTACGCCGCGGGCGAATTCCCCGGATGGTACTCACTTCCGGAGCAGCGCTTGCACCAGCGAATCCTGAAATCCTTGCCCGACTGGTGCCGGGAGCTGGAGCAGATGCCGCGGACGCTAATCCACGGTGATTTCAATCCCAGGAACCTTGCCTTCCGGCGCATGCCGACGGGATTGCGCCTTTGCGCTTGGGACTGGGAGTTAGCCGAGCTCCAGGTTCCGCAGCGCGACCTCGCCGAGTTGCTGGCCTTCGTGCTCTCTCCCGACGTCCTGCCTTCCACCGTGGACAGCCTCGTCGACCTACACCGGCGCGAGCTTTCCCGCCACGGCCGGGAGGACCATCGACGCGGCGCGGTGGCGGCGCGGCTACCAGCTCGGGCTGTACGACTTCCTGACCAGCCGCCTCTCGCTGTACCAGCTCGTCCACGCCTTCCGCCCCTGCGCGTTCCTAGAACGCGTGCTCGCCACGGCGCGGAGCCTGATCCGCATCGAGGAGGGCGAGGAGCGCGCTCATCTGGCGCTGGCCCCGTCCGCCCTCCGCCTCGCCCGGGGCGGTCAGCCCTGATGGCGTCTCTTGGGATCTCCACCTGGCTGCGCCTCGACGCCTTCCTTGCCGCGCTGGCCCTCTGGCTGCTTCTCTGCCCGCGCTGGGTCCCGCAGGCCCCGGGCGTGCAGCGAACGCTGTGGATCAAACTGAGCGTCTTCTTCCTGGTGGTGCACGCGACGCTGGGGGTGATCGCGGTCGGCGGCCTGTGGCTCAAGGCAGCGATGGCGGCGCTGGCAGCCGTGGGCAGTCGCGAGCTGACGCTGGCGCTATTCGCTCCAGGCGACGAGCAGAAGCCGTATCGCTGGCTCGCCATGGGCGGCGCGGTGGCGATCGCTGTGCCGCCGGCCCCGGAGGTGCGGAGCTGCAGGCGCTGGCGCTGGTCCTCCTCGCGGCTGCCTCGCTTCCCGTCCTCCTGCGGCGCCCCGCCGGCGCGCGGGCCTCTGCCGGCGCCGTAGCGTTGACCGCCCTGCTCGCGGGCCTCCTGCCCGCCTTTGTCGTCCGTCTCCGCAGCGAGTACGGCGGTTTCGCAGCCTTCCTCTTCATCCTGGTCGCGCTCAACGACGCGGGGGCCGAGGCCGTCGGCCGCACGGTTCGGCCGCAGGTCGTTCGTCGCCCGCCTCAGCCCACGCAAGACAGTCCAGCAGGGTCTTCTGGGCGGGTTCCTGGCCACGGCGGCGGCGGCGATCGCCTTCGCCCCCCTCCTCGAGGGCGGGGTCGTCCGACGCGCGGCGCTCGCGCTCGCTGCGGCGCTCGCGGCGGTGCTGGGCGATCTGATCTTCTCCGCCATCAAGCGCGATGCCGGATGCAAGGACTTCCAGACGACTATCGCCAGCGCACGGGGGACGTACTGGATCGGTTCGACAGTTTTCTGGTGAGCGCGTCCTGCTGCCATCTGCTGCTTCAGGCCCTGCCGCTCGTCCCGGGCGCGGCCAGCTGAAATGGCGTTTCTTGGACCGCCTCGCGCCCAGGGTCCCGTTCTACCAACGCAGGATCAGACCCAGGGCAGGCGCCAGCGCGAAGACGATGCCGGCCCGGTACAGAGAGCGGGCGGACTGCAACCCTGGATCGCCCAGGAGCCGCGCTAGGAAGTACCCCGCGCCCGTGGCGGCTGCAATTAGCGCCCCGCCGAGCGAGCACGGGCGGCCCAGCACCAGCCAGAGTACGGCGGCGACGAGCGCGGCCGCGGCGAACAAGGCCAGGCTGAGGACGGCTGTCCCTTTCGCTCCCAGGGCGCGGGCATAGCCCGGGCCCGGGGGGGCTCCTCCTCCGGCGATCGGACGTTGTGCGCGAGTTCATGCGCCACCGCGGCCAGCCAGGCGTAGAGCGCCAGCAGGACCGCCGGCCGCCATGCGGCAGCACCGGCGCCGTGCAACACCACACAGGGAAACACCAGGTTGGAGAGGAAGGGCCTCGCGACCGGGTGAACGCGCGCTCTCCAGCACGAGAACCAGGCGAGATAGAACGCGCTCGCGCCGAGAGCGAAGGCCAGGCGCCACGTCGACATCGAGTCGAGGGCGACCAGCGCCGTCCCCAGGACCAGGTTCGCGTCGAGAAGCCGCGCTGGGTCGATCCTTCCGGAGGAGAGTCCGCGCTCCGGGTGGAGCACCCGATCGCACTCCAGGTCTGACAGGTCGTCGGCGATGCGCGCAGGCAGAGAAGGGCGAGAAACGTCGCCAGCGCCCCCCCGGCCGCCTCGAGGAACATCGGTCGCTCTAGGCTCGCCGGTGCAGCGTAGAGCAGCCCCGCGATGGGAACGGTGGCCCAGGGAGGAAACCGCTCGCGGGCAAAGCGTCGCAAGGCAGCCAAGGCCAGCGCCGGCCGATGCTCGCAGGGGTGAGCGGGGACGCGGTCGGCGCCCATCAACTTCAATCTCCGACGAGATTCACCAGCCCGGTGTCGCCGTCGACCCGCACCCGATCGCCGTCGCGAAGCGCACGGGTGGCAAGGGCCAGGTCGACGACCAACGGGATGCCGACCTCGCGGGCGACGATCGCCGCGTGGGAGAGCATTCCGCCGCGCTCGACCACCGCCGCGGCCGCGATGAGGAAGAGCGGCGTCCATCCGGGGTCGGTGGCTCGGGCCACTAGCACCTCTCCCGGGCGGAGCTGTCCCGCCTGCCCGACAGGATCGACGATGACCCGGACGGTACCGGTGGCGCTGCCCGGAGAGACCCCAACGCCGCGCCATCTGCGCTGTCCACCGGACGCCAACGGGCCGATGGGCTCGTCGATCCGGTCCTCGTAGTCAGCGCCCTCACCGACCACGAAGAACGACGGGAGCGTCCCTGCGTCAGCGCTCACGGCGGCGGCCCGCCGGGCGCGGATGAGCGCCGGGATGGTCTCGGGGTAGATAAAACGGCCGCGCAGCAGGCGCTCCACCTCGCCCGCCTCAAGCTGGAAGACGTCCTCGGGGCGTTCAAGCCGCCCGAGCTCGACCAACCCGCGGCCGACGGCGAGCGCCGCCTGCCGCAGCTCGCCGTACAAGAGCCCCTGGCAGAGCCGCACTTGCTCGCGGGCCGCGACGGCCCTTTGTGCGTCGCCGACGAGCCGGGCGAAGAGGGGGCGCTTCCAGAGCGGGAGCCGCCCGAGCAGCTCGCGGGTCAGCTGCTTGCGTTCCGCCGCCTCCGCCGCTTCGCGAACGGCCGGATCCGGGCCGCCGGCGGCGAGCGCCCCGCGCACCAAGTGCAAGGCGAATGGGGCTGTTCCTCGAAGCTGGGCGATGTCAGGAGCAGCTCCTGGTAGCAGCGCCCGCCGAACTCGTGGAGAAAGGTTTGCCACAGGGCGCGTCCTTCTCCCTGCAGCTCGGCCACCAGCTCAGCGTCGCGCTCGCTATTCAGGAGCGCGAGGAGCCGCGGGCGCGCGGAGACCCAGGCGCCCAGCGCATGCAGCAGCTTGAGCGCCTCCGTACTCTTGAGCTGAAGGCCGCGCAGGAGCCCCGTCGCGCGGGCGGCGTCGGCCGGGGACAACCAGGCCGCCACGACCGACTGGAGCAGCGCCGGGAACACCATCGCCGAGAAATCCGCCAGCGCGGCATCGCCCCATTGCCTTTCGAGGAAAGCGGTGATCTGCGCCAGCACGCTGCCTGCCGCTCCCGGGCTCCCTCCCTGCTCAAGCTGCAGCCGCCAGGTTTGACGATGATGACGAAACTGCCGCACGAAGGCTGCCACCGAGCCGCCCAGCGTCGCGTAGCGGTGGATGAGCGCCGGCACCATTCGCCACGCCGGCACGGAAGGCAGGACGGTCTCCTCGACGGGCCAGGCCAAGGGCACTGGCTGGTCGATGTAGCGATCGAACGAGCGGCGCAGGAGCCTTCCCCCTGGGAGCCGCGCAAACATCCGGTACCAGTTGGAGAGGTTGTAGTGTACCCGGCCGCGGTGGACGCCGAGCAGGTTGTCGAGGAGCGGCCGGAGTTCGGCACGGCAGGGCTCGGGTACCCAGAGCTTCTCCGCCAGCGACTCGAAGTACCAGCTCCGGAAACGGTCGGCCACGGACCAGGTAAATGGGCTGAGCGCCGCCGGATAGTTTTCGCCCACGTTGGCGCTCGACCAGGCGCTCGTACCTGGTCCGCCGAACGCCGTGACCGGGCGAGCCTGCAAAAGGTGCAGCCCCTCGTCGTCCACGCACCACTCGATGTCGAGGGGCTCGCCGAACAGTCGCTCGGCATGCAGGGCCTGGGTGTGCAGGTCCATCAACGCGAGGGCGAGCGCCGGGTGGAGATCCTCGGGGAGGAGAAGGCCCCTTCGGGACAGGAGCAGGCGCGCGGGGCTCGCCCTGCCCGAGACGAGCGTCTCACCCAGGCCCTCGACCCACTCAAGAACCATGGTGTCGCCGGCTCGCCGCGAGGGATCGACGGTGAAGAGGACGCCCGCCCAGCGCGGTACAAGCTGGCGCTGCACGAGAACCCCCATACGGGGATCGGCGCTCCGGGTGGCGGCACCCGCCGGCCCAGATAGGAACGCACCCGGTGTGAGTAGAGCGACGCCCAGCAGTCGCGGAGCCGGGAGGCGAGGTCCGCCATCCTCACGCCCAAATAGGTCTCGAGGAGGCCCGCCATCGAGCCTTCGGCGCCGTCCTCGGCGACCGCCGACGAGCGCACCGCGAAGTTCCTCGCCGGAGGTGAGCGGTGGCCAACTCGAGCGCCGCCGTGAGACGCGGCGCGAGATCGCCCGCCCGGATCGCCGCGGCCACGGCCTCGGGTTCGTCCTCTGGCCGATCCGGTTT
>CAVQDL010000006.1:0-73563 GCA_963711265.1 uncultured delta proteobacterium
ATGCCACGTATTGCTCTCAGGCGGGCGGCCGGCGGCACGCTGTGGCTCGCCATCCTGCTGGCCTCCGTCCTCGCGCTGGGGGAGAGCTTCCGGGTGGAGCAGGAAAACGCAGCCCTGGACGGCCTGCGGTTGGCGCCGGCGGATGCCCGGGCCCTCTTTCTGGCGAAGTCGCTGGCCAACGCGCTGCTGCTGATGCTTTTGGGCGCCGTCATTCTCCCGGTGCTGGCGGCGCTGGCCGGCGTCACGCTGGTGCAGGGCCCGGGTCCCATGGCCGTGGTGCTGGTCCTCGGCGCCCTGGCCATCGCGGGACCGGGAACCCTGTACGCGGCTATCTCCAGCCAGGCCCGCGCACGGGACGTCCTGTTGCCGCTCTTGCTGTTTCCGCTCCTCATCCCGGCCCTGGTGGCGGCAGCCAAGGCGACGTCGCTGGTCTTCGAGGGCGACCCGATGCTTCAGTTCCAGTCCTGGCTTGGGCTTCTAGCCGGGTTCGATTTGGTCTATTGGAGCCTAGGCTTCGTGCTGTTTCCACGCGTTCTCGAGGATTAGGCCTCATTCCCGACATGACCCACGCACTCTTCACCGTGGTTGGCGTCGCTGTAGTCGGCGGCAGTCTGTACGCGCTGGTGCGGGGGCCTGCCTCCTGGCGCGCCGGCGCGGCCGTCCTGGCGCTGGTCCTCCTCGTCTCCGGGGCCTGGTACGGCCTCGTCCAGGCCCCCCCCGACCGGGAGATGGGCAACGTGCAGCGCATTATGTACGTGCACGTGCCGGCCCAGTGGATGGCCCTGATGGCTGTCACGCTCAACTTCCTCTGCTCGGTGGCCTACCTGTTCCGCCCGAGCTGGCCAAAGGACGCCCTGGCCGAGGCCTCGGCGGAAGTCGGACTCTTCTTCGGGGCGGTGGGCTTGGTGCTGGGAAGCATCTGGGGCAAGCCCACCTGGGGCGTCTACTGGAGCTGGGACCCGCGCCTCACCAGCGAGGCCATTCTGCTCGTGGCGTACGCCGGCTACCTTGCGCTGAGGCGCTTCATCGACGACGCCGAGCGACGCGCGGTGTGGTCGGCGGTGGTGGGCATCATCATCGCCGTCGACATCCCCATCATCTGGTTCAGCGTACGCTGGTGGAGAAGCTTGCACCAGATGCAGAGCTCTCCCAACACCGTGGACCCGGACATGGTGCGCGCACTGCGCTGGAATGCCTTTGCCTTCCTCGCGCTGTGGCTGGTCTTTCTGTCGACGCGCTACCTCATCGCCCGCGCCCGCACCGAGCGCGAGATGGCCCCTCCCCCGATGGTGGCGGAGGCGGCGACATGACGCCCCTTGTGGCAGAGGCGGGCCGCATCCAGGGCGGGTGGAGCTACGTCTGGACGGCCTACGGCCTCACCTGGAGCGCGCTCGCCTTGTACGCCTTGAGTCTCTGGCTTCGCCGCCGAGGAAGGAGCCGTAACCGACGATGGCCCTCAAACGCACCACCTGGCTCGCTGTGGCGGCGCTGCTCGTCGCCGGCGGCGCGCTGGCCTTCATCGCCCTTGGCGACCTGGGCAGTAACCTCGTCTACTACTGGACCCCGGCGGAGATGCTGGACGCAGGCAGCAAAGCCTACGGGGCCACCATTCGCCTGGGCGGGATTGTCCAGCGGGGCACCATCGCCTGGGACTCGGGCCACACCGAGCTCACCTTCCGGGTGGCCAACGACATGACGCCCACCGCGAGGAATGTCCTGGTCAGGGTGCGCGAGACGCCCCCGCAGATGTTCCGCGAAGGGATAGGCGTCGTTGTCGAAGGCACTTTCGACAAATCGCAGGTCTTCACTTCCAACCGCCTGATGGTGAACCACTCCAACGAGTACCGCCCTCCCAAGCCCGGCGAGGGTGACCGCTGGAAGAACACCCTGTCCTCCGACACCACCTCCTCGGCGAGGCCCAAGTGAGAGGCACCCTCGGTTACGCCTTTGTCCTCGGGGGCCTTTTGTGCGCCATCTTCGGCGCCGTGGTGGGCATCGAGGGGGGCTTGCGCCGGCGCCCGGCCACCCGGTTGTGGGTGGAGCGGGCCACCACCGGCTTCTTCCTGTGCATGCTGGGAGCCAACCTCACCATGGTGTGGGCGCTGGTGGCACACGACTTCAGCGTCCAGTACGTCTCCCACGTGGGAAGCCGCAGCACGCCACTCGTCTACACGGTGGTGTCGCTGTGGAGTGCCCTTGAAGGCAGCATCCTCTTCTGGGGCGCAATCCTCGGGGTGTACCTCTTCGCATTCGCCCGGGCGCAGCACGACTCCCGGGGTCGCAACGTCGAGATGGCGCTCGGGGCCATGCTGGGAGCGGCGACCTTCTTCGCCTTCCTCATCGCTGGGCCCGCCAACCCGTTCGGGCCGGTCTCGCCCGTTCCACCCGATGGACCGGGACCGAACGCGCTCTTGCAGAACCACATCCTGATGGTCATCCACCCGCCCATGCTCTACTGCGGCTACGTGGGCATGACAGTGCCCTTCGGCATTGCCGTCGCGGCGCTGCTGGACGGGCACCTGGGCGAGGCCTGGCTCAATGCCTTGCGCCGCTGGACGCTGCTGGCGTGGACCTTCCTCACCGTGGGCATCATCCTCGGTAGCTGGTGGGCCTACGCGGTGCTCGGCTGGGGCGGCTACTGGGCCTGGGACCCGGTGGAAAACGCCTCCTTTCTCCCCTGGTTGACGGCCACCGCTTTTCTGCACTCCACCATGCTGCAGGAACGCCGACGCGTCCTGACGCTGTGGACCATGTCCCTGGCGTTGGCCAGCTTCGCGCTCACCGTGCTGGGAACGTTCATGACCCGGAGCGGCATCTTCAACTCCGTCCACTCCTTCACCCAGTCCGACATCGGCCCCACCTTCCTCGTCTTCCTCGGCGTGGTGGTGGCGGTCTCCATCGGGCTGTTGGCAGTGCGTGGGCCGATGCTGGCACCCGAGGACCCGCTGCCTGGGTTGGCCTCGCGCGAGACGGCCATCCTGGTGAACAACCTGTTGTTCGCAGCCCTCACCTTCACCATCCTCCTCGGCACCGTGTTTCCCCTGGTGCGGGAGGCCTTCTTCGGGGTGCGCGTCAGCGTCGGCGCCCCTTACTTCAACCGGATGGCCATCCCGCTGGGCATCGCCGTCCTCTTCCTGATGGGCGTCGGGCCATCCCTCCCCTGGGGCCGGGCCGACGCCGGCACCTTTCGGCGCCAATTCCTCCTCCCGCTGACGGTAGGCCTCGCCGTGCTGGGCGGGTGCCTGCTGGCCGGCCTGCGCGGCGGGGCAGCCCTCACCACCTTCGCTCTGGGCGGCTTCGTCGCGACGGTGACGCTGCGCGAATTGTTTCTGCCCGCCTTCGTCCGCATGCGGGAGAAGGGCGAGAAGCCCTGGACGTCCTTTGCCCGCAGCGCGGCGCGCGCGCGCCGGCGGACGGGGGGCTACCTGGTGCACCTGGCGGTGGTGCTGGTGTTTGTGGCCATCGCCGCCTCCCAGGCCTATGTCCAGCACACCACCGGCACCCTGACGCCGGGGCAAACACTCAGCCTCGGCGGCTACACCGTGCGCTTCGCGGGCCTCGAGGAGGGCGCGGACCCGCACCGTCGCTGGGTTGCGGCGCGGCTGGACGTCACCACGCCGCGCGGTGGGCACGGGACGCTGGCCCCGCGGATGAATTTCTACGAAAGAAGCACCGACCCGGTGGGCAGCCCGGCGGTGGCCTCCAGCGCCTTCGACGACCTGTACCTGACGCTGCTCGCCTTCAATGAGAGCGGCCAGGGCGGCTCTGCCAGCTTCAACATGTGGACGTTCCCGCTGGTGGGGTGGATTTGGTGGAGCATCCCCCTCTTCGTCCTGGGGGCCTTGGTGGCCGCCTGGCCCAAGCGCCGCAGCGTGCCGGTGGTGAGCGAGGGTAGCACCGCCGCCGCCGACGCCGCCCGGGGTACCGCTTGAAACGGCAGGTGCTGGTGCTGCTGGCCGTTGCGGCAGCCATGGGGCTGTTGCTGTTCGCCTTCGCTACCCTCTTTGGCAAGGACCCGCACCAGGTGCCCTTCGGGCTGAAGGACAAGCCGGCCCCCGACTTCACCCTCACCCGGCTGGACACTGGCGAAACGGTGAAGCTGTCGGCGCTGCGCGGACGGCCCCTCGTCCTCAACTTCTGGGCCAGCTGGTGCGGTCCCTGCCAGGCAGAGCACCCCACCCTGGCCCGCGCCGCCAAGCACTTCGGCGGGGAAGCAAGCTTCTTCGGCGTCGTCTTTGAGGACACGCCGGAGGAGGCGCGCAAATTCGCCCGCCCGATGGAGCCGAGCTTTCCGCAACTCATCGACCCGCAGTCGCGCATGGCGGTGGACTACGGGGTGACCGGGGTGCCCGAGACGTACTTCATCGACGCGCAGGGCATCATCCGCGATAAATTCGTCGGGCCGCTACTGGACATGCAGGAGCTCGCCTCGCGACTCCACGCCCTGCAGCAGGCGGCAGGCCCCGTCGGAGCAAGCCGGTGAGCGCGCTCGTCCTCGCCCTACTGGTGTCGGCCACGCCCCATGCCCCCCAGCAGGCGGGGAGCGCGCTGCTCGACCCACCCCGGGAGGCCCGCGTCCAGGCCCTCGGGAAAATGTTGCGCTGCCCCATGTGCCAGGGCCTGTCCATCGCCGACTCCGGCTCCTCCGCGGCCCGCGCGCAGATGGACCGGGTGCGGGAGTTGGTGGCGGAGGGAAAGACGGACGAGGAAATCCGTACCTATTTCATCGCTCGCTATGGCGAGTGGGCGCTGCTCGAGCCGCCCGCCCACGGCGTCAACTGGCTGGTGTTTCTGTTGCCGGTGGCTCTGGTGCTGGGAGGTGCCCTCGTCATCGGGCGGCTGGTGCGACGTTCGAGCGTGGCCCGCGCCGCTGGCGCCCAGCCCGCGCCCTCCCCTGCCTCGGCCGACCCCTACCTGGACGCCGTCCGGGCGGAGCTGAAGAAGTGACGCGCACCGACTGGCTTCCCGGCCTGCTTGCCCTCGGCCTCGGCCTGGTTGCTGCCATGGTGCTGCTTTTCGCTAGCCGCCGGCGCGCCAGCGCCGCGCCCGGCGAAGGCCGCCGAGCGGGAGCGGCCAAGACTGCCGAGGAGGCCGACTTGCGCGCGGCCCGACTCCTCGACCAGCTGCGCGAACTCGAAGTCGACCGTCACCAACTGTCAGAGGAAGCCTACCTGCGGGAGAGCAGCCGCCTGGAACAGCTGGCGGCCGATGCGCTGCGCGCCCGGGACCAGGCCCACTCCAGCGCGGCGAAGCCCCGCCGCACCGAAGCAGCCGCCCCGACCGCTCCGCCCGCCGGCTTCTTCGGCCGTCACCCCCAGCTGGTGGGGGCCTTCTGGGGCGCCGGCTTGGTGGCCTTCTTCGGCGTCCTGGCGCTGTGGCTGACGAATGACGCCAAGCCCCGCACCGGGGGCGAAGTCGCCACGGGGACGGTGGGCCGTGACGAGGCGCCGCCGGCGCCCGAGGACCCGGCCTTCACCGCAGCGCTGGCGCGCGTGCGCGACAACCCGGGCGACGTCGAGACGTCGGCCCACGTGGTGCATGAGTTGATTCGGCGGCAGGAGTACGAGGAGGCGAAGGAACTCACCGAGCGAAGCCTTGGCGTCGACCCCTTCCAGAGCGAGGCGCGCGTCCACCACGCCTTCCTGCTTGCCGTGGGCGGGGACGAGCCAGGAGCCGTCAAGGAATTGCAGCAGCTGAGCCAGCTGTACCCCAACACCTCCGAGGCCTTCCTCTTCCTTGGGATGATTCGCATGCGCTCGGGCGACAACCGGGGCGCGGCCGAGGCGTTCGACCGCTTCATGGCGGAGGCGCCCCCGGACGAGAACCCCCCGCAAATGCGGGCGGCCCTCACCCAGCTCCTCCGGCAGCTGCGCGCCCAGAAGTGACATGCGTGGAGTGATTTTTGACCTCGACGGCACCCTGGTGGACAGCCTCGGGGACATCGCCGCGGCGATGAATCGCAGTCTGGCCGCCCGGGGCTTCCCCACCCACCCGGTGGACGCCTATCGCACCTTCATCGGCGAAGGCGTGCAGAAGCTGGCCGAGCGCGCGCTGCCTCCGGGACAGCAGCAGGAGAAAGCGGCGCTGCTGCAGGCCTACCAGGCGGACTACGCCGAGAACCTGCTGGAGACCAGCGCGCCCTACCCGGGCATTCCGGAGCTGCTGGACGCCCTCAGCGCGCGGGCCATTCCCATGGCCATCCTCAGCAACAAGCCCGATGCACCGACGCGCCGGATGGTCGAGACGCTGCTCGGCAAATGGCACTTCCGGGCGGTGGCCGGCGAGCGGCCGGGGGTGCCCCGCAAGCCCGACCCGGCGGCGGCCCTGGAGCTGGCCCGGGCCATGGAGGTTGCCGCCTCCGCCGTCTCCTTCGTCGGGGACACGCTGGTGGACGTTTCCACCGCGCGCGCCGCCGGAATGCGTCCCTTGGGTGTGCTGTGGGGGTTCCGGGCTCGTGAAGTCGCCGCCACGGGTGTCTGCACCGTCCAGCACCCAGGGGAGCTGCTGGCGCTGCTGGCGGGGTAGACTCTTGGCCGCCGCCGGACACTGGTTGGTGAAGAGCGAGCCGACGGCCTACGGCTGGGCGCAGCTACTCAAGGACGGACGCACCGAGTGGACGGGCATCCGGAATTTCGAGGCGCGCAACAACCTCAGGGCGATGCAGCGGGGCGACCTCGTCCTTTACTACCATTCGGTGGAGGAGAAGCAGGTGGTGGGGGTCGCCCGGGTGACGCGCACCGCCGGCCCGGACCCGACCGCCCCGAAGGAGGACTGGGCCAGCGTGGAACTGGCCCCGGTGAAGGCCCTCACGGCGCCTGTGACGCTGGAACGCATCCGGAAGGATGCACGGCTGCGCACCTTTCCGCTGCTCACCCGAGGTCGTCTGAGTGTCGTTCCTGTGACGCCGGCCCAGTTTCGCCGCGTGCTCGCGCTGGGGAAGACACCGCCTCCCTGAGGCGGCCCTCGAAGGCTTCGGGGGTCAGCCGACCCCGGAAGGCCACTTTCCCGTCAATGCACACCACCGGGATGTCATAGCGCCAACGCAGGCTCAGCTCGGCGTCCTGGCGCACATCCCGCTCCAGCAACTGGAAGGGGATGCGCTCACGGACCGCCTCGACCACGGCGAGCGTCTCGGTGCACAGGCTGCACCCCGGTTTCGAGTAGACCTCCACCAGACAAGGGGGGATGCTGTCGCTAGCCATGCGCGGCCTCATCGGTGACCTGGGCACGATGCCTCTAAGGGACCTGGTGGCCTACCTCGGAAACCGCCAGGCGACGGGGATTCTCCAGTACGAGCGCGCCGATGAGAAGCGCCAGGTGGTGGTGCGCGAGGGCGCGGTGGTGAACGCGTCCTCCAACCAGCCGCGGGACTACCTGGCGCAGTTCCTCATCAACATGGGACAGATGAGTGAGGACCAGTACATGGCGGCTTACCGCGCGCAGCAGGACACGCGCGTGTTTCTCGGCCAGGCCGTGGTGAGCATGGGACTGGCCACCCAGGAGGCGGTCCGCAACGCGCTGCAACTCAAGTTTCGCGAGGCCCTGCTGTCCGCCTTCGCCTGGCAGGAAGGCACCTTCACCTTCACCCCTGGAGGCGGCCCGCCCCCCCTGCCCGGCCTGGAGGTGGGCGTTCCGCTGCTCGAGATTTACCGGGAGGCGGACATGCGGGAGACGGCCTGGAAGGCCATCCGCGCCATCTTCCCCTCGGGCCAGGCCCGTCTTGTCCTGCACCGGGAGAATCTGGCCCAGGCCCCCGAGCCAGGCACCCTGGATGACCGCCTGACGCGGATGATTGAGGAGGGGGCCACCATCGACGACCTCATCCTCGGCCTGCACTCCACCGACTTCTTCCTCTACCAGCGCCTGTACGCCCTGCACCGGCTGGATGCCGTGAGCGTCGCCCCGCAGGAGGTGCTCAGCGTCCCGACGCCCGTCCCCAACGTCCTCGGGACCGAGGAGGGGGCCGAGGAGATTTTCCGAGCGGCGCAGGCCTTCTTCGATGCCGGCAACGTGGCGGATGCGGCGGCCCTCGCCCGGCGCGCGTATGAGTTGTCGCCGGCGGCCAGCACCGCCAACTTCCTGCGCGAGGCGGAGACCGCCCTCACCGAGCAGCTGCGGACGGAGCTGGCCGGCCCTTGCGTCCCCACGCTGCGCGTGGATGCCGAGGTGCTGCGCCGGCTGCCGCTGTCGGCCCCCGAGCGCTACTTGCTGTCCCGGGTGGACGGGCAGCGGACGGTGGAGGCCATCATCCAGGTGTCCCCCATCCATGAGCTGGAGGCCCTGCGCTGCTTCCACGGCTTCCTCGACCAGGGCCTGGTGAACGTGCGGCGCAGCTGAGAGGGCCCAGCTGGGGAACCTCAGCGTCGCGCGTGCAGGGGCCCCGCCCCTTGCAGGACGAGGCGCAGCGCTTCGCCCGCCAGCCAAGGGGCGTGGATGCGCCACAGCACGTCGTTCACCACTACCGCCGCCACCGCGACCCGGGGGGCGTCCCGCGGCGCGAAGCCAACGAACCAGGTGTAGTCGCGGTACGGCAAGGGCGGCTTGTCGGCGAGCGAGCCCGTCTTGCCGACCGCCGTGCGCAGCGTCGGGCCACGGAAGACGCGCCGGGCTGTGCCGTGCGTCACCGTCTCCTCCATCATCCGGACCAGCGCCGTCGCCTGGTCCTCGGACAGCACGCGCTCGCCGACGCTGGCCGGGTCCACCTGGTCCTCGAAAAGCACCGGCGCGCGCCACACCCCACGGTTGGCGGCCACCGAGGCCAGCATCGCGCCGTGCAGCGGCGACAGGTAGACGTCTCCGAAGCCGGCCCCGGTGGTGGCCAGGCCCAGCGGGTCCTCCGGAACGCGCGCCAGCGAGACGTCGGTGGGGACGGGGAAGTCGAAGGGACGGTTGAAGTGCAGCGCCTCGGCGGCAGCCCGCAGCTGCGCCGGGCGGAGGTAGCGGTGGGTCAGCTTGGCGAAGACGGCATTGGCACTCCGCCCCATCGCCTCCGCCAGGCTGAGACACGTCTGGTCGGCGCTCGAGTCCTCGAGGAGCCGCGCCTGGATGTGGCGTTTGCCCCCATGCGCGCAGCCCACGTCGTCCGGGCCGAGGCCCGCGTCCAGAAGCGCGGTGGCCGTCACCAGCTTGAAGACGGATGCCGCCGGGAACAACGCCTTGGTCGCGAGACCCCGGAGCGCCGGGTTGGCCTGGGCGTGCTCGGCCATGGCCAGCACGCGGCCGGTGGCCGGCTCCAGCACCACCACCGCGGCGTAGGGCGTCCGGTAGCTCTCCAGGAGTTGGGTGAGCGCGTCCTGGAGGACGGGCTGGATGGTCAGGAGTCGCTCGCCGTCGGGCCCGGAAAGCCGCAGCCCGCCCGCCCCGTCGGGGTGTGCCCGGCTGACGAGGTCCTGCTCCGCCGACAGGGGGTGGGCGGTGGCCAGCGGGGGCAGAAGCCGGCGGCTCCCGGCCCCGGGCGTGGCCGGTGCCACCGGCCCCGGCATAGCTTCCGGCTCCAGGGTCTCCGGCGCCGGCAGCACGCAGCTTCTGGGCGGCAGCCGCGAGAGCGCCTCGGGGAAGCCCAACTGGTCGAGGTCCCCTTGGGAGTAGGCCGGGCCGGCCAGGAGCGACACGCCAAGGAGGGCGGCCGCCAGGCATCGGGCAGCGGGGCATCGGGCGGCGAGGTCGAGCAAGGACTTCCATGCTAGCAGGCAACGCGGCAATCGCCACGGAAGACGTGACGTCTTGTGGTAGGCCAGCGGGCCGGAAACATGCAGACCTTACGGGACACGTGGATTGTCTTCGGCGCCGAGCTGCGCCGCGCACTGAAGAGCCCGCGGGTGCTGCTCGTCCTGCTGCTGTACGTGGCCTTCTCGGCCGGGGTGATGCTCGCCGCGGGTGCGCTGGCGCACCAGGCGCAGCTGCAGTTCGAGGCGCAGGGCCAGGGCATGGAGGGACTTCAGTCGCCGAAGGCCGCCATGCTGGCTCTGCTCTTCGGTCAGGACCGAGGCCTGCTCGAGTCGCTGATGGCGCTTCCGTCGGTGCTCCTGGTCGTCTTTAAACTCGGTTTGATTTTCCTGCCGGCCTACGTCGCGCTGCTGGGCTTCGACAGCGTCAGCGCCGAGCTCCAGACGCGCTCCTTGCGCTACTTGACGGTGCGGACCAGCCGGACCGCGCTCACCCTCGGCAAGGCCCTCGCCCTGGGTGCGGTGGTGGTACTCCTGGTGACGGTGGTGCAGGTGGGGGCCTTCGGCTACGCGCTGTCCAACGTCCCGGACTTCTCCCTCGCCGACGGTGCGCACGCCTGGCCCCGACTGTGGGGGACCAGCGTCCTGGTGGGCCTGGCCATGGCCGCGCTGACCACGCTGTGTTCGACACTCTCGCGCACCCCGGCCCTCAGCCTGACCCTCAACTTCGCGGTGCTGCTCGGCTTCTGGGCGGCGGGCACCCTGGGCAGCGGGGCGCGCGTCATGCGCCTGGTGCAGGAACAGGTGTCGCACCAGAGCGAGTCCATCGGCTGGCAGGAACGGGTCGGCCTACTCGCCCCCTCCACCTGGTCGAGCGAGGTGCTGTACCCGGACCTCGGCCGGGCGCTGACGGGGGCCGTGGCGCTCCTCCTCTTCGCCTGCCTGTGCAGCGCGGGCGCGGTGGCCGTGCTGCGGGGACGGGACGTATGAGCGAGCCCGTTCTCGTCCTCGACCAGGTCAGCAAGCGCTTCGGGAGCCGCCAGGCCCTGGACCGCCTCTCGGTGTCGGTGCCCCAGGGCACGGTGTGGGGGCTGATTGGGCCAAACGGCGCCGGCAAGTCCACCAGCTTCAGCCTGTTGTGCGGCTACCTCCGGCCGACGTCCGGGCGCGTGCGCGTCCTGGGACGCGACCCCCGTGTACCGGGCGGGCTGAAGGGCGTGGTGGGCGTGCTGCCGCAGGATGCCGCGCTGCCGGGCTACCTGCCCGTCGGCCCCCTGCTCACCTACTTCGGACAACTGTCCGGGCTGGAGCGCCCGGAGCGGGAAGCGCGCGTCGCGCTGGAGCGCGTGGGCCTGTCAGACGTCTGGGACGTGCCGCCCGCTGCGCTCTCGCACGGCATGGGCCGGCGGGTGGGGCTGGCCCAGGCGCTCCTCGGAGACCCGCCGGTGGTGCTCCTGGACGAGCCGACGTCCGGCCTCGACCCGAAGGTGGCCGCCGAAGTCCGCGCTCTGGTGGCCCGCATGCGCGGCCGGGCCACCGTGCTGGTGAGTAGCCACAACCTACCGGAGTTGGAGGCGCTCTGCGATGGCGCCTCCATCCTCGACCACGGGCGGCTGCTGCAGGGGGGCACCATGGCCGAGCTGACGGCGCGCGCCGCCGAGTTCCGCATCCAGGTGGCCCGCGGCGACATCCCGGTGGCGGCGCTCCGCGCGCTGTCCGGCGTGGCCGACGTCACACTGCGCCCCGACGGCCTCCTCAGTGTAGTGCTGGACCCCCAGGCGGAGTCCCCGGACGCTGTGCTCAGCGCCACCTTGCGGCTGCTGCTGGACGCGGGGGTCCAAGTCACCGGCGTCTCCCAGGGGCAGTCCCTAGAGAGTCGCGTCCTCGCGCTGACCTGAAGGGGCCGGCGCCCCGCTTTGGGCCTCAGTCCGGGAAGAAGAGCGGCTCCCGCTGCTGGACGAAATTCTTGATTTGGTTCACCACGGCCGGGTCCAACTCAGTGAAGCGCACGCCGACGCCCGGAAAGACATCCGGCGTCTTGTCATTCACCTCGCGCGTCCAGCGCACCTCGCCCTTGAGGGTGAGACGCGCCCCGGCGGGCAGGCTGAAGGTGACGTCCACCGGCGTGCCGGGGGGAAGCACATTCACCGTCGCGACGAAGAGGCCTCCCTCGGAGATGTTGGTGCTGAAGCCGGTGAAGAAGTTGGAGTCACTGGACAGGTCCACCTGGGTCTGCATGGCCACCCGCGCGGCGACCCGCTTCAGCGCGACTCTTCCGATGGGCGCACCTTGGGCTGGTTGCGGGCTCATCGCCGGATGCATGCCGGAAACGGGGCGTCGCACGGTGGGCGCGACGTCGACCTCCGCCAGCTGCACGGGGACGGGCGGGGGCGGCCGGGCAGCGGCCGCCGCGGCCGCCGCCGCGGCCTCGGCTGCGGCAGCGCGGGCCTTCGCCGCGGCCTGGGCAGCCGCCGCCCGGGCCCGGGAAAGTTCCTGCGCATCCGCGGCCAGGGTGCGCGAACGCTCGGCCAGCACCTCTCCGCAGGCGCGCAGGCCCGTCCGAATGGCCTCGGCCGACTTGCGCCGGAGCTCCAGCGCCTGGACGCGCGCGGCAAAGGCACGCTCGGTGTGGACGGCCATCGCCGGCACCGGCGCCGGCTCGCGCAGCCGCAGCAGCACCGCGGCGACCGACGGGTCGGCCTCGAGCCCGCCTGCCTCCTCCTCAAGGGCACGCGCTCGGTCCGTGACGGCAGCGGCCTCGCGGGCGACGCGCTCGACCTCCGCGGCCAGCTGCTGCTCCGCCGTGCGCATCGCCTGCTCGGCACGGGCGAGCTCCGCCTCGCGCTCCGTCGCGGAAGAAGGGGTGGAAGTGGCACCAGCGACAGAGGTCTCTCGGGCAAGGAAGGCCATCGTGCGGGAGCTTCCATACAACCCGGGTGCCACGCAAAAAGCCAAGCAATGGCCAATGGTTAAGAGAACCTGCCCCGGGTCACCGCCGCCCGTTACGGCCGGACCGGGGCTACTTCGACCCAGGCCTCGACGAGTGTGCCCTGTTCCTTTAGCGACAGCAGCCGGTGCCCGGTCGCCGAGCACCAGGCGGGCAAGTCGGTGGTCAGTGCCGGGTCGGTGCCCAACAGCTGGACCCGCGTGCCGGGCGCAAGACGAAGGACCAGTTCGGCCAGCCGGACGATGGGCAGCGGGCAGGGGAGGCCCTGCACGTCAAGGACGGGGTGGGTGTGCGTCACCGGAGCAGACGCCCCGCACGAGTTGCGACGCGTCGGGCCCGTCTGTTAACACGCCGGCGCTCTCTTTCCGCGCCTCTGTGAGAGCCTGCCGGAGCCCCCTTCTCCATGAAATTCAGCGTCCTCGTCTCGCTCGTCGTTGGCCTCATCCTTGGGATTGTCGTTGGCCGGGCGACGTCGTCGCTGGGCCCAGGCCCCACCAAGCCCGACGCGCGCGCTCAGGCCCCGGCCTCGCCCCGCCCGCCGCCGAAGAGCGACACCACCGTGTGGAAGATTCCGGTCGAAGGCTCACCCATCTCTGGCGCTCCGGATGCGCTCGTGACGCTGGTCGAATTCTCCGACTACCAGTGTCCTTTCTGTAGCCGCGCACACACCACCATCCAGCAGCTGCAGAAGGACTACGGCACCCGGCTGCGCGTGGTGATGAAGGAATTTCCGCTGACCACCATCCACCCCATGGCGCGCGGCGCCGCCCTCGGAGCGCTCGCCGCGGGCGCCCAGGGCAAGTACTGGGAGATGCACGACAAGCTGTTCGCCAACCAGCGGGCGCTCGAGCCGGCCTCCATCGAGGGGTACGCGAGGGACTTCGGCCTCGACCTGGCGCGTTTCAAGGCAGACATCGCCAACCCGCGGTACGCCGACGTCATCGAGCGGGACACGGAGCTGGGGACCGGGGTGGGCGTCACTGGCACACCCGCCGTCTTCATCAACGGGCGGCGGCTGGCCGGTGGTGCCGCACCCATCGAGAACTTTAAGGCTCTCATCGACGAGGAACTGGCCAAGGCCGAGGCCATGGTGCGCTCCGGCGTGCCTGCCTCCGAGGTCTACGCCCGCCTCATCGACAAGGGCCAGGCGCCTGGCGCTGGCGGTAAGCCGGTCCGCAAAGTCGACGCTCCGGCCGATGCCCCGGCCTTCGGCCCGGAATTCGCCAAGGTGACCATCATCGAGTGGAGCGACTTCCAGTGCCCCTACTGCAGCCGGGCTGCGCCCACGGTGGAGAAACTCCGGGACGCCTATGCCAAGGACGTCCGCGTCGTCTTTCGCAACCTTCCGCTGCCCATGCACCAAAATGCCCGCATCGCCGCGCAGGCGGCCATGGCCGCCCACGCGCAGGGCAAGTTCTGGCCCATGCACGACCAGCTCTTCGCCAACCAAGGGGCGCTGGACCACGATTCCCTGTTGCGCACCGCAGAGAAGCTGGGTCTGGACATGAAGCGCTTCGTCAAGGACATGGACAGTGCTGAGGTGAAGGCCCGCATCGACGCGGACATGGCGGCGGCCGGGGCGGCCGACGTGCACGCCACCCCCAGCCTCTACGTCAACGGCCGCTTGTACGAGGGGGCTCCGCCCTGGGAGCAGCTGAAGGCGGACATCGACCGGGAGATTGCCAAGGCCGACAAGCTACTGGCGCAGGGCGTGAAGCCCGAGGCCCTGTACGGCCGGCTGGTGGCGGACGCCCAGGCCCCGGCCACCGGGCGAAACTAGCCCTTCCCCCCCGGCCGGGCCTTGCCACTGGCCCCTTGGGGCCCCTACCCCACCGCGATGGCGTCGATTTCGACGCGCGCCCCTTTGGGAAGCGCCGACACCTGCACCGTCGCGCGCGCCGGCGGGTCCGAGGGGAAGTAGCCGCCGTACACCGCATTCACGGCGGCGAAGTCCCCCAGGTCGACGAGGTAGATGGTGCAGCGGACGACGTGGGCGAAGCCGAGCGAGGCCGCCCGAAGCACGGCACCCAGGTTTTCCATCACCCGGGCCGTCTGCGCGCCGATGTCTCCCGCCACCAACTCGCCCGTCTTGGGGTCGAGCGGGATTTGTCCGGAGAGGAAGACCAGGCGCTCGCCCTGCGCCGAGACGCCCTGGGAGTACGGGCCAATGGCAGCGGGCGCGTCGGCGGTGCGGACCGGGACGTTGGGCATGCGGACTCTCCTGTTGGGGGCTAGACGCGCTCGACGGAGTAGACGCCATTCAGCCGTTCGATGGTCCGCATGACGTCCGTGAGCTGCTTCAGGTCCGAGATGGTGACCTCGAAGGTGTTGACGGCGCGGTCGTCGCCGGTGGCCCGGCAGTTCGCCTGGTGATGTTGACGCCCTTCTTGCTGAAGATGGTGGACATGTCGGCCAGCAAGCCCGGGCGGTCCGCGGTGAGCACCCGCAGCGTCACCGGTCGCTTGTAGTCGCCGTGGACGTCCCAGGCCACGTCCACCCGGCGCTCGGGGTCGGTGGCGAGCGCGCTGCTCGCAGCCGACCGTGTGCACGGTGACGCCGCGGCCGCGGGTGATGAATCCGACGATGGGGTCGCCCGGCACCGGGTTGCAGCAGCGCCCGAAGCGCACCAGGACGTCGTCCACCCCGCCAATCTGCACGCCGGTCTTGCTCCGGCTGCCCACCAGCTTGCGGGCCATCTCCGTCACCCGGCCGAAGCCGGTCGAGGCGGAGTTTGAGTCGGTGCCCGGGGTCGCGGCGCCATTGGCCGCCGCGGCGCGCTCGGTCCCCTCGGCGAGCTTCTCCGGCGGCAGCAGCTTCTGCAGCAGCTGCTGGGGGGCGACCTTACCGTAGCCCAGGCCGACCAGCAGGTCGTCCTCGATGCGGTATCCGAGCTCCGCGGCGGACCTTTCAGCTCACCGGACTTGAGCAGCTTGTTGAGGTTGAGACCGAAGCGGCGGAACTCCTTCTCCAGCAGCTCGCGGCCCAGCTGGAGGCTCTTCTCGCGCTGCTGCTGCTTGATGAAGGCGCGGATCTTCTGCTGCGCGCGGCTGGTCTTGACGAAGGTGAGCCAGTCCTTCGACGGGTGCGCGCTGGGGCTGGTCAGCACCTCGACCGTGTCGCCGTTCTTCAGCTTGTAGCGCAGCGGGACGATCTTCCCGTTCACCTTCGCCCCGACGCAGCGGCTGCCGACGTCGGAGTGGATGGCGAAGGCGAAGTCCACCGGCGTCGCCCCGCGGGCAAGCTCTTCACGTCGCCCTTGGGCGTGAAGACGAAGACCTCGTCGGTGAAGAGGTCGACCTTGACGGTCTCGAGGAACTCCTTCGGGTCCTTCAGGTCCTGCTGCCACTCCATCAGCTGGCGCAGCCAGGCGAACTTCTCGTCGTCCCCGAGACCAGGCTCTTGCCCTCCTTGTAGGCCCAGTGCGCGGCGATGCCTTCCTCGGCGATGCGGTGCATCTCCTCGGTGCGGATCTGCACCTCGATGCGCTCGCCGAACGGGCCGATCACCGTGGTGTGCAGCGACTGGTACATGTTCGGCTTGGGGATGGCGATGAAGTCCTTGAAGCGCCCCGGCACCGGCTTCCACAGCGGGTGGATGAGGCCCAGCGCCTCGTAGCAGTCGGGCACGGTCGGAAGCATGATCGCGGAAGGCGATGATGTCGTGGATCTGGTCGAAGTCCACGCCCTCGCGCGCATCTTCTTGTAGATGCTGTAGAGGTGCTTGAAGCGCCCGCTGGACCCGCGCCTCGAGGCCCGCGCTCCCGGAGCTTGTTCTCGATGAGGGCGACGACGTCGTCGATGTAGCGCTCGCGCTCGTGCCGTCGTCGGTTCAGCTTCTCGGCGAGGTCGGCGTAGTCGCTCGGGCTGGAGGTAGCGAAGCGAGGTCCTCGAGCTCGGTCTTGATCCAGCTGATGCCGAGCCGGTTGGCCAGCGGCGCGTAGATGTCCAGCGTCTCCTGCGCGATGCGCTGCTGCTTCTCGCTCGGTCATGTGCTCGAGCGTCCGCATGTTGTGGGTGCGGTCGGCGAGCTTCACCAGGATGACGCGGATGTCGCGCGCCATCGCGATGATCATCTTGCGGAAGTTCTCGGCCTGCTTCTCCTCCTGGCTCAGCGTCGCCGAGGCGGAAAACTTGCCGAGCTTGGTGACGCCGTCGACCAGCTGCGCGACCTCCTCGCCGAAGAGCTCCTCGAGCTCCTCGCGGCGTGGCGAGGGTGTCCTCGATGGTGTCGTGGAGCAAGCCCGGTGACGATGCTCGCCTCGTCGAGCTTGAGCTCGGCGAGGATGCCGGCGACCTCGAGCGGGTGGACCAGGTACGGCTCGCCCGACTTGCGCAGCTGGCCCTGGTGGACCTTGGCCGAGTAGACGTAGGCCTTCTTGATGATGTCGAGGTCGGGGTCCGGGTGGTACGAGCGACCCGCTCGAGGATGTCGTTGAGGCGCAGCATCCGGGGGTCTTCCATCGTAACTTTACGAAATCAGGCCTTCAATGAAGGCTTGCTGAGCAGGCATTGGTGTACATTCAGGCCCGTCGCATGTCGCGCCTCCTAGCGAGTAGCCTCGGCGTCGTCTGCCCCACGTGCGACGTGCTCGACCCGCCAGGCTCGCTCCGGTGTGAGGCGTGCGGCAGGCGAGGCAACGCCCTGCTCCCGCTCCGGGGCCTCCCGGCCTGCGCGCGCCCCCCGCGCCGCCCCGGCCGGTCGGCGCCCCCGCCGCTCCGCTGCCGCAGGCCGTCCACCCTCCGCCGCCACGCCCCCACCGCCACGGCTCGGCAAGCGGCCCCCGTCCGCGGCCCGGCGCTCCCGACAGCCCGCCGCCCCCCGGTGGCGCCAGCCGTCTTCATCCTCGGCGTGACGTCTGCCGGGCCCGCCCGCGGCCAGCGCTTCCGGCTCATGGCCAACGGCGTGCCCGTAGGACGAGCCGCGGGGCCATCCTCTTCCCGGATGACCCCTCGTCTCCGCCCACCACGCCGCCTTCCGGATCCGGACGGGCAGCTCGACGGTGAAGGACGAGGCCAGCGCTCTCCGGCGTGTTCGTCACGCTGCACGCCCCGGAGGTGATCCCCCCGGGCGGCAGCTTCGCGCTGGCCGCGGCTGCTCCGCTACCAGGGACTCGATCGCCCCCGGCCCCGCCAGACGCCCCCGGGCCCCGCCCCTACGGCGTCCCCCTGCCCCCGCAGGGCAACCTGTGGGCCCTGGAGGAGCTGCTGGTCGGTGGGCCGACCCGGTCGGGCCGTGTCACCGCCCAGCCCCTCTTGACGCTCGGACTGGCCGGCTGTGACGTGAATTTTCCGGGCGAGCCGGGCCTCGCGCCTCGACACTGCGAGCTGACCGCCTCAGCGCCGCGGTGCGCCTGCTGCGGGACTTGTCGGGCGGGCTGGGCACCTTCGTGCGGCTGGCGACCCAGGAACGGGTGCTCCACGCCGGCGACCGGGTGCGCATCGGCGAGCAGGTGTCTGGCGGTCGAAGTCGCCTAGCCCCCGAAAGGAGGCCGCCCCCTCACCTTGCGCCGAAAACGCCGGGCACGGCCCGGGCGATTTGGGCCCGGGCGTGGGAGGTGGGCGCCTCCCGCAGGTGCCGGGCGAAGAAGCCCTGCGCCTCCTCGGCCCCGGCCGGTCCCCGCAGGCGCGCCAGGGCACCCAGCTTCAGGGCCAGTTCTGCCGTCGGGTCCGCCTCGAAGGCCTCCAGGTACTTGGCGCGTGCCAGGGCCAAATCCCCCGCCTCGTAGAGGTTGTCGCCATCCCGGGCCAAGTCCGCCGAGCGCTTGGCGTCGCGCCGTTCCGGCGGGACCTCTCGCAGCCAGACCGCCGTGGGCGCACTCACCACGGGGACAGGCTTGGGAGAGGGCGCCCGCAGGACGAGGATGGCCAACAGGCCCGCCGCGGCCACCCCTAGCACTGCCAGTGCGGCACCCCATAGGCCGATGGCACGCTTCGGCCGGGGAGGTGCGGCGGCCACCACGGTGCGGGCCGTCCCCAAATCCGACTTCCGGGGCCGCTCGGCGGTCGCGCCTAGGGGGAGCGCCACCCGGGCCGTCCGCGCGTCGTGGGAGGACTGGCCAGCCGGCAGGGCATTCAACGCGTCCAGGAAGACCTCGGCCGTCTGCGGCCGGGCCGCTGGGTCCTTGCTGAGCGCCTGGAGGATGAGGTGCTCCAGCTGCGCCGAGCAGCCCCCCGGACGCAGCCGGGAGGGCGGCGGTGGCGGTTCGGTGAGGTGCTTGGTGGCGAAGCCCACCGCCGTGTCGGCCTCGAAGGGCAGCCGGCGGGTGACCAGCTGGAAGAGAAGGACCCCCACCGAGTACAGGTCGCTGCGTGCATCGAGGGGCGCCCCCTTGGCTTGCTCAGGGGACATGTACTCCGGCGTCCCGCAGACGAAGCCCGCCCGGGTGAGGGCGGGCCCTGCCTCGGCGGTGTCGACGATTTTGGCAATGCCAAAGTCAAGCACCTTCACCACGTCGCTCTCCCCACCTCGCCGGGGCTCCACCATCACGTTCTCGGGCTTGAGGTCGCGGTGGATGACGCCGGCGGCGTGCGCGTCGGCCAGGGCGGAGAGCACCTGGGACACAATGCGGATGATGCGTGGCTCGGACAGCGGCCACTCGTGGGTAAGCAAGTGATGCAGGTCGTGCCCGTCGACGTACTCCATGGCGATGAAGAGCTCGCCGTCCTCGGCGACGCCGAAGTCGAGGATGTTGATGGAGTTGGGGTGGTTGAGGCGGCTGGCCGCGCGCGCTTCCCGCTGAAAGCGCGCCACGGTGCGCGCATCCGAGAGCAGTTCCTGGTGAAGCACCTTCAGGACGACGCGCTTGTCCAGCACCAGCTGGCGGGCCCGGTAGACGCGCCCCATCCCCCCCTCGCCGATGCACTGCTCGACGGCGTACTTGTGGGCCACCACCTTGCCCACCAGCGGGTCGCCGTCGCCGGTGAGCCGCGGGAGCGCGACGCCACAGGCCGGGCAGAACTGGGCGGACGTTCCGGTGTCCGCTGAGCAGGTTGGACAGGTCACGGCGAGAGCAACTCAACGCTGTCATGCCGCGACGGCCCACCGCAAGCCCAGGCAGGCAGCTCTGCTAGAGTGCCGGGCTGAACGCGCATGGTCACCTGCCCCCTCTGTGGCGTCTCCAACCCCCCCGCCAGCAGCACCTGCGCCGGCTGCGGGGCCTCGCTGGCGCCCCCGCCCGGCGCACGTCCACGCGTCCTGCTGCGGGTGGTGCGTGCCGATGGCGGCGCCGAGTCCGTGCTGCCCATGCGGGGCGAGGTAATGACGGCAGGCACCGCAGGTGACCTGCGGCTTCCGGACGACCCGTACGTGGCCCCTATCCAGGTGCGCTTCTTCTTCTCCGGGGGCCGTCTGGCGGTGGAGGACGCCGGGGGCGGCAACGGCGTCTTCGCGCGTCTCCGGGCCGAACGGGAACTTCCGGTGGGAGGGGAGCTCCGGCTGGGCCGTCAGCGGCTACTGCTGGAGGTGGTCCCCCAAGCCGCGCCGGCTGAGGACGGGACGCTGGCCTGGGGGTCCCCTGACCCTGGCTACCGGCTGCGCGTCATCCAGCTTCTCGACGGGGGCCAGCGCGGAGCGGCGTTCCCGTTGCGGGAGGGCGACAATCTGCTCGGCCGGGAGACGGGCGACATCATCTTTCCCACCGACGGCTTCGTGTCGGGCCGCCATGCGGTACTGAAGGCCCGGGGCGAGCGGCTGGTCGTCCGGGACGTGGGCAGCTCCAACGGCACCTTCCTGCGGCTCACCAACGCGGTCTTCGTCGACAGCGGCGACCAGTTCCTGGTCGGCCGCGAGTTGCTCCGGGTCGAGTTGCAGCCGGCGTGAGAGGCCCGGCCGGGATGCCTCACCCGTAGGACTTTTCCTTCTTCTCCTGCTCCTCTTTGCAGCGGATGCAGAGCGTGGTGACCGGACGAGCCTCCAGGCGCTTGGGGCTGATGGGCTCCTCGCAGCGTTCGCAGATGCCGAAGGTGCCATCCTCGATGCGCAGGAGGGCCTTCTCGATTTTCTTCGAGGAGGAACTTCTCGCGGTCGCGGAGCCGAAAGACCATCGACTGGGCGTACTCGCTGACTGGCCAGGTCAATCTCGTCCGGGAGGTCGTCGGTGTCGAAGTTCGACTCCTCCATCAGCGTCTTCTTCGCGCTCATCAGCAAGGCCTGCTTGCTGTCCTCCAGCATCTTCTTGTAGCGCTTGAGATCTTTCTGGTTCAAAGCCGCTGTCCTCGTACGGCCGCGGGCAGAACGCCCGGGCTCCGCCCCGAAAAAGGGGCGCGGAGTCTTATTCGGCGGTTTTGTGAAGTCAAGGTAACCTGGGTTTTCGTATGTCCGAGGGCGAGAAGGCACGGAGTGAGGCTTCGAGATTCGACCGCGAGTTCCTCCGCGGCGCACTCGCCTTGGCCTCGAAGGCTGACGTCGACCATTTCCTCTACATTTGTGACGTTCCCATTGCGGCCGAGGACCTTCGTCGTCGAAAAATCCGCCACAAGCTGGTGTACGCGGTGACGGCGGAGCCCATCGCCACCGAGCTCCAGGGACGGCGCTACCGGGCCCTGGTGATTCCCGCCTACGACTATAGCCGGGTGGAGCGGGTCAAGGTGGCCCTGGTCTCGGCGCTGTCCCAGGGGGCCTTCAAGGAGGGCGACCTGGTGCTGTGTATGACCGGACGGGTGGGCCGCTCCCCGGACACCCTGATGCAGATGCGCATCGGTGGCTCGCTGGACGACCGGGTGGCCATCGAGGGCGTCAAGCTCGGGGAAGGCTTCGACAGCCAGGTGGTGGACGCCCTGCTTCAGCTGGCGCTGCAGATCGGGCAGGAGGGGTACGAGGGCCACCCCATCGGCACCATCATCACCATCGGCGACCACAACAACGTCCTTGAGAAGAGCCGGCAGATTACCCTCAACCCCTTCCAGGGCCTGGGCGAGTCCGAGCGCAATGTCCTCGACCCGAAAATCCGGGAAGCCATCAAGAACTTCTCCGTCCTGGACGGGGCCTTCGTCATCCGCGAGGACGGCGTGGTGCTGTCCGCCGGGCGCTACCTGTCGGCCACCGACGAGGACGTGACGGTCCCCCTGGGCCTGGGGGCGCGCCACGCCGCCGCGGCCGGCATCACCGCCAGCACGGAGTGCCTGGCCCTGGTGGTCAGCCAGACGTCAGGAGCTGTCCGCCTCTTCAAGGGCGGCGAGATTCTGCTCGAGTTGCACCAGAGCGCCCGCCGGACCTGAGCGTCCCGGGGGACGAGGGCAACCCGTGTTTAGCGGCGGTTGGACCGACGCCGGTTACACTTCCGCAGCCCGCGCCGCGGAGTGGCGCGACTCCCGTGACTGCGGAATTTGCCCGAGGCCGCTCCACCGGCGCCCTCTTCTTCCACGCCTTTGGTGCCTTTGGCTGCTGGGTGGTAGCTGGCACGACCCGCGTCGGGGTGCCCTTGTTCTCGGCCTGGTCCTCCCGGTCGCCGAGCCGGGCCGGCGCCCTTGGCCCCGAAGGGGGACACCGGGGGGGGGCCCGAAAGAAACTCACCTGGTCCAACCAACGGTCGGACCAGGTCATGCCCTTCGCGCTAGGCGTTCCGGCACTAGTTGGTGCGGAACTCGGCGTCGACGACGTCGTCCTTCTTCGGCGGAGCTTCCCCGCCGGGCGCTCCGGCGGCTCCCGGGGAGCCAGGCGCACCCGGGCCACCGGCGGCCGCACCGGCCGCCCGGTACATCTCCTCGGCGGCCTTGTGGCTGGCCTCCTCGAGTGCGGTCATCGCGCTCTGGAGGGCCGCCTTGTCGTTCCCGTCGCGGACGGCGTTCAGGCCGGCAATGGCCGACTCGAGCTTGGAGACGGTGTCCGCGGAGAGCTTCTCCTTGTTCTCCTTGAGCAGCTTCTCCATCTGGTAGGCGAGGTTCTCGGCCCGGTTCTTCAGCTCGACCAGCTCGCGCCGCTCCTTGTCCTCGGCCTCGTTGCTCGCGGGCGTCGGCGACCATCTTCTCCACCTCGTCCTTGTTCAGGCCCGAGGAGTGGGTGATGGTGATCTTCTGCTCCTTGCCCGTCGCCTTGTCCTTGGCGGTGACGTTCAGGATGCCGTTGGCGTCGATGTCGAAGGTCACCTCGACCTGCGGCACGCCGCGCGGCGCCGGCGGGATCCCGTTGAGGTGGAAGCGGCCCAGCGTCCGGTTGTCGCCCGCCATCTCGCGCTCGCCCTGCAGGACGTGGATCTCGACCTGCGTCTGGCTGTCGGCCGCGGTGGAGAACGTCTCCGCCTTCTTGGTGGGGATGGTGGTGTTGCGCTCGATGAGCTTGGTCATCACGCCGCCGAGCGTCTCGACGCCCAGGGACAGCGGGGTGACGTCGAGGAGGAGGATGTCCTTCACCTCGCCGGAGAGCACGCCGGCCTGGACCGCCGCGCCGACCGCCACCACCTCGTCCGGGTTCACCGAGCGGTTGGGCTCCTTGCCGAAGAGACTTCTTCACCGCCTCGGCGACCATCGGGATGCGCGTGGAGCCGCCGACCAGGACGACCTCGTCGAGGTCCTTGGCCTCGAGGCCCGCGTCCTTGAGGCACTTGCGGCACGGCTCGAGGCTCCGCTCGACGAGCTCGTCGATCATCGCCTCGAACTTCGCCCGGGTCAGCTTGACGTTGAGGTGCTTCGGCCCGTCTGCGTCGGCGGTGAGGAACGGGCAGGTTGATCTCCGTCTCCATCGTGCTGGAGAGCTCGATCTTCGCCTTCTCCGCGGCCTCCTTCAGGCGCTGCAGGACCATCTTGTCCTTGGAGACGTCGATGCCGGTGTCCTTCTTGAACTCGGCGATCAGCCAGTCCATGATCCGCTGGTCGATGTTGTCGCCGCCGAGGTGGGTGTCGCCGTTGGTGGCCAGGACCTCGACCACGTTCTCGCCCACCTCGAGGATGGAGATGTCGAAGGTGCCGCCGCCGAAGTCGTAGACGGCGATCTTCTCGTCCTTCTTCTTGTCGAGGCCGTACGCCAGCGCTGCGGCGGTGGGCTCGTTGACGATGCGCCGGACGTTGAGGCCGGCGATCTCGCCGGCGTCCTTGGTGGCCTGGCGCTGGGCGTCGTTGAAGTACGCCGGCACGGTGATGACCGCCTCGGTGACCTTCTCGCCGAGGTAGTTCTCGGCGGCGCGCTTCAGCTTGAGCAGCACCTGCGCGGAGATCTCCGGCGGCGCTGTACTGCTTGCCGTCGATCTCGACGCGGGCATCGCCGTTCGGGCCTCGCACGACCTTGTAGGGGACGAGCTTGGCCTCTTCGGTGACCTCCTCGAAGCGGCGGCCCATGAAGCGCTTGATGGAGTAGATGGTGCGCTCGGGGTTGGTGATGGCCTGGCGCTTCGCCACCTGCCCCACCAACCGCTCACCATCCTTGGTGAACGCGACCACCGAGGGGGTGATGCCGCGTGCCCTCCTCGTTGGTGATCACCTTGGGCTCGCGACCTTCCATGATCGCCACCACGCTGTTGGTGGTGCCCAGGTCGATGCCGATGATTTTCCCCACGAAATCCTCCAGAACGGGAATACCGCTAGATGAAACGAAGCTAACCAGCGCTCACTGGGTGTCAAACCGACCTGCCAAGGTGCAACGCAGATTGCGCACCTGCCCGTCACCGCCGTTTCACACCCCCGCCTTGGCGTCGCCTTTCGTCGGCACTAAGGAAGCGTGATTGTTACGGTTGGGTGGCGCCCAGCCCCGGTCGGCGGCTGGCCAGAAACCTGCACTCAAAGCGTGGGCATGCCGCACCGCGGCAGTCATGACTTGAACGGCAAGCCTGTGGAACTGGTTCCCTCCCCCATCCCGGCCGTCTCCGGTCCGTCCCCACGGCGGCCGGCGGGTCCCTCGCGCGTGGCTGTCCTCCTCAACGCCCATGCCAGGCGAGTGACGCCGGCGGTGCTGCGCGCCTTGTCCCACGTCGTGGCGCGCGGCGACTTGTACGTGTCCCGTTCTCCCTTCGACGCCCGGCGCATCGCCAATGCTGTGGTGGACAGCGACTACCACACCGTCTTCTTCGGCGGCGGGGATGGCACCTTCATGGGCTTCGCCGACGAGGTCCTCAACCTCGCCGCGCGGCGCCGCGTCAGCCGCCTTCCCCACTTCGGCGTCCTCAAGCTGGGCACCGGCAACGGCCTGGCCGCCTGGGTGAATGCCTCGGGAGTCCGCAGCGACGGAATTGTGGATGACGTGCTGCGGGCCCGCGCCGGCGAGGTGCCGGGCTACCGCCCGCTAGAGCTGCTCTCGGTGGAGGGACGCCGCGCCCCCTTCGCCAGCCTGGGGCTGGATGCCCGGCTACTCAATGACTACGTGTGGCTGAAGGAGCAGGTGTCTGGCAGCTGGCTCTCGCACCTTCTCACCGGCTCCCGGGGCTACGCCGCCACGGTGCTGTTGCGCACGCTTCCCCACGCGCTGCTGCACGCGACGACCGCGGAGTGCGAAATCCGCAATCGTGCCGACAGCCCCGCCTACCGCCTCGGCCCGGACGGCCAGCGGCTGGCCACCATCGCCCCAGGGGGCCTTCTGTACCGCGGCCCGGCCATGCTGGCTGCGGCCAGCACCATCCCCTACTACGGCTACGGCATCCGCATGTTCCCGCTTGCGGGCACCCAGGCCGGCACCATGCACCTGCGGGTGGGTGTGGTGCGGCCGCTTTCGGTCGTGGCCAACATCCGCCGCATGTGGCGCGGCGCGTGGTTTCCCACCGGTGTCCAGGACTTCCTGGCCTCCCAGGTGGACGTCCATTTCGACCGGGACGTGCCCTTCCAACTTGGCGGGGATGCGGCCGGACAGCGGGCCGACGTCACCCTCGCCGTCGCACCCGAGCGCCTTAGCCTCCTGGACTTCTCCCCCGGCGCGCGCAGCGTCGCCTGACAGGTGGCGTCGGAAGGCCGCCACGGCAAGGACTTGGCCGCCGGCTAGCCTCGGTCTCGCGCCGGCGGCGGGGCCTCATCTGGCTCGCGACGCCGTCCGGCCACCAGGACGAAGCTGAGTCCCGCCGGCCCCAGCTGGACGAGCGCGGCTTCTTCGTCTGGCGGGGCCCGGCGCGCCCCGTACAGCTGGACCAACTCGGGCTCGCTGAGAGCCTCGGCCCATTCCGGTTCGAAGCCGTGGCGCATCAACTCGGCGAGTTCTGCCTGGGGCGTGCGCAAGGGTGCGCCCAGGGCCTGCTCCCAGGCTGCGAGGTCGCGCCGCGCCATCCCCACCCGGGCCGCGACGACTGCCACCAGCCGGCCGCGGGACGGCACCAGCGTCTGCCTGAGCAGGATGGCGAGCGGCGCAAGGGCGCTCACCCGTTCCCCGGCGATGGCCACTTCGAAGGCCGTTGGGGGCAAGGCGGGTGTCCCGGCGTCGACCGTCAGCAGCGTCAGCCGGTGGAGGACGCCCGCGCCATCGGCTTCCAGCTGCACGCGTTCGAGGACCTCCGGCGAGGGGTCGGCGACGGTAATGCGGCAACCGAGGTCTCGCGCCAGCACCACCGCCGCGCTCGGGCCACGCACCCGGAACTCGAGAACCCTCGACGACTCGTCGAGTTCCAGCCGCCGGCCTAGCCGGGCGAGGACCGCCTCCGTGGTGAACGGTGCCGTCGTTTCCGGCGAGTGGGTGGCGGCGCTGTCGGCAGGCGGGTCAGCCATCGAGTCCGGTTACAGGTAGTACAGGATGCGGCGGTCCTTGTGCAGTGCCTCGTAGACCCGCGCCCGTTGTTCCTCCGAGATGAGCACCACCGTCACGGAAACGGAGAGGTAGCGGGCTCCCTTGGATGGAAGCTCGCTCATGGAGTCCTGGGACACTTCCTGCGCCAGCACCCGGTGGAAGAGCTGGCGGACGTACTCCCGGAAGCCGTGCTCCTGCTTGCCCATCACCTTGAAGGTGTAGGCCTGGGGGTACTCGAGCACCGGCTTTCCCTCGAGAATCAACGCAAGTCCTCCCCCTTGGTCGTCACTGGCCTCCAGGTCGGTCACCGCTAGCCTAACAGCACCTTCCCCACGGCCGGCAGCGCCCGCCCGTCCAGCCAGGGCGTTGCCGCCTTCACCATACCCGGCAGCCGCTGGAGCGGCCCTCGACGACAGGGACCCCGGGCGCTGACTGGAGTGATGCGGATTGTTGCTGGACCTGGGCGTGGGAACCTCCCTAAGCACTGACCACCGTGGTGTTGGCAAGTCCGACCGCGACGTCTGGGGTGTCCAAGGCACGCGGACTGAGCTCGGCGGAAGCCGAGCGACGGCTTGCTGAGAGCGGCTTCAACGAGACGTCCGCCGGCAGCCGGTGGAGCGCCGCGGCCGAGATTCTCGCCGGTCTGGCCAATCCCCTGGCGCTGATTCTCCTGGTGGCGGGGGTGGTCTCTGGCCTGCTCGGGGAAGTTGTCAACGCCGTGCTCATCATCACCCTGGTGCTGCTCAGCGTGGCCGTGAATTTCGCCCAGACCTACCGCTCCCAGAAGACCGTCCTGCGGCTGCGAAACAGCGTCGCGCCCACCGCCACGGTGCTGCGCGACGGCGTGTGGCGCGAGCTGGGCCGCCGCGAGCTGGTGCCCGGCGACGTCGTGCGCCTCAGCGCCGGTGACCTCGTCCCCGCCGATGCGCGCCTGCTGGAAGCCGCGATCTGCACGTGCAGCAGGCGGCGCTGACCGGCGAGTCCTTCCCGGTGGAGAAGGAAGCCCACAGACCCCCCGCCGCGGCCCGGGCGGCACCGACGCTCCAGACCGTGTCTTCCTCGGCACCTCGGTGGTGAGCGGCCGGCGACGGCAGTGGTCGTCGCGACCGGGCCAAGGACCGCCTTCGGCGACATCGCGGCGCGCCTCGCAAAGCGGCCGCCGGAGACGGAGTTCGATCGCGGCCTGCGCCACTTCGGCATGCCTCATCATGCGCACCGTGGTCTTTCTGGTGCTCTTCATCCTTGTCGTCAGCCTCGCGCTGCACCGGCCGCGTTCGAGTCGCTGCTCTTCGCGGTCGCGCTGGCGGTCGGGCTGACGCCGGAGTTCCTGCCGATGATCACCACCGTCACGCTGGCGCAGGGCGCCGTGCGCATGGCGCGGCAGAAGGTGATCGTCAAGCACCTGGCCGCGATCCAGAACTTCGGCAGCATCGACGTCCTCTGCAGCGACAAGACCGGGACGCTGACCACCGGCGAGATGACGCTTGAGCAGCTGGCGTCGACGCGTTCGGCCGGCGCCACGCCGGAGCGTGCTCACGCTCGCGCACCTGAACAGCGCGCTTCGAGACGGGCATCACGCAGCCCGCTCGACGCCGCGATTCTCGCGCGCAGCCGGCGCATCGACGCCGACGGCTGGCGAGAAGCTCGACGAGATCCCCTTCGACTTCGAGCGGCGCCGGCTCTCGGTCGTCGTCGGAGCGGACGCAGGCGGACGTCTGCTCATCACCAAGGGCGCGCCGGAGAGCGTCCTCGCGGTCTGCACCGAGCGTACGAGGCCGGCGGGCAGGCTCGCGCCGCTCGACGCTGCGAGCCCGGCACGCGCTGTCGACCGACCTACCGAGCGCTCGAGCGCGCCAGGGCTTTCGCGTGCTCGCGGTCGCCTACCGCGCATCGTGCCGACCGCGGAGAGCGTACGACGGCGGCGACGAGCGCGACCTGATGCTCGCGGGCTTCCTGACCTTCATCGATCCCGCCGCTGCCCGACGCCGGCGCGACGCTGCGAGGCTCTGCGGCGCGACGGCGTCGCGGTGAAGATTCTCACCGGCGACAACGAGCTCGTCGCCCGCCACGTCTGCGCGCAGGTGGGCCTCGACGTCGGCCGAGGTCGTGCTCGGCGAGGAGCCATCGAGCGCCTGAGCGACACCGCGCTCGCGCACGTGGCCGAGCAGACGACGGTCTTCGCGCGCGTCTCGCCGGCGCAGAAGAACCGCATCATCCTCGCGCTCAGGCACGCGGAGCCACGTGGTCGGGCTTCCTCGGCGACGGCATCAACGACGCGCCGTCGCTCCACGCCGCCGACGTCGGCATCTCGGTCGCCGGGGCGGTCGACGTCGCCCGGGACGCCGCCGACATCATCCTGCTGGAGCGCAGCCTCGGCGGTGCTGCACCACGGGATCCTCGAGGGGCGCAAGGCCTTCGGCAACGTGATGAAGTACCTGCTCATGGGGACGAGCTCGAACTTCGGCAACATGTTCAGCATGGCGGCGGCCTCGCTGTTTCTGCCGTTCCTGCCGATGCTGCCGACGCAGATTCTGCTCAACAACTTTCTCTACGACCTGGCGCAGGTCACGATCCCGACCGACAACGTCGATGCGACCTACATCCGCGAGCCGCAGCGCTGGGACATCGGGCTCATCCGCAACTTCATGCTCTTCATCGGCCCGATCAGCTCGCTCTTCGACTTCCTGACGTTCTTCGTGCTGCTGCGGCTTTTCCACGCGCCGGAGGCCCTGTTCCACACCGGCTGGTTCGTCGAGTCGCTGGCCACGCAGACGCTGGTGCTCTTCGTCATCCGCACCGCCGGCAACCCGTTGCGCAGCCGGCCCAGCCGGCCGCTGACCGTCACCGCCCTGGCGGTGGTGGCGGTGGGATGCCTGTTGCCGTGGACGCCCGCGGCCGGACCCCTGGGGCTGGTGCCCTTGCCCTGGACGTACTTCCTCTTCCTGAGCGTCGCCTGCGCGAGCTACCTCGCCCTGGTGGAAGTGGTGAAGCGACGCCTCATCCGGCGTCTGTTGCCGATGGCGCCCGGGGGCGGCGAGTTGCAGCCGGCCACCGTGACCTGACCATCCACCGCCCCTGGCGGGCACCCACTACAGGAGGTTGGCCGCCAGTTCGGCCAGCGCGCTGCGCTCGCCCTTGGTCATGGTGATGTGTCCGGCGATGCGTTCCTTCTGGAAGCGGTTGACGACATGCACCAGGCCGTTGCTGGTGGCGTCGACGTAAGGGTTGTCGATTTGGAAGGGGTCGCCGGTGAGGATGATTTTCGTGCCATCGCCGACGCGGGTGATGATGGTCTTCACCTCGTGGGGGGTGAGGTTTTGCGCCTCGTCGACGATGATGAACTGGTTGGGGATGCTGCGACCCCGGATGTAGGTGAGCGCCTCAATCTCCAGGATGCCCAGGTCGAGCAACTCATGGTAGCCGCGGCCGGCCTTCTTGTCGGCACGGCTCAGGTTCATGAGGAACTCGACGTTGTCGAAGATGGGCTGCATCCAGGGGTTGAGCTTCTGTTCCACATCCCCCGGCAGGTAGCCGATGTCGCGGCCAAGCGGGAAGATGGGCCGGCTTACCAGCAGCTTCTGGTAGGCACTCTCCTCGGTGGTCTTGTGCAGGCCGGCGGCAATGGCGAGCAGTGTCTTGCCGGTGCCAGCTTTGCCGACGATGGTGACCAGCTTGATGTCGTCATTGAGGAGCAGGTCGAAGGTGTAGCTCTGTTCCATGTTGCGGGGGCGGATGCCCCACACCCCATCCTTGACCGAGCGCAAAAGGGGAACCAGCCGGCCCTTGGCCGGGCTCATCCGCCCCATGGCGGTATGGGAGGGGTTGGTCTCGTCCTTGAGGAGGACAAATTCGTTGGGAGCGATGGTCTCGGCGTCCGGGAGCGCCACCTCGGCGCCCGGCTTGTACATCTGGTCGACCAGCTCCCGCGGGACGAGGAGTTCCCGGTGGCCGGTGAAGAGCTCGCTGATTTCCACCCGCTGGGCGTCGTAGTCCTGGGCTTCCAGCCCCACTGCGTCGGCGCGGATGCGCAGCGAGGTGTCTTTGGTGATGAACACCGCCTTCACGTCCGGCTCGCGTTCCTTCATGTCGAGCGCGACCGAGAGGATGCGGTTGTCCATCAACTGCGCGTCACCGATGGCGGGCGACAGCGGCCGGTGGCTCACCACCACCCGGAGGTTGCCGCCACCCGGAAGCGGCACGCCTTCGGCTAGCGAGCCCTCGGCGCGCAGCGCATCCAGGTAGCGAGCGACCAGCCGTGCGTTTCGGCCAAGTTCACTGAGGTCGCGCTTGAACTTGTCGACCTCTTCAATGACGTAAATCGGGATGACGACGTTGTTGTCTTCGAAGGTGAAGAGCGACCGTGGGTCATGCAGCAGGACGTTGGTGTCGAGGATGAAGTTCTTTTCCATCGTGGGGTGCCGGATGCCTCTGTGGACCGCGGGTGCAACAGACCACGCTGCGCCGCGACCGGGCGCCGCACACTCCCCTACTGAGCGCCGACGAGTATAGGCACGGCCTCCGACGAGCGGGTCAGCGGCTGTTGATTGCCGTTCAACTCCTTCCGAGCAGCCGCCGCAGGAACGCGGGCGGCATGCCAGGCGGCATCTTGCTCCAGGGGAAACGCGCCCGAAGGCAGGCAACATCCAGCACGTGCCGCTCAGCCTGGCCTCGGAGGAACGCTCTTTTCCAGCTGCGGCTGGCAAAGTGGGATGCCACCCGCCGGCTGAGCGGTGCCGCCATGACGTCGGGCGAAAACGACACCCGCTCTCCATCCCGCCGCAGGCAGCCGAGTTCCAGCGCCCAGGACAGCACCCACAGTGGCCTAAGCCGCCCATCCGCGCGCAGGGACGCCAGGCGCCCCTCGGCCCGCCCGTCGACAAAGTGGAAGTACCGGGAATAAATCCACGCCGAATGAAACGTCGACGGGCGCAGGGCCAGCGCCTCGGCGCCCACCCGCTTGGCCAGCAGCAACAGCATCTGCAGCACCTCGCCGGAGAGGGAAAGGCCCGGAAATTCCTGCTCCGGGAGGGGCGGACGCGACCAGTCGAAGCTTCGGCCGGGGTGCTGTAGCAGCAGGGACTCGAGGTACAACACCCGCACCGTCCCCCGGGCGGCAGGCAACGCCACAGCCGCCCCCGTCGTCTCTCGCAGCTCGACGTCCAGGCAGGGACGGCCCCCGTACCGGCTGCTCTCCAGCCGGATGCGTGGCCGGTAGGGGTCTCCCAGGTCTAGGCGCACGGCGATGGCGCCCAGTCCGCGCGCCCGCAGGCGGGCCAGCGTCCCGTAGGCACGCAGCGCGTTCTCTAGCCCCGCGCGGGTGTAGGTGCCGAAGGCCAGGGTCGTCCGGCCATCCCTCTCGTGAAGCCCCAGCCCATCCCCGCCCGCTGGCGGGTCCTCCGCAGTCAGAAGAGAGGGGTCGAGTCGGCGGTAGGTGCGCCAAAGGTGGGACTGTACCTGTGTCGTCGGGGGCATCGCGTTTGTCACTCGTAGCGAATCTCGAGGACGGTCACGTCCACTTCTCCGCGCGGACGCAAAACTGTCACCGAAGCGCCCAACTGCTTGCCCAACAGCGCCCGGCCCAGCGGGGAGTCCACGCTGATGCGCCCGCCCCGGGCGTCGGTCTCATCAGCCCCCACCAGTTGGTAGACGGCTCGCTTGCCGTCCTCGTCCTCGAGGACGAGCGTCGCACCGAAGTAGACCCGGCCAGGGTCGGTCTGCTCCCGCGGGTCGACGACGGTGGAGGTGTCCAGGCGGCGCTGCAGGAAGCGTATGCGTCGGTCGATTTCCCGCAGGCGTTTCTTCCCGTAGATGTACTCGGCGTTTTCGCTGCGGTCCCCCTGGGCCGCCGCCGCGCTGACCTCCGCCGTGACGCGGGGACGCTCGACCTTGAGCAGCCCGAGAAGTTCCGCATGCAGCCGCTCCGCGCCCGCCCGGGTGAGGTACAGACGGGTCGGTCCCCGGCGCGCCTCCTCGTCGGGAGGCTCGGCTTCATCCTCGGATTGCATGGCCCAAGGGCGTGGGGGCTGGGCCGCCGCCGAAAAAGCCGAGCGCCGGCTGGGGTTCGGACTTGCAGCCATGGGCAACTTGGGACATGACCACCCGTACGAGTCGCTAGCTCAGCTGGTAGAGCACCGGCCTTTTAAGCCGAGGGTCGGGGGTTCGATCCCCCCGCGACTCATCGTCGGAGATGTGGGTCCCCGTCGTCTAGAGGCCCAGGACGCTGGCCTTTCAAGCCGGTAACACGGGTTCGAATCCCGTCGGGGACACACCCTCTGACAAGGACATCCAGGGGTTAGCTGACCGTGCCTGAGAGTCGCCGGCGGGCATTCGGCGTTCCGCGGACGCGCATGGGGAGCGACCCACTTCAGGCGATGCGCCCAGCTGGGGCGCCGTCAGTCGTGCCCGCCGGGGTGAACGCCGCCGTCGTCGACGTCGGGCAGACACCGGTGGTCTTCGCAATGGGAAGCTGTCGGGCAAAGGTTCTGGACGCCAGCATCACCGTTGCAGAAATTCTCCTCGTCGTTTCCGCCGGGTGCGACGCACACACCATCGTCGCACTCAAAGCCGTCGGGGCAAGCGAGGAAGATTTCCGGCCCCGCATCCCGACCGGTGAAGTCGTCGTCGAAGCCGCCGTCCTCGGGTCCACCATCAGCGTCGTGATGCCCGCCTTCGCCCTGGCCGACCATGCCCCCGTCCCACCCATCGCCGTGCCAGTGCCAGCCGCCGTCCGCGTCGCGGTCGAGCTCGCCCCCCTGGCGGGAGCAACCGGTGGGGCTACCGCCGTCGGAGGAACCGTCGTCCACATCCACCTCCAGCTGGCTGAAGTGGTCGAGCCGCACCTGCACCTGGGCCCCGGTGGCCTTCTCGACGCGGGTGAGGACGCCCAGGGGCCACTGGCTGCCCGAGCCGATTTCATCCACGCGGACGATGTGGGCGGCGCCCTGGAATTGGACACTGAGCGTGGCCGCCCGGGCGAGCGCCAGCTGGTCAGGCTGGATGGTCACACGCATCCCGTTGCGAGAGGCCGTGGCCCCAAGGAACACTTGGGCCTCGGCCGTCAGCGCCCCGGCCGGGACGGTGAGTTGCACCCCCTGGCCTTCAAGCGCCAGCGTCCCCCCGGCCGGGCCCAAGGTGGCTTGGGTGGCAACGCCACCAGTCCCGGACGTGCAGCCGCCAGTGCCGAGCGCCAGGCCGAAAAGCAACACCAGCGACAGCAGTGCCGTCATGTGAATCGTGCGCATGTGGGGTCCCTCCAACAGGGGCAGACGGCCCCTACTGTTCAATTGTCTGCTTCAGGCCTGTTCCGTCACGAAGGCAGGTCCGGGAGGGTACGGGCCTCGCGTCCATCGAAAGTGGAGTCGTCAAATCCTTGTAATCCAAGTTAATTCGATTAGTTAGGACCAACGAAGAGCGCTTGCGCAAACCTGGCCGCGAGAAATCCCGGCGCGTGAGCCAACCTCCGGTCGCCTTCATTTACGCCGGTCGCTGGCGCTGACAGGCCCGGCTCCGCCGTCGACGATGGCGGTCCCCGTCGGCGGCCTAAGGCCGGCCTCGAGCGCTACCGGCGGAGGAAAGCACCTGCGCCCGCTAACGACTCCCGCGGGCGGCGCCAGGTCGCCCGGCGCTCGCCGCCAGAGACGGGGACGGGATGACAGCCTTCCCTGCCCGCCACTGAACGGGCGAGGCACCGAGATGCGGGCGGCGGGATCGAGGCGCACGCTGACCGGACCGCCGATGAGGCCAGGCGCGCTCGAAAGCCGGTGCCTCACCCCCTGCGGTAGCAGGATGACGTCTCCCGGGTCGAGCTGCGTCCGGGCTTCCTCCAGGAGTCCGCCCCAGCACGTCCCCGAAGCGATGGCGTGAAACTGAAGGATGTGCTCGACGCCAGGACGGATGAATGGACCGATGGTGTCAGAGGCGGGTCCCTCCAGCGCCCAGGGGGCGGTTGCCTCGACTGAGAAGAAGACCCCGCCGGTGAGGCGGACGGCGCGAAGCACGTCGGAGAGTACGTCGTTCTCGACACTTCCGGACGCACGGTGAAGGCGACCTCCTGCTCTGACTCCTATACCCTCACCCGCGGCGGGCACAGCAAAGCGTGGTGCTTACTGAGGCCTGCCCTCAACCCACTGGAGCGAGGAGCTGTCGATGGCGAGTGAGAAGGAGACACGAGGCGGCTGTTTCTGCGGCACCGTCGAGATTCGCGTTACTGGAAAGCCGACGGCAATGGGGTACTGCCACTGCCAGTCCTGCCGGGAATGGTCAGCGGGCCCCGTGAATGCGTTCACGCTTTGGCCCCCGGGCGCAGTGACCATCACCCGGGGTGCGGACCAGGTGGCGTCCTACAGCAAGACCGAACGCAGCGTCCGCAAGTGGTGCAAGAAGTGTGGCGGACACCTTCTGACCGAGCACCCAACATGGGGGGTGGTGGACGTCTACGCGGCGCTCATCCCCAGCTTTCCCTTTGAGCCACAGGTGCATGTGAACTACGCGAGCACGGTGCTCCGCATTCGCGACGGCCTTCCAAAGCAGAAGGACTTCCCCGCCGAGATGGGCGGTTCAGGCCAGTCGGTCCCGGAGTAGCAAGGCAAGCCCGGACGCCCGGCGTGTGCGCCGGGCGTCGGCGGGGCGCGTGCACATTGCGAGCACCGCGCGGTTGCCGGTCACGCTCGCGAGCAGGGAATTCCGCCTTCGCCCCGCTCGCCTCTCGCCGTCCCGCGGCCTGCCCGAAGGGTCCGGGGCCTTTGCGGTAGACCTCTGCTGGGCTTGCGACGGGCCGCGCGCATCGCCATTCTTGAGGCTATGGCTGCCCGCTCGCCTCCCCCTGCGTCCCCGGCGCGGGACCCCATCGACGAGGCCTCCCGGGAGTCCTTTCCGGCGAGCGATGCGCCAAGTTGGACCGGCGTGACGGGAGCCGATGGGCGCGGAGAGACTGCGCCCGGTGCGCGGTCGAATCACCCGCGTCCCGCCCCCAAAGTGCGCCCGCAGAGGCCCTCCCGCCCGTCGACGCGCCGCGGTGGAGGCGCCCAGAAACGGCCGCGCCGTTGAGGGAACCCCTGCCAGAGAGACCCCTTACCCGCTGCCAGCTGAAACCGCCGTCCGGACTTGGCCTGTCGGTCCCCGTCGCGACGGTGGGCGGGTGGCGACCCCCCGGGCAGGCCCCCAACCGGGTAGGAGGCCGCTAACTTGGGGCGCAGCCATCTGGCGGTAAAGTGTGGGGGCCATGAAATTCACCCCCCTCGACATTCGTCAGAAGCGCTTCGCGACCGCCTTCCGGGGGCTAGCCGCAGGGATGTCCAGGCTTTCCTCGAATTGCTGGCTGCCGAGTTCGAGGAAGTCGTCAAGGAGAACATCGCCCTCAAGGAGGAGCTGAAGCGGGTGCAGGGGCAGCTGGAACACCACCTCGAGCGGGAGCGCACGCTACAGCAGACCATGGTGACGGCTCAGCGCGTCTCCGACGACCTCAAGGGCGTCGCCAAGAAGGAGGCGGACGTCATCGTCTCCGGGGCCGAGCTTCAAGCGGAGAAGATTGTCCACGCCGCCCACCAGCGCCTGGTGCAAGTCATCGAGGACATCAATGAGTTGCGCCGTCAGCGAACACAATTCGAGTCCCACCTACGAGCGGTCATCGACGCTCACCTAAAGCTGATGGAAGCCTTCGCGACGCCGGCCTTCTCGGCGGACGAGGCTCGCATCGAGGACAACGTCAGCTTCCTCGCCCCGAAGAAGGCGGGCGGAAGCGACAGCTGAGTCGCCCTCCCCGTCCGGTTGCGTCCGCGCCGTCCAGGGCGGGTCGGAACTCCAGGTGCGGGCCAAGCCGCGCGCCTCCCGCTCCCCAAGTCATCGGCATCCGTTCGTCCCCGGCGGGCGACGTCCTGGACGTCCGGCTTGCCGCGCCCCCGGTGGACGGGGAGGCCAACGCCGAGCTCCTCGCCACCCTGTGCCGGGCGTTGGGCGTTCCCAGGCGGGACCTAGCGCTGGACCGCGGGGCCAGCGGCCGGATGAAGCGGGTGCGGATTGCGGGACTTACTCCGGGCGAGGTGCTGGTCAGGCTCGGCGTCCCGGCGCCAGGGTGAAGCGTGCCCCGTCAGGCGGCCAGGCCAACCGGGACGCGGAACTCGAAGCGCGTCCCCTGCCCCGGCGTGCTCTCGCAGCGCACCGTGCCGCCATGTTCATCGGCGATGCGCTTGACGATGGAGAGGCCGAGTCCTGTCCCTTCCGTGCGCCCCGCGGTGCTGAAGGACTCGAAGAGGCGGTGCGCAATCTCCGGGGGGATGCCCGGCCCGTCGTCCTCGAAGCGCAGGACGAGGTCATCGTCCTCGCGGTCGATGCTGAAGAGGAAGTTGCCGCCGTCGGGCATGGCTTCCACCGCGTTGCGGGCGATGTTGAAGACCACCCGTCGCAGCTTGCTCTCGTCGAAGCGGGCCGGCCCGGTGTAGCGCGGGACGACTTGCAGGCGCACCGGCGACTTGCGGAATTCCTGGCGCAGGTACTCCTCAATCTCCGAGGCGAACTTCTGTAGGTACACCTTCCGCAGAAACAGCTCGCGCTCCCCGCGGGCGAAGGCCAGCGTCTCGCGCATCATCCCGTTGAGGTGTTCAAACTGCTTGTCCACCACCGCCAGGTAGGCCTGCCGCTGTTTCTCGTCCGGCTCGGCGGACATCAGCTCCGTATAGCCACTGATGACGGTGAGTGGAGTCCGGAAGTCGTGCACCACGCCGGAGAGCATCTGCCCGATGGCTGCCAGCCGGGCCCGGCGCTCGCCCTCCTCGCGGTTCCGGCGCAGCTGAATGGCCCGGCCCGCCTGCCCGGCCAGCAACGTCGCCAGGCGCTCGTCCGTCTCGGTGAAGCCACCGGGCTTGTTGAGGAGTTCGAGGGCACCCACCACCTGGTCCTCGGTGCGGATGGGCACGCACAGCACGGCATCCGTCTTGACGCCCAGTCGCCGGGACAGGCTCTCGTCGTAGTGGGGAGAGGCCTGGGCCAGTGTCACCCGCACCGCCTGCCCGGTTTGGGCCACGTGCCCGGCAATTCCTTGCCCGGGGCGCAGCTTAACTGCTTTGAGCGACTCGGCCTTTTCTCCGGTGACGCTCTTGAAGTACAGCGCGCCCGCGTCCTGCTCGGCCAGAAGGATGCTGGCGGCCGACGCCCCCAGGGTCGCGGTGGCCTTGGCCAGGATGCCGTCCAGGAGGTCGCTCTGCTTCTCCGCCGAGCTGACCGACTTCTCCACCTCGAAGAGGAGGTCCAGGTCCTTCAGGGCCTCTGACAGCTCGGATTTGGCCTTGCGCAGCTCCTCGTTCTGGGCGCGCAGTTCCTCGTACAAAAGGACGTTGTCCAGGACCGCGGCAATCTGCGTGGCGACCGCCTCGACCAGTGCCAAGTCGTCGGCGGTGAAGGCGTTGACGCGCGTGTGCAGCACCTCCACCACCCCGAGGATGCGTCCGCTGACGTGCTTGAGCGGGACAGCCACCATGCTGCGGGTGCTGAAGCCGGACTGCCGGTCGATGTTGGGATGAAAGCGGCTGTCGGAGTACGCATCGCCCAGCAACAGGCTCTCCCCGGTGGCCACCACGTGCCCGGCGATGCCGGTGCCGAGGGGCAGGCGAATTTCGTCCAGGGCCGAGCCACGCAGCACGCGGCTCCACAGCTCCTGCTTCTGCGCATCCAGCATGAACAGCGTCGCAGCTTCGGCGCCAAGCAGGGAGCTCAGTCGTTCCACCACCGTGCGGAGAATGGCGTCGACGTCGCGCGCCGAGGCCAGCGTCGTGCCAATCTCCAGCACCGCGCTGAAACGCTCCGCCTGCCGCAGGACAGCGGATTCGAGTTCTTGAAGCTTGTCAGTGAGCCCGCTCAGCAATCCGGCAGGAGAGCCCGGTTCGGCGGACTTGAGGCGCTCGGCCATCGTCGGGAAGCAGAGTCTAACCTGGGGAGCCCCACAGCGTCGCATTCTTACCTGTGGCTCGCCGGACCCCCGGGGGGGGTCTAATGCGCATCGGCCCAGCTCTTTCCGACCCCCAAATCCACCCGGAGAGGAACCCGCAAGGTGGCCACCCCCACCATCGCCGTCCGGACCAGGGCCGACGTCTCCTCCAACTCCTCCGCTGGCGCCTCCAGCAACAACTCGTCGTGCACCTGCAGCAACATCCGGCTGCGGAGACCGCGCTCGCGCAGGCCCGCGTCGATGCGCAGCATCGCCATCTTGATGAGGTCAGCCGCGGTGCCCTGGATGGGCATGTTGATGGCGGCCCGCTCGGCCGCCTGGGCCGTGGCACGGTTGCTGGAGTGCAGGTCCTCCATCAACCGGCGGCGGCCGAACAGCGTTTCCACCACGCCGGTGCGCCGGGCGCGGGCCACCGTCTCCTCGAGGTAGCGGCGAATGCCGGTGTAGCGCGCGAAGTACCGTTCGATGATGGCCGCCGCCTCCTCCTGGGGAATGTCCAGCCGGGTGGCCAGCCCGTAGGGCGACAGCCCGTAGGCGATGCCGAAGTTGACCATCTTCGCCACCCGCCGCTGCTCGGCGGACACCTGCGCGGGCGGGATGCCGAAGACCTCGGCGGCGGTGCGTTGGTGAACGTCCTCATCGGCGCGAAAAGCCTCGACCAGCGCGGGGTCCTCGGCGATGTGAGCGAGGATGCGCAGCTCAATCTGACTGTAGTCGGCCGAGAGCAGGCTCCAACCCGGGTCCGCCACGAAGGCGCGCCGGATGGAGCGGCCGATGTCGGTGCGGATGGGGATGTTCTGCAGGTTGGGGTCCGACGAGGACAGTCGACCGGTGGCGGTGGCTGCCTGGTGAAACGTGGTGTGCAGCCGGCCGTCGGTCGACACCAGCGGGCCGAGCGCATCGAGGTAGGTGCTCTTCAGCTTGGAGAGCATCCGGTAGTCCAGCAGCACCTTCGGCAGTGGGTGCTGTTCCGCCAGCTTCTCCAGGACCTCGGCGTCGGTGGAAGGGCCGGTCTTGCCGCGCTTCAGTACCGGGAGCTTGAGCTCGCCGTACAGCACCTGGGCCAGCTGGGCGTTGCTATTGACGTTGAATTCATGGCCGGCGAGCCGCTGGAGTTCCGCCTCCTGCGCGGCACATTGCCCGTCGACGTCCCGGGAAATCTCGCGCAGGACCGCCAAGTCGATGCGGACGCCGAAGCGCTCCATCCGGCTCAGCACCGGCACCAGGGGAAGCTCGAGCGTCCGTGCCAGTTGCCCCAGCTGGGCCGCATCCACTTCCTGCCACAGCTGTTGGGCGAGCCGTCGAACGGCCTGGGCACGCGCCCCGAAGCCCTCCGCCACCTCTTCGCTGAAGCGCTCGCCCAGGCTGGCGGCCTCCTTGCGGCCGGCCGCCGTATTCTGCAGGGCCGGGGGCAGCTCGAGGCGAAGCCGCTCGCGCGCCAAGTCCTCCAGCGCATGCTCGCGCCGCGAGGGGTTGAGAAGGTAGCTGAGCAGCTCGACATCGCCCCGCACCCCGTCCAACTCCACCTGGAGGGTCCCCAGCAGGTTTCCCAGCGTCTTCAGGTCGTGCCCGTCCTTCCCGATGGCCGGGTCGGCCAAGACGGGACCCAGCAGCTGCTGGAAGGCCGAGAGCGGCAGGTTCTCCCCGGCATGGCCGAGCGGCAGGTACACCACGTCCTCGTCCAGAGCGATGGCCAGTCCCACCAGCTTCCCCGTGGCGGGGTGACCGGAGAAGGCCGGAACGAAGGCGGCGCCCGAGCGCCGCACCGCCTCAAGGACCGGCGTCAGCTCCTCCGGCCTGCGCACCACCCGGGTGTTGCGCAAGGCGAGTGCCGGCTGGGGCGAGGCCGGCATCTCCTGGAGTAGCTTGTAGAATTCGAGCTCGGTGAACAGGGCCCGCGCCTGCTCGCCGAGGAGGGGCCGGCGTTCCAGCCGGGACAGGTCGGTGTCGATGGGCAGGTCATCTCGGACGGAGACCAGCTGCTTGGAGCGCCGGAGCGACTCGGCATTCGCAAGGAGGGCTTCCCGGATTTTCGGCTTCTTCACCCGGTCCAGCTGGGCGAGCAGCGTCTCCACGTCGCCGAACTCCGTGATGAGCTCGACCGCCGTCTTGGGGCCGATGCCGGGCACCTTGGCCACGTTGTCGATGGGGTCGCCCACCAGCGCCAGGTAGTCCCGCATCTGCGCCGGGGCCACGCCGTAGCGCTCCCTCGCCTCCTTGGGCCCGGTGTGCCGGTCATACATGGGGTCGTACAGCGCGACCCCTTCGTCCACGAGCTGGACCAGGTCCTTGTCTCCAGTGACGACTTGGACGCGGAACCCCTGCTCCCGTGCCGCGCGCACCAGCGTGGCGATGACGTCGTCTGCTTCCCAGCCGGCATACTCCAACACCGGGACCTGCAGTACCTCCACCACCCGCCGGACCAATTCGAACTGGGGTACCAAGTCCGGCGGAGGACCGGGGCGGTTCGCTTTGTAGGTGGGGTCGATTTGCTGCCGGCCGGTGCGGCTCTCCTTGTCGAAGCACAGCGCCACGTGCGTCGGCTGCAGCTCCCGCAGCGTCTTGAGCAGCATCCGGGTGAATCCGTACACGGCGTTGGTGGGCACCCCGCGGCTGGTGCTGAGGCTCTGGATGGCGTGGTAGGCGCGAAAGATGAAGCCCGACGCGTCGATGAGCGTCAGCAGGGGAGCTGGGTCTGCCATGGGGTTGGGCACCGTCGGGGGGGGGCCGCCGGCCACCTTCAGCGCAGGACGAACTTAATCCTCTCGTTGCAGATGTAGTACTCGTCTCCGTCCTCGACCCGGCGGCGCTTCACGCGCTGCTTGTTGAACCAGGTGCCGTTGGACGAGCCGAGGTCCTCGATGAACCACTCGGCGGCCTCCCGCACCACCACCGCGTGCTCCCGACTCACCTTTCCGGAGTGGATGACGAAGTCACAGTGCTTCCCCCGCCCGATGACGAAGCGGTCCTTGACGACACGGTCCAGGCCGCCGCTCTCGGTGAGGACGTAGAGTTGCCCGCGCTCCGCCTCGAGTCCTTCCTCGGCGGCGAGCCGTTCCACCCGGTCCAGGGTGCGGCCGCTCAGGGCGGCCGTCTCCTCCGGCGCAGAGGCCTGCAGGGCGGCGCTGGTCGCCATCGGCCCGGTGGGGTCCGCTGAACCGGGCCGGTCACGCCCGTCGAAGGCGGTCATCGGCCCGGTGACAGCGGGCGTAGCGGCCCCGACAGCCAGGGTCGCCCCGGTTGGCGTCGGTCGGGTTCCAGGCGCGTCGATGAAGCCGTTGAGCCGGGCGAAGATGAACATGGCCTGACAGACGAGGCCGTCGCGTTCGGCACCCATCTTCTGAGCCATACCCTCGAAGAGGTCCCAGAGGTGGTCGGGAATGGCGACCTTTCTGGGGGGATAGGCGTTCCGGTCGGTCATGGTTGCTTTGGCACCCCTGCCACGTCGACCCTGGCAGGCTACCAAGAAGTCCAGGCGGTGGGGTCAGAAGTGCACGGTGATGGCACCGGCGTTCGGGTAGTTGAGGACAATATCCGCTGGCGCGAAGTCGATGACGGTATTCGAGGAGGGGTAGGCCACGATGGCCAGAATGAATTCCCCGTTCACGTCAATGATGCGGGCCATCGAGGCCCCACCCGGCAGGTAGAGGCCGGCCGACCCCAGTCCGACCGGGTCGATGGGCAGCGCGGCGGCCAGGAAGCCGTTGCTGATAACGAAGGAGTAGTACGCCTGAATATTGGAGAGGAAGTTCTGGTCAGGAAGAGGAATTTGTAGCGTCAAGGGCAAGGACGCCACGCCGGCGATGAGTCCCCCATCGGGCGGGATGACGACGCCTGCGTCGACATTGGGGTTAAAGAAGCGGGGGTACGTCACCCCGAGGCCTTCGCTAATGGCGTTCGGCACCTGGAACACCGGGGACGGCCCACCGTCGCTGGGAGCGGACTGCATTCGCCCCAGAAGTCCCGAAATCGACCCCACCACGAGATAGGGCTGCTCGCTGTAGGGGCCGGCGAGGACGAGGTAGCCGGAGGCCCCCGGGCACCGCGACAGGTCGAGCGGCGTGGTGAAGATGCTGGTCCCCCCGTCGTCCACGCCGATGACGACGACGTTGGGGTTGATGAGCACGCTTCCTCCGGGGAGGGTCACCGTGATGGAGCACAGGCTGCCGGAGAGGTTGATGGGGTAGAGCAAGTCGTTCACCTGCACCGCGTTCGCTGCGACGGCACTGCCGGCGTCGGGTACCGGCCAGGCGAACACGTCCTGCAGCCCGCCGTCCGGGCTGATGCCGGCGTCGTAGGGAATGCCGCGAATCCCAATCAGACCGGGAATCTCCCCCTCGTTGATGATGCTGATGGACTCCGAGCGCGGGTACAGGCCCACCCCGACGTTGGCGGTGATGAATGGGATGGTGCCGTAGTCGCCTCCGTCCGGGATGAGCACGGTTCCGCCGGGCAGCACCAGCGTGACGCCATTGGTGACGCCGGGGCCAAAGTTCTCGTTGAGGAGCCGGAGCCCCACCGCGTCGAAGAAGTAAATCTGCGCCTGCGTGTGGTCGAGGGACTCGGCCGAGACGGTGGCCATCCCGAGCAGGGGAATCAGCCCGAAGTTGAAGGACGTCGGCGACGGAAGGAACGCCGATGACTCCATCGCCAGTCCCTGGATGATGCCGGAACCGAATCGCAAGGGCAGCATCCGGTTGGTGGAGCCGACGATGTTGGCGCAGTACACCTGGCCCGGCGGCGTGCCCTCCTGACAGTCGGAGTTGTCGAAGGCGAGCAGCCCGTAATTCGCGTTGACGCCTCCATCGACCAGAAAGGGCAGCGCATCGACCGCCAGGACTCCCGAGCAATTCACCGAGCCGTAGCACGAGGATTCGTCCAGCACGCCGAAGAGGCGTGCCCCCTCGTAGGCCAGGACGGGCGGGCCCGGAGGCGTGCCCCCATCGGGCACGACGCTGTAGGCGCGCGGATGCGTCATGAGATGGCGGATGGGCGGCTGCGGGGGCGCATCGGCGATGAGCGGCGGCTCGGGATGGTCGAAGGGGGCGAAGAAGCGGGCGATGCGGAAGAAGGGGTCCGACGAGGTGCCGTCTGCGTCCTGGTCCGCCGGCAGCGCCGGGTTGATGATGCGCACCTCTCCGGAGGCAGACAGGGACGTGGGATCGCTCGCCGGCGGGAAGGGGACACGCAGGGCCACCCCCAGCCGCCCCCCCTCCACCCCTCCCAGCACGGGAAGCGGTGGGTCGGTGGCCAGCGTCGGGAGCACCTGGAGGGCGCTGACGGAGGCATTCTGGTAGGTCCGCACCGCGCGTGCAGGACAGATGTAGAGCGTCGTCGACGGCAGCGTCGGGGGCGGGCCGCTGCAGTCCAGGAGGCTGGTCAGCGACGTCGGAAACGGCGGGGTGAAGCTGGGGTCGATGGTCGGCGGGTGTTGCAGCACGCGCTCCCACACCGTGCCGTCCTGTCCGTCGAAGGTGGCGTAATACAGCACGACGTTTCGCTCGTCGCTGGTGAGTCGCGCGGAGATGGCCGTCACCACCCCGGCACTCTGCACCAGAAGGCCGTTGGTCAACTGCCGCAAGCTCTCCGGCACGTCGGCGGCACCGACCACCGAGATGTTGGGGCTGGCCGCGCCCCGGACGAAGAGCAGCATCCCGGTCAGCACCTGCCCGTCCATGTAGCCCAGCGGGAAAAAGGACTGCTGGGTGGTGATTCGCCCGTAGCGCAGGCTGGTCGCAATCTCGACCGGATGGTCCACCGTCGGGATGCTGAGCGGCTGGAGCGGGTTGGGAGCGGGCACGTAGGCCCGGCCCTGACTGGTGTCGGTGACGATGAGGTCCAGACCCTTCAAGTCGTTGGTGTTGGTCGATGAGATGAAGGCAGTCTGTCCGTACAGGGCGTCGACGAGGCGGCCGCCGTCCGTGGGGCCACCGTCCCAGCCGGCCACGCGCACCACCGCGACGGTGTTGACGCCGTTGAGACCCCCGGCGCCCGGCAGGGCGGCCTGGGTACAGCCCACTGCCAGTGCCAGCAGGACCAACGCCAGGAGGTCGCGGGAATGCTTCACTGACTCCCCACGCAGGTGGAGTCGTTGGTCGCCAGGATGCACCCCTGCTGCTGCCCCAGGTAGGCGACGATGCGGGCCAGCAGGGGCTGGCCCGGACCGCCAAGCAGGGCGTCGATGACCGTCACTCGTCCGTCGTCAAAGTTGGAGACGAAGAAGCGTGCCGCATCCCCCCGCTGGTCGACCACGACGTCGTAGGGAGCGATGCCGACCCCGGTGATGATGGTGGCCAGCTGCCCGATGTCGTCGTCGTAGATGGCGAGTGAGCCGTCGTTCTGGCAGGTGATGGCCAGCACGTCGCCGGCGCCCAGGCGTTCCACGAGGCGGATGGCGTTGGGTCCGCCCGGCAAAGGGACGGCCCGCACCACGGTCAGCGTCGGGTACTGGCTGTAGGGGTCCTTCACGTCCACCACCAGCAGCGTGTCGGGGAAGAGGCCCACCAGGTAGATGCGGGATTCGTCGGCCCGGACGGCCAAGCCCCGTGCCTGGGAGGTGGCGTACTGCAGCGCCAGCTGCGGGAAGTAGGTCTGCAGGTTGTCGCGGTCGACGATGCGCAGAAGCACGTCCAGCGAGGTCTGGGTGAGCGAGGCACGGCCGGAGACCCAGACGTTGGTGCGGCCGACGGAAATGGAATTGCCCGGGCCGAGTCCAATGGGGACGAAGGCATTGGGGACGTTCACGAAAGGGATGGGACTGCGGGCATTCAGGTGGACGACGTAGTTTTCGAGGTCAAGCCCACTGGTCGGCGGTGAATCCGCAGGACGGATGTGCGTCACCCACAGCTCCCCCGGAACCATGCTGTCCTCCTTCGACAGCCCCAGGCCATAGGGCTGCGGAGCAGCCGGCTGCCCGGTGCCGCCCTGGGGTTCCTGCTCCACCGCCACCGAGATGCCGCTGAAGACGCAGTTGTTGCCGGCCGGGACGCAGATGAGGCCCTCCCCGCCCGGGTCGGTGGACACCGGTTCCAGCAAGTCCCCCTCGGCCCGGGTGGCGACCCACAGCCGCGGCCGACCGCCGTAGCCCAGAGGGTCTCGGAGCATCTCCGCGGCGAAGCTCTGGATTTGCACCACGTCGCCCGGGGCGGTGGCCAGGTCGGTGAACTGGAACGCCGGCGCGGTGTCCGCCACCGTGAAACCAGGCGGGGGAAGCCCGGCCAGGGGGGGAACTCCGGGCAGGGCCGGAGCCTGCACACGGTCCAAGTTGACGGCGATGAGGTTGCCCTGGTCGTAGCGCCGGTCATAGTTGGACGACGCCACGTAGAGGATGCCGCTGGTCGAGCCGGGCGGCAGGAAGAAGGTGAGGCCGGTCGGGAAATAGAAGCGGTCCGCCGGCGAGGGGTTTGGCGGTGGGTACTGCGCACACGACAGAGCAAGCAGACAGCAGAGCAGCGTGGCTCGGTGTTTCAAGGGGGCGCGCATCCTAGGAAAGGCGGTCGAGCCTCGGCAAGCAGCAGCATGCGAACGCCGACCAAGCCGCCGCTGTTCCCGTCACTGCGTCTTTCCCCCAGTTTTGAGCCAGTAGTCCACCAGAATGCGCTGCACTCGGTCGGTATTCGGTGTCGTCCGGCAGGACAAGAGGAACGTCTCGTAAGCCCGGGCCCCCTCCGGCCCCTTGCCCAGCTTCGCATAGGCACTGCCCAGGGTGAGGTAGGCCCAGCCAGTCCGCGGTTCCACGGATAGGACCTGCTTCAGCTTGGCCACCGCCTGCTGCAGCTGCCGACTGTCCTTGCTCTGGGTGAGCTTCTGCGCCTGGTCGAGGCTGGCCCGCACCGAGGAAGCCGCCTCGGCCTGTAAGCAGGTGGCCCCGGCCAGCTTCGTCCCGCCGAAGTGCGGCGTGTACGGGATGTAGGAGGACGGCGGCAGCTCGTCGTCCTCCCGGCTCTGGCTCTCGATTTCGGGCTCGAGCGGGACGGGCGCTGGCGCCGCGGCGAGCAGCGCCAGGGAAAGCAGTAAGCTCATGGTTCCCCGCCTGCATCCACCTGGATGCGTCCGAAGTCGGCCAGCGGCGCGAACACCCGGGCCACCCGCCGCAGCAGGCGTACCCGGTTCTCGCGAACCGCCTTGTCGTCGGCCATCACCCGCACCGTCTCGAAGAAGGCCGCCACCGGGCCCCGCAGCGAAGCGGCCGCGTCCAGCGCCTCCCGCACATCCTCCGCGGCGAGGGCGGCCGAGACGCGGGCCTCCGCCGCGAGGGCCGCCGCGTGCAAGGCGCGTTCAGCCGGCAGCTCGAGCAGCGCTTCCTTCACCTCATCGCCCTGGATGTCGCTCCCCTGCTTCTCGACAATGTTGACCGCCCGCTTCACCGACTCGGCCAGGGGGAGAAACTCGGGCGTCTTCACCAGCGCCCCCAGGGCCTGCACACGCGCTTCGGCCCCGCGGAGGTCATCGAAGCCCGCTGACAACACCGCCTCGACCACGTCGGGCCGCGCGCTGTCGGTCCACAGTGCCCTCAGCCGGCCGCGGAAGAACTCGAGCAGTTCCGCCCGGGTGGCCGCCAAGTCCGCCTTGGGCAGTTTCGGCAGCAAAAGCCGGAGCGCCTGGTCCAGGGTGCGGCCGAGATGCAGGCGCAGCCCGCGGCCGAGTACCAGGCGGATGACGCCTAGGCACGCGCGGCGAAGGCCGAAGGGGTCGGTGGACGCGGTCGGCTGCTTTCGCAGGGCGAAGAGGCCGGCCAGCGTGTCCAGCCGGTCCGCCAGCCCGACCAACGCCCCCGCGTCGCCGGTTGGCAGCGCGTCAGCGGGCCCGCGCGGCAAGTAGTGCTCTGCGATGGCCAGGGCCACCTCCGGCGCCTCTCCGCTGTCCAGCGCGTACTGGCGGCCCATGACGCCCTGCAACTCGGGGAACTCCCCCACCATGCCGGTGACGAGGTCGGCCTTGGCCAACAGCGCCGCGCGGTCGACGGTGGGCAGCAGCCGCTCGAGACCGGCCTCCCGGCCAAGCCAGCCGGCCAGAGCGCGCAGCCGCTCGACCTTCTCGCCATAGCTGCCGAGCTGTCCCTGCCACACCACGCGCGCCAGCTCCGGCACGCGCGCCGCCAGGGGCGTCTTACGGTCTTGGTCGAAGAAGAAGCGGCCATCGGTGAGACGGGCGCCAAGGACCCTTTCATAGCCGCGGCGGGACAGCGCCTCGTCCCGTACCGGCGTGTTGGAGACAGCCACGAAGCGGGGGAGCAGCTTGCCGCTTCCATCCACCACCGAGAAGTAGCGCTGGTGGGAGCGCATCTCCTGGACCAGAACTTCCGCTGGCAACTGAAGATGCCGCTCCTCGAAGCTGCCCACCACTGGGCAGGGCAGCTCCACCAGCTGTGTCACCTCGTCGAGCAAGGCCTCATCCTCGCGTAGGACGCCTCCGGCCCGGGTGGCCGCCTCGCGGACGGCCCGGTGTAGCCGTGCACGTCGGATGGAGACGTCGGCCACCACGTGCGAGCGTTCCAGGGCAGCCGCGTGGTCCGAAGCGTGCGGAAGCGCAATGGGGGCCGGCGCGAGGAAGCGGTGGCCGCGCGTCTCGCGGCCGCTTCGCACGTCAGCGAAGACGAAGGGCAGCACGGACGTTCCGTACATCGCCACCAGCCACTGCACCGGACGGGCGAAGGTCTGCTCTACGTCGCCCCACCGCATGGACTTGCGGAACGTCAGTCCGTGCACCACCTGGCTGAGGAGCCCGGGCAGCAGCTCCTCGGCGGACTTCCCCTGCTCTTCCACGTCCACCGCCAGGTATTCGCCCTTGGGTGTCTGGACGCGCAGCAGGTCCGCCACCTTCCGCCCGTGCCCTTGGGCGAACTTCTCCGCCGCCCGGGTGGCGGAGCCATCCGGGGCGAAGCTTGCCTTCACCGGCGGTCCCAGGACTTGCCGGCGCAGGTCCGGGCTTCTTCGGACGACCGCCTCCACCAGGACGGCCAGCCGCCGCGGTGTTCCGAGTGGCCGCACCGCCCCGTGGGTGAGGTGCGATGCCGCGAGCTTCTCCTCAAGCGCGCGCTGCAGTTCCTCCAGCGCTGGGACGACGAAGGACGCGGGGAGTTCTTCGGTACCGATTTCGAGCAGAAGGCTGTCAGCCACGACGCGGGGGCTCCGCCTTCTTGTCGAAGGACACCGTCTTCCAGAAGTCAGACGCCGGCGCTCCCTCCAGCGCCGGCGGCTGTTCCCCGACGGTCCACTTGGTGGCGAGCAGGGGGTAGCCGAGCCGGGCGCGCGCACGGAGGAAGCCCTCGGCGCAGCTGCGTGCATTGTCGCGCACGCGCTTGATGAAGCCCTGGCGCTCGGTCACCGAGATGGCGCCCCGGGCATCCAGCAGGTTGAAGACATGGCTGCACTTGAGCGCCTGGTCATAGGCCGGCAACGGCAGGTCCTGGCGCAGCAACTGCTGACACTCCTTCTCGTGGGCGTCGAAGAGGGAGAAGAGCAGCAACGCGTCCGAGGCGCGAAAAGCGTGCGTGCTCATCTCGACTTCGTTGGCGTAGAACAGCTCGCGGTAGCGCACCCCCCGCACCCACTCCAGGTCGAAGACGCTGTCGACCCCTTGCAAGTACTTGCAGATGCGTTCGAGGCCGTAGGTCAGCTCGGCGGACACCGGCCGGCACTCGAAGCCGCCACACTGCTGGAAGTAGGTGAACTGCGTAATCTCTTCGCCGTCACACCACACCTCCCAGCCCAGGCCCCAGGCGCCGAGGGTGGGAGACTCCCAGTCGTCCTCAACGAATCGGATGTCGTGGGCCAGCGGGTCGATGGCGATGGCGCGCAGCGAGTCGAGGTAGAGCGCCTGGACGTTCTTGGGCGACGGTTTGAGCACCACTTGGAACTGGTGGTGCTGGAAGAGGCGGTTGGGGTTCTCGCCAAAGCGCCCATCGGCCGGCCGGCGCGAGGGCTGTACGTAGGCCACGTTCCAGGGCTCGGGGCCAAGCGCCCGGAGAAAGGTGGCCGGGGCCATGGTTCCCGCCCCCACCTCGAGGTCATACCCCTGGACGAGGACGCAGCCCTGCGCTGCCCAGTATTTTTGCAGCGCGAGGATGAGGTCCTGGAAGTACACGTCTGTTGGTGGACCGCCAAGAAGAGCGGCCATCGGGGGCGCGGACCTTAGAGAGCGCCGGCGGCACCGGTCAAGGTACCAGTCCTTCCGGTGGAGGAGGTGGTGAGCGCGCTCGCTCCCCTTGCGCGCCAGAATCCTTCCGCTCTGGCTTCGGCCGTCGCGACGAGCGGGGACTTCACCGGCGAGGAGTCCCGAAGTCCCGTGCGCCCGTCGCGCTCGAGGACGGCGTCACTCGCCATGCGCCGGGCCCTGGTCCCCTCCTTGGCGCAAGGCGTCGCGCCCTCGCCCCTGAGGCGGGACCACTGGCCGAAGAAGAGGATGGCACCTCACGCCCCGGCCCGAGGGCGGCGCCCGCGCGGACGCTTCAATCCACTCCGAGCTGCTTGAGAAACTCGACACTCCGCAGCTCGCGCCCGAGGTGGTGGGAGATGAAGGCGTTGAGGAGCACCCGGGCCCGCGCCCGGACCGACGGGCCCAGGGGCGTGCGCTGCCCCGCCTGCAGGGCGGCCAGGGCCTCGAGGAGCTCCGGCGCCACCCGCACCGCGCCCGAGGCCCGGGCCTGGCAGCCGGCGCACACGCCGCCGCCATGCGCCGCATCAAAGCGCGGCTCGCTCCCGAGGGGCCCGCCACACAGAGAGCAGGCGTCGAAGCGTGGCTGCAGGCCCGCCAGGGAGAGGGCCTCCAGCTCAAAGGCGAGCAGCGAGGTGGGCCCAGCGAGTCCCTCCTCCAGGCGCCCGAGCCAGCCGGTGGTGGCGTCGAACAGTTCCGGGTGCGGCTCCCGGTCCCGGACCAGCTCCCGGCAGAGTTCGACGACGTAAAGGGCCCGGCCGATGCGGGAGAGGTCCCCTCGCAGCCCGGAGAAGCTGCGCACCACGTCCACGCCGTCCAGCCGCAGGGTGGTGCCCCGGCGTTCCACCAGTTGGGCCTTCAGCCAGGTGCACGGTTCGAGCGCCCCGGCGAAGCGGCGGCGACTCTTCCGGGCTCCGGCCGCGAAGGCTGACAGCTTCCCAGCCCCCTTGGTGAAGAGGGTCACCAGGCGGTCGGCCTCGCCGTAGTCCACCGTCCCGAGGACGAGTGCCTCCTCGACGAAGCGCTCCATCAGGCAGCCCTGAGAACGCCCGGCCGGCAAAACCACTGCGCGACGCCGAGCAGCCGCTCGCGCGGCAAGGCGCGAAACGTCCAGAGGCTGGCCACAGGGCGCGCCGACCACAAGGGGAGCGTGTCCGAGGCGGCTGCCTGCCGCACCGGCTCGACGATGCCGAGAATGAAGCGCAGCTTGGCCTTGGAGGCACCGGGGGAGGTCCCGAATTCCTCGGCAAGCATCGCCAGCAGGGTGTTCGCCTCGCGGATGAAGGCCTCCATTGGCCCTGGGGGGAGTGGCGCCCTACGGCTTGGGCGCCGGTGCAGGCGCCGGGTGGGGCGGCGGGCCGCCCAGCCGGGTGAGGAAGGTCACGCAGTCGTCCTTGAGGAGCCCCGGCGTGGCGTGCTCGACACAGGCGGCGAAGCTGACCCGTGCGAGCTCGGTGCGTCCCAGCTTCGCCCGGCAGACGCCCAGGCGCTGGTGCGCCTCGGCCACCGCCGGGCAGAACTGCGCAAACTCAGCGAAGGCGTCGCAGGCTTTCTCCGTCCGGCCGGTGCCGTCGTAGATGAGCCCCAGTGTTCGCCAGCCCTGGCAGAAGGTGGGGACGCTGGTGACGGCGGCCCGGACGGACTCGATGGCCCGGTCGGTCTCCCCCTTCTTGTAGAGGGCCCAGCCGAGGTTCGACTGGGCGAAGTAAGGAGTGCGGTACAGCATGTCGTTGAGCGCAATCTCGTACTGGGCAATCGCCTCATCGTAGCGCGCCTCGTCCAGGTAGAGGTTGCCGAGGTTGACGTGGCACTCGGGAAACGCCGGTCGCAGCTCCAGGGCGCGTTTGTACTGGACCTCGGCCTCGGCCAGTTTCTGGTAGTTGAGGTGGAGCACCAGCCCAAGGCCGTTGTGCGCGTCGGGCAGGGTGTCGTCGATTTGTACGGCCTGTTCAAATTCTCGGTAGGCGGACTGAAAGTCCCCCTGGTTGAGGGAACCCACCCCCAGGTCGTTGTGAATCTCCGCTGCGCGCTGGGTCTTCTCGTCCGGCCCGTGCTGACACCCGCTGCACAGGAGTGCGGCGCCCAACAGCGCCAGAGGTGCCGCCGAGCGAGGAGTCATCTTCAGAAGGACGAGAAGAGGCGGGCCAGCCGCGCCACCGGGGATAGCTGCGGCCGCTCCCCGGGCGAGGTGGGTGTGCTGACGCTGCGGCCGCGGTACATGGGCAGCGACGTGAGCACCTCCGTCTGACGCTCCGAGGGCAGGGCCCGATAGTTGAGGTTGTCCATCATGAAACCCATCGACTCGACGAAGGCCAGGGCGTCGGTTTGCAGGGCCCGGTAGTCCTCGGGCGTCTGGGCGACGCGGTCGGTGAGGTACACCGCACAGTCATGGGACTCGCTCAGCCACAGGTAGATGCCAACGGTGAAGCCCTGGGTGCTGCGCAAGCAGGCAATGAAGGCCTGGGCCGGACCTGCCCGGCGGCCGGGGATGGCCACGTGCGGCGCGTTGATGCTCTGAAAGAGCGCCGCCACCTGCTCGCGCGCGGCATCCAGTGCCCGAACAGTCTCGTCTAGGTTGAACAAGGCAGGCCCCTGCCCTGTCATTGCCACGCCGCGCGAGCGGCCGCAAGGCGGCAGCCCCAGCTTCTAGTGCTCGCGCTGGGCCAGCGCCCAGTCGCCGAGGAGGCCCTCGCCAGTCCGGAAGCGGACGAAACGTCGCTTGACGCGTCGGGGGTAGAACCGGAAGGCGTCCAGGTCGCGGGAGCGCAGGGCCTGGCGAATGCGGTCTGGCCCGCCGTTGTAGGCCATGAGCGCCAGTTCCAGGTCACCGCCGAACCGGTCCTGCAGCGAGCGCAGGTAGCGGATGCCCAGGCGGACGCAGAGCGCGGGGTCAGCGGCGACCTCTTCCGGAGACAGCCGCAGGCCCTCGCGCTCGGCGATGAATTGCAACGTGCTCGGCCGAATCTGCATCAGCCCCCGGGCACCGCGGGCGCTGACGGCGCCCCCGTCGAACTCGCTCTCCACGTCGATGAGGGCGAGCACCAGAAGCGGGTCATAGCCCGCCCGGCGCGCTTCCTCGGCGATGGCACGACCGACTTGGGTGCGCAGGGTGAGGCCCAACTCCGGGGCCCGCCTGGCCAGGACGCCGTCGATGAGCGCCAGGTCGGGCGCAGCCTCCGAGGCGACCTCCACGTGCGGACGGGCGGCCGGCTTGCGCGCCACCACCCCCTCCACCCGGGCCGCCCCAAGCACCAGCACCCCGGCCAGCAGGGGCAGCACGGCGCAGTGCGAGGAGAGCGCGTGGAGTTGGAAGAGGAGCCGGCGCATGGGGAAACGTTCTTCGGGAAGCCCGTCAGCCTGGAGGGCGCCGCTGGTCCAGTCGGTCCAACCTGGCCGCAACCCGGTCAAGCCGGGCCTGGAGACTTTGAATCTGGTCGCGCCGGGGGACGTGGAGGCGGGACACGGCACGCCGTACCCCTTCTTCAATGCCCTTCTCGAGCATCTGCCGCTGGCTGGCCAGGCGCTCGGACATCTCCGTCACCTGCCGCCGCACTTCCTCTTGGCTCCATCCGGCCACGGCCTGAAGCCTTTGCACCAGTTGTGCCGCCTCCTCCTCGACGGAGGACACCGCGACGAGGGCCTGCGCCCACATGCGCTCGACAGCGTCACTAAGCGGGCGTTTTTCCTTCGCTTCACTCATCGGGCACTCCGGTGTACGCGGGGACGGGTGTACGCAGGCACGGCCTTGGACACCGCCCCCACCCCGGCCGTCGGCCTCAGTCTAAGGTGCCCGGCGGGTCAACGCCCGAAAGCTACCCGGCAAGCGGGTCTGCGATGACCCGCCGGGGGGCCTAGGCGCGGGCGTCGGGCTTCTCGCCAGCAAGGCTGTCCAGCCTCCGGGACAGCTTGTTGAGCTGACCCTTCAGCGCGCGCACCTGGTGCTGGCTGGCGACACCGGCCACTTCCAGGACGCGCGCTTGGAACTCCTCCAGCTTCTTCTTGGCCTCGCTGGAGGCCTCCTGCGCCCGCTTGCCCAACTCTCGAAGCGAGCCGTTGAGGACTTTCAGCTCCGCGGCGCTGAGCCGCTCTAGAAGAGCATCCAGTTCCTTGCGCGAGTCCTGGCCACGCGCGATGAGATTCTTGAGGACTTTCTCCGCCTCGGCCTCGAAGGCCACCAGGCGCTTCTGCGCCACGGTGAACTGCCCCTTCACAAAGCCCTGCACGTCCGTTGCCTTCGCCATGGTCGACTCCTGGGTTGGACGGGTTGGTACCGGCGCCGTCCTCGCAGGCCTAACATAACGCGCCGCGGCAAGGTGTCAAGACGTAATAACGCGTCGCGTTACATTGTTACGCGGCCGGCGCTTTCCCGGCGGAGGGCTTGCCGGCGGCGGCCTTGGCGACAGCTTTCTTGGTGTTGCTGCGCTTCTTCCACGCCTGGCGGATTTTCATCCGCTTACGCTGATGTTTGCTGCGGCTACGTGCCATTCGAGTAAGTCCTCGCTTCGCGTTCGGCCGTCCCGGAAAGGGGGGCGGGCGGCTGCTGTAGCAGAGGCCGGTGCAACAAGGCGAGCCCTTCCCGGCGCCGACAGGGGCCTCCCCTTCAGTCCGGGGGCACGGGCTTGGTGGGAAAGGGAATGCCCTCGGCGCCGCGAACGGCGGTCGGCAGCGCCTCGGCGACCGTCACCGTGCCGGTGCGCTCACCGTCGGCGGGGGAACTGGGCACGCCCGGACGGCGCCGGCGCGGGAGCACCGGCTGGAACAGCGTCACGAAGCGGCGCACCTCATCCAGCGGCAACGCCGGACAGGTGTGGCCGTTGATGCCGGTCATCGGTCCGGCCATGCACATGGCATTCAGGATGGCCTCCTCGGTGGCCTCCATGACCGCCTCGTACAGGGGGTCCAGGCGCTGGTCGAGCAGCAGCTTCACCTTGGTGACCATCTTCTTGGTGCGGCGGGGGATGATGTTGGCGGTGGAGAAGCCCACCACAATCTCTCCCGAGCCGTGCGCGGCGTAGCTGCCCACCCGGCCAATCCCCAGGCCCACGCGCTTGCAGAGGCGAGAAATCTGGTTGGGAAGCAGCGGCGCGTCGGTGGCTACCACGGCGATGATGCTGCCGTAGCTGTCCTGCCGCCGCGGCAGGCTGTGAAAGCGCTCCTCGAGCACCTCGCCCAGCGGAAGCCCTCCCACCCGCAGGTTGTGCATCTTCCCGAAGTTCGACATCACCAGCACACCCAAGGTGTAGCCGCCGTGGGACTCGGGTAGCTTGCGCGAGCTGGTCCCAATGCCCCCCTTGAAGTCGCAGGTAATCATCCCCGTGCCGCCGCCAACGCTGCCCTCGGCCACCGGTCCCGAGGTGGCTCCAGCGATGGCCGCGCGCACGTGGTCCTCGTGCACGTGGACGCCGGCGATGTCGTTCAGCCAGCTGTCGTCGCACTCCCCCACCACCGGAATGATGACGTCGTGCTCGTCTCCAATGCCGGGGTAGCGCTCCACCATGGTGCGCGCCACGGCGTCGGACACAGCGCCCACCGACATGGTGTTGGTGAGCAGGATGGGGGTTTCCAGAAGTCCCCACTCCATCACCTGCGTCAGGCCGGACACCTCGCCGGCGCCGTTGAGGACGAAACTCCCGCCGTGCAGCCGCTCCATGAAGATGTTGCCGTGGCTCGGCAGGATGGCCGTCACGCCAGTGCGCACCGGGCCCTGTCCGGGGCGCAGCCTCCCCTCCCCCCGGATGATGGTGGCATGGCCCACCAGCACCCCTTCCACGTCGGTGATGGCGTTGTGCCGCCCCGGGCGAAAGCGGCCCAGGGGAAGGTCCAGCGCCCGCGCACGGACACGCGGCTCGGAAGGAGCTTCATGCATTGCCACGGGGAAGCTTAGCCGCTCGTGCGTATGCCGCGGGTGAGATCGCGCGTCATCTGCCGGGCCAGTGCCTCGGGGGACGCTGGCAGCTGGTCCTCGACGTGCTTGAAGTTCCCGTGCACGAGCAGTGTGGCCAGGCCATGGACGGTGCACCAGCACAAGAGCGCGAAAGGCAGCGGCTGGTCCCCCCGCAGCTTTCCTGCCGCCTGGCCCGCCTGCACCGAGGCCAACAGCAGGCCGAAGGTGTTGTCAGCGGCGTCCTGCAGTGCGCACGGCTCCTCCCTCCAGGGCAGCTCCGGCCCGAACATCACCTCGAAGTGCGCCGGGTGGGCGAGGGCGAAGCGCACGTAGCCTACGCCGAGGGCTTCCAGACGCTCCACCTCGTCCGAGCCCGCCCGCTCCATCTCCTCCCGCATCACCTCGGTGAGGGTGCGAAACCCCTCCTCCGCCACCGCCGCCAGGAGGGCCTCCTTGTCCGTGAAGTGCCGATAGGGCGCAGCGTGGGTGACCCCGGCGCGCCTGGCCACCTCGCGCAGGGTGAGGGCCCGGGCATCCGCTTCGGTGAGAACGGCCAGCGCCGCATCCAGGAGGGCGCGCCGCAAGTCGCCGTGGTGGTAGCGGCCGCGTTTCCCCCGTGGGGCGCCAGGACGCGCTGCGGGGCGGCGACGTGGCCGGGAGACGACGGGCATGAGCGTCCGCTAGCCTTTCCCTTCGCGCGACTCCGCGCTCGGCTCGAGGCCTAGCACCGCTTGGGCGCTCCCATGGCCGTTGCCGTTGCTCACCGTTGGCGCCTCGCGGTCTGCCGCCCTGCGCTGCTCGCGCTCCTTGTAGCGGCGAATCGCGCCGGAGAGAATCTCCCCAATCAGGGTGCGGTAGTCCATGCCCGCGCCCTGGGCAATGAGGACCAGGTCACTCCAGCCGGGCGTCAGGCCGGGGAGCGGGTTGCATTCGATGAAGTACACCTTGCCCCGCTCATCCATGCGGAAGTCGATTCGGGCCACGTCCCGGCAGCCCAGCGCCATGAAGGCCGCCCGCGCCGCGGTGCGCAGCTTCTCCAGGAGGTTGGGCTCGAGCCGGGCCGGGACGTCGTAACGGATGCGGTCGTTCCACTCGAGCTTGTGCTGGAAGCTGTAGACGGGCGTCTTCTCCGTCTCGTCGAGAAACACAATCTCCATCGGCGGGAGCACCTTCGGCCGGCGTTCACCAAGAAGCCCGACGGTGAATTCCCGCCCCGAGATGTACTCCTCCACCAGCACCGGCTGCTGGTACTTGCCGGCGCATTCCCGCACCACTTCGCGCAGCTCGACCTCGCTGTGGCAGACGCTGCTCGACACCACCCCCTTGCTCGAGCCCTCCGCCACTGGCTTGGCGAGAAGAGGGAAGCGCGTGAATTCCCGGCTGAGCCGCTCCTTGCCCGTCACCATCAGCTGGAAGTTGGGCGTGTTGATGTTGTGCTGGCGGACGATGCGCTTGGCCAGCGCCTTGTCCAGGGCGATGGAGAGGGTGGCCGGGTCGGACCCGGTGTAGGGGATGTCGAGCAGCTCCAGCAGCGCCGGGACCTGGCTCTCGCGATTTCGCCCCTTGAACCCCTCGGCGATGTTGAACACGACGTCGATGGGCGTGACGGCCAGCACGGTGGGCAGCTCCTGGTTGGCCTCGAGGTCAATCACCTCGTGGCCATAGGAGGCGATGGCCTCGCGGATGGCCTGCAGCGTGGAGGGCGCGTCGTACTCCGCCTCGCTGTCCTGCTGGGCGTCGGCGGTGGGCTTGATGCGCTTCACGTTGTAGGCAAAGCCCATCCGCAGGGGCCCCGACTTCCGCGTCGGCTTTCCCTGTCGCCGCGGGCTGTCCTTGATGCCGTTGCGCTTGGCGGCGCTCTCGATGATGGAGTCGATGACGCGGTCCAGGTGCAGCCCCTCGAGCTCGGCCGCCACGTAGATGCCGGCCCCCGGCTCGAGGCTGGGCAGCGCGTTGATTTCCAAGAAGTGCGGCACACCCGCATCGCTCACCCGGAAGTCCAGCCGCCCCAGGTCGTGACAGTCGCAGACCCGAAAAATCTTTCGGGCCGTCTCCCGTAACTCATCGCTCATGGCCGGGCTCAGCTTGGCCGGTGCCCTCACCGTCACCGCCCGGGTGTGCGTCGTCTTCAGCGCGTAGTCGTAAATGTCGTACTTGCGGGCGCCGGACAGCTTCGGGTCAATGACGTACTCGACGGGCGACAGCACGCCTCCGAAGTCGTTCTGCACCGCGGCCAGGTACGGCACGGTGATGTCGCGGCCGGGGATGTACTCCTCGACCAGGACGCCGGCCGGGTAGCGCTCCAGGGCAAAAGCGCACTTCTGCTCGAGCTCCTCCACTGTCTCGGCCACCGAGTCTTGGGTGATACCCTTGGAGGAGCCTTCGAAGTTGGGCTTGACGATGACGGGGAAGCGGAGCGCCCGCGGATTCAGCTCCTCGGGATGCTCGACGTACTGCCACCCCGGCGTGCGCACTCCGTGCTCGCGCAGCATGAGCTTGGTCAACTGCTTGTCCAGCGTGACAGCCAGGGCATAGGCGTCGGACCCGGTGTAGGGGATGCCCAGCTCATCGAAGAGCGCTGGGTAGAAGGCCTCTCGAAAGCGGCCGCGCCGCCCCTCGGCGGTGTTGAAGATGAGGTCCGGGCTGTAGGCTTCCAGGCGCGCCACAATCCGCGATGCGGGGCCCGACACCTCCACCCGTTCCAGGCGGTGGCCGAGCCGCTCGATGGCGCCAGCCAGGGTATTCACCGTCTCCACGGTGTCGAACTCGGCTTCCTCCTCCGAGTCCGAGAGCCGCAGGTTGTACGTCAGCGCGATGCGCACGCGGGATGCCTCCTCCGAAAGCGAGCGGCGCGCCCGTCACGCGTCCGGCTCATCCAACGCCCCGGCCCCACTGCCACGCTGGCCGGCGCCTCCTCGTCGGCTGTCCCCGAGGCCACCTTGCCATCCACCACCTGCGTCTGCGCCCACACGTCGCCGAAGCGCCGCCCGAGAGGGTCGCGCAGCGACTTCCACGCCTCCACCCCGCCAATCACCACCAGGCCGCCGAGGAACGCCCGGAGCCCGAGGGGCTCGGGCATCATGCGCAGGAGCACCACCAGGGCCAGCGGCGCATTGCGCAGCGTGCTGTCGCGAAAGCGTGCACCGGCACGCAGCGGGAGAAACACCGCCCGGATACCGAAGATGCGCTTGCCGGCGCTCTGTCCGCGGAACAGGCCGTCGGCGAGCAGCAGGTACAGCAGCCCCACCACCAGCCCCGCGCGGCTAGCCGCCAGCGTCAGCCCGTAGGCCACGCCGACGTCCGCCGCCCGGGCCAGGACGCGCAAGGTGCGCGAGCACCGCGGGTAGGGCGACTCGGGCGAGCCCTGGCTGGGCACCAGCTGCAGCCGCGGTCCTTCCGCCCGTGGGCCCCAGGTGCTCACGACTCGGGCTCACCGGACCCGGCCAGTTGCGCCAGGCGCTCCCAGGCCGCCTCCACCCCAAGGGCGGGCGGGGAGTGGCCATGCGCCAGGCGGTGCAGCCGGGCCTCGGCCGCCACGCTGTCCACCGGCGCCGCACGGTGGGCACGGGTGAAGAAGACGAAGGCCATCGCCGGCCGCTTGCTCGACTCGCGCATCGCGAAGTGCACCGACTCCACCGTCCACCCCTGCCGTACCCAGCCGTTGACGGTTTCCTCCAGGGTCGCCTCGTCCACCGTCGAGAGCTCCACCACCTTGTAGTGCAGCACCGACGGCTCTCGGGGAGCAGCGCGGCGCCTGGGGGATGGGGGTTTGGACGGCTTGCGGCGCGGCCGCTTCTTCATCGGGACCTGGGGAACGGCAGTGTCCGCCACAGCCGGGGGCAACTGCAAGGCGGACCAATGGGGCTGGCCGGGAGCCCTGGGGGCCACAGCGCTCGTCAGGTGTCCAACAGCCTCGCCGCCTCCAGCGCGTGGTAGCTGAGGATGAGGTCGGCCCCGGCCCGCTTGATGGACGTCAGGATTTCCAGAATCAGCCGGTCTCCATCCACCCAGCCATTCCGGGCCGCCGCCTTCACCATGGCGTACTCCCCGGACACGTTGTAGGCGGCCACCGGGACGTTCACCCGTTCCTTCACCTTGGCGATGACATCCAGGTAGGCCAGGGCCGGCTTCACCATCACCATGTCGGCACCCTCCTCGAGGTCGAGCGCCACTTCCTTCAGCGCCTCGCGGACGTTGCCCGGGTCCATCTGGTAGCCCCGCCGGTCGCCGAACTGCGGTGTGCTCTGCGCCGCCTCGCGAAACGGCCCGTAGAAGCCAGAGGCGTACTTGGCGGCGTAGGCCAGAATGGGGGTGTCCAGCTGGGCATCCCGCAGGGCGCTACGGATGGCACCCACTCGGCCATCCATCATGTCCGAGGGGGCAATGATGTCGGCTCCCGCCTGTGCGCAACTCACCGCCATGCGCCCGAGCAGCGGCAGCGTGGCGTCGTTCTGGACCTCGCCATGGGCCACCACGCCGCAGTGGCCGTGGTCCGTGTACTCGCACAGACACACGTCCGCGATGAGTTGCATGTCCGGAACGGCATCCTTCAGGGTCCGCAGCGCCCGCTGGACAATGCCGTCCTGGGCGTAGGCTTCGCTGCCTTGCGCGTCCTTCCGGGCGGGGATGCCGAAGAGGATGAGCGCCGGGATGCCCAGGTCGCGCGCCGTCTTCGCCTCCTCCACGGCGGTGTCCACGCTGAAGTTGAAGACGCCCGGCATCGAGGCAATGGGCACGCGCTCGCCCCGGCCCTCCTTCACGAAGAGCGGGTAGATGAAGTCGGAGGGCTGCAGGGTGGTTTCGCGCACCATGCGCCGCAGCGTCTCGGTGCGGCGCAGCCGGCGGGGCCGGTGGATGGGGAAGGCCATGGACCCTCCCTCTACCCCCCGCGATGGCCGGGGGGCAAACTTCCCTGGCCTGGCCCACGGGGGGCCCCGCTTCCGGGGCAACGCGCACCGCGGGCCCCCGGCCCCAAAGCGCCGGCGCAGGGCCGCTGCGGCAGACAGGTGGCCCCCGGGGTTAGAAGGGTCGGCGTGGCGGCGGGTTTCTCCTGGAGCGAGCTGGGCGTGGACGCGGCGCGCGTCCACGTCATCCGTCCCGGGGAGCCTTCGTCGTCCGGCCACTACGTCCTGTACTGGTGCCAAGTCACCCACCGCGTTGCGTTCAACCACGCGCTGCAGGCCGCCATTGCCCTCGGCAACCACCTGGGCAAGCCGGTGGTGTGCTACCACGCGCTGCGGCCGGACTACCCGCACGCCTCCGACCGGCTGCATGCCTTCGTCCTGGACGGGCTGGCAGAATTCGGAAACGCCCTGCGCGCAGCGGGCGTCCCCTACTGGCTGGAACTGCCGCCAAGCCCGGCGGAACACCACCCGCGCCTCAAGCAGCTGGCCACGCGCGCCGCGGCCGTCGTCTCGGACTGGCACCCCACCTTCGTCGTCCCACGGCACCTGGCGGCGGCCGCGCGGGTGCTGGACGTGCCGCTGTTCGCCATGGACGCGGCCTGCGTCGTTCCGGCCCGCCTCATTCCGGCGGCGCAAGTGGCGGCCTACGCCCTGCGCCCCAAGCTGAAGAAGCTGTGGCCGCACTACCTCCCGCTGCTTCCCCAGGGGCCGGCGCCGGCGCACGCCGCTGCGGCCGCGCGCATCGACCCCGGCTTTGCGCCGGCCGAGGCGCCGGAGAAGCTTCGGCTGCAACTCGAGCGGTTCTCCATCGACCATTCTGTCCCCCCGGTGACGGCCCGTCCGGGCGGCCGGGCGCAGGCGCTCACGCAGCTGCGCCGCTTCATCGCCGAGGGCCTGCCGCAGTTCGACAGCGCGCGGAATGAACCTTCCGGCGCCCACAACTCCGGGTTGTCAGCCGCCCTGCACTTCGGCCTCCTCTACGCGGGAGAAGTCGCCCACGCCGCCCTGGAGGCACTGGGGCCCGAGCACCCCGGCGTCGCCACCTTCCTCGAGGAATTGCTGGTGCGCCGCGAGCTCGGCTTCAACTACTGCCTCTACACGCCGCTGGCCCAGCAGCTGCGGGTGACGTCGCTTCCGCCGTGGGCACAAGCCACGCTGGCCGCGCACGCCCAGGACAAGCGGGCGCACCTCTACAGCCGCGAGCAGCTCGAGCGGAGCGAGACGCAGGATGCCCTGTGGAACGCGGCCCAGCGGCAGCTGCGCGCGGAGGGCCGCATTCACGGCTACCTGCGCATGCTGTGGGGGAAGAAAATCCTCGAGTGGGCAGCGACGCCCCAGGAGGCGCTGGACCGCATGGCCTTGCTCAACGACCGCTTCGCCTTGGACGGCCGGGACGCGGTGAGTGTCGGGAACTTCATGTGGGTGCTGGGGCTGCACGACCGGCCCTTCCAGGACCGTCCCGTCCTCGGCAAAGTTCGACCGATGAGCTCCGAACGCACGGCAGAGAAGGTGGACCTCGCCCCGTACATGAAAACCTGGGGCGGCCTCGATGCGAGCAGTTTTCGGATGCCACGCAAGCGGCTCCGGGCGTAAACGGACGTCCAACGAAGAAGGGGGAGCCCTTGGCAAAGACAATGGAGTTCCACGTGTCGCATGCACTGCCCCGCGCCGAGGCGCGGGCGCGCATCGAGAAGCTGACCAGCTACTGGAGCCGCCACGGCATCCAGTCGACGTGGAATGGCGACGAAGCCCAGCTGAACGGGAAGGTGCTGGGCATGCACCTCGTCGCAACCCTGCGCGTCACCGACACCCAGGTGGGCGGGGAAGCCTCGGACCCCGGGATGCTGTTCCGCGGTCAGGCCAAGAAGTACCTGACGGAGAAGTTTGCACACTTTCTCAATCCGGCCATTCCCCTGGCGGACCTCGACAAGCACCACCACTAGCCCTCGGCACCGCGCGTCCTCCACAGTGACTCGACGCCCCTTGACGGCGCCGGGCCCGGTGAGCGGTCATCGACGCCAGGCTGAGGGGGGAAGCGCCTGTGAAAACCCACCGACGCGTCGCGGTTGTCGCGATGGCGAATCACAAGACGCCCGCGTGGTCATCCTGCTGGCCGCACCGGCGCCCAACTCGGCATGGGCTGCGCTGGAGGCCGATTCGCCTCCCGCTGGCTTGGGCGGTTCTGGCGGCTGTGAGCGCTCGGCCCGCGGCGGCGGACGTCCCGACTCCGGGCGACGTGGTGTTTCATGCCCCCGAGCTACCGGTGAAGATTCTCAACTTGCCCTCCGGGATGCGAATTGTCCTGGAAATCGACCACGCCCAGCCGGTGGTGGGTGTGGCGACCGTCGTCGATTGCGGCTCGGCTCAGGACCCAGCGGGCAAGGACGGTCTTGCGCACCTCGTGGAGCACCTCACGTTCCGAGCGAGACCGAATGGCGTGACGCAACTGTCCACGCTCTTGGGCCTCGCTGGAGCCGGAACTCAGAATGCCTTCACCGAGCACGACTTGACGCTCTATTTCGAACTCGGGCCCCGCGAGGCCCTGGGCGCCCTGCTGCGTCTGGAGGGAGCCCGCTTGGAGCAGCCGCTCGCGGCCATCGAGGACGCGGTTTTCGAGGCCGAGCGCCAGGTGGTCCGGAATGAAGTGCTCCAGCGCGACGAAAACGGGATGGTGACAGCGGCGCTCGAGACGCTGCACGCCGCGCTTTACCCCGTCGGCCACCCCTATGCCCGGTCCACGGCTGGAAGCCTGGCCACCCTATGGTCGCTCACGCTCGCCGACGCCCAGGACTTTGCGCGCCAGTGCTACCAACCGCGCAACTACACCCTGGTCGTCTCCGGGGACTTTGACCCCGCCGAAATCGACCACCTTCTTGGCGCGGCGTTGCCGGCTCACTTGTCAGGAGCCCCCGCCGGGGGTGCAGTGCCACCCGCCCGTCGGTTGGAGGCGTCGTCGGCACGGCCGCCCGACCCGCCCCCGGATACCGGCATCCACTGGGTGAAAGCCCCGTCAGACAGCCCTCGGCTGTACATCGGCTGGGCCTTGCCGCCGGGCTTTGGGGCAGATGCCTACGCCGAGAGTTTCTTGGCCCGAGCCTTGGTGGTTACGGCTGAGTACAAAGCGCTTGAGGATGACATCGTCGCCCTCGACGCCAGCCTCAAGCAGGAGAAGGTCGGAACGACGCTGATTTTGACGGTGGTCCTCCGAACGGGCTTGGACCCCAAGAGAAGTGCGGGACACGTGCTCGACGTCGTTCGTCACTTGCCGAACGGTGGCTTTTCAAACACGTGGATGAGCCGCGTTCGGGCGAGTGCGGTGGTGGACTTGGCCCGGACGGTCGACTCCCTGCAGGCCCGCCTCATCCAGCGCGCCCGGCTTGTTCATCTGACCGGCAATCCCCTCACCTACCGCCGAGAGCTTCCGGCCTTGCTCAAAGTCGACACCGAGCAGCTGAAAACGCTGGCCTGGGACTGGCTCAACCCCGGACGGGCACGGGTGGTGTTTCTGAAGCCCGACGACTGGAGCCCACCGGGCAGGGAGGTCGGAGGCAGTCCGCACGCCTTCGCCCCTTCCGATGACACTCCCATCAAGCTCGCTCCCGCCGCCTTGCGGACCTACGTCCACGGTCCCGCGATTTCCATGCGCTCCGTGGTGCTCGAGAGCGGCCTGGAGCTCACACTCGTTCGCCGGAAAGGCTCCACGGCGTCGGTGGCGGTGGCGCTCCGGTCGGGGTACGCGACAGCGACACCTCTCGGAGCGGCCGATGCCGCTGAGGCCGTCGCCACTACGCGTGCACCGGACCTGCCGGCTGACTGGGGCATCAGGCTCGCAACCACCACGGCGTTGGATACCACCATGGTCGTGGGGGTGGCCGCCGGCGGGAACCTGGAAAACTTACTCCAGCTGACCTCTGAACGGCTCACCCGCCTCAAGGTGGCCGAGCCCCTTCCGAAGGCGTGGGGCAACTACCTCTCAGTGCTGGCCGAGCTCGAGGCGAAGGACAGCGCTCGTGCCCAACGAGTGTTTTTCGAGAACATCTTCGCTGAGTCGTCCTATCCACGGCTGCCGACCGTCGCCGACTACTGGAGGCTGACGGTGGGCGACCTCAACGGCTGGATTGAGCGCGCGTACCGCCCGGCGCGTGCAGTCGCGGTGGTGGTCAGCGACCTCGACGCCCCCGAATCCGAAGCAGTTGCCCGGCGGTGGCTGGGACGGTGGAACGGGACCTCGGCGTCGCCAGATGCTCCATTCATCGAACCCACTAGGGATATCGGCTCGCTCCGGACATTCCGCGTCGAACGCCCGGGCGCCAAGCAGACCGAGGTGCTGATGGGCTGTGCTGTTCAGCCAAAGACCGCGCCGGATGCCATCGCGCTCCGGCTCTTGGCGACGCGGCTTCAACACCGGATGCAAAGCTTCGCCCGGAGCCGATTCGTCGGCGCCTATTCGGTGAGCGCATCGACCCCCATCGCTCGGCGGCTCGGCCACGTCCAGCTTGGGCTTTTTGTCGACGACCGCAACCTGTCGCGCGTGTTGGCCATGGCAAGCAAGGAGCTCGAAGAGCTCGGCTCGCTGCGCACCTCGGATGAGGAACTCGGTGAAATGAAGTGGCGCCTTGGGATTTCCCAGACCGTTGCCTACAGCGACGGCGCACGGGCCCTGAGTGTGCGACTCGCTGAGGTCCGTGCTGCCGACCTTCCCCTGGACCTGGTCGACCATTTCCCCGAGCTGCTCGAGGCGGTGAATACCCAGGACATTGCGCGAATGGCCGCGAAATGCCGGGCGACCGCGACGCTCGGGTTGGTCGGAGACGCCACCGTCATGGACAAGGCGTTCCGGGCGATTGGGCATGGGCCAGCCGACCCTCTTGCGCCTTGAATGGACAGCCGGCCGCTCTCGAGTCGGACGCACCCGGAGTGCGGGCCCCGCAGCCCTTGCCGCGGGCAAGACAACTTGCGCGGGCACCGCTGGCGCCCGCATGCAAGGTGCTAGCGTGCGACCCCGCGCCGGTGAGGGCTGGCGGTCTTCCTTCCCGCGCGCCCGGTTGAGCGACCGCCAGGGTAGCAGTCGCCCCCTTCGGGGAGGAGAGCAGCCATGGCAACATTCATCACCCTCGTGAACTTCACGGACCAAGGCATCCGGAACGTGAAGGAGTCACCCGAACGCTTCAACGTCTTCAAGACGATGGCCGAAAAGGCAGGGCTCACCGTCAAGAGCGTCCACTACACCCTGGGGCAGCACGACATGGTGCTAGTCGCCGAGGGCTCGGAGGAGGCGTACATGGCCGTCGGCCTGAAGCTCGGGTCGCTGGGCAATGTCCGCACCCAGACGCTCCGAGCCTTCTCCGTCGACGACTTCAAGAAGTTCCTCGGTAAGATGCCCTAGCGGCCCCTGCCGCCCGTCGCGCTTTCGAGGACTTCCGTCGCTTGAGCCAAGCGAGGCACCCAGGCTGGCCGGGACCTGCCATGGTCCCGACCTGACGCACCTGTCCGCACCTGACGAACCGCGAGAAGCTTCTGAGAGGCGCGCATGGCGACGCGCTCATCGACCAGGACACCGGCAGAGTGTTGACTCAACTGCACCGCAAGCGCTTGTCGAGTCCCCCCGCCAGGACGGTCTGGTGGCACCAGTGCAGATGGCGTTGCCGGACGTTTTCAAGACACGGGTCGCGCTCAACAGGGTGCAAGTCGGCCACCTGGGCCGTTTCCCTTGTGCTGGGGTGTACTCCGGGGTCGCGACCTCGGGAAGAGTCCGCATCGGGGACCGCGTCGAGCTGAATTGACGGCGACGGGTGCTTGCGCGCGGCCGCTGTCCGCAGTCAGGCCGTGCGCGCCTGCGGCGCCAGTCCCACGAAGAGCTGGCGGGCGTCTTCGTATGCCCCGCGCACCCGCCGGGTGTACTCGACCAGGATGGGCAGTTGCTCCAGCGTCAGGGCCTGCGGCCCGTCGCAGAGGGCGGCCTTGGGGTCGGGGTGAAAGTCGACGAGGACCATGGCCGCACCGCTGATGATGCCCTGCCCGATGGCGTGAAAAATCTCCGGGATGCCTTCCGGGTCCAGGTCCAGCCTACCGGTGGCATGAGACGGGTCGACGCAGACGGGAAGACGCGTCAGCCGGCGGACGACCGGGACGTGGGCGAAGTCCACCAGGTTGCGGTGGGGGTCGCCGAGGTGCGTCTTCACCCCGCGCAGGCAGAAGACGATGCGCGGGTTCCCCTCGCTGGCGATGTACTCACAGGCATTCAGCGACTCCTCGAGGCTGATGCCCATCCCGCGTTTGTACAGCACCGGAAACTCCTGCTGCTGGCCGAGACGCTTCAGCAACTCGAAATTCTGTGCGTTGCGCGTGCCCACCTGGAGCATGACGCCGGTGGGTCTGCCGGCCTGCTCGAGGGCCCGGCCAATCTCGTCCAGGTGGCGCGGGTCGGTCACTTCCATGGCGATGACGCGAATGCCGTACTTGCCGGCCAACTCGAACACCCACGGGAGGCAAGTCGCCCCCAGGCCCTGGAAGTCGTACGGGCTGGTGCGGGGCTTGTAGACGCCCATGCGGGTGGTGCGAATGCCCGCCACCTGCAGCGCCCGGCACATGGCCTCGACGTTTTGCAGCGTGTCGACGGCGCACAACCCGGCAAACAGCAGCACCTGACGCTCGTCGAAGCGGACGCCGTTGTACTCGAAGCCAACCGGCTCCGCCGGCACACCGTGGCGGCCGATGATGCGGTATTTCGCGGCCACTCGGACCACCCGGCGCACGCCGGGAATCTGCTCGAAGCCGTCGGTGGGGATGCTCTTGGTGTCACCGAGCAAGTAGACCTCGGAGACGGTGTGCTCGGTCCCACGGATGACGTGCCGTCGCGTCTGGATTCCGGGGTACTTGGCTGCGTGCTTGACGACCGCGGCGAGCACCTCCTCGCCGCTGTCGGGTTCCAAAAGAATAATCATCGCCTGTCGGAGCTGCGGGGTTCCGTCCCTCCCACGCGCGCACCCTACCCGGAATTCCGCCGCGCTGCGCAGAGGGACGCGCCCCAGACGCCGCCGCGAAGGCGCCCGTGCCCGAGGGCTTGGCCCGGCCCGGGGAGGCCGGTCAACCTTTCAGCGGCCCTCCTCCAGGTGCTTGAGGGCGACGCGCAGAGGCTCCTTGGAGATGGTGATGAGGCCCTGGAAGGGACGGTCCAGCTCAAGGACCAGCAGGACGGCCGCCGACACCGACACGGCGCACAGGACGATGGCCACGTAGGCCGTCAGGTTGCGCGGGGCGAACATACCGAGACTGGTGAAGATGAAGAAGAGCCAGAAAACGACGATGACGACAAACGGCACGGCGATGGCGCTTCCCGCTTGTTCTGCCAGCAGCCAGCGCGTCTGCGCCAGCTCGGCGGCGATGGCCAGCGCGCGACCCTGAAGCCAGCGCTGGCTGTCGTTGGCAGGCACGAGGTCCCGCAGCTTCGCCTCGACGTCCTCGATGGAGGGCACCCCAGGGTCGTCTCCCAGTGACCGAAGGCGTCCCTCGTCCCACTTCTGAGCAAGCCGAGTGGCAATCCCTTGGCGGAGCACGGCGCGGGCCGGGTCGGCGGCCGGGCCCAGGCGCCGCAGTTCCCGGTCGAGCAGCACCACCTTCGCCGCGCCGTCGGTGATTTCCTGCGACCTGGTGTCGAACGAAGTCTTGGCCGAGGCGATGAGCAACCCGAGGACCAGCGCCACCAACGTCGCGATGAGTCCCGTCGCGACCTTGACGACGTCCTTGGACTCCTCGCTCAGGTGATGGGCGGGCAGCGTCGAGCGAAGGATGGCACCCAGCAGCGCACCAGCCAGGATGCAGCCAAAGACCACCAGGGCGACGGAGGTCGCGTTCACCCTGGCCCCCCTTCGCGCCGCCGTTGCCTGCGGCCCAGGCCGCCTCGCTCGCACCCCGCGCCCGCACCCATTCTTGGGCCCACGGTAGTCGAGCCCGGGGAGGCGGCAAGGAATTGGCCACGGGGACCGCCTGGGGCGCGGGCGCTCTAGCCGGTGGTGGTGCCGCCCCGGGCTTTCATGCGCGACGTCCACAGAAGCAGCAGCGTGATGGCCGCGTGGACGACCACCGCCGGCCACAGCAGGGGGCCACCGACGTGCCGCACGGCGCCGAGAAAGGCGAAGTACGCCGCGAACAGCGCGTTGTAGAGGAGCAGACCGCGGAAGGCCGACGCGCTGGGCGCAGGCGGCCGGGCCGGCCAGGCCGCCACCCCCAGGGCCAGCATCAGAATGCCGGCGACCCGGACGACGGGGACCGCGGCCGGAGAGGGTTTCGTACCGAGGAGCAATTCAACCACCAGCGCCGGAAGTGCAAGCAGGCCGAGCGAGGCACCCGTCTCGACGAGAGCCGAGAAGGCCACCACGCTCCGGCGGTTGAGGGGATGGGACGCACTCACCAGAAGCTCCAACCAGCCAGGAGGACGACTACGGAATCATCCCGCATTCAAACATCTTGTTGAGGACGGGTGCTGCAATCTTGTCGATGAAGAGTTTCCTGGCCTGGTCATCGCTTTTCAAGAAGGCAACGGCTGCCTTTTCCTTGTCGGAGGGCGGCTGCAGCTTCTGCGCCTTGAGCTGCTCGCAGGTGGCACCTTGGAACTTCTTGATGACCTGGTCGGCCGCGTAGTCCTGCAGCATGCCTTGGCCACTGCAGGCTGCCGCCACCACCAAGGCCGACACCGACACGACGGCAACGATGGTTTTCAAGGCTGAAACGGAGACGGTCACCGTGATGGATTTTCTCACCTTGCACTCCTTGTCGTGTCCAATGCCTCTCCGGCCCGCCCGACCAAACGAAGAGGGACGCCCGTCCGGGATGCGGCCCCACCCTGCCCGCTAGTCCTTTGCCTTCGCCTTCGCTGCTTCTACCTGCTTTTCGTCCGGAGGCGTCAGCTGCGAGGGCCCCAGGTTGAAGGTGACCTTCTGGATTTTGCCGTTGAAGCGAAAGGGCACCTGGTAGTCGAGGTCGTTGACGCCCGAGCGCGTGTCCACCCCGACGTCGAACGTCTCGCAGGGCGGGAGGATGAAGGGCACCGTCTTGGGAATGGTCAGCGTTCGCACGTCCTTGCCGTCCACCCGCAGCACACCGGTCCCGCTCTTCGCAATCCCGGGGCCGTCGTACTTGAAGTCGAAGACAATGGTGTGCTTCCCAGCGGTGAGCGCCGGCTGGTCCTCCGGCGGTGCCCATCGGGCGGTAATGAGCATCACCAGGTTGTAGGTGAAGACCGGTCTGCCCTTGAGGATGTACAGCCCATATCCGCCGAAGCGTCCGCCCTCGGTGACAATCATCCCATCACCACCTCCCTCGGGCACTTCGACCTCGGCCGTAATCTTGAAGGACTTGTTGAGGATGTCGGGAGCGTTGCCGTCGGGGATGCCGACGGTCTCACCGGTGTAAGTGAATACCGTCTTGCCAGCGGTCGAACTCGGCCGAGGTGTGATGGCCCGAGCAAACCCTTGGTTGTCGAGGGGAAGGACGTTGTATTTGGTCGCTTCCTTGATGAAGAGCGCCTGAAGTTCCTTGAGCTTCGCCGGCATTTTTTCCGCGAGGTCGTTCGCCTGAGAGTAGTCCTCGGTCAGGTGGTAGAGTTCCCACTTGTAGGCACTGAGGTCGGGCATCGCGGCGCCCAGCATCCAAGGTGGAACTGGCGGCGTGGTGTTGGCGTACCAGCCGTCGCTGTAGATGCCGCGATTGCCTGCCATCTCGAAATACTGGACCTTGTGCGGTGAGGGCGCATCGGCCTTCGCCGTGTCAAACGTGTAGGCCATGCTCACGCCTTCGATGGGCTTCTGCTTGATGCCGTCCACCAGTTGCGGGGCCTTGATGCCGGTCACCTCGAGAAGGGTCGGCACGATGTCAATCATGTGGTGAAACTGCCGGCGGATGCCGCCCGCGTCCTTGATGCGGGCCGGCCAGCTAATGGCCAGCCCCTGGCGCGTCCCACCGAAGTGGGATGCCACCTGCTTCGTCCATTTGAATGGCGTGTCGAACGCCCACGACCAGGCGACCGCCATGTGTGGGTACGTCACCGGCGAGCCCCAACTGTCGTAGTACTTCAGCTGGGCTTCGACCGGAACATCCAGAACGCCGTTGTAGGCAGTGAAGACATTGGGCGTGCCGAGCGTGGAGCCCTCGGGACTCGTGCCGTTGTCACCGACGATGTAGATGATGAGCGTGTTGTCGAGCTTGCCCATGTCCTGGACCGCCTGGATGACGCGGCCAATCTCGTAGTCGGTGTAGGCGGTATAGGCGGCGAACACCTCTGCCTGGCGAGCGAAGAGCTTCTTTTCGTTGGCCGACAGGGTGTCCCACTTCGCCAGTTGTTCCGGCCACTCGGTTAGCTGAGCGTTCGCAGGCACAACGCCGAGCCGCTTCTGGTTGGCGAAAATCTGCTCCCGCAGGACGTTCCAGCCCATGTCGAACTTGCCCTTGAACTTCTCAATCCATTCCTTCGTCGGCTGGTGCGGCGCGTGGCTTCCGCCCGGTACGTAGTAGACGAAGAAGGGCTTGTCGGGCGCTGAGGCGTTGAGGTCGTTCATGTACCGGATGGCCTCGTCCGCCATGTCGGTGATGAGGTTGTACCCGGGCTTCCCGACCCACGGATAAATCTGCGTGTGGTCGCGAAAGAGGTAGGGCGTCCACTGGTCGCTCTCGCCGCCCATGAAACCGTAAAAATACTGAAAGCCCATCCCCGACGGCCACTGGTCGAAGGGCCCCGACACGCCGTATTGGAACCCGGGCGTGTTGTGGTTCTTGCCAAACCACGACGTGGCATAACCGTTGTCGCTCAGGATGCGGCCGACGGTCGCGTTGTCGGGCCCGATGATGGAGTCGTAACCCGGGTACCCCGTCGACAATTCGGTGATGACGCCGAAGCCCACCGAATGGTGGTTGCGTCCCGTGATCAGCGCCGCGCGGGTGGGGGAACACAGCGCGGTGGAGTTAAACTCGGTGTAGCGCAGCCCCGCCTTCGCGACCCGGTCGAATGCGGGCGTCGGGATGACTCCGCCAAAGGCGCCACTGACGCCATAGCCCTGGTCATCCGTCATGATGAGCAGCACGTTGGGCGCCCCCTTGGGCGGAACCACGCGCGGCGGCCACCACGGCTTGGAGTCCTGTAGCTTTCCTTGATGACCCCCCCGAACTTCGGCGGCGGCGGAGGCAACTGCTTGCCGTCGCAACGTGATGGTGGCGCTCGGCGCCCCGGCACTCCCGTCACCTGCTGGGCCGAGGCAGGCCCCAGAGCCAGCACGGCGGCCAAGAGAGATAGTGCTCCCGCGGCCTGTCCCACGCGCCGTTGCATGCGCTGTGCCCCTTCCCGAGCGACCGTCGACGAGGAGGTCTCGCCGCGTCGGCGGCTGCACAAAGGCAACGCTGCCCCGAGGTGTCAAGCAAGGAATGGAAGAATGTTCATCCCCGAATGCTGGAATGCCGCGTCTTGGGGGCTACAGGCGACCGGTGGTGTGCCGCCGACAAATCCGGTATTTGCCGTCTGCGGAGGGGACACGCATGCTGAAGCCAAGGATGACGTTGCTGTGCCTAGCAGCACTCGGGGCGGCCGCTTGCGCCAGCCAGAGCAGCTTCCTCAAGAGCAAGGAGCCCGTCGCCGTGCAGACGGCGTTGGCGCGCGGGCAGTTCGACCTCAACTGCCCGACCGCCGTGCCTTCCGTGCTGTCGGAGGACTCATCCAGCCCGCGGTGGAAGGGCGGTGGGCGACGTCCGGGGTGACGCGCGCCGAATACACCATCGGCATCGAGGGGTGTAACAAGCGCGAGACGTACGTCGTCATGTGTCAGGACGGCAGCAGCACCTGCTTTGCGGCGTCCCGCGGCGGCGTGCAATACAACTACACCCCGTAGCCTCTCCGGGGACCGGCCGTTCCGGCACTCACGCCCGACCCCCGCGCGGTCCTTCCGGGGCGCGCCGACGGGGCCCGGAACGGCGCCAGCCCTGCCCTCGGAAAATCGAGGCGTCACTGCTAAAGGTCCTCGGGCGTGCCCTCGCTGAGCGACCACCGGATGAGTCTGGCCACCTTCGAGCGCCTGGCGGGCCAGGGAGACTTGGTTCCCGTCTGGCGTGAGTTGCCAGGCGACACCGAGACGCCCGTCTCGGCCTTCCTCAAGCTGCCGAAGCCCAGCCACGCCTTCCTTCTGGAGTCGGTGCAGGGGGGTGAGCGCTGGGGCCGTTTTTCCTTCCTCGGCGACTCCCCGGTGGCGCTCATCCGCCAGAGGGGTCCACAGGTGACGGTGGAGGAAGGGAGCCAACACACCACCACCGAGGAGCGCGACCCATTGGCGGCCCTCCGCCGGCTGCTCGGCCGGACGCGCTTCGCTCGGCCGGAGGGTGCGCCCCCTTCGTCGGGGGGCTGGTGGGTTACCTGGGCGCGGGCGCGGTGCGCTGGTTTGAACCGCGCGTCCCTCAACAGCATGGCCCGGACCCCCTCTTCCCCGAAGGCGAATGGATGCTGGCGCAGCGGGTGGCCGTCTTCGACAATTTCGCGCACCGACTCCGCGTGTGGGCCTCCGTCCGGGTGCCGGCCTTCGCCAGCGTCGAGGCCGCCTACCGCGCCGCGCTGGAAGAGGCCGACGTGCTGGCGGAGGCCCTGCAGCGGCCGCTTCCGCCGCAGACCACCTTCGCCCCGCTGGGGAAGCTGGAGGACGGCTGGGAGCGCGCCGACTTCGAGGCGGCCGTGGTCCGGGCGCGCGAGTACATCGCCGCGGGCGACTGCATGCAGGTGGTGCTGTCGCGCCGCCTCACCGCCGAGTACCAGGGGCCGCCCTTCCACCTGTACCGGGCCCTGCGCACCGTGTCCCCCACCCCCTACCTGTTTTTCCTCCGCTTCGGCGAGCGGGCCCTGGCGGGAGCCTCACCCGGAACTCCTCGTCCGGCTGCAGGGCGAGACGGTGACGGTGCGCCCCATTGCCGGGACGCGGCCGCGGGGAGCGACGCCCGAAGCCGACGCGCAGCTGGAAGCGGAGCTGCGCGCCGACCCGAAGGAACGGGCCGAGCACGTCATGCTGGTCGACCTGGGCCGCAATGACGTGGGGCGCGTCAGCCGACCCGGCAGCGTCCGCGTCGAGGAACGGGAGGTCATCGAGCGGTACAGCCACGTCATGCACCTGGTGTCTCAGGTGTCCGGCCAACTCCTCCCCCACCGGGACGCCTTCGACGTGCTAGCCGCCAGCTTTCCCGCCGGGACGGTGAGCGGGGCGCCCAAAGTCCGAGCGCTTCAAATCATTGATGAGCTGGAACCCTGCTCTCGCGGGCCCTACGCCGGTGCCGCCGGCTACGTCGGCTTCGACGGGGACATGGACCTGGCCATCTCCATCCGCAGCGTGGCGCTGAGTGGCTCGACGCTGCGGCTGCAGGCGGGGGCCGGCATCGTCCACGACAGCCAGCCCGCGGCCGAGTACCAGGAGACGGCCCACA
>CAVQDL010000007.1:0-11719 GCA_963711265.1 uncultured delta proteobacterium
AGTCTGCCGCTATGCCTGGCGTCGCGGGCTATGGCGGCTCGGGCAAACCATCGGGTAGGAAGCCATCCGATGGCGTGGTCGCCACGAACGAGGCTGGTTCTGAACCGGGGCACCAGTGCTCCTGCTCATCCTGGGACTGCGCCGATTGGGCAGTCCTGCGTGCTCGTCTGGCCCGCGGAGGCGGCCTCGGCTCTATTGAGGTGAGGCATTTTGTTTCGACGCCGCTCAAGGGCAATCGTGCTGAGTTCGATTTCGTCGATTCCGTCAAGCAGCCGTGTGTTCGCTCTCGGCACTACCCCACCAAGGATTGTCCTCCTGCCGGCGGCTGCAGCTACACCGCGACCAGTGGCAGTCGCTCTCGAGCCTGGCTGCCGTGAACGACATCTCGAAACACCCTTCGCCTTGCCAATTCATGCCGTGTGAGTGCCGGCGGGTCGCTGCGAGCGCGGACGCTCTCGGGGCGAACGCGAGGAGCGGGAATTGGACGCGCCGCCGCTCTTCCGGCTGCAACGCCGCCAGAACGCGGTGACGCGCAACACCTCCCTGCGCGTTCGCAGGCGCCCTCGCGAAAGAGCAGAAACCGCAAATCCCCGTCACCTACGGCGCCAACTTCATGAGGAACGACACTTTCGAGCCCACGGTCACGCAGAGGTGAAGCGCCTAATCCGTGATGTCCCGGCCGGGCAGGACCTTGATGTCTGATGAGCTGAGTCTAATCGGCACGTTGGGCGGCGTTCGATTCGATCAAAATCGGGTTCCGCGAGCACCAAGACTGCGAGGTGTTCCATCCCGCCATTCTCCTGTGCGGCGCGCCCCTTACCCGGGCCCTGCCTCGAACAACCCCGGGTCGTTCTTCCCTGGATTGTGGCCGAGGTGCGCCACTTGCGCTGGGGAGGGCAGCTGCTGCAAACCGGCCCGGGTGAAGCTCGACGCCGAGCGCCGTCAGGTCCTCGCGGTCCTTCGCCGCCACGGCTGGAACGCGACCTCCTTCCAGGTGCTGGAGCCTGGATTCCGCTACTGGTTCGCCGACGCGGACGCCTGCGTCGCCTACGTCGACACCGGGCGTGCCTGGGTGGCGGCCGGCTCGCCCCTGACCACTCCCGAGCGGATTGGCGAGGTCGCGGAGCACTTTCGCCGCGATGCCTCCGCCGCCGGACGTCGGCTGGCCTTGTTCGGGGTTGAGCAGCGGATGGTGGAAGCGGTGTCCTGGCCGTCGCTGCTGATTGGCGAGCAACCGGAGTGGGACGCCGACCTGTGGCCCGCCGCGCTCCGCGGGAGCTCTGGCCTACGCGAACAGCTCCGCCGTGCCCTGGGCGAAAGGCGTCACCGTCCGGACCGCATATGCCGCGAAGCCGAGCCGCCAGCGAGGCCCCGCTCCGTCGCGCGCTGGAGGCACTGGTGGCGGTGTGGTGCGCCGGCATGAGATGGCGCCGATGGGCTTCCTGGTCCAGGTCGACCCCCTCACCCTGCTCGAGGAGCACCGGGTCCACCTCGCCGAACGGGACGGCAGGCTGGTCGCGTTTCTCACCGCCGCGCCGATCTTCGACCGTCCCGGGTGGTTGCTACAGAACCTCATCCGCGCCCCGGAGGCCCCCAACGGCACCATCGAGCTATTGGTCGACGCGCGATGCGCTATGCCGAGGCTGAGGGGGAGGGCCCGGGCTCGCCGATGGTGACCCTGGGGCTTTCGCCTCTCGCGGGGCAGGTGGTGCCGGCGCTGCGGCTGGCTCGCTCCGCGGGCTCGGTGCTCTTCGACTTCGAGGGGCTCCGGGCGTTCAAGGCCCGGCTGCGGCCGACCCGCTGGCGTCCGATGCACCTGGTCTACCCGCCCGGCCAGAGTTCGGTGTCCACGGTGCGCGACGTCCTGGAGGCCTTCGCCCGAGGCCACGTTCTGCGGTTTGGTTTACGGACGCTGCTCCGCGGGCCCACCATCGTCGTCCGTGTGCTCGCCGCCTTGCTCGTCCCCTGGACCGCGCTCCTGGCGCTGGCCGACCCTCGGCACTTCCCGGCGCCGTGGGTTCAGTGGGGCTGGGTGGCATTCGACGTCGCGCTCGCCGGCGCACTCTTCTGGCTCGGTGCGCGGTGGAGCGACCGGCTGTCCCGCGTCGTCGTCGCGGCGGTGGGGGCCGACGCGGCGCTGACGCTCGCGGAGGTCGTGACCTGGAACGTACCCCGGCTGGCAGGCCTCAGCGACGCACTGGTCTCGGTGGTTGCGGTGTCCGCGCCTTCGCTGGCCTTCGGCATCCTCTGGCGCGCGCGCGTCCGACGGCGCGCCCGCGGCGCCCCTTCCTAGCGCCGGCTGCGTGCCCGGTGTGGGAACCGACAACCTCAAGAGGGCCATATTAGGGGTTACGACGTCACTATTGGGTAGCGCAGCCGGTGACCCCCGCTCCGGATCCTGCGCCAGGCGCAGGCATCGGCCCCGGCCGACTCTCCGCGTTGTCGAGAAGCCTGTTCCGGATGGCGGCCATCCGCACGGGTTAAGTCTCTTGACGACGACCTGTAAACGAATTCGTTGATGCGCGTTTACGGCTGCGGTTCGCGACGTAAACACAAAGCGTCTTGGCCACCCGTCGCGGGTCGCGCGACGAAGCGATGGGCTGTACTGCACCAGGGCGACGGACCGTAAGGTTCATGCGTGGATGGGGGGGCTAGCCGCTGGAGGCGTCGCGTAAGCGACGACTCCGCGGGCGTGGATGAGTGCGATGCTGGCCTCGAAACAGCGGCCTCCGGCTCCCGAGGCTTACGGAAGGATGAGGCCGCCCTTGCTGCGGCGCTCGCCGGGGGCCGGGGCGGCCGGCGCCGCGGCGCCTGGGGTCTCCGCCCCGGGGAGGGCCGACTTCGGCAGAAGCTTCGTGTAGAGCGCCTCGGCGAAGCGCGAGAACAGCCCCGGGGCCCGGTGGAAGAGGCGCCGCGCCTCGGCGCGCGCCACGACCGCCTTCGGGCCGCGGTGGGTTCGGTCGAAGACGTCGGCCAGGGCCCACAGGCGCCGGCCGTACAGCTGCGAGCGCTCGGGGGTGAAGAAGGCCTCCGCCATGGCGTGCGCCTTTTCCTGAATCTGCTCGGCCCGCTGCACCTCCGACAAGGCCAGCGGGCTGGACTGCACTTCCTGCACCCGGGCGGCCAACAGCTTCAATTCGGACTCCGGTGGCAAAAAGCCGCGCAACTCCACCTCCTCATGCAGGGCGGCGGCCTGGAGGGCGAGGACGGCGTCGCCCTCCTCGGGCACGGGCAGGGGCGGCAGCGGAGAGGCGGCCGGCTCCACCGACAGCCGGCGCAGCATGTCCTCTGCGCCGCGGGGCAGCGGCGAGCGCGTGGCCAGGTTGCAGCGGTAGGCCTCGGCCAGCAGCGTCCGGGCCTCGGCCAGAGAAACTTCCCGCAGCGGCTGGGCGCGTGCCTCCCTCAGGCTGCGCCGGTAGCCGCTTCGGCTGCTTTCAAATTCGCGGTGCTCCAGAAGTCCCATCTCGTCGGACAGCACCAATTCATGCAGGGCGAGGCCGCCCTTCACCGGGCGCACCACCACCAACAGGCTGTCGCCTGCGCCGTCCGGCGGCGACAGCAGGCACGGCAACTCCGCCGCCGCCTCCTCCTTCGGCGCCGGCGGCGGGGCCGGCACGGCGGGACGCTGGGTGGCCACGCCGGCGGAACGAAGGCGGTACTGGGCACGCCGCGCGGCCTTGGCCACGCCCTTGGCCCGGCTGGCCGACAATGCCTCCACCGGGGCGGCCAGCCGCTCCTCGACGCAGGCGTCCAACAGGGCCAGCAGCAGCGGCTCCGGCAGCGCCTCGGCCGCCTGGGCGTCCGTCTGCCCGTGCAGCACGGCGCGGGCCAGGGCCCAGGCCTGGCCGTCCTGCCCCACAGGCGGGGCGCTTTGGGTGCGCAGCAGGTGGGAAAGGGAGGGCGACGTCATGGCAGTGCACTCCGTGGCGACAGTGGCCCCGGCCCCCGTTCCAGCCAGGCCATGCCGTCCTGCTGGGCGACGACGTGGACGTCCGGCCCCAGGTGGGCGCCGAAGAGACGCTCCGGGGGCACCCCCCGGACGAGGAAGTGGCTGTAGGCCTCGCCCATGCCCTGCCAGCGAAAGCCGTCCGGCCGCCATTCCGACGGGAAGCTGGGGGGCGGCGCGCCGCGGTAGCGCAGCGGGGAGTGCGGGGTGAGGGCGAAGCTGAAGTTGGTGATGCCGCCCGAAAGACGCGCCGGGACGGCCGCGGCGTGCAGGAATACCGGGTGCGTCAGCACGCGCGAGGCGGTGTTGAAGATGAGGCCCATGACGGTGGCCCGGGGCGGCGTCAGCGCCGCGAAGCGCAGCAGGGGCGCGGCTTCCACGTCGAAGGCCCGGAAGGCCCCCCACAGCGGAACGGCCAGCACCAGCGCCGCGGCCGCGGACAACCCCAGGAAGACGGGCCGCAGCGTGCGCCCCAATGGCGGGACGCTGGCGGCAAGCAGGGCCGCCGCCAGGTGCGCGTAGCGCGTGTTGAGGTAGTAGATGGCCCCGCGGATGTCGAAGGGGAGGAGGAAGTACAGAAGCAGCGCCAGAAGGCCCAGGCCCCAAAGGCGCAGCCGGGCCACCCCCCGTTCACGCACCGTCCCCCTTGCCCCCAGCAGCACGGCCAGCGTGGCCGCCACCCAGAGAAGGCACACCGCGTACAGGGCCCAGCGGTCGGAGGCGTCGCGCAGCTGGTTGGCGAGGACTTGGGGCAACTCGCCGAGGTTTTGCGCGAAGGGCTTGAAGGCCAGGTTTCTCTGCGAGAAGAGAGGCCCCCACGCCTTCCACGGCGCCCCCTCGGCGACCTCCGCCGGGGCTAACAGGCGCCCGGCCCCCCAGACCGCGAACAGCGACACCGCCGGGAGGACGCTGAGCAGGGCCCAGCCCCGCTGGCGCAGGCCCCCCGGCACCGGGGTGGTGAGGAGAAGCCAGGGCAGGGCCAGGGCCAAAAAGAAGAAGGCCTGCACGTGCATGAGAAGCGCCAGCACCAGCACGACGGCGTGGGCCAGCGCCCAGGCGCGGCGCCGGGGCCCCGCCTCCAGTGTCCGGACGAAGCAGCCACAGGCCAAAAGCGCCAGCGGCAGCGAGGCCAGGTAATTGATGAAGCCCCAGCCGAAGCTGTCCCCGTACGAAAAAGGCAGCGCCAGAAGGCTGGGCCAGCGCGGTCGCCCGAGCGTGCGCAGCAGGAAGGCCAGACTGAGCGGCAGCCCAGCCACCACCGCGGTGAGGAAGCAGCGGTTGGCGAGCTCGAGCGGCAGCAGCCAGTTGAGGAGTGACACCAGGTGGTAGTAGCCGAGGTACGGCGTCAGCTCTCCCCGGGCCGCGAACACCGACGGGTAGAGGGTGGTGGGGTCCGTCAGCCGGTGCAGGGCGGAGATGAGGGCCAGATGCTGCGGGAGGTCCACCATCGGCAGCTGGCGCGCCGCCCACAGCGGCAGGACGCCGAAGAACAGGGCCAGCGCGTACGCCGCCCGGCCAACGCGAGCACCGCTCAACTGCGGTTGCGGCTGGCGAGGACGGGCCAGCCCCGGGCCATCGACTCGCGGAAAAAGGCAGCCAGGGCCCGCCGCGCGACATTCACCGCGCTGTGGTGGGGGTCCATCAACGACGACTCGCCAAGCGAGCGCACGCGCAGCAGCTGCACCGGCTGGCCGCAGCGCTCGCAGTGGATGGAGACGTCGCGCGCCAGCGCCACCGGGACGGCGTAGCGCGTGCCGCACGACTCGCACTTCCACACCAGGGCCCGCTCTCCGTCGGTGTCCAGGGCCATCGTCTCCAGCTGGTCCGCCGTCCGCAGCAGCGCCGGCAAGTCCCCGGGTGGCCGGGCGAGGATGATGGAGTAGCTGGTGTCGGCGGACGGGGCGGCGAAACGCTCGGCCTCCGCCAGCAGCAACTCCACCCGGTCCGGTAGGCGCTGGTCGCGAAACTCCGCCCCACTGATGGCGCGGTCCACGGCGCCGACGACGGCCGGCAGCTCCGGCTCATAGATGGACTCCGCCGGAAGCAGGCGCGGCGGCAGGACGAGGAGATGCGACGGCAGGGAAAAGAAGCGGGTGGCCACGGGCGTTCCGCTAAGCCATTACCACGGGACTCGCGGCGAGGGGCAAGCTTACCGGGACCATTCCAGCATCCGGTCCAGCGGCGCCCGGGCGGCCTCCAGCAGCGGCCCTGGCATGGTGAGCTCCGGGGTGCGCCGGCGCATGCAGAGGGCCAGTTTCTCCAGCGTATTCAGCTTCATGTGCGGGCACTCGTTGCAGGCGCAGCCGTTGTCCGGGGGCGCGGGGAGGTACGTCTTGTCCGGCGCGTGCTTCTGCATCTGGTGGAGGATGCCCACCTCGGTGGCGACGATGAAGGTGCGGCGGGGACTCGCCAGCACGTGCTCGAGGATGCCGCGGGTGCTGCCGACGTAGTCCGCGTGCTGAAGCACCGCTGCCTCGCATTCCGGGTGTGCCACCACCTCGGCCTCCGGGTGCTGGGCCTTCAGCTGCACCAGGCGCTTCTCGCTGAAAATCTCATGCACCATGCAGCTGCCCGGCCAGAGCACCAGCTCGCGCCCAGTCTGCTTGGCCACCCACCGCCCGAGGTGCTGGTCGGGGGCGAAGAGGATGGGCCGGTCGGCGGGCGCGCGGGCGACAATCCGCGCGGCGTTGGAGGAGGTGCAGATGACGTCGCTCATCGCCTTCACCGCCGCCGAACTGTTGACGTACGTCACGACGAAGGCGCCCGGGTGCTGGTCGACGAAGGCGCGAAAGGCGGCCGGCGGGCAGCGGTCCGACAGGCTGCAGCCGGCCTTGAGGTCCGGCAGCAGCACCAGCTTCTTCGGGTTTAGAATTTTGGCCGTCTCGGCCATGAAGTGGACGCCGCAGAAGACGATGGTGTCGGCGTCCGTCTTGGCCGCCTCCTGCGCCAGTGCCAGGCTGTCGCCGACGAAGTCCGCGACGTCCTGCACCTCGCTCTCCTGGTAGTAGTGGGCGAGGATGACTGCGTTCAGTTCCTGCTTGAGGCGGCGGACGTCCGCTTCCAAGTCCAGGCTGTGAAGGGCGATGGCCACGGGGTTGTCTCTCGCCTGCCCATAACGCGCGTGCACCCCTGACGCCAGCGCGGGCGTTGGCGGAATGCCGCCGTCCTTTCCCCCCAGAGACCCCCTGGCTTCTGGTACGACGGGGCCGCTTCGGCCCGCTCTTCCGGCGGCGCCGCCCGGGGATGAGGGGCCGCATGACGACTGCCACCGCCGCCGCTTCTGCGCCTGCTGCGAAGGGACACCCCCGCGGGTTGTACCTCCTCTTCTTCACCGAGGCCTTCGAGCGGTTCCAGTACTACGGGATGCGCGCCTTCCTGGTGCTGTACCTGGTGGACGCGAGCCGGGGACTGGGCTGGTCGCGCGGCCAGGCCCTCAGCCTGTACGGGACGTACACCGGCCTGGTCTACCTGACGCCGGTGCTGGGGGGCTACATCGCCGACCGCTTCTTCGGCCAGCGGCTGTCGGTGGTGCTCGGCGGCACGCTGATGATGTGCGGGCAATTCCTCTGCGCGCTGAAGTCCGTCCCGACGCTGTACGTCGGGCTCCTCGTCCTCATCATCGGGAACGGTTTCTTCAAGGCCAACATCTCCACCATGGTGGGGCAGCTGTACGCGCCAGGCGACCGGCGGCGCGACAGCGCCTTCACCATCTTCTACATGGGCATCAACCTCGGCGGCCTGCTCGGGCCGTTGATTGCGGGCGGGGTGGCGGAGAACGTCGACTGGTCCTTCGGCTTCGCCCTGTCCGGGGTGGGCATGGCCATCGGCGTCGCCACCTTCCTGGCGCTGAAGGGAAAGCTGCTTCCGGGCATTGGCACGCTGAAGCAGAAGCCGTCGGCCCAGGAGGTGAAGCACTTCCTCCGGGTGGTGGCCATCGCCCTGGCGGTGTTGGCCGCCCTCGCTTGGCTGGCCATCTGGGGCCCGCTCGCCGGCCGTGTCAACTGGGACTACGTGCTTCTCACCGCCATCCTCGGCACCATGTTCGGCTTCTTCGTCTACCTGACCTTCTTCGGGAAACTGAAGAAGGAGGAGCGGGACCGCGTCCTGGTCATCTTCGTCCTCGTGCTGTTCGTCGTCTTCTTCTGGGCCGCCTTCGAGCAGGCCGGCGGGCTGATGAATCTGTACACCGACACCAAGGTGGACCGCGGCCTCTTCAGCCTCGACCGTCCCCACCACCTGGTTCCAGTCGGTCAACTCGATCTTCATCGTCGGCTTCGCGCCGTTGTTCGCCATGCTGTGGACACGGCTCGGCGCGCGCGGCAAGGAGCCGCGCACGCCTACCAAGATGGCACTGGGACTGTCGTCGTGTCGGTCGGCTTCGTGCTCATGTATCGCGGCGCCCAGGCAGAGCGCGGCGGAGGGAAGGCCGCGCTCTGTGGGTGGTAGGTGCCTACTTGTTCCACACGTGGGGGAGCTGGCGCTCTCCGCCGGTGGGGCTCTCGATGGTGACGAAGCTCGCGCCGACGAGGTTCGCCTCGGCGCTGATGGGGGTGTGGTTCCTCTCCAACGCCACCGCCAACAAGCTGGCCGGAATGCGGGCGGGGCCGCCGAGCGCGTCGGCGACCAGACGATGTTCGGGATGATCGTCCTCGGCACCGCCGCCTCGGGGCTGGTGCTCGCTGACCCTGTCAGGGACGTTGACCCGGATGATGCACGGCGCGGAGGACGTCACCCCGGCGCCCGCGGCCAGTCCCGCGACGGCCTCCTGACGTCAGCGCGCGGCTGATTAGCGGCGGGCTTCAGCGTCGCTTCGAAGAATTCGATGGAGGCGCCGAACTGCACCACCTGGTTGGCGCGCTTGGCGGCGCCGTGGCCCTCGTCCGGGAAGATGATGAGTGGACTCTTGATGCCGCGGGCGTCCAGCGCGTCGTGCATCTGCACTGCTTCCCCCACCGGCACGCGCGGGTCATTGGCGCCGGCGATGATGAGGAGCGGCGCCGAGACGCGGTCGATGTAGGTGAGGGGGGACAGCTCGACGAGAGCCTCCTTGTCCTTCTCCGGGTCCCCGTACTCGTTCACCCGCAGCGCCCGGCGGTAGGGCGCGGTGTCGTCGAGGAAAGTGAGGAGGTTCGAGATGCCCACAATATCCACACCGGCGTCGTAGGCGCCGGCGAACATGGTCATCCCGATGAGCGAAAGTAGCCCCCGTAGCTGCCCCCGAAGACGCCCACCTTGGGCGCCTGACGGAAGACGGCCAGGCCTTCCGGATGTAGCGAGAACAGTCTTCGATGTCGGTAATAATATTGAGCCGCTTCGGCCCGTCGTCGGCGTGAAACCAAGTCTTCCCGTAGCCGTCGCTGCCACGCACGTTGGGCTCGACGTAGACGAAGCCCGCGTCGACGAAGAGCTGCGCACGGACGTTGAAGCCCGGCACCGACTGCCCTTCCGGGCCGCCGTGAAAGGCCACCACCACGGGGCACGGCTCGGCGCAGCCGAGGGGCCGGCGGACGAGCATCGGAATGCGCGTCCCGTCGCGCGCCGGGTACGTCTCCAGCTTCGCCCGGACGAAGCGCGACAGGTCCACTTCCGGCGCACTCGGCAGCTGCCACTGGGTGGCCTTCCTGTGTCTTCCAGTCCACGACGTAGCCCATGACCGGCGCGGTGCCCGTGTCCACCGAGAGCGTGGCGTAGCGGCCGTTGGGGCTGAAGCTCGCGCAAAGACGCGGTCGGACTCCGGCAGCTTCGGCAGGGCGAGTGTCCGGAAGGTGTGGGCATCCATCGCATGAAGCCGGCTGTAAGCCTCCTCGTTGACGGTGTAGAGGATGCGGGTTCGGGCCTGGTCGATGAGGAAGCTCGCCACATCGTGCGGCAGTTCCGGCGTCACCGCCTCGAACGTCCCGCCCACCTGCCAGCGGTAGAGCCGCCGGTACTCCCCGATTTTGGGCGTGAGGATGAGCACCTCGCCCTCGGCCGCCCCGTAGGCAGCCTCGTACTCCTCGCGCTCCCCTGGCCGATGATGGGCGTCAGCGCCTTGGTGGTTGGATTCCACTCGTAGACTTCCGTCACCGCGCTGCCGAGTTCCTTCACCAGCAGCAGGCGCCCGTCGGGCCGGTGGTCCGCCAGGTCCCACAGCCCGTCCTGGTCGAACACCTTTTCCTTGGTGCCGCTCTGCTTCTCCCACCGGTAGATGGCGTAGGAGTCCGGTTTGATGTCGTTGGCCTTGAAGTAGACGTAGCGCGAGTCGTCCGAGATGAATTGGGCGAAGGACTGCACCCGGGGCAGGTGCTGGATGAGATGCAACGGACCCCCATCCGGCGACTGCCAGTACAGCCCCGGGTACTCCTCGCCGCCGCGGTCCCGCATGATGAGGAGGAAGCTGCCGTCCGGGGCAATGGCCACCACGTCGGTGCGGTCCTCGCCTCCCGTCAGCTGGACGGGGAAGCGCTGGGGGCCGTCCAGCCGCCACACCTGCTGCGTCCCGGTGACGTTCCAGCTGAAGTACAGGCGCTTGCCGTCGGGCGAGACCAGCCCGCACCGGGCGAGCGCACGTCCAGCATGGCCTGGATGCGCGCACTCAAGCTTGGAGGCAGGGCAGGGGGGGCGTACTTGGCGAGGATTTCGGCGGAGGCGCTACCAGCCCCGTGGCCGGAGTACCCGGCCTTCTGGACGCCATGGGGCTAGGCGTCTGGCCCAGGGCCGCCACGGCGGCGAGGAGGAAGGCCGTCTGGCTGGCGCGGGCAAGACGGTGCAGCGGACGGCGGAGGGCACCGGTGTGCATGGAAGACCTCGGCGGCGGGAGGGGGCCCGGAGGGGCGACAGGACAGCCGCAACGGCCGCCGGTTGCAAGGCGGCTGCGGCGAAGGGCTCTTGGGAAGGACGCTCGCTCCCCAGCCTAGCGGAGGCGTTCCAAGAGGGGCTGGTCCACGTCCAGCAGCGAATTCACCACCACGTCCGCCGTCCGGAAGCGCACGTCCGTGCGGTGGGCGGCTTCCGGGACGGCGATGACGTGCATGCCGGCCGCCTTGGCCGAGGTGAGGCCATTGACGGAATCCTCCAGCGCCACGCATTCGGACGGGCGCAGCTGCAGGCGCTCGGCGCAGGTGAGGTACACCGCCGGGTGCGGCTTGCCGTGCGCCTCCGACTCGGCCGAGACGGTGAGCTCGAAGTACCCCTGCAGGCGAAGCTTCTCCACCACGGCGCGGATGAGGCTGAACGGCGAGGAGGAGGCCAGCGCCCGGCGGATGCCCAGCCGGGTGAAGAGCTGCAGCGACTCCGTCACTCCAGGCTTGGCCTCGGCGTGCGCGAGGATGAGGTGGTGGGCGGCCCGCGTCAGCCGCGCCAGCACATCGCCCTGGCTTTGCTGCGTCCAGGGAAGCGGCGGTACCAGTGCGCCACCGCCTCGTCCAGGCGCATGCCCGTCGTCTCGCGCGCAAGCTGCTCGGTGAGGGGCACGCCGACGCCCCCAGCACGTCGAGCTCCGCCTGCACCCAGTACGGCTCCGAGTCGAGGAGCAGGCCGTCCATGTCGTAGATGGCAGCGCGCAGCATGGCAGGGTTCGGGCCGGGCGGCTTCAGGCGGTGGCGCGTGCGGCGGAGCGCGAGCGCGTCGGCGAGGGTGTCCCCAGCACCCGGGCCAGGTACTGGCCGGTGAAGCTCTCCGGGACGGCCGCCACCGCCTCCGGCGTCCCGGTGGCCAGCACTCGGCCACCCCCGGCGCCGCCCTCGGGCCCCAAGTCAATCAGGTAGTCCGCGCTCTTGATGACGTCCAGGTTGT
>CAVQDL010000008.1:0-56888 GCA_963711265.1 uncultured delta proteobacterium
CAGCGCCTCGGTCGGTTTCACAATTCTAGACGGCGCCGGGCCTTCGCCCTACCTGGCGATGAGTTTCACGGCGGGCGTGGCCAGCGCCTCCACCTACAACGAGGCCAACGCGAGTGACCGTCCGCAATTCACCGCGGTGGACGTCCGTCTCTCCGCCGTCATCGGCAAGCGCCTGTTTGGCTTCTGGCTGCCGTACGCCGGCGTTGCCGTCTTCGGCGGGCCGGCTTTCTTCGCGCCCGCGGGCCAGTCCCTCACCGGCGCAGACCAGTACCACTTCCGCCTCAGCGTGGGCTCGAGCTTCAGCCTGCCGGCGCACTTAGAAGCCTTCGTCGAGGTCGGTTTCCTCGGCGAGCAGAACGTGCTGGTGGGGCTCGGTTATGCTTTGTGAGCGCGGTCGGTAGGGAACACGCCTCGTCCGTTGCCGCTGCCAGTGCGCACACCGCGCACTGCGCGTTCCAGCGCTGGGAAGACTTTTGTTGCCGTGTCGCGCCCTTGGTGCGACGCTTTGCAGGGCGGGCGGAAGGAAAACCATGACGACTGTGGTGAACGACGTCAGCCTCCAGGTGGCGACTGTGAATGGCTCCGGTTCGCAGAGCGCGAACATGGTGCTGCTCCGGACCATCTTCCAGATGGGCGTGCCGGTGTCGGGAAAGAATCTCTTTCCGTCGAACATCGCGGGACTGCCCACCTGGTACACCATCCGGGCCAGCAAGGACGGGTGGGTTGGCCGGAAGAAGGAGATCGACGTGCTGGTGGCGATGAATGCCGAGTCCGCCAAAGAGGACGTGGTGAGCCTGCGGCCCGGTTCGGCGGTGGTCTACGACGAGCCGCTTGCCGCTTTCCTCGGTGCGCTCGGACGTCGCCTTCTACCCGGTGCCGTTCGACAAGGTGGTGCACCCCATCAGCAGTGACGCCAAGACGAAGAAGCTGCTGCGCAACATGGCCTACGTGGGCGTGGTGGCGCAGCTTCTGGAGCTGGAGATGGCCGAAGTGGAGCGGGCCATCGGCAAGCACTTCGCCAAGAAGGCCAAGGCGCTCGAGCTTAACCTGGCCGCGGCGCGCGCTGGCTTCGAGTTCGCCAAGGCGCACCTCAAGAAGACGGACCCCTTCGTCGTCCGGCGGATGGATGCGACGCGGGAAAGATCATCATCGACGGCAACTCCGCCGCGGCCCTGGGGGCCATGTTCGGCGGTGTGACGGTGGTCACCTGGTACCCCATCACACCCTCGTCGTCGCTGGTCGAGTCGCTCATCTGCTACATGCGGCGGTACCGCATCGGGCCGGACGGCAAGGCTACCTTCGCCATCGTGCAGGCGGAGGACGAGCTGGCGGCGATTGGGATGGTGATGGGAGCGGGGTGGGCCGGGGCTCGCGCCATGACGGCCACGGCCGGCCCGGGCATCTCGCTGATGAGTGAGTTCGCCGGGCTCGGCTACTTCGCCGAGGTGCCGGCCGTCATCTGGGACGTCCAGCGCGTCGGTCCGTCGACGGGACTCCCCACGCGCACCTCGCAGGGCGACGTGCTGTCCACGGCCTTTCTGTCCCACGGCGACACCCGGCACCTGTTGCTGCTTCCCGGCCACGGTGGAGGAGTGCTTCCAGTTCGGCTGGGAGGCCTTCGAGTACGCCGAGCAGTTCCAGACGCCGGTGTTCGTCCTGTCGGACCTGGACATCGGGATGAACAACTGGATGGCCGAGCCGTTCCGCTACCCGGACCGGCCCATCGCACCGCGGCAAGGTGCTCTCGAAGGAGGACCTCGACCGGCTGGGCGGGCTTCGAGCGGTACCGGGACGTGGACGGGGACGGGATCGGCTACCGGACGCTGCCCGGCACCGATCATCCAGCGGCCGCCTACTTCGCCCGTGGCACCGGCCACAACGAGAAGGCCCAGTACTCCGAGCGTCCGGACGACTGGGAGGACAACCTGGCCCGGCTGGAGCGGAAGATGGAGAACGCCCGAACGGCGCTTCCTGCGCCGGTGCTGCAGGGGGAGCGGGGCCGAGGTGGGCATCATCGCCTACGGGTCGAGCCACCACGCGCTGGTGGAGGCACGCGACCAGCTGCGAAGGAGAAGGGACTGAGACTCGACTATCTGCGGGTCCGCGCCTACCCGTTCCGCCGGAGGTCGCAGGCGTTCGTCGAGCGGCACCCACGGGTGTACGTGGTGGAGCAGAACCGGGACGGGCAGCTGGCGGCGCCTGCTCAAGCTGGACCTGCCGGGAGAGCTGGTGCCGCGGCTGCGGTCGGTGGCCCACATCCCCGGGCTGCCGCTCGACGCGCGCAGCGTGACCGACGAAGATTGTCGCCCGGGAGGGACGCTGACCATGGCGGACGCAAGACGAATCGATTGGGCCTCACCCAGGCGGACTACAAGGGCGGCAAGACGACGCTGTGCGCGGGCTGCGGCCACAACGCGATCAGCGAGCGCATGCTCGAGGCGATGTACGAGCTGGGCATCCAGCCGGAGCGGGTGGCGAAGCTGTCCGGCATCGGGTGCTCGTCGAAGAGCCCGGCCTACTTCATGAGCCGAGCGCACGGCTTCAACGCGGTGCACGGTCGCATGCCCTCGGTGGCCACCGGCGCGCTGCTCGCCAACCGCACGCTCATCGCGCTCGGTGTCTCGGGCGACGGGGACACCGCGTCCATTGGCATCGGCCAGTTCGTCCACCTGGTCCGGCGCAACCTGCCGCTGGTCTACGTCATCGAGGACAACGGGGTGTACGGCCTCACCAAGGGCCAGTTCAGCGCCACGGCCGACGTCGGCTCGACGCTGAAGACGGGCGTGGTGAATGAGTTCCCGGCCATCGACACCTGCCTGCTCGCCATCGAGTTCGGGTGCCACGTTCGTCGGGCGCAGCTTCTCGGGGGACAAGAGGCAGCTGTCGGCCATGCTCAAGGCGGCCCGGTCGCACCGCGGGACGGCGGTGCTCGACGTCATCTCGCCCTGCGTGACCTTCAACGACCACGAGGGGTCGACCAAGTCGTACGCGTACATGAAGGACCACGACGAGCCGATCCACGAGCTGTCGTTCATGCCGGTCTACGAGGACATCGCGGTCGAGTACGACGCCGGCACCACCGTCGGTGAAGCATGCACGACGGCTCGCGGCTGCAGCTGCGCAAGGTGGAGGAGGGCTACGACCCGCGACAGAAGCTGCAGGCCGTACAGCGCATTCTCGAGGCGCAGGTGCGGGAGAGGTGCTGACGGGCGTCCTCTACGTGGACCCCGCGGCCCCCACCTTCCTCGACCGCTTGGGAATGGTGGAGACGCCGCTGGCCACGCTTCCAGGGGACGCGGTCCGCCCACCGCGCACGGCGCTGGACGAAGTCATGCGCTCGCTCGGCTAAACAGAAGCTGGGGGGGGAAGGGCCGGGGTGTTCGGCTTCAGCGGGGCCCGAGGCCCAGTTGCTTCACCACGTCCTGTACGTTGAGGGTGGTGGCCAGGCTCTGAATCTGCCCCTGGACCTTCGGCAGCAGCCCCTTCGCCTCGTCCTGGAAGCGCGCGAAGAGGGCACGCAAGTCGTCCGCGCTCAGCTTCCGGCCTTGCGCGTAGTACTGCTTGGCGACGTGGCCCAGGGCGTAGGTGGAGGCGAAGGAAACCGCCGCTCCGGCGGCCAGGCCGGTGGCCCCGCCCAGCATCCCCCCGAGAGCACCGGAGACCAGCCCGCCCAGCACCTTGCGGATGACGCCCTCCACCAGCTGTGCGGCGGCGCCGATGCCCAGCGTCCCGGCGAGGTCCTTCACCTGGTTGGCGTCAAGCGTCTGGCCGTAGGCCTGGCCCACCTGGTACACCAGCCGCAGCTGCAGGGGGAGGATGGCGAGGCTGGCCAGCCGGTCGGGCAGAATCTCCAGCGCTCCCGTCAGCTTCGCCTGGCTGAGGATGCTGTCGTCCAGCGAAGCGCCGGCCGTCGGGCTGAGAGGGGCCGGGCCGGGGGCGGCGGCGGCGGCCAGCGCCCGGGCGCCCTGATGGAGGGGCTGGAGCGCAGAGGCGGAGAGACCGAGCGCCGACTGGAGCTCCGAAAGGAACTTCTGCTCGGCCGCGTTGGCCGGGCCGTCCGCGTTGCACACCAAAAGCGCCGCCTCGTATGCGCGGTGACGGCCGGCATCCGTCGAGAGTTGCTGGGCGATTTTGGCCAGCGGCAGTTGTCCGGAGGCCAGCTGCTGACGCATGGCCTCGAAGTCGACGGGTGCGCCGCCCGAGACGAGGGTCTGCAGCTGCGCCTTCTCCTGGGCGGACTGGGTCCCATCGGCCGCGGCCGCCAAGAGGGCGATGGTGGCGACGGCCGCTTGTTCCTGGTCATTCATGGCGTGCTGCCTCCCGGCATGTGTCAAGGCGTTGCTTGCTGGTTGAATATGTCCAGGCGGTGGGCCGTCTGCCAGCCTTGGGGCAAGACTGTTGAGTTAGCGCTGGTTTTCACTTCCTGTATGAAATGTAACTGTTGCAGCGCGGTGTCTTCGGGGTAAACCGCGAGGCAGGGTGGTTGCCCCGGGGGCCGGTGCCGGGAGCTCAAGTCGAGGAGGGGTGAACGCAATGAAGATTGCAGCGGGAGCAGTTCTCGTCGCTGGCGCACTGCTATTCGCGGGGCCGGCATTCGCGCAGTACTACCCGAACACGCCAGCGCCGCCCCCCCACCTCCGCCGCAGTACTACCCGCCACCCCCGCCTCCGCCGCCCCAGTACTACCCGCCGCCGCAGCCCGTCTACTACCAGCCGCCTCCGATGCAGGACAAGATGAGCTACACCTTCCGCGCCTCCGGTGGTGTCTCCTTCATCGGCGCCGGGTACTACTGCGGCTACTACTACTATTACTACCCGGTTTACTCGTGCGGGGCGGGTTACTCGACGGCCTTCCCCGACGTCAACGTCGACCTCGACGTCTGGATTAAGCCGTCGCTGGGCGTCACCCTCGGCGCCAACGTCATGTGGGGGACGTACACGCCCTATTACAACACCGCCAACCTGGCCACGACGTACTCCACCATCTGGGAGCCGCACCTCGACTTCCTGATGGCTCCGCCCTACAGCGACCAGGTGAAGGGCCGCGTGCGGCTGGGCTTCGGGCTCTACATCGCCAACGTCAACAACGGCATCCCGCCGGCCGGGGTCCAACCTTACGTCTTCAACGGCGTCGGCGGGGCGTTCCGGCTAGGCTTTGGCGCCAGCTTTCTGCCGAAGTCCAAGGTGGGCATCGGCATCGACGCCATCTTCGAGGCGGGTTGGATTGGCAGCAACTACGTCTCCACCGTGCAGCTGCTCATCGGCCCCGAGTTGAATTTCTTCTAGGCCTCGGGGCGCGGTGGCCGTCAGCCGCCCCTGCGACTGCCCCGTCGCCGGGTGCAACGGCCCGGGTGCCTGGCGAGTGAGCCTGCCGCGCCGGGTGCGCCTGACAGCGACGGCCGTGGTGGCCGCCTTGGCGCTCCTCGCCGGGCGGGAGGCCCGTGCGCAGGAGGCCCCCGCCACCGGTGCGGCGGCCCCGGCCGACGTCCCGGCCGCAGCACGGCAGCAGTCGGTGGTCCTGCCCAGCGACAAAAGGCCGATGGTGACACTGCGGGCCTCGGGCGGTGTGGCCTTCGTCAGCAGCGGCTACTTCTGCGGCTACTTCGACACGTATTACGTCGTCTTGGACGGATGTGGCGCGGGCTACGCCACTGTCCAGCCGGAGCTCGACCTGGCCGTCGACCTGTGGCTTCGGCCCGGCTTCGGCCTCAGCCTGGGGGCCAGCGTCCTGTGGGGCAGCTACGCGCCCGGGGTGACGGGCGTGCCCCCCACCCGGATTTACAGCACCACCTGGGAGCCCCACCTGGACGTGCTCTTGGGCCCATTCTTTCCCTCGGCCGTGGCGGCGGGACGCATGCGCCTGGGCGTCGGCCTAAGTGTGGCGAAGTTGCACGGCCTCAACACCACGGCGCAGGCCTTAAACTATACCGGGGTGGGGGCCTCGGCCCGGCTCGGCCTTGGCGTTGCGCTATTCCCGAAGTCCAAGGTGGGCATTGGCGTGGACGCCGTCTTTGAAGCCGGGGGCTTGGGGGGCCATTACGTCTCCACCATCCAGCTGCTGCTGGGCCCGGAGCTGCACTTCTAGGGGCCTACAGCCGGAGGCGCGGGCGGTGGGGAGGGGCCAGGCGGGCACGGACATGGGCGCAGGAGTAGGGTAGGGGTTCCCCGCGGCACCTTCCGCCACGGCAGGAGGTGTCTGCAGATGAATGCCATCCCCGAAGGGTGGAAAGTCGTCCGGTGCATTGTGTGCCGGGAGCCGGTGAACCAGTGGATGCGGCCCGGGGGGCCGCTGGTGGCGCATTGCTCGCGCTGCGCTCCCATGTCCCCGGAACGCGCGGCGCGCATGGTGCGCATCCGCGCGGCGGCCCAGGCCGTCCGCGCCCGGCGCTCCAGGGCGTGACTTAGAAGTGCCCCACCAATGCGGCGCCGGCCCCGTCGGTGCCGAAGGCCAGGGGGACGAGTTGCAGGTGCAGGGCGCTGGTGCCCTTCAATTCGTTGGCGAGGTGGCTCGAGGCGTTGGGGTAGGTGAAGATGTTGGCCTCCCAGACGAGGCTGCCCCCCACCAGGTTGATGAGGGCGCGCGTGCCCTGGTGCTGGCCCCAGTAGACGAAGGCGCAGACGCCCGCATTCACCGCTAACCCCACGATGTGGTTGAAGGCCGAGTGGTAGAAGGCTTCATTCTTCGTCTCGGCGTCGAAGAGGGCGCGGACGGCGGCGGATTTCGCCGCACGTGCCTCCGGCGTCCCGTCCGGCATCTTCTCGACGGTTTCCCAGCCGAAGGCCACCGGCGGGGGTAGCACCAGCGTCTGCAGGAGGCCCACCCAGCTGGTGGCGATGTTGACTTGCGCCACCAGGCGGGAGCCGCCGGTGGAGGTGGCGTTGATGATGGTCTCGGCGACGATGACGGTGCCGTAGAAGGCCGACCAACCGTAGTACCAGAGGCGCGCGTTCCCGTACTGCCCCGCGAGGACCGTGGCCATGCGCTCGGTGTCAGGCGAGTCCAGCGCGGCCTGGGACTCGACGGGCGGCGCGCGCGGGGCGTCGTCCGCGGCGCGGACGACGCCTGGGAGGAGTGTTGCGGCGAAGAGGACGACCAGTTGAAGCGGAGGCGCGATGGGGTGAGACGTTAGGGATGGCGGGGGGCGGCCGCAATCGCTTTGCGAGCAGGCGTCCCGGGTTTTCGCACCGGCGGCCTCACCGGCCGGCAGACGAAGGCGGCGACCGCAGCCGTTCATCCAGCGCATCCAGGTGCGCCCGGAACGCGGGCAAACCCGGCTCCCCGGTCTTTTCCCCCAGCTGCACCGCCTGCCGGTAGCATTCCCGCGCGGCGTCCAGCTGCCCGGCGCGTTCCAGCCCCTCGCCGAGGCTGTCCTGGGCGTTGGCGGACCGCGGATGGGCCCCGGTGTTGAAGCGGAGGAGGTCCAGGGCCTCCCCCACGTCCCGGCGCTGGAGCGCCGCGTAGCCGAAAGCGTTCACCACGGCCTCCGGCGCGTCCACCCCGTACCCCCAGCGTTCGGAGAGGCCCCGGAAGTGGGCTGCCACCATGGCCAGCGACGCCGGCGTCTCGCGTGGCAGTCGCCAGCCCGAGAACAGGTGCCTCAGCCCGGCGTAGTAGCCGAGGAGGACGGAGGAACCATGGTCCTCCTCCGGCAGCCGCTGCCAGCGGAAGTCGAAGCCCGGCCAGGGGACCGCCCGCATGCCTTGGGCGAAGCTGTCGAAGTCCTGCAGGACGGGCGGAGAGGCTTCCCTCTCGCCCAGCGTCACGTACAGGCCCCGGGGCACCCGTCCTGTGCCGGCTTTCAGCGCGCGCGCCTCCCGCAACAGCAGCGCGTCGTCCCACCCAAGGCTGGGGCTGGCAGCGACGACAGCCTGGAAGAGGGCCGGGCGGCTGAGGAGGGCGTGGATGCCCAGCAGCCCCCCGAAGGAATGTCCGGCATACAGGCGCAAGGGGACGGTGCGGTAGCGCGCTTCGATGGCGGGGGCGAGCTCGCGCTCGAGGAAGTCCAGGAAGGACTCCCCGCCGCCCGCCGTCGGCAAGTCGGTGCGCTCCGCCGCCGTTCCGCGGGTGGGCGTCAGGTCGCGGGTGCGGTGGGTGTTGAGGATGCCCACCACAAGGACTTCGGGCATGAGCCCGTTGCGGGCGAGGAATTCGGCCGTCGCCCGCGCATGGCCGAGATGCGCCTCGGCGTCGGTGAGGTACAGCACGGGGTAGCGTTGTTGCCCGCTGGCATAGGAGGCGGGCGTCACCACCGCCAGCACCCGTTCCTCGCCGAGGATTCTGGACTGCAGGGTGAGGCGTTCGGCGCCGTCCAGGCCGCCCGCGGCCTGGGCCGGGGGCGAAATGAGGAGGACCCAAACCAGCGCCCTCGCCCAGCCCACGCGGGAGACTCTCGCCAAAGGACGCACCGGGGGCAGTTCTCCCACGGGCGTGGTTCCGGCCGTCGGGGGTTTGCGGCCGACGGGGCCGCCCGCGCTGCCAACGGGCCAGCGTGCCGGGCCGATGCGGAGCAGGGGTGGCGTTTGGCGCTGCCCGGGCCTGGGGGGCCGCGTTAGTAGGAAGGGCACCTTGGCGCGAACGCTCTACGACTTGGCGGGTGCAGAAGACGACCGGCGCTTCAGCCCGTACTGCTGGCGGGTGAAGATGGCGCTGGCCCACAAGGGCCTGGACGTTCAGACGGTGCCCTGGCGCTTCACCGAGAAGGAGGCCATCGCCTTCTCATCCCAGGGCCTGGTGCCGGTGCTGGTGGACGGCGAGCGCGTCGTCAAGGACAGCTGGGCCATCTGCCAGTACCTGGACGACGCCTACCCGGACACCGCGCCGCTGGCCGAGGGGGCCCAGGCCTGGGGGCACGCCCTGTTCGTGAAGCAGTGGACGGAACGCAGCCTGCAGGTGGCCCTGGCCCCCATCCTCTACCTGGACATCCTTGCCCACCTGCACCCCAAGGACCGGGCGTACTTCCGCAGCTCCCGGGAGGCGCGCATTGGCACCACGCTGGAGGACTTCACCGCGGACCCAGCGGCCCACCTGGAGAGGCTGCGCAGGGCTCTGGAACCCCTGCGGGCGACGCTGGCCGCGCAGCCCTTCGTCGGGGGCCCATCCCCTTCAGTGGCCGACTACGTCGTCTTCGGCGCCTTCCAGTGGGCGCGCTGCATCTCGAGTGTGAAGTTGCTTGACGCCGAGAGCCCGGTCTTCGCCTGGCGTGAGCGCATGCTGGCGCTGTACGGAGGGCTGGGCGGGAAAGCCCTCGGCTATTCCACCATCCCTGCCACCTCCGGAGGAGCCTCAAGATGATTGACCTGTCCTACTGGCCCACGCCCAACGGGCACAAAATCACCATCTTCCTCGAGGAGGCGGGGCTTGCTTACCGGCTGGTGCCCGTCAACATCACCAAAGGCGAGCAGTTCCAGCAGGACTTCCTGCGCATCTCCCCCAACAACAAGATGCCAGCGATTGTGGACCATGCCCCGGCGGACGGCGGCCCCCCGCTCGCGGTGTTCGAGTCCGGGGAAATTCTGGAATACCTGGCCAACAAGACGGGGCGCTTTCTGCCGACTGAGTTGCGCGCGCGCACCGCCGTCATGCAGTGGCTTTTCTGGCAGATGGCGGGCCTCGGACCGATGTTGGGGCAGAACCACCACTTCTTGCAGTACGCACCGGAGAAAATCCCCTACGCCATCGACCGCTACGTGAAGGAGACCACGCGGCTGTACCGCGTGCTGGACACGCAGCTGGCCGGACGGGACTTCATCGCAGACGCGTACTCCATTGCTGACATGGCCTGCTACCCGTGGATTGTCCCCCACGAAAGGCAGGGCCAGAAGCTGGAGGACTTCCCCAACGTGAAGCGCTGGTTCGAGGCGCTGAAGCAGCGGCCGGCCGTCCAGCGCGCTTACACGCTGGGGCCGAAGGTGAGTGCCTCCCCGATGGTTCTGACCGAGGAGGCTCGCCGCATCCTCTTCAACCAGGTGGTGCCAGCCGCGCGCTGATGGGCCGGCCCGCTCAAGCGTGTTCGCCCCCGCCGGGGAAGAGGCGGTCCGCCACGGCCCTCAGCGCGGTCTGCAGCGCCTGCACCGGCCCGGTCGGAAGGCCGTCGGTGGACAGACAGATGGCTGCGTGCAGCGCGTCCTGGCCAGCACCTGTCCGCCGGACGCCTCAAGTCCACCGCCATGGGTTCTGCCGGCGGCGCCGTGCCTCCGGCGCCGGAGGGGCCGCCGTCTCCGGGCGTCCGTGGCTGGGGCACGCCAAACCAGATGGCGCCCGGGCTCCCAGGCCACCACGCGGGTGTGCCACTGCAAGGGCGGGGCCCCAGGCGAAGGTGAGTTCCTCGCCAAGGCCGGGCCTCCCGCTGGCGACGGGCGGAAACCACCGCGCCAGCTGCGTGGGGTTCCGTGACGGCGGCCCAGACGGCCTCCCGGGGTGCGCGAATACGCACGTCCAAGTTGATGGTGCGGCCTTTGGCTTTGCCGGACGGCACGGGTGACCTCCTGACGCTAGACGACAGGTGTCTCGGGCCCGGCCTCGCCCGTCCGGGAGAGGGCGGGGTGGCCGGTTAAGACGAAGCGGAATGTGCGGCCGCCGGCAGCGTCGGCCTGGTGGTAGCGGGCGGCGAGAGAGGAAAGCGCCTCGGTGACGTCACGGGCGAAGCCCTGTTGCGCCTCCGCCGAGGCGAAGCGCACCTCCGTCTCCAGGGTCAGCGTCGGCAGGCGCTTGTTGGCCTGGGCGGCCCGCTGCTGGAGGATGCCCACTTCCCGTAGGGTGCGCGCGGTGGCCGCCACCTGGTAGGCGGCTGAAAACCGGTCCTGCACCTCGGCCCGTGTCGCGCCGACAAGGCCGAGGGCGTCCGGGGAGATGACGTAGGCGCGCGCCGTGGCCTGGAGCAGCCGCTCCACCGTGCCGCCCTTGCGCCGCTCCCCGACACCCACCAGCAGCCCTGCTTTTTCCAGCGCGCGCACGTGGTAGCCGACGCGCTGGCGCGGCAGCCCGAGGCCGCGGGCCACCCCGGCCGCAGACCCGGGCTCCCGGAGGCCGGAGAGGATGCGCAGGCGCGTGGCGTCCAGCACTGTCGCCGCGGCGTCCAGCGATTGGAGGACCTGAATTGCGGCCTGCATTGGGCAATATTATCTGTCCAGACAGCATATACTGTCAACAGCTGGGCAGGGGGCCACCAAAGCCCCTGTAGTTTGGGGGCAGCCCGACTGGTTGGAGCCTAGAGTGCGTGCTCGGCCTTCTTCAGGAGGGTGCATGCGCAGCGTTGGTCTTCTGTTTTCCTGTGTCCTTTTGCTACCCATCCCGGTGCGCGCGGCGGCGGGCGACGCCGCCAGCGGCAAACCCCTCTACAACGCCCAGTGCGTCATCTGTCATGGCAAGACAGGCGACGGGAACGGGCCGGTGGGCAAGAGTCTAGCCCCCGGCCCCGGGCCTTCAGCCAGGGCAGCCTCTCCCCGGACGCCACCCTCTTCAAAGTCATCCGGAAGGGCGGCAAGGCCAACGGGTTGTCCAAGGACATGGACGCGTACCCGCAATTCACGGACCAGCAAGTCTGGGACCTCATCGCCTACATCAAGACGCTGGCCAAGTAGCGCCCAGGCCCGTCAGCGCCGCCTTTTCGGCCACGGCACCAGGGCCGACGTCAAGCGCAGGTGCGCCGCCCAGCCGGGGTGTCGCGACAGCATGCGACGGTCCATCCAAGGAATGCTGACCAGGACAAACAACAGCGTGATGCTGACGGCCCCCAGCCCCGTCCAGGCCCAGCCCGGGCCAGAGGCCAGGCCGAACAGGTAGAGGCCCCACCAGAACAGGACTTCTCCAAAGTAATTGGGGTGGCGGCTGTAGGCCCAGAGGCCGGTGTCGAGGACGGCCTCGGCGTCTTGGCGCGTGCGCAGGAAGCGGCGCAGCTGAAGGTCCGCCACCGCCTCCACCGCGATGGCTGCCGCGGTGACGGCAGTGGCCACTGCGTCCAGCGTGCCGAAGCCGGGCGCCGGGCGGGCCAGCGCCGGGTACAAGGGCAGCATGGCGAGAAACACCCAGGCCGTGGGCATGAGGTGAATGGAGACGAAACTGGCCGGCCAGTACAGCGGCCCGGCGCGCCCGCGAATCTCGCGGTAGCGGAAGTCCTCGTCATGCAGCCCATGCCAGCGCGCCGCCCAGTTGTCGGTCAGGCGCAGTCCCCACAAGGTCACCAGGAGGAGGGCCACCGTCCCGCGCGCCTCCGGGCGTCGGGGTTGAGACTCGCCCAGTACACCGCGATGGGAAGCGGGGCGAGGCTCCAGTAGGGGTCATAGACACTCGAGTTGTCGTACCCGAGGCTGAAGAGGAAGACGACGGCCGTCGCGGCGACGTCGGCCAGGGCCGCCACCACCACGGGGTGCTGCCCGCGCAGCGCCCAGCCGACGGCGAGGGCCGCCCCGAGGGCCAGTGCGTACGCCAGCGTCACCCGGAAGCGGCTCTGCCGGCGACTCAGGCGAGGGGCCATCTCGGACCTCATCTCATCCGTACAGTTCCCGGGTGGCGCGTCCCATCACCCGGATGGCGGCGCGCTTGGGGAGCAGGCGCACCAACAGAAACGCCGCCAGTCGGTTGAGGGCGCCGGGGACCAGGCTCGGCCCGCGGCCCAGTGCTGCCAGCGTCTGTTCCACCACGTCCGTCGCGTCCATCAGGCGGATGGACTTCTTGGGCTGACTGGAACAGGTAGCCCGGCGTCCGTGTTGCACCCGCTCGGCAGGCGAGCACGTCGACCCCTGGCCGCCCAGTTCGGCCCACAGGCCCTCGGCCAGCACCAGGTTGAAGGCCTTGGAGGCGGCGTAGGACGCCAAGAGCGGCCCGCCCTGCGAGCCGGCCAGCGACGTCATGAGGATGAGGCCGCCGCGCCCGCGCTGCGCCATGGGGCGCCCGAGGAGGTGCGCCAGCGTCAGCGGGCCGCGGCAGTTGACGTCGATGACACGCAGCTGTGCCCCCAGCGGGTTGTCCATAAAGGGGCCGATGACACTGTGGGCGGCGTTGTAGACGAGGAGCCCCACTTCCACGCCCTCCGAAAGCCGCGCCACGCGCTCGCCCAGGTCCGCCCCGCCCACGTCGGCCGCCTCCGCCCGCGCGCTGGACGCCACGCCGAGCGCGGAGGTCCGTGGCCCAGGGCCTGAAGCGCCTGGGCGCGCCTGGCCAGCAGCAGCAGATTCAGGCCACGCGCAGCCAGGGCCCGCGGCGAAGGCCTCGCCGAGTCCGGCCGAGGCGCCGGCCACCAGTGCCCATGGCCCGTAGCGCAACCGGAAGCCAGGGTCCGCGTCGGCCAAGTCAGAGCCCCAGAAGGCATGCGCCGAGGGTCAGTCCCATCAGGGCGTCCACGGTCGCCAGACGCGTCGCCGCCGGGGTGCGCTTCCAGCGGCCGAAAAAGACGAGGGCCGACAGGCCCAGCTTCTCCACCGCGCCGAGGAGGAGGGCCGGTGGCTGCACAGCAGGGTGGAAGGCAGCGTAGAGGAGGAGGCCGCCGACCAGCGCCGCCAGCAGTCCCCAGTGGCGGGCCAACAGCAAGGTGAAGTCGTCGTCTGTCTTCACGCCAAACGTCAGCCGGGCCAGGGCCAGCCGCGGGGCGAACAGCTGGGGGAGGGCCAGCAGGGTGTAGACGCCCACCACCAGCAGCACCAGGTCGACGTGCGCGCTCAATCCTTTTGCTCCGCCTGCGGCGACGCGGGCACACTCGGCTTCGGCATCATCCGCATCCCCACCAGCTGCGCGACCACCACAGCGATGTAGAACTGCCCGAAGACGGCCTCTATCCACGCGAGCGTCGCCGCCGCCGGGACGTTTGGGGTGATGTCGCCGTAGCCCATGGTGGTCAGCGTCACGATGCTGAAATAGCCGAAAAGCGAGCGGCGAGCGTGCCAGCCCTTGAAATGGGTGCCAATGCTGGTGGCGAAGGAGAAGGACCCCGGGGAGACATTCTCCAGCAAGGTGAAGAGGTTGGCGAACGCCGCCCCGGCGAGGACATAGCCGCACACCGCGCCCACCACCGCGTCGAAGTTGGCGTCCTGGCGCTGGAAAATGGTCTGCAGGATGGTGACCGCCGCGAAGAAGAGGAACGCGCACATGAAGAGGTTGTGCAGCACCTCGGTCACGTCCAGCGCCGGGCCGGCCAACACATAGTGCCCCAAGTCGAAGAGCAGGGCCGGCACCCCCAGCAGCGCGCCGATGACGCGCTGCGACCGGGTGTCGAACACCACCAGGAAGGTAACCAGCACCGAGAGGAAGACGAGAAGGGCGAAGACCCCATCTCGCAGCGGGGTGGTCGCCACGGACTGGAACGCCTCGGCCGACACCGCGAAGAACAGCAGCACGGAATGCTTTCTGGCGAGGAGGGCGTTTCGCATGGGGCGCCCCCAAGGGGGCGAGCACAAAAGGTACGTCAGGAGTCGCGCCCGGGCGACTTTCCGGGCAGGGCAGCACGCCGGGCGTCAGGGCGTTCCCTGCTCGACGCTGCGGACGTACTGCTGCACCGTGGCCACGTTGGGTGCGGCCAGGGCCAGCTTGCGTGCCCAGCGGCGCGCGCCGTCCATGTCGCCCGCGTTGCGGTGCAGCTGGACGAGGAGGGTGAGGACCTCGAGGTTGCCCGGGAAGCGCGCTTGCGTCTGTTCCAGCACTTTGAGGGCGCCGCTGTGGTTGCCACTGTCTTGGAGCGCGACGGCGTAGACGTAGGCGAAGCGTGGGTTAGCGCTCCCCAGCCGGGCCGCCTTTTCCAGTAGCTGGAGGGCCTCCGCCTTGCGCCCCTGGCGCACCAGCGACAGGCCGAGGGCGTGGTAGGCGGGCGCATCCCCGCATCCACCCGGCCAGCGCTTGCCGCAGCGTCTCTTCGGCCTCCTTCTCGTGGCCGGTCCCGCGCAACACCTCCGCCAGGTTGAGGTAGGCCGGTCCAAAAGTCGGGTCGCGCTGGATGGACAGACGGAAGGCGGCTTCGGCCGCGGCCAGGTTGCCCAGGGCCAGCTCCAGCACGCCCAAGTTGTACTGGGCCTCGCTCCGGTCCGCGTCCGAGGCCAGCGAGGCGCGCCGCTCGCGCACGGCCACCTCCAGCGCTGCCCGCGTCGAGGCGTCCAACTCCCTCGACGGGACGCCCACCAGCGTCGCGGTGGCCTCCAGCCGGACGTCGCGGATGGGGTCGGCCAGTAGCGGAGACGCAAGGCGCACCCGGGCGGGGACGTCGAGGCCCGCCAGGCTGTGGGCCGCGGCCCGGCGCACCAGTGCGTCCGGGTCGCGCGCCAGCTGGTCCAGCAGGGGGACCAGGCCCGGGTCCGGGTAGCCTTCCAGCAGTTCCGCCGCCGTGGCCCGGACAATGGCCGGGAAGTTGGTGTCCGAGGCGGTGGCCATCAGCTTGTCGCCCGCGCCTGGAAGCCAGTGGCGCCCGGCGTGCAGCGCCTCCCCCCACTGCGGTCGGCCAGCCAGCGACGGCCACAGGGCGAGGGCCTTCTGGGCGCTCCAGCGCACCCCCTTGTCCGCGTGGCAGCCGGTGCAGGCGTCGGGTGTGCCGAGCGTCTGGGCGAGGTCCGGCCGCGGAATGCGGAAGGAGTGGTCGCGTCGCCCATCGAGGACCATGTACGTCTTCATCCGCATGTGGCAGGAGACGCAACTCGCGCCGGGCGTGCCGGTCTGGTGGTGGTGGTGCTCGGGCGTGTCGAAGCGCGCCGCCAGGTGGCACTTGGTGCAGACGGGGTTACCTTCCGCCCGCAGCTTCTTCGCGGCGTGGGGCTCATGGCAGTCCGAGCAGGTGACGCCCTTGAGGTACATTTTCGACTGCAGGAAGGAGCCGTACTCGAAAACCTCATCCCGGATTTGGCCATCCGCCTCGTACAGCCCCTCCTCCAGAAGCGCGACGCGGTAGGCCTGGCCGAGCGGCGCGCCGGGCGTCGCCGTGGGCCACAGTTGCCCCCGGCGCGAATGGCAGGCCCCGCACGTCTCCACCTCCACGCGCGAGACGGGGCCGTTGCGCTGCTGGGTGCCATTGCTGCCGACGGGCCCATAGCTGGACAGCGAGGCTCCGTGCAGTGCGAAGGTGAGGCCCTTGAGGGGGTCTGAGGCGGACTGCCCCCAGGCCACCCAGTCCAGGTGGCCGGAGGCCGGGCCGTGGCAGGCCTCGCAGGAAACGTTGCCCTCGCTGTAGGCCGTCTCGAAGCGGTCTGCGTCGGCGCGGTAATTCTTCTGGAAGGCCGTCGTGTGGCAGGCCCCGCACATGTAATTCCAGTTCTGCTGAGGACGTGTCCAGTGCAACGCATTGCGGAAGTCCATCCGCAACTCGTCCGGGTACAGGTGGAACCAGCGCTGCCCACCCTCGGCCTTGTTGCGGCTGTCCCAGGCGATGCCCAGGCACTGCAGCCGGCCCCGGGGAAACTCCACGAGGTACTGCTGCAGCGGCTCAATCCCGAAGGTGAAGCGCACCGGAAACTCCCCGGGCTTGCCATCCGGCCCGTCGGTGCGGACGGCGAAGCCGCCGTCCCGGCGGAAAAACGTCGTAGTCACCCCGTGGAAGCGCACTTGGGCGTCCTGGAAGTTTCCCAGCACCGTGGCGTCCGTCGCCGGCTGCATGGCCAGCCGGTGGTGGGAGGTGGACCAGGCTTGCGTCTCGGCAGCGTGGCACTCCGCGCAGGAGGCCCCACCGACGTACGCCGCCGCAGTGGCCGCCCGGACCTTCTTCGCAGACGCAGGCGTGGCGGGCGGCGTCCGGGGACAGCCGGTGACCAGCAGTGCGCCAAGAACAGCGGCGGGGATGCGCGTCGACCTCCACGGCCAGCCTGTCCATCTGGTGCTACTTGCCCTGTCCACGCCCGGCTTGCCCTGCCTTTCCCAGCCCCCCGAGGGAGGCGCAACCTGCCACAGCGGGGCCGCGCTTTCTCTCAAGAAGAAGGACGCTGGCCGGCCTTCCCCGGGAGGCGCAGCCCTTCAGAAGAGGAGTGCAGCGGTCAGCCGCAGCTGCCACGTCGGCCCGCCGCTGGGGCGCCAGATGTTGTAGTAGGCGGCCGCATTCAGGTTGAGGGGAAGCCGTCCCAGCCGCAGCAGCTTGCCGCCGCCGCCGCCCACCGGAAACGTCCACTTGTTGCTGTAGGGCGCGGCCAGCCAGTTGGCGGTGATGAGGGGCGAGCTGGTGAGGTACCAACCGTCATGGAAGTTGTAGTTGACGAAGTACTGCAGAAGGAAACTGTTGACGTTCTGGCTGCCCCCGCCGGCCCAGCTCCAGACGTTGTTGACCAGAATGCCCACCACCCACGGCCCTGGCATGGCCACCAGCACCGCGGAGGGGCCGAACGTCCACTTGGCGACCCCCAGGGCGGGGCTGGTGTTGGTGGGAAAGCCGAAGACGGGGCCCACCCCCCAGACGAGACCCCCAGGGTCTCTCGGTGAGATGAAAAGGGTGGTGTTGATGTTGCCGAGGCCGACCATGCTGCCGCCCTCGCCGTTGGGCTGGCTGATGATTGGGATGATGGTGCGGGTGATGAGGTTGAACGTCCCCAGGTGGATGGGGATGACCGGCTGGATGTTGAGGACTTCCTGCACGGCATTGCTCGGCCCCACCCCGAAGTTGGTGTTGCTTTCGAACGGCACCGTGGTGAGGTCCGCCACCGGGTTCTGCGTCTTCTTGGCGAGCGCCTCGGCGTCGTCCTTCGCCTGTGGCTCCGGGGCCGCCGGTTCCCCCGCAGCGCCCGTGCCCTGGGCCAGCGCCTTCGTGCCCAACACCAGAAGCAGCAGGAGCCCGCGCTTCACCATGACGAGAGATAACCCCCGACGCCAGACGCCAAGTGAACCAGCGTAGGGGATTTCTGTCTTTCCTCCACGCCAAAACGTGCGCCGGGCCAGCCTTGCCGTTCCCTTTGCACTCGCACCCACGTGCAGGCATTGTGCGCCGCAAGCGCCGTCCCCCGGGGCACCTCAGCCCGTCCACCCACAGCCCCGCCAGGAGAATCCCCATGTTGAGTGTCCTTCGTAACACCACCGCCGTCCTCGGCCTGGCGGCGCTGGCTGCCGGCTGCGGCGGCGTGTCGCAGGAGAAGTACAACGCCGCCGTCACCGATGCGGACAAGTACAAGCAGGATGCCGCAGCGCAGGGACAGCGCGTCACCGACTGCGAAGCCAAGCTAGCCGCCACGTCCAACAAGGTGACGGGCCTCGAGCAGTCGAATGCGACGCTGGAGCAGAAGAATGACGACTACAAGCAGATGAGCGCCGCGCTGGCCGCCGACGCGGCCGCAGGCCAGCTGGAGATTGCCAACCTGGCCGGCCTGGTCACCATTCGCCTGCCGGAGAAGCTGCTGTTTGCGCCCGGCTCGGCCGCCATCATCAAGGGGGGCAAGGCCGAGTTGAAGAAGGTGGCCGCCGCCATGAAGGGCGTGAGCAACCGCGTCTTCTACGTGGCCGGCAACACCGACAACAAGCCCATCAAGACGAAGCAGTTCCCCTCCAACTGGGAACTCTCCACGGCGCGCGCCCTGTCCGTGTTGCACTTCTTCATCGCCGAAGGGGTGGACCCGAAGACGCTGGGCGCGGCAGGCTACGCGCAGTTCCACCCCATCGCCTCCAACGACACCGCCGAGGGGCGGGCGAAGAATCGCCGCATCGACATCGGCATGGCCCCGCCGCCAACCGACCTGCCCACCGTCAAGTAGCCAGCACCGGGCGCCGGGGCCATCGCCCCGGCACCGGCAGGCCTTCCCCTAGAAGGCGCGCCGGTACTGCTTGGGGATGCGCCGTGCCGCGGGCTGCCCCAGCGCTTGGGCCGCGTGCAGCGGCCAGTACGGGTCACGCAGCATCTCGCGCGCGAGCAGCACGAGGTCAGCGGCCCCCTCGCGCACGACGGCGTCGGCCTGGGCCGCTTCCGTCAGCATGCCCACCGCGGCGGTGGCCACCCCGGCCCCGGCGCGGATTTGCCGGGCGAAGGGTACCTGGTAGCCGGGCCCCACCGGGATGGAGGCCCCGGGGACGTTGCCGCCGGAGCTGCAGTCCACAAGGTCCACCCCGTCGGCCTTCAGCGCCCGGCTGAGGGCGACGCTGTCCTCGGCCGTCCAGCCACCTACCACCCAGTCGCTGCAGGAAAGCCGGGCCAGCAGCGGCAGCCGCTCCGGCCACACGGCGCGGACGGCGCGCACCGTTTCCAGGGCGAAACGGGTGCGGTTCTCGAAGTTGCCGCCGTACTGGTCCTGCCGGTGGTTGGACAGCGGCGAGAGGAAGCTGTGGGCGAGGTAGCCGTGGGCGAAATGCAATTCCAGGACGCGGAAGCCCGCCCCCAGGGCCCGCTCGGCGGCGGCCACGAAGGCTTCCTGCACGGTGCGGATGTCGCCCTCGGTCATCTCCCGCGGCAGGACGGCCTCGGCCGAGAAGGGCAGGGCGCTCGGCGCGAGGGGCTCCCAACCGCCTTCCTGGGGGGACAGCCCGCGGCCGCCGTCCCAGGGCACGGCCGAGCTCGCCTTGCGGCCAGCGTGGGCCAGCTGCACGCCGGGCACCGCGCCCTGCGCCTCGAGAAATCGCGCGATGCGGGCCAGCATCTCCACGTGGGCGTCCTTCCAGAGACCCAAGTCCGCCGGCGTAATCCGCCCGCGGTCCTCCACCGCCGCGGCCTCCGTCATGACCAGGCCCGCGCCGCCCACGGCACGCGAGCCGAGGTGCACCAGGTGCCAGTCGCCGGCAAAGCCGTCCTGGGAGCTGTACTCGCACATGGGCGAGACGCCGATGCGGTTGGGGAGAGTGACGCTACGCAGCGAGAGCGGGTCGAACAGGGAAGGCATGGGGGAAGAAGGGGTGGTTGCCGTGGGCCGGGCGCGCCCTACAACTCGAAGAGGCGTTCCACGGAGTGGTCGGTGTCGTCCCGGACGTGGCGGAATTCGTTGGTGGTGCTGGAGTAGCGGTAATCGCCCCCCCACGCTTCGGCATGCTCGACGCAGCTGCGGACGGCCGCCGCCAGCGCGTGAACCTCCTCGGTGGTGGTGGTGGGGTGCAGCGAGATGCGCACCCAGCCTGGCTTCTCCGAGAGGTCGCCAAGGTCAATCTTCGCGGTGATGCGCTGCGAGCGGTTGGGGTCGACGTGCAGCAGGTAGTGCCCGTAGGTTCCCGCGCAGGAACAGCCTCCGCGCACCTGGACGCCGAAGCGGTCGTTGAGCAGTCTCACCAACAGGTTGTAATGCAGGTCCTCGACGTAGAAGGAGACGATGGCCAGCCGGTCCTCCAGGTGGTCGGCGAGGATGTGCAGCCGGGGGATGGCGCGCAGCTCGCCGAGGAGGAGGCGGAGCAGCTCGTGCTCTTGCTCGAGCATGCGCCCGGTGCCCATGGCCTCCTTCAGCTGCACCGCCAGCGCCGCCTTGATGGTCTGCAGGAAGCCCGGCGTTCCCCCGTCCTCGCGCGCCTCGATGTTGTCCACGAAGCTGTGCTGCTGCCAGGGGTTGGTCCAATTCACGGTGCCGCCGCCCGGCTGGTCTGGGACCCGGTTGTGGTACAGCTGTGAGTTGAAGACGAGCACGCCGGAGCTCCCCGGACCGCCGAGAAACTTGTGCGGGGAGAAGTACACGGCGTCCAGCCGCTCCAGCGGTTCGGCCGGGCGCATGTCGATGTCGACGTAGGGCGCCGACGCGGCGAAATCCACGAAGCAGTACCCGCCGTGCTGGTGCATGATGCGCGCCAGCGCGTGCACGGGGGTGCGGATGCCGGTGACGTTGGAGCAGTCGGTGAAGGCTCCCAGCTTCAGCGGCCGCTCCCGGTAGCGCCCGAGCGCCTCGGCCAGGTTGGCCGGTGACACCTGGCCGAGCGCGTCGGGAGGGATGACTTCCACGTCGGCTACGGTTTCCAGCCAGGACGTCTGGTTGGAATGGTGCTCCATGTGGGTGATGAAGACGACAGGCCGCAGCGCCTGCGGAAGCTGGCAGAAGGGCGCCAGTTGCTCCGGCAGACGCAAGCCCAGCATCCGCTGCAGCTTGTTCACCACCGCCGTCATGCCGGAGCCCTGGGTGATGATGACGTCGTCCGGCCCGGCGTGCACATGCCGCTTGAGGATGGCCTGGGCGTGCTGGTAGGCGCGCGTCATGGCGACGCCGGTGGTGCTGGACTCCGAGTGGGTATTGCCCACCAGCGGCCCGAAGTGCTGCAAAAGACACCTCTCAATGGGCCCGTACAGCCGTCCGCTGGCCGTCCAGTCCGCGTACAGGAGCCGCTGCTCCCGCGCACGGGCCGGCAAAGGCGTGCCGGATGCCGACGATGCCGTCGCGGAATTCCGCGAAAAAGCGAGCGAGCGGCCCTGCCTCTGGTGCGGGGAGGCGCATGCAGGGCGATTCTCACGCCTCGTGGCCTGGGCGCAAGGGGCCCCCCTTGGGCGACGGCGGCCTGGCGCTGGGGGGCCGCTTCTGACCGCCCCGGGGGCGCCTTGCCGTCCCCTGCCTTGCATTTGTCACCCCGCGGGGGGCGAAAAGCACACAGGATGGGCTGACTGACTTAACCTGCCGGATGGACCCATGGCCCGCGCCGAGCGCAAACCCACCAAACCCAAGGTGTTGCCTGCGGCTGAACCGGCCCACTACCTGAACCGGGAGATGTCCTGGCTGGCCTTCAACGAGCGGGTTCTCGAGGAGGCCGCCGACCCGGCCTGGCCGCTTCTGGAACGCCTGAAATTCTTCTCCATCTTCCACTCCAACCTCGATGAATTCTTCATGATTCGCGTCAGCGGGCTGCACGGCCAGCTGGTGCAGCCAGACGTCGAGCGCAGCCCCGACGGCCTGAGCGCCCGGGAACAGCTCACCCGCATTGCCGAGACGGTGCGGCGGCAGTTGCGCACCGCCTCGGAGCTGTTCGCCAAGCAGCTGGTGCCCGAGCTGTCCACGGCCGGCGTGCGGCTGCGCACCTGGGAATCGCTCGACCCCGGCCTGCAGGAGCGAGCGCGGGCCTACTTCCACACCACCGTCTTCCCCGTCCTCACTCCGCTGGCGGTGGACCCGGGCCATCCCTTCCCCTTCATCTCCAACCTGTCGTTGTCGCTGGCGGTGGAGGCCGAGGACCCGGAGGCGGAGCTGCGCCGCTTCGCCCGCGTGAAGGTGCCGGAGATTCTGCCGCGCTTCGTTCCGTTGGACGCCTTCCGCGAGCCGCACCCGGCGGACCCGGCCGCCCCGAGCGAGTTCCTCCCCCTCGAATCGCTCATCTCGGCCAACCTGGATGCCCTGTTCCCGGGCATGCGCATCCTCGGGGTCTACCCCTTCCGCATCACCCGGGACATGGACATCGAGATTATGGAGGACGAGGCGGACGACCTCCTTGTCACCATCGACCGTGAAATCCGCCGCCGGAAATTCGGCGCGGTGGTGCGACTGGAGGTGGACCCGGCCACCCCGGACCGCATTCGCGCCTTTCTGCTCTCCAAGCTGGAGATTGACCAGGAAGACCTCTACGAGACGCCGGCGCCGCTCGGGCCGTCGGCCCTTTTCGCGCTCGCCGGGCTTCCCCGGCCGGAGTTGCACGACGCGCCCTTCGTCCCCGCCGTCCCGCGGGAGTTTCTCGACGCGAGCGACCCATTCGAGGCCATCCGGGCCGGGGACGTCCTTCTGCATTTGCCCTACGACGCCTTCACCCCAGTGCTCACCTTCGTGCGAAAGGCGGCCGAGGACCCGGCGGTGCTGGCCATCAAGATGACGCTGTACCGCACCGGCTCCAACTCCGAGATTGTCAAGAGTCTCATTGCTGCCGCCGAGAACGGCAAGCAGGTGGCGGTGGCCATCGAGTTGAAGGCCCGCTTTGACGAACAGAACAACATCGAATGGGCCCGGGCCCTGGAGCGTGCCGGCGTCCACGTCTTCTACGGAAGCGCCGGGCTGAAAATCCACGCCAAGGTGACCCTGGTGGTCCGTCGCGAGGAGGACGGCCTCCGACGCTACGTCCACCTCTCCACCGGCAACTACAACGCCGGCACCAGCCGCATCTACACCGACCTCGGCCTCTTCACCTGTGACCCGGACTTGGGCGAGGACGCGACAGAAGTCTTCAACTCCCTGTCCGGCTTCTCCAAGGGGAGCCATTACCGCAAGCTGGCGGTGGCGCCCACCACGCTGGCCGAGCGGGTGCTGGAGAAAATCGACGGCCAGGCCGAGCGCGCGCGCGCCGGGAAGCCAGCGCGGATTTTCGCCAAGATGAATGCCCTGGTGGACGCGCCCGTCATCCAGGCCCTCTACCGGGCCAGCCAGGCTGGCGTGGAGATTGACCTCGACATCCGTGGCATCTGCTGCCTCCGGCCGGGCGTGCCGGGCCTTTCCGAAAACATCCGCGTCTTCTCGGTGGTGGGGCGCTTCCTTGAGCATGCGCGCGTCTTCGTCTTCGGCCCGCGGGGCGAGGAGGAATTCTTCCTCTCCTCGGCCGACTGGATGCCTCGCAACCTGTACCGCCGGGTGGAACTCCTGTTCCCCGTCACCCGGGAGGCCCTCCGCGAGCGCATCCGCAGCGAGGTGGTGGAGCCCGTCCTGAAGGACAACTGCCGGGCACGCGACCTCGACGCCTCCGGCGTGTACCACCGCCGCCACCCGGGGCCGCAGCAGCCGCCGCTGGATGCGCAGCTGGGCGTGCTCACCCTCGTCATGCGCCACGGGCTGCGCGCCCTGCAGCCGTAGCCGACCCGGGCCCGCCGCCGTCACCTCCGGGGTGGCCTCGCTCGGCCCAGGAGGGGCCGTGGTGGGCAACTCCCACACCGGGCCCGCTCTGGCCCCGGGTGCAAAAAGTGCTTAAGCCTGGCGTGCCGGGTACGCTTTGAAGGGAGCGCCACCCCCCCCCGGGGCGCCGGCCGTCACGGCCGGGGCCCACTGACGGTAGCCCCTCGTGAGCGAATGAAACGCACCTCGACCGCTGGACTACTCGTCGGCCTCCTCCTCGCAGCCCAGCCCGTGCTCGCCCAGGACGACTACGAGAACGGCATGGGAGAGCTCAGCCTCAACGCAGGCTTCGCGCTGCCGCTCGGCAACGCCGCCGGCGCCAACCCGCTCTCGCCCAGCACCGGCTCGCTCAGCGAATCGGACGTCATCAACTTCTCGGTGCCCTTCGGCATTGCCATCGGCTACCGGATTGCCGGCGTCGTCTTCATCGGCGGGACGTTCACCTACGCGCCCTTCGGTTCGCCCAACAGCTCCGCCCCGCTCTTCAGCACCTGCGCCGTGTCCGGCACCAGTTGCCACTCCACCACCTACCACGCCGGCTTGACCGTGCAGTGGCACCCCTGGGGGAGCCGGGGGCTGGACCCCTACATCGGCGTCGGGGCCGGCTACGAGTGGCTCCAGGTCGACGTCTCCGGCAACAGCACGCCTTTTTCCGTGCAATACAACGGCTTCACCTGGCTGGACGTCCCGCTCGGCGTCGACTTCCGGCTGAGCAAGGACATCCGCTTGGGGCCCTACCTGGACTTCATGATGGGCGAGTACAGAAATGCCAGCGTCACCCTCACCGGTGTCTCAGGCCTCATCTCGCCGCGGGCCATTCACTTCTGGCTGGCCGGCGGGGTGCGGATTGTGTTTCTGAGCCTCTGACGCCCCGCGCTTGCCCCGTGAATGCGCCTCCACCTCGTCGACGGCACCTACGAGTTATTCCGCGCCCACTTCAGCCCGCGGCCGGGACACCACGACCCGTCCGGCCGTGACCGGAAGGCCACCGTCGGACTGCTGGCCTCGCTGCTGGCCCTGTTGGGGGATGCACAGGAGAAGGTGACGCACCTGGCGGTGGCCTTCGACAACCCCATCCGTTCCTTCCGCAACCAGCTCTTCGAGGGTTACAAGACCGAAGAGGGGGTGCCGGCGGAGCTTCTGGCGCAGTTTGACCTGGCCGAGGAGGGGACCGCCGCCTGCGGCATCACCGTCTGGTCGATGGACGACTTCGAGGCCGACGATGCGATGGCCAGTGGGGCAGCGCGCTTTGCCGACGCGGTGGAACAGGTGCGCCTCCTCACCCCGGACAAGGACCTCGGCCAATGCGTCCGCGGCCGCCGCGTGGTGCAAGTCGACCGCATGCGGGGCAAGGAATTGGACGAGACCGCGGTGACAGCGCTGCGGGGCGTTCCGCCGGCCCTCATCCCGGACTGGCTGGCCCTGGTGGGGGATACGGCCGACGGCATTCCTGGGCTACCCGGCTTCGGCGAGAAGGGGGCGGCCGCCGTGCTGCGGGCCTTCGGGTCCCTGGAGTCCATCCCCACCGACGTCGCCCGCTGGCCGAAGGACCTCCGCAGCCGGGAACGCCTGGCCGGGGTGTGGGCCGAGCGCCGCAAGGACGCCCTCCTCTACCGCACGCTGGCGACGCTGCGCACGGACGCGCCCGTGACGCAGACGCTGTCGGCCCTGCAGCACGCGGGCGTCCCCCGGGAACGCTTCTTGGCCTTCTGTGACGCCCTGGGGTCCCAGACGCTGAAGAGTCGGCCGCCCCGGTGGGGCCGGTGACGGGCCAAGGAAGAAGCCCGCGGGGGGGCAGGGGGCGGCCCCGGCTTTCTCCGGCGGAGGCCCGCGCCCGGGCCCGCCGCATCCGCCTGGTGCTGGCCGACTGCGACGGCGTCCTCACCGACACGGGCGTCTTCTACGGCGAGTCGGGCGAGGTGATGAAGCGCTTCAGCATCCGCGACGGCATGGGGGTGGAGCGCCTGCGACTGGCCGGCGTCGACAGTGGCATTGTCTCCGGAGAGGTGAGTCCGTCCATTGCCCGGCGCGCGGAGAAGCTGGCCATTCGCCATGTGCTCCTGGGGGTCAAGGACAAGCGCGCCGCGGTGGCTGCCTTGTGTGCCCAGGAAGCCCTTACCCTGGCCGAGCTCGCCTACATGGGCGATGACGTCAATGACGTGGCCGTCCTGCAGGCGGTGGGAAGGGAAGGCCTCACCGGCGCGCCGGCCGACGCCCTGCCGGAAGTGGCCGCCCGCGTGCACCACCGCTGCGCCGCGGCAGGCGGGCAGGGGGCCTTCCGGGACTTCGCCGAGTGGTTGCTTGCCCTGCGGGGCGAGAACTAGTGGAGAGGGGCGCGGCCCTTGTCGCGTGCGTGACGTTTGCGACAGGTCGCTGGCCCGGGCACGCGCCGAAGGCGTAAGCAGGGGGCTTCCTGCATGCCACGTCCCGTCCATTTTGAAGTCCACGCGGCCAACCCGGAGCGCGCCATGCGCTTCTACAGCGGCCTGTTTGGCTGGCAATTCACGCCCTGGGGCAGCGCCGGCTACTGGCTGGTGAAGACGGGCGAGGCGGGAGAGCCCGGCATCGACGGGGGCCTGGTGCAGCGCCGGGGACCGCCGCCCACCGACCCCCAAGCAGTCAATGCCTTCCCCTGCACGGTGGCGGTGCACAGCGTGGATGAGATGCTGGCCCGCGTGCTGACGCTGGGGGGCACCATCGCGGCGCCCCGGATGGCGCTGCCCAGCGTCGGCTGGCTCGCCTACGCCCGCGACACGGAGGGCAACCTCTTCGGGCTTCACCAGCGCGACCCGTCGGCACGCTAGAAGCGCCCTCGTCAGTGCGGCCCTTAGTGCCGGAAGAAGGCGAGCAGGACTTCCACCACGATGAGGGCGACAATCATCAACTCCAGGGTGAGCGAGCGCGCAGTGTCCACCTCGCCCTTCAGCCACTGGTAGACGTCGCCCAGCGTCTGCTGCTTGCGCTGCACCGAGGCCTTCCAGTCGTCCACCCGGAGCTGCTCCAGCGCGGCCTCATAGATTTTGGCCAGGTAGAAGTCGCCGATGACTTTGAGGGAGTTCTCCACCCGCTCCAGGGCTTCGGACATCTCGATGAGGGTGAGCTGCACGCTGCGCGCCAGCGGGGCGTCGGTGGTGCGGAAGAGGGGAACGCCCCGGCGGCGGGTGCGGCGCAGCGTCTCCCCGACGCGCGTCAGCTGCCGGTCCAGCTGGCTGTCGTAGTACCGGAACTCGAGCAGCTGGGCGTTGCAGATTTCCAAAATATCCGGGATGTCGGTGGAGCCCGTTGGCTCGTAGACGAAGGCGGCGTTCCAGTCCACCACCACCAAGTCGTACTCGCCGTAGCTGAAATGCTGGGCGGTGACGTCCGTCACCTCCCGCTCGCTGAGGCGCGGTTCGCGTGTCTCCCCCAGAAGCAATGGGGCAAGCCCGGGCCAGTCCAGTACCGTTTGGGCGGAGGGTGTGCCTTCCAGGCGCTCCACGAAGTGCACCGCATAGCTCTCGCTCTGCTCCCACAGCTTGGCGCTGCGCAGGGCCGGGGCGATGGCCGGCCGCAGCGATTCGAGGACGTCCAGGGCGAGCGCGTCGACGGCCGGGCTGTCGTACAACTCATCCGCCAGCGGGATGAGGGCGCCGAGGTTGGTGCCGGGCTGCACCGGGACGCGCAGGCGGATGCTGACGCTGCCATGGTCGAAGAGGCGGCCCACCACGTCCACCATCAGCGTCCCGTGGCCAACGGCCAGCGTCCGGCGGCCGAGTTCCACCGCCAGGGGTGGGTTGGGAAGCAAGAGGTACTCCGCACCGGCCCGCGTCAGCCGGAGGCGCTGCGCGTCCCGGGCCAAGAGCCGCTGGGCCGCGTCCAAGTCGACTTCCTCCGCGACGTCGAACAGGCGGTAGCAGAAGACGTGCGCCTTCTCGAGGACGGGTCCCGTGTCGGTCCGACTGGCCATGTGGCCCGGCAGGCTACTTCGAGATGAGTGCCTCGGAGCCAGCGGACTCCGCGTACTCGCCCGCCAGCGTCGGCGGCGCCAGGCGCCACAGCCCGAGGGCGCCGGCCAGCGGCACGCAGGCCAGCAGGGCCCCCTGCACCGCCAGCTGTCCCTGGGCCAGGTTGAGCAGGGCGATGCTGAGAGAACCGCCCAGCATGCGGTTGGCGTACAGGGCGCTGGTGACGGCCCCCCGCTCGTACCAGGGCACCCGCTGCTGCGGTGCAAAAATGCATGTGCTGGCGGCGGGGCCCAGCCCGAAGCCGAGGATGGCCAGGGCGGAGAAGGTGGCCCCGTCCCCCCAACCGCGGACCAGGGCTGTCGCCAGCAGCGCAGCGCCGACCGCCGCCACGGTGAAGCCCCCGGCAGCACTGGCCCGCAGCCCGCCGCGCAGCAGCACCCGCACCCCGAGGGCCGAGCCCACCGCCCAGCCCACCAATAGGGGCACCAGCGCCGCCCCGGCCACCAGGGCAGAGCGCTGGCCATGGCCCACCAGCCACAGGGGCACGTAGGCACTGGCCCCGTACAGGACGCCGCCGGAGACGAGGCCGCCCACCACCCCGGACAGCACCGTCCTGTCGCGCAGCAGGTGCAACGGCAGCACCGGGCGCGCGGAGCGCCGCTGCTGCTGCACCAGCACCACTGCCACCGCGCCGGCCCCCAGGGCGGCCAATAGCTGCAGGAGCCCGGCCAGGCGGTGCGGTTCCAAAGCGAAGAGGGTGAGGGCCAGCGTGGAGCCGGCGAGCAGCGGGCCCGTCAATTCCAGCTGGTGCGCTGCGTGGCGCGGCGGGTCCCGGTAGGACAGCTGCAGCAGGATGGCGGCTGCCACGCCCACCGGGACATTCACCCAAAACACCCACCGCCAGCTGGCGTGCTGGGTGAGGAAGGCGCCGAGGAGGGGGCCCACCACCGAGGCGGCGCCCCAGCTGCCGGTGAAGACGCCCTGGATGGCGGCCCGTTCCTTCAGGCTGTAGAGGTCCGAGGAGATGGTGAGCGTCGTGGGCTGCAAGGCGCCTGCGCCGAGGCCCTGCAGCATGCGGAAGGCAATCAGTTCCGGCACCGACACCGAAAAGCCGCAGAGGATGGTGCCCAAGAGGAACAGGCCCAGTCCACCGAGGAAGGTAGCCCGGCGGCCGATTCCGTCGGCGAGGCCCCCGGACAACAGGACGCCCAGGGTGGAGGCCAGGAAGAAGGCGGTGAATACCCACGCGTACAGCTGGCGGCCGCCGAGCTCCGCCGTCAGCGTCGGCATGGCGGTGGTGACGACGGTGGTCTCGAAGGCGGCCATGACGAGGCCCAGCAGCACCGCCACCGTCGCCATGCGGCGCGCCGGACCCGGCGCCCGAATGTCCACCACCCGCGCCCTCGTCGTCACCTGCACGGCCGAAGCCTAATGAAGGCAAGGACGATGCGAAGAACGCATTTAGCGCATAACGTCCTTGCCACCCGGGCATGACAAGCGAACAGCTCGACGCCTTCCTCACGCTGGCCCAGGAGGGCCGCTTCGTCTCGGCGGCGCGCCGGCTGGGCGTCTCGCAGTCAGGGTTGAGTCGCCAGCTGCAGGCGCTGGAGCGGGAGCTCGGCACCCGCCTCCTGGTCCGGACGCCCCGGGGCGTGGTGTTGACGGAGGCCGGCCAGCTGTACCTGGTGCACGCCCAGCGCGCGCTGGACTCGCTCCGGCGGGGGGCTTCGGAGGTGCAGGAGATGGCGCAGACCGCCCGGGCGCGGTCTCGCTCGGCACGCTGGTGACGGTGGGCGCGTACCTGTTGCCGGACCTCCTCGTGCGCTTCCACAAGAAGCATCCGGAGGTGCTGGTGCGGCTGGTGGAGGGTAAGGCGGAGGTATTGGAGGAACGGGTGGCCAAGGGGGAGCTCGACCTGGCCGTCCTCAACCTCCCCGTCCGCCGGGTGGACCTGGTGGCCCAGAAACTGTGGACGGAGGACTTCATCCTGGCTGTGCCGCGCGGTCACAAGCTGGCCCAGGCCAAGGGCCCGGTGCCGTTACGGGCGGTGCTGGGGGAGCCGCTGGTGGTGGTACCGGGGGTGGCGGCGACGCGGGCCTTGGAGGCAGCGGCGGAGGCGGCAGGCGAGCCGCTGCACATCGTGCTGGAGACGGACAACCCTGAGGGGATGCGCCGCATGGTGGAACGGGGGCTCGGCCTCTCCCTCATGCCCTCTCTCATGGCCAGGGAGAGGACCGGCCGGGGCTTCGAGGTGGTGCAGGTGGGGGAGGGCGGGGTAAAGCGCCAGGTGGCGCTGGTGCACCGGGGGGAGACGTACCTCAGCGCCGCGGCCCGGGCCCTGAAGAGTTACCTCTCCGAGGCGCTGCCCAGCTTCTTCCAGTCCAAGTGACGCACGGGCTGGTCCCTCCTACACTTTGCCTACCCGCCGCGATGCCCGAGTACCCGGACCTCACCGTCTACCTGCGTGCCCTGAACCCACGGGTGGTGGGCCAGGCTCTGGAGGCGGTGCGCGTGCGCGGCCCCGCCCTCGTCCGCACCGCGGAGCCGCCCCTGGCGGAGGCTGCCCACAAGCAGGTGCTGGGCCTGCGCCGGGTGGGGAAGCGCCTCGTCTTCGTCCTGGACCACAATCTCTTCCTCGTCCTGCACCTGATGGTGGCCGGCCGGCTGCACTGGCGCCCACCCCGGGCGCCCGTCCCCGGGCGCATTGGCCTTGCGGCCTTCGACTTTCCCCAAGGCACCCTCGTCCTCACCGAGGCCAGCCCGAAGAAGCGGGCCCAGCTGCACCTGGTGCGCGGCGAGGAGGCGCTGCAGTCCCTCGGCCGCGGCGGGGTGGAGCCTCTTCTGGCCAGCCCGGAGGAGTTTGCCGCCGTCGTCCGGCGGGAGAACCACACGCTGAAGCGCACCCTGACGGACCCGCGCCTCTTCGCCGCCATCGGCAACGCCTACTCGGATGAGATTCTGCACCGCGCCCGCCTGTCCCCGGTGGCCCTCAGCCAGAAGCTGGAAGAGACGCAGCTGGAACGCCTCCGCCAGGCGACGCACGAGGTGCTGCGCGCGTGGACCGAGCGGCTGTGGGACGAGGCAGGGGACGGCTTCCCGGAAAAGGTGACGGCCTTCCGGGAGGGTATGGCCGTCCATGGCCGCTACCGCCAGCCCTGCCCGGTGTGCGGCTCGCCGGTGCAGCGCATTGTGCACGCCGACAACGAGACCAACTACTGCCCGGTGTGTCAGACGGGGGGCAAGCTGCTGGCAGACCGCTCCCTGTCCCGGCTCCTCAAGGAAGACTGGCCCCGCACCCTGGAGGAACTGGAGGAGTCACGCGCCGCGACCCGCGCCCGGATGACGGGGGCGGCGCGGTGACGCGAGCGACGATGGATTCGCAAACGCCACTGGTGAAGCCCCGGGGTTTGGGAGCGGGTCTCCATATTCAGGAAATGGACGTGCGGGAACTGCGTAGTGGCTAGCGGACGGTGCCGGAGGGTGCTGGAGGCCGCAGAGGGGGGCGTCAAAGCCGTGAGGGGAACTGGCGCTGAACAAGGCATGGGCAAACTCGAGGACACGGCCCCCGGCCCAGGCTCCACGGGCCGGCTCTCCGTTTGAGATGAACCTGAGGGGAAGCTAAGGCGCAATGCATCTCATCCCCGTGCTTTCCCTCCTTGCGGCGCACGCCGCGGCCGCTGCCGGTCCTGGGTGCTACATCGTCGAGGATGTCAACGTCATCCCGATGAATCGCGAAGTTGTCCTGACGCATCAGTCCGTGGTTGTCCGGGACGGAATCATCGAGAGGGTGGGCAGCGTGGAGCAGGTCGCCGTCCCGCCAGACGCCAAGCGCATCTCGGGTCGAGGACGGTTCCTGTTGCCCGGCCTCGTCGACTTTCACACCCACGTCCAATCCCCAGAGGAGCTGCTGGCGTACCTTGCCTACGGCTTCACCTCCGTCGTGAATTTGAATGGAGCCGCACGGTACGTGGCTTGGCAGCATGATTCCGCCAGCCCCTCATTCACTGGCGCTCGTCTATTCACGTCGAGCCCGACGTTGGACGGGTTTCCTCCGACAACGACGAAATTCATCGCGCTGGCCTCACCCGAGGCGGGCCGCGAAGCCGTCATTGCCCAGAAGGACGCGGGCTACGGCCTGATTAAAATCTACTCAAGCGTCTCCCCCGACGTGTTTGACGCCATCAGCGCTGCCGGCGCGGCGGAACACATCGCGGTCGTTGGACACATTCCGCGTCTGGTCGGCGCGGCAAGGGCGATGAGGGGCGGAGAGGTGATGATTGCCCATGCCGAGGAATTCCTGCAGGACCTCTTCGACGAAGCCACACACTCCTTCAGCGACGCTCGGATTGTTGAGATGGCAGTCACGGCGGCGGAGACGAAGGTCGTCGTTGTCCCGAACCTGTCGGCGTTCCAGTTCATCATCGACCAGGTGGAGGACCTGCGGGCTGTCCTGGCACGTCCGGAGATGCGTTATGTGTCGCCGCCCGCCTATCACGAGCTGATTTCGTCAAACAATCGCTACACGAGCAGAGAGAATCTCGACGAGTTCAAAGACCAAGTGAAGACAGCTCTCGCGGCGGAGAAGAAGCTCACCAGGGCCCTCTCCGACGCGGACGTCCCGCTTCTCCTTGGCACTGACGCGTCGACCGTGGGCATTCCGGGATGGTCAGGCATCGAGGAGATTCGATTGCTCACGGAATCCGGGCTGTCGCCCTTTCAGGTTCTCCGCGCTGGCACCAGCGCTGCGGGGGAATTCCTGAGGCGCTGGATGTCCATTTCGGCGCCACTGGGGACGGTGACCGAGGGGGCTGCCGCGGACCTCCTTCTCCTGCCTCGAAATCCGCTCCAGGAGCCGACCGCCGTCGGAAAGGCGCTCGGCGTCTTCAGCCGGGGGCGGTGGCTGCCCGCGAGCGAGATTTCTCGGCTCCGAACTCAGGCCGCAGCTCGCTATCCCGCCATCAAGCGACTGATTGACCGGTTCGACGCCCTCGTCCACGCCAAGCGTCCCCTCGAGGCCACCCAGCTATTCGAGTCCGAGGCACCGCGTTTCGGGAAGGCCCCGCTGCTCAAATTCGACGTCCTCTACTCTCAAGGACGGGACCTGCTGGGGGAGAATCCGGTGACCGCTCTGCCCTACCTCGAGCTTGCGGTCCGACTCTTTCCGGACGAAGTCTCTCTGCACAACAATCTCGGCGAAGCCCGGAAGGCCGCCGGGGACCCAGATGGAGCGCGCCGCGAGTACGCTGCAGCTCAGCGTCTATGCCCCCAGGACGAGACCGCGCGTCGAGGCCTCGCCACCCTTGAACCCAAGTGAGTGGCCCCAGCGGGTGCAAAGGTCCCGAACCGAAACCGTTCGCGGCCGCGCAGGGCCGTCTCCGCAAGGCCCTTGGCGAGGGGGACCACGCAATGGGCCGACGGCCTCGGGCGTAAGGCGGTGCAGGGCGCCAGTCGAGGCCTTGGGCGTCCAGCGAGGGAGTGCGATTCCGCCATGGGTATCCGAGTCGACGTGCTCGAGGGTGGGAAAATCGCCTTCTTCAGCCTCCGTGCCCACCGGCTGCGCACGCTCCTCACCACCCTCGGCATCGGCATCGGCGTCTGCACGCTGCTGGCCATTGTTGGGATTATTCAAGGCCTCAACGTCTCCTTCGCCCGGCAGCTGGCCCAGCTGGGCAGCAACTCCATGTACATCTCCAAGTTTCCCTGGGTGATGCGCGGAGATTGGTGGGAGTACCGAAACCGGCATGAGCTGTCGGTGCACCTGGTGGACAGCCTGCGCGAGCAGGTGCCGGAGCTGAGTGCGGTGGCGCCCATGACGCAGCAGAATGTGGACGCCTTCGCCCATGGCGAGCAGCTGTCCAGTGTGGCCCTGGTGGGCACTACGGCGGAGTACCCCCAGGTCAGCGGCTACGAAGTCGCCGAGGGCCGCTTCCTCAGCCAGGGGGACAACGAGAACAGCACCAACGTGGCGGTGCTGGGCGCCGACGTCGCCAAGGGCCTCTTCCCGACCGGTTCTGCGGTGGGCAACGGCGTGCGTCTGAATGGGCGACCCTTCCGGGTGGTGGGCGTGCTGCAGCGGCGCGGAAAAATCCTCGGCCAGAACCAGGACTTGACGGCCATGGTGCCGCTGCGCACCTACCTCGCCACCTTCGGCAAGAAGCGCGGCATCACCATCGGCGCCGCGGTGGCCGATGGCGAGGATGTGCTGCGCACCGTGGACAAGGTGGAGATGGCGCTCCGGCGCGCCCGGGCCGTGCCGCCGGAGAAGAAGGATGACTTCAGCATCAACCGCCCGGAGATGCTGGCCAACACCTACGCCCAGCTGACGGGCGCCCTCTACGGCGTCGCCACCGGGATTGGATTGATTACGCTTCTCGTCGGCGGCATCGGCATCATGAATGTCATGCTCGTCTCGGTGCGCGAGCGGACGCGCGAGATTGGCGTCCGGCGGGCCTTGGGCGCCCGGCGCCGCACCATCGTCACGCAGTTTCTGCTGGAGGCAGCTTCCGTGTCCGCCCTGGGAGGCGCGCTGGGGACGGCGGTGGGCCTCGGTCTGGCCAAGCTGGTGTCCCTGGTGACGCCGCTTGCCGCCGCCGTCCAGCCCCTGACGGTGGTGGGCGGCATTGGGTTTGCCGCCGCGGTGGGCCTCCTCTTCGGCATCTGGCCGGCCGCCCGCGCTGCCCAGCTCGACCCGGTCGAAGCCCTGCGCGCCGACTAGGGGCGTCCCTAAGAAGAGCTCGGGCTTGGGAGCAAGCCCGCGAGGTTCGAAGTCTATCGACGGCGAGGCGCCCGAGCGTCGTGCGGGTGGTTCGAAATCCGCTGCTTCACCGTGTTTGGCGTGGGCTGGTGTTGTGGCTTGGCCGCAGCCTCCGGGAGACGGCGTTTGGGCACCAGCGCACCTACACGCCGCTGTTGGCAGACGTTCGTGAAACCCCCGGCTTTGCGGACCGGCGCTGAGCCAGCTTGACCAAGAAGGCCCTCCGGCTCGCCGACGAGTGGCTCTGAAGAGCTCATAGCCCGCCGCCTCGGCGACGACCGCTCCACGCCGCCAGAAGCAAGAGCGGAAAGCCGGCGGCGGGCAGCCCAGCGGCTGGGCGTACACCTGTCCGGTGACCGCGGTGTCGAAGAGCTGTCCGAATTGGCCGCCGCTGACGACGGAGGGGTCGAGACCGGGCTGGTTGGGGTACCAGCCGGTGCGGTAGGCGTCCCCGCCACCGAGCACGGTGAGGCTCGAGGAGATTGGTGCAGCCGGCGCGCGCTGGGCGAGCCGCTTCGCCGAGTCCGATGAGAGCCCGCACGCCGCCAGAATTGTGGCGGCAAGAAGAAAACCCGCGAAACCGCGACTCACGATTCGATCGCGTCCCCCGACAGGCACACTGGACGCGAAGTCATCGGGCTTTCCAGAGGCACTGCGTGCGGGTGACCTCGGGTGCGGGAAGGGCGCTGACTTGGGCGGGGCGGTTCTTCGGGCCCAGGCACCTGAGGGATTGCAGCCCGGCTGCCGCAGCCGGCGTCAAGAGGAAGGCCGGGCGTCGCAGTCGAAGCCGACTGCGTCCTGGAGGTGCCTTACGCACACCCGCCGGTGGGTGCCCGGCCGCTTGGGCCTTGTCCGGCCGGGCGGACTCGTCCACGCTGGGGAGGGCTTGGACACTTCCACCTTCGAAGGCCTTCTCGCCGAGGGCGAGGACCGCCGCCTGGTCGGACTGGTCCACCCTCCGGACTGGACCAACCCCAGCCCCCCGTCCCGCTATGACTTGCTGGTGCTGGGCGGTGGGACCGCTGGGCTGGTGGCCGCCCTGGGCGGGGCCGCGCTGGGGGCCCGGGTGGCCTTGTGCGAGCGCGCGCTTCTGGGCGGCGACTGCCTGGTGTACGGCTGCGTCCCCAGCAAGGCGCTGCTGCGCAGCGCGCACCTGGCCCATGACGTCCAGGAGGCGGCCGCCCTGGGCGTGGAAACCACCGACGTGGTGGTGGACTTCGCCGCCGTCCTGGAGCGCGTCCGGCGGCTGCGGGCGGACATTGCCCCGCACGACGCCGCCCTGCGCCTGCGCGAGGCCGGGGTGGACGTGCACCTGGGCGCGGCACGCTTCCTTGCCCCCGATGTGGTGGAGTGCGCCGGGCAGACGCTGCGCTTCCGCAGGGCGCTGCTGGCCACCGGGGGCCAGGCGCGCATCCCGGACATCCCCGGCCTGCAGACGGCCGGCTACCTCACCCACGCCACCGTCTTCGGCCTCACCCGGGCGCCGCGTCGGCTGGCCGTCATCGGCGGCGGCCCGGTGGGGTGTGAATTGGCGCAGGGCCTGGCCCGTCTCGGCCTGGAGGTGACGCTTCTCACGGAGTCCAGCCGCCTACTGCCGCGGGACGACCCGGAGGCAAGCGACATCCTCGCCCGGGCCCTTGCCGCCGAAGTGCAGCTGTGGCTGGACGCGCCGGTGACGCGCGTGGAGAAGACGGCCGGCGGCAAGGTGGTGCATGCCCAGCGGCACAAAGAGGCGCTGCGTGTCGAGGTGGATGAGATTCTACTGGCCACCGGCCGCGTCCCGGCGCTGGAGGGCCTCGGCCTGGAAGCGGCCGGCATCCGCCTGGACGGCGCGTACCCCGCCGTCGACGACGGGCTGCGCACCAGCAACGGGCGCGTGTTTGCCGCCGGGGACGTGGCCGGCCGCTGGGCCTTCACGCACGCCGCGGACGCCATGGCCCGCCTGGCGCTGCAAAATGCCCTCTTCTTCGGCAAGAAGCGCCTGTCGGCGCTGCACGTCCCCTGGTGCACCTACACCCACCCGGAAGTAGCGCACGTCGGCCTGGGTGCGGAGGAAGCGTACGCTGCGGGCAAGCGCGTCCTCACCCTCACCACCGAGATGGCAGACAATGACCGGGCGGTGGTGGACGAGGAGACAGAAGGGTTTGCCCGCATTCACGCGGATGCGCGCACCGGACGCGTGCTGGGGGCCACCCTGGTGTCCCGCCACGCCGGGGAAAGCATTGGCGAGGCGGCCCTGGCGGTCCGTCTCGGCCTGCGCTTGCCGGCGCTGGCGGACACCATTCACCCCTACCCGACGCAAGCCGAGGCGTGGAAGAAGCTGGGGGACGCCTGGAATGCGCGACGCCTGACGTCAGGGGCCCGGGCCCTGTTGAAGGCCGTCCTGTCCGTGCAGCGCTAGCCATGGGCAGCCCGCGTCCCGTGTACGTCTTCACCAAGGCGCCGGTGTCTGGCCGGGTGAAGACGCGCCTCATCCCGGCCCTGGGCCAGGACGGCGCCGCGCGGCTGGCCACCGCCCTGTTGGAGGACACGCTGGAGGCGCTGCTGGCCGACGGCCGGGCAGCGCCCATTCTGGCCGTGGACGACGCCGACGCCTTCCGGGGGCGCGGGCTGCCGCTGGTGGAACAAGGCCCCGGCGACTTGGGGCAGCGGCTGGAACGTGTGCTGCGTCGCGGGCTGTCCCGCGCGCCGGCAGTGGTGGCGGTGGGCAGCGACACGCCCGGCTTTCCCGCGCCGCTTCTCGCGGAAGCCTTCCTCGGCCTGGACAAGGCCGACGCGGTGCTGGCCCCGGCAGACGACGGCGGCTTCACGCTGCTCGGCCTGCGACGTTGCCCGGAAGGCCTGCTGGACGGGCTTGCGTGGAGTGGGGCCGACACGCTGGCGGCCGTTGAGGCGCGACTGCGCGCGCGCGGGCTGACTGTCCTTCGCTGCAGCCGCTGGTTTGACGTGGACGGCCCGGCCGACCTCGCCCGGCTGCGGGTGGAGCTGTCCGAAGGCACTGTCCAGGCCCGCCACACCGCCGAAGTGCTGGGGACGCTGGCCATTGCCCCCTGGCTGTCGGTGGTGCTGCCGGTGCTGGACGAGGCCGGACGGTTGGAGGCGACGCTGCGGCGGCTGGTGGGCCTGCCGGCCGTGGACGAGGTGCTGGTGGTGGACGGAGGCAGCCGCGACAGAAGCCGCGCCATTGCCCGTGCCGTGCCGGGCGTCCAGCTGCTGGAGACGCCGCGGGGCCGGGCCCGGCAAATGAATGCTGGGGCTCGGGCTGCCCGGGGCGAGGTGTTGTGCTTCCTGCATGCCGACGTGACGCTGCCCCGCGACGCCGTCCGGCACGTGGCCCGGGCCATGGCGCAGCCGGCGGTGGTGGCGTGCGCCTTCCGCACACGCACCGTCGACGACGTGGGGCGAAGCTGGGGGGCGGCGCTGCTGCCCATGGCAGACGTGCGCTCGCGCTTCACCCAGCTGCCCTACGGGGACCAGGCGGTGAGTGTCCGCCGGAGCGCCTTCCGCCAGGTGGGGGGTTTCCCGGAACAACCGCTGATGGAGGACGTGGAGTTGGCACACAGACTGTCCGGCCTGGGCCGGCTGGCGCGCCTTCCCGCCCGGGTGACGGTGTCCGGGCGGCGCTTTTTGAAACGTCCGCTGCGGACCCTCCTCTACTGGAATAGCTTCCCGGCCCTTTACCGGCTGGGCGTCCGCCCCGCCGTGCTGGAGAGGCTGTACGGGACGGTGCGCTGAGCCGCCTGCCGAAGCCGCTGGAGAAAGCCCGTGTCCAGCCGGTGCTTCCACGCCCGAAAGAGGCGGCCCCGGGCGGCCAAGCTTCCCCAGGAGGCCAGGGCCGTCCCGTCCCCGCAATTCACCAGCGCCAGTGCCCGCCGCTGTGGCCGGTAGGGGCGGAGGGGCTGTCCCCGCAGCGCCGCCACCAGGTTGTCCAGCAGCACCTGTGCCTCGCGGACGGAGTAGACGCCGGACTTGGGCACCGCCGCCGGCAAGTCCGCGCAGTCCCCGGCGGCAAACACGCCGGGGTGGGAGGTGCTTTGCAAGCTGGCGTCCACGCGCACCGCCCCCGTGCTGCCCAGCTGAAGACCGCTGGGCGCCAGAAGCGGGTGCGGTGCCGGCCCAGTGGCCCACAGCACCGCCTGCGCCGGCAGCACAGCGCCGCCGGCAAGGACGACGGCTTCGGGCGTGACGGCCACCGCGCGCCCCTCCACCTGCCGGACGTTTGCCTGACGGAGGGCCCGGCCCACCGCCCGGGCCAGCGCCATGGGGGCCCCGGGCGGCAGCTGCGGGCCCTCCGCCAAAAGACTGACGTCGGGCGCCACGGCGCGTAGGCACAGCGCCAGTTCCACCCCGGCCAGGCCGCCCCCCACCACCGCCCAGGCCCGGGCGGCTGCCGGCAGCGCTTCGCCGCGCGCCAGCAGGGCCTTCACGTCTAGGGCGTAGTGATGGACGCCCGGCAACCCCGCCCCGCGCAGCACCGAACCGACGCCCAGCGACAGGACGTCCGCCTGCAGGCACTCGCCTCCGGCCAGCACCACTGTGCGCCCGGCTGCGTCCAGGGCCGTGGCGCCGCCCGGGTGCAGTTGCACCTGGGCCGCGCGTGCCAAAGGGGCCAGGGCCAGGGTGCAGGCGTCGGCAGGGTACTCGCCCGTCACCCACCCCGAAGCCATGCCGCTGTAGGGCTGCGTTTCCCCGCGTGTCACCCAGTGCACGTCCACACCGAGCAGAGGCGTCCGGGCGAGGCGGGCCACCACCAACAGGTGCGCGTGCGCCGCCCCCACCAGCAAAAGGCGCGGCAGTCAGGACTCCAGGGAGTGGCGAAGCAGCGGGCGGAGGCGCTGCTTCACGTCGCTGGGAATGCGGGCGCGGTCCGTCCAGATGGCCTGGGCCAGTGCGCTCTGGCAGTGGCAGGGCGTCTCCGCCAGGGCCTTCACCGCCGGGATGGCGAGGCGCAACAGCGCCAGTGCCGCCGCGGTGGCCGCTTGCAAATTGCCCAGAATCTCCCGAAGCAGGGCGTGCTTGTCCAAGTCATCCGGCGTTGGCCGCCAGCAGTCGTAGTCCGTGGGCAAGCACACCGCCGCGTAGCAGAGCTCCGCTTCCCGGGCGAGCTTGGCCTCCGGCATGAGCGTCATCCCGATGAGGTCCGCTCCCCAGCTGCGGTGCAACTCGCTCTCCGCGCGGGTGGAGAACTGCGGCCCCTCCATGCACACGTAGGTGCCCCGCGGGTGCACCTTGACGCTGCTGGGCAGCGCCAGAAGGAGCGTGCGCAGCGTGGGGCAGAAGGGAACGGCAAACTCCACGTGGACGGCCAGCTCCTCGAAGAAGGTGCCCGGGCGGCGGTACGTCTTGTCGATGACTTGGTCCGGGATGACCAGTTCCCTAGGCCGCACGTCCTCGTGCAGAGAACCGACCGCGGCGCTCGCCAGTACGTGCGTCACGCCCAGCGTCTTGAGCGCAAAAATGTTGGCCCGCGACGGCACCTGGGTGGGGTTGTGAACGTGGCCCTCGCCGTGGCGGGCCAACAGCGCCACCTTGGTACCTTCCAGGGTGGTGAGGAGGATGGGCCCCGACGGGCGACCGAAAGGCGTCTCCACCTCGGTGGGTGTGCCGCCGAGCGCGCCCAGCGCCTGCCCCAGGCCGCTTCCGCCGATGATGCCGAGCATTGGAATCCCCATGCCGCTACGCTACCGGGCGAGTGGCACAAAGCGAAAGGAGTCAGGTGGTGAGTGGCCTGGCCAGTGGACGTCCCCTCGCTTTCGAGGACCTGGCGGCGGGACAGCGCAAGACTTTCGGGCCGCGGGTACTTTCCAAGGAGGAGATTGTCGCCTTCGGCAAGGACTGGGACCCGCAGCCCTTCCACGTCGACGAGGCGGCGGCCGCGCGCTCGCCCTTCGGCGGCCTCATCGCCAGCGGCTGGCAGACGGCCGCCCTGTGCATGCGCCTGGTGGTGGACGGGCTTCTGGCCCAGTCCACCAGCATGGGAAGCCCAGGCCTGGACGAGTTGAAGTGGCTCAAGCCCGTGCGCCCGGGGGATGCGCTCAGCGTGGAGGTGACCATCCTCGAGACGACGCCCTCCCGCAGCAAGCCGGACCGCGGCAGCGTCCGTCTCAGCTACACCTGCACCAACCAGCGCGCCGAGACCGTCATGACGATGGTGGCCCGGGTGCTGTTCCTCAGGCGCGACGCCGCGCCGCGCTGACAGCTCCGGGGCCCGGGCCCCGGCCGTCTGCGTCAGTTGGCGGGCCCGGCGGTAGGCGGGCGAAAGCGCGCGTCGTCGAGGAGCGGGTTGACCTCGATGGAGTGGAGGGCGATGTGGCGGCCGCTGGCGCCCCCTTGCACCGTGGTGTCGATGCCCACCGGAAACAGCACCCCCTCCACCCGCCGGCTGGCGGTGAAGCGCGTCTCTTCCACGCGCTGCTTGCCGTCGACGGTGCGTGTCTCACTCCAGCCAAGCGGCTCATGGGTGGCCGCATCCAGCTGGTAGCGCTGCACGGTGCCGTCCGGGAAGAAGACGTCCAGCGCCTCGGTGGCCCGTCCGTCCATTTTCCCGCCTCCGGCCAGCGCGAAGGTGACGCCCTTCTCGCGCGCATCCACCAGCGGGCCGTCGAGGTCCGCCTCACGGCGGACGCCGGCCAGCTCCGCGGCCGACATGGGCTGAAGGACGGGCGAGACGCTGGCCACCTTGGACGTCCAGCCCCTCGTCCCGTCGAAGAGGCGGAGCAGCGTCCCCTCGGGCAGGCCGAGTTCCATGCGCAGGCGGTCTGGCCGCTTGAATTCCACCCGGAGCGAGCCCGTCACCGGGCCGAAGGCCACGGTGCCGCTCAGGCGCAGGGACTGGACGGCGTGCAGGCGCTCCACGCCGCCCCGCGCCTGGACGGCCTGCTCCACCAGTTTGGCAGGCCCTGGCTTGCAGCCCAGCAGGGCCAAGACTCCCGACAGAAGAAGTCGCGACCGCTTCACGCGGCCCCCGGTGCCTGCGGGGCAGAGGGGCTGGACAGCCGCTGGACGACGGCCTGCGCCAGCCGCTGGGCCGAGACGGGTGCACTGCCCTCGGCCTTGTTGTTGATGGTGACGTACACCGCGCGCCCGGCCTGGAAGGCCTCGACGGCGAGGGCGGCAATGGCCGTCCGGGTGGGGACGTCCTCCTGCACCAGCCGGTCGAAGGGCGCGTACAGTTCCTTGGCCTCCTCGTAGCCCAGGCCCGGGTGCAGCATCCACCGCACCACCAGCGCTGGCGCGCCGCGGGCGCGCGTCCTTTGGGCCTGCCAGTGGACGTCCGGCAGGGGGCCCCAGGCGGCCAGCACCGGCACCACCGAAGCTGCGGCCAGCGCCTCGGCGTAGTCTGCGGACAATAGTTCCCGGTTCCGCACCTCCACGCCGTACAGGGGCCCCGGGGGCAGTGCGGTCAGAAAGCCATGTAGCCGTTCGGCGAAGCGCTGGGCGCCCCCCAGCTGCTGCACGTCCTGCGGCGGAAACTGAAACACCAGGGGCCCTGCCTTGGGCCCCAGCCCCTCGACGAAGGGCGCCACCACGGCGTCGGTGGCGTAGTGCACATCCAGAAACCGCGGGTTGCGTGCGCCCCGGCGCGCCCCGTAGCGCGGCCGGTGCGGGAAGTGGCCCAGGGTGACTTCCTCGTGGGCCTTGGCCAGAAAGCGGAAGTCCTCCGGGACGACCTCTGCCCAGGCGGAGAAGGCCTCGGCCGGGACCGGCCCGTAAAAGGTGCGGTCGATGCCCACCGTGCGCAACAGCGGGTGGCGCGCGTAGGCGGGAAGTCCCTCCCGGGCCAGCTGCAGCTGGCTGGCGTCGGCGGCGTAGACGAGACCCGTCCAGCCGGGAAACGACCAGGAGGAAGTTCCCAAGCGCACCGGCTGCGGGAGACGGGCGCCCAAGTCGAGTAGCTCCGCCGTGGTGGGGGCCGGCTCCGGCGCCCGGGGTGCCGCCGGGGCCGAGGGCTGTTGGGCGAAGAGTTCCAGCTGCGGGGGCCGTCTCACGGGGTGGGGCAGGCGCCCTAAGGTGTTCCCGCGTCTTGAGGGGAGGCCGGGGTGCCCGAGGCGCGCAGTGCGGTGGTCGCGGCCTCCAGCTTGCTGTTGACGTCCTTGATGACGGCGCAGGCGCCGCCCTCATCCCCATTGGCCATCTCCTTGGCCTTGCACATCTCGACGTAGTCCTTGAAGATTTCCGGGCATTCGCTGGCGCCGCTGACGGCGATGTCCTCCAGGCAGCGGTCGCGCAGCGTTTCGGCCAGCCGCGTGTTGGCCATGGCGACGCTGAGCGGCGGCTTCAACCCGAGGATGTCGGGCTGCTTGATGAGGGTGTCGCGGATGGGCTTGCGGACACTCTTGAAGTCGTCGGGGCGCTTGCCGCACGCCTCGGCCGCCTGGCCCACCAGGCGCCGGACGTAGACTTTGAAAATCTCGCTCGTCTCCTCGACGTCACCGAACTTGGCATGGCGCTTGGCCACCTTGTCGAAACTCCTCGCGGCGCGGGCGAGGGCGTGGCAGTCGCTGGAGTCGGCCAGCGCGGTGACGATGGCCACCACGGCATTGCGGTGCGGCTCATCGATTCCCTTGTCGGTGTTGCTGTTCAGCTCCTCCACCAGCGACTCCTCCAGCATGAGGGTGGCCTTGGCGTTGTAGGACTCGTCCCGGACGAATTCCTGAAGCAGCGCGTAGCCCACCATGCGCTTGTCCGCGTTGCCTTGGTCGGTGGCCAGCATGGAGGACTCGAAGAAGGAGCGGTACTTGTCCGCCTCGCGCGCCCGCTGGAACTCCTTGTCCCAGCGGTCCTGGTCCACCTTGGCCTGTCGCTCCTGGTTCTGCTTGTTGGCGAAGCTCTGGTAGGCGTTGACGCCGAAGCCGGCGATGGCCACCCAGCCCACCAGCACCTGGCTGGCGATGGCGAAGCGGTTGTGGGTCTGCTTGCGCTTGGTGTCCGCGTCGATGAGGTCCAGGGCGCCCTTCAGCCGGTCCAGCTGTTCCTTGGAACCGGCTGCGGCCAGGGCAAAGGGGTCCTGCTTCTCGAGCGCGGACCGGACGTCGGGGGGCGTGGGGGGCGTTTCGGGGGGGGGCATGGACAGCCTCTCTTACTAGAAGAAGCCGCCATGGCGACTCCCGGACAGCTGGCCGTCCTCGTCGTCGTCGCCCTCTGCGCCGGCGTGGTGGATGCCATCGGGGGTGGAGGGGGCCTGCTCACCGTCCCGGTGCTGCTGGCGGTGGGGCTTCCGCCGCACCTGGCCCTGGGCACCAACAAGGGGCAGTCTGTATTTGGTTCCACCGCCGCCCTGGTGCGGTTTTCCCGCGCCGGCCTGGTGTCGCTTCCCCGGGTGCGCCTCACCATTCCGTTGGGCTTTGCCGGAAGCCTTCTGGGAGCCAGCCTGGTGCTGCGCGTGGACACAGCCCTGCTGCGGCCCGTCGTCCTGGTGCTGCTACTGGCCGCGGCCGCTTTCCTGGTGGCCGTCCGGCCGCCCCAGGCGCAGGCAGGACGTGCCGTGGACGGCCGGGCGCGCGCCGGCCTTCTGGCGCTGGGGGTGGGCGCCTACGACGGTTTCTTTGGACCGGGGACGGGCACCTTTTTGGTGGTGGGCTTCGCCGCGCTGCTGGCCCTTCCCTTGCGCCAGGCCTCCGCGGAGGCCAAGGCCGTTAACGCCGCCAGTAACCTCGCCGCCCTCCTCCTCTTCGCCTCCCGCGGCGCGGTGGTGTGGCAGCTGGCGCTTCCCATGGCGGCGGCCCAGCTGGTGGGCGGCTGGGTGGGCGCGCACCTCACCATCCACGGTGGCGACGCGGTGGTGCGTCTCGTCGTCCTGGCGGTGGTGCTGGCGCTGGTGGTGAAGCTGGGCGGGGACTCCCTGGGCCTGTGGTGAAGCCTGCCCCACCTTTGGTGCGTGGGAAGCGCCGCTGTCCTGGCGGTAGCGTCCCCTTGGGTGTGGACGTCTTTTGCCGTTGCGGGCGGGGGCCGTCGTCTTCCCGCCCTTACGCGCGGGGACGCTCCGGGGCGTTGAGAGGACGCGAGGGGAGGCATGACCGATGGAGTCTAGGGCCTGGGGGTGGACAGGGACGGCTGTCCCGAAGCTGGGGCAAGGGACGTGGAAGATGGAGTCCGACGACGGCGGGGCAGCCATTGCCGCCTTGCAGGCCGGGCTCGACGCCGGCCTCTGCCACGTCGACACCGCGGAGGCCTACGGCAGCGGACGGGTGGAGGAGTTGGTGGGCCGCGCCCTGCTGGGGCGCCGGGAGGACGTCTTCCTGGTGAGCAAGGTGCTACCCGCCAACGCCTCGCGGGAAGGGACGCTGCGCTCGTGCGAGCGCAGCCTGCGGCGGCTGGGGACGGACCATCTCGACTGCTACCTGTTGCACTGGCCAGGGCCACACCCGCTGGCGGACACCATCGCTGCCTTCGAAGAATTGGTGCAGGCCGGCAAAATCCGCAGTTGGGGGTTGAGCAACTTCGACCTGGCAGACCTGGAGGAGGCCCTGACGCTTGCTGGCCCGCGGCGGATTGCGTGCAACCAGGTGCTGTACCACCTGAAGGCGCGGGACATGGAAGCCGAGGTGCTTCCCTGGTGCATGCGGCACCAGGTGGCCGTGGTGGGCTACAGCCCCTTCGGCTCCGGACGCTTCCCCGCGCCCATCAGCACCGGGGGCAAGGTGCTGGCCCGGGTAGCGCGCGCGCACCGGGCGACGCCCTTCCAGGTGGCGCTGGCGTTCCTCATGCGAGACCCCCACGTCTTTGCCATTCCCAAGTCGGTGGACGTTAGCCACGTCCGTGCTAACGCGTCCGCCGCTGCCCTGGTCCTGACGGAGGAGGAGGTGGCGCAGCTGGACGCGGCGTTCCCCATCCCCACCGGCCGCGGGCTTCAGACGCTGTGAGCTGGCGTCCCTGCGCTGGCGGCTAGCGCCGGCGTCCCGTTCCGTCCTGTCGCCGGCGCACGTCCTGGTCGCCCACCTTCTCCAGAAACTCCTCGTAGGTGCCCTGGAAGTCCACCAGGCCCGCCGGGGTGAAAGCGAAGAGGCGGGTGGCGAAGCTGCCGATGAGGTCCCGGTCGTGCGAGGCGACAATGGCCGTGCCGGGAAAGCGCTGGAGCGCATCCCCCAGGGCGATGATGGACTCGAGGTCCAGGTGGTTGGTCGGCTCGTCGAGGAGGAGGACGTTGTCGCGCGTCAGCATGAGCTTCGCCAGGATCAGGCGCACCGCCTCGCCGCCGGAGAGGGAGTTGGTGGATTTGAGCCCCTCCTCGCCCTTGAAGAGCATCCGCCCCAGCAGCCCGCGGATGTCCTCATTGCCGGCGCGCGGGTCGATGTCAGTGCAGCCAGTCGGCCACCGTGGTGTCCCGGACGATGCCCTCCCGGTGGTCCTGCGCCAGGTACCCCACCTGCGCCTCGTGGCCCAAGGTGACGGTGCCGGCGTCGGGGTGCAAGCTCGCCCAGCAGCAATTTACAGAGGGTGGTCTTGCCGGCGCCGTTGCGGCCGATGACGGCGATTTTGTCGCCTCGCATGATGAGCGCGTCGAAGCCGTCGCACACCGTCACGCCGGGCCAGCGCTTGGTGAGGCCTTCCACCAGTCAGCGTCTGCTTGCCGGAGGGGCGCTTCGGTTCAAAGCGGATGAAGGGGCGTTCGATGTTGCTGCGCTTGAGCTCGGTCAGCTGCAGCTTGTCCAGCGCCTTCTTGCGGCTCTGCACCTGGCTGGCCCGCGTGCCGGCAGAGAAACGCGCCACGAAGTCCTGCAGCTGGGCGATCTTCTTCTGCTTCTCGGCGTTCTCCTGCTCTATCTGACTGCGCACCTCGCTCTTCGCAATCACCATGTCGTCGTAGCCGCCGGTGTAGGTGATGATGGTCTGGTAGTCGATGTCGGCGATGTGCGTGCAGATGGCGTTGAGGAAGTGGCGGTCGTGGCGAGATGGTCACGAGCACGCCGTCGTAGGACTGCAGGAAGCGCTCGAGCCAGCGGATCGAGTCGAGGTCGAGGTTGTTGGTCGGCTCGTCGAGCAGCAGCACCTCGCGGCTTGCCGAACAGCGCCTGCGCCAACAGCACGCGCAGCTTGAGGCCGCCCGCCAGCTCGCGCATCGGCTTCGCGTGGTCCTCCTCGGGCATGCCGAGGCCGTCGAGCAGCTCGGCCGCGTCGGCCTCCGCCGTGTAGCCGTCCTCCTCGGCGATGAGGCACTCCAGGTCCGCCAGGCGGTGTCCCTCGGCGTCCGTGAGGTCCGGCTTGTGCAGCAGCTGCCTCCTTCTCCTGCATCGCGGCCCACAGCGCGCGGTTGCCCTGCATCACCACGTCGAGGACGCGCTGCTCCTCGTAGGCGAACTGGTCCTGCTGAAGCACCGACGTCTTCTTCGGGCGAGAGACGGTGCCGGCGTCCGGCTCGAGTTCGCCGGACAGAATGTTCATGAAGGTGGACTTGCCGGCCCCGTTTGGCCCGGTGAGGCCATAGCGGCGCTCCTCCGAGAAGACGACGTCCACCGATTCGAACAGGCGCTTCTGCCCGTAGGCCTTGGTGACGCCGGTGACTTGCAGGGTGGCCATGACGGGACTCTTCTTTTGGAAAGGGCGAAGGGGTAGGGGCGTGCTTCAGGCGTGCTGGAGCTCGCGGAGGAAGCGGCGGATGCGCGCGGCGTTGGCGCCGAGGTCGTCCCGTCCGACGCGGGACCGGCTGCGCACGTCCACCCGGGAGCCGCTGTCGGCGGGGCGCACCCGGATGGTGACGTCGTCGCGGAAGCGTAGCAGCCGCGTGACGGCCACCGCGGTGAGGAGGCCCTGGGGGGGCGCGAGGCGGCCAATGGACCAGCCGGGCTGGGTGCGGGCGTGCCGTTCGGCCAGGGCCAGGGCTTCTGCGGGAGCCAGCGGAAGCCGCAGGCCACCGAGAAGTTCCGGGTAGGCCCGCCGCGACTTGGCCCGGCGCGCTTCGGTCATCTGTGGCCCGGTGCCGGCCCTCCCGTCCCGGCCGTCGAGCGGTGGGGGCGCCTCCACGTCGGTGGACACGTCGTTGAGGGGGGACTGCAAGAGGCGGCTGAGCAGGGTCACGTGGGAAGCGAGCGTCTCTAAACGCCCACGCGGCGAAGTTCAAGCAGGGGGGAGTCGGGCAGTGGTCCCTCGGGCAGCGCGGCGGTGCAGTCCAGCATCCAGTCGGCATGCCCGTCCGGGTCGAGAATGCGCTGCCGGGCCTCCCACAGCCGCGAGCCCACTGGCTTCACCAGCGACTGGTGCGGGCGGCGAGCCTCGGGCGTCAGCACCACCTGGCCGTGCTCGGCGAAGTAGGGCGCCATCTGCGCCTCCAAGTCCGCTGCCGTCCAGCCGTGGCCCGGGGCCAGTGCGGCCAGGGCCTCCTCCCAGGCCCGCCTGCCCAAGGCCCGCAGAAGCCGGTGCAACTCGGCCCGCAGCCGCGCCACCACCGCGCGCTGGGACGGCGCGGCCGGCGGCGGGGGCGGGGCGTCCGGGGTGACGCCCGGGGGTAGCTGCAGCCGTTCCCACTCATCCAGAAGGCTACTGTCGACGTCCCGCAGCGCCTGGCGCAGGGCGGCCATCAACTCTTCCAGCTCCTCGGTGCGGTAGGACTCAGGGACGGTTTGCACCAGCGTCTTGTAGGCGTCGGTGAGGTAGCGCAACAGCACGCCCTCGGAACGCTGCAACTCATACTCCCGGACGTAGTCCGCGAAGCTGCAGAAGCGCTCCAGCATGTCGCGCGCGATGGACTTGGGGCGGATGTTTTCCTGCCCCACCCAGGGGTGCAGGGCCGAGAAGCTGTCGAAGGTGCCGTAGATGAAGTCGGCCAGCGGCTTCGGGTAGTCCACCTTCTCCAGCTCCGCCAGCCGCTCGGCGTACTCCACCCCGGAGGCTTTCAACTCGGCCATGCGGGCCGTCCGCAACACGTCGCGCTGGCGCAGCAGCACTACCTCTGGGTTTTCCAGGATGCTTTCCACCAGGGTGACGACGTCCAGGGCGTAGCTGGGGGAGGTGCGGTCCAGGGATTCGAGGGCGGCCAACAGGTACAGCGACAGTGTCTGGTGCAGCGAGAACTCCCGCTGGAGCCCGGGCGCAATCTCCACCTGGGCTGCCGCGTGCGGGTGCTTGTACGTCGACAGGAGCCCGGCCGAGCGCAGCGTCCGGAACAACATGGCGCCCTTCTTCAGCAAGCGGCGCTTGTCATAGGGCGAGGCGTGACTGGCCAGCGTCAGCCGCACCAGGCGCCCATAGCCGCCTCCCCGTTCCTCCGGGTCCCCCTGCAAGAGGTTCAGCAGCATCCCGAACGTGACGTCGAAGCGCGAGGCGAGGGGCTCCGGCGGCCGGCCCACCAGCTTGTCGAAGGTGGACTTGTCCCAGGGGACGTAGCCCCGGGTGGGGGGCTGCTTGCGGACGACTTTCTTTCCGGCCGCGGACTTCTGTGCCAGCCGGAGGTTTTCAATGACGTGCTCCGGCGCCTGCGCCACCACGAAGCCGCGGTCGTCGAAGCCCTTGCGACCGGCGCGTCCGCCAATCTGGTGGAAGTCGCGGGCCGACAAGAGCGCTGTCTTCTCCCCGTCGTACTTGCACAGCTGGCTGAAGAGGACGGTGCGGATGGGGATGTTGACGCCCACGCCCAGGGTGTCCGTGCCGCTCACCACCTTGAGGAGGCCCGTCTGGGCCAGCTTCTCGCAGGCCAGCCGGTACTTGGGCAGCAGGCCCGCGTGGTGCAGGCCGATGCCGACTTGCAGGTAGCGGCGCATGTCCTTGCCGAAGGGCGAGTCGAAGCGCGTCCCGTCCAGGGCGGCACGGATGCGCTCCTTCTCCTCGCGGGTGGTGAGGTTGACGGAGGTCAGCGCCTGGGCCTGCTCGCCCGCCGCCCGCTGGGTGAAGTTGACCAGGTACACCGGCGCCTTGCCGGCGGCGACCAGCTCCTCCAGCGTCTCGTGTAGCGGCGTCTCCCGGTAGGAGAATTCGAGCGGCACCGGCCGCTCGCCGCTGGAAATGCGCGCCACCGGGCGGCCGGTGGTGTGCGGGCGAGCGACTCCTCGATGTGGCTGGTGTCTCCCAGGGTGGCCGACATCAGCAGGAAGGTGGCGTCCGGCAAGGCCAGCAGCGGCACCTGCCAGGCCCACCCGCGGTCGTGTCCCCGTAGTAGTGAAACTCGTCCATCACCACCGTGTCGATGCGAGGCCGGCTCTCGCGGAGGGAAATATTGGCCAGGACCTCGGCCGTGCAGCAGAGGATGGGCGCGGAGCGGTTGATGGACGCGTCGCCGGTCAGCATGCCGACGTGGGCCGGGCCGAACAGCTGGCAGAGGGCGAAGAACTTCTCGTTGACCAGCGCCTTGATGGGGGCAGGTGTAGACGGAGCGTCTTCCCTCGGCCGACAGCGCCTTGAAGTGCAGGGCCGTCGCCACCAGCGACTTGCCGGAGCCGGTGGGGGTGTTGAGGACGACATTCTTGCCCGCCATCACTTCCAAAAGCGCCTCCTCCTGCGCTGGGTAAAGCTGAAGGCCGCTGTCGGCGACGTACTGGAGGAAGCGCGAGAGCAGAGTGTCCGCGTCGGCAGCGGTCGGGTCCACGGGAAGCAGGGCGGCGAGCGGCGCGGACAAGAAGTCACCCTATAACGCTGGACGGCGGGGGCGGCGCGGCGCGCTGCAGGAGAACGGCCACCAGCAGCGCCACCAGCGTGCCGGCCGCGACGTCCAGCGCGCGGCTGGTCGCCCAGTGCCAGTTGCCCGGTTCCAAAAGGCCGACGCCGAGGACGATGGCCGGCGTCAGAAAGGCCAGGCTCCACCCGTACGCCTCCGGCTGGAGTCGGAAGTACCCCACCAGCAGAAGGAGAATGAGCATCTCGGTCAGGACAACCGAGTGCACGAGGAACACCAGCGCCGCTGCCAGCGCGCACCCCACCAGCGTCCCGGCAAGCCGTTCCACCCCACGCCGCCGCGTGGTGGCCAGCTCCGGCCGCAGCACCATCAGCACGGACACCACCACCCAGTTGCCGCGGCGGACTTCCAGGGCCCGCACCGCGAGAAGGCACCCCGTCACCGCCGCGGCCAGCACCAGGCCAAAGCGGGCCGCGGCGGCCGGAGACGCGACGGACGCGGCCAGAAAGCGAAGGCCGGCCACCGTCCGCTGCGCCGCGCGGCGAATCCACCCGGCGGGCAGGGCGTCCAGCAGCAGCAGGTGCGCCACCGTGCCCCCGACGGCCACCGCCAGGGCGCGCTCGGCGGCGGCCGACACATCCCCGGGAAGCAGCTGGGCCAGGGCGAAGAGGACGGCCGGCACCGCCGCCAGCCGTCCCGCGGCGTCCGTCTTGCTTCTGGCCGCACCGGCCACCCAGGCCAGAGCAAACATCCCCAAGGCGGCAAGGGCGAGGGAGTTGCCGGCCAAGGTTCCGACAAACACCGCCGCAGCGCCCGCCAACGCGGCCAGGGCGAGGCTGGCCGCCCGGGAAGCCGGTTCGCCACCTGGGTCGGCCAGCGCCACCCGCCGGGCGCCCACCGCCATCACCAGCCCCAGGCCTGTGCGGCCGGACAGCTGGCCCGCGGCAATGCAGGCCGACACCGCCGCCGCCGCCCGGAGGGCGGGCCAAAGCCGCCGCAGGGCCTGCCCCAGGGCGTGGCACGCGTCTGACGGGGGCAAGGGGTGGGGCGCCTCCTTCGACGCTGCGCGCGGCCCCTCCGAGGGGCGGTTGCCCTCAGGCCGGTGGGACGTTGCGAGTCGCGGAGGGCTCGGCCGGCCCGGGCGTGTGGCGCAGCCGCGCGTCCGCCGGCTTGGACTCGTCGTGGCGCCGGACCAACTCCAGCGCGGCCATCTGGCTGCGGAAGCCGGCGCCGCCCGCGTGCGGCGGCACTGGCAGGTAGGTGCCTTCCCCCGTCAGTTCCATGGCCTTGACGTTGTCGCGCAGGCCGAGGCCGAGGACCTCGTCGAGGAGGCGGCGGCGGAGGGCCGGGTCCTCGACCGGGAACATCACCTCGACGCGGCGGAGGAAGTTGCGCGGCATCCAGTCGGCGCTGGAGAGGAAGACCTCGGCGCGCTCGCCGGCGCCGAAGGCGAAGATGCGGCTGTGCTCGAGGAAGCGGTCGACGATCGCTGGTGACGCGGATGTTCTCCGAGACGCCGGGCAGGCCCGGCCGCAGGCAGCAGATGCCGCGCACGAGGAGGTCGATCTCGCACGCCCGCCTGGCTGGCGCCGGTAGAGCGCCCGGATGATGGTCGGCGTCGACCAGCGCGTTCATCTTGGCGATGATCCGCGCCGGCTCCCCGCCTCGCGCCCGCTCCGCCTCGCGGCTCGATCAGCTGCGAGCATCCGGTCCTGCAGGCCGAGCGGGGCCACCGACGAGCCGCTTCCACTGCGGCGGCTCGGAGTAGCCGGTGAGCAGGTTGAAGAGCGCGGAGACGTCGTCGGCGATCTCCGTCGCGCGCGGTGAAGAGCGACAGGTCGGTGTACTGCCGCGCCGTCGGCGGGTTGTAGTTGCCGGTGCCGAGGTGGACGTAGCGGCGGATGCCCGCGCCCTCGCGGCGCACGACCAGCGCCACCTTGCAGTGGGTCTTCAGGCCGATGAGGCCGTAGACCACGTGCACGCCGGCCTCCTCCAGCCGCCGCGCCCAGGCGATGTTGTTCGCCTCGTCGAAGCGGGCCTTGAGCTCGACGAGCGCGGTCACCTGCTTGCCGTTCTCGGCCGCGCGGATGAGCGCCCGGACGATGGGGGAGTCGCCGCTGGTGCGGTAGAGCGTCTGCTTGATGGCCAGCACGTTCGGATCGTCGGCCGCCTCCTCGATGAAGCGCACCACCGGGTCGAACGACTCGTAGGGGTGGTGCAGCAGCACGTCGCGCTGGGCGAACGACCGGGAACAGGCTCTCGGCGTCCCGGAGCGATGGGCGGCACCGCGGGCAGAAGCGGCTCGACGCGCAGCTCCGGGCGCGGGTCGCGCTCGGCCAGGGCGCGTCAGGTCGGACAGCTGCAGCGGCGCCTCGGACCGGTAGACGTCCGTCGGCGGTCGAGCTTGAGCGACCTGCTGCAGCGCGGCCTCGAGGGCGTGCGGGCGCCTCCGGCGCCAGCTCCAGCCGCACGGCAGCGCCGCGGTCGCGCCGGCGCGAGCTCCTCCTGGATGGTCGAGAGCAGGTCTTCGGACTCCTCCTCGTCGACGACGAGGTCCCAGTTGCGCGTGACGCGGAAAGGCGCGGCTGTGCTCCACGGCGAAGCCGGGGAAGAGCTCCGCCAGCGAGCGGCGATGAGGTCCTCGAGCAGGACGAAGGCATGGCCCTCGCCGGCCGGCAGCGGCACGAGGCGGCGAGCACGCTCGGCACCTGGCACCACCGCCAGGCCGTCGCCGCGCAGCGCCTTACGGGTGCGGCCTTGCGCCCGTCGCGGCGGCAGGACGACGGCGAGGTTGAGCGACTTGTTGCGCAGGTGCGGGAAGGGGTGGCCGGGGTCGACGGCCAGCGGCGTCAGCGCCGGGAAGACGCTGGAGCGGAAGTGCTCCGGGCGGCCGCCTGCTCGCTGGGTCCAGTCGAGAGCGTCGGGCAGCGAGCAGCTCGACCGCCGCGCGCGAGCGAGCTGGGGACGAGCTCCTCCCGCCAGAGCGGGTCGAGCTGCCGGCCACCATGGCGTGGCGCCCGCTCGGCGATGGCGGCGAGCTGCTCGGCGGGCGAGCATGCCGTCCGCCCGGGCGCCGGCGACGCCCGACCGCGCAGCTGCTGCTTCAGGCCCGCCACGCGCACCATGAAGAACTCGTCGAGGTTGGCCGCGACGATGCGACAGGAACTTGAGCCGCTCGAAGAGCGGCAGGCTCGCGTCGCGCGCCTCGGCGAGGACGCGCTCGTTGAAGGCGAGCCACGACAGCTCGCGGTTGATGAACATCCTGGCGTCGTTCAATTCCACGGTCAGACAGGGGGCGTCCGGCATCGGGTGCGTCCATCGCGTACCAGGCAGGTGACGATGACGTGGTAGGAGGGAAGTCCTCGCGGGCTTGCACACTTGCGCGTCGGAGCGCGTTGCTACACCACTACCGGGAGTCCATTGACCCGCATCCCCGTCCCAGAGCCTGTGCTCGCCGCCATCGACGTGGGCACCAACGCCGTCCGTCTGGAGCTGGCGCGCCTGCTGGCCAACGGCTCGGTCGAGCTCCTCCACCAGGAGCGGGACCCGGTCCGGCCTGGCGAGGGGGTGTTCAGGACCGGCGTCATCCCGCGCGAGGTCGCAGACCGGCTGCTGTCCACCTTGCGCCGCTACGGCGCGCTGTGCCGGCGCTACCACGCGCAGGTACGGGCAGTGGCGACCAGCGCGGTGCGCGAGGCGAAGAACCGGGACGAGATTGTCCGGCGGGCGCGCGATGAGGCCGGGCTCCGGCTGGAGGTCATCTCCGGAGTGGAGGAGGCCCGCCTGATCACCCTCGGCGTGCTCTGGGGAAAGCCGCCCAGCGCCCGGTCTCTCTGCGTCGACATCGGCGGCGGCTCGACCGAGGTCGCCTCCGCGCTCGGCGAGACACGCCGAACGCCATGTGGAGCGTGGCGCTGGGGGCGGTGCGGCTGACCGAGCTGTTCGGGACCTCCAGGAGCATGAGCAGCAAGCAGCTCAAGCTCATGCGCGGCTACGTGTCCGAGGCGCTCACCGAGGGGCTCCCGGCCCGCATCGCCGGTGCGCCCCGGGCCGCGCTCGGCAGCTCCGGGACTATCAGCGCGGTGGTGGCCTACGCCGCGACGGAGGGGATCGGCCCACGCCACCGGCCGGCAGATCTCCCAGGCCGTGGAGGACCTGGTCGGAGATGTCACCGGCCCAGCGGCGAAAGCGGTTCGACGCTCGCCGCGCGCGGAGATCGTCTGCGCCGGGGCGGTCATCCTCGAGCAGCTGGTCAAGCACCTGGGGCTCGAATCGGTGACCGCCGTCCAGCGGGGCCTGCGCGAGGGCATCCTGGTCGACCTCATCCGCCGCAAGGACGCCGGCAGACGACCACAGCCTCGCACGAGGCCGCGCTGCTGATCGGCCGCCGCTTCCACTTCGACGAGGCGCACGCGGTCCAGGTGACCCGGCTCGGCGCTCCAGCTCTTCGACGACCTCGCGCCGCTCGCACAAGCTGCCGGCGTCGGCGCGCCCGCTGCTCGAGGTGGCCGCGCTGCTCCACGACGTGGGCAACGCGGTCAGCTACACAGAGGCACCACCGCCACAGCTATTACCTCATCCGAACGCCGAGATCTCCGGGCTGCGCGACCGCGAGCGCGAGCTCGTCGCGCGCATCGCGCGCTACCACCGACGCAGCCCGCCCGACGCGAGCCACTCGGGGATGGACGGGCTCGGGGCCGGCGAGGTACGGCTGGTGCGGAAGCTGGCCACGCTCCTCCGGGTGGCGGACTCGCTCGACCGCAGCCATCGCCAGAGCATCGTCCGGATCCAGGCCCGGTTGCTGCCCAGCGCCGTCCTGGTGAAGCTGAAGGCCCGGAGCCCGCTCGACCTCGAGCTGTGGGACGCCACCCGCGAGGCGGCGCTGTTCCGGAGGGTCTTCGGGCGGAAGCTCCTCCTCCAGGTGGCGCTCCGCCATCCCCGGGAGTCTGCAGCGGAGGTCGATCCGGGCCGCGGCCTACCTGGTCATCGACCCCCGCTTCCGATAGAGCCCGGCCAACGAAGGATCCCCCACGAGGGCGAGGAGCGGCGAGCAACGGACCGCATCCCGGTGCGGATCGAGGTCCACTTCAGCGATGCGGCAGCGGCGGCCGAGGCTCTCCACTCCTACGCGGTGAACTTCTCGGTGGGCGGCATCTGCCTGCGGACGGAGCGCAGCTACCCCATCGGCCACCTGGCTCCAGCTGGTGCTGCTCGTCGAGGAGGAGCGCTTCGAGCTCGAGGGCGTGGTCGCCTGGGCACGGGGGCGCGAGCAGGCCATCGGGGTGCGGTTCCGCGAGGTGGCAAGGAAGCGCGCGCCGTCGCTGGTGCCCGTGGTGGGCACCGCGTCCTCGGATGCAGCGAGCGTGCCGGGGCCTGGACCCTCAAGGGACCCGGCTGACCACCCCGCGCTCGGCGTCCCGGAAGCCCATCGCCTCGCAGAAGCGGAAGGTCGCCTCGTCGGGCACGCTCGGAAGCTGCAGATCCACCCGCTTGACGCTCAGCACGCGCGCGCGCTCCAGCGCCCGCTGCAGCAGCGCCCGCCCCACACCCTGACGCCGGGCCGCGGGGAGCACCACCAGCTCGTCGATGGTGGCGATGCGTCCGCTGAGGCGGAGCTGGGGGCGATGCGACAGCGAGAGCAGGCCGAGGGGGCGGTCGCTCGCGTCGGCGGCGACGTGGACCTCGATCTCCGGATGGCTCAGCACCCAGTGCACGGTGGCGGTGTCTCCGGCGCCGGTGTGCCCGAGTTCCGGGAGCAGGTGCCCGAGCTGCTCGCCATCGCCGCGGCGTGCGAGCCGGACCCGGAAGGCGGGAGTTCCACCCGGGCGAGGTCCTGGGGTGAGGGTTGCCACGCTGAAGGCGAAGCCTAGCGCACCCACGCATGCCCCGGGGGGTGTGTGCCATTTGGGTGTCGCGCGCCCTTCGTGTCCTCAGGTGGGAACCAGCAGCGTCCCGGGCCGGCCCGTCTTGTGCTGGTACACCTGCGCCAGGCGAGAGCCGACGGCGTGGGCGCGCCCTGGGACGGTGAGGAAGAGGACGGCCCCTCCACAACCCCCGCCCGTCATCCTGGCGCCCAGGACGTCCGGCTCGGCCTGGGCAAGCGCCACCAGCACGTCGACGTCGGGGTGCGACACTTGGTAGTCGTCCGGAGAGAACGGTGGGAGGCGTTGAGAAGCGGGCCGAGGGGGGCCACCGCTTCGGCGCGCAGGGCGGCGACGAAGGCCCGCACGCGCCCATTCTCCGTCACGACGTGCCGCGCGCGCTTGTTCAGGGGCGGGGGAAGGGCGGCCACGCGCCCGAGGTCCGCTTCCTCCACGTCCCGCAGGGCCTTTACGCCAAGGGACCGGGCCGCGGCGTCCGCCTCGCGGCGCCGGGCGGCGTAGGTGCCGCCGGCGTTGCGGTGCGAGATGCCCGAATGAATGACACCCACCTGCATGCCCGGCGGCAGCGCCAGCTCCTCCATGGCCAGCGAACGCGTGTCGATGAAGAGGGCGCGCCCGGGCGTGCCGAGGCTGGCCGCCAGCGGGTCCATTAGCCCCACCGGGGCGCCGACGAAGTCCGTCTCCGAGGCCTGGACGAGGTGCGCCACCGCAACTGCGTCCAGCGGTAGCCGGAAGGCCTCCCGCAGCACCCGCAGCACCGCGACGCCCAGCGCCGCACTGGAGGCCAGGCCTCCGCCGGCGGGGATGTCCGAGGTGATGTCCAACGCAAAGCCCCCGACGTCGTGGCCCCGCCGTTGCAGCGTGGCGGTGAGGCCCTGGACATAGTCCAGCCAGCCCCGGCCGGGCTCCTCCTCCCCCAGCTGGTAGCCGCTTTCCGCACCCCCGCCCAGGTCGGTGTGTGCCAGGACACGGCGGTCCGGGCGGCGCCAGAGCGCCACGCGGGTGCGCAGCGGCAAGGGCAGGGGCAGCACCAGTCCGGCGCAGTAGTCGGTGTGCTCGCCGATGAGGTTGACGCGCGCGGGCGCCTCGGAGCGAGCGTCGGGCGGGCCACGCGAGGACGCCGCTGAA
>CAVQDL010000009.1:0-26544 GCA_963711265.1 uncultured delta proteobacterium
CTGTCTTGGGTTCAATGGCGATGTCGATGACCGGGTCCGGGAACTCCATCCGCTCGAGGATGACGGGACGCCCCTCCTCGCAGAGCGTATCTCCGGTGGTGGCACCCTTGAGGCCCGACCACCGCAGCGATGTCGCCCGCGAGGACCTCCTCAATCTCGTCGCGCTTGTCGGCCCGCATCTGAACCAGCCGGCCGACGCGTTCGCGCTTCTGCTTCACCGAGTTCCACACCGCCGAACCAGAGGCGAGGCGCCCGGAGTAAACGCGGATGAAGGTCAGCGTCCCGACGAAGGGGTCGGTCATGATTTTGAAGGCCAGGGCGCTGAAGGGCGCATCGTCCCGGGTCTCGCGCACGACGTCCTTGCCCTTGCTGTCCTTTCCGTGCACGGGTGGGATGTCCAAAGGCGACGGGAGGTAGTCCACCACCGCATCCAGCAGGGGCTGGACGCCCTTGTGCTTGAAGGCCGAGCCGCAGAAGACAGGGAACAGCTTCCGGGCGATGCAGCCGTTGCGGATGGCGCGGCGCAGGTCCGCCTCGGAGGGCTCCTTGCCCTCGAGGTAGGCATGCATGACGCCGTCGTCCTGGTCGGCCGCCGCCTCCACCAGCCGCGCGCGCGCCTCGGCGGCATGCGCCGAAAATTCCTTCGGAATGGCCACCTCGTCGTAGTGGACGCCCAGCTCCCCTTCCGGGAAGACCAGGGCCTTCATCCGCAGCAGGTCCACGACGCCCCGGTGGTGCTCCTCGCTGCCGAGCGGCAGCTGCAGTGGAACGGCATTGGCGCCGAGCTTGTCGTGGATGGACTTGACCGACATCTGGAAGTCGGCGCCGGTGCGGTCCATCTTGTTCACGAAGCAGATGCGGGGCACGCCGTAGCGGTCCGCCTGGCGCCACACGGTCTCGCTCTGCGGCTCGACGCCGTTCACCCCGTCGAAGACGGCGATGGCGCCGTCCAGCACGCGCAAGCTCCGCTCGACCTCGATGGTGAAGTCGACGTGGCCCGGCGTGTCGATGAGGTTGACGCGGTACTTTTGTCCGCCCCGGTTCCAGAAAGCGGTGATGGCGGCCGAGGTGATGGTGATGCCGCGCTCGCGCTCCTGCACCATCCAGTCGGTGGTGGTGTTGCCCTCATCCACATCCCCCATCTTGTGGATGGCGCCGGTGTAATAAAGGATGCGCTCGGTGGTGGTGGTCTTCCCGGCATCAATGTGCGCCATGATGCCGATGTTCCGGTATCGCTCGAGCGGGTACTCGCGGGCCATCGAAGGACTCTAGGGAAAGGGCCACCGGAAACGTCCGCGGCGCGGCGAACCACGCACCCCGGGCACAAACGGATTCACTGCTGGGCCGCCGTCTCCCACCAACCCGGGGAGCCGGCCGCCGGTCACCAGCGGTAGTGGGCGAAGGCCTTGTTCGCCTCGGCCATCTTGTGTGTGTCCTCGCGCTTCTTCACCGCGTTCCCGCGGTTGTTGGCGGCGTCCATAATCTCGCCCGCCAGCTTCTCTTCCATCGTCTTCTCGCCCCGCGCCTTGGCGTACTGAATCAGCCAGCGCATCCCGAGGGCCACGCGGCGGTCCTGACGGACTTCGACCGGCACCTGGTAGGTGGCGCCGCCGACGCGGCGGCTCTTCACCTCGAGCACCGGCTTGACGTTGTCCAGGGCCTTCTTGAAAGTCCGCAGGGGCTCTTCCTTGGCGCGCTCTTCAATCAGCGCGAAGGCGCCGTAACAGACGCGCTCGGCGATGGACTTCTTGCCCTTGCGCATCAAGTCGTTGACGAACTTGGTGACGAGCCGGTCCTGGTACTTCGGGTCGGCGAGGATTTTGCGCTTGGCGACTACACGGCGACGGGGCATCTGTTGCTCTGACTTTCTCGAGAAGGAGACTGGGAAAAGGGGTGAACGGCGCTCAGCTCGGCCGCTTGGCGCCGTACTTGCTGCGGCCCTGCTTTCGGCCCTGCACGCCCACCGAATCCAGCGTGCCGCGAATGATGTGGTAGCGGACGCCCGGGAGGTCCTTCACGCGGCCCCCTCGAATCATCACCACCGAGTGCTCCTGAAGGTTGTGGCCCACCCCGGGGATGTAGGAGGTCACTTCGATGCCATTGGTGAGGCGGACACGGGCCACCTTGCGCAGCGCCGAGTTCGGCTTCTTCGGCGTGGTGGTGTAGACGCGCGTGCACACCCCGCGCTTTTGCGGCGACTCCTTCAGCGCCGGGCTCTTGCCCTTCATCTTCAGCTTCTCGCGTCCTTTTCGGACGAGCTGGCTAATCGTCGGCATCCTGTGGGTTTCCCTCGGGGTTTTTCCGTGGGGTGTCCGCAGGGCAGAAAACGGCCTGACCCCGGACCCTCCCGGAAAAAGGGCGCTCGTTATAGCGGTGGCCGCCCAGGAGTCAAGCGGCGCTGAAATTGGATGCGCTGTGCTGTCGCGGCGCCGGCAGTTCCAGAGCGCCCGATGAGACGAATTTCCAGGCGACCTGAACATACCCAGCAGCCAGGGAGAAGGCGATTGCCCTGGCTCGACCCTGGCTCAGCTCGGGCGGCGTTTCGCCTCCTCCCATCTTGCGCTTCCGCCCCGTTCCGAAGTCCTCCACTGCGCTCCCCGACACCCCATTACCGGTCCATCTGCGCGGAGCCCGTCACTGTCTTTGGGTCGCCTCACAGGTCGAGGACCATGACGATGGCGTCCTCGCCCTCGTCCACGTAGTAGTTGGGGCGGATTCCCACCGGCCGGAAACCAAAGTCCCGGTACAGCCCAAGGGCGGCAGCGTTGCTGCGACGGACCTCCAGCGTGGCCAGGGTGCACCGCTTGCTCCGGCCCTGGTCCAGCGCCGCCTCCAGCACCGTGCGCGCCACACCGCGGTTTCTGTGTTCCGGAGCGGTGGCCACGTTCAGCACGTGTAACTCGTCATGGACAACCCAGAAGATGACGAAGCCCACCAAGGTGAGCTGGCCGCGAGGCCCAGGCTCCTCGGCCACAAGGATGGTCGACCAGTCGTGTCCTAACTCGCGCCGGAGCAGGTCGGCGCTCCAGGGGTTGCGGAAGGCCACCTGCTCGATTTCCAGCACCCGGGCGAGGTCGCCGGCCGTCATCACACGGACTTGAAACGCAGGCGTCTCCTCGAGCTTTCTCACGGCGCCTCCGCCAGGTCGCCGGGCTGGGCGATGATGCGGACCTGCGCCGCGGCGCGCAGCTTGGCGAGTTCTTCCCGCGCCGCCGCCTCGTAGCGCTGCCGCACCAGCTTCTCGCGCAGAGCGGCCCGCGCCTCCTCGAAGGTGCCGGGGCTGCCCTCGGCCTCCCAGGCCCTCCGGACGTCGCCCTCGTTCACTTGGGCCCGCAGCCGCACGCGCGAATCCAGCGCGTGTTCCGCGCGGAGGGCTCGCCCCAAGACCTCGCGCAGCTGGCTCAAGTCCGCCCCAGAGGCGTGCAGAAAGCGCTCGAAGGCGCTGGGGTCTCGGAAGCGCCCCTCGAAGCGGCGCAGCCGCGCTGCCACTTCCGCCGCATCCAGCGCAAAGCTTCCCAGGCGGTCCGCCTCCGCGCCCGCGGCCCGCTGGGCGATGGCCAGCGAGAGCGCGCTTTGAAGGGTCGCCTGGTCCAGCGGAGTCTCGGCCAGCGCCGCCCCGCCGCGCTCCACCATCGCCACCCGCGCCTCGAAGCGAAGGTCGCTGAGGGTGATGACCTGTCCGTCCACCTGGGCGACGACGCGGTCGAGCACCTCGGCCGATGCGGCCGGGCTCGCGAGCGCGAGCAGCAAGAGAAGTCCGCGCTGGCGCTGGCGTTTTGGAGGGTTAAGCTGCCCAGACAGGGAGCCCATGGCAGAAGACTACTACCGAGTCCTGGGCGTCGCTCGCACGGCGAGCCAGGACGAAATCAAGAAGGCGTACCGGAAGCTCGCCCGCAAACACCACCCCGACGTCAACCAGGGGAACAAGGCCGCCGAGGAGAAGTTCAAGCAGCTATCCGCCGCGTTCGAGGTGCTGAGCGACCCTAAGAAGCGCGCTCTGTACGACGAGTTCGGCGAGGACGCCGCGAAAATGGGCTTCGACCCCAAGAAGGCCGACGCCTACCGCGCCTACCGGGACCAAGCCTCCCGGCCCTCGGGAGGGCCGGGAGGCGGCTTCGGTTCCGAGGGGGGCTTCGACTTCGGCGACATCTTCGGAGACATCTTCAACCGCACCGGGGACAGCGGCCCGTTCCGCGCACGCGCCGAGGGGCCGACCCGGGGCGAGGACCTCCACAGCCGCGTTCGCGTCAGCTTGCGCGAAGCGGTGACAGGCACCGAGCGCACCCTGGCCATCGACCGGCCGGAGGAATGCAAGAAGTGCCATGGGACCGGGCACGTCGGAAAACCCAAGGCCTGTCCCACCTGCGGCGGGACGGGACGGCTGAAGCAAGGCCGCGGCCCTCTGTCCCTTTCGACGCCCTGCCCCAACTGCGGGGGCACCGGCAAGGTGGCCCCGGTGTGCGACGTCTGTGGCGGTGAGGGCGTGGTGGAGAACACCGTTCGGGTGACCGTGAAAATCCCGCCCGGCGTGCAGAATGGCTCCCAGGTGCGCCTGCCCGGCCAGGGCGCCGCGGGCACCCTGGGCGGCCCCCGGGGTGACCTCTACCTGGAAACCGAGGTCGAGCCCCATCCCCTGGTCCGCCGGGATGGCGACGACTTGACCATGGAACTCCCGGTCACCATCCCGGAGGCCATGTCGGGCGCCGAGGTACGCGTCCCCACCTTCAGTGGAGACGTCACGGTGAGCGTCCCAGCCGGTAGCCAGGCGGGACGGAAGCTGCGGCTGAAGGGCCAGGGCGTCCCCGCGCTCAAGGGCAACGGCCGGGGAGACCTCTACCTGGAACTCAAGGTCCTCGTCCCAGAACGTCCCAGCGCCGAGGCGAAGGCGGCGGCGGAGGCGCTCCGGCCCGCCTACCGCGGGGACGTGCGCTCCGCCCTTCGGCTGTGACGGAAGCGGCGCCGGCGGTGCCATTCGACTCGCGCCCGCCGGCCCGCGACACGGCTGCCTCCCGGCTGGTGCCGGCCATTAGCCCCGGTGCCACGCTGCTGCTTCTCGTGGTTGCCGCCTCGGGCTGCGGCGGTGCTGCCAAGTCGGTGCCCCCGCCCCCGGCGATAGCCCCCCTTCGGGAGTGCAGCGCGTTCGCGCCCTGTGACGCCGTCCGGCAACAGTGGTTTTCCAACGAGGCGAAGGACGCCGAGGTGTGGGACAGCTACTGCAATCCCCCGGCGCCCCCCAACGCTTCCGACTGCCGTGGGCTGGAGCGGGCCATCGACAAGCTGCACGTGCTGAACATCGAGTTCTTCTCGGAGCTGTGCCGGCGGTTGTCGGGGAAGAGCGCAGCGGACGTCTACCCCTTCGTCGGGCGGCCCGACCGGGATGAGACGTCGTCCTGTGGCTCCGGGCAGTGTCGCCTCTGGCTTTGGTACTGGTTCGGCGGCGGGCAGTCAGGGATTTTTACGATGCTCCTCAAGCTTCCGGCGGGGACACCAACCTGGGCTCTGCAGCGGTGTAATTACTGCACGCCCTTTGGCTGCCAGGACATGCCCATCACGCCGTGAGGCAATCCGCTCTGACACTGGCGAGCATCGGGCCGCCTGGACACCATCTTGAGGGCCACAACACGTCCCGCCCGAGCCACGTCTCCCCGGCCGAGCAGCCCCAGCACCTTGTCAACCACTGATGACCTGAGATGGCATCGGCCTGACTCCGCGCCACCTCAATCGCGACCACCCCAAAAGGGAAGGGGCGCTGCAAACGGCCCTCCGGAGAAATGGCACCGCTCCGGTGCCACCCGCGCCGGCTGGGCATCCCCCGAATGCCGCCAGCCCTCGTCAGGGTCGCGCTCATCGACTGGCGTTTCTTGACCCTGGCCGGGGGCCTCGCTGGCCTTCGGTCTGTTTGCTCGCCTGGCTTCGGCAGAAAGCGGCGACGTCCCCGGTGGGGCGTGACCCTGCGTGAGGCGCGTGAGCGCCGGCCCGTCAGCGGGACCCCAGACGGCAGAGGACGCCCGGCAGGTGCCTAGAGGAGGACGGACCGGACCGTGCTAGGAGATGGCGCCGGCGGAACGTTTCATGCGCGCACTTGCCCATACCCTCGTCCTGCAGACGCCCGGACGCGGGCTGCTCCTCTTCACCGAGGCGGTGACGGACTGGGCGGCCACCGCTGCGGGCGGCAACACGGCCACGGGGCTGCTCACCGTCTTTTGCCGCCACACCTCGGCCAGCCTCCTGATTCAGGAGAATGCCGACCCCGAGGTGCTGGCAGACCTGGACCGCTTCTTCGCCCGCCTGGTGCCCGACGGGGACCCGCTCTTCGGTCACACCGCCGAGGGTTCAGACGACATGCCTGCGCACGTCCGCGCGGCGCTGACACAGACGCACCTCTCCATCCCAATGGTGCAGGGGCAGCTCACCCTCGGCACCTGGCAGGGCATTTACCTCTTCGAGCACCGCCGCCGGCCGCACCGGCGCGAGGTGGTGCTCCAGTACCTCGGTTCTTGAAAGGCACCATGGGCATCCTGGACTTCCTCGGGGGCAGCGGCCCCAGCAAAGCACTCAAACTCAAGGCGAAAGTCACGCAGAAGTACGGCGACCCGCTGTCGCGCCAGAAGGCCATCCAGCAGCTGGGGGAGATGGAAATTCCGGAAGCGGTGAGCGTGCTTCTTTCTCGTTTCACCATCACGGTCGAGCCACAAACCACCGACGCCGACGAGAAGGAACAGGCTTTCGAGCTGGTACGCGCCCGCGGAGCGGCCGCCGTCCCGGCCCTCACGGACTTCCTGGCCCGCACCGACCTCGCCAGCAGCTGGGCAGTGCGACTGCTGTCGGCCCTGCTGCCCGAGCCGGAGGTGGTGGGCGTTCTCGTCGCGCAGCTGCAGACGCTGGCCCAGGGCTATACCCGGAACCCGGAGAAGCGGCTGGTGCTTCTGAATTGGCTCAGCGGCAAAGACGACCCCCGCATCGCGCTGGCGGTGCTGCCGTTCCTCGACGACATGGCGGACGACGTACGGATTGCCGCCCTGCACACCCTCGGGCCCCTGAAGCACCCACCCGCGCGCGAGTCGATGTTGCAGCTCTTGACGGCGCCAGAGACGGGACGACGTGTCCAGGTCGCGGCGGTGGAGGCCCTGGCCGAGAGCGGCTTCGGCGTCCAGGGCTTCCGCGAGAAGGTGGAAGCGCTGCTGCCCGAAGGCTTCTTCGTGGACAAGGCCGGCGTCCTCAAGCGGCGCGGCGCGCCCGAGCCGAGCTGACGTCCGTCCCCTTTCCCCCGCGAAGGACTGCCCTTTGTCCGTCCATGACCAGCTCACCCAGGCGTTTGCCAACGGACTCGCCAGCGCGCTTGGCCTCCCGGTGGAGGACGTGCTGCCACTGGTGAAGCCCGCCGAGCCCACCCACGGGGACCTCAGCTTCCCCACCTTCGGGCTGGCCAAGACGCTGCGCAAGGCACCCCCGGCCATCGCTAGCGGTCTGGCCGCCACGCTGAAAGTCCCTGGGCTCGCCATCGAAGCGACCGGCCCCTACGTCAACGCCCGCTTTTCCAGCGGGCCCTTCCTGGCCGCAGTCCTCGCCGAAGTCCGCGGCGCCCAGCAGCGCTACGGCAGCGGTGTGGAGGGGGCTGGCAAGACGGTGGTCATCGACTACAGCTCGCCCAACATCGCCAAGCCCATCGGCTTTCACCACATCCGCACCACGGTGCTGGGCCACGCGCTGGCCAATCTCCACCGCCATCTCGGCTACCAGGTGGAAGGCATCAACTACCTAGGCGACTGGGGCAAGCAGTTTGGCCTGGTGGCAGCGGGCTTCGAGGTGTTTGGCGACGTGGCGCGGCGCCACGACATGGCGTACCTGGTGGACGTCTACGTGAAGGCCAACGCCCGGGCCGAGGCAGACCCGGCCTTCGACGAGAAGGCGCGCGCCTTCTTCCGGCGGATGGAGCAAGGCGATGCCGACGCCCTCAAGCTATGGAAGGAGTTCCGGGAGGCGTCGCTGGCCGGTTTCGAGCCGCTGTATGCACGGCTGGGCATTCGCTTTGAGCACATTGAGGGCGAGAGCCGCTACGAGGGGCGGATGGAGCAGGTCATCGCGGAAATCGCCCGCACCGTGGGCGTCCGCGAAAGCGACGGGGCCCTGGTGGTGGACCTCCCCTATGCCGAGAACGAACCGCCCATCCTCCTGAAGAAGAGCGACGGCAGCACCCTGTATGCGACCCGCGACCTGGCCGCCGCCGAGGACCGCTGGGAACGCTTCCATTTCGACCGCTCGCTGTACGTCGTCGCCCGTGACCAGTCGCTGCACTTCGCCCAAGTGTTCCGCGTGTTAAAGGCGATGGGGAAGCCCTGGGCGGACCGCTGCCTGCACATCACCTTTGGCCGCATCGCGGGAATGAGTACCCGCAAAGGCGAGGTGGTGCTTCTGACGGACGTGCTGGATGAGGCCCGTGCCCTGGCGCTGGACAAGGTGCGAGAGAACCAGGCGGCGGGCCGCATCCACACCGACAACGTCGACACGCTCGCCGAGCAGGTGGGCCTCGGCGCCGTCGTCTTCGCGGACCTGAAGAATCGCCGGAACTCGGACTACACCTTCGACTGGGACGAGGTGCTCAGCTTCGAAGGGCACACCGGCCCCTACCTTCAATACGCCCACGCCCGCGCTTGCAGCCTGCTCAGCCGTGGTGGCGGCGCCCCCGGGGCGGCCGACAGCGCCGCACTCAGCCTTCCTGAGGAGGAGTCCCTCGTCCGGGCACTGTCCCTCTTCCCGCGGGCGGTCCGCACTGCAACCGAAGCCTATGAGCCGTCCTTCGTCGCCAGCCACCTGCTGGAGGTCGCCACCGCCTTCAGCCGTTGGTACACCCTGGGCAACCAGGACCGCAGCAAGCGGGTCCTGGTGGAGGAGGACACACGCACCCGCGCCGCACGTCTGGCGCTCGCTGACGCAGTGCGCATCACGCTGTCGGTCGGGCTGTCACTCCTCGGCATCCCGACACCGGAGAACATGTAAAACGTACGGAGCGACGTCCCCATGGAGACGGCTCTGACCACCAGCGACGTGGAAGTCGAGGGAGCGCTCCGGCGCGATTTCGGCCCCGTCGGCCGCTGGCTGGCCAAACGCTACTTCTCCCACGTGCGCTTCTCGGCCGAGGCAGAGGCCGAGCTGCGGTCGCGCTCGGAGCGCGGCTTCATCGTTCACGTCCAGCGCACCAGTTCCTGGGTGAATTTCCTCTACCTCGCCTGGGCCCTCACCGTTCGCCGTCTGCGTCCCATCCGAGCGGTCGTCAACCTCCGCCCCTGGATGGTGCGTCCTTTTCGGCGCACCGCGCAGACGGGCGACTGCGCAGTCCGCTTCGCCTACGCGCACCGAAAGCAGGGTTCCGCGCTGGTGTTTCTTCAGTCCACCGTCCTCGGCCGGGCGCTCGGCCGCCCCGGGCCCGACAACCCCTTCCCCGCTCTGGTCGCCCTCGCACGGAAGAGCGAGCGGCCGGTGTTTCTCATCCCGGAGCTCTTCGTTTGGGAAAAGTGGAACGTCCGGCTGAAGCCCGCCTGGGCGGACTACGTCTTCGGAAGCCCGGAGGCGCCTGGTTTTCTTCACTCGGTGCTGGCCTTCTTCCGCAACTACAAGCGGGCCCAGTTCCGGGTGGGCCAAGCGATTGACCTCACCGCCCTGGTGGAGGCCTCCTCCGACCAGTCCGACGCGGTGCTAGCACGCAAGGTGCGCAGCATCCTGCACGTACACCTGGCACGCGAGACGCGCACCGTCTTCGGCCCCCCCTTCAAGCCGCCCGAGCGCGTCATCGACGAGACGCTGCGCGACCGCGCCCTGCGCCGGAGTCTGCAAGTCATCTCCGACACGTCGGGCCGCAAGCTCGAGTCGGTGCAGCGCGAGGCACGCCGCGACCTCAACGCCATCGCGGCGCGGCTTCACCCGACGGTGCTGGCAGTCGCCAACCCGCTCATGAATCTGGTGTTCCGCTTCATGTACGACGGCATCGACGTGGACGAGGCTGGCTTGGAGAGCGCCATGCGCGCTGCACAGGGCGCCCCCATCGTCCTGTGCCCCTCCCACAAGTCCCACATCGACTACCTGGTGCTGTCCTGGGCCCTCTGGCACCGCGGCTACCAGGCGCCCCTCGTCGCGGCAGGTTCCAACCTTTCCTTCTTCCCCCTCGGCCCCTTCCTGCGTCGCTGCGGAGCCTTCTTCCTGCGACGCAGCTTCGGCGGAGACAAGGTCTACACCGCCACCTTCAAGGCCTACGTCCGCAAGCTGGTCCGCGACGGCGTGCACCAGGAATTCTTCCTAGAGGGCGGGCGCTCCCGCACCGGGAAGCTGCTGCCCCCGAAGCTGGGCCTCCTCACCTGGGAGGTGGAGGCCATTCTCGATGGAGCGCGGGATGACTTGGCCTTCATCCCGGTGTCCATGGATTACGAGAACGTGGTGGAGTCGAAAAGCTACTCGCGCGAGATGCTCGGAGCGGAGAAGAAGCCCGAGGACTTCAAGGCCCTTCTGACCGCGCCCCGCGTGCTGGCCCGGCGCTACGGGCGCATCCACGTGACGTTCGCGCCCCCCGTCCGTCTGCGCGAGCTGATGCGCAGCCGCGGCCTGGGGGACCCGGCCACGGTGAATGAGGAGCAAAAGCGGGCGCTGGTGCGAGCGCTTGCCTACCGCGTCATGTTTGACATCGCTCGCGTCTCGACAGTGACGCCTCAGGCGCTGGCGGCCACTGCTCTCTTGTCCTTCCGGGGGCGCGGCATCCCGGCGGCGGAGCTCGGCGCGCGAGTGGACGTGCTTCGCCGCGTGGCCGAGGCCGAGCACGTGCCGCAGTCGTCGGCCTTGGTGGGCTTCGCCTCGGACCCAGCCTCCCCGGGGCCCATCCGCGAGGCACTGGCCGGCTTTGCCCGCGAGGGCGCGGTCCGCTTCACCGAGGCGCGCGGCCAGCCGGTGTACCAGGCGGAGGAAGACCAGCGCGTGGCGCTCGTCTTCTACAAGAACAACCTGATGAATCTCCTCGCCCCCCGCGCGCTGGTAGCGGCGGCGGTGCGCGCTGGGCCCCCGGGCGATTCCCTCAGCGCGGTGGAGTCGCGGGCACTCTTCCTCTCCCGCCTCTTCAAGGTGGAATTCCTCTACCGGGTGGGCGCGCCTTTCGAGGAGATTTTTCGGGAGACGGTCGACCGCCTCGTCGCCGAAGGGCTCCTCGAGCGGACCGACGGGACGCTGCGGGTCGCGCCACGGACCGAGGCACAGCAGACGATGGACTTCTACGCCGAGGTGCTGCGGGACTTCCTCGAGTCGTACCTGCTGGCGGCTCTCACCTTGGAGGACGTCGCCAAGGCCGAGAGCATGGACCGAAAGTCCTTCCTCCGCACCGCCCTGGAAATCGGCAAGGCCGAGTACCTCGCCGGGCGCATCCAGGCGAAGGAGGCCCTCGCCCGCACCAACATGGAGAACGCCCTCGCCTACTTCCTCGAACGAAGGATTCTCCAGGGCACGGAGAAGCGCTTCTCGCTGGGCGCCGAGTACGCGACGGACGCGGCGCGGCGTGCCGTCGCCGACGAGCTCCGCCGCTACCTGGTCAGCGCCCTCTGACGCGGTCGCGGCCAGCGCTTCAGACCAGAGACTCCTTTCGGCGGCTGCCCGAGGGAGACGCCCGCTTCGGTCCACATCGCGGACGGCCGCCCCCCGCACACAATGCCGTCGATGTCGGGCACGGGCTGTTAGCGCGTCCCTGCCGGCGTAGGTGTGTCGGCGCGCGAGGCGGTGGCGCCAAGTCGCAGCAGCTGCTCGGCATGGGACTTGAGCTCTTCCTTCGAGGCGCTCCCCAGCCGCGAAACCACCTGGCCCGAGGTGTCGATGAAGACGGTGGCCGGCACCGTGTCCAAGGTGAGCGGGCCGAGCACTTCGGACTCCGAGGTCGCCACCGGCAGGTGCAGCTTGAGACGCTCCATGGCCACCCGGACGCGCCGCGTGTCGAGTCTCGAGCGAGACGGCGAGGAAGTGGACGGGCGCGCCCGCCATCTCCGCCGCCACGGCGTCCAGCTCGGGCAACTCCCGAGCGCAGGCCCTTCAAGTGGGGAGCCAAAAATTCACCACCCAGGCCGACCCCCGCATCTGCGCGGCGGTGAGGTGCTCTCCGGACATCCTCTGCACGGCGAAGCTGGCCGGGAGCGGAAAGGGCGTGAAGGGCTTGCCCCGGCAGGCGACGGCAAGCAGGGCCGCGGCAGCAAGGAAAGGGAGGAGGCGGCGCATGGTGAGGCAGACGGAGCGTCAACAGGCTTTCACAGCGGCCCCGGGGGTGGCAAGTTCCCGGGTCGCTTCCGCTCCGTGAATACCATCCCGCGTCCGCCTGTCCCACCTCAGCGCCTGGCGTGGACTGCGCTCGCCGCGTTCCTGGTGGCGTCGGTGGGCGGCTTCCTCGTGGAGCGGCTCAGTCCGGCCGTCGGCGTGTGGTTCAACGAAGTTTTCTGCGTGCTGGGGGTGACGTGGGCCCTCACCCGGTGGAGCGGACGCGCTCCGGCGGCCTACGTGCGCCTGTCCTGGCCGGGCTGGCCCGCCGTCCTCTTCGCCGTCGCGCTGGCGCTCGCGAATTTCTTCGGTCTGGCTGCCCCCATCAACGCCCTGAGCGAGCACCTCGCCCCGCAAAGCTGGCGGGACTCCGTGGACATCACCCACGTCATCGACCAGTTTTCCCGGGTGGACCTGTGGCTCTTCTCGTTCGCCACGGTGGTCGCCGCGGCATTCTGCGAGGAGTTCCTTTTCCGCGGCGTGTTGCAGCAAGGCTTGGCCGCCTCCGGCGCGCATCCCGTCGAGGCCATCTTCCGGGCGGCCCTCATCTTCGCCTTCATCCACCTCAACCCGGTGTGGTTTCCGGCGCTCCTGGAGCTGGGACTCCTCTTCGGCCTGCTCTACCACCGGACGGGTTCGCTCTTGCCCGGCATGGTGGCCCACGCCACCACCAACGCCACCTCCCTCACCCTCTACTTTCTGGGGGCGCAACGAGGCACAGGACGCGGCCGGGGAGATGTCGGCCACCCAAGTCATCGGCATGGCAGGCATGGGCGTCTGCGTCCTGGTGGGCCTGGTGCTCTTGGCCCGGCACTTCCCCTCCGTCTGGGGCAAGCCCAGGCCCACGCCCTTCGAGCGGCCGCGCATTCCGCTGGCCCGCGCCCTCGCCCCCTGGTTGGTGGGCGCCTTGGTCAGCATCCTCGGCTGGTTTATGGTCGACCGCCGCGGCGTGGAACTCGGCGTGGTCGACTGGCGCGTCGAGCTGCCCGCGCCGCGCGAGGACGAGCCGGCCGACGTCCGTTCGGCACGCGCCGACCTGAAGGCGCTGCGCGACAGCGTGCGTACGGGCAAGGCCCCGCTCGACAGCTACCGCGACAGTCGCCGAGCGCTGGCGGAGCGCGCGCACACGCTGCAAAACACGAAGTCGCCCTGAGCCCAGTCCAACGCGTGGCCAGCCCGGCACGGCCCCCCGGAGCGAAGCGACCGTGCACGAAGTCCGAACGGTGGGCGGAGTGCCGACGCACACCGTGCGAGCCGCCCCGGGGCGCAGCCCAGACGCTGCTCAGCACCTAGCCAGAAATCCAGCGCTTTACGTGAAAGAGGGGGCCCGCCATGGCGGTACTCACCGCCCCTGACTGGACATGTCCCTCCACCTCCACCCGGTCGCCGGCCTTCAAACGCCTGGTGTCGACGCCGGACAACTCATAGCGCCGGCCATCCTCCGCCTCGAGCATCCACGCCCCCGCGCCGAGGTCCTCGAATGTCACCCGCCCCTTCAGCTTCATGACTTCTCCCGCTTGGCCAAGAGCGCCCGGGCGAGCAGCGCGCAGGCGGCCGCATTGGCCACCAGCCAGGGCAGGGCCAGCAGGTGAAAGGGCAGCCAGGACAGTCCCGGCGCCCGCGTCCAGGCGGCGTAGGCGAGGAAGCCCGCGAAGCCGAGGGCGATGCCGGCCGCCACTGGACGGAAGCCCTTCCAGGCGATGGCCGGGAGCGCCAGCAGCAGCGGCAGCAACGCGCTGTAGAACAGCGGGTGGGCGAGCCGGCCCCGTCCAAAGACAATCCTCTCCCAGTCCGGCAGCGGCAGGGACAGACCGTCCACCACCGCGGGGGGGCTGCCCACCCAGCGCTGCCAGATGACGCGCAGGACGAAGAAGCCCACCGACGACAGCAACAGGGGCAGCAGCAGCCGCGGGTCGAGCAGCACGTTGAGGACGCCCCCGGGGCGCACCCTGGGGTTCAGCGACAGCAAGAGCAGCAGGAGGATGGCGGCGCTTGCCGCCAGGGGCTGCCAGTTGATGGGCGGCGTCGCGCCCAGCGCGCGCAGGGCTCCGGCCGCGTCCAGAAGGCCGTGCCCGCGCTGGGCATCCCAGCCACCACGGCCCGACGCGCCGGTATAGAGTGCCCGCTCCACCTCCTCCGGGCTCTTCGCCCCGGCTGCGAAGAGGAGCGCCGCCACGCCAGCCACGTGCGGGGTGGCCATGGAAGTCCCCTGGTAGGAAGCGTAAACGCTCTGGCCCGGGGCCCCCTTGGCGATGGTGGCCTGAAGAATGCCGCCCTCCTCGCCCCGGCGCTTGTCCCCGCCTGGGGCCAACAGGTCCAGTTGCTCCCCCCAGGCCGAGTAGGGCGTGCGCGTTCCGTCCGGCCCGACGGCGCCGACGCCGACGGCGCCGGCGTAGGCCGCCGGGTACGCCACCGTTCCATCGCCGTGGTTGCCAGCCGCCGCCACCACCAGCGCACCGTGGCGGCGCGCGTAGGCGACAGCGTTCTCGATGACGCGGCTGTAGCCGAAGCCACCGAGGGAGAGGTTGAGCACCCTGGCGCCGTGGTCCACCGCCCAGCGGATGCCGTCGGCAATGTCCGCTGAATTGCCGGCGCCGGTGGCGTCCAGCACCTTGATGGGCATCAGCGTCGCTTCGAAGGCGATTCCGGCCACACCCTCGGCGTTGTTGGTGGCCTGAGCGATGGTTCCGGCGACGTGGGTGCCGTGGCCGTTGTCGTCGTTGGGGTGCTCGCTGTCATGGACGAAGTCGTACCCCGGTGCGAAGCGGACGCCCTGCAGGTCCGGCACCCGGACGAAGGGGCCCTTGGTCTCATAGGCCACGCCAGTGTCCAGGACCGCGACGATGACGCCCTTGCCGTGCGACACCTCCCACGCCTCCGGCATGCCGATGAGCTTCAAGTTCCATTGCTTGGGGTACAGCGGGTCGTTCGGCGTCCAGTCTTGGGCCTGGTAGGTCAGCAGCGGTTCGGCAAACTCCACGTCCGGACTTTGACGAATGGCCTGGAGCAGGCCCTCGACATCCTCCACCCCGTCGATGAGGGCCACCCCATCTTCGGGGCCCACTAGGGAGTTGAAGCGGAGCGAGACGCCCCAGCTGGCGCCGCGCTCGGCCAGCACGGCCGCGGGCGTCCCGTCGCGAAAGTCCACCACCACGCGATGGGGCACCCGGCCCGATGTCACGTCCCCGGCGCGGGTGCGCTTGTCATGGCGCGCCTGCGTGCCGCAGGCCAGCAGGGCGCTGCCCAACAACCCAACCACCACCACGCGCATGGACACGGCTTCGAGGACCTCCGCTGGACTTCCTGTCTTACGCCCGGCGCGGCGCGCCATTGTCACCCACGGCCAGCGCCCGTCCTTTCAGGCACTTGGAGACAACCCTGCCAGCCACCGGGCAACCGAGCGGCCGACTTCGGGGAGGTTGCGCTGGAAGCTCCCGTCGGCTCCGGGCACCACCACCAGCTGCCCAGAAGCCTCGGCGACCGCAGCCGCCAAAGCCGCCCGCCGGAGCGGCTCCTCGGCGCCCACCACCACCAGAAGGGGGTGTCGCACGCGGGCCAACTCCTCCACCTCCAGCGCCGCAGGACTCACCAAGGCCACCCCGGACAGTCCTGGGTGTGCGCCCTCCAGCGCGAGGACGCTGGACGCCGAAGCTGCGAGGGCAACAACAGCCGGCGCCGCTGTCCCCGCGCTCTCCTCCAGCACCCGGAGTGCCGACTCCATGTCCTCCATCCGTGCCTCGGGCCCTCCGGGCGTCCCGGGGCTTGCACCGACGCCGCGGAAGTTGAAGCGCAGCGTGGGGTGGCCGGCACGGGTGACGGCCCAGGCCAATTCCGCGGCGACCGGGTGGTCCATCCCACCGCTTCCGGGGGGAGGCGGGACGATGAGAAGGGGCGGCGCGCGCGTCCCCCGGTGCGACAGGCCTTCGAGGACGCCCTGCTTTGCCGGAATGACGGTGGAACGCTCCAGAAACTGTCCCCGCGTCACCACGGCTGCACCCTGAGAATGTGGAACTTGAGGTACCGCCCCTCGGGAAAGGCGAGCGCGACGGGGTGGTCAGACGGCTGGTAGCGCTCTTCGACCAGCGTCAAGTCCACCCCAGCCTTGGCTCCGGCTTCCTTCAGCACCCCCAGAAACGCCTCCGCCGAGACGCGGGCCGAGCAGGAGGCCGTCGCCAGAAGGCCGCCCGGGGCGACCAGGGCCAGCGCCTGGCGGTTCAGCGAGGCGTACCCGTCCAGGGCCGCCTCCACCGCGCGCTGGGTCTTGGCGAAGGCGGGCGGGTCGAGCACCACCAAGTCGAACTGGCGGCCCTCGTCCCGGAAGGACTGCAGCAGGCGAAAGACGTCGGCGGCGAGGAAGTCATGGCGCTCCGGGTCGAGGCCATTCTCGCGGAAGTTCTCCCGGGCCAGGGCAATGGCGTCGGCATCCTGGTCGACGCTGAAGACGTGCGCGGCACCGCCCAGGGCGGCATTCACGCTGAAGCCACCCGAGAAGGAGAAACAGTTGAGGACGCGCGCGCCCCGGGCCAGGCGGCGCACCAGCGCGCGGTTTTCCCGCTGGTCGAGGAAGAAGCCCGTCTTCTGTCCACGCCAGGGGTCGACGCGGAAGCGGACGGACTTCTCTAGGATGGTGACGGCGTCCCCGGCGGCGCCCCAGAGCAGCTGTCCCCCGCCCCGCCCGGCGTCCTCTTCCAGGGTGTCGGCGTCGCCCGGCTGGTCCCGGCCGAGGACGCCGGAGACCTCGGGCAGCACCGAACGCAACGCGGCCACCAGCATCGCCCGGTACGGCGTGAGGCCGGCCGAGTACAGCTTCACCACTGCCAGCGTGCCGTAGAGGTCCACCACCACCCCTGGCAGCCCGTCGCTTTCCCCGTGCACCCAGCGGAAGGCATCCGTCGCCGAGAGGTCCAACAGCTGGCGCCGCAGCTGCAGGGCCCGCGCGACGCGGCCCTGGAGAAAGGCCTGGTCGATGACCTCGCGTACGTCCCGGGTGAGGATGCGGACGGCAATCGGGCTGTGCGGGTCGAAGTAGCCGCGGGCGACGAATTTCCCGTCCTCAGTGACGTCCACGACGCTGCCCGGCGGAATCCGTGGCAGCTGTTCCAGGCCCTTGCGGAACACCCACGGGTGCCCGACCCGGAGGTGACGGGCGAGACCCGGGCGGAGCGCGAGGCGGACGACGTTCACCGTGTCCCCCGCTGGCCCAGGAGCGCCCGGGCCACTTCCTCAAAGCCGCGCCCTTCCGCGCTGGCTGTCACGTAGCGGGGCGGGGAACTCAGAGCGCTCAACACCTGTCGCACGTTGGCCACGCCAATGCTGAGGTGAAAGGCGGCGAACAGCGGGGCGTCGTTGAAGCTGTCCCCCACGTAGACGAAGGATGCGTCCTGCTTGCCGAGTCGGGCGCCCCATTCTTGCTGGAGAAAGCGCCGCACCATGGACGCCTTGTCGAAGCGCCCCACCCAAGCGTTGACGTGCACGCTGGAACGGACTGCCTGCACCCCGCGCTGTCTCAGGAGCGTCTCCAGCCGCTCGGCAGCCCGCCTGCCGAGCTTGACATCCTCGTTGTAGTCCACCGCCAGGTCGACCTCGGTGAAACGGCTGTCGGTGGAGAGCCGGCTTCCAGGGACCGCCCGCAGGGCACGGGCCACCTCCCGCTGCAGTCGCCGCCTGGCGCTGGCGCGCTCTCGGCGGGGCTGCGCGTACACCTTCCGCAGTCTCCCGGAGCGACTTCGCACCAGGTAGAGGCCTCCGTTCTCGGCAATGGCCCCCGCCACGGGCAGCGTCCGAAGCCAGACTTCCGCGTAGCCGGAGGGCCGCCCACTCACCAGCACCACCGGAAGCCGCGCGCGGTGCAGTTGCTCAAGCGCCCGAACGGTGGAGGCCCGCAGCAGTCCCGCCGTCGTCAGTGTCCCGTCCACGTCGGTGAAGACGCCGCGCACGCGGCGGAGGTCGGCAGAGCGCAGAGGGGCCAGGGCGGCAGCGTTGGCCATGACCCTGTCAGTCCGACTCGCTGTCGGCGAGGCCTGCCAGCACGCGCCGAAAGTCCTCCAGCGCCGCGCGGGCCTCCGGCGGTGACAGCGCAGCCAGGGCCTCGCTGTCCCGGCCTCCGAGAAAGTCATCCAGCGTGGCATCCCGTCCGTACAGCTGCCGGGCCAGTCGGGCCGCCTCGGCAAGCTCCCGGGCGGCGCGCTGGGGGTCGGCCCCCAGCCACTCCTCGGCCTGCTCGAGTCGTACGGCGGTGGCTGCCCAGGCCGCGTGGTCATGCTCGACCAGCATGGCCCGCTGGCTGACGGCTGACAGCCCGCGCAGCCAGGTCACGAATTCCCCGGCGAAGCCGAGGATGAGGTCACCTGCCCCAGGGATGTCCGTCTTCATTCCCCGCAGCTGGGCCCGCGCCTCCACCAGGAAGCGTTTGTCCTGCGCGCGCAGCGCCTGGTAGGCGGCGCTGCTGCCAAAGGCGTCGAGCTCCGTCCCCAGCTGCGTGGCGTGCCACTGGACGTCCTCGAATTTGGCACCCCGCAGTGCGGCACACCGGTCCTCGACGGTGCGCCGCAGCGTGGCCAGCGCCGAACGGACGGCGAGCGCGGCCTCCAGTTCCTCGGCATGCCCGGGCACCAGCGCCTCCCGCGGGAGGTCCACATAGCGGCTGGCGACGTCGAAGACGAGGTCCCCCACCTGAGCGCGGAACCGGCTGCGGAAGGATTGCACCTCCGCCAGGAGGTTCCAGCGGTCGGAGACCACTGACGGCGTCCGCACCCGTTCGCCCAGCTGCGCGACGAGGGCCGCCAACTCGTCCGACTCCCGGCGCAACGTGCGCTGCACCTCCACGGTGCGTGCCGCGTCGCCGTCCTCGGACACTTCCTCCACCGTGGCATCGAGCAGGGAGGCGAGGTCCGTTCCGTGGGCTTTTCGTTCCAGCTCGCCGCGGACGGCTGCCACCAGGGCGTTGACGCCCTTCACCGTCTCCGCAATGACGGGCGCGAGCTCCTCCCAAAGGGCGAGGTCCCAAGAGGCGTCGCTGCCGGGGGCCTCATAACGGACGAGGTCGACGTCCGACAGCTGGACCAACGTCTGCGCCGCGGCACGAAAGATGTTGCGCAGCTTGGCTGCGAAGGCCTGGTCCGGAACCTGAAGCAGGGCGCCTTCAAGTTTGGGGGGAAGCGAGGGGAGCTGGGACAAGGAGGGGGCGCGGGTGCGAGGTGCTTGCGACTGCTGCTAGCTTGCCAGGGAAACCGGCCATCGGTCCAAGAAGGGAGCGCCTTTAAAGCCATGGCCTCTTTCAGCGCGCCAGGCGTCCGGCTGCATTACCGGGACTCGGGGCACGGAGTGCCGGTGCTTCTCCTGCACGCCTTTCCTCTCTCCGGTGCCCTATTTGACGGCCAGCTGACGGCCCTCTCCGGCCGGGCGCGCTTCGTCGTCCCGGACCTCCGCGGCTTCGGCCAGAGTGCACTGGGGGACGGGCCCAGCACCATGGAGCAGCTGGCCGAGGATGCGGTTCTTCTGCTCGGCCATCTCGGCATTGGCGCGGCGGTGGTCGGAGGTGTCTCGCTCGGGGGCTACGCCGCCCTGGCTCTCTTACGACACGACCCCGGCCGGGTGGCTGGGCTTGTGCTGGCCGACACCCAGATGGGGGCGGACGACGACGCAGCTCGCGCCGGGCGCGAAACGCTGGCCCAGGACGTTCTGGCGCGCGGTGTCGACGTCCTTTTGGAGCGCCTCTTGCCGCGGCTGCTGCGGCCCTCGGCTCCGGAAGCGCTGCGCGCCTCGTTGGCAGAACAGATTCGGGCCACCCAGCCGGCCGCCGCTGCGGCGGCCCTCCGGGGCATGGCGCTTCGCCCGGACAGCCGGGACATCCTCTCCCGCTTCTCCGGGCCGGTGCTGGTGGCAGTGGGTGCGGAGGACGTCCTCACCCCCCCGGCGAAGGCCCGCGAGATGGCCAGCGTCGCGCCGCAGGCCACCCTGGTGGAAATTGCAGGCGCTGGACACCTCGCCAACCTCGAGGCACCCGAGCTCTTCAACGCAGCAGTCGCTGAATTCCTGGGGCGCTGGCCCGCCTGAGGGCGTGCGTCCGGCCCCCTCCCTCACCCCAGGGCCTCGGCGAAGAAGCGACGCAGGTTAAGGCCAAGCAGCTTCTCCACCAGACGCCAGGGGTGGCCCCGGGCCAGCAGCACCTCGGTCAGGCGGGGCAAGTCGCTGACGTCCCGCATGCCGCGCGGCAGCGGGACGAAGCCGTCGAAGTCGCTGCCCAGGCACACCGCCTCCTCCCCGGCGACGTCGACGGCATGTTCCAGGTGCCGCGCCACATCCGAAAGTTCCCGCCCGCCAAGGTACCCCGTGCCAAAGAGGATGCCCACCACTCCCCCCCGCTCGGCGATGGCCCGCAGTGCCGCGTCTGGCAGGTTGCGCCAGTGTGCAGCGGCCCCCTGCACGCCGGTGTGTGAGCAGAAGACGCGGGCCTGCCGCTGCGCCAGCAGCGCCTGCAGCAGCCGGGGAGAGGCGTGCGCCACGTCCACGGCAAGTCCCGCCTTCCCCATTGCCTGCACCACCGCTGCCCCCAGCACCGAGAGGCCCCGGGCGCGCATGCCCGGGGTGGCCGCCCCCCCGAGCGCGTTGGCCGACAGGTGCGTCAGGCCAAGAAAGCGCACGCCCTGCGCGGCGAGCTCCGCCACCCGTTCCACGCGCCCTTCCAGGGCGTGCCCGCCTTCAATGCCGAGGATGCAGGCCAGCTGCCCCTCCCGTTCGGCCGCCTCGAGGTCCGTCCGACTCATCACCAGACGCGCGCCGGCGGCGGCGTCTGCGCAGAAAGCGTGCAGTCGTGAAATTTGAAACTGCGCCCGCGCCCAGGGACTCCGCCGCGCGGCCGCCGGCCAGCCGCGCAGCGCCGCAAAGGCGCGAAGGCCATCCACCACCGGGTAGCCACGCGTGACGACGGTGAACACCTGCAGCCGGACGCCCGCCTCGCGCAGACGGACGAAGTCCACGTGCCCCGTCCGGTGCCGGACGCGGAGGTCCCGGTTCCAGAGCAAGCTGTCGGCGTGCGCGTCCGCGACGTACGCCGCTTTGTGCAGGGAGACGGGGTCCACAGGGCGGTGCAACCAAGGTTAGACTGAAAAGCCGGATGACGCCCGAGTCGGACCTCCTCGCCCCCGCTGAAGACTCCAGCAACCGGAGCGGGATGCTGGTGCCGAGGGAGGCCCTGCGCTTCGACTTCCATGGGGCCAAGTTCCGGCTGCCACGTGACGCACCGCTGCTTGGATGGGTGCTCGACCAATTTCTTTACGGAGAAGTGACGGGCATCCAGTGCGGACACTGGCTGTACGCCGCCCCCAGCCTGGAGGCGGCGGCCTTCTTCGCCCGCCAGGCAAGTGAGGAATTGGCCCATGTGCGCGTCTTCCTCAGGCTTCACGCCCTGCTGGGCACCCGGCCTGGGCCAGCCCACCCGGTGGTGCGCTGGCTGTCCACCGGAAGCATGGGCCGGGACTTTGCCGAGCACGTGTGCGCCGAGATGGCGGTGGGCGAAGGCATGGTCCTCGCCGTCTTCCAGGCACTCATCGACACCGTCGAAGAGAAGGCCGTGGTGCGCCTCTTGGAAGGCGCCGCCCGTCAAGAAGAACGCCACGTCGCCTTCGGCGAGCAGCAGACCCTCGCCCTCGTGCAGAAGGACCCCGGCCTGAAGGACGTCCTCCTCGGGATGAATCTGCTTTCGCTGCTGGCCCTCCCGCGTCTCGCCCGGCACGTGCAGCGGCGTCTTGGCAGCGACCACGAGGTGCTTTGCCAGGCGGAGGCCTTCCTCGCGCACGTGGTGGTCCTGACCGAGCTGCGCCTGCAGCGCATGGGGCTTTTGCACGGACGCCTGTCCAGCCTGGGAACCACGTCCCGCGCGTGGCTGCTGGTGCGTGCGCAGCTCCACCGGCTGGGGGCACGCTTCCGACGGCCACGCCGCCTCACCGACACCTACCTGAAGGACCCCGCACTGCGCGGACCGTGAAGCCCGACGCACAGAAGATGCTGTCGTTGCTCGTCAACGGCGAGCGCAGGGAAGCGCCCGACGGCGCCACCCTCGTCGAGTTGCTCCAGACACTTGGCTTCCGCGGCCGGGTGGCGGTGGAACGCAACGGCACCGTGCTGCGCCAGGCGGAGCACGCCCAGACGCGGCTGCAGGAGGGCGACGTCCTGGAGGTGGTGACGTTTGTGGGCGGTGGGGCGTAAAACGCCCCTTGCTATGGACGAATCCCTAGTCATCGCCGGAAAGCGCTTCACCTCGCGGTTGCTCATCGGCACCGGGAAGTACCCCAGCTTCGAGGTGATGAAGCAGTGCCACGAGGCCTCGGGCGCCGAAATCGTCACCGTCGCGGTGCGCCGCCTGGACCTCAAGGCCGAGGGCACGGCCTCGCTCCTCAACTGGATTGACACCTCGCGCATCACGCTGCTGCCCAACACCGCCCTCTGCTACACGGCGGAGGACGCCGTCCGCACGTGCCGCCTGGCCCGGGAGCTCGGGATGAGCAACTGGGTGAAGCTGGAAGTGCTGGGTGACGAGAAGACGCTTTTCCCGGACGTGGAAGCGACGCTCGCCGCCGCCCGGACGCTGGTCAAGGAGGGGTTCGTCGTCCTCCCCTACACCACCGATGATTTGATTATTGCCCGCAAGCTGGAGGACGCCGGCTGCGCGGCGGTGATGCCCCTGGCCGCACCCATCGGCTCGGGCCTCGGCATCCGCAACCCGCATAGCTTGCGCCTGTTGCGCGACGTAGTGAAGGTGCCGGTCATTGTGGACGCCGGCGTCGGCACGGCCTCCGACGTGGCGGTGGCGATGGAACTCGGCTGCGACGCTGTCCTTCTCAACACCGCCGTGGCCGGGGCCAAGGACCCGGTGCGGATGGCGCGCGCGATGAAGCTGGGGGTGGAGGCCGGCCGAGAGGCATTCCTCGCCGGGCGGATTGCCCGCAAGGCGTACGGCTCGGCGTCGAGTCCCGTGGACGGGCTGCTGGTCTGACGGAGGTTGCCCGCCTGCGCCTCCTCCTCATCACGGACTGGGCGCTGGGCGAGCGGCGCCTTCTGTCGACCCTGGAGCGAGCATGCGCGCTCGGGCCCCGGGTGGGCGTCCAGCACCGCCATCCCGGGGCAGCCAGCCGGCCCTTCCTCGCCCAGGCACGACTGCTGGCCGCTCTCTGCGCGCGCCACGGCAACCCTCTCTTCGTCAGCGCGCGCCTGGACGTCGCGCTCCTCGTTGGTGCACACCTGCACCTGCCGGTAGACGCCCCCACCCCGGCGGACGTCCGCCCCCACCTACCCGCGGGCCGCTGGGTGAGTGCCTCGGTGCATACCCCGGCGGAGGCGGCGCGGGCCGCGGGCGCGGACTTGATGTTGGTGAGTCCCGTCTTCTCGCCCGGCTCCAAGAGAGCGGACCCCCGTCCCACCCTCGGCCGCGCGGGCTACTGGCGCCTGCGCGCGCTTGCGTTCTGCCCAGCGTTTGCGTTGGGCGGCATCCGGGCGGACCGCCTGGCCTCCCTCGGGGGGGTGGCGGGCGCCTGCCGTCCAGAGCGCGGTGCTGGGTGCCGACGACCCCGTCGCCGCGGCGGCCGAGTTGCTGGCGGCCCTCGACGTCCCCTGGGCGGCGCCCGAGGTGCTGCGTGGCGGATGAAGGCAACTTTGCCTCTTGAATCTTGCGCAGGAGGGCGAAACACGACAGGAAGGGCTGCCGGTCGCCCGCGCCCTGCCCCTCTCGAACGTGTCCAACGCTCTTGAATGCATTGACGTGAGCAAGCGCTATGGGCAGAGGTGGGCCCTGGCGCGCCTCGGCGTCCTCCCCGCTCGCGCCAGCCTGCTGCTGACAGGCCACAACGGCTCCGGCAAGAGCAACGCTGCTACGGCTTCTGGCGACGCTGCTTCGGCCAACGACGGGCCAGCTGGTGCTTTTCGGCCAGAATGGCGTCGCACAGCGCGCCGCCCTGCGGCCGCGCATCGCTCTCTTCGGCCACACCAGCTTTCTTTATGAAGACCTCACCGCCCGGGAAAATTGCGTGCTGCTGGCGCGCCTGCTCGGCCGGCCAGCTGCCGAGGTGGATGGGCTGTTGGACCAGGCCGGCTGGCCCAGCGGTCCGACCAGACGGTGCGGACCTTCTCGGCCGGGATGAAGAAGCGGCTGGCCATCGCCGGCCTGCTGCTCAAGCAGCCGGCACTGGCCCTCCTGGACGAGCCCTTCGCGGCACTCGACCCGGCCGGAATCGCCGAGATGGAGCAGCACATCCGCAGCCTGTCGCGCGCGGGGACCACCGTGGTGCTCGCGACGCACCAGGTCGAGCACGGCCAAAGCCTCTGCACCGAGCGGCTGCATCTGTCGGCAGGACGGTCCACCCCGGGATGAGTGCTGGACGCCCCCCCAGCCTGCTCGGCGCCACCTGGGTGCTGGTGCGCAAGGACCTGCTCCTCGAGTGGCGGACCCGCGCCCGTGCCAATGCCTTGGTCTTTTTCGCCTTGGCTACCCTGCTTCTCTTCTCCTTCGCGCTCGGCCCGGACACCACCGTCCTCAGGAGGGCGGCCGGCGGCACGCTGTGGCTCGCCGTCCTGCTGGCCTCCGTCCTCGCGCTGGGGGAGAGCTTCCGGTGGAGCAGGAAAACGCAGCCCTGGACGGCCTGCGGTTGGCGCCGGCGGATGCCCGGGCCCTCTTTCTGGCGAAGTCGCTGGCCAACGCGCTGCTGCTGATGCTTTCGGCGCCGTCATTCTCCCGGTGCTAGCGGCGCTGGCCGGCGTCACGCTGGTGCAGGGCCCGGTCCCATGGCCGTGGTGCTGGTCCTCGGCGCCCTGGCCGTCGCGGGACCGGGAACCCTGTACGCGGCTGTCTCCAGCCAGGCCCGCGCACGGGACGTCCTGTTGCCGCTCTTGCTGTTTCCGCTCCTCATCCCGGCCCTCGTCGCGGCAGCCAAGGCGACGTCGCTGGTCTTCGAGGGCGACCCGATGCTTCAGTTCCAGTCCTGGCTTGGGCTTCTAGCCGGGTTCGATTTGGTCTATTGGAGCCTAGGCTTCGTGCTGTTTCCACGCGTTCTCGAGGATTAGGCCTCATTCCCGACATGACCCACGCACTCTTCACCGTGGTTGGCGTCGCTGTAGTCGGCGGCAGTCTGTACGCGCTGGTGCGGGGGCCTGCCTCCTGGCCGGCCGGCGCGGCCGTCCTGGCGCTGGTCCTCCTCGTCTCCCGGGCCTGGTACGGCCTCGTCCAGGCCCCCCCCGACCGGGAGATGGGCAACGTGCAGCGCATTATGTACGTGCACGTGCCGGCCCAGTCGATGGCCCTGATGGCTGTCACGCTCAACTTCCTCTGCTCGGTGGCCTACCTGTTCCGCCCGAGCTGGCCAAAGGACGCCCTGGCCGAGGCCTCGGCGGAAGTCGGACTCTTCTTCGGGGCGGTGGGCTTGGTGCTGGGAAGCATCTGGGGCAAGCCCACCTGGGGCGTCTACTGGAGCTGGGACCCGCGCCTCACCAGCGAGGCCATTCTGCTCGTCGGCGTACGCCGGCTACCTTGCGCTGAGGCGCTTCATCGACGACGCCGAGCGACGCGCGGTGTGGTCGGCGGTGGTGGGCATCATCATCGCCGTCGACATCCCCATCATCTGGTTCAGCGTGCGCTGGTGGAAGCTCGCACCAGATCGCAGAGCTCTCCCAACACCGTGGACCCGGACATGGTGCGCGCACTGCGCTGGAATGCCTTTGCCTTCCTCGCGCTGTGGCTGGTCTTTCTGTCGACGCGCTACCTCATCGCCCGCGCCCGCACCGAGCGCGAGATGGCCCCTCCCCCGATGGTGGCGGAGGCGGCGACATGACGCCCCTTGTGGCAGAGGCGGGCCGCATCCAGGGCGGGTGGAGCTACGTCTGGACGGCCTACGGCCTCACCTGGAGCGCGCTCGCCTTGTACGCCTTCAGTCTCTGGCTTCGCCGCCCGAGGAAGGAGCCGTAACCGACGATGGCCCTCAAACGCACCACCTGGCTCGCTGTGGCGGCGCTGCTCGTCGCCGGCGGCGCGCTGGCCTTCATCGCCCTTGGCGACCTGGGCAGCTGACCTCGTCTTCTGGACCCCGGCGGAGATGCTGGACGCAGCGGCGAACCTACGGGGCCCCCGTTCACCTGGCGGGATTGTCAGCGGCGCCGTCGCCTGGGACTCGGCCACACCGCTCACCTTCCGGGTGGCCGCAGCGGGACATGACGCCACCGCGAGGAATATCCTGGTCCGGGTCACGACGCCCCGGCACTGTTCCGCGACGGCGTCGTTGTCTTTTC
>CAVQDL010000010.1:0-145702 GCA_963711265.1 uncultured delta proteobacterium
CTGTCTGGCTGCTTGGTGCCGATTACGTATTGCTGAATACCTCGGGCGGGTCTACGACGAGGTGAAGCAGCGCCCGATCTACCTGGTCAAGCCCCCGCGGCGCTGACGACCCATGGGCCAACCGAGGCTTCTCGCTTGGACGGGCCTGGCGGTGATCGCCGCGGCGGCGCTCGCGCGCAACCTGCCGCACCTGGCGCCCGGGATGTTCGACTGGGCCGAGCCGGGCAATGTCGCGGCCGCGCTCGCCCAGGGGCGCGGCTTCAGCGACCCGTTCGACGGCGGCACCGGCGCCACGGCCTGGGTCTCCGCCGCTCCCGGCCTGGATCGAGGCGCGCGTGTTCCTCGCTCCTCGGGGTCAAGACGGCGGCGTCCGCCAAGGCGCATGCTGGCGCTCACGGTCCTCGGGCTCGCCGCGGCGAACGCCCTCCTCGTCGACGGCGCTTTCGCCCTACGGCGCCTGGATGCGAGGAGCCGCCTCGGCCGCCTTCCTCGGCTACGTGGGCCTTCGTCCCGGGCGGCCCGGTCACGGTCCTCAGCGAGGCGTGGCTCGACATCCTGCTCTCGACGGCGCTCCTCTGGGCGGCGCTCGAGGCCGTCCGCTGGCCGGGCGGCAGGGGCGCCGCGGCGCTCATCGCGGTCGGCGTTCCTGGCGCCGCTCGAGAACGCGGGCCTCGCGCTCGCGACGGGCCTCGTCGTCCTCGCGCTCGCCTGGAGCTCGCCGGCGCGAGGCCGGGTTCCTCGCCGTCCCGGCCGCGGCCGCCGCCGCGGCTCGTGATCTCGACGGGGGCCTGGACCGCGCGCAACGCGGTCGCCCTCGGCCGCTTCGTCCCGCTCAAGTCCAACTTCTGGTTCGAGCTCCACCTCGCGAACGTCGACTCCGCGGACGGGCTGCCCCGGATGGAGGACCGTCCTGCGACGGCTCCCGTTCTTCGACGTCGCGGAATTCAACCGGTACGCCGGCGCTGGGCGAGACGCGGTACGTCGAGTCCTTCCGGGCGCCCGCGGTCGCCGCGCTCCGCGCGCGACCCGCTCCACTTCGCGGGCAACGTCCTGCGACGCGATCGGCGTCGCCGCGGTCTTCTGCAAGCGGGAGGGCGGCGGGGCGTCCGACGCACGCCCGCCTTCGCGCCGGGGGACGCGGCGCGCTCGCCTCCGCGGGGAGCTGATCTCGGTGGGCCAGTCCAGGCGCCTCTGGACGCGGATCGACGCCGCCGTCCGCCTATGAGTTCGCAGGCTGACGCGCTCGCCTCGGGGCTCCCGACAGGGCGGCCGCCTGGCGCGACTGGTCCGAGAAGCGCGTCGCCTTCGACGCCCGAGTTCCGCGGGCCCCGCGGGCACCGCCGCTCGGCTTCCTGACGGCGGGCCTCCCGTCGTGGCGCTTCTCCTCGTCGGCCGCCTCCTGGGGCGGCCGGCTCGCCGCCGCCCGCCGCCTGGGCGGCGACGATCACGGCTTCGGCGATGCTGCTCCCCTTCGTCCTCGTGAACCACAACGAGCGCCACCAGCTCCCGATCATCGCGAACGCAGTCGGTCGCCATCGGGGCCTTCGCGCAGGCGCTCGCCGGACCGCGGGGCGCGGGAGGCCGCACGCCATGAGGCGGCAGCACGTCCTCCTGATCGCGGCGGGGCTCCTCTGCCTCTACTGGTGGATGGCGACCAGCGTGTCCGACACCGATGTGCACGACGGGCGACGAGATCGCCCACCTGACCGCGGGCTACTCCTACTGGAAGACGGACGACTACCGGCTCCAGCCCGAGAACGGCAACCTGCCGCAGCGCTGGGCGGCGATCCCGCTCCTCCACCGGGACCTCAGGTTCCCGACCCAGGACCAGAACGCCTGGAGGATCTCGGACGTCTGGGACCTGGGATTCCAGTGGTTCTACGACCTCGGCAACGACCTCGCCTCGATGCTCCGGGCGGGCCGCCGGATGATCGCCCTCTTCGGCGTGGCGACGGGCGCTCTCGTCTTCCTCTGGGCGCGGCGCCTCCACGGCGACAGGGCGGCCCTCCTCGCGGCGCGTCCTCTTCGCGTTCTGCCCGACGATGCTCGCTAACGGCGCCTCGATCACGAGCGACATGACGGCGACCTGCATGTTCCTCGCGGCGGTCACCGCGTTCTGGGCGATGGCGCACCGGCTGACCCCGCCTCGCATCCTCGTCTTCGGCCTCGCGCTCGGGCTCCTCTGCGTGGCGAAGTTCTCTGCGCCGCTCATCGCCCCCGATGTGCGCCCTCCTCTGGCTCGTGCGGATCGCGGGCAGGGACACGCTCGACGCCGGATGGCCTTTCCCGGCGCCGCGATCGCAGGGCGCTCAAGGGTCGCGCTCGCCCTCATCGGCGGCGACGCTCGCCGCCTGCGCGCTCGCGGTCGCGCGTCATCTGGGCCTCGTACGGCTTCCGGTACCCGATGTTCCGCCAGCTTCGAGCCGAACCGCGTGCGCTCGCTCGTCGGCTGGGACGTCCTCGAGGACCAGCGGCGGGCCCGATGGTCCGCGATCCTGCGGTTCGTCGCGCGACCACGAGCTCCTTCCCGAGTCCTACATCTACGGGTTCGCACACAGCTACCGGTTCTCGCGCTACCGGAAATCGTTCCTGAACGGCGAGTACCGCAGCACGGGCTGGGTCGCAGTTCTTCCCGTACACGACGGCCGTGAAGACGCCGCTCGCGCTCTTCGGCCTGATCGCGCTCGCCGGCCTCTACGCCGCGTCCGCTGCCGGCGGCCGCCCCGAGTGGCGGGAGGGCGCCTCTACCAGTGGTCGCCCGCTCCTCTCGCTCTTCGTCGTCTATTGGCTGTTCATCGCTGACGAGCGGCCTCAACATCGGCCACCGCCACATCATCCCCGTCTACCCGGTCCTTTCGTCATGGCCGCGGGCGCCGCGGCCTGGGTCGCGCGCCCGCTCCGCTGGACGGCGCGCTCGTCGCGGCCCTCGCCGTGTGGTTCGCGGCCGAGTCCGCTCTGGATCCGGCCCCACTACCTCGCCTACTTCAACGAGATCGTCGGCCCTCGCGGACGCGTGGAAGCACGTCGTCGACAGCTCGCTCGACTGGGGCCAGGACCTCCCGACGCTGAAGGCGTGGCTGGACGCGCATCCCCCGGAAGGGCCCCGTCCTCATCTCCTACTTCGGCTCCGGGCGACACCGCTCTACTACGGCATCAACGCGACGCGCATCGGCGACGCGAACTTCGACCTGCGCCCGCGCAAGGCCCCGGCCATCCTGACCGGCGGCCTCTGGATCATCAGCGTCACCCAGTTCCAGCAGGTCTACACGGAGGCGCGCGGGCCGCTGGGACCGGCGAAGGAGGCGACGCTACAGCAGGCTGCTCGCCCACGTGCTCGAGCTCGAGGACAGCCGACGGGAAGCTGACCTACAAGGAGGGCGTCGAAGTTCGAGGAATACCAGTTCGCCCGGCTCTGCCACGTACCTGCGCGGGCAGGAAGCCGATCGCCGAGCTCGCCTACACGTTCCTCGTCTTCCGGCTGACGGACGCCGAGGTGCTGCAGGCGCTCTACGGGCCCGTCGCCTTCCCATGAGCCGAGCGCGCGCGGAAAGGCGTGGGTGACGGCCGCGGTGGCGCTCCTCCTCGCGCTGCACTTCGCGATGGCCGTCGCGAGCAAGCTGCCACGAGAGCACGACCGTCGGACGAGATCGTCCACCTCACCGGCGGGTCTCAGCTACTGGAAGTTCGACGACTACCGGCTCCATCCCGAGAACGGCAACCTGCCGCAGCGCTGGGTCGCGCTGCCCGCGTGGCTCGGCGGGTTCGAAGTTTCCCGACGCTGGACCAGCGTCTACTGGCGCACGAGCGACGCCTGGGTCATGGGCCACGAGTTCTTCTATGAGACCGGCCAGGACCATTTCCCGAGGCTCATGGCGGCCCGCGCGATGACGGCGCTCCTCAGCGCGGCGCCTCGGCGCTCCTCGTCTTCTGCTGGTCGCGCCGGCTCTTCGGCACGCCGGGGGCGTTCGTGTCGCTGGCCTTCTTCGCGTTCAGCCCGACCTTCCTCGCCGCACGGCGGCTCGCGACCTCCGACGTGTGCATGGCGCTTCTTCATGCTGGCGTCGCTCGGGGCCTGGTGGCGGCACCTGAGGACGCCGCGGGCTCGGACGGTTCGCTCTCGCGCCGGTCGTCTTCGGCCTGGCGCTGCGTCGCCAAGTTCTCGGCCGTCCTCCTGCCGCCGATGATGGCGCTCTGCGCCTGCGTCCACCTCCGCGGCCGGCCGCGGCGGCGCGCGCCGCAGTCCTCGCTCTCGGCGCTCGGCCACGCCGCGGCGCGCCTTCGTCGTCATCTGGGCCTTCTACGGCTTCCGGTACAGCGCGTTCAACCCGGCGCTGCCCCCCGCCGACCAGTTCATCGAGTCGTGGGCGGAGATGTATGCAGCGCACGGGCGAGACGGGCGCCGTGATCCACGCCGCTCGCTCGGCTCCTGCCCTGCCCGAAGCCTTTCTCTACGGCACGGCCTACGTGGTCGAGACCGTCCCAGATGCGCGGGGCCGTACCTGAACGGCGAGTACAGCATCACCGGCTGGCCGACCTTTTTCCTCTGGGCATTCACGCTCAAGACGACGCTGCCGTTCTGCTCGCCGCGGCGCTGTCGGCGGGTCGCTGCGCGCCGCCGGACGGCGCGCGGCCGGGAGGCTGCGCCGGCCTTCCCGCGTCACGCCGCTCGCCGCCCTCTTCGTCGTCTACTGGGCCGTCGTCTCTCCACCGAGCCACCTGAACATCGGGCACCGCCACCTGATGCCCATCTACCCGGTGCTCTTCATCCTTACGGGGGCCTCGGGACGTGGCTGGCCTGCGCCGGCCCTCGGCTGGCGCGCGCCGTCGTCCGGTGCTCCTCGCGTGGCATGTCGGCGAGGCCCGCATGCATCTACCCGCACTACCTCGCCTACTTCAACGAGCTCGGCGGCGGGCCCTCGAACGGCCACCTGCACCTCGTCGACAGCTCGCTCGACTGGGGCCAGGACCTGCCGGGCTCAAGGCGTGGCTGGACGCGAACCGGCGGCCCGGGCGAGGACGCCTACCTCGCGTACTTCGGGACCGGCGAGCCCCACTACTACCGGCTGCCGGTGAAGCGCCTGGCCTACATCAACGGATTCCACGAGGACGAGCCCTACATCCCGCTCGGGCCCGGCCTCTACTGCGTCGGGGCCACGATGCTGCAGCAGGTCTACAGCCCCATCCGCGGGCCGTGGACGATCGAGCTCGAGAAGGAATACCAGGTCCTGCGGGCGCTTCGAGCCGCTCGTTCGGGGCGTACGCGGAGGATCCCGGCGGCCCGCGCCGGGCTCGAGCAGGGCGCTCCCGCCCGAGAAATGGCGCGCGGGGCCGGGACCGCTTCCTGCACCTGCGCTTCGCCCGCCTCTGCTATTACCTGCGGGTGCGCCGGCCCGACGCCGTCATCGGCTACTCGATCTTCATCTACCGGCTGGACGCGGACGAGGTCAGCGCGGCGACCGCCGGCTCGCTCAGCGGACTGGAGCGCGCTGATCGAGCGCGCGGGGCGACGCGGGGCGGAGGCTTGCGCCCGGGCTCCTTGGGCTTCGGGCGGCGCGGGGTGGATGGAGACGATCGCGGCTGATGCCGGTCGAGCCGCCCCCGAAGCGCTTCTCCGCGATCGTCTGCAGGTGGAAGGTCGGCGGCATCAGGTCCTCGGGGTCGACGCCCATCGTCGCCGTCGTGCCGTCGTCGGGCGTGATCGCCTGGGAGACGATCACCTCCTTGAACGTGTCCTGCCCCATGTGGTAGCGGATGTCGTCGCCCTTCTGGGCCGCGATCGTGTTCAGGACGACCTCGTCGTGCCAGAGGATGAAGGGGATCGTTGACTTGTTCGAGATCGTGAGCACGGGCCCGGGAAGCGACTCGATGATGCCCCGCTCCCACTCGAGCTCCTGGAGCCCCAGGTTCTCGACCGTGTAGAAGCGCACCGCCATCGCGGGGAGGCCGGCCACGAGGAGCCAGACGCCGAGGCCGATCCAGCCCACGGCGAGGGCTGAGACCCGCCGGCCGGACAGGCCCTTCGCGAGCGCCGCGGCAAGGACCGCGTAGGCCAGGCACATGGGAAGCGCGAACCGCGAGGCCATCAGGTCGTCGAACTTCGCCCACCAGTAGAAGAGGAGTACGATGAAGTGCCCGGCGATGCCGGCGCCGAAGGCGAGGCCGACCAGGACCGCGGGGGCGACCGGGGGCCTCGGGTCGGCGCGCAGCCAACGCCAGGCGCAGAGGGCGAGCCAGCCCGGCCCGCCAGGCCGGCGAGCGTCAGGAACCAGGAATTCGCGAGGCCGGGCCCCGTGTTGAAGAGGAAGTCGACGTCGCCCCTCAGGTTGCCGGCTACGTTCTGGAAGGAGAACGCCGACGTCTGCCCGGGCTTCAGCTGCATGAAGACGGGCTCCGAGGCGACGACCCTGCTGTGCCAGGCGTACGGGATGAGGAGGAGCGGCGCCGTGATGACCGGCCAGGGCAGGATCGCCCGGCCCGCCCGGAACCACCCGGCGAGGACGACGAACGCGACCGGGACGATGAAGATGACCGACTCGTAGCGGCTCTGGGTGAGGAGCACGGCGCCGAGGACGAAGAGGGTCAGCCGGTCGTCCGTCAGGGACCCGCAGGTAGAGGACCGCCGAGGCAGGCGACGAGCGCGATCATCGCCAGGTTGTGCAGGTCCATCCCGGCGCCGGTCGCGTTCTGGCCGAAGAGCGGCATGCGTCGCGATGAGCGCCACGGCGAGGAGGGCCGGCCCCCTGCCCGGCCAGCTCCCGCGCGAACCAGTAGAGGAGGCCGAGGAGCGCCGCCGCGCAGGCCACGTTCAGGATGAACATGTTCGCGATCCGGTATCCCGTCAGGTCGTGCAGGAGCGAGACGAGGAACGGGAAGAAGTAGGGGCGCTTGTCGAGGTACGGGTCGATCGGCAGCCACGTGCCCGCGATGTTGTAGGCCCGCAGGATCGTGCTCACCTGCTTCGTCTGTGCATGTACGTAGGCCGTCCCCTGGATCACGAACTCGTCGTAGAGGATCTTGTGCTGGAAGGAGTCGGACCAGACCGCGAAGAGCGTGCCGACCGCGATCGCCGCGCCCGGCGGCGCCCGGGGCCTGCGAGCCAGCCCGTCCACACCGCCCTGCGGACTGCGGCGAGCCTCCACGCGAAGTCGCAGAACATCGAGAACACGCCGAGGATGTAGTAGTACCCCCAGTTGATGATCAGGTGCCCGGCCGTGATCGCGCCGATCGCGACGTAGCCGATGTAGAGCGCCGCCGCCCCGAAGAGCGCGAAGAGCAGCCCGCGCCTGGCGCGGCCGCGCTCCCGGAAGAGGCCCGGCCAGCCGCTTCATGGGAGGCGCTTCAGGAACTTCTCGAGGTAGGCCTGGCGCGCCTTCTCGATCTCGTCCTTGTCCTTCGGGACCGTGACGTCGGGCCGGCCGGGCTTCGAGATCGACTTGTCGCCGTCCGTGATCTCGACCAGCCGGCTGATCCGGGTCTGCGTCAGCGTGAGGAGGCGCTCGGCCGTGACGGGCTCGAGGACGTAGTCCGGCCCGAGGTCGTCGCCGTCGCGGATCGTCATCTTGCCGGTGTCGCGGGTCGATCGCGTAGCGCTGGAAGACGAAGATGTTCGAGAAGGTGTGCGTGCGCATGAAGAACGCCAGGTCGGCCCGCGCCGCTTGATCGCCGCGTCGACGGTCGTCGCGAGACCTGGTGGGCGATCCAGAGGATCGAGTCGTTGTCGATCACCAGGTAGTCGTTCGTCGGCTGCGTCCTGCGATGAACTCGCACCGCCACGCCGTCTCCAGGCCCGCCAGGTACTCCTGGTTGTAGGCGTGGGACGCCATCGAGGGCACCCCCTGGGCGATGAGCCCGAAGACCGCCAGGCCGAGGAGCGTCCGTCGGAGCGTGGCGTTCGGAGCGACCCTCCCGGGCAACGACGTCCCCATCGGGGTGGTGCTCCTAGGCGAGGCGGTGACGACGTTCGCTTTGATTGGGGGCCTATGCGTCTTTCTCGGATTCCGTAGGCTCCGTCCATTCACTCCAGCGATGTTCCCATTCCTTTATGCCTTCATGGTGTGGCGGAGGCGCCGATTTCCGGGACCAGCACGAATCCCGCGCGCAGCCTGGGCCCCGCTGTCATCTCCGGGGAATGGCAAGGATGGTGAATCTACTGCGTCGGTCCGGTAACCGGTACGCTGGCAGCGGTCGTCGCCTTCAGCTTTTTGGCAAAGCGGATCACGATTGCAAAGCTGTATTACTTCGAGAGCGATCGTCATCGTCTTTTCTTCAGACCAATCGGAGCTTCTTGAAAGCCCCGAGCCTCAGACTGCTTGCGCAGAAAATGCCGGGCCTGGTTCGCCAGGGGGTCGTCGGACGGAACGGCTTGACGCGCTCTGCGCTCGGACCCCATCATGCCGCGGTCGGTCAGGGCCCCGACCCCGCCAGCGTTCAAGACCAGCGGAACCTAGAGGCGTGAATTTCGGAGAGCCGATGCCAAACAAAAAGCAGAGCGAAGATAACTTGGCTAGCTTCGAGAGCCGCGTGCCGGACCTCAAGCCCGGGAAGTACCGGGATGGACGCCGCTGCCCGAAGTGCAGTTTCTAGAGTGCAAGATAATCCTGAAGCCCGATCTCCTCACCTCCGCGAAGAGTTTCGTCGAGTACGCGAAGGTGGTGAAGCAAGCCGCCAGGGAGGCCGAAGTCGAGATGCACGGATGAAGGGGCGACACCGCGGCCGGAGATCCGCGAGGTGCTCTTCATGGACACGGCCGATTTCAGCCTCTACAAGAATGCATTCATCCTGCGCCAGCGTGTCCAGTACGAGGACGGGTTTCCAGTCGACGATCCGGAGATCGTCTTGAAGTACCGGCACCCGGACATGCAGACAGCAGCGGAGATGGACGTACGTCCTCAGATTAGCGGCAAGCACCGCGCGAAGTTCAAGGTCGAAGTGCTGCCGCTGAAGGATCGGTTGGGTTCGTATCGGTTGCTCTTCTCACACAATGTCCAGTTCCGGCTGAGCCAGGCTCCGGCAGGGGACCGTGATGCCGGGGCAATGGTGACGCGGGCCCTCCCGGTTCTCGCCTCGGTGCTCAAGACCGAGGCCGACCGCGTGGAGTTGGTCAACCAGACGATCGTCGAAGAGGTGCTGCAGGATCTGGGCACCCTCGACTTCGGCAAGGGGATGGCAGCTAAGTTCAACGTCGCGCTCTGGCGTGAGCGCGGAAGGCACCGCCCCCTGGTGGGTGAGTTCGCTTTTCAGGTGAAGTTCCAGAAGAAGGATGAGTTGCACGAGAAGGCGCTGGACCGCGCTAAGCGCTTCTTCATCGGGCTGCAGCAGAGTGGGCGCAACTACGTACTGCTCGGACCGACCAAGACTGGGATTGTCTACAGGCTGAAGGGCAATCCGCCCCAAGCACATGAGTGAAGGCCGAACGCCGGCCGCTCTGCGGCGTCCGCTGTGAGAGTGCTCGACCGCTTGCGCGGGGACGGCTTTCTCGGCGTCCGCTTTGCCCTGAATGTGTTCTTCGCAACCATCGTCGTCTGGGGACTGCTGAGCCTGGTTTTCCCCGGGCGAACCCGATTTGGGCTGTCGCGTCGATGATCGCGGCGAGCGATCCGGTGATGAAGCAAGCGCTCAAGATGTTTCGGAGCCGCTTCATCAATACCTTGGTCGGCTGTGCGGTCGGGCTGCTTTTCGTGGTGGTGGGGGATCCGACCCCTTGGAAGCTGCCCTTCGCGCTTGCAGTGACGGTGCTAGTGTCCACGTACGTGGTGCGCATACCGGTGATGTGGCGGCAGGCGCCCATCACCGCTGCCATCATCATCGCCGGCACCCTACATCCACATCCGGGCCTCACTGCGCGCGAACTCGGACTTCTGCGCGTAACAGAGGTCATCCTTGGCAGTGTCGTCGGCATCGCTGTTAGCTGGCTGATGGCTATGGTTTGGCCGATTGCCGATGGAGGGACAGCCCCAAAGCCGGCCAACCCGTAGGCGGCCAGAGCGGTGAACCAATAAGACTGACGTGCACACCTGTGCGCGTGGAGCCGAGATCGGCCGCCAGAAAGGGCGCGAGGGTCACCATCAGCTGCCCCTCGACGTCGCTCAGGACGTGTGAGGACCGCGAGCACGGACCACAGGCCCCGCGCCGCCCGGGACAGAACGAGTCGGTAGGTGCGGCGCGCGGGCCCCGGGGCTTCGCGCCGTGTCGGCCGAACGTTGAGCTAGAAGGCCGCCCGGCCCGTCGGGTAGATTGCGGTCATTGACCCATCGGCCCCCATCTCAAGCGCGGCGAGATGGCCACCGAATCCGCCAGCATCCCCGCGTCGACCACCAGAACCCGCGCCCCAAAGCGAGGGTGGATCTTCCCGTCTCCGGTGGGCGTGTGGCCGATCACGACCGCCTTCACCCCCATGGACTGGAGTACCTTCTCGACGGAGGGGAGGAGGGTCGCTTCGTCTTCCTGCGCGAGGCCGCGGTACGTTCAGCGGGCCGTTCTCTTCGGTCGCGAGCGCCGCACGCGGGTTCGCCTTGGTCTTGGCAAGGTCCGCGCCCAGTTCGGTCCGGACCTGGCGGTTGATTCGCTCGCAGCCGAGCGCGGCCACCTCTGGGGTCAACCCGCCGTGCAGGAAGGCGACGCCGTTCACGGTCGCGATCACCTCGTGCTCGCGCACCCACTTTCCGTACTTGCCCTGCGGCGATAAGGCCTGCTCGCGTTCAACGAAGCCCGGGGGGGTCTGTTCGAGAACTTTCTGGCGATAGGCCTGCTCGTCAAAGGGCTGTCCAGCGGCCTTTGCCTCCTCGCGAGCGCGTTCAGTGACGGTGTCCACGTACTGCTTGCGCGGCGTCTTGTTTCCCGGCGTCCGGGACCCCGCGGGGTCCGGCGGCTTCCACAGCCCGTACTCCGCGGCCTGAACGGCGCTCAGGTCCCCCATTATGTTCATCACCTCGTGGTTACCGAGGAGCACGATGACCCGGCCGCCCGCCTGGCGCGCCTCCTTCTCGAGAAGCATCAGGAGGTCGAGCGCTGGACGCGTCTGGACGCCGCGATCGAGGACGTCGCCCACCTGAACGAGCACTGCCTTGCCCCCGCCCCAGTGACCGGAACGGTCCAGCAGCCCGGCCAAGGTCAGGACCTTCACGAGGTTGTCGTAGGAGCCGTGGACGTCGCCGACCGCGACCACGCGGCGAACACCAGTGAGTCCGCAGGTTCCCTCGGCGGCGGACGACGGCACGACCAGGGCGAGCGAGGCCAAAACGAGGAGGCCCCGGGAGAGGCGATTGAGGAGTCTGAACTTCATGCGCTAGCGCAGCCGCCGAGTTGGCTAGGGAAGGAACGATGGTCGCCCACTACGACGTGGCAGACCCCGCCCCTCCCAGTTGGCTCCGGTCGGCGCTTCTCCCTTGGGTGGTACTCCAACCGAGGCTTGTCTAGCAGCAGGTTCTACCGCACCGTCAAGCTCGACAGAGTGCCAAAGGCCCCCCTACCCGGGGCACCCGGGCGAAGTACTCTCGGTGTGGAATAGATTCAGCCCGCTGTGAGCGGACCGAGGCGCCGGTTTGTCAGCTCCTGCTGGGCCGATCGGTAGCGCTCCTAGACATCTCGGACCCGGCACGAAGTGTACCCGGATCGCTGCCATTGTGATCGTCTGGCCGGGCTGGGGAACTGAGGTCACCCGGTGCCCGAAACTGGCTCGGCACCCCGCCGCTGGACTGCGTGGCGGCTGGAATTCGGCTGAACCACAGCGAGCAAGGGCGGGGTACTCGGGTAGCATCGACCGCTGGCGCTGGCTGGCCGCAAGGGGAGGTCGATGCCGACGGGAAAGCTCGCAGTGGGTCGGGTGCTCGACCCGATTGAACGTGCCTCCGAGGTCATCTTCGGGGTACTCATGGCGGTGAGCATCATGGGGGCGCTAAGCGTGACCTCGGCGGGCGCTCAGGCGGCCAGGGCCGCTCTTTTCATGGCTTTGGGGTGCAACGTCGCCTGGGGGTTGACAGACGCGGTGATGTACCTCGTCACCACGGCGATCGTGAATGGCCGTGACATTCGGCTGGTGCGGCGCCTACAGGAGACCTCCGATCCTGGCGACGGGAGGCGCATCGTCACCGAGGCCCTTCCGGAGCGCGTCGCGGTCAGTTTCCGGGAGGAGACCATCGAGGCGCTCCGCAAGGACCTCACCACCCTACACATTCCAGTTTCCACGCTGGCTGCCCGCGACTTCCTCGGTGCGCTCGGCGTCTTCGTTATCGTCGTGCTGGCAACTCTTCCGGTCGCACTCCCCTTCGTCTTCATCAGGGAGGTTCCGGTCGCGATGCGCGTCTCGCACGCCGTCGCTGTGACAATACTGTATGGATACGGCCACCTGCTCGGCAGCTACTCGAGCGGACGGCCCTGGCTGTATGGGCTCTCCATTGCCGCGATCGGCACAGGGCTCGTCGCCGTCATCATGGCACTCGGCGGGTGATGAGCCACACACGGATTGGAGGACCTACGCGGTCGCCCACGGCGAGTCGTTTCTCCTCCGGTCCGGGTTGGAGCCGGCCAGTGCTTCTGCCCCGAGGACATCTCTCGACTTCGAACGCGTGACCTGGTCACCCAAGGCGACGTTGGTCCATGTTCTCCCAAGTTTCTTGCACGCGTCTCGTTGTGCCCCACCGCCTCGACTCGAACGGCACCGCCCAGCAGTTGGGCAGATCTCCGTGGTGGCGCGCCGCTCGATCACTTTGTCCTGAAAGCTTCCTCTGGCGTGGACAGAAGGGATGCGGTGGGCTTCTGAAGCGACTGCCCTGACATCCCGGGCGTTGCGCGCCTTCTGGGCGTAGGAGGACTCCCATACTGCGGTGAGCGCAACGCGCCACTACGTTGCGAGGCGATGGTCGGCTCAATATGAGCGTTATTGCGAAGTGCTCGCATCGGCCGCGTCGACGGACAGCCAAACGCGCAGGCGCGGTTCCAGCCAGCCGAGCGTCGAGAGAAATAGCGCGGCGACCGTCAAGTTAAACGTCAGGTGGGCCCAGGCGACCGCCATCGCGGGCTCCCCCGTCCGGAGCATCCAGCGTGTGAACTGCCCCAGGAAGGGCAGGTACAACAACACGCCGGTGGCGTTGAAGAGGAAGTTGGTGATCGCCGTTGCGCGCGCCACCGGGCGCATTCGAATGCTGGCGACGAGCGCTGTCGAGGTGGACCCGACGTTGGCTCCCAGCACGATCGGGATGGCGGATTCGGCCGGAAGCACACCCTGCTGCACGAGCAGGATCGCGAGCCCGGTAGTCACGCTGCTGGACTGGACGACGGCCGTGAACACGAGCCCCATCATTAGGGCAATGAGCGGCGTCGTCGCCATGGCCAGCCCCCCCTGAAACCAGGGTTGCGCCTGAAGGGGCTTGAGCTCCGCAGAGACGAGATCGAGCGCGAAGAACACCAGTCCGAAATAGAACACGGCCTTGCCGATCGCGCTTGCGCGAACCGGGAGGGCCGACAGCAGCGCACCCAGGACGATAAAGAACGGGCCGATGCCCGTGAGCTTGAAAGAGACGAGCCACGCTGTCGCGGTGGTACCGACGTTCGCCCCAAGCGCGATGCCAAGGCTGCCGCGGAAGCTGATGACGCCCGCATCCACTAGCGACACCGCGAGCGCAGTGATGGCACTGCTCGACTGCACGATGGCGGTTGCGACCGCGCCGATCAGGAAGCCGCGCCACCGGCTCTCGGTTACCCTGGGCAGCCACGACTTCAGCGCCGCACCGCCCACGGCCTGCACTTCACGGCTGAAGCCCTGCAGGGCCTGCAGGAACAGTATGATGGCCGCGACCGCAGCGATAATCCCCTGAAGCGGTGTCATGCTGTGGGCCCGTGGCAAGTCAGCCTGAGACTTGCCACCTCCTATCGTCTTCAGTGGCGTCAGGCCTCGCCGACATTCAGTTCGTACTCCAGGCCGTGGGAACTTCGTAACGAGTTTAGCAGAGTCAATCTGACCTTCTCCAAGGGAAAGCCAGCGTACCGGGTCCGTGAGTAGTCAGGCCCCCGCGGCTGGCGTTCGGCATCCTCTTTCTTCAGGTGGCGCGGCGTCCCAGGGGAAAGGCTTGCCCGCCGGCTCTGCTGGGTATGAGTTGCGGCACGGTCAACGACAAACCTCCAGATCCGCCGGACCTCGAGCCAGGAGCAGCGCCCTCCCTCCGGATGTCGTTGATCGCGGTGGCGCGAACACTACAGTAGCGGCTTCTGGTTGGCTTCCGGAGCGGCGTCGCCTGGAAGGCCTGCTCAAGACGGGGAAGCTCAGCGTGAGCATGTACTGGGGTTCACCCCCGGCCAGGCCAACGCCCAGTACTGGCTCATGTTGCCCGCGGCTAGCTTCTAGAGATGTGCCCAACGCACTTCGCGGGCCGGCTACTAGTCCTTACCGAACCACTTTTCGTAGAGCCGCTGGTAGGTCCCGTCTTCGTGAAGGGCGACGAGGGCCGCGTTCACTCGTCTGCGAAGGGGGCTGTTCAGAGACACCACAAACATCAGGTCTTCTTTTCTGAATTCGGGACCAACCATCTTGACCGCTCCGGCTCCGCTATGCGCCGCGAAATATTGGAGCGGCGGCGCAGCCGCGACCACGGCCTCCACCTTCCCGGAGAGGAGAGCGGAAAACATCTCGTCTGCGCGGGAGTACTCCTGCACCCGCGCGCCCAGGCCGCGAAGGTAGGTAGCCGATGGCGAGCCGACGGCAGTCGCCACGGACTTCCCAGGCAAGTCATCCGGGCCATTGATGGCCCCGCGGATTTGCTCCACCGTCAACGTGGCTGTCATCTGGGCGGTGAAGAATGCGACGAACACTACGCCCGTGAAAAGCCAAAAGTTGCCCACTAGGTGGGCAAGCCGCTCTCTTGGCATCCCCTGCGCCTGACCTAGCATTGCCTCGGCCGCCCAGGTCATCGTGTTGAAGATGCCAGGAAGGTACCTCTGATTCGGGCTGACTCCGGTAGTGCTCCGGCGGTCGAGGAGCCAAATGATGTTAGCGGGGAGGAGTAGCAGCACCACCGCAGCGATGAGCCAGTAGAGCATTAAGCGTGAGAACAGCAGCTTCAGGAAGGCGACGAGGGGGGTAGCCTGCGCCCCTTGGCCTTTGCTGGGCACCATCACTTGGAGTCCTGTATTCAGAGTCGAATAGGTGAAGTCGAACTCGCGGTCGCGCTCGGTCGTGTAATACATGCCCATGATGGCAATGTCGGACTCGCCCGCGCGCAGAGCGTCCAAGAGAAGCACTGTGTTCGGAACCACCCGGTAGCTGGTACGTGCTCCCAGCTTCGTTGCGACTGCGTTCCAGAGTTCAACGCTGAAACCGGTGAGATGCCCCTGGTCGTCCATCACGAGGGGTGGAATCACGGCTGTGACGGCGCGAATTTCGGCTCTGTCCCCCTCCGCCATCGCCGGCGAAGCGAGCGCCACAAGGAGGAACATCCACCGGTATCTGAGAACGATGGACGCTTCAGGTGATCGCATGGTTGGCCTAGAGGGAGACTGTCGACGCAGCAGTCTAGCTGCTAGCGGTTTCTGTTTTGGGCGGCCCAGCGCCCACCGCAGCTAAATGCCACTGGGAACGCTTGGCAAACTCTTTGCCGGGTAGGGCTCGAGCGGCGTCACCCTCATTCAAATGGCCTTGCTGATGCGCAAGTGTGGTAGCCCGGCGGCAGCGCCTTGGCGAGCCGCTTGGGACCGATTCCAAGCGGGCACCGACGCTCCCCAAGTCTCACTCCCGTTAGCGAACCCACCCGTGGGCGCGCACGAGGGGTGGAGTTGCCCCCATCAAATCGGACAGGGTGGTTGGTTAGTAAGGCACAGCACTCGGGTTCGGGGTGAAATTCTGTTTTTCGGGTTCGCCGGCTGAAAACGAGGGCCCTGGCTGCCCCGTAGAGCGACGTTCGGCACCTGGTCCAGGCTCGAGGTACCCCCCATTCGCGACTGCTGCCCGGTACTCGCGCGGCGACTTCATCCCGAGCCCGCGGTGCGGATGGGACTCGTTGTAGTCGGCTACCCAGAGCGGCACTGCGGCCAGCACGACCGCCGCGGAGGGGAGCTCGTTGACGTAGGCGTAGTCGCGCTTGAAAGTCTTCACGAGAGCCTCCGCCATGCCGTTGCTTTCCGGCGAGTACGCCGGAGTCGTGCACACCAGCAGTCCGAGGCTGCGGCCGAATTCCCTCGTCTCGTGCGCGGTGAAGATGGGTCCATTGTCGGTCAGCCATTCGACGGGGTGCGGCGTGGTGCGTGCCTCGGGCCCGAAGCGGCGCTCGACGGCCTCAGCCATCAAGTCACGCGCCGTTTCACCCGTCGGGTGCAGATGACTGGCCCGAAACGCGATGACTTCACGGTCGCAGCAGTCCAGGACGAAGGTGAGGTGTACCTTCTCCCAGTTCCAGCACCGCACCTCCAAGGAGTCGCTGCACCAGCGCAGGTCGCTCTTCAGCGTCACCACCTTGCCCTCGTGGCTCCGCACCGGCTTGCCAGTGTGCCGCTCGAGGAGAAGCTGGTTGGCCGCCATCAGCCGGTAGATGCGCTTGTGGTTGACGGCAGCCTTGCCCTCCAGACGGCGTTGGCGGTTCAGCAGCGCCGTGGTCCGTCGGTAGCCATAGCTCGGGCGTCCTCCGACGATGGCCTTCACCGCCTCGAGCACCGCCGGCCCGTCCTTGGACTGGCGTGGGGGTCGGGGCTGAGTCGCCGCCGGCCGCATGAGGTTGCTCCGCGAGACTTGGAGCGCTCGCGCAATGAGACTCACAGCAAAGCCTCCATTTTCGCGAGCACCGCGGGCGAGAGCAGTTTTTTTTCGCGGGCAATGCGAATGGCAGCGCGGAGCACCTCGACTTCCTCCGTCTTCTGCCCGAGCAGCCGCTGCAGCTCTCGCACCTGCGCCCGAAGCTTCTGCGCCTCGGACTCGGCCACCACCGCCTCGCCGGCCTGCAGTCCGGTCAGGCTCCCGGCATCTCGAAGGTTGCGCCAGCGGAAAAGCTGGCTCGACGAGACGCCGTACTTCCTCGACACCAGTGAAATGCTGCCGCCAGGCGACTCAGCCTCGGCGAGCAGCCCGAGCTTCTCGGGGGCCGAGTAGCGACGCCTCCGTTTCGCGCCGGGGTCCACCAGTCACTGCTGGTACGGCCACCGCTTCGTCGGGCTTCTTTTCCATGGGCTGACTCGCTTTCTACCGCGGTCTGCCCTGTCCGATCCTTCAGGGGGCTACTCCAAGGGGTCGCGTCAGCAAAGCGTCAGGAGCGCAGCTTCGTGTCAATCCCTACGCAGAGCAGGTATGTTGAAGCGAGCGCGGGAATCGACCCAACGCGAGCGAAAGGAGGCAAAACTTCGGTAGAACGGCCGCTTTGAGCTCGGAGACCGCTCCGGCTCGAAGGCAATCCCAAGGGTTCTCATTTCCAATTAGCGCTGATTGTCTTGCACACCATTTTACTCAACGTCCCGGGAGGTCATATGACCGGAGGAACAGAATTTCGGCCTCCGTCACCGTCCAGTCCGCTCTCGTGGTTGCGCCGCGCCTGGTCGGGACTTGCTGACAACTCAGCTCGGCCGACTTCCCATGTCGTGCGCGACGGTGCCACGACGAGTCTCGGCAAGGCCCATCAGAAATCGCTGGAAGACCGGCCGGGGACCACGGGCGTGCACCTGCTGAGGCATGGGCGCGATGCGTTCGTGGCCCGAGCGGTTCTAGCCCGAAAGGCTGAGCGAAGCATCGACCTCCAGTATTACATGTTTCACCAGGATACCGTTGGCCGACTACTCCTGGTGGAGCTCCTCGGCGCCGCCGATCGAAACGTGCGCGTGCGAATGCTGATCGACGACATGTATGGCGAAGAGGCCGATGGTGTCTGGGCGGCGCTGGACAGGCACCCGAATATCGAAGTGCGCTTGTTCAACCCATTCGCCCGTGGCCGGTCCAAGTTTATGCAGTACGTGACGCGTCTCCGGACAATCAATCATCGTATGCACAGCAAGACTTACACGGTTGACGACCAGGTGACGGTCGTCGGTGGCCGCAACATCGGCAGTGAATATTTCGATGCAGATCCGGATCTTTCGTTCGCCGACTTGGATGTGATGGCAATCGGGCCGGTCGTCGCGGAGGTCTCGACGGAGTTCGACGAATACTGGAACAGTAAGCACGCCTATCCGATTTCGACGCTTCGCCTCGCCGCGACGCAGGATGACCTCAACCAGCTTCGTGCGGATCTAGAGATTTTTCGAGCCCAGAATTCTACCTCCGTGTACATCGATGCGTGCAGCCAGTCAGAGCTTGCCGTGGCGCTGAATAATCACACGGTGAAATTCAACTGGTCGAAGGCCAAAATTATCCATGACTCATCGGAAAAGCAGACCTTGAGCAAGGAGCAAGGGCAGAAGCAACTCCTAATGTCGCAGCTGGCTCCGTACCTCCTTGAGGTGAAGGAGGAGCTGATCATCGTCTCGCCGTATTTCGTGCCCGGCAAACGCGCTGTAGAGGCGATGTGTGAGTTGAGCGGGCAGGGGGTGCGTGTAAGAATTCTGACCAATTCGCTAGCGTCAAACGACGTGGCTGCGGTCCACGCCGGATACTCGAAATTCAGGAAGGCGCTGCTACGCGGGGGCGTCGAGCTCTTCGAGTTGGACGAGGCGATCAAACAAACGCAAGCCAAGCGATTTACCTGGCTCCCGGGCATGAGCAAATCGAGCCTGCACGCCAAGACGATGGCCCTTGACCATCACGCGATGTTCGTCGGGTCTTTCAACTTCGACCAGCGCTCTCTGTACATCAATAACGGAGATCGGCATCATTTTTGATGAACCGGAGATTGCGTCCCAGGCCTCCTCCAGTTTCGATGCCAACATCGACAAGGTGGCATTCAAGGTGAGCATTCAGGGCGGCGAAGCCAGAGGTACCTCGCTGCGCTGGGTCAAGAGGCAGAACGGGGAGGAGACGGTCTACACTTCGGAGCCTTACGTAGGCTTCTGGCGGCGGTTCGCTGTTGGATGCATGAGAATGCTGCCAATCGATTCGATGCTGTGACAGCGAATAGTTGGTTCCAACGCCCCAGGGGGAGTCCGATTGAGTTATTCGGATTGTTGCGCATGGTCTGATGGGCTTTGGTTCTCGGTGCTATTAGCTTGAGGGGTCTCAGACTGGTTCAGGGCCTGGGCGGGGGCGGTTCGTTCCCAGAGGACGGCGCCCGCGCAGGCGTTCACTACCCAGCCGGTCGCGAGGACCCCGCACCAGGTCATCAGGGTCATCGCGACGCCCATCGGGCCGAAGCCACTCCACCCCTCCAGCAACACGGGGAAGCCCACGCGGACAACGGCGGCCAGGATGATTCCGTCGATGACCACCCCAGCCAAGCCAACGACTGCGACGGTCCGCCACGCCCAAGTATCTTTTCGGACGAGTAGCACTGGAGTGAGCGACCAGAAAATCCATACTGGGACGAGCGCGAGGACCAGGAATGCGGCGCGACTTTCGGCTACGCGCTGGGCGCCGAACGCGACACTCTCGTGCGCGAACAGTGTACCGAGGTACAGCACGAACCAAGTGGCCCCCCGAGCCAGCTGCTCCACCCTGCCGAACGGCCGGCTGCGCCATGCGCGGGCAAACATTGCAGCGACCTTGCTAGACATCGGAATTCCCCACACCAGGAAGCCGGCGATGCCGAAGAATGTCCACACGGACACTATCCCGGAGGAACTTCCGAACGCTTCGCGTACTCGGTTGTCGAGAGGGTGGTGGAGTCCGAGTCGACGGATGAAGAGCTCGCCCACGCTGGAGTTCTCCCCGAAGCCGGAGAAGTAGGCGAAGCCGATAATGATAAGGGGAATGACGGTCACGAATAGCTGGACCGACAGCAGCCCGCCCTCTGTGACTCCGTCGATTTCAACGAACCTTTCGGCAACTGCGAACAGTGGGGTGGTCTTCGGAGAGCGCTTCAACCGCTGGTAGAGCTGTTCGATGCGTCCGCGGACGTCCGCGACGGCATGGCGGGATTGCTTAATCTGTGGCGGCGGCGCTTGCCCTATGGAAGGCGGCAGCATCTAGGTTCTCAATTAAGGTTGTACTGTCAGTTTAGCACGTCGACATCTGCGACCTCAGGGGCCGAGGTGAGCGTCGGGCGAGCGCCGACTTTCGAATTCAACCGAAGGTGGGCGACGCTCCCCAAACCGGGGCGAAAGGGCCGAAGGTCGTTGAGAACCGCCCGGAGCCAAAGGAGACGCCTTCGCGCTGCCGTGGTGCGGCTCGAGGGCCGCGCTGATGATGCCAGCCGCTCGGCCTGCGCCCTGAGTGGAGGCGCCGCCTCGTGCGCTTAGTTCTTTTTCGTCGAGTCGTTCGCTGGCGGCTCCGTGGTAACCTCGGTCGCCACCAGAATCTTGTCCTTGTTGAAGAAGAATTCCGTGGTCTCCGCTTCGGAGCCGTCAGGACCAACCTTCACCCAGATATACTTCAGCACCGTGGTCTGTTCGCCGCTGAGGTCTGTCTTAGTCGCCTCGGCTTTGGGTGGGCCAATCTGCTTGACCACGTCGGCCATCGTCGCCTTTCCCCTCTCGAATTGGTTAGCGTCAACCTTGGCCCCTACGGTGTGCGAGCACGCAGCGGTGACAACTGCAACGACCACATAGGCTAGCCCTCTGAGTAAGTCCGTTATTCTCCCTCCCGGCCTGACACTGAACCAGGTGACAACTGAGCGCCTAGACCCGGTCACCCCACATGGGGCCTCCCCCGGGTAAGCGGGAGACCCACGGCTCTGCGGGGGCGGCCCTAAGCGTTTGACGATTCCCGGAATCGCTCCAAGACAGGTCTCGTGGGACCTTGATTCGAAGGTTGGAAGAGTAGGCGCGCTCATTTGCGAATGCCTCCGGCGTCACGAGGACGAGGACAACGGGTTGGACTAGCGGCACCTGCTGCAGGAGAGGAATCAAATTCAGGTCGCTCGGGAGCTGCCCTTAAGCACCTGAGCGGCCCCTTGTAGACCCCCCTGCTGTGCCGGGGGGACGTTTAGCGAAAGCGGAGCCCCTCACAGAACGCGCTTTCCTTCAGACACCCGCAGCGGCGCCGGCGAGCTTCCTGGCTTCGCTGGCCACCATGACTGTCGTGAAGCCGTTGGAAATCAGGCTGACTCCGACGAAGGTTCCAACCACCCACAGGGCGGACGAAGGAAACTGGCCCCAAATCATCACGGCGAGCACGACGCTTAGGATGCCACCCACCAGCATCCAGCCCCAGCCCTTCACCGGCTTCATCTGGAAAGACAGGATGATTCGAAGGATTCCGTCGGCGAACAAAAGCAACATGACCGTCACAGTGAGCGACTCGAGCCCGAGACCCGGCCGCGTGACGAAGTGAAAACCCGCCACGAGCAGGAGCAGGCCCCACAGGAAGGTGATCGCGCCGCCGCCGAAGGATTCGGCCTTGAAAGCCACCACTAGCCGTGTACCCCCTCCGACCATCAGCATGAACCCGACCATCACCGTCACTGCGATGCCCGCGAGAAGCGGCCCCAGAATCGCCAGGACTCCGGCGACGACCTCCAACACGCCGAGAACCACCAGCAAGCCAGCGTTCTTCTTCGCGTGGTGCAGCCAAGTCTGAGCCATCGAGTCCATGACAGCCTCCAGCTTCAAGTGGGGGGGCAAGATGCCACGCCTTGGCAGCCGCGATTGAAGTATTTGGACGCTGACTTGACTCCTTCAGACGCCTCTATGTCGGGGGAATGCGAACGAAAGGCGTGGCCCTGCGCTGTCCCGTAGTGAACAATCGCAAACGGCCTCGAGCGGCTCAAGGGCGAAATGAAGGTGTTTTCGCTCCGCCAAGGCATCGTAACGGGGCCGTGCCAACGCGCTCCGGCCGAGGACCATAGGCGCCGCCTGCGTCGGGGAACGAGCTGGGCGCGAGAATTGCGGCGTCGGTCTCACTCCAACGTGCTTGTTGTTCGGCCGGGCAGACGCTAGACGGGTGTGCCTCCTGAACAACCGAGAGGCCAGAAGACACCGAAAGGAAGACAGCTATGCGAAGGATTTCAACGGCGTTGATGCTCCTTGGGACGCTACTCGTCGCGGGACGAGCCCAAGCGGCTGATACCCTCGCCGATAGCCTGAAGAAGGCCTGCAACAAGGAACTCACGACGTTCTGCAAGGGCGTGCCGGCGGGGGAGGGGCGCATCCTCGCCTGTCTCTACGCCTTCGAGGACAAGGTCTCCGACAAGTGCATCTATGCGCTTTACGACGCGTCCCTCCAACTGGAGCAGGCGGTCGCAGCCATCAAGTTCGCCGCCTCGCAGTGCAAGGACGACCTTCAGAAGTTCTGCGCCAACGTCGAGGTCGGCCAGGGACGGGCGCTGGCGTGCCTCGACAAGAACACAAAGAACGTGAGCCAGAACTGCAAGGACGCGCTGAAGCAGACCGGGCTCAAGAAGTAGAGGCCTCATCGGCACCGGACGCCGACCTGCTGTCGCGTGTCCGACAACGCAACGGCTTCGAGCTGGTCTGGTCCCCGCCAATCGTGGCCGAGTGCCTTCGAGTCATCGAGGATCCCAAGCTCGCCGGCAAGTTCCGGACCGACCCGCGACTCCTTGTCGAGCGGGCCATGGCCAGCGCCCACATGGTGGCAACCGACCTCCTTCCAGAACTCGAAGTCGTGAAGGCAGACCCGTCAGACAACGTCTACTTGGGGTTGCCACGGCCGGCAGCCTTGCGCGTCGAGCTCCGCCACGAACACTGCAGGCTTGACGATTCTGAGCCCCGCATACCCATCAAAGGGCGCCGCGCCGCCGGCGAGAGCGGTCTGGACTGGCGAGCACTGGAGTGGACTCGTCCCGCGCGTAAGTACGCAATGTTGCTGAAAAACTCAGTCATGACGCCCGTCTGCCCGAGCGGCGACCTCGGGCTCATAACCCGAAGGTCGCGGGTTCAAATCCCGCCCCCGCCAGGACCTACTGCTTCAGGAGTAGGGAGCTTCCCCTCCGGGGAGAGCGACCAGGTGACGCCCTGGTCGGTCTCCCGGGGCTTGACGACGCCGGCGCCCAGGTGGTCGCGGACTAGCGGCGCCATGCTGGGCGAGTCGATGTAGTCGTCGAGTAGACGCGGGCGATGGGTCGCGCCGTGTCCGGGTCGTCCCACAGGTTAGCCGCCGCCCGGCGCTGCCGGTGCCTATGCAGGCGCTAGCGTCGGGTGCCGCGATGGCCGGTCGGGCCGGCCCCACGCCAGAGGCGGCTATACTGCCTCCATGCAGTCGACAGGGGGGCCACTTCATGAAGTCAACGCTACCTGTTGCTCTTCTCGCGGCCTCGGCTTTCGCAGTTGCATGCAGCGGGGAGACCATCGACTACACGGTCACGCCGACCGCGACGTTTACTGGCGGGTTCAGTGCCACAGTTAACGTGAGCGTAATTGCCTCAAGCAGTCCTGCAGACGGTGGCGTTCGACTCGACATCGGCCCTGCGTCCACGGCCTACCCTCAGGGCTTTTGGTACTCCTCGTACGTCATATTTCTGGGGCCAGGGTTCGAGACGAACACGTTCACCGAGGGCGACGTAATGGCTGCATTCAGCAGCGCCACACCTGACGGCGGCCGCGACGCAATCGGCTGGACGCAGCAATATCAAGCGTTCGGAGGGCCCCATCGGGGCACGTTCAGTCTAACCATTACCTCGCTTGGGCCGTATAGCGGTTTTCAGTGGATGAACCCAACCGGGCAGTTCACCGCGACGCTGGAGCCACCGATTGCGCCGGATGCAGGGCCCTTCCCCGGCCCGGTCATGGTCAAGGTCACGTTCTGACAGGCATCCAGCGTCGAGAGGCTAGACGGCGGCCCGTATTGCAGCCCGGCGCAGCCTGCGCCGCGCCACGGTCAGCGTCGTCCCGGCCAGTTCAGCGTTCACAGCAACAAGCCAAATCCTGCCCCCGCAACTCTCGAAATGCCGAAGCCCAACCGCTGCTTACGTGGGGGGCTTCGGTGTTTTCTGGGACGAAATTCTGGCGAGGCGCCCTTGTCGATCTGCGGCGCGCGCCGCGCCAAACGCAGAGGCCGATTTGGAGACTGGGGTGGGCCTTAGCGTCCCATCGCCGCGTTCTCGTGCAGGGCGCCTCTGCGAAGGTGTCGAGCAACTCGTTGGAACGAGTGGTAGGCCCACGCTTTGGACTTGCAGCCGCTCGAGCGTGGATCTCACGCTCGCTTCGCGCTGGCCTCCAGCAGGAGATCGTCATGACTGGACTGGATGTCCTTTGGCTGCCGACCCTGGTGTCCTCGGTGATTGTTTTCCTCGCGAGTTCTTTGATCCACATGGTTCTTCCCTGGCACAAGAGCGACTACCCCGCCGTGCCGAACCAGGACGCAGTCATGGACGCACTGCGCCCGTTCTCGATCCCGCCCGGCGACTACATGATTCCGCGTCCGTTAGACCGAAAAGAGCTGCGCTCCCCGGAGTTTGAACAGAAGATGACGAGGGGGCCGATCGCGATGCTGACGGTCATGCCCAATGGTGCCATGTCGATGGGCCGGAACCTCGCGCTCTGGTTCGTGTTTTGCGTTGTCGTTGGGCTGTTCGCGGCGTACGTGTCCGGGCAGGCGCTTCCTGTGGGGGCCGCGTACCCACGCGTCTTCCATCTCGTGGGGGTCACCGCGTTCATCGGTTACACTGTTGCGCTCTGGCCGATGTCGATCTGGTATCGCCGAGCCTGGAGCTTGACGCTTAAAGCGACAGTGGACGGTTTGATCTACGCGCTGCTGACGGCTGGCACCTTCGGATGGCTCTGGCCGCGATAACCAATTCCCGCGCTCAACGGCTACCCACTCTCACTGGTTCCGTTTTAGAGGGATGCAGGAGCCGGGGGGAGTGTGTGTCCAAGTTGGCTAGGCTCCTTAACGTCGTATCTATCGGCGGGCGCGGCTCGCTCGAGCTAGCGGGCATCAGCTATGCCCCATCAGCTTGGTGCCTGCGAGCAGCCCCGCGCCCTCAATTTTGAGGGACCGAGGGATTGTCGATCACGAATAGCCAGCGCCCATCGGGCTGCAGGCGAGCGGTCTCTGCATTCCGGCCCTCCTTGTGTATTTCGCCGCCGTCCGAGCCCTTCGCATTCAAGGTCCATTTCCCATGCAGCATTGCGAGATTTCCGGCGCGGTCAACACCCAAGGTCTGCAAGTCGATGGTCGGACGGCCGGCGAGTGCAGCACGGTACGCTTCGCGACTCGCATCTGTGCCACGCGCTTGCCGCTCGGAGCGGACCAGCACCGCGTCGGACTCATACAACACGACAATCGACTCCAAATCATGGCGATTGAACGCCTCCTGGAAGCTGATGTGCAATTGTTCGGGCGACTCGGTCATGATGAGGTTATCCCCCTGGGCTCAACGCGAGGTGACAGTACGGCCCGCGGCGAGAAGGTGCAGGCTGGAGCAGGCGAGAATCCACCACGAGCCATGGGCCAATCCCGAAGCTCAGGATTCGCGCGGTGTCCCCTCCTTCACAGCACGGCAGACTCCGGGGTTGCTGACCCTGGGACGTCCGGGTGACGAAGCTACGTTGGAGGTTGTGGAAGCAGAGGCCGTCGAGTGCGGTGGCCTCGACACGAGTTCAGAAGGGCTTCCCCGCGAAACCACTCAACGGCGGCTCCGACTGCCTCGGGTTGTGCGTGACCCCAAGACCTACAAGTCGAGTGGGCCGAAGTGTAGCGGCGTGTCTTTGGTGATCAGTCCAGGGCGACCCAGCTGCGACATGAAGTTGATGCTGGTCGACCCCGCGGCGCTGGCCACCGTGCCGGTCGAGCCGAACGTGGTGTCGGAGCCGCCCAGCATGCGCAGCACTTGAGCGTAAAGGTCGCCCAGCGAGTTGACCTGGCCCACCACATGCCGCCCCTGCCCCTTCGGGAAGGCGCTCTTCATTCCCGCAAGCACCACCGGGTAGTTGTAGCAGTAGTGCGCCGAGCCGTAGCCCAAGTCGCTTACCCACACCACCAAGGTGTTGTCGAGCAGCCGGCTGCCGTCGACATCGCGAATGGCGGCGAGGCGCTGAATCAGCTTGGTGTAGTACTTGGCGTAGAAGCCGAAGCCCTTCGTGAGGCTGCCGGGGCTGGGGTCATTGGGGCTGCCGTCGCCGTGAATGCTGGCGTGCCAGTTGCCGGCGATGTACGGGCTGGTCGCCGGCGCGAACTCGGTAACGAAGCCGGGGTCGTATTGTGGCCAAAAGTTCAAGCTAGCGGTGCGGGTGACGTCGCAGGCCAGCGCCTGAACCAGGGTCTCGATTTGGGTCTGAGCGAAGACGTCGTCGTGCTCGCCTTTTCTAAAGTCGGGCCAGTTGTAGTTCGGCACCGAGCTCGCCGACGGCGGCGCACAACTCAGCGGGGCGGGCGACGGGGTGGGTGACACCGCGGGGTAGCGCAGCTCGGTGTCGCGAATGAATTGAGCGTGCTGGTCGAGGCGCGCCTGGTCAGCTGAGTTTAAGCCGGCGCGAAAGCTGGTGAAGCCCGCGGCGACGCCGTCGAGAATGCTACCGCGCCGGGCGGCGAGGCGGTCCATCAAGGTGGGCGTCGGCGGCGGTGGTGGCGGTGGGCCAGTCTGCACCGAGGCGAAGAGGTCGGAAATCAGCTGCACCGGGTCGATGGCTTGGTAGTTGCCGGGCGTCCCGTTGGGTCCCAAGAAGACGTTGTTCTCCGTGACCGAGTTGTCGAAGGGCGCCGCTTGCGCGGGGATGACAATGGCCATCTGCTGGGCCGGGCTCGAGCGCAGCCGGAGGCCCGCCACGTAGTCGAGCGCCGGTCCTCGAGCAGTGCCGCCGTTGGGTACCACACACGTCATGCAGGTGGCGCTGGGGCTGGCGTGGCCGTCGGCGTCGCCCGAGGTGTGCCGCACGATGTTGTCGATGTTCGACAGCGTGACGATCTCATTGCTGATGGGCGCCAGGGCCGCCAACGCGCCGCTGGGCGCCGTCCCCACGGGCGGGAGCGGGCCGGTGGTGGAACTTGGGGACCAGTTCTCGTTGCTGCCGGGCCCTACCACACGGCCGTGGGGGTGAAACACCACCACCAGGCGTTTGGGAGGTGCCGCAGTCTGGGCGAACCCGGTGCGCGGCGCCAGGGCCTCGAGCATCGGCAGGGCCAAGAACGAGCCAGCCGAGCCAATCAAAAAGCGGCGGCGGTCGATTCGCTGGCTCACAGGTCACTCCGGTGGGTGAACGCGTCGGTGGTCGTCATCGCCATGATGGCCTGGCTCAGCGTGCCGCCCGATGCAGTGAGCGCATCGCCGATGGCTTGGATCGCGCAGGCGTCGGCCGGCGTCTCCATTCGTGAGAAGGTGAAGCGAAACACCTGGGTCGCCAGGCAGTCGGCGACCAGGGGCTCGTTCGTCAGTTGCTCCATCATGGAAGTCTGGTCGGCAAACGATAGGTCGTGCGCGGCGACTCCCGGCCTCGCCCCGACGCTGGGCAGTACCCCCGACGGGTCGATGGTCTTGCCACTGCTGTAGCTGGTGCGGTACCGGCCCACTGCGTCGAATTGTTCGAACGCCAGCCCGGCCGGGTTCATGAGTGCGTGGCACCCTGAACATTCGGGACGGGCGACCACCGCCGCCGAGATGTCCTTGCCGGTGGGGTTGGGCGGCAGAGGAAGCGAGCCAAAAATCGACTGGGCGTCGGCCGGCGGAGCCCCCAGGTTCTCGCACAGCAGGTGCTTGCGAACGAACCGGCCACGAAAGACGAACGACGTCTCGCTCTCGTGAGCCAGCGAGGCCATCATCGCCGGCTGTGTCACCACCCCTGAGTAGCGCTGGCCGTCGAGCGAGACCTTGGCCCACTGACCTTGTGGCGGAGCGGTCACTCCGAAGAACGAGGCCATCGTGGTGTCGACGAAGGCGTCGGTGCTGCGCAACAGCGTGCGCAAGGTGCCCTGGCTGCGGACCTGATCGACCACGAACCGGTCGAAGGATTCGTTCATCGACTGGGCATACGCTGCGTCGAAGAAGGGGAAAGCGGCCTGATTCTTGTCGGCCGGCGTCACCTGGGTAGTGCCCGTCCACTCCCGAAAGAATCGGGCGATGGTGGTGTTGGCCGTGGTCGAAGCCAACAGCCGGGTGGCCTGCGCAGTGAGCGTCGCCGGGTCGGTCAGGCTGGGCGCGGCCGCCAGCAGCGCGTCGTCGGGTATCGAATCCGTCAGCATGAACGACAGCCGACTGGCCAGCTCGTAGCCGTTGAGCGGACGCCCTGTGCCGGCGGCTCCTTCGGCCACGTACAGGAACTGCGGCATCTGCAATAGGTGGTCCACCAGCATGGCCATCGACTCTGTGAAGCTGGCGCCCGAGGCCACTCCCGCCCGGTATTCGTCCAGCAGTTCGGTGCGCTCGGCAGCCGAGAGCGGCCGACGGTAGGCACGGGTGCCGTAGACATCGAGGAAGGTGTTCACACAGCCTTCATTGGGGGCCGACGTTGCACAGGGAGTCATCTGAGGCAGCGCCGCGGGTAACTGCAGAGCCACGTCTTCCGCCGCGAACATCAATTGCTCGGCTCCGCTTGTTCCGATGTCGTTCAGGACCGCCTCGGTCGAAAAGCCCGTGACCGACTTACCCGCCGAGCCCGGGTACTTGGTGCTGGGAGTCAGGCGGCCGTCGAACAAGTCCGAAATGGCGTTCTGGTACTCCAACGCGGTCAGCCGTCGGGCCTGCGTCACCGCAGGGTGAATCTTGTCGTTGCACACGTAGCGGCCGCTCGGCATCTGTGTCGGCGGCGTTGCTGGCGACGACGCGGGCGCCTGAGGGCTATTGATTGACCCTATGCAACCCGCCAGCGAGAGCAGCAGCGCGAGCCAAGAGCGAGCTCCCATGCGCCAGTTACAAGCACGTTCCGAGGCCTCGTCTCAAGGCGTACCCCGCCCCCTGTGGGTAGCGGTGGTACAGCGCCTTCGAACGCGAGCGCTCGAATTGGCTTGCCTGCTTGGTGTCGGCGGCCGCCAGCGTCGTAAAAAAATAGCCATAGGTGCAGCTGTTGGCGCTGACAGCGCGGCACAGGGCACCAACAACGGCCCCCACCTGGCGATACCCGCATCGAGGATGCCCCGAGAAAGGCGAGCGCCCTCAAGCGCGATTGAAGTGGCTCGAGCGGGTAGGTCGGCGCGAGGATACGAATGCGCGCTCGCCTTCGTGCCCGGCACTCATCTCTCGTTCGCGGTTTGTCCCGTGCCTCGCAACTCACCGGCGACGCGGGGGCTGTCCTAGGAGGTCCGCGCCCCTGCTTCCTCGGCGATTCGACCTGACGCCGCCTGTGCGGCGGCGGCGCCAAAGGGATTCCGCGACCGCTGGGGGGGGGCGGCACCTGGTCAGCGCGCCGGCGCCGGCGCCTTGAGCGGCTGTCCGATGAGGGCGAAAGGCAGGATGCCTTCGCTCACCACGGCGCGGAAGAACTCCGCGAAGGCGAAGGGCTCGCCCTGCATCTCGCGCGCCTGGGCGGTGTCGGCAAGTAGACGGTCGAATTGCAACTTGCCGACGATGTAGCTCGTGCCGTAGCCGGGCTGACGCAGGTAGAGCAACTGTTCGAAGGCCACCAGGTCGCTCTGTGACTCGGACCAGCCCAGTGGAGTCCATTCCGCGTGGAACCGGCCCGCCTCCGCTAGGGTCATTTCGTTGGCCTGCACACGCAGGGAAGCGAGACCGCGCGCGGCTCGGTTGGCGAGCATCACCCAGACGATCTCGCGGCCCCGCGGGAGGTCGTCATAGAGCCCCGCGTGCATGAGGATTTCCTCCATCGCAGTGGCGAGACCCTCAGATCGAGTGTCGAAGATGTTGTATCGTGGCGCTTCGCGGCGCACTGGGCTCGCGTGCGGCTCGTTCTCGAGCCGGGCCAGCTCTCGATCCAGTGATAGCAGTGCGAATAGAGCCCTAGCGGCTCGCGCACGACCGTGTGCTGGAAGAAATTGCGCTGTCCGGCACTGGGGTAGCTCCCCACCTGCTGCATGAGCGCGTCGCGGTACGCGGGTTTGTCGGGGACCAGTCCTCCGTCGATGAGAAAGTCCGCGAGCTTTCGCATGCGCTGCTGACCCAGAGCCGCGAACGCTTCTCCGCTCGCCACGGGCTCCAGCGGCGGCCGGGAGCGGTTGCGGAACTCCTCGTAGCGCAGCCCCGCCTGCGCGCGTTCCAGCTCGCGGGTCAGCAGGACGACCTGGGTGTCCCAGTCATAAGGCACGAGGTGGACGTTCTTCTGGGACCACGAGTAATGAGCCTTCCCGACGCCCGAAGGTCCGATTCGCCGGGGCGCTTCGGTGGCCACCCAGTCGCGGAACGACTCGGTCGCAGCACGCGCCGACGCCACCGCGACGCGGAGTGCGTCGGAGGCTCCATTCAACGTGCCCGCGACGAATCCGTGCAACGTCCGCATGCGCAGGGTACCCGCCTCCAGCTGCTGGAGCACCTCGGCCTGCTCGCGAAAGGCACGCGAACCATACGCCCAGAGGTCGTGGGCGCGGCTGCCCTGGAGGTTGCGCCTCGCCTGGTCCAACAGCGTGGGAATGGCCCCGATCAAGCACGTGAGTTGCTCCTGGTCCGCTGCCGAGAGGGGATAGCGATACTTGAACAAGTCAATGACCGGCTGGGCCGTCGGCCCCTCGTGCGCCGGCACGTCGGACTGCTCGCTGAAGACGGTGGCATAGAACGATGGGTCGCGGGCCCGGGGGCGAGGCGCAGGTCGAAATCCATGCCGTTGGTTTCCGCCTCGAGCAACCGCCCGTCGGCCACCTGCGCTGTAGGCCAGCTCCTGCGGTCGAGCTTCGCCAGCCTCTTCTTGAAGGCAGCGAGCTGCGCAGCCTTCTCTGCCATCGCTGTCGGGCCATAGTCGGGGACGCAGTTCTTGACGGTTGGCGCCGGGAGGGCTCGCCACTGCTCCGCCAGCTCGGCGAAACGCGCGGAGTCGCCCGTTGACTCCTCGGCCGCGGCAGCTGGCGAGGACCCGCGTGCGAGGCAGACTGCGCTCAGTGCTGCGAGCAAGAACCCGGGGAACCGCATGTGCCCTCTCTCCTTCGAGGCGACCGCCCAATGTTGTTCTGCGCGTTGTCTTGCCACACGTCCGCACGCGGCGCGCGTTCGAGGACCAGAGTGTCACGCACTTCCGGCCCAAGACACAGGACGCTCTCTTCTGGCGCCACACCCAGCTACTTGAGGTCCCGATAGAAGATGAGTCGGTTGCTCGCGCCGTCCTGCACCACCATCTCTCGCGTTCCCCATTCCTGGTCCTGCAGGCCAGGTCGGTAGTTTCTGTACGGACGGGACTGTAACTCGGCATGAAACGCTTCCAAGGCGTCGACAAGAATGCGGACGCACGCGCCCGGGCTACCATCGCCGTGGTGCTCGCTGAGGTGGAGGACGCAGTCTCCACGGGACACCTGCATGTAGAGCGGCGTGCCTGGTTCAAACCGGTGCTCGAAGTCGACCTTAAAGCCGAGCCAGTCGAGGTAGAACTCGCGCGCCTTGCCCTCGTCGAAGCTGCGAAGAATGGGGATCACCGGATGGAATGCCAAAAAGCCTCCGTTCGACAGGATGCGGTGACCGGAAACGTCGTGACAGCGAGCCTCGACACACGCCAAACGCTCGAATCAGGAGACAGGTTACTCGGCCGACACCTCAGGGTCACGGGATGCGAATCGGGACGAGTGACCCGCACCCGGACCGTGCCAGCCAACAGGTGTTACCCCACTGCCTCGACCCGAGCCGCGACGTTCTTGTGCCACGGCGTGCCCACGAACGGATCCCGATCCTCCGAAGCGGTGAGTTCATTCGGTGCCACGCCGGTCGCCTTCTCGCCCCCCTCGGTCGGGTAGCTGAGTCCGAGCCCGTTCGGCAGCGACACGTGCCAGCGCTGCATGCTGTCGGAGAGTTCGACCCGCACCAACGCCGAGCCTCGCTTCGTCGTGAGCCGCACCCGCTCTCCCGAACCCACGCCTAGGCGCTTCGCGTCCTCCGGATTGATTCGCAGCGCCCCGTCGGCGTCCTTCTTTCGCCAGGTCGGGTCGCGGATGATGGTGTTGGCGGTGAAGGAGCGTCGTTCGCCCGCTGAGAGCACGAATGGGAAGGCCAAGTCGCGAACATCGGCCGCTTCGCTCAGCAGCCCTCTCCAGGCCTCGATTAAGTCCGGCAGCGCCAGCTGAATCTTCCCGTCGGGCGTCGCAATGCGACGCAGCACGTCGGACCACTCGTCGACCGCGAACACCACTCCCGACGGAGACCCAATGATGGCTTCGAAGAGCGACTTCGCCACAGCCAGCGGGTTGTCTCCCGTGAAGCCTGCCCGCGCCAGTGAAGGACCTTCCTTCATGGCCAGTCGCAGCGCCAGTCCGAGCAGCACCGCACCCTCGCGCAGCGTCTCGGGCAGCTTCATCGTCCGGTAAAGCAGCACTGCCGCCTGAGCCCCCAGCCGCGGATCGCCCATCACCGCCTCCGCCACCGCCTGGCCGTACACCTCCGGCCCCAGCTCCGCCGCCGCGCGCAGCGGAGCCAGGTCGGCCTCGGTGACTGCCCCCAGGGCTTCGCACAGCCGGGAGTGAATCTCCGCCTCGGGCAGCGGCCCGGGCATCGGCTCCAGCAGCCGTGGCCGCAGGTGAAAGGTGTTCTTCGGGAAGTCGAAGTTGAAGAAGGTTGCCTCCGCCTTCTCGAACTGCGTGCTCGCCGGTAGCACATAGTGCGCCAGGCGCGCGGTCTCGCTCATCGCCACGTCGATTACGACAACCGTGTCGAGAGCGGTCAGCGCCTCCCGCATCCGCTTGGAGTCGGCCAGCGAGTGCGCCGGGTTCGCCGCCTCCACCAGGATTGCCCGGTACCGCTTCGGGTGATCGCTGAGAATCTCCTCGGCAATCAGGTTGCACGGCACCAGTCCGCTGATGATTGGCGCGCCCGCCACTGGACTCACCTGCTTCGAGGCCCCGGTGGCAAAGGGAATCATCGTTGTCGGGATGTAGTGGGTGCCCGGCCTGCCGATGCTCCCGGTCAGGAAAACCACCAGCCGGTGCAGGTAGCTCACCAGCGTGGAGTGGTGGTTCATCTGCACCCCGAGGTCTTCAAAGCTCGAGAGCGCCGAGGCCTTGCCCATCGCCCGCGCCGCCTTGCGTACCAGCCCCTCGTCGACCCCTGCGCGAGCCGAGGACTCTGCCACCGCCACGCTCCGCAGTACCGCCAGCACATCGTCCACCCCGTTGGTGTGCTCGGCAACAAAGGCGTCGTTCACCAGTTCCTCCTGCACCAGCACGCCGAGGAGGGCAGTGAGAAGCCACGCGTCGCTCCCCGGGCGGACTTGCAGGTGAATGTCGGCGAGCTCTGCCGTCTCGGTTCGGCGCGGGTCGATGACGATAAGGGTCCGCGCCGGATCCTGGGAGATCTCCTTCAGCGTCACACGGGCGCGAGGGAACGAGTGCGAGTGCCAGGGGTTCTTGCCGATGAAGAGCGCTACGTCGCAATGCTCAAAGTCTGCCCGTGTTGTCGCCACCCCCATCATTCGGTCGCCAACCCAGAACTCGCCGGTCTTCTCCTGAGCCAGTGCGCTGGAGCGCCAGCGTGAGGCAAGCGCCCGCCTTGTCGCCGTGGCATAGGCGCCGGGCAGGTGGTTCCCCTGTCCGCCCCCGCCGTAATAGAAGATGGTGTCACCGCCCCAGCTGTCGCGCACCCTGGCCAGTCGCGCCGCGACCTCGGAAATCGCGGTATCCCAGTCGATGGCCTCGAATGTCCCATCCTTTCGCCGCCGGAGTGGGCTGGTCAGCCGGTCACGCCCGTGCTGGTAATGGTCCAGGCGGTGGGGCTTCTCGCACGCGTAGCCCTGCGAAGCCGGGTGCCGCTTGTCACCGCGGAACTTCACGAGGTGCCGGCCCTCCTCCCCACCCAGCTCAACCTCCAGCCCGCAGTTGCACTCACAGAGGATGCACGCCGTCGGCTTCCATTCGGTGCCCGCCATGCGGGGAAGGGTAGCAAGCTCACTACGAAAAGGGCGAGAGTGTGATGGCGATGAGTGGCCCCCATTCGCCGAGCTCTCGTTCCTGCGGTACCCATACTCCACGGTGAGCGCCAAGCCCCCGAGAAGCGCAACCTCGGCCAGTCCGGCTCGACACGAGGAAAGAGTCGTGCAATCGGAAGGACCACGATGAACAAGGCGGCATTGAAACAGGAATTGGTGTCGGTCGTTGGAGCCGACCTCGAAACCCTGGTGCGCGCACATCGGGCGGCGGTGGAGGGAGCGACGCACGACCAAGCCAAGCCGGAGAACGACAAGGACACCCGCGCTCTGGAGCAGTCCTATCTCGCGCGTGGCCAAGCGAAGCGGGCCCAAGAGCTTCGTGAGAGCCTCGCCGCGGTCGGCCGCCTGGAGGTCCCCGTCTTTGGGCCCAATCAGCCCGTCGGCATTGGAGCGCTGGTTACCGCAGAGGAAAGCGACCGCACCGTCAAGTTCCTCATCGCACCCCACGGAGGCGGATATCGGCTCGCGGCCGGGTCAGTCCAGGTGGTCACCCCCAGGTCCCCCCTCGGCGAGGCGCTCATCGGGAAACGGGTGGGTGACGTCTGTGAAGTCCTGACGGGCGGCGGTCGGCGTGAACTCGAACTCGTCGCAATCGAATAACTGTGTGTGGGGAGTCCGAGAGGAACGGGATGCCCTTCGGCCTTGACCATCAGGCGCGTTGTCGGGAGGCTGGAGGCCGTTAGCCGGTTCGGGCGTGGGCCCCCGGCGGACGCCGATGTGGTTCAGGCGCATGCCCCACAGGCGGCGCGATGCCGGGCACACTCGGCGTTTCCGGCGTGAAGTCAGGATGCCTTGAAGCGCAGCTCGTGTGGGTAGGGGATGAACTCAGGCTGCGCGCCGGCTCGGATGGCGTCCTGCTGCGCAATCCACCAGGCCGGATCGAGCAGCTCGCTGTGCATCTCGACGAAGAGCTCGCGGAGATGGCCGGGTGGGAACAGGAAGCGAAGGAACTCCTCCGGGAACACGTCGCGTGGGCCGACGTGGAACCAGGGCTCGGCGGCAGTGTCCTCTTCGTCGTCGCGCGCCGTCGGCAGCCGTCGAAACGTCACCTCGGTCAAGGGCGAAATCTCATCGTAGTCGTAGAAGACAACCCGCCCCCACCCCGTCACGCCAAAATTCTTGAGCAACAGGTCCCCGGGGAAGATGTTCGCTTCGGCAAGCTCGCGAATCGCCCGCCCGAACTCGCGGACCCCATGCCGTTGCTGTGGCTCGTCGGCGTCCTTCAGCCACAGGTCGAATGGCGTCATCCGACGCTCGACGTACAAGTGCTTGACGACCAGCCGGTCGCTGTCGCGCTCGAGACTCTTCGCGCAGGTGCGTTCCAGTTCCTGAACCACCGCCGGGTGCATGCGCCGGGCGGGGAACAGCACGTCCGAATACTCCAGCGCGTCGGGCATGCGCCCGACGCGGTCGTGGTACTTCACCAGGAGGTACTTCGCACGCACCTCCTCACGCGTCGTCTGCTTCGGTGGCGGAAACTCGTCGCGGATGACCTTGAAGACCCAAGGGATGGATGGAAGCGTGAAGACCATCATCACCAAACCCCGCGCGCCGGGCGCGAGGATGAACGCGTCGGTCGAATGTTTGAGGCTGGCGTGCAGGTCTCGATAGAAGAGGGTCTTGCCCTGCTTCTGGAGTCCGACCGACATGTACAACTCGGCCTTGGACTTCGCCGGCATCAGCTGCTGGAGAAAGGACACGTAGGCGGACGGTACATCCATATCCACCATGAAGTAGGCCCGGGCGAGGCTGAAAAGCGCTGCCAGGTGCTCGGCCTTGAAGAGCACCGCGTCCACGTAGAGCGCAGCGCCTTGACGGGTGTGGCGGATGGGCACGACGAAGGGAATCTCGTGTGTGCCGTTGATGATGCGGCCGACGACGTAGGCACCCTTGTCGCGAAAGAAGAGGGAGGAGAGCACCTGCACTTGGAAGTTGGGGTAACGCTCCCGCCGTCCGGGGAAGTGGTCGCGGGTTGTCGTGAGGACACGCCGGAGGTCGCGGCGGAGGTTTTCAAAGGGCAGCGCGAGCTTGAAACTGTGAAAGATGGCCGCGAACGTTCGCGAAACGCCATGGGTCGCGGGGTACCAGGCCCTCCAGGTAGGCTCGTCTGCATCAATGAAGTCGGTCGCAACTGCCTGCCGCCAGAAGATGTACTCGTTGCGGTAGTACGTCCTCGCAAGGACGCGGCAGGCCACGGAATTGTAGAATGTCTCGGCGCACTCAGGCCGTTTGTGGTCGTAGAGCAGCGTGATGTAAGCCTGCTTCACCTGCGGCCAGAGGGCCTCGTCGGTCTGGGCATCTGGGTAGAGGCGTGTCACCGATGCGACTGATTCGCCCACCCGTCCGTCGTAGAGGCCGAGGCGCTTCCGGTTGGCCTCCTGCGCCCCCGGCCAGTCGGCACGCTCGAAGCGTTCCTTGGCGGCGGAGCTGATTTCGCGGAACTGCGCGTAGTGCTTCTCAAACCCGTCGAGGATGGTGCGCGCAATCGCCTGGGGTGTGCTCATGGTTTCGGGGACCGAGACAGACGGACGCTGCGGTGCGGACAGCCTACTGGACCGGGACGGAGCGGGGGCACCTCGGTCAGCAGCTCCCGGCCCCGGGACGGGCCGCGAAGGCATTGCTGCCATCAGGGTGTCAGCCGACCCCTGGGGGGCCGCTCGCAGGCGACGGCCGTTCGCTTCAGAGACGGGTGCGGGCGAGGACAGCGGAGAGGACGCGAAGGGTGAGTGGCGGAAACGACGGCTCCCAGCGGCGAATGTGGACCGCCACGCCCCCGGCCATGAGCACTGCGAGACAGAGGGCGGCGATGGGGAGTGAAGACGGGGACGATGCCGTTTGCCCAGGACATGATGAGCCCGATGGCTGCGAGGACCTCGCCATGGCCGATGAAGGTGACTGGACCGTCTGAGAAGTTAGCCGCCCAGCTCATCTTCTTCTCGATGAGCGTCTTCTGGGGGGTGACCAGGTTGCAGGCACCGGCGGCACCAAACGCGAATGCCAGGAACTCCTGCCAGACTCCAAAGCGCGACATTCACCACGGCTTCCAGCCGATGGCTGCCTTCACGCAGCCGATGGAGGTCGTTACCAGCGCCGAACTGGGCCCGTGTCGACGTGGACGAAGTCCTCCGCCGGGTAATAGCCGACGCCTCCGAGGGCGAGTTCCAGCGCTGCTCCCTGAAGGACTGACGAGCGGACGTCCGCGAGTCGGATGTCGATGGCACGCCCCTGCATGTGGAGGCTGTGGCGCGCCTGGCCGCCGCCGGCGGCCCGCAGCGCGGCGTTGGTGCCTGGCGACCGGTAGCCGCTGATGACCTGAAACGGCGCGGACGTGCCAGTGGCGAGCCGAAGGGTATGCAGTTGGTTGAGCAGCTCTGGGTCGATGGTGTGCTGCTCGCCCGAACGGAAGTCGCGCAAGAAGACCTCTACCCGGGACAGGCTCTCGGGCAGGTATGCTCCGTCTGCCCAATACGGAAGGGACAGCCGCTCGCCAGTGTGGGTGTGCACAAAGGAGAGGACCCGCTCGCCATGGTCCGTGGGCCCAGCGAGGACGCGTCGAGGAGCAAGGACGAGCGTCCCCGCCAGGGCGGCAAGGCCGCCCAGGAAGTTCCGGCGGGAGATGACAGGAGAGGACATCGGTCTTCAGTTCCGTTGCGGGTAAACTCGACAGCCTAACCGATGTTTCGGAGGTTCGCAGTGGAGGGGCCGACGGGCACGCCTTAGCGGGGGTTCCGCACATCCGGCCCGTCGGCCAGAGCGTTCTGCGGCGGAAGCCTCGACTCTGCGGTCGGTGGCTTCTGCTTCGCGGACTCGACGATGACCCACAGCGAGTCGAGCCCGGCGCCCCCGGGAAGGATGCCGTGCCAGCCACCAGGCAAGGCCGGTGGAGCCCACTCGAAGAGCCAGGTGGCATCGGCTGGCGAGAGGTTCACACACCCGTGCGACACGGGCATGCCGAAGCGGTCATGCCAGGTGACTCCGTGAAGCGCAGTGTCGCCGCCGAAGAAGAGGGAGTACGGGACCTCCTCGACGAGGTACGTCTCGCGGTGACCGCGCATCGCTCCGTGGCGAAGCTTGAGCCAGACGCGGAAGTGGCCCGCGGGAGTTTCCCAGTCGCGCCTCCCCGTCGAGACCAGGGTCGCAAAGACCAGCCGGTCCCCCTCGTAGGCGGTTAGCACCTGCTCGGCGGTGTCCACGTGAATCCACTTGGCCGCCGGACCGATTCCGGCCGGCCGGGGGATGGCCCGTGCCAGGCGCACGGCATTTCGCGGAAGCGTTCCCTGCGCCGTGCGGACGTCTCGCCCAACCGAGTCCACGGCGACGGCGGTGTACCGCTCAAGTACCGACGCGGGGCTGGTGGAGTCCAACGGCTGGGCACGCACCGCCCTCAACACGAAGGCGAGTCGAGGGGGCGGACTCATGACACCATGCAGAGCGCTCCCCACCAGGAGTTTCACTTCGCTGCGGGCGACGAATGTCCCGTCGGGGCGCTCCAGCCATTGGCCCTCTCCATCCTCCGAAGTCTTGAACGCGAGGATGTGCCGGCGCATCTGGCGTGACACCACGCGGGCGTCAGGGTCGGGCTGAACTCTGATGGCTGCGAAGGGGACGATGACGCGGCCGTAGACGTACTCGACCGGTGGCACGTCGCCGGAAGGCTCTTCGACGACGAGGAAGTCGGTGCGCACGGCACCGAAGGGGCGAAGAAGGGTCCATCCGCGTTGAGGCACGACCCCCTCCAGCAGTTCGACTCGGTCTCCCTTCTCCAGCAGCCCGATGACGGGACTCGAGGCGCTCGGTCCCAGTCGAATGTTCGCCTGGCCAGCGCTCACCCAAGCTTCCGTGCCGGAGGCATGGGCGGAAGCCAGGATGAGCGCCAGCACTGCAATCGAGCGAAGGGCGGCGATGGGCACGGGGACGGAACACCACGAGCAATTCGCGCGCCCGGTCCGACGGCCGCGCTTCAAGGCGAAGCGCGCAAGCCTTGCACGCCTGGCGGCAAGCACATGCAAGGAGTGCGCACAGGCGCCCCGGCGGAGATTCACCGGAGCCACGGAGTGAGAACCGTGTACTCCGGGACCGCGGTCGGTGAGCGCTTGCGGACCCGCAGAAACTGACGGCGCTCGAGCCACGCGACGGCGCGCTGCACCGCGCTCTTCGACAGTCCTGTCATGTCCGTCATTGCTTGGTAGCTGAAGAAAGCGGCGGGCCGGCCAGCGGCATGCGTCTTCGCCCACAGCCAAAGGTAAAGGACAAAAGCAGCCGGGCGCTTGTCGTGTCCGACCAGGTCCGGAAGCAGGACCTCGACCAGGTAGCTGTCCACTTCGAATGTCTTGCGCACAACATCTATGGTACCAAAGACTATAGTCGTCGTGGCCTACAAAAGTGCGAACGGGCATGTTCAGCAGGTGGGCCTGGCGCCAACAATCTGCCGTCGTTCTGACTCGCCAGGAGGCCACGTGAAGCGAATCAAATTCATCAGCGTCCCCGTCCGAGACCAGGACAAGGCCCTCGCTTTTTGGACACAGAAGATGGGCCTTCAAGTCGCGACGGACCAGGCGATGGGCCCGGGTCAGCGGTGGATTGAGTTGAAGGTCCCAGGTGGGCAGACAGGGCTGGCCCTCTTCACGCCCGAAGGGCACGAGGGCCGCATCGGGACTTTCTCCGGCATCTCGTTCGAGAGTGATGACGTCGAGCGGGACTACCGAGAGCTCTCCGCTCGTGGCGTGGAATTTTCAAGGCCGCCGAAGAAAGAGTCCTGGGGTACGACCGCCATCTTCCAAGACGCCGATGGCAACAGCTTTGTCCTGAGTTCCAGGTAGGCCGAGTCGTGGGGGCCGGGACTCGGGAGACCGGTCGGCGGCGGTGCGCGACCTGAGCGCACGACCGCGACGTCGGCCGCCTGGAACTGAGTCGTAGTCCGTCACGTGACTCTGCACGGCCGGGTAAGGGCTGACGGCCCACCAGGGCCCTCGCAAAGGATGCGGTTAGTGCTTGTGGCGAGGACGTCACGCCTCAGTGGTGCGGATGCGCTCCCGAGGCCCCGCCGTCGCGACTCGGACCGTCGCTGGACTCGCCGCCAAAAGCGTTAGAGGCGAGGGCGCGAAGTCTCAGGCCTGCGTCGCCCAACTGGCGAGTGCATCCTTCCCCATCGCTCCGCTGTGGCGGCCGACGACGCCTCCATTCTTGAAGAGAAGGAAGGTCGGGATGCTCTGGATGCCATAGGCGCTGGCGGCGGCGGGATTCTCGTCGGTGTTCAGTTTGAGGGTAATGAACCGACCCCTCGACTCGCGCGCAAAGGCCTCGACGACGGGCGAGGTCATCCGGCACGGGCCGCACCAGGGCGCCCAGAAGTCCACCAGGACTGGAACGGAAGCCGAATTCACAGCGCGTTCCAGTCCCGCGGCATCGACATCCTGAGGAGTGCCGGCCAGGTCAAGCTCCGACTTGCAGCGTCCGCAGACGGCAGTGCCACTGGCGCCCGGCCGCACATTATTGAGAGCCCCACACGACTTGCAACGGTACATGCTTCGAACCTAACCATGGCCCTTCGGGGTGCCACCCACTTCCCAGCGCCTCACACCAAGCCCAGCGCCGCGCCCGCGTTGAAGAGGATTCTGACGCCGACGAAGAGGCTCGCTGCCGCGGCCGCCATCATCAACCATTCGACGCGAAAGGCCCGGTGTTTGGACAGGTGTAGCGGGACCGCCACGCACATTGACACCAGCGACATGCCCACCATCGAGCCGAGCCCGAAGATGAGCATGTACACCACACCCAGAAGCGGAGAGGTGATGGCTTGCACGGTAATCAGCACCAGCGCGGCGGACCCGGCCAGCCCATGCACCATCCCGACCACCAGCGCCCTGCGTGGCGGGACGACGGGGTGGGGATGCGCATGGGTCGAAGACCCCTCGGGCCGGTCGTGCTGATGGACGTGAAGGTGCGCCGGGTGGTCATCGTGCCGGTGCGGGTGACTGTGCAGCTTGCGCACGCGCCACAGCACGTCGGCCCCGAGCCAGATGAGCACGAGACCCACAATCAACTCCAACACGTCGCTCGCCACCTGAGGGATGACGCGTCCCAACACCAAGACGGTGCCCCCCACTGCGAGCAGCGTGATGGTGTGGCCGAGTCCCCACATCGCGCCATGTTTGAGGGCACGCGGCAGGGATGCCGTCCCGGTGGCCAGCGTCGCGACGGCCGCGAGGTGGTCGGAATCAAGCGCGTGCTTGAGGCCGAGGGTGAAGCCAATCATCAGGACGCCGAGCAAGCCCGCCCCAGTGTGCGGAGGTCCGCACTGTCAACGGCCTGCCCCCGCCCCAAACCCTCGAAACTCCCCTGAGACGTCGCCCGGACGCAGAGGAATGCCGTCTTCGCACGGATGGGGAGTACCAACCCGTGCGCGGACCCGCCCCGGGACGCCCCACGGACGCAGCAGCCGAACACTTCGCGCATGAATTGACCCCCGGTGCAGGAAGCAGGCTCGCCCGGCTCTCAGTCTTGCATCGTTATAGCCCGCAAATCAGGCAGCGTCGCCGGCGTGCAGTGCCTTGCCGGCTTGCAACCGCCGGCTGCCTCACAGCAGGCCTGCGACGAGGGCGATGCCGAGGGCGAGGAAGATGACTGCCGCGACGCGCTTCGTGACCTCGGGGTGCATCAGCGCTCCGGCGCGATTGCCCAGAAGAACAGCCAGTCCGGCGACGGCCCACAAGGCAAGCGTGGCACCGAAGAACACGGTCAGCGGACTTCGGTACCGTGCAGCCAAGGCCGCCGTTGCGAGTTGTGTCAGGTCGCCCCATTCGGCGATGAAGATGACGCCAAAAGTCGAGGCGAATGCCTGGAGAAACCCTGGCTTGCGCTTAGCGCTCTCCAGCAGTTCGGGGTCGACCGCCGGTGGTGCGTGCCGGCGCCACATGACGACTGCTGAAAGCAGAAAGAGGACTCCAGCGCCGATGTGCACGGGTCGCGCGGGCAGAAGGGCGAGAAGCCCGCCAGCAGCAACGGCCACCATGCTCTGGACCGTCAATGCGAGGGCGGCGCCCAGAAAGACCGGAAATGGCCTGTAGCGGGTTGCGAGGACCAGCGCCGCGAGCGCCGTCTTGTCGGGTAGCTCCGCGACAAAAATGACGGTGAAGACGGTGGCCAACGCGCGCAACTCAAAGGGCATGAGGTCGCTCGGGCCCGGGCTTGGGCGGCAGCGGCCGAGGCTAGCCCGCGGTCGGCTGGCCAAGCACTGCAAAATGACGCGAGCGCTGGCGGCCGCGACGCCAAGCGGCGGCGAGTGATGTTCATCAAACGCGTGCGTCTGCTACCGGCCTGCAACCGTGGTGGCCGGGGCCCTGAGGCTGTGCGCATGCCGTCAACTCCGGCGCGAGCGATTCGGCCTGTGGCCACCGCGGGTCGTCGCCCAGGTTCGGCCTCGGGGTGAATTTGGATTTCCACTCGGTGGCGTTCCTCGGAGGCGAAGAGTTCTAGCTCCCGCCCGCGGTGCCCATCACCCTTCATGTGGAGGCGGTTGCTGCAATGAAGTGCGGCAATGGCGCAACGGCGGCCTTTTCGTCGCAAGGACAGCAGGGCTTTTCGCTCAGGGACGTCCAACTCGTCACGCGCGACTTCCAGCCGCATTGCAGCGCGACGACGTCTTCTCGGTAATGATTGGCTTCGCTGGTCCGTGTTGAAAGGGCGCTAGCCGGGCATTTCAGTCTGCTCCAGCCGCCGGCCTTCGTCACCGGGACTGTTCCTGCGGTGGGGCGGGCGGCGCGGGCAATCCCCAGGCATTCGCCGCGCTCGGCAGGGCGGGGGAGCCGAGGCATCGGCCCTCGCCTTCCGCCGGCGGTCCGACGCCAACAGCCTGCGGCCACACACGCTAAGAGTCACCGCCTCGAAGCGAGGTGCGAGGGACGACCACGCGGGTTCCAGCGCTGCCTTGCTGGTGCGCTGAGCGTCCTTTTCATCTGCGCGCATCGTCCCCACCGCTCTGTTGATGGCCCTCGGCGTGCAGCGTCCCGGGGCGCGCCCACGCTGAGGCGCGGCCCGTCGCTGGCGACTTGTCATGAGAACTCATGCCAGTGGACGCGGGCCACACATTGGCTTATAGGCGGCCCGCGTCGGTGGCATTGCACTGACCGAAGAAGGAGAAGGCACATGCTTGCAGGTCGAACGAAGTTGATGGTCGTAGTGTCCGTCCTCAGTCTCGCGTCGTCGGCCTGGGCAGATGGCGGGACGAAGATGCCCTCAGGTTCCGTCTCTGCAGTGACTACCGTCAAGGCGACGGTGACCGGCATCGACGTCCCGGGCAGGGTGGTCACGCTCAAGGGCCCCAAGGGGAACAGCTACACCTTTCACGTGAGCGATGACGTCAAGAACCTCGCGCAGGTCAAGGTTGGAGACACCGTCGTTGCCAAGTACTACGAGTCCATCGCGGTCCGCGTGACCAAGCCAGGCGCGCCGGCGGCCTCTGATGTGAATGCGGCAGCCGCTGCGGCGCCGGGTCAGCTCCCCGGAGGCGCGGTGATGAGCCAGGACACCATCAAGGCCAAGGTGACTGCCATCGGTAAGAAGAAGGAGTCGGTGACGCTGGTCGGTCCGGAAGGCAACTCGGTGACCATCAAAGTCAAGGACCCGAAGAAGCTGGACGGCGTGAAGGTCGGCGACGACGTCGAGATTACGTACACGCAGGCTCTCGCCGTCGCCGTCGAGCCGACCGCGGCGCCCGCGAAGAAGTAGCTGGTATGCCTCGGGGCGTACGCGCCCCCCGCGAAGACGTCACCCCAAGGCCCCGCCAGAGACCATCCCTGGCGGGGCCTCTCGTTCTTTCAGCTCCCTGGCGGGCGCGCGCCCCTTTTCGTCTCCCCGGCTCCAGGTGGTGGCGGCTTGATTTGGGGCGACTGTCGAGAGCCAGACGGGCTCTCCTTCGGCGGTGACTGTGTTCCCGTGGGAAGCGGAGGCCAGTGGCTGGCTGCTCGCGCTGGTGTGGGCAGGGACGACGCACTTCCTCCATCCCGCTTTTCTTTGTGCCGATTGTGCCACCGGCAGCCCCTTGCCCTGGCCGCCGTGTACGTCTCGGGGGGCGGCCGAGTTGCGCACGGTTGGTTCCGCGTCTGTCCCTTGGGGCAGCGCTCGGCGTCTGCGTCTTCCCTGTCGCAGTCTTCCCAGCAAGCGTCTCGCACGGGCTGAGTGGCGTGGCGCTGGGGCCGAGCCGGCGCGGGCCCGGTACCACCCGGTTCGATTTCGGCTGCCAGGTCTTACTGGCTGTCGCGCCGCCGGTAGCCGTCAGCTGAGCCGACACGCTGGCTGAGCCCGGGCCGTCGGCGAAACGGGAAACGGGGGGACCCCTATGGCGGAGGGCTACTGACTGGTGCCAGCGAGGATGGCTGCGGTCGTGATAGGCCGGCGTGGAAAAACGCCGCTAGCGACGAAGCCCTACGGTACAGTCGGCGTGCCTCACCTCGCTAGGGGAATGCATGCGCCACCGGCGTACCACGCTGGTCTTGTTCGTCCTGCTCGGCGCGTGGCTGCTGGTCCCGGCGAACGCGACGGCTGACGCCGCTGCGGGTTCGGCGCCTGCCGACGAGGTCTTTGCCCAGACTCCGGACGCTGGCGTGAAGCCCCGGGCCGGACCGCGCGAACTGGAAACCGAGCGCGAGCACCTCATCCCCTATTCCCCCGTCCGAGGGGTCCAGGGCGAATGTTCCTCGAGTCTGCAGTGCAGTGAGAAGTTCGAGTACGGGCAAGTCTGCGTCGCGAGCAGTTGCGAGGAGTACGAAGACCCCACCGACCTCTTCACGCTCTTGAACATGACCAAGAGCGGCAAGGTGCAGCCGAAGGCGTACGAGCTGTTGCCGGCCATCCTTCCGGTCATCGGCTACAACCCGGCCCTCGGCTTCGTCATTGGCGTCACCGCCTTTCTGGGCATCTACCTCGGCGACCCGGAGACCACCACCATCTCCAACGCGCAACCAGCGTTCATCTACACGTCCAACAGCCAACTCATCTTTCAGATGCCGAGCACGGTGATGACGTCCGGGAACGAATGGGAGCTCCAGGGCGACTACCGCTTCCTCATCTTCAACCAAGACACCTACGGGCTCGGGTCGGGTATCACGCCGGTCTCCACCGGCTTCACGCTCGGCGGCTACGGAGAGACGGCGCCCGTTCCGGGAGCGCAGCCGATGAAGTTCGACCTGCTGCGCATCCACCAGTCGGTGCTGAAGAAGGTGGTGGGGCCCTTGTACGCCGGTATTGCCGTACGCTTCGACCGCTACTTCGACATTGACGATGAGCTGCTCAACCTCAATGTGACGCCGCCCGTCGTCACCAGCAGCTACGCGTACAGCCGTTACTACGGGTTCAACCCGACCCAGTACAACATCGTCAGCGTTGGCCTGGAGGTCCTCTACGACAGCCGGGACTCCACCATCAATCCGTACCGGGGCGTCTACGCAAACCTCGTCTTCCGCGGGAACCCCACCTGGCTTGGCAGCTCCCAAGACAGCACGCAGCTCTACGGCGAGTTGAGGACGTACGTGGGTCTCGACCCCAACATCCCGAGGAATGTCCTCGCGTTCTGGTTTCTGGCCCAGGGAGTGACCGGCGGGAACCTTCCTTATTTGGCGCTCCCTGCCATTGGCTGGGACGCGCGGAGTCGAACCGGCCGCGGCTACGTTCAGGGACGTTTTCGCGGGACGTCCGAGGTCTACCTGGAAGGGGAGCTTCGGTTTCGACTGACCGACGACGGCTTCCTGGGCGGTGTGGTGTTTGCCAACGTCTCCACCTTTTCGCGTCCAGCCGTTGCCGTGACCGGGTACTCCAACCCCGGGGAACCCCTGTTCCAGAACTTGCGGCCCGCCGGGGGCATCGGCCTTCGCTTCATGATGAACCGGGCCTCCCGAACCAACGTCACACTGGACTTCGCCTTCAGCCAGACCGGCTTCGGCGTGTACCTGGGAGCTGGCGAAGCCTTCTGAGGACGGGAAGAGTGCGTTCGCGAACGCGAGGGCCGCCAGCTTGTTTCAAGGCGGCGGAGTGCGGGCCGCTGACGCAGCTGGGGCAGCGCGGGGACGGCGGGGTGTTAGGGGACAACGGCCAGCGGCGCGGAACCGGTGACGGAGCCATAGGTTGCCGACACAATCGTGGTGCCGGCCCGGAGGGCCGTCAGTGCGCCCGAATTCGTCACCTCCGCAATGTCTGCGGCCTGCACGGCCCAGGTGGCCGCCGTCGAGACGTCGCGGGTAGTGCCGTCGCTCAGGTGCGCGCGCGCTTGCACGGCCAAGGTGGGCATGCCCGACAAGGACAGCACGACGCTGGCCGGGGCTATCTCGACGCCGACCGGAAGCGCCGGGCCCCCGACGAAGGGTGCACTGGTGCCTAGGACGCTGCCGTCCGGCCGCAGGACGAAGGCCGAGACGGTGGTGCTGCCCGGCGCCAGCGCCATGGCGGCCCCACGGCTTCGCTCGCCGTTGGAGACGGCCAAAAGCGCGGGACTCGCGCTCGACCACCTGGCCTGCGCAGTGAGGTCCAGCCGGGTACCGTCGGAGTAGGTGCCCTGGACGCGAAGCGGTACCTCGACTCCCACTGGGCCAGTGGGCCCGGCGGGCAGGATGCCGAGCCCGGTGAGGACGGCCGGAGTGACGTTGACGGACGTGCTGGCCGTGCTGCCGCCGAAGCTGGCCGTCAGCTGGGCGGAACCAGGGGTGGCCGTCGCCAGCACGCCCCCGGCCTGGCCGCTGGAGACGGAGGCCACCTGGGGGGCGCTGGACGTCCAGACGACGCGGGGGGTGACGTCCCGGGGGATGGGCCCCGGGAAGCTGGCAGTGGCGACCAGCTGCAGTTGCACGCCCACGGGGACGGCCGTCGGAAGCCCCTGGATGGACAAGGACTGCACCCCGCCGGGCGTGGTCGCGACTTGCGCCGAGCCCAGCGTTCCCGCAAAGCGCACCTGCGCTGTGCTGGTACCACCGGCCAGAGCCACCGCAGTGCCGCGCTGGGGCCCCGTCCCCCGCACGCGCAAGAAGGAGGTAGGGGACGAGGTGAAGGAAGTCTGAGAGGTGACGTCCATTTGCGAGCCATCGAGGAAATGCGCCTGCGCCCGGAGGAAGTCAGGCTCGCCCGTCGGGAGGGACGCTGGCCCCACGACGGCCAGCGCGTCGACGGCGGCGGCGTCGACGGTCACTGAGGCGGCGGTCGCCGCCGGGCCGAAGGCGGCGGTGATGCGGGCCCTGCCGGGGCTGAGGGCTGCCAGCTGTCCGCGGCGTCCGGCGGCGTTGGCCACCGACGCCACCAAGACGTCGCTTGAGGAGAAGACTGTCCACGCCGTGACGTCCAGCGCGTCTCCCGTCGGCCAGACGGCAGTGGCGGACAGCGGCCTCTCGGTCCCGGCGTGTAGCTGCAGGAGGGGTGGCCAGACCTCGAGGGCGGCGACCCCGGGGCCAGGGCTGATGGTGAGGGGGGCGCTCGCCGTGGCACCGCCGAAGGTGGCAGTCAGCTCTGAGATGCCTCCGTCCACGGCGAGCGCCTGGCCCGCCTGCGGTCCGCTGCCGGCGGCCAGAACGTCCACGTTGGCGGAGCTCCAGGCAGCCAGGGAGGTCACGTCCCGGAGGCTTCCGTCGCCGAAGATGGCCGTTGCCGTGAACGCCGCCCACCCCCCAGGTCCCATGGCGACTTGCGAGGGGTGGACCTCGAGGCGCTGGACGGCACGCGCCGTCGCCGTCACCGCGGTGCTGCCCGACAGGCCGGCGAGCGCGGCGGCGGTGGTGCAAGTCTTCGGCGAGCGGGCCGTCAGGGCACCGCCGCGCAGGCCGGTCGACACCTGGACGTCCAAGGGACAGGACGAGGTCCAACCCGCCAGCCCGGTGGCGTCGTCCACGCCGCCGTCGGAAAACACGCGCTCGGCGGCGAGGGTGTCGGGGAGTCCCACCGTCAACGTCGCTGCGGGCGGCCAGACTAGCAATACGGCCGGCCGGGCTCCGTCGACGGATTGCACGGCCGACGCGGTGAGGCCACCGAAGGACGCCTCGACGCTGCTGACGCCCGCGTCGAGCGCGGAGGCGGTGCCAGCGCTCGCGGAGACGGCCAGCACGTCGGGGACGGTCGAGCTCCAGCTGGCTTGGGTGGTCAGCTCGAGCACCCCATCGTCGCTAAAGGTGCCCCAGGTGGTGAAGTCGGCCGCTCCGAGGATGCCCAGCAGGTCGGGAAGGACGGGGGAGACTTCCAGGCCGGCCAGCGAGGCGGTGCTGACCACCAGGGGAACCTGCGCCACCACCGTCCCGACCTGCGCCTCCAGGTTAGTTTGGCCCGCCGAGAAGCCCTGAAGCCGGCCCGGGACGGAGGAGAGGAAGAATGCGAGGGACGGGTCATCCACCGTCCACTGGACGCTGCCCGTCATTGGCTGAGCCGTCCCATCGGAGAAGAGTCCGGTGGCCTGGAGTGCGGTGCTGGTGGTGGCCGTCAGGTACGGCAACAGCGGGGAGACGGCCAGTTGCTGAAGCGTCGCATGGGTAACGGTGACGCTGGCCGAGCCCGCGTGCTGCTGGTAGCTGGCTTGCAGAAGCGCGGTGCCGCTGGCCAGCGCCACCAGCGCCCCGACGCTGCCCGGCGAGGTGGACACGGACACCACGCCGGGTTGGCTGCTGTTCCAGCTGGCCAGGCTGGTCAAGTCCGCGTGGCTGCCGTCGGTGAAGAAGCCCGTCGCGGTGGCGGCGACATCGGTCCTCGCGGCTACCACCGGTCGGTCAACGGTGACCACCAGCGATACCAGTTCCGCGTTGGTGACCACCAGGTGTGCGCTGGCGGCATTCGCGCCGAGGGTTGCGGTGACGTCGACTTCCCCGGTGGCCAGCGCCAGCACCGTCCCTTGGGCCCCCGCGTCGTTGGAGACTTGCGCCACCAGGTCGTTGGAGGAAGTCCAGCTAGCGGTCGTCGTCACGTCCTGGTGGTCCCCGGACTGCAGGACGGCGGTGGCGGTGGCCTGCACCGTCGAGCCGAGGGGGAGGATTTCGGCCGGCGTGGTGACGAGGAGTTGGGTGACGCGAGTCGGCGGAGGGGGGCCCGCCTGACAGTTCGCGCCATCACAGTACTGGCTGGCGGGGCAGTTGTTGTCCGCGTGGCAGGGAGCGCCGGTGAGGTGCGGGACACAGCCCGCGACGAGGAATCCAGCCGCCAGGCCAGCCCACTTCATGGCGAGTGGCCCGCTGTCGGCTCGAGGAAGAAGAGGGTGATGGTGGCGGCCCCGGCCACCGCCGCGCCCACGTAAAAGCCATTGGCGGTGACGGCGCGGCTGTTGGCCGTGTCATACAGCTGCTGGGCCTGCGCCTGGGTGTGCACGCGCGACTGCAGGTTGTCCTGGGCGGACTTCGAGCTGAGGCCGAAGCCCACGCCGACGCCGGCGGCCACCACCGCCACCGCCAGGGCGACGTAGGTCCAGGTGCGCCCCCCGCTGGGGGGCGGGGCGGGCGCCGGCACGTTCCGCCGTACGGCCGCATCCGGGGCCCGGGTCACGGGCGATGTCTCCACCGGCCGCAATGTCAATTCGAGCTGCAGCGAGCCGCCGGCCGCCACCTCCACGTCCCGGCGCGCAGGGGTGTAGCCGCTGAGCTCGGCGAGCACCAGGTGTTGTCCGGCCGGCACCGGCTTGTCGATGGGGGCAGGCTCGGGGGCGCCTTGGTCCACCGTGACGGAGGCGCCGGGAGGCTCCACGGAGACTCTCAGGTGCCCCACCGGAGGGATTTCGCGTCGAAGCTCCGCCACGTGCCCGGCGAGCGCGTCGTGGTCCGGGGCGCTGGGGGCCTCCGATAGGTATCGCTCATAGGCCGCCACCGCGTCCGGCAGTTGCCCCAGGCGCTCGTGGCAGCGGCCGATGTTGTACTGCGTGGCCGGGTTGGGCTGGATGGCCTCGGCCTTCTGGAAGGCAGCGAGCGCCCCGGCGAAGTCCCCGGTGCGGTACAGCTCCTGCCCTTGGGTGAACGCGTCGCGGGCGCGGTCGCGCGCTTCCTCCGGCTGGGTGTTGAGGAGGAGGCCGACGGCGAGGGCCAACGCGACCATGCTCAGGCGAAAGCCTTAGACCAAGAAGGCGGCAGGCTGCCAGTCGCTTCAGTACGGTGAATCTTTAAGGTCCGGGAGGGACGGGCGAGCGAAGGGTTGCAATGTGACGTGGATGCTCAACCCGGGGCTCGGCCGCAGCAGGCGCGTCTGGGACGCGTAGCCTAGCCGACTCACCTCCAGCCGCTGCGGCGCCCCCTGGCGCAGGAGGAGTTTCACGGGCGTAACGCCCCGGGGCCGTCCCTCCACCACCACCGCTGCACCCGGCGGCTCCGAGGAGATGTCCACCGCCGCCATAGCGGGCGCGACACGGGCCGGGGTGGCGGCCGCGACCGTGGGTGCACCTTGCAGGACGGCCGGAGGGGCGGAGAGGGGAGCGGCGGTGGGGAGCGGGGCCGCCTGCGCCATGGGCACGACGCCTGGCGGACGCTGGCGGTGGCGCGCGAGGAAGAGAGCCAGGGCGCCCGCGGCGGAGGCCACTGCCAGAAGCCCCAGCGTGGTGGCGGCCCAGCCCACGCGGGGGCCGGGCGGGGCCAGCACGGCGTCCAACTCGGCCACCACGTCCTGCATGCGCGCCGGCCGGTCCTCGGGGCGCTTGGCCATCATCCGCGCCAGCAGCCGTCCGAGGCGCCGCGGGATGGGCCCGTGCGGGCCGGTGTGCGGCAGGCGAGGCGCCGGCTCGAGGAGGTGCGCGGCCAGCACATGCGTCGCACTGGCCCCGTGAAAGGGAGGTGCACCAGCCAGGAGTTCCCACAGCAGCACGCCGAGCGAATAGACGTCTGCCCGGGCGTCCTGGGCGAGGCCGGAGGCCTGCTCCGGGGACATGTACTGGGGTGTGCCGAGGATGACGCCTTCGCCCGTCTCCCGGCTGTTGCGCGCCGGGTCGACCAGCCGGGCGATGCCGAAGTCGACGAGCTTGACGGTGTCGGGTGCGCCCGTCACCGGAACGAGCAGGACGTTTTCCGGTTTGATGTCGCGGTGAAAAATGCCCTGGGTGTGGGCGGCAGTCAGGGCGCGGGCCATATCGCGGCCCACGCGGACCGCCTCCGCCACCGGCAGGGCGCCCTGGCGCGCCACCCGCGCGGCGAGTGTCTCCCCCTGCAGGTACTCCATAACGCAGTAGAAGCTGCCCTCCACCGCCCGGCCGAAGTCCAAGACGTCGACGATGCCGGGGTGGCGAATCTGGCTGGCAGCCACCGCCTCGCGCTGAAACCGGGCGACGAAGTCAGGCCGGGCACTGTGCATGGCCTTCAGGACCTTGACGGCGAACGTCTTTCCCAGGGTGAGGTGCTGCGCCCGGTAGACGGTGCCCATCCCTCCCTGGCCAATGACTTCCTCGATGCGGTAGCGCTCCCCGAGCACCGTCCCGGGCGCAAGCAGCTGGTCCGGCGGCTCCGGGGGCGCAGACGGAAAGGAGGGCAGGCCGGACACGGGACGTCGCACCACCGTCACCACCACGGCCCCGAGCTGCAGGCGACTGCCGTCGACCAGCGGCCCCGAGCGCGCCGGCTGACCGTCCAGCAGCACCGAAGCGGACGTCGCCGACTCCCACCCCAGGGCGCCATCCAGGCGCCGGGCAATGCGCAGATGCACGCCCGCCACCCCCTCTCCCGTCACCGGAAGGGTGCAGCCGGGGTCCGCGCCGAGGGTGCCGCCGGCGGCCGGCACCACCACCACCCGGCCTGCGCCGCTCGCCGGCCCGATGCGGAGCTCCCAGTCCGACGGCAAGCCTTGAGGCCCTGCCCCCTGGCCTGCCGTCCGGTGCTGGAGCGCGCTATTCATCGGTGTCTCTCAGGGCCCAGAGCATAGTCCTCGGCAGCCGGGCGTCGAGGGGAGCATACAAAAAGGCTGGCCCTTCCCCCGTCGGTTGTCAGCACAATGCGTGCAGGAGAAGGGACGGGTACATGAATTACGTCGACCCCGCGCTGCGGCGCGAGATTTTCGGCTGGCACAGCCCACGCCTGGGGCTCGACATGCCCCTCGTCCGGTACGGCCACTTCGGACGGGCGCTGCTGCTGCTGCCGACCGCGTCCGGGGACTTCCTCGAGGCCGAGCGGATGTGGCTCATCAAGTCCATTGAACCGCTGCTGCTGGCGGGCCGGGTGACGGTGTTCAGCATCGACAGCATCAACCGGCACGCCTGGATGAACGAGGAGGTGGGCGTGGCCGAGGCTGCCCGGCGCCAGGCGCTGTACTCGGGTTACATCGAGGAGGAGGTGGTGCCGCACATTCGCCGCGTGCTGCAAGACCCCAACGCGCGCATCGGCGCCACGGGCGCGAGCTTCGGTGCCTTCTACGCGGCCAACGCCGTCCTGCGCCGGCCGGACCTCTTCGACACCCTCATCGCGATGAGTGGCTTCTACGACCTGGGGCCCACGTACTTGCACGGCTACGGCGACGACAATGTCTACTTCAACAACCCCTCCTCCTACCTGCCGGGGTTGAGCGACGCGCGGGCGCTGGAGCTGCTTCGCAGCGCGCGTCTCTACATCGTCTCCGGCCGTGGGGCGTACGAGGTGCCCGATGCCTCCATCCGCTTCGCCAGGCCCTGTCGGCGAAGGGGATTCCCCACCAACTCGACCTCTGGGGCCACGACGTCAACCATGACTGGCCCTGGTGGCGGCGCATGCTGCCCCACGCCCTGAGCGAGCGGGTGGGCTGGTGACACTTTCGCGCGCGCGGCCCCGCATCGGCCTGCTGGTGGGCCGGGAGCGCAGCTTCCCCGAGGCGCTCGCCGCGGAGGTGGCCCGGCGCGACCCCGGGGTGCTGCTCGACCTCCCGAAGCTGAAGGCGCCCCGCGCCGACGTCCGGCCCCCCTATGACGTGCTGGTGGACCGCATCTCGCATGAGGTGCCCTCCTACCAGCCGTGGCTGAAGCTGGCCGCCCTCAACGGAACGCGCGTGGTGAATGACCCGTTCTGGCGCACCGTGGACGACAAGTTTCTCGATGCGGGGCTGGCCGCCGCCCTCGGGGTCGCCGTCCCGCGCACCGTGCTGCTGCCCAACAAGACGCCTGCGCCCGACGTCACCCCGGATTCGCTGCGCAACCTGGACTGGGTGGACTGGGACGCGCTGGTGGCCGAGCTGGGGTTGCCCCTGTACCTGAAGCCGCATTGGGGAGGTGGCTGGCGCGACGTCTCGCGCGTCACCACCAAGGAGGAGCTGCTCGCGGCCTATGACCGAAGTGGACATCTCACCATGATTGCGCAGAGCGAGGTCACCTGGACGCAGTACGTGCGCTGTCTGGTGATTGGCCAGACCCAGGTGCGACCGGCGCTGTGGGACCCGCGGCTTCCCCACGCCGAGCGGTACCAGCGGGCCAATGAGTCCATGCCGCCGCTCGAGGAGGCGCTCGAGGCACACGTCGAGCAGCAGGCACGACTGCTGTGCGAGGCGCTCGGGTACGACATGAATACGGTGGAGTTTGCCATCCACGACGGCGTGCCCTACGCCATCGACTTCATGAACTCCGCTCCCGACCTCGACCTGGCCTCGCTCGGGGAGGCGCACTTCGCCTGGGTGGTGGAGCACATGGCGGAGCTCTTGCTGCAGCTTGCGCGGGATGAGCAGGCAGCGCCTCTGCGGCGGTGGGATGCGCTGCTCGGGCGCCCCGCCACGCGATGACGCTGCACTGCTACACCGTCGAGGTCGAGCCGCGTCGTCACCAGCTCAAGCTCACCCTTTTGCTGGAAGGCGTGCCCGACGGGCCCCTTCGGCTCGCCGTTCCCACCTGGGTGCCCGGGGCCTATGCCTTCCAGCGCTATGGGCGTGACGTCCTCCAGCTGTGGGCCGAGGACGCGGCCACGGGTGAGGTGCTGCGCGTCACCCGGGACGGCTGGAGCGGCTGGCGCGTGGAAGGCGGCGGCTCGCGTCGGCGCGTCCATGCCCAGCTGAACGCCTGGGACCCCTCGACTGCGGAGTTTACGGGGCTGGTGGACGAGGAGTGGGCGCTGCTGCTCGCCACCCGCTACCCCTTCGCCCCGGAGCTTCCCGGGCCGCCCGAGGTGGAGTACCGGCTGCCCGAGGGCTGGTCGCTGCACCACCCGGCGGGCGCCGTCGGGCTCACCGCGGGGCGCTTTCGCTACCAGAACCACGCCGCGCTGGTGGACACGCCCGTCGTGGCCGGCAGGGTGACGCGCGCCGACAGGGTGGTGCGCGGGACGGCGTTCTCCGCCCTCTTCCTCTCCGTGCCGCTGGGCTACGAGGAGGAGGGCCCCGGCTTCCTCGGTGAACTGTCTCGGCTGGCCGAGTGCTGCCACGACATCTTTGGCAGCTTTCCCTTCGCTGGCTACAGCTTCGTCTTCGAGACCAGCGGCAGCTCCGGCTGGGGCATGGAGCACGCCACCAGCACCCTGGTGACGCTCGACCCGGAAGTCTTCGCAAAGAAGGCCAAGCGCGCCGAGGCTCTCCGGGTGTGCGCCCATGAACTCTTCCACGCCTGGAATGGCGCGCGGCTGAAGGCGGCACCGCTCGGCGCCCCGGACTTGCTGGCCGGCTCCTTCCCGGACGGGCTGTGGCTCGCCGAGGGCTTCACCCGCTACTACGAGTTTGTGCTGGGCGCCCGCGCCGGCTGGCTGCCGGCGTCGGCGGTGCTGTCCAACCTGGTGAACTACCACCGGCACCTGGCGATGCGGCCGGCCTGGGGCCGGGTTACCCCGGAAGACTCGAGCCGCGCCACCTTCCTCAACCACCACCGCTTCGCGGGCGCGGTGAATGCGAGCCTCGATTACTACGACCAGGGGATGTTGGTCGCCTTTGACGTGGACGTCGCCCTGCGAGAGCAGGGCGACTCCCTCGATGCAGCGATGCGTGACTTGTTTTCCGGCTGGGCCGGGCGTGCCACCGGGTATACCAGCGAGGACGTGCTGGGCTTCTTTTCGGCCCGCAGCGCCCGGGCCGGGGAATCGGCGGCCCGCGGGGTTCGGGAGGCAGCGGGTGTGCAGACGCTGGCGTCCCTGCAGAGCCTCGGCTTCGACGTCCTTTGCCACCAGGTGGGCTTCCTCGGCGTCGTGCTGCAGGACGACACCGGGCCGGCTGTCCTCGACGTCGCCGACGCCTCCCCGGCGGCGGAGGCCGGCCTGGCCGCCGGGGACGAGTTGCTGGCCGTGGAAGGGCGGCCGTACCGCCTGGGCCTGTTGCGCTACTGCCTGGAGCGCCGGGTGACGGTATCCCTCACCGTGCGGCGTGCCGAGCGGACGTGGAGCTTGCAGGTGCCCGTCGGCCGGCGCAGCGAGGTCTCCCAGCTGGTATGGGCCGGCAGCGCCGCCCAGGCCGAGCATGTCCGGGCGTGGCTCGGCGGCGCCGCCTTCCAGCCGCCGCCAGGGGCGGCCATTCCGCTGGATGCCTACGACAACTTTCATGGCGTCCAGAGGGTCCTCTAAAGGCGTCCGGTGGACAGTCCGTGGTATTGCCTGAGGGTCGGGGAAAGTCCCCGGGGAGGCCCCCGCGTCCGTGGAAGACCGGCCGATGAGAGTGTTGGCGCTGGCCAGTTACTTCAAAGGCGAGCGCTTCCTCGTCCAGGCACACCGTCGCGGCGCCAAGGTCTACCTCTTCACCCAGGCGAAGCTGCTGGACCGGCCCTGGCCGCGCCAGGCGCTGGTGGACGTCTTTGCCCAGCCGGACGGCAGCCCGCTGCACCATACCCTGCACGCGGTGGCGTACCTGGCACGCACGCACGTGTTTGACCGCGTCGTGGCGCTCGACGACTACGACGTGGAGACGGCCGCCGCCCTACGTGAGCACCTGCGACTGCCGGGGATGGGGGACACCACCGCGCGGTACTTCCGCGACAAGCTGGCCATGCGCACCCGGGCCAGCGCCGCCGGCCTCGCGGTCCCGCCCTTCGTCCGGGTTCTCAACTACGACGAGTTACGGGACTTCATGGAACGCGTCCTGCCGCCGTGGATGCTGAAGCCCCGCGAGCGAGGCCAGCGCGGCGGGCATCACCAAGGTGCAGTCGCCGGACCAACTGTGGAGGACGCTGGACGCCCTGGGGGACCGACAGTCCTACTTCCTGCTCGAGAAGTACCTGCCAGGCGACGTCTACCACGTGGACTCCATCGTCCAGGACCGCCGCGTGCTGTTCTGCGAAGTGCACCGCTGTGGAACGCCACCCTTCGACGTCGCGCACGGGGGCGGCGTCTACACCGCGCACACCGTCCAGCGGGGCGGCCCGGTGGACCAAGGCCTGCGGGCATTCAACGCCCGCATTCTCGAGGAGTTGGGGATGATGCAGGGCGTTTGCCACGTGGAATTCATCCGCTCTCCGGACGGCGCCCTGTACATGCTCGAGACGTCCGCCCGGGTGGGCGGCGCCCACACCGCCGACATGGTGGAGGCGGCCACCGGGCTCAACCTCTGGGAGGAGTGGGCAAACGTCGAGATTGACGGTGCGGCCTACCAGCTTCCCCCCCGGAGGGCGGACTACGGGGGGCTGCTCATGACGCTGGCCCGGGAGGAGCATCCGGACATCTCGGCCTACGCCGACCCGGAGGTCTGGCTCCGCGCCGATGAGCCGTACCACGCGGGGCTGGTGGTGCACTCCCCCAGCTTCGAGCGGGTGCAGGCGCTGCTTTCGGACTACGCCCAGCGCCTTTGCCGTGACCACTCGACCACGCTTCCGGCTATGGACCGGCCAGCACACTGACAAAGGAGGGAGCTGCGCCCATGGATGCTGCCTACCGCGGCGCCTTCAACCGGGCCTGGACGCCCGAGTTGTACGGCCGCTACCGTGCCCGGTTGGAAGCGCAGCTTGGACCCATCCCGTTCGCACTGGCCGAGACGCCCTTCTTCATGACGCCCGCCCTGCGGGATTCGCTCACCCAGAGCGCCTTGGAGATTGTCCAGCAGCTGGCCCAGCCCGCGCTGCTGGTGCAGCTGATGAAAATCATTCCCCCGCAGTACGACACGCCGGGGATGGACCCGCTGCCAAACTGCGTGCAGGTCGACTTCGCCATTACCCCCGGGCCCGCCGGCGGCCTACAGGGGAAGGTGGTGGAGCTACAGGCCTTTCCTTCGGGCTACGCGATGATGACCTACTTCGCCGACGCCTGGGCCGCCGAATTCCAGACCCTTCCCGGGCTGGCCGGCGGGTGGAGCTGCTTCGTCCGCCCGCGCGAGGAAGGCATGCGGCTGATGCGCGACACCATCCTCGGCGGTGAGGCGCCCGAGGCGGTGGCCCTGGTGGACTTCGAGCCGGAGCGGCAGAAAACGGCTCCTGACTTCGTCGCCACCGAACGCCTCTTCGGCGTCGAGTCGGTCTGCGCGACGCAGCTGGTGAAGCAGGGGCGGCAGCTCTTCCGGCGCAAGGACGGCCAGCTGGTGCCTGTGCGACGCATCTACAACCGGATGGTCTTCGACGAGCTGGAACACAAGGGCTACCACCTGCCGTTCACCTGGAATGAGCCCCTCGACGTCACCTGGTGCAGCCATCCCAACTGGTACTGGCCGTGGAGCAAGTACAGTCTTCCCTTCCTCCGGCACCCGGCCGTCCCCAGGTCCACCTTCCTCTCCGAGGTTGGGACGCTGCCCGCGACCTGTCGGGCTACGTGCTGAAGCCACTCTTCTCCTTCGCCGGCTCGGGCGTCGTCATCGACGTCACCCATGAGGACATCTCCCGGGTGCCGGCGGAGCAACGCCATGGCTGGGTGCTTCAGGAGAAAGTCACCTACGCCCCTGCCGTCCACGCCCCCGACGGCTCGCCGGTGAAGGCCGAGGTGCGTGTCATGTTGCTGCGGCCGCCGGCCGCCCCCGCACTCGAGCCCGTCATCCACCTGGTCCGGCTTTCCCGCGGGAAGATGCTGGGCGTGGACCAAAACAAAGGCCTCACCTGGGTGGGGGGCTCGGTCGGCCTGTGGCGGGCCTGAGCTGCCGCGCCCGGGCCGGCGGGTATGCCGCCATGCAACCGCCCCGCCAGGCCCCGGCTGCTTCCGCTGCGACGGCTGCGGCCGGGCGCCGCTGACGCTGGGGTGCACCCTGGAGCCGCTGCCGGTGCGGGTGCAGCTGGCGCGTTGTCGCGCCCTGTGGCGCGGGCGGGTTTTGGCCGTCCACGAGGAGTCACGCCGTGGCGCTTTCGAGTCCCCGGCGGCACGGGGAGGGATGCAGCGCCCGAGGCGACGCTGCGCATCCACGAGGAGGGGCTGCTCAGCCGCCCGGGGCCCCAGCGCCAGTCTTGCCCGTGCGCCACCCACCGGGCTTGGGGCCAGGGTGACTCCCCGCTTGAAGTCCAGGGGGCGCCGTTTGCCGTGGACCTCGCTAGGGCCGACTGAGCGCGACGTGAGTCAGACGTCCCGCATCGTCTCTTCAATCAGCCAGTCCACCACCGCGCGCATGTCCTCGGTGCGCTCCCACACCTCAATCTGGCGGTGGGCCGACGTACCGGCGCGGGCCATCTGCCGAATGTGCTGCAGCGTCCCGGTGGTGCCGAGCTGGTCCGAGGCCTCGGCGACGAATTCCACCAGTTCGTCGGCGAGCTCCGGGAAGGGACGTTCGCAGAGCATGCCGAAGTCAATCATCATCGCGTCGGTGCCGTAGCGCTGCGCCCGCCACTTGTTCTCCTCGATGAGCGAGCGCCCGTAGCTGCGCCAGGCGGTGTTGCGCTTGTACATGAGGTACAGCTTGGCCATCAGTGCCTGGACCAGCGCCACCAGCGCCAGGGTGTCCTTCAGCGAGGTAGGCATGTCGCAGATGCGAAGCTCCACCGTGTCGTAGAGGTAGTGCGCCCGGACGTCCCACCACAGCTTCTTGCCGGTGTCGATGCAGTGCGTCTTCACCAGCAGCTTGACCAGGTTCTCGCAGCTGCTCGTGGCTCTCGAACTCGTCGGGGATGCCAGTCCGGGGAAAGCGCTTGAAGATGTGGCTGCGGTTGCTCATCAGCCCGGTCTTGCGCCCGAGCCAGAAGGGCGAGCTGCAGGAGAGCGCCAGCAGGTGTGGCAGGAAGTAGCGGACCTGGTTGGCCAGGGCCACGGCCACCTGCTTGTCCTTGATTCCGACGTGGACGTGGAGCCCGAAGATGAGGTTGGCCCGCGCCAGGTCCTGCATGTCGTTGACGATGTTGTGGTAGCGGTCCGACTCGGTAATTTGCTGCGTCGTCCAGTCGCTGAACGGATGGGTGCTGGCGGCCACAATGCGCAGGCCGCCCTTGCGCGCCAGCCGGTCGAGCTCGCCGCGCATCTCCACCAGTTGCGACTGCACCTCGCCGACGTCGTTGCAGATGGTGGTGGCGACTTCCACCATCGACTGGTGCAGCTCTTGCCGCACGCGCTCGCGGAGGACGGTCCGGCCGCCTTCCTCCATAATCGCGCTGACGTAGGAACGAAGGTCCCGGGTTTCGGGATGGACGATTTGGTACTCCTCCTCGACCCCGAGCGTGAATTGTCCGTCAATCACGGCCGCGCTCGCTTGGCTGCGAAGCCCTCTCCGTGGCCGGGCGGGCGGCCGCGGGGGGCCTGGAGGAAACGCCGGAAGGGGAACCCGTCGTGGTTGGTGCGGCCCTCGCGCGCGCAGCCGATGGCGAACTTCGCCATCTGGTCCACCACGATGTGGAAGTGCTTGGGGAGGATGGAATGCACGTCCATGTCCGGCGCCGGGTTGGTGAAGTCGATGGCGTAGGCCACGCCGTCCTTGATGGCGAACTCGACGGAGTTCATGTCGTAGCCCAGCGCGTGGTTGAGCGCCCAGGCGCCGTCGAGGACCCGGGACTCGAGCGCCGCTGGCAGGAAGTGGTCCGATTCGAGGTAGCACCGGCGCTTCGGGTCGTACTGGATGGGGAGGATGAATTCCTTGCCGATGCAGATGCAGCGGACGTAGTCCTCGAAGTCGATGAATTGCTGAAGCGTCATGACCAGCGTGCCGCTCTGGTCGTAGACGCGGTGCAATTCCTCCAGGTTGTTGACCCGGCTGACGTTCTTCCAGCCTCCGCCGTCGGCTGGCTTGAGGATGGCGGGGAACCCGACGTACTTGGCGATGCCCTCCCAGTCGAGGGGGTACTCGAGGTTGCGCAGACTCTTCCCCGGGTCGATGGAGGGGACGTAGGCCTTGGACGGCAACATCACTGTGCGCGGCACCGTCACGCCAATCTGCGCGGAAAGCGAGTAGCCGAAGAACTTGTCGTCCGCGCTCCACCAGAAGGGGTCGTTGATGACGTAGGCGCCACCGAGCGAGGCCGCCTTAAGATGGTACCGGTAGAAGGGCACCTCGTGGCTGATGCGGTCCACCAGCACGCGGTAGGGAGAGACGAAGCGCTCCGGCGTTCCACCCACCCGCGCGAATTCGGCACGAAAGCCCGGTGTCTCGTTCACCTTGGCGATGAATGCCTGCGGAAAGCTTTGCTCCTGCCCGACCAGAATCCCAATGCGTTCAGTCATCCCCCGTCCGTCCTCCACAGCGCCCCGTCCCAGCAGCGCGCTGGGGGCCGGCCGCCTCGTACGGACATAGCAGAAGCCGGGGCCTACGAGGCGAGGGGCACCTGTGCCTCGAACTCGCGCATGCTCTGCACCGGAGGCGGAATCGGCCGCAAGCTGCGCACGGCCGCCAGGCGGTTGAAGCGGGAGGTGAGCCAGCCGGGGATGAGTAGGGCGTACGTCCGTGCCAGCCGCCCGGGGTCGTCGAGCGTCTTCATCATCCGCTCCAGCAGCGAGTGGCCGTAGGCGTCGCGCAGGGCGGTGGTGTGCTCGGGCCGGTGAATCCAGGCGAGGACGCCGGGCCGGTCCGCCTCGGGGTGAAACTGGGTCCCTTCCAGCCCCGGTCCAAAACGCAGGGCGAGCACAGCCTCGCCCTTGTCGTCGCGGCCGGGGCGGCTCTCGCGCGCCAACAGGGCGCCCTGCTGCTGGTGCAGCCGGGGGACGTCGAGGGCAACGGCCTGGTAGCGGCGGTGTTCCCAGACGAAGAGGCGCTCGCCGAAAGGCTGGAGGAAGTCACACCGGCTTCCCTCCTCGGTGAGATAGGCCGGGAAAATCGCGAACTTCAGCTCCTGGCGCCGTGCCATCTCGGCGAAGCGGAAGTGCTGGATGGCAATCTCAAAGGAGTGGCACACGACGAAGGCCGCCGGGGCGGTGTCCGGGTGCTGCGCCGTCCGGTCAAGGACGCTGTCCAGAAACAGGCGGTAGCCCGTGCACCACGGCTCCTCCCAGCCGTCATGCGGAGAGCCGGGCCCCCCGGAGGAGAGGATGAGGTCCGCCTGCCGGGAGGGGAGCTCGCCCAGGTTTCGGGGCTGGACGTGCTCTTGGACCACCGAAAGCCGGGGGTTGGCCGCCTGGACACGCGCTGCGAAGGCGTCCAGAAGGCGCCGGAAGCAGCGCACCGCTTCGTTGGGGACCCCGTTGTTCATGTCGACGAGGCTGAGTCGGAGGGGCTCCATAAGCTGGCCCTACTGGAGTACCTCACAGGCGGTGAGGGTGTCAGCCCCTGCGAGGCCGGGACGCGATAAGAGGAGGGTCAACCTTCGATGAGCACCGCTCCCCGCTCCGTTCCCCCGACCGAGCCGCCCGCCGCGCCCCTTTCCCTGGCCGAGCGCCTTGGTGCGGACCCGCGCTTCACCGGCAAGGGCGTGGTGGCGGCCTTCCTCGACTCGGGCTTCTACGCGCACCCGGACCTCACCCGGCCCCACAGCCGGATTCACGGGTACGTAGACCTCATCGGCCGTCAGTCGGGGGTGGAGCACCTCACCTCGGTGGACGCGTCGAGCTGGCATGGGATGATGTCCAGCGTCGTCGCCGCTGGAAACGGGGCGCTGTCCGGCGGGCGCTACTGCTCGCTCGCCCCGGACCTCGGGCTGGTGCTGGTGAAGGTCGGGACTCTGTCGCGGGTGCACCACGACGACATCACCCGGGGCATTGAATGGGTGCTGGTCAATCGGCCCCGCTACGACATCCGCATCCTCAACATCTCCTGCGGCGGCGACTACGAAGTGTCCTACCTCGAGGACACCCTGTCGCGCTTCGCCGAGGCCGCCATCCGGGCGGGGATTGTGGTAGTGGCCGCTGTCGGCAACAACGGCGAGCGCCCCGGCTACGTCGTCCCCCCGGCCAGTGTCCCGGCCGTCATCAGCGTGGGCGGCGTCAATGACTTCGGCGACCCCAGCCTCGGCCGGTTGCTCCCCTACCGCTCCTCGCACGGCCCCACCATCGACGGCGTGCAGAAGCCCGAGGTCATCACCCTGGCGGACTTCGTCGCTGCCCCCATCCTCCCCGGAACGCCGACGGCGCGAGAGGCGGCCCTGTTGGCGACGCTCGACGCGGCGCCTGATAGCGAGCTCACCGCCCTCATTGCCCAAAGCCGCGGCGTGTTTGCCCCGCTGGATGCGGTGGAGGGGCGGCCGGCTTACCTCATTCGGCAAGTCATCGCCGCCGGGCTGCACGACGGCTCAGTCATCGATGAGCATTACAAGCGCGTCGACGGCACCAGCTTCGCCGCTCCCATCGTCACCTCCGTCGTGGCCCAGATGCTGGAAGCCAACCCCGGCCTGACGCCCGGGCAGGTGAAACGCCTCCTCCTCCGGACGGCCGAGCGCGTCTCCGGCATCGACGTCGACCGGCAGGGCTGGGGCGTCGTCCGGCCGCGGGCGGCGGTGGAGGCCGCCCTGGCCTTCCAGGGCGGCTGAGGAGGGGCCGGGCCGCGCCGGACACAGGCGGCGCCGGGGGGGGCCAGCAGCAGCTAGGCACGTTCCCGGAGGCGCAGTTCGCCAAGCGCCAGAAGCGGCTCCAGCGCGGCCAGCACCTGGGCTACCGTCGTGTCGCGCATGCAGCGGTGGTGGCCCAGGGGGCAACGCAGCTTCCCGAGGCGGTTGCAGGGCCGGCAGGCCAGCCCCTCCTGGACGAGCAGCCGCTGGGTGGGCGCCAGCTGGATGCTTCGGGGGTCATTCGGCCCGAAGAGGGACACAGTGGGGACGCCCAGGGCCACCCCGGCGTGGGACAGCCCGGAGTCGAGTCCGACGGCGGCCGTACACAAGTCCACCTGGGCCAGGACCTCCTCCACCGGGCTTCCCACCTGCACCAGCGCCGCACCGCCGCTGGCCGTGGCGATGGCCTCGGCGCGGGGCCGGTCGGCAGGGCCGCCGAGGAGGAGGGTCCGCAGGCCATGGCGCCGGGCCAGGGCGGCCGCCAGCGCGGCCGCGTGTTCCATGGGCCACTGCTTCGTCGGCCAGCCGCCGCCCGCGTGCAGGGCGACGAGGGGGGACTCTGCGTCCCAGCCCGCTGCCCGCAGCGCCTGGACGGCCTTGGCACGACGCGGCGGGGACACCAGAAGCGGGGCCGGGCGGCCCAGGACAGCCAGGCCGAGGGCCGCGGCCAGCCGCTCAAAGCGCCGCGAGAACGTCACCTCGAAGGGACGCACCGGGGCGCGGTGCGTGTACAGAAGGGCCTCTGGCCCGCCCCGGAAGCCTGCCCGCACGGGCGCTTTGCTCTTCCACAGAAGCCACGCCGCCCGGGGTGAACGCACGGGCGTCAGGGCCGCATCGAAGCGCTGACCCTGCACCGCTGAGACGAGGGCGCCGAGGCGCGGCTCGGTCGACACCGGGCCGTAGGACAGCGTCCGGGCAACGTCCGGGCACAAGTCCAGCACGCCCTTGCCTTGCGCATGGGTGAGCGCCCACACCTCGACGCCGGGCCAGCCGGCCCGGAGGTCGGCCACAAGCGGTAGGGAGAAGACGACATCGCCAATCCCCCCCTTTAGAAAGAGGAGCGCCCTCATTCCAGGAGGTACCTCGGCGAGGCCAGGAGGAAGAGCGCGCTGCGCCCGAGGGGCGAGCCGCGGGCGGGCAGGGTGAGGCCCAGCACCCCGGCCTTCTTCAGCACCAGACGCTCCCCGGCCTGCCCGAACACCAGCAGCTCCGCCCAGGCGGCGAGGGCCGGCATGTGCCCCACCAGGCAGAGGCGCCGGTGGCCGGGGCTGCGGCGCCAGTGCCGGAGCCAGCGCAGCCAAGCCTGGAAGTCTCCACCCGGGGCGAGGAGGTCCGACTCCTCCACGTGCTTGCCCAGCCCGGCCCGGCGCAGCAACTCGGCCGTCTGCGTGGCACGCACCAGAGGACTGCTGAGGAGGCCGTCGAAGTGCAGGTCCAGCACCTGAAGGCGTTTGGCGACGGCCCGCGTCCGCTGGCGACCAGCCTGGGTGAGGGGACGCAGCCGGTCGTCCCGGGCCAGGTCTGCCTCCCCGGCCAGTCCGTGACGAACGAGGTAGAGCTCGGTCCGCTGCATGGCCATTCACCCTGGGCACGGAAGCCGCGTAGCTGTCCAGAGCTTGGCACTGCTGAAAGCTGTCCGCCCCCACCGGCAAGGGGCCTGGTAGGGTGCCGCCCCCTATGCATCTGCCCCCCTTGCTGACGCTCGCGACGGCCCTCCTCGCCTCCCTGGCGGGCGCGGCGACCCCCAAGCCCAAACCCGCGACTGCCGAGGAGGCCAAGGCCTACGTCGAGAAGCTGAACGTGGACCTGCTGCAGCTGGGCGCCCGGCAACTCACGGCGCAGTGGGTGAAGAACACCTACATCACCGACGACACCGAACGGCTGGCGGCGGACGCAGACGACGCGATGCTCGCCTACACCGCGCAGGCCCTGCGGGATGTGCAGCGCTTTCAGGGACTCAAGCTCGACCCCCAGACGGCGCGGATGCTCTACCTGCTGCGGGTCAACAACTCCCTGCTCGCCCCCAACGACGCCAAGGCGCGCAAGGAATTGACCGCGCTCGGCGCGAAGATGGAGGGCCTCTACGGCAAGGGGAAGTACTGCGGCAAGGACGGCAAGGGCCCCTGCCGCGACCTCGAGCAGCTCTCCGACGTCATGGACCAGAGCCGCGACTGGGATGCGCTGCTCGACGCCTGGACGGGCTGGCACGCGGTGGGTGCGCAAATTCGGCCTCTGTACGTCCGCTTCGTGGAACTGGCCAACCAGGGCGCGCGCGACAACGGCTTCGCCAACCTGGGCGACCTCTGGCGGAGCGCCTACGACATGCCCCCGGCCGACTTCGAACAGGAAACCGAGCGCATCTGGGCCCAGGTGAAGCCCTTGTACGAGGCGCTCCACTGCTACGTGCGGGGCAAGCTGCAGGACGTCTATGGCAAGCAGCGCATTCCGGACGGAGGGCCCATCCCGGCCCACCTGCTGGGCAACATGTGGGCGCAGGAGTGGGCCAACATCTACCCGCTGGTCGAGCCGTACAAGGGCGTGGGGAATCTCGACATCACGGCGGCCCTCAAGGCCAAGGGCTATGACCCCATCAAGCTGGTGAAACGCGGCGAGGCCTTCTACGTCTCGCTTGGCCTGGACAAGCTGCCGGAGACCTTCTGGCAGCGGTCGATGTTCATCAAGCCCGCGGACCGCGAGGTGGTGTGCCACGCCTCGGCCTGGGACGTGACCCTCCACGATGACCTGCGCATCAAGATGTGCATCAAGGTCAACGAGGAGGACCTGGTGACCATCCACCACGAGCTCGGACACGACTACTACTTCCACGCGTACTACCGGCTGCCGGCGCTCTTCCAAAACGGAGCCAACGACGGTTTCCACGAGGCCATCGGCGACGCCATCGCGCTCAGCGTCAACCCGGGCTACTACCAGCAGGTGGGCATCCTCGAGGTGCTGCCGCCCGTCAACCAGCAGGCCCTCATCAACCAGCAGATGAAGGACGCTCTGGCCAAGGTGGCCTTCCTCCCGTTTGGCAAGGACATCGACCAGTACCGATGGAATGTGTTCAGCGGGAAGATTCCGACGAGTCAGCTGAACGCCGGCTGGTGGGCCATCCGCCTGCGGGACCAGGGGATTGTGCCACCCGTCCCCCGCACCGAGGCCGACTTTGACCCGGGGGCCAAGTACCACGTGCCGGCCAACGTCCCCTACACGCGCTATTTCCTCGCCCGCGTTCTCCAGTTCCAGTTCCACCGCGCCCTGTGCCGCGCTGCCGGCGTGACGGGGCCGCTGTACGGCTGCAGCATCTACGGCAACAAGGAGGCGGGGCGGCGTCTGGAGGCGATGCTGGCCCTCGGCGCCAGCCGCCCCTGGCCCGATGCCCTGGAGGCCCTCACCGGGGAACGCAAGATGGACGGGGGTGCTCTGCTGGAGTACTTCGCCCCGCTACAGGCCTGGCTCACCGAGCAGAACAAAGGACGCCGCTGTGGGTGGTGAGAGCGGAATTCCACCAGAAGGAATTGACTTCGGCGTTCGTCGCTCCTATGACGCCGCGACCTTGCGCCTCGGGATACCCGGGCGAGGGAAGGCCCGGGGCTCATTCCCGGGCCAGCACTGAAAGAAGGCAACAGCAATGGCAGTTGGTACCGTGAAGTGGTTCAACGACGCGAAGGGGTTCGGTTTCATCACGCAGGAGGGCGGCGGAGAAGACGTGTTCTGCCACCACACCGCCATCCAGTCGGATGGTTTCCGCACCCTGGCAGAAGGGCAGAAGGTTACTTTCGAGGTCGTCAAGGGCCCGAAGGGACTGCAGGCTCAGAACGTCCGTCCCGTCTGAAGTCCGTTTGACCAAGACGTCGGAAGGGGGCGCGTTCGCGCGCTGAACACTTCGCAACGTCCGAAGCCCGAGGCCCTCTCCTTACTCTAAGGAGAGAAGTCCTCGGGCTTCGTCATTGCGGGACCTACTTCGGGCTCGGCGGTAAGCCCGGTGTCGGCGCGGCCGGCGAGGGCGGCGGGGCCGGCTTCACCTCGAGGAGTTCCACCTCGAAGATGAGTGCGGCACCACCGGGAATCCCACCCCGCGGCTCGCCCTTCTCCTTGTAGCCAATGGAGGCCGGGCAGGCGAACTTCGCCTTGCCGCCCACCTTCATCTTCTGAACGCCCTCGGACCAGCAGGGGATGACGTGGTCGAGCGGCAGCTCGGCCGGCTGCCCGCGGCGGTAGGTGCTGTCGAACTCGTTTCCGTCGACGAAGCTGCCGCGGTACTGGACCTTGGCGACTTCCGTCGCCTTCGGGCTGGCGCCGGTGCCCTCGGTGATGGAGAGGTAGACGAGGCCGTCGGCGGACGTGTGGGCGCCCTTTTCCTTGGCCATTTTATCGAGGAAGGGCTGGTCCTTCTTGGCGCGCGCGGCTGCGGCGAGTGGCTGGCGGCTTTCCACCAGGGTCTTGATGCGCGGACCGTACTCCTGGACCGGAACCAGCGGCTTGCTGCCCGCCAGGGCGTCGGCGATGCCCTTCTTCATGATGTCCTGCTCGGCCTTCGACAGGTTCAGCACCTCCCAGTTGTGGGCCGTCGCGTAGGCGAGGACGTACAGCGCCTTGTCGTCGGCGGTCTTCAGCGGCCCGACGGGCACCTCGGGCTTGGCCGGGGCCACGGTAGCGGGCACGCCCCCATCAGGTGCGGCGGCGAGGGCCGGACTGGCCAGGGCCAGCAAGGCGAGGAGAAACCACGGCTTGTGAGACATGAGCAGTGAAGTCCTTTCGTTGCCGGGGGCAATTCCCCTAGACGCGCGCTCGTTTAGCTCAAAACTGCCGGGCCCGGGAGGCTTTCCCCCCCGGGACGCTTTCTTGACCGATGGGCTGGCGGGCCTAGCGTTTCGTTGCATGGACGAACAGCGCAGGTCGGGCCGCGCGGCCCTCGACATCCTTCTCAATAAATACGTCGGCGGCGTGCCCTACACGGCGCGCGCGCGGGACATCAGCCCTGACGGCGTGCGGCTCGCACGCCTGCTCGAACCTGACCGCACCGGCCGGCGCGTCGGGCTGCAGTTTCAGCTGCCGGGCTCCGCCGAAGTCATCTACGCCGAGGGCGAGGTGGTGCGTGAATGGGTGGAGGCAGAGTCTGCCCATACCCATGCGGTCCGGTTCACCCTGCTCACCGACCGACACCGCCGAGCCATTCGCGACTACGTGCAAGGCCGCTCCGGCCACTGACGCCGAGCGCGGCCCCGTGCGCGCCCCGGGGACTGTCGTTGTCTGGGAAGGGCAGTGCCAGCACTCCCCAGCTTTCCTTGACACTCGCTGATGCGCTCGAATCTCATGGGCGAGGCGTCGCTCCGCTGGAGGACTCGTGACCATGTGGGTGCTGTTGGCGTCCGCTCTGCTCGCAGCCGGCGCCGCGGAGGACAAGAAGTCTGCGCCTCCACCGACCAAGCCCGCAGCGGACAGTCGGACGTCGGTCGACTGGCAGGACCAGCTGCTCAAGGCCACCGGCTCGGGGGCTCCAGACATGCGGGCCACCAGCCCAGCCCAGGCACGGCTTGGCGCGGAGAAGGCCGCGCAACTGGATGCGTTCCGAAACCTCCTCGGCCAGGTGAAGGGCATTCACGTCACGGCAGAGAAGACCGTCGGGGACCAGATGGGCCAGGAGGAAGTCCGGGCCCGGGTGGAAGGCGTCATCAAAGGCTACCGCGTGGTGAAGAAGCGCTACTTCAGCGACCAGGGCGTCGAATTGGACGTCGAGGTGCCGCTTGCCTCCATCAGCCTGGCCGTGCTGCCGGCTCCCGCCGAGGTGGCGCTGCCGGGCGAGCGCTCCGGTGGAGACCGCCACACCGGGCTGGTGGTGGACGTCCGCGGCTTGGGCGTGCAGCCGGTGCTCGCTCCGCGCCTGCTCGACGAAACCGGGAAGGTCCTCTACGGGCTGGAGATGCTGTCGGAGGCCACGCGCAAGACCGCCGGCGTGGCCGCTTGGTTCAAGAGCGCTGATGCGGCCAGCCGCGCGCAAAGCGTTGGGGACGGGCCGCTCGTCGTCAAGGCAGCGCGGGCACAGGGCTCGGACCTGGTGCTGGGAAAGGCCGAGGCAAAGGCGGTGGTGGAACTGCCCCCCACGGTGCTGGCGGAAGGCCGGGTGACCATTGTCTACAACTGAGCGGCGAATGCTGACGCGCTTCGTGCTCTGGCCCGTTCTGGGTGCCAGCCTTGCGCTGGCGGCCGACAAAGTCGCCGAGGTGGTCACGCGCGAGGCGAGCGGCGAAGCAGCCATCGTCGGAGGCAACGTCGACCGGGCGGCACGCGAGGCCAAGGAAGCCGCCCTTCGCGAGGCGGTGGAGCAGGTGGCAGGCGTCCTCATCTCGGCGCAGAGTATCTCCGCCAACAGTCAGCTCATCAGCGACCAGGTCTTCTCGCACAGCGCCGGTTACGTCCGCAGCTACCAGGTGCTGTCGCAGACGCAGGACAAGGGCGTGGTCAAGGTCACCGTCCGCGCGGAGGTGGGGACCAGGAACTCGACCGCGACCTGCAGGCAGTCCAGGCGCTGGTGCGCCGGCTCGCCGGACGCCGGCTGGTCATCCTGCTGCAGGAGCAGACCATCGACGACAAGGGCGTGACGGTGACCTCCGGAGTCACCGCCACCGTCCTCACCGAGGCCTTCAAGCGCGACGGCTGGACGCTGGTCGACCCGTCGTTTGCCGCCGGCAAGGTGCACGTCAGCTCCGCCGTGGCCCTCGGCGCGGTGGAAGCCAAGGAGATTGGCACGCTGTCCAAGGCGGACATCATCCTCTACGGGACGGTGGCATTTCGCGACGCGCCGACCGATGCCCTGTTGCTCTCCGGAGGCGGGCAGCGGGCCGCCTTCCCCCTCACCGGGGACTACGACTTCGGGGTCTTCGACACCTCCACCGGGAGTCAGCTCGCGAAAGTCTCCGGAAAGCTCCGTAGCAGCGTCCAGGACATGAGTGTGCAGTCGCGAGAGGAGAGCGCCTACAACCTGGTGCGCGCGCATGCCGAGGAAATTGTGACACCGGTGCGCCGGGCGGTGCTGGAGTCCCTGCGCTCGGCCGAGCAGAACGGCAACCGACTGGTCGTCGAGGTGGTGGGGGTCGGGGACTTCGGCTCGTTGCAGGCTTTCACCCGGGAACTCCCCAAGTGGAGCGCCGGGGTGCGCGAGCTGTCCAGCCCCACCCTGTCGGCCGGCCGAGCCCGCCTAGAAGTCACCTACCTTGGCACCGCGGCGGCGCTGGCCGAGCAGCTGGAGGGAAAGACCTTCCACGGCAAGAAGGTGGCGGTGACTGGGGTGACGGGCAACACGCTCGAGGTGACACTAGGAAAGTGAAGAAGCTCCGGGCACAGCTCGCCTTCTGGGTGCTGCTGCTTGCCGTGCCAGGCTGGGCGGCGGTGGGGCAAGTGACGGCGCTGGACGGCAAGGCGGTGCGGGTCCCGAAGACGGGGGTCGAGCAAGCGCTGGCCGTCGGCGTTCCTGTGGAGCTCGAGGACAGCGTCCGGACGGCCGCGGACAGCTCTCTCAAGCTGGTGCTGACCGACGGGACGGCGCTCGCGCTCGGTCCGGACAGCGAACTCGTCTTCGATGTCGCCGAATTCGCCGGACAGGAGCGAGGCGCCTTCTCGGCACGCCTGGTGCTCGGCCAATTCTGGGCCAAGGTGAAGAAGGCCGCAGCGGGTTCCACCTCGCGTTTCGAGGTGAAGGCCGGCCGGGCCGTGGCCGGCGTGCGTGGCACCATTTTCCGCGTAGATGCGACGCCCCTGGTGGCCGGCTCGCGACCGCCGAAGATTCGAGAGACGCTGGTGCGGGTGCTCGAGGGGAAGGTGGGCGTGGACGCGGAAATTCGAAAGTCCAAGGGCGCGCCGACGCCCGCGCCAAGCCCCCGACATGAGGTGCCCGGGCCGTCGGAAGTCACCGCCGACGAATGGGAGAAGCGCTTCGTCGAACTCCAGGCCCGACAGCAGGTGGCCGTCGGCGACACCTACTTCCGCAGGGGCACCTTCGACCCGAAGAAGAAGGACGCGCTGGACCGCTTCCTCGACAAGCATCCGTGAGGCACTGGGCCGCCGTGGCCTGGCTGCTGCTGGCGGCTCCTCCGGGCCCGGAAGCCCTCGTGTTGCCCGGGTTTCGACTTCACCTAGAGACCACCGAGGATGTCGAGCCGGACCGACTGGAGGCCTTGGCCCGTCCGGGCGTCGTGCTCTGGCTGCGCACGCGCTCCAACCTGGTGAAGCGCTCGGTCGCCGAGCGACTGGGGCGAGCTGAGAGCAGCTACGTCCAGGTCCGGCAGCCGTTGGGAGCGGCCGTCCGGGAGCAATTCGGCCCCCGCGTGCACCCCTGGGTGGGGCTGCAGGGACTGGACGCCGCTGCCTTTCGACGCTGGGCCCCGGTTGGGACGGCCGTCGACGTCGTGGGCGCGCTTTCGGTGGAGGGCGCGCAGGCGGTCCAGACCCTCCGTCCTCAGGCCGTCCGGTGGCAACCCGACGGGGAGCCCACCCCGGAGGAATGGATGCGCGCGGCAGGTTTTCACGGGCTCGAAGTGCACCCCACCGCCGTCCTTCCCACCTGCCAGCGACCCCTCAAGGGAGGAGCGCGCATTCGCCTGCGCGTGCCGGTCCAGCAGGCTGCGTCTTCGGCGTCGGGGTGCGGCTTTGCGCTTCGGCTGGAGGTGCCGGCGTCCATCTCCGAGCCGGAGCTCAAAGAGCTGCTGGTGCGTTTCCCAGGTGCCGAGCTCTGGACCCACGTCGACAACGACACCGACGCGGTCGCAGCCGCGGCGCTGGTCGCCGTCCTCACGGCTGCGGTTCCGGCGGTGCCCGCCCCAGCGGCTCCGGGAGCCCGCTGAGGGTGGACGCGGGAGCGGAAGCAGCGACTCCGTCTTGACACACGGGCCAGCAGACCTGTTATCTGCCGCGCGCTTCAGGGCCCTTAGCTCAGCGGTAGAGCACTACCTTGACACGGTAGGGGTCAGTGGTTCGAAACCACTAGGGCCCACATAAATTCAAGAACTTGGAACTTTCGGCCGGCAGGTGGGAGGCGCGCGCGGATGGCCACCGTAGAGAGCGCTGCCGCGCAACGCATTCGGCCGGCTGAAGGCGGCTGTCTTCTCGGCTCACAACATGCACGGTTTGTCGGGACGCCTCTTCTCCGCGGAGTGGCTCGCGACGAAAGGGCCTGGTCCGAAGCCCCGCCCAAACATTAGGCGATTTGGGGGGAGGGCTTTTGCGCGACCGTCGCTTTGAAGTCCTCTTCATCTCCCTTGCGCTCGTTGCCTGCCGCGGAGGTGGCGGCGGACAGCTGGTCGACTGCGGCAACAACGACCCATTCACGGCCACCGGCGACATGGCCGTTGGGCGTCGCGACTACACGGCAGTGCTGCTGCGTAACGCGTCGCTGACGGCTAGGGCCCGGCTTCGGGCCCGGATTCAGGTCGCTGGGCGTAGCGGTTTTCGGGGTACCGCTACGGACTGCCGAAGCAATCCGCGGAGAGGACCGAGTGAGTGGAGAGGGGCCTGACCGGTCTTAGAACCGCGCCGTCACGGGCTGCCCGGTCTCCATGGCGACGTGGGCGGCCGAGTCCAACGCCGCTTGCTGTGTTTCAGCAGAAGCCCCCATTGACGTCGATGGTGCGGGACGGGGCCTGCGACGTTCCCGCCGCGGCGCAAGTCACGTTGATTTGGCTCGGCGTGTAGATGCCAATCGTAACGATGCCCACCAGAGCTCCGCTGGGTCTCGACCTTCGAGACGCCGCTTGGACACTTCGAGGCAGTCTCCACCTTGTCAGGCGGCACCAGGCCACAGATGAAGCCAGACGCCCCACGTTTCTCCTTCCCTGCAACGAGGGAGGCGCGACGGTATGCGTGTGAGAGTGCAGCGGCAATGTCTGGTGCTTCGTTCTGTCTCGACCTGGGATTTGTTGTCAGCCGGACATCTCGTCGCGAATCTGTTGCCCTGCAGCCCGGCGGAACGGCCTTGCGCAGCGTGTCGACGTTTACTGTTCGCCCGGCGGAGACGGAGTGACGGGTCCGAGGCAGAGGCCGCAATGGTCGGGGAGGACGACCATGCACTTCACGGTAAGCAGTGGCATTGTGTTCCTGCTGCTCGCGGCGGGTGTCGCTCAGGGAGAGCCAGTGACTGCCCCGGAGCAGCCGCCCGCAGCACCGGCTCGACCGAAGACCATCCAAATCAATGATTTGAAGGGCCGGAAGGTCGGGACGGTAGTCCTCGTCGACACCCCGCACGGACTCCTGGTCCGGGGGACACTCAGCCGCTTTCCCCCGGGGACGCATGCCGTCCACTTCCACGAGACCGGCAAGTGTGAGCCGCCCTTCAAGAGCGCAGGTGGGCACCTCAACCCCACCCAGAAGGCGCACGGGATGCTGGACCCAGGGGGGCTGCACGCGGGGGACCTGCCGAACCTGGTCGTGCCGAAGAGTGGAAAGCTGGCCTTCGAGATGTTTGCCGAGGAGTTGACGCTCGGCGCCGGGCCGAAGACCGTGCTCGACGGGGACGGGACCGCACTCATTATCCACGCCAAGCGAGACGACTACCTTAGCCAGCCTTCCGGTGACGCAGGAGACAGGATGGCCTGCGGAGCCATTACCAAATAGCGGCCCGTCTTCGCATGACTGCGCCAGGGACCTGGGCCGGTACGACTTCACCACCTGGACCGCGGGCGGGCCCCCAGTCCCTTCGCCGGCCGGGAGGATGGAGGGCGGCGCCGTCTTCGGCCAGTACAAGCGCATCACCAGGTAGATCGGCCCAGCCGGCGCTGAAAGCCAATCGGATTCGTTTCCTTTTCCGGGCAAATCCTTCTGGATGAGGAGCGTCAGCGAGCGGTCCTTGTTCTTCTTCTCGAGAGGACGTTCCCGCGTGGTCTGCAGATTCCCATCACCGCGGAGGGCGCCGAAGACTGCCTCGGCGTCGTCGGCCGGAATTCCGAGCAGCAGGTGACGTGGGTCCATTCATACGTCAGCGAAGGACAAGAAGAAGAGGTATTGCGTCTATGACGGGCCGAACTCAGACGCTGCGCGCTTCACCGCTCGCGGAGCGAAACAGGCTGCCGGTCGACTGCATCACCAGAGTGACGGTCCTCGACCGGTGTTTCTGCCGTTGAGGGCTGGGCCCGCCAGACGTGCGCTCAATGCCGCTGGGCCGAGCTTAGTGTCGGGCTTGGCTGAGGGGGTCGAGCTTCCTCGGGTGCTTTGGGCACTGTCTCGATGAGGCCGCCAAACTTCAATCGTTCCTCAAGGCGGCACGACCAGACGAGTTCCCCTTCGTGGACAGTCACGTCGGGACACCCATCGCACATGTCCTGCCGACCGTCCGGCAGGATGTCAATCGGCTGAATCACCATGATGGACTGGAAATGGACGGGCTGGCGCAGGTCGAAGGGCTTGCTGGTGAGGTGCCGCAGGTAGCTCCGCAGCGCCCCCCGGAGGCCCGACTCGAGTGCCCCCAGGGCCAGCAGCCAGCGGCTGCACGCCAGCAAGCCGGGCTGGGTGTAGGCGACGTAGCGTCCGGTGAGGAGGTGGTGTCCAGTCTGGACCGCCTCCATGAAGCGGGGGCCGGTGTAGCCAAAGACTCGGCCGGGTACACCGACTCGGCCAGTGAGCAACCACTTCAATGAGTTCGGCCGCTCGGTGCCGCCGAGATAGGCGCTGGGAGCAAAATCCGGGAAGCGCGCCCGAATCCTTGCCACCACCTGCCTCGAGCTCAGGTCGATGCGACGTTGCCTCGGACTGGCATAGGCCAGGGGCCTCGGGTCGATTTTCTGACCCGCTTGGTAGTAGTCGAAGCTGCCATCCATCAGCGCAGCCCGGTAGGTGATGAAGACCATGGTGTGGATGATGTCGATATGGTCTTGCGCGAACTGCACCAGGTCCGGGACCTGGTCGAGCGTGTCTTCGTACACTGTGGCGTTGAAGGCACACGCGAGGTCGCCCACCTTCGCGACCAGCTCTGCCAGCCACAGGCGCAGCCCGTTGAGCTCGACCTCTGTCTTGTCCTTCCAGCCGGGTCGGCCCTGCTTGGAGTCGACGTGAAACGTGACACCGACGAGGCCTGCGGCCTTCAACTCGCGCAGAAGTGACTCCGTCAGCGCGTGGCCGTTGGTGTTGAGGACGGGCTTGTGGCCGCGGCGCGCCACCATCCGGACAATCTCCACGATGTCCGGGTGCATCAGCGGGTCCCCGCCGGCGATGGAGACCCCGTCGAATTTTCGCCAGCGCGCAAAGACGTCTAAGTCTTCCGAGACCTCCTCGAGGGATTTGTGGGCGTTGACGTTCTCCCGGTAGCAACCGTCGCAGGCCAGGTTGCACATCGCCGTCGGCTCCAGCCAAGCGATGACGTTGTCAGAGAAGCTCCACGGCAGCCGGTACAGGGCGCGGTGGTCGAGGGCCTCAGTCATGCCTGTCTCTCCTCATGGGGAGAGTGGCCATAAGGGAAGGCGGGGGGCCGTTGCCTTGACGGTCGTCAAGGTGCCGGGAGAGGGCCATTGACAGACTGACGCAACTGCGTCCACGTTCCGGCCTTGCGACCTCCCACCTTTGCTGCCGCTGTCGTCAGCTGCGAGGAGTGCGGCATTGGCAAGGCGGCCCCGCGCGGCTGCCCCTTTACGCCACAGCATCTTCCGGCCCGCGCGGTCGTCTGCAACCAGGGAGAGCTGCCTGGCAGAGTCGTCTTCGTGCGCGAGGGGCTGCTCGCCCTCGCCTCCACCGACGCCGCGGGCGGAGAGGGAAGCCTTGCACTGCGGGGCCCGCGTTCCTTGCTGTGCCTGGAGGCCCTTCTCGGGCTTCCCGCCCCAGTGGAAATCCGCGCGCTCTCCGAGGTGAAGTTGTGCTGCCTCTCGTCCGGAAGGCTGATGCACTGGGTTGGGCCGGAGTCCTCCCCGGCCCGGGCGGTGGTGTCGCTTCTGCTGACGGAGTTCCAGGAGCGGCAGAGGGATATGGGCTGGCACGAGGGCAAGAGCCTGACGCGAGTCGCGCGTTACCTCCTCGCACGCGACTTGTGGCCGGAGGACGGCAAGCCGCTGCGCAAGCAGACCATGGCGCGCCTGCTGGGAATGCGGCCGGAGACGCTGTCGCGGTGCCTGCGGGAGCTGGTGAGCCGGGGAGCCATCGACGCCGGCCGCGGACATCGCGTCCAGGACGTTGGCGCCCTCAAAGCCATTTCGGCTGTGCGGAACTGACCGCCGCAGGGGCAGCGACTGGCGCCAGTGGCGGCAACTGCGGCAGGGGTTCCCGCAAGCGGTCCTCCAACCAGAGTTCCTCTCCGCGGTCGGCGATGGCCGCCAGCTGCCCCTGAAGCTGCTCTTCGCAGTAGGGCAGCAAGTCGTTGAAGTGCAGGTAGAGGACGGAGAGGGTGGCGAGTGCCTCCAGGCCCGCGGGATTCTTCCGGACGACCCGGCCGACGGCCCGCCAGTACGGCCTGCGGAGGGTGGGGCTGCGCGTCGCTTTCCAGCAGAGTCTAAGGAAGGTGCGGAGGTTGCGAAGGAAGAGCCGGCCGCCGGCGAAGAGATTGGGGATGGTATTCAGCCGGATGGCCACGTCCGCGCACCGGGCGAAGTACTGCTCGGGCGCGAAGGAGTGGCGAAGCACCCGAAGCAGGTCCTGAAGCACGAGGCTCGGAGAGCGTTTCGTGCGGAACTGAATGCCGGCAGAAATCTGGTCTCGGACGTTCTCGTCGTCGAAGGCACGGGCCTTCGGAAACAGCCGCCCTTCCCGGTCGAGGCGGCGGGACAGCTGCGTGCCAGGCAGCGGGTAGACCACCCCGGCCATCACCCATGGGATGGAGGTGGCGTCTATGCATTTGAGGATTTGGTCTCCGATGTCTGCCGCTTCGTCATCGAGCCCCAAGAGGAACCCCGAATGGACCGTGGCGCCGGCGACCCGGTAAATCCGGTCCACAGCCTCCGCCACGGGGAGGCCCAGGTTCTGCGGCTTCCCGGCCGTCTTCAGGGCCGCCTCGTCTGGCGTTTCGATGCCGACGAGGAGGTATTTGAAGCGGGCGGCGCGTAGGAGCCCCAGCAATTCCTCGTCCTTCGCGATGTTGAGCGTCACGCTGGTGGAGAATTGAAACGGATGGCCATGGGCTTCCGACCAGAGGATGAGTTTCCGCAGCAGTGACTTGGCCTTGAGGATGTGTCCCACCAGATTGTCGTCGAAGAAGTCGACCTGGCCGCGGTAGCCGAGGCGGTAGAGCGCTTCCAGTTCGGCGAGCATTTGCTCGGGCTGCTTGGTGCGGTAGCTGTGCTGAAACAGGTCAATCACATTGCAGAACTCGCAGTGGTGAGGGCAGCCGCGCGAGAACTGAATCCCCAGGTAGAGGTAGTCGCGGTGGTCAATCAGGTCGAAGCGCGGGACCGGGCTTTCCGAGAGGTCGGCCACCCGGTCGGCGCGGTAGACGCCGGACGCTGCGCCATGAGCGAGGTCGGCGAGCAGCTTGGGAATGGTGCTCTCCCCCTCGTCCAGACAGAGGAAGGTGGCGCCGGCGCGCTCATAAAGGGCCGGGTGGAGGGTAGGGTCAGGCCCGCCGACCACGACACACTTGCCCAGGGCCACGGCCTCGCGAATGACGGCCAGCGCCCGGTGGCGGTGGACAATCTTGCTGCCCACCAGCACCAGGTCGGCCCAGGCGAGGTCGTCGTCGCGCAGCGGGCGCACGTTCTCGTCCACCAGCCGCAGTTCCCAGTCGGCGGGCAGAAGGGCGGCGATGGTCAGTAGGCCCAGTGGGGGAGTCATGTACTTGACGCCCACCAGCGTGCAGACTTTTTCGAAGTTCCAGAACGAGAAGCTGCTGAATTTGGGCCAGACGAGAAGCGCCTTCATCGGCGCCCCGGTGCTTCGCCAGGTTGGGGTCATTGCGCGCACTCTCGCCGTCCTGGCCCTCGCCGCGCCTTGACTTCAATCAAGCGCCGCGCTTGGCGAGCGCGGCCTCGAGGTCTCGGCGAGCGGGCAGGTACTGCGTGCCACGAGTTCGAGGGGCCCTTCGTCACCGAGGGCGGCGTCGCGCCCGAAGGCGTCGCGAATGTCGGCCAGCTTGACCTGGATGGCCGCGACGCCGCCGCTCGCGCACAACGCGGCGATGCACTGCCGGTAGGGCCGTTGTTCCCGAGGGGAGGGTGATGCTCCTGATGATGCCCACGGCGGCGGGTGTAATTCCCGCCCGAGACAGGATGCCTTCATCCAGCCCGCCTGCTGGCTCGAGGGCGTCGTGCTGGAGTGCCGCCTGCACCTACGCTGGCGTCGCCGCGGGGAAGCGCACCAGCACCTGCTGGGCGACGCGGGAAAAGTGCCTTCTGAAGGGACGGCCGAGTTGGTCTGTTCTTCCCGGGTGCCGCTGCAACACGAGGGCCCAGGCCCGCTGGTACCAGTCCTCACCCTCCGGACGGGCGGTCATGGAAGGCTTTCCCCCGGGCCGCTGGGGGGGGCGACCCCGTGCGAAACCACCCCCCGGCCGCGACGGGTGGCCGGCGTTGACGGGGCTTCACGGGCCGTGATGAAACGCCCCGCTGCCCCTTGGGCACCAGTGTCACGAGCTTCAGCGCGCTGTCATGCCAGACGTCATCCACGTCAAACTTCCGGATGGAACCGAGAAGGCCGCCCCGGCTGGGACGTCCATCGCCGACTTCGTCAAGACCCAGATTGGCGCTGGCCTGGCCAAAGCCGCCGTACTGGCCCGGTACAACGGCCAGCTGGTCGACCTTGCCACACCTCTTCAGGAGGACGGGAAGCTGGAGGTGCTAACCACCAAGGCTCCCGAGGCGCTGGACACCATCCGACACGATGCCGCTCACGTGGTGGCCAGTGTGGTGCAGCAGCTGTTCCCCGGAACGCAAGTCACCATCGGCCCCACCATCGAGGACGGTTTCTACTACGACTTCTTTCGCGAGACGCCCTTCACTCCCGAGGACCTGGCCCACATCGAGGAGGCGGCCAACCAGGAGCTGGGGAAGGACCTTCCCTTCGTCCGCACCGAAGTCTCCGCCGACGAGGCAGTTCGCCTCTTCCAGGGCAAGGGTGAGACCTTCAAGGTGGAGATTGTGCAGGACATCGTCGCCAAGGGGGCGAAGACGCTTTCCCTCTACCGGCACGGCGACTGGGTGGACTTCTGCCTGGGCCCACACGGCCCTTCCACCGGCAAAATTGGCGTCATCAAGTTGCTTTCCAGTAGCGGGGCCTACTGGCGCGGCGACCACCGCAACCCCATGTTGCAGCGCATTTATGGCACCGCCTTCTTCGACAAGAAGGCGCTGCAGGAGTGGCTGACCCGCCAGGAGGAGGCGAAGAAGCGAGACCACCGAAAGCTGGGCAAGGAACTTGAGCTGTTCCAGTTCCATCCCTACGCGCCGGGGCAGCCTTCTGGACGCCCAAGGGGACGGTCCTCTACCAGCTGCTTGCCAAGCGGATGCTCGCCTGGACTGCCGCGGACGGCTACCAGGAGGTCAAGACGCCGCTGCTTTACAGCAAGGCGCTGTGGGAGCTGTCCGGGCACTGGGGGAAGTACCGCGAGAACATGTTCCTGGTGTTGGACAGCGAGACCGGCGAGCACGACTTCAGCCTGAAGCCGATGAATTGCCCCTCACATCACCTGCTCTACGGCTTCAAGAAGCACAGTTACCGGGACCTTCCGCTAAGGTTCTCCACACAGGACGTGCTGCACCGGAACGAAGCCTCCGGCTCTCTCGGCGGACTGACGCGCGTGCGGCAGTTCGCGCAGGACGACGCGCACATCTACTGCACCGAGGCCCAGGTGTCCTCGGAGGTGAAGCGCTTCACCCAGCTGTTGGACCGCGTCTACTCGGCCTTCGGCCTCAGCTACGTGGCCAAGCTGGGGACCCGGCCGGCCCAGCGCCTCGGGGACGATGCCTTCTGGGACCACAGCGAGGGGCAGCTGCGCAGCGTTCTCGACCGCCTGGGGGTGAAGTACTCGGACAACCCGGGCGGCGGCGCCTTCTACGGCCCGAAGCTGGACTTCGAAGTGACCGACAGCATCGGACGGCCCTGGCAGCTGGGCACCATCCAACTCGACCACGGCGCCAAGGAACGTTTCGGCCTCACCTACGTGGGGGAGGACAACGCCGAGCACGGGCCGGTGGTGCTGCACCGGGCCATCTACGGAAGTTTCGAGCGCTTCATCGCCATCCTCATCGAGCACTACGCGGGGGCGTTCCCGACCTGGCTCGCGCCCGTGCAGGTGGCCCTGGTCACCGTGGCCGACCGTCACCTGCCCTGGGCCCGCGCCGTGCTCGAGCGGTTGCGTGCCACCGGGCACCGCGCGGAGTTGGACGAGCGGGGAATGACGCTCAACGCGAAGATTCGCGAGGCACAGCTGCAGAAACTTCCTTTCACCCTCGTCATCGGCGACCGCGAGGTGGAGGCCCAGGCCGTCGCGCCGCGACGCTACGGGGGCGAGGACCTCAAGACCATGCCGGTGGAGGCCTTCCTGTCGCTTCTGGGCACCGAGGGTGCGCCGCCCGCTTGAGGCTGGTCCCGTTCCCCCCGCTGCCCCGACGCTTCCCCCAAGGAGGTTCCTTTGCCCGTCGTCCCGCCCTGGCTGCGCCTGCGCTGGCTCGCCCGTGTCGTCGCCGTTGCCCTCGCCTTGCCGATGGGCGCCGCGGCCCAGGCCCTCGCGCCACAGAAGCCCATGCTGGTGGAGGTGGACCTCACGGATGCTCCGCGCCGAATGTTTCACACCCACCTGGTGCTGCCGGCAACCCCAGGCACCATGACGCTGGTTTACCCGAAGTGGATTCCGGGCGAGCACATGCCCAGTGGACCCGTGGTGGACGTCGCCGGGTTGGTCTTCCGGGCGGCGGGCGCCATCGTGCCGTGGCGGCGCGATGACGTGGACATGTTTTCCATCCGAGTCGAGGTACCGGCCGGAGCCCCGGAGCTGGACGTCACGTTCGATTTGCTGTCCCCGCCGCCTGGGGTGGACGGCTATTCGTCTGGAGCCTCGGCCACCGCCAACATCGCACTGCTCAGCTGGAACCAGGTGGTGTTTTACGCTGCCGGCGTCGAGCCACAGAATGTGCCCGTCCAGGCCAGCCTGAAGCTTCCCGCTGGGTGGGGCTTCTCCTCGGCGCTGACTCCCGTCTCGGCCGCACGCGGACAAATCTCGCCCATTACCTTCGCGCCGGTCTCGCTCGCTCGTCTGGTCGACTCGCCCGTGCTGACCGGCGCACACCTCCGGGAGGTGCCACTGGGGACGCTGGACGGCGCCGCCCATTTCTTCGCGGTTGCCGGCGAGACCGAAGGGGACACCGAGCTTTCCCCCCAGCAGAAGGCGGTCTTCGTGAAGCTGGTGGCCGAGGCCAACGCGCTGTTCGGGGCACGCCACTACGAGAGCTACCGCTTTCTCGCCTCGCTGAGTGACTCGGTGGCGCACTTCGGGCTCGAGCACCACCAGTCCAGCGATGACCGTGTCCAGGGGCACACCCTGGCGGACCCGGAGCTCTTCCTGGCCAACGCCACCCTGTGGGCCCATGAATACAGCCACTCCTGGAATGGCAAGTACCGGCGGCCGGCGGGTCTGGCGACATCTGACTACCGGCAGCCGATGAAGGACTCCTTGCTCTGGGTGTACGAGGGTCTCACCCAGTACCTGGGCAGCGTGCTGGGCGCCCGGAGCGGCCTCGTCGCTGGCGCCAGCGGCCGGGACAACATCGCCCTGCAGGCAGACGAGATGCAGCAGCATCGCGGGCGGGTGTGGAGGCCCCTGGCCGACACCGCTGTCGCGGCGCCGGTGTTGTACGGCGCCCGCCCCGACTGGCAGGCCTGGCGCAGGGGCGTGGACTTCTATGAGGAGGGGACGCTGCTGTGGCTCGAGGTCGACGCCACCATCCGGGAGAAGACGAACAATGCCCGGTCGCTGGATGACTTCTGCCGGCGCTTCCACGGCGGCAAGAGTGGCGGCCCCGAGCTCAAGCCGTACACCTTGGAAGACGTCGTGGCGGCCCTCAACGACGTCGTGCCCTTTGACTGGCGCGGTCTCCTCGAGAAGCGCCTGAACGCTCTCAGCCCGGAGGCGCCCCTGGCGGGCCTGGCTGCATCGGGCTGGAAGCTGGCCTACGCACCGGAGCGCACGCCGCTTCAGCGCGCGCGGGAGAGCCGGGACAAGAACATGGACTTACGCGCGGCCATCGGGCTGATCGTCGACCTCCGCGAGGGCAGCGTCGGAGCCCTCATCGACGTGGTGCCGGACTCCCCAGCGTTTCGGGCGGGCCTCGGTCCGGCCATGCGTCTGGTGGCCGTCAACGGACGGAAGTTCTCCGAGGAGCGGCTGCGGATGGCCGTGGCCCGGAGCTCCACCGAGCCGATGCAGCTGCTGGTCGAAAACGCGGAGACATTCCGGACCTACCCGCTGGAGTACACCGGGGGAGCGCGCTACCCCCACCTGGAGAAGCTGCCCGGGCGAGGGGACTTGCTCTCGGCCATCCTCGCGCCCCGGACGCCTCCGGCAGCCACGAAAGGGCAGTGAAGGGGCCCCCGGGGAGCCCGCCCGGCTCCTCGGAGGCCGGGGTGGCTTGACTTGGAGCGTCGGGCGGGTATTTTGCGCCCTCTTTTTCGGCCCCTCCGGTGCTAGGGGAGGGGTCTACCCAGGCTGGAGGTCGACTCACATCGCTCGTGACCAGAGAACCAATCGCCGCATCCGTGCACGCGAAGTCCGCGTCGTCGGTGCGGCCGGTGAACAGCTGGGTGTCCTGACGATCGAAGCAGCGCTGGAGAAGGCCAACGAAACCGGGATGGACCTCGTCGAGGTCAACCCGATGGCCAAGCCTCCGGTCTGCAAGATCATGGATTACGGCCGCTTCAAGTACGAGGAGAAGAAGAGAGCCTCGGAGGCGAAGAAGAAGCAGGTCGTGGTCCACCTGAAGGAAGTGAAGCTCCGGCCGAAGACCGAGGAACACGACTACGAATTCAAGGTCCGCAACGTGAAACGCTTCCTCGAAGAGGGGAACAAGGCGCGCATTACCATCATGTTCCGCGGGCGCGAGATTACGCACAAGGAGATTGGCCAGCAGATTCTCGACGACGTCGTCAAGGACGTGAAGGACGTCGGAGTCGTCGAGCAAGTGCCGCGGATGGAGGGTCGGCAGATGTTCATGATCCTCGCCCCCAACGCCAAAGTGGCGCAGCGGGCCCGCGACCTGGCTCGTCAGAACGCAGCCGCCGCAGCGAAGGCGGCGGCCAAGAAGGACGGGACGACAGAAGACGACGACGAGACGTCGGAGAAGAAGGAAAACGTGCCGGCTCTCGCCAGAGAGACGGTCAAGGCCCCGGCCGAGCCGGGATAGAATTGACGGGAAGGACATCGGCAATGCCGAAGTTGAAGACACGCAGCGGCGCGAAAAAGCGCTTCCAGGTGAAAAAGTCGGGCAAGGTGAAGTTCGCCAAGGCCTTCGGTAAGCACCTCTTCACCCACGCGAAGAGCTCTGGACAGGACCGTCGGCACCGCGGCACCGGGCACCTGCGTGACATGGACGCGAAGAAGGTCATCAAGGAGCTGTTCCCCTACGGGGGCTGACGGCGACGAGGGAGTTACGAGGGAATGAGAGTCAAGAGAGGCTTCAAGGCGCGCCGTCGCCGCAACCGGGTACTCAAGCTGGCCAAGGGGTTTCGTGGGCGGCGAAAGAATTGCTTCAAGCGGGCCAACCAGGCGGTGCAGCGGGCCCTGGACTACGCCAGCCGCGACCGTGCTCGAAAGAAGCGCGACTTCCGGGCGTTGTGGATTGTGCGCATCAACGCCGCGGCCCGCCTGTCCGGCGTGAGCTACTCGAAGTTCATCGCCGCGCTGTCCAAGGCGAAGGTGGCTCTGGACCGCAAGGTGCTGGCGGACATCGCCGTGGCGGACCCGGCGGGCTTTGCCGCGATTGCGAAGATCGCGGCGGCCTGACGGCAACTACAGGCACCAGGGCACTCCCCGGTCGGGAAGCCACGGGGCTCGGAACCGAACAGGGCTGCCCCCGGGGTGGCCCTTTTCGTTTGTAGGGAGAGGGGCAGATGCGGGACCGGCTTGAGGGACTGCTGAGGAGCGCGCGGGAGGAGGTCCGCCGGGCTGCCGACGCGGCCCAGGTGGAGACGCTGCGCGTCCGCTACCTCGGCCGCAAGGGCGAGCTGGCCCAGGTGCTGGGCGGAATGGGCAAGCTGAGCCCCGAGGACCGGCGCAGCGTCGGCGAGGTCGCCAACCGGGTGAAGGCCGAGCTCGAGGCGCTGCTGGCCGGGGCCGTGCGGACGGTCGAGGAAGCGGCTCTGCAGGCAGAACTCGCCGGCCCACCGCTGGACGTCACGCTGCCGGGCCGACAGCAGCCCCTCGGCCACCGGCACCTCGTTTCACGCACCCTCGAAGAGGTCATCCGCAGCTTTCAGCGCCTCGGCTTCGACGTCTTCACCGGGCCAGAAGTCGAGCTCGACGCGCTCAATTTCGAGGCCCTCAACATCCCGGCCGACCACCCGGCGCGGGACATGCAGGACACCTTTTACGTCGACGCCCCCTGGTCAAAGGCGCCGGCGGACCAGGTCCTGCTTCGGACCCACACCTCGCCCGGACAGATTCGAGCGATGCGCAGCCGGCCGGCCCCGTTGCGCATTGTGGTGCCTGGAAAAGCCTACCGGGTGGACTCGGACGCCACCCACACACCCATGTTCCACCAGATTGAAGGCCTGCTGGTGGACCGCGGTATTACCTTCGCCGACCTGAAGGGGACGCTGACGGCCTTCGTCACCAGCTTCTTCGGTGCGGACCGCAAGACGCGCTTCAGGCCATCCTATTTTCAATTCACCGAGCCCTCGGCCGAGATGGACGTCAGCTGCGGTACGTGCGCTGGCAAGGGGTGTCGGGTCTGCAAATTCACCGGCTGGCTCGAGATTCTCGGCTGCGGCATGGTTCACCCCAACGTCCTGACCGCCGGCGGGTACGACGCCTCTCAGCTGACTGGCTTCGCCTGGGGTATGGGCGTGGAGAGAATCGCGATGCTCCGCCATGGCCTGGACGACATCCGCAGCCTCTTCGAGAACGACATCCGTTTCCTGGAACAGTTCTGACCATGAGAGTCTCGCGCAACTGGCTCCTCGACCTCCTCGCGACGCTGCCGCCGGCGGACGCTCTGGCACGGCAGCTCACTTTCGCCGGGCTGGAGGTCGAGGCGGTGGATTTCCCGGGCGCCAGGCTGGCCGGGGTGGTGGTGGCGCGCATCATCGCGGCCGGCCCCCATCCGGACGCTAGCAAGCTGTCGGTGACGCAGGTCGACTCTGGCGCCGGCCAGCTGCAGGTCGTGTGTGGAGCGAAGAACTTCCAGGTGGGCGACCTGGTACCCCTGGCCACCGTCGGCACGGTGCTTCCCGACGGGACGAAAATCGCCCGGGCCACCCTCCGGGGCGTCGACAGCGAAGGGATGCTCTGTTCCGCCCGGGAGCTGGGCCTGGCCGACGACGCCGCGGGCCTCCTGTTGCTGCCGGGCAAGTTGACCCCGGGGACGCCCCTCGCGGAGGCCCTCGGTCTCGACGACGCCGTCCTGGAGATGAACGTCACCCCGAACCGGGGGGATGCCCTCAGTCACCTTGGCGTGGCGCGCGAGGTGTCCGTCCTCACCGGCCAGGCGCTTCGCCACAAGGCGCCCGAGGTCCCCGAGACGTCCGAGGACGTGCACGCCGCGGCCCGGGTGCGCGTCGATGACGCGGTGGGCTGCCGGCGCTTTGCCGCCCGAGTGGTGGAAGGCATCACCATCGGACCATCGCCGGAGTGGCTGGTGCGGAGGCTTCAGGCCTGCGGCTTGCGGAGCATCAACAACGTGGTGGACATCACCAACTACGTGATGCTCGAGATCGGCCAGCCACTGCACGCCTTCGACCTCGACCGGCTGACCGGAGCGCAGCTTGTCGTCCGGCGCGCGCGGCCGGGAGAACCGCTCACCACGCTCGACGGTAAGGAGCCGAGCCCTGTTCGCCGGAGGACCTGGTGGTGTGGACGCTGAGCGCCCCAAGGCCCTCGCCGGCACGTTCGGCGGCGCGGAGACCGAGGGTCCCAAGGGACGCGGCGGGTGCTTCTGGAGGGCGCCAACTGGGACCCGGTGACGGTGCGGAGGATGGCCCGTCGCCACCAGCTGCACACCGAGGCGTCCCACCGCTTCGAGCGGGGCGTGGACGTCGCGGCGGGCCCGGCCGGTGCTGGACCACGCGGCAGCGCTGATGGCCGAGCTGGCCGGCGGCACCGTCCGCCGTGGGCGCATCGACGTCTACCCGCGCCCCGCGCAGCCGCGCGTCGTTCGCCTGGCGACGGGACAGGTGGACGGGCTGCTGGGGGCTGCCGTCGCGGGGCCGAGGTGCAGCGCGCATTCTCTCGTCGCTCGGCTTCGTCGCCGACAAGCGCGGTCGCGGCGCGTCCCGGGCTGGCGCCAGGCGAGTGGACTGTCCCGCCCCGAGGACCTGGTGGAGGAGGTCGCCCGGATCCGGGGTTACGAGCACATCCCGGCGGTGCTTCCCGCCGCTCAGCGAGCCTGGAGCCGGAGCCGGTGACCGCGGAAGTCGAGCGGCGGGTGCGCAATGCCCTGGCAGGCGCGGGCTTTGACGAGGTGGTGAATTACAGCTTCGTGGACCCGGTCCTGTTGCCGCAGGTGACGGAGCGGCCGTTGGAGGAAGTCGGCACGCCCGTCGAAGCGGTGACGCTGAAGAACCCACTCAGCCCGCAGCAGTCGGTCATGCGGACGTCGCTGTTCGCGAGCCTTCTTCCCAATCTGGCCCACAACCTCCGCCAGGGCCAGGAGAGCGTGCGGCTGTACGAGTTGGGGCGCGTCTACTTGCCGGACCCGGAGGGAGGCGTTGGGCTGCGCCCGGTGGCGCGGGAGCCAGTGCGCGTCGGCGGCCTGCTGTGGGGCCGCCGACTTCCGCGGGGCTGGTCCGCGGGGGAGGCCGTGAACGACTTCTACGACGCCAAGGGGGCGGTCGAGGCGGTGCTGCGGGCCCTCGGCGCGCCGACGCCCTCGGCGCGCCTCATCCGTCGGGCCCCGTACCACCCTCGGGCCTCCGCCTCCCTCGTCGGTGGGGAGACGGTCCTGGGGACGGTGGGCGAGCTACATCCAGCAGTGGCCCGGGCCCTGGAACTGCCGAGGGGCGTCCAACTCTTCGAACTGGACCTCGAGGCCCTGGTGCGGGTGGCGGACGTCGTCCCGCGGCTGCGCTCCTTGAACCGATTTCCAGCCGGTTCTGCGCGATTTGGCCGTGGTGGTGCCCGAGACAGAGCGCGCCGAGGACATCCGTGCCGTCATCCAGGAGGTGGGTGAGCCGTTGGTGGAGGAGGTGCTCGTCTTCGACGTCTATGTCGGCAAGCCGCTGCCACCGGGGCGGAAGAACCTGGCCTTTGCGCTTCGCTACCGGGCGCCGGACCGCACGCTGAAGGACGACGAGGTGCAAGCGGCGCACGCGCACATTGTCGAGGAGGTCAACCGCCGCCTGGGGGCGGAGCTCCGGACCTGACGGGGATGAGGTAGGTCTGGCTCGCCCAAAAGGTCAGTGAGGTCGCTGGGTTGACAGGTTCTGGGACCTTTCGGCACAGTGGGGGGTGCATGACGAAGGCGGACATCATCGAAGGGGTTTACGAGCGGGTGGGCTTCTCCAAGAAGGAGTCCGCTGAGATTGTCGAGCTGGTGTTCGACACCCTTAAGGAGACGCTCGAGCGAGGAGACCGCATCAAGGTTTCCGGCTTCGGCAACTTCCAGGTGCGCCAGAAGAATGCGCGGGTCGGCCGCAATCCGCAGACCGGCAAGGAGATTGAAATCTCCGCACGTCGCGTCCTGACGTTTCGCCCGAGCCAGGTGCTGAAGAGCGCCCTCAACGACGGGTACGTGCCTCCCGTGCCGGGCACCCCCTCGTCAGACCATGATGAGGGGGCGACCCGTCGGACGTCTGACCGGCTTGACCGCGGTCGGGACGGCCGGTAAGGGGAGGGCCCCGCTTTCCACGCAGTAGAGTGCTGACGCAGTCCCCCGGGGCGTAGCGCAGCCTGGTAGCGCACTTGCTTGGGGTGCAAGTGGTCGCAGGTTCAAATCCTGTCGCCCCGACAGAGCTAAGCCCCCGCCTTCAGCAGTGCCTGGAGGTGGGGTTTTTTGTGCCAGGGGGCGGGGTTTGCATCTTTGCATCCTGGTGGATGTTTGGAGGCAACCACGCCGCATCAGGCGGACCATGCCGACTCTGAGACAAGTCTCGCGGCAGATGGACGGCGTCGGCGATGGACCTCGTCGACCTTTCGACTCGCATCACTGACGAAGGCCGTCCTCGGCGGGAGGGCGTGCGCAATGCAGGCGGGTAGAGCGGTGGTTCTCGAAAAGCCGCCCCAAGCCCCGTCTTGAACACACGGGCAGTCAGGGCGGCGTAGTTGGAGCTAGTCATCGACTCGTCGAAGGCCTGTTTGCGGCGGCGCGCCCCATTTGTAGCCGCCTAGCCTCGTCCTGCAGTGAACGTCTTCAACAGCCTTCCGGGGGTGCTTCATAGATGAGGAATGACATGCCGCGTCGTCTGAAGGAGGCGCTCAACGCGCAGCTTGGAAAGTGGAGGGTGCGGGAGCATGTTGTTTTCGCCTCGAGAAGCTAGGCAGTCGAAGTTGCTAAGAAGGACCCTAAAGTGGCGCGTGCCCGGTTGGTCGCGCCAGCTGACATAGACTCCGAATCCAGACGTGCCTAAGTCTGGGGCATCTCCACCGGAACCACTCACCGACGACATCTCTCGCAGCGGAAGGAGGGCACGATGGGTACCAAAATCAGTCGACGGGCCGTACTCAACGCAGGACTCGGGGCCGGAGCTTTGGTCGTGGGCGCGCCGGCTTTTCTCGCTTACGGTCGTGGCGAGCAGCCAATCAAAATCGGCGATATCGACCCCTTGACCGGAAACTACGCGGCGGAGGGCGAAAGCCAGTCTCGCGGGGCCAAGATGGCGGTCGCGGAAATCAATGCCAAAGGTGGCTTGCTGGGCCGGGAAGTTGAGCTTGTCATCGAAGATAACGCCAGCAATGCGGGGCTTTCGGCACAGAAGGCGCACAAGCTGATCGACCAGGACAAGGTCTCGTTTCTCACGGGGACCGTCTCGTCCGCAGCGTCACTCTCGGTCAGCCAGGTCGCCCACCAACAGGGAATGATTTTCATGGTGGCGGGCGGGCGTACCGACCCGGTTACGGGATCGCAGTGCCACTGGAGCACATTTCGCATCTGCACCACCACGTACATGCTGGCCGCCGGACTGGCCGGCACGCTCTACAAGAAGTTCGGAGGGAAGTGGTACTTCCTGACACCGGACTACGCCTTCGGCCATACCCTGCACGACTCATACGTGACGATTCTCAAAAAGCTTGGCGGCACAGACCTCGGCAACTCACTCTCGCCGCTAGGGACCACCGATTTTTCGTCCTACTTGATTAAGGCGGCCTCGACGAATCCGGACGTTCTCATCAATCTCACCGACGGCCAGGATCGCATCAACTCGCTGAAGCAGGCCGCCCAGTTCGGACTCTTCAAGAAATTCGCCATCGGTGGGGGCCTGAGCGAGCTGGAGGTGCTGCGGGCCCTCCCGCCGGAGGCGAAGACGGGCTGGGCTACCCTGGAATGGTGGTGGGACCAGCCGAACACCCCGCACGTCAAGGAGTGGGTAGCGTCTTACCGCAAGGCGTTCCCCGATGGCTCTTACCCGAGTGCGCGAACCTGGTTCGGCTACGCCGCACTCCATTCGCTCGGGCTGGGCGTGGCCCGCGCGAAGTCCCTGGATGGGGTCAAGGTGGCGCGCGCTCTGGAGGGCCTGGAACTACCGCCCGAAGTGAAGCTGCAACCCCACCGTGTCTATTTTAGAGCAGCCGATCATCAGCTGATGTCCAGCGAGTTTCCCGGTGAGGCCATCCCCACTGGCACCTACCCGGATGTCTTCAAGGTCTCGCAGATTATAGCTGGAGACGAAGTCGCCCTCCCCGCAGCGGAGACCGGTTGTAAACTCGACTACCCGGCGTGAGGCAGCCAGGCACGGTGTGCAGGCGCGCTGGCGGCGGCATAGGCATCCGCGCCAGCGCGTTCGCGGTCAACCCCTGTCGAGCACGGCGATCGCGGGCGCTCCGCTAACCACCTCGCGCACGTGCGGCTGAAGCGCAATGCCGAGAAAGAGACCTCATGGAACTGCTGCTATTCAATGCGTTCAACGGCCTAATTCAAGGGGTCTTCTACGCGCTCATGGCACTCGGTCTTGCTTTGATTCTCAGCCTCAACTCGGTCATCAACATGGCGCACGGGGGTTTCCTGGTCATTGGCGGGTACCTTGCGTTCACCCTCACTCCCTACCTCGGCTTCTGGGGCGCGCTGGTGGCGGGCCCGCTTCTGGCGGGAGTCCTCGGGCTGGCCGTCGAGCAGACGTTAATCCGAAAGCTCTACAACCGCGCTGACCCGCTCTACAGCTTGCTGCTGACGTTCGGCTTGGCCCTCATCATTCAGGATCTCACGCGGACCATCTGGGGTGCGCAGGGGTTGCCATCTGCCGTGCCCGAAGCTCTCGACCGGCCGCTGAACTCGACCTTGTTCTTCATCACCGGCTACCGTGTGGTCATCATCGCGATAACGACGGCCGTCAGCGTCGGCTTGTACTCACTGCTCCGCTATACACTCGTCGGCATTCGCATTCGCGCGGGGACGCGGGATCTTGAGACTGTCGCCACCCTCGGCGTGAACATTTACCGACTCCGTGCCCTGAACTTTGGAATCGGTTGCTTCTTCGCTGGGCTGGCTGGGGCGCTGGCGGCCGGAATTCTTGGCCTCACGCCGCCCATGGGCGACAGCCTGCTGATGCCGAGCTTCGTCGCCGTCATCGTGGGCGGAGTCGGGAGTCTGGGGGAGCGGTGCTTGGAGGATTGCTGATTGGCCTAGCCGCAGGAATCACGACGACCTACTACCCCGCAGCCAGCGAGGCAGTGATGTATCTCCTCATGCTCATCGTCCTGGTGATCAGGCCTCGCGGGCTGATGGGCAAAGAGGGTTTGTTCGAATGAAATTCCGGCTCGCCTGGGATGACCGGCGCTACGTAATGGTCGTCCTGCTTGGGGCGGTGCTCTTGAGCTTGCCGTGGTGGATTCCCTTGGTGGGAAGCTATTCCGCGCTCGGCTCGAAGATTCTCATTTACGGACTCGCGACGATGGGACTCAATATTTTATTTGGCTTCACTGGGGGCCTCTCGTTCGGCCAGGCAGCCTACTTCGGCATCGGCGGGTACGGCGCTGGCATGACACTCAAGTACATCGCACCAAGTACACCCCTCGCCATCGTTGTCGGCACTCTTGCCGGGGGATTGGCAGCAGCCATTTTGGGGCCTCTGGTGATGCGTCGGCGGGGTATCTACTTCGCGATGATTACCATCGCCATTGGTCAACTCTTCTATTTCGTAGCGGTCCGTTGGGACAATGTGACCGGCGGTGAGGACGGGCTGGCCGGTTTCGAACGGCAGCCTCTTCACTTCGGCGCCGTCACGGTCGCCCTCGACCAGACCCGTTTCTATTATCTCGTACTGTTTTGTTTTGCGGTGGGCGTGGTCATAATGCGCTCGGTGCTCAACTCGCCCTTAGGCCACACCTGGGTGGCCATCCGGGAAAATCGGCGGCGGATGGAGTTTCTTGGAGTTCGGACGGATCTCTACGTGTGGGCCTCGTTTGCCATCGCTGGTCTGATTACCGGGCTCGCGGGGACCCTGAACGCCCTGCTGTTCAACTTCACCTCGCCTCAGGACCTGCACTGGATCCTTTCTGGTAACTTCGTGATGATGATCGTGCTCGGTGGCATGCGAAATTTTTGGGGGCCGCTGGTGGGCACGGCGATTTTCGTGGTGGCCCAGGATTATCTCTCGAGCATTACAGGCAATTGGATGACCTTCATCGGGCTGATCTTCATTGGGATCGTGCTTCTGTTTCCGAAGGGACTGCTTGGCATGCTCGCCCGTGGCACGAGGTCGGCGTGAACTTGGAAACGCCCGAACGCGGCCCGCTTCCTCGAGCCGACGGGTCCGCCTCTACAGACAGCACCGAACTGCTGCGTCTTGAGCACGTCAGCCGGCACTTCGGCGCGCTCCGTGCGGTCGACGACGTATCCTTCGGGATGTCGCGGGGGGAGCTCCGCGCTGTGATCGGGCAGAACGGCGCTGGTAAGACGACGTTCTTCAACCTCATCAGCGGATTCTTCCCTGCCACCGCCGGCGAAATCTGGTTCGACGGGGAGAACATCAGTCGCAGCACTGTTGTCGGGCGGGTCGCTCGGGGCATCGTCCGGACCTTCCAGATCACCGAAGTATTTCCCGACCTGAGTGTGTTTGAGAGCATCCGGGTCGCTGTCGAAGCGGCAAGCGGCGTCAATCGTCAGCCATGGCTCCGGCGAAGCGACCGAGCGGCGGTCGATCATCGGGTGGCCGAGGTCATGGAGGCGGTAGACCTGACCGGTAAGGCGAACCGCGTGGTGGGCGAGCTGGCACACGGCGACCAGCGCTCGGTCGAGATCGCCTTGGCTCTCTGCATGAAGCCGCGGCTCTTACTTCTCGACGAACCCACAGCCGGAATGAGCGATGCTGAGACGGAGCACATGGTCGGACTCGTCCGTCGGTTGCACACAGAATTCGGCTTGAGCATCCTCTTCATCGAACACGATATGGATATTGTCTTTGGGATTGCCCAACGCATCACTGTGCTCGACCAGGGCCGTACGATTGCGGAAGGGCCACCCGAAGAAATCTCCGCGAACGAGCGGGTTCGCGCAGCCTATCTGGGAGACGCGGGGTGACTGTTGCTCTGAAGGTCGAGGGTATCCACACCTACTACGGCAAGAGCCATATCTTGCACGGCGTTTCCCTGCACGTGAACCAAGGGGAAATTGTCACGGTGCTCGGGCGCAACGGTGCGGGCAAGACGACGTTGATGCGCAGTCTTATGGGGCTAACACCGCCACACGCCGGATTCATCGAGATTCTCGGCCATCGAACGACCCATTGGCCCGCACATCGAATTGCGCAGCTTGGCACTGGTTACGCGCCTGAAGGCCGCAAAATCTTCGCCGGTCTCACCGTCCTCGAAAACCTCAAGGTCCCCCGAGGGCGGCCGGGCCCGTGGACGCTGGAACGGGTCTTCGCGCTCTTTCCGCAGCTCGCAGTGCGGCGGATGCAGCTTGCCGGGCAGTTGTCGGGGGGCGAGCAGGAAATGTTAGCCATCGGGCGTCCGCTCCTTCTGAACCCGCGGCTTGTGCTCCTCGATGAACCTTCCCAGGGCCTAGCGCCTCTCATCGTCCGAGAGGTGATCCAGGTGGTGCGTCGCATGCGCGACGAAGGTCTTTCGGTGCTCTTGGTCGAGCAGAACGCCCCGCTCTCCCTCTCGATCGCTGACCGGGCGTATGTGTTAGATGACGGTCGGGTCGTATATACCGGGGAGGCGGCTGAACTCGCCCGAGATACGGAATTGGTCCATCGTCTGGCGGGCGCGGCGAGCAAAGCAAAACAGGCTGGCGGAACCCGGGTCACCTCGCCGAGTTGAGGGTCCCCGTCTTGGTGCCTATGTCCTCCCCCGGCGGACCTCTGCGTCACGAGTTTCCATTGGCGGCGGGGCCAGGTCCCGACGCTGGTTGTACTTTGGAGGGCCGCTGGTCGCACTCGGCCGCAGGAATGCCCCTCGACCTCGACGCTCGCATCGCCGCGCTGGAGAAGTCCCTCGACCGCCTGAACGGGACGGACCGAGTCGACATCATCCCGCTGTTTCGGAAGGACGACGCCCCAGGCGGACGCCGCAGCTCAGGTGGCCGAGCGACATGGCCGACCTTCTCTGCATCTCGCCAGGTGCCGCCGACCTCTCGCTCCACTGTCGAGTCGACGGCCGTCGTAGACGCCTCGCGCGGCCACCTCGAGGCAGGTCACGTCCAAGACGACGAGCGTCGCTGTGGGGGGCAGGGTGACCAGGGCCATCGCCCAGGTGTTCCGTGCGCGGTGCGTCCAGTGCGGAATGCAAAGCGGTCTGCTGCAGGGCTTGCGACCGGTTCGCCGTGAAGAAAGCGGGGGTTAGGGGAGCTGTGGAGCCTGGGGCCGGCCGGCCGGTGACCGCTACAACCCTGTGGCTGAAAACTTGCCGGCCCTCGAGGCCTCCCTAAACTGCTTTGGCGCGGGCGGAGCGCCAGTGCGCGAGGGTTCACCAGGCCGAGGAGCCGCGCAAACCGTGTCACTCGCTGGCAATTTCAGGGAAGTTCAGTTCGCGGACCTGCTCGAGTTCTACTGTGTGAGCAAGCAGACGGCAGCCGTCTCTGTCACCGCCGGTGACCGAGGCAGCGAGAAGCCCATTGGCAAGTTTTTTGTCGAGGGGGGCCGGGTTGTCGATGCCCGCTTCGACGGGTGCGAGGGCGCGGAAGCCGTCCGTACCGCGATGCGTCGGCTCAACGACGGTGCGTTCCAAGTTGAACTCGGTGCCCGGAGTCAGCGCCGGACCGTCCACGAGCCTTGGCGAACCCTCGTTCTTCCGGAGGCGCGGGGACCAGAGCGCCAGGACTCCTCCACAGCGCTCCGTGAATCTCGGCCCACCGTTTTGGTGCCGCCGGCCCCGCTCGGCGGACCAGACGGTGCTGCCGTTCGACGTACGCCGATGGCCGGTCCGGGCCTGGTGGTTCCGTCACGTCGCGACTTTCCTGCAGTGCCCAGTGGGGCGCAGGGACCGCTCACCGAGCCCCTGCCGCGCCTTTCGCGGGAGTTTGTCCCGGGACCCTTCGGACGCTGGTTTCTGGCATTCGGCGGGGCGCTGGTTGTCGGCGGAGCGCTGGCCGTCGCCGTCGGAAAGCTGGTGGGGGAGGAGGCTGGCGCGGAGCTGGCGCCGGCAAGCCCGACCCTCTCGTCATCCACTCCGTCCCGGCGGATGCCCGCCGGGGTGACGGACACCGAGGTGACGTTTGGGATGGCCGCGCCGCTGAGTGGGCCGTCCAAGGAACTCGGTCGGCAGATGAAGCTGGGTCTGGAGACGGCGTTTGCTGCGGTCAACGCGGAGGGCGGGATTCACGGCCGTACCGTCCGGCTGGTGACGGTCGATGACGGTTATGAGCCCACGCGCACCCGTGAGGCCGTGCGCCAACTCGCCGAGGACAAGGGCGTCTTTGGCTTCGTCGGCAACGTTGGCAGCCCCGTGGCAGCGCTGCCCTATGCGTTGGGGCGAAACATGCTCCTCTTTGGAGCGTCGAGTGGAGCATCCTCCCTGCGCAAAACCCCGCCTGACCGAAATGTCTTCAACTACCGAGTGAGTGTGGCGGAAGAGACGGCCGCCATCGTTCACTACCTGGTGGAGATGCGCCGACTGCGGCCCGAGCAGATTGCCGTCTTCGCACAGGAAGACAGCTTCGGGGACGCTGGGTACCTCGGCGTCGCTGAGGCTCTGGCGCGATACCCGGAGGTGCGAGCCGTTCTCAAGGTGACCTACCGGCGCAACACAACCGACGTCAGAAGCGCCGTCGCGCAGGTGCTCGAGCGCCGGGAGCGCGTCCGGGCGGTGGTGATGGTGGCCAGTTACCGTGCGGCGGCCCGCTTCATCGAGCGTGTCTGGGCCCAGCGACCGCAGATGGTTTTCGCGGGCACCTCCCTCGTTGGCAGCCAGGCGCTGGCCGAGGAATTACTTCCCCTCGGTCCGAGATTCCCAGGTGGCGTCATCGTCACCCAAGCCGTCCCGATACCCACGTCGCATTCCAGCGCGGTGCTGCGTTACCAGCAGGCGCTCGCACGGTACGCCTCTGCCGAGAAGCCTGATTTCGGCTCGCTGGAAGGCTACGTGGTCGGAAACCTGTTGCTGGAAGGGCTGCGGCGCTCCGGACGCACCGTCACGACCGAAAACATGGTCCGCGCGCTGGAAACCATCCAGAGCCTCGACGTTGGCTTGGGCACCCAGGTGTCCTTTGGTCCCCTCGAGCACCAGGGGTCGCACAAGGTGTGGGGCACCGTCTTGGACCCGAGCGGGAACTACCGGCCGCTGGAACTCGACTAACTCACCCGCCGGCCCACCCGTCGTCGGCCCGTACAGCCCTTCCTACTGCGGCCCGGACGTCTCCTTCGTCCCCGACTTCCGATGGGGGGACGACGGGGCCGGTCCTCTCGGGCGTCGCTGCGTGCCAGGCCGCGACGTAAGCTGCGAGAAAACCACGCCTGCGCACCCGGTGAGCCGTCTGGACGTCCGTCGCGCGGGTGATTCCCTTGCCGAAAAGCCGAGGTGGAAATGCACTGCCTATTGCTGGTCGTCCTCACCCTAGCGACGTCGGGGGCAACCACGGCACCGCCCACCGCCGCCACCGAAGCGAGCCTGCATCACGCCAGAGAGTTGCTGCGAAGCACACCCCTCGTGGACGGTCACAACGACACGGTCTGGCTCATCCGCGAGTACGCCCAGTCGCTTGGCAGGGTCGAAGCCTACGACTTGCGCAAGCCCGGCCCGCACGAGACCGACTTGGCACGGCTTCGGGCTGGGGGCGTCTCCGCGCAGTTCTGGAGCGTCTGGGTTCCATCGCTCGCCACCGGCAGTGCTCGTATGCAACTCGAACAGATTGACCTCGCTCGTCGAATGATTGCCGCCTACCCTGAGGTGCTCGTCTTCGCCACACGGGCCGCGGACATTCGAGCGGCGCAGCGCGCAGGAAAAATTGCCTCCTTCCTGGGGATGGAAAACGGCCGGGCTTTGGAAAACAGTTTGGGAGCGCTCCGCGCTTACTACCAGCTCGGCATTCGCTACATGACGTTGACCCACGGTCGCAACACGGACTGGGCCGACTCCGCCACCGATGAACCGGTGCATGGCGGGCTGACGCCGTTTGGCCGCGAGGTCGTTCGTGAAATGAACCGTCTGGGCATGCTGGTCGACATCAGCCACGTCTCCCCAGCCGTCATGAATCAGGTCCTCGACGTCTCAGAAGCTCCAGTCATTTTCTCTCATTCGAGCAGCAAGGCCCTGACCAACCACCCGCGCAACGTCCCGGATGAAGTGCTCGCGCGGATGCCAAAGAACGGGGGCGTGGTCATGGTGACCTTCGTCCCGTCCTTCGTTTCGGAGGAACTCGCGGAATGGTACCGGCCGATTGAGAAGGCGATGCAAGGCGCAGTCACCATCGAAGAGATGAACAAGCTGGAGGCCCAGCGGGCCGCCGTCGCGGGTCCGCCCCCCAAGGCCACGCTTGCGCAGGTCGCCGACCACATCGAGCACGTCGCCAAAGTGGCCGGCGTCGACCACGTCGGCATCGGGTGTGACTTCGCAGGCACGGGCGGCCCGGTGGGCCTCGAGGACGTGAGCCGTTACCCGTACCTCTTCGCCGAACTCATCCGGCGAGGCTGGTCGGACACGGACCTGCGCAAGCTTGCGGGCGAGAACTTCATCCGGGCCTTCACCAGCGCCGAAACCGTCGCGGCGCGCCTACAGAAGGAACGACCCGCGTCGGCGGCCACCATCGAGGCGCTCGACAAATAGGTGGACGGGTAGGGCTGAGGGGGTCGAACAGCAAATTGTGGGAGTGCCGGAACTTCCGGCGCGGGTGCCTGGGCTGGGCTACGCTGCTTGGCGTGGTGCGTCGTGACGGCACAGCCGCAGGTCCGACGGGAAGCCCCGCCGAAGAGGGCGTGCCATGTCGTACCGTTCCAGCGGATGAGAATTCCGCCCGGGTAATCGCCGGAGAGCCCGGTAGCAGACCAGCACCCGAGGTCGAGAGGCCGATAGGTGAAGCCTGGTGTCAAGAGCCCTCAGCGGCGAAAGCTGCGGGAGGGAGGCAACAGCGCGGGCCGCAACATGAAGTGAAGCCTGCCGCCTCGTCACAGAAACAATCCGAGCGCCGAGCCGAGCACGTCACGGCGAAGGCCACATTTTCCCCTCGGGAGTCCGGATGGGGGGAAAAGCTCGGCGGGGTAGAGGGAGCAGCACGCGCTGAAGGAACAGTACGGAACACGAGAGACCCGTCTGCGCAGCCGACGTCCGGCAAAGACTCACCGCATAAGCCGAAGGTGAAAGCGGGGAGAGTGCAGCGGGAGTCCGAGGGGGCCGTAGTACCGGTGAGGGTGGTGCGGCACAACGCCACCGGAGGGAAGGGCCCCTGCTTTGGTGGTGCTTCGGGTGAAGCTAAGGGCGAGGGCATGGACCGCGAAGGCGGTCCCAACCACCCCGGCCGGCGACAGCCGGACGACAAAGTCCGAGAACTTCAGCGGAAGCTTTACGTTGCAGCCAAGCAGCAGAAGGGACGTCGTTTCCATGCGTTGTACGACCGACTCTTCAGGAGTGACGTCCTGGAGGAGGCGTGGAAGCGAGTGAAGCGCAACAAGGGTGCTGCGGGTGTGGATGGAGTCACGCTCGCGGCAGTGGAGGAGTACGGTGTCGAGAAGTTGCTGGGTGAGCTTCATGACACCCTCCACGCAGGCAAGTACCGACCACCTCCCGTGCTGAGGCGGTACATCCCCAAGGCAGACGGCAAGCAGCGGCCACTGGGAATTCCGACGGTCAAGGACCGCATCGTGCAGATGGCGGCGAAGCTGGTGCTGGAGCCAATTTTCGAGGCAGATTTTCTGGTCTCGTCCTTTGGCTTCCGGCCGCGCGTTGGCACGTTGCAGGCACTGGAAACCATCCGTGAAAAGGTGAATGACGGGTGGCGACACGTGCTGGACGCGGACATTCGCGACTACTTCGGAAGCATCGACCAGGTGCTTCTGATGGAGCGCGTCTCGAAGCGTGTCAGTGACAGACGGGTCCTCAAGCTGCTGCGTGGTTGGCTTCGAGCGGGTGTCATGGAGGAGGGCACGTACTCAGAGACGGTCTCGGGTACGCCGCAGGGAGGAGTCATCTCCCCGCTGCTCTCCAACATCTACCTGCACTTCCTCGACTCCGTATGGGAGCGCCAGTGCGCCCGTGTCGGCAAGCTGGTGCGTTATGCGGATGACTTCGTGGTGCTCTGCAGACGCCGCGAGGACGTGGAAGAGGCCGAGCGAAGAGTACGAATTGTCTTCGCGAGGCTGAAGCTGACGCTGCACCCGGAAAAGACGCGGAAAGTAGACCTCAGCGACGGAAAGGAAGGCTTCGACTTCCTTGGCTGTCACTTGCACATGCGGATGTCGGGGAAAATCTGGGAGGAGCAGCGACTTCGTCGCTACTATCTCCAACGCTGGCCCTCGACGCGAAGCATGAAGCGTGTACGGACAAGGGTGAAAGAGCTGACTGACTCACGGAGTAACGGGGTGAAGGACGTCCGAGTCCTCATCGACGCCGTGAACCCCGTACTCCGTGGCTGGGGCAACTACTTCCGCACCGGAAATGCAGCCCGAAAATTCCTCCAACTCGACAAGTACGTCGTCCGACGGCTGAACCAGCACCGGTGGCGCCGCCATCGACGCCATGCCAAGCCGGGGGACCGTCTTCGCTGGACGCGCGAGGAATATGAAGCCAAGGGCCTGCACCGACTGCGTGGAACAGTCCGCTACCCCAAGCTGTGCATGCTGCATCGCGACCCACCTCAGGAAAGCCGTGTGCGGGAAATCCGCTCGCACGGTTTGAAAGGAGGTGGGGGGAAGCGGACCGCCTAAGCGGTACGCACCCCCCATCCACCAATGCGTCTGACGGCGGGCAGCCGGGTGGGCCCCTACGAGGTTATCTCCCTGCTCGGTGCCGGCGGCATGGCGGAAGTCTACCGGGCAAGAGACACCCGCCTCGGTCGTGACGTGGCCGTCAAGGTCATGTCCGAGGCACTGAGTGCAGACGGCGACCTCCTCGAGCGGTTCGAGCGCGAGGCGCAACTCGCCGGCTCACTGAACCATCCGAATGTGGTTGCCCTGTACGACGTCGGGTTGCAGGACGGAAAGCCGTACTTCGTCACGGAGCTCCTGCAAGGGGAGGCGCTGCGCGAGCGGCTTGCGAAGGGGCCGATTCCGGTTCCGCTGGCGCTCGATTGGGCCGCACAGATGGCGCAAGGTCTGGCGGCGGCGCACGAGCGCGGCATCGTCCACCGCGACCTGAAGCCCGAAAACGTCTTCATCACCCGAGATGGGCATGTCAAGGTCATCGACTTTGGCATCGCCAAGCTCATCGAAGCGGCCCGCGAGGCAGCGCCTCACGGCCTGATGGACGAGACGGCGTCGCCCTCCGGTGCACGCACCGGGACGGGCATGGTGCTGGGCACCCCGGGCTACATGTCGCCGGAGCAAGTGCGAGGCGACCCGGTCGACGCCAGGACGGACTTCTTCAGCCTTGGCGCGGTGCTGTACGAAATGCTCTGCGGCAGACGGGCTTTCCCGGCCAAGTCGGTGGTGGAGAGCGGGTACGCCATCCTGCACGCTGAGCCCGAGCCGCTCCCCGTCGCGATTCCGGCGCCAGTCGCCCAGGTGGTGCAGCGCTGCCTCGAGAAGGACCCCGGCCGGCGTTTCCATTCAGCACGGGACCTGGCCTTCCATCTGGAACAGCTTCGGTCGCCAACTGGCGCATTGACGCCGCTCGTCACCCGCGCCCTTCCGGCGGAACCTGGCCGACGGCGGCGCTGGCTGTTGCCGGCCGTCGGAGCCCTCGCTGCCCTCGGCTTGGCAGCCGCCACGTACCTGGTGGGCCGCGGAAGTCGGCCACCGATGCCCGCTGTCGAGATGGCAACGTTTCGCTGGGGACGGCTCTCGGCTGGCCGCTTTAATTCCGAGGGGCGAGTCGTCTTCAGCGCAGCGTGGAGCGGCCAACGACTCGAGGTCTTCACGCGGCCGGCCGGAAGTAACGATGCGCAACCCTTGGGCCTGCGCGACGCGGCGCTTCTGGGTGTTTCGGGCAAGGGAGAGCTGGCGGTCCAGCTACACCCGCGGCTGGTAGACGCCGTCGAGCGAGGGACCCTGGCCGTCGCCTCGGCTGCCGGCGGTGCTGCCCGGGAGATTGCAGAAGACGTCGAGTACGCGGATTGGTCGCCTCAGGGCGAGCTGGCCGTGGTGCGGTTCGTCGGGGGAAGACGTCAGCTCGAGTATCCGCTGGGGTCACCCCTCTTCGAGACGGTTGGGTGGATTCTAAACCCGCGCATTTCTCCAGATGGAAGCACTGTGGCCTTCCTTCACGCGGCAGGTCCCGCGACGCCGGCGGAGCTTGTACTGGTCGACCGGCGTGGGAAGCTGCGCTCGGTGCCTGGGCTGGTCAACGGCGGCGGCCTGACTGGACTGGCCTGGACCCCGTCCGGCGCGGAGCTGTGGGCCTCGACCACGGACGCGCTCTGGGCCGCTCAGCTCTCTGGGCGCTGGAGGCTCGTGTACCAGGGCGTCTACGAAATGAGACTCGAGGACATCTCGCGTGATGGCGCAGTCCTCGTCGATGCTCAGGATTCCCGACGCGACCTCAACGTTGTGCCCGCAGAAGGGCAGCCCCAGCGTCAGCTGTCTTGGGCGGACCGGGTATTCCTCGGCGCCCTGTCCGATGATGGCCGACAGGTCGTCTTCAGCACCTATACGGACGGCTTCCACACGTTCATCGAATCGACGGACGGCTCCTTGCCGCTCAAGCTGGGCTCCGGCTATGCACTCGCTCTCTCCCACGACATGAAATGGGTGTTGGCCCGCCCCGACGAATACCATGACGCCCTCTCGCTGCTGCCCGTTGGCCCAGGCGCTTCCAGACCACTCGCGCTTCCTGGATTCGACGTGGCTGGGGTGCGGTGGCTTCATGACGACAAGCACCTGGTGTTCGCCGCGCGTCCAACGGCTGAGAAGCAGTTCATGCTCTACAGCGTTGCGAGCGAGGGTGGACGCCCGACGCGCATTTCAGAGACTGCCGTCCACAAGTATTTCTTCGAGGTGTCTCAGGACAGCCAGTTCGTGGCCGCGATGGCTCTCGACGAGATTGTCACGGTCTTCCCCCTGGCCGGGGGCCCACCCGTCGCCTTGCCAGACCTGGGTAAGGGCGTGGTGCCTGCTGTTTGGACCACGAAGGGTGAGCTCTGGGTCCGGTCTCTAGGAATTCCCTGTCGCCTGCTCCGCTACGACATTCGGACCCGCCGAATACTCGAGGAACGCACTCTTGCGCCGAGCGACGCCACGGGCGTGTCTCGCATTCCGCAGGTCCACCTCACACCCGACGGCCGGACCATCGCCTTCGACTACGAACGGACGCTCGGCTACCTGTACGTGCTGCAGGGACTGACTACGCCTCGGTGGTGATGTGAGCGCTTACCAGCCCTTGACGCCGCCGCCGGACGCCTCGTCGTGCGCGCCAGCGTCGGTCGCTAGCCCGCCGTCGCGCATGGAGCCCTTTGCCGGCGCCGTCTGCGCCTCGGCCCGTTGTGCGCAGCCGGAGGCCGTTCCAGCGACAGCCCCCCCGAGAACCAACACTTGAAAGAGCTTCTTGAAGAGCACAGTCCCTCCCGGAGAAAATACCAGGCGTCGACACTAGCGCAGGTGCGGCCTCGTCGCCCGGGGAATTGCAGTTGCAGGCCAGATTCATCTCCGACGCGGGCACTTCCAGCAGGGTCTTGGACAGTTGGTGGCTGCAGGCCACGCATGCCTAGGGTTGAGAAGCCTGAAAGGCCGCCAAGAGCCACGGCAGGCTACTGGGGGACGTTGCACGGGGGCACAGGGATGGCCGTGAACGCGGGTGACAGGGGCGTCGGACGCCGCCGCACCGCCGCCCGTTTCCGGGTCTGGAAACTGCTGGCGTGGACGTTGACCGTGCTGCCGGCGGTTGCTGGGATGCGGCCCACCGCCAGCTTGGCCGCGGGCGGCGCGCCGGCCGGCCGGGAACCGCCGCCTTCCTGGGCCTATCCCGTCGACCAGGACGGCGCGCCCTCCAAGGGCGGCACCGAAGAGGCGAACGACGCGCCAAAGCGCGTGCCCGGCAGCGAAGCCAGCTTCACCGCTGCTCAGATTGGAGACCTCTTCAACGTGCCGGACTGGCATCCGGCGGCGCACCCCGCGATGCCGCACGTCGTCCGCCAGGGCAGGGCTCCGGAGGTCTTCGCCTGCGGCTACTGCCACCTGCCCAACGGGCTGGGCCGCCCGGAGAACTCGAGCCTGGCGGGCCTTTCTGTCGACTACATCCTCGAGCAGATGGCCGACTTTCGAAATGGCCTGCGCAAGAGTTCGGAACCCAGGGCGAAGCCCACTGCTTTCATGATTGCGTACGAAACCAAGGCAACCGAGGAGGAGACCCGGACAGCTGCCGAGTACTTCTCGGGTTTGAAGCCGCGGCGCTGGATTCGCGTGGTCGAGACGAAGACGGTCCCGGAAACGCGCGTGTCGGGCTGGATGTTGATTCCGACCGGTGCCCCTCGACGAGAGCCGATTGGGCAGCGCATCGTCGAGATGCCAGAGGACCTGGAACGGACGGAGCTTCGCGACGACCAATCCGGCTTCGTCGCGTACGCACCGGTGGGCAGCCTCAGAGAGGGAAAGGCCCTCGTGACGAGGGGAGGCTCAGGCCGCACCGTGCCCTGTGCACTCTGCCATGGCTCTGACCTCAGGGGCTTCGGCAAGGCGCCGGCCCTTGCCGGCCGTTCCCCGAGCTACCTCGTCCGTCAACTCTACGACTTCCAAAGTGGTGCACGCGCCGGGTCTGGCAGCCAGCTGATGACGGCCGTTGTCGTGAAGCTGACCCTGGCCGACATGGTCTCCATTGCCGCCTACACGGCGTCGCTGCGCCCCTGAGAGCCGGTGAGCGTGAGAAGTCCGTGGTTCATCTGAACATTCGCTGCCGTGTCCAAAACGCGGCGACCGGGACCTTCAAGCCACGACAGATGACGATGTCGAACTTACTCTCGTAGGGCATCGACAGTGGGGAGGCGTACGTCCCCCCGAGGGTGGCGGTTTCACACAGCTTGGCGTCATCTCCCACGCTGGCGTTCACGTCGATGAGCACCGAGCCGTCGTAGCCGCGGGGGCCCCACAGCCAGTACTGGTTGTGGCCTGAGATGACGGGGGGCAAGCCAAGCGGGTGGCCGAAGAAATCGAGGGCCGCCGCCTCCCCGTAGTTATCCGCAAGGATGGCCGCCCTGGCCCGCTCATCCTCCGGCAGGGCGCGGTAGACACGTGCCACGACGTCGGCCAGCTCCGGCCAGCCCTGCATGTCGGCCCAGTCCTGAGGCAGCGGCCCCATTCGCTGGTGCTCCGTCTTGGCGGCGTCCAGGTGCAGGAGCGGTGCGACGCGGGCGTGGTAAGCGAGAAAACTTCGGATGGGCAACACCGGCAGCGTATACGGCACCAAAACGGAGCCGAGCACGACGAGACCGGCAACGAGGGGCACGCGGAGGCGAGGGACGGCGGCAGTCACTCGCTCGAGTGCAACGCCACCGGCAGCAAAAACGACGGGGTACACATTCGCCGGGTAGTAGTGCTTGGAGTGCAGGACAATCATCTCGCCCATCAAGATGAGGTAGCCGAAGCCGAGAAAGCGCGCCTCGGGTCGACGCAAGAGCAAAAAGAGACCCGGGACCCAGACCAGCGCCAGGACGGGGCTGTTGATGAGCAGTTGTGTTCCGAGAAAGCCGAGGGGACTCAGCACGACGTTCTTGCCGTGCTGGCCATTCTGGAGCAGTTCCCACATTGGGAACCCTCGCTGTGCCTGCCAAAGAAGGTTGGGAAGGGCGAAGAACACCGCCACGGCGATGCCGGCCAGAAGCCACGGTGTCCACAACACGCGCCGCTGCGGCGTCAGGAGGAGGCCGGCGAGGAGCGCGACGACGAAGAAGAGAACGCTGTACTTGCTCTCGGCGGCCACCCCGAGGACCGCGCCCAGTGCGAGCCAGCCGCGCGCATCTGCCCCCTTGACCAGCCGCAAGAGCAAAAGCGCAGCAAGCGGCCAGAGGAGGAGCCCGGGCGTGTCGGTTGACACCTTCATGCCGAAGCTCATCAGTACCGGGCTGAGGAAAGCCACCAGTGCCGCAAGTCCTTGAGCGAACGCACCACCCCCGAGCTCCAGTGCCAACAAGCAGGTGACGTAGAGGGAGGCGGCCGAGAAAAGGGCCGGGATGGCCCGCAACAGGAAGAGCGAGGGCCCCCCAGCCTGCGAGAATGCCGACAGCAGCGGCACCAGCGGCGGCTGGTCCACGTAGCCGAGGGCGGGGTGTCGCCCGCACACGATGAAGTACAGCTCGTCCCGAAAGAAGCCGTAGTGGGGGTTGCCGAGGAGGTGGGCCGTCAGGGCCGCGAGACTGGCGACGATGGGCACCATCCCTCGTGGACGCATCCGACTCCTCCTCCTGACCCGAAATTTACGCCGAGCAAGCTCGTCGATTGCTAAGAGCGTCCAGGGTGGCGAGGCGAGCTGGTGGGCATTTGCGCCGCTGACTCAGCCCGTGTCCGCTGTTTGCGTGAGCTGGACGGCAGCGGACGGCTCAGAAACTGTAAGTGATGGCGTAGAGCAGCTGGAAGCTCTGTACGACGAGCTTGGTGGCAACCAGATTCCCAGTGACCGTGTCCGGGAAGTTGAAGGTGGCTGAGGTGCCCCAGTTGTAGCCGAGGCCGAAGGAGGCTGAGAGGTGCTCGCCCTTCACCCTGGCGCCGAGGGTGACGCCGTACATACTCAGGTGCCGGAAGAGGTTCACCCCGCTTTGATTGACGGGGGAGTAATCGCTGAAGAAGCCGGCGTGCAAGCTCCACGCCTCATTGAGAGAAACATGCCCCCCAACCGCCCAATTCAGGACTTGTTTCGAACCATTCTTGACGCCTGGGAAGGGTGCGTTGGTCACCACCGGCGTCGTGCCGTCGGCGGCCGTCGTCACCGTCTGCACCGAATTTGGGCTCGTTAGGATGAAATACTCCGACACTTCGGAGTGCCAGCGGAGGTCCAGCTCGAGGCCGAATGCGGAGGAGTGCCATCCGAGGCCGAAGTCGACTTCGGTGGGCAGCCGGTAGTCGAACGTGGCGCTCCGGTCCTTGAAGAAGACCTGACTCCAGGGAGTCCCGTTGTTCTCGACGTCCTGGTAAGTGAGGCCACCGCTCGAGAGGAGTTTCAGGCCCGGGAACCGGAGCACCGCTCCGACCACCAGATTCTTCGTGATGTCGAACTGCGCACCCAAGTTCCCGGTGAGGTTCCAGATGGAGCCGCTTGCATCGAGCGTCCGGAGGAAAGCATTGGCCGACGTGGGGTTAGTCGCGGTCGGGCTCAACAGCTGCGTGGACAGCGTCTGCACCTCGCTGAGGGACGTGAGCGCCACGCCGACCCCGATTCCGAAGCGGAGGCAGGGGACGGGAGCCACTGCCACGGACAGCATCGGCAGGATGGTCGAGAAGCTGACGTTCGAGGAGTACGAGGCCCGCTCCCCGCCGCCGGCCCCTGCCTGGATTCCCTGCGACCAGGACGCCGGTTTGGAGACCGAGAAGCCGATGCTCCAAAGGCGGGAATGCAGCACGTCCTCGGCCAGCACCGCACCGAAATAGGAAGGAAGCTGGGCGATAGTGACGCCGCCACCGGCCCCGTTGGATAGCCCTTGTAGGCTGATGATGTCGGCCTCATACCCGGTGGCGCTGCCGCCGATGGCGGTCTTCTCCAAGAGCACCATGCCCGCCGGGTTGTACCAAGGGGATGTCGTCGAACCGACGCGCGCGACGAATGCGCCTCCCTCCAGTGCTTCCTGTTCCCCGACGAGCACCCGGTTATAGTTGGTGATGGCGATGCTCGACGGAAACAACGGGCCGGACGGCTGGGCGAGCGCGCTTGAGGCGACAAGGAGGGGAAGGAGGATCGGAACGCCCCACCGCGCGCGACGAGACTTCACGGCTCGACTCATGTCCCACCCCCTTGGACTTTCCGGCGGCCACCGCCAAGCCGCACGCGCTGCGCGGACTTTGGTCCGTAGCGGCGACGACGTCCACAGAAAGGTGTGGCGTCGAAACGTGCAGTTCTCCGGAAAGTTGAGGGATGGGGTTTCCACCCTGGGGCTGACGCTCGACCCCACGTGCGTCGGCTGCAACAGGCAAGCCGGGTACTGACGTGCACGCCGGCTGCCAGTCCCTTTCCTGACGGAGGCGCGAAGCGTCACACGAAATGTCGGCGTAGCCATCGCCTCGGGCCCGCGTCCCAATGTGGTAGAAGGACGCTGACTGCAACACACGGCCCGGGCCCGCTTGGCGACCGGCACGGCTGCGGCGTGGCCGCCAGCGACCGCTAGCGTCGACGGGTGCGGCGAGGAAAGGTTACCCTCCGGGGCGACCTTGAGGCCCGGGTCCCGCATGCGCTTCCGCCTCGTCACGGTCGTCTCCCTGCTGATGGCGACGCCTGCGGCTCCCGAGGTGTTGCGATTTGGCCAGCCGCACTACCAGCCCAAGGGGTCCATGGATGTGCAGCAGGCGACCCCTGGCACCTCCTCGCTCATCCAAACCGCCGACGGCACGGCACCGATTTGCGTCGACAGCAACCACAAGCCAATCGCCTGTGTCGTCGACCTGCAGTACTTCGGCGGCCACGTCCTCTCCAACGTCAAGGTGTACGCGGTCTTCTGGAGTGCCTCGGTCACCGGCGACGTGCGGTCCGGTGTGGCGGGCTTCTATTCAACTCTGACCGACAGCGCCTGGATGGACTGGCTTAGCGAGTACTCGACCAACATCTCGACCGGGGCCGGAACGCATTCGGGCCAGGCCGGAACTCAGCAAGTCATCGGCCGTGGCACCTTTGGCGGCAGCTACACCTTGGGCACGCTTTCGAAGAATTACCCCGCATGCGCTGCGCCGGACGCCGCGCTCACCTGTCTGGCCGACGCTGACGTGGCCGGTGAAATCGACTGGCAAGTCAGCCAGGGCCACCTGCCGTCGCCCGACGCGAACACGCTGTACGTGATGCACTTTCCAGCCAGCATCCGCATCAGCGACCCGAATCAGGTGTCCTGCAAGAACTACTGCGCCTACCACGGTACGTACCAGAACGCGGCGAAGCAAAGTGTCTTCTACGTCGTCGTTCCGGACCTTGGCGCCAACGGGTGCCAGACCGGGTGCGGAGGCGGCACGAACTTCGACAACACCTGCGTCGCAACCTCGCACGAGATTGGTGAGGTCATCACCGACGCGGACGTCGGCCTTGCCAGCGGTCCGGACTTTCCGCTGGCCTGGTACGACAATTCGTCCCCGAGCCAGGGCGAAATTGGCGACATGTGCAAAGGGGACGAGGACACCGTCGGTACAGGGGGCTTGACGGGCTGCACCGCCGGCACCACCGGGTGCTATGCCGTCCAGCAGTTGTTTTCGCGCACGCTGTGGAACGCGAGCCCCGCCAGCCACCCCAACGTTGCAGCCTGCGTCGCGAGTCGCTACGAGGCGGACGACTACGCCCTCGCGCTGAGCCCGAATGCCCTGTCCTTGGGGGTCGGGGGCACGTCGCAGCCGATTCCTATCCTGACCCGAGTCACCGGCGGCAGCCCCCTGGCCGTCGCCCTGTCGGTGACCAGTCTGCCGCCGGGCGTCCACGCCAGCATTGATGTCGCGTCGGTGAATGTTGGTAGCACTGCAAGTTTGACCGTCTCGGCGGACCCGGGCGCGGCTCCCGTCAAGGATGGGGTGCTGGTAGTGCAGGCCAGCGGGAGCACCACCCACTCGGTCGCGCTCCTGCTGCAAGTGGACACCGCGCCCAGCGTGACCATAACCAGCCCCACCAACGGGGCGACCGTATCCGGTTCGACGCTCATCTCCGTGACGGCAGCGCCAGGCTCGAACACTGTGCTTTCCGCCCTCTCGGTTTCCGTTGACGCAAGCGCCCCGTTCTTTGTCGGGACGGCCACCAGCGCCACCTGGGACTCCCGGACGGTGTCGAACGCCAGCCACATCCTTCACGTGACGGCCCTGGATGCAGACGGGGGCCGCGCCACGGCCTCCCTCAATGTCGTGGTCGACAACGGCGCTGGCGGTTTGGGGAGCGGCATCGTCGGCGGCTGCTCGACGGCCGGAGGAGGCCACGCGGTCCTCGCGCCGCTGCTGTTCCTCGGAGGCGTCGGACTGCGCAGAGGGCGGCGCCGCCAGGTAGGGGGGCGGGCGGGCGCAGGACGCTAGCCACCGCCTTGGGGCCCGGTGAAGTCGCTGGCGCTGCCTCGGAAGCTGCACGCGGCGCCGGCGCAGGTTTCGGCAAGGGGTCGAAGGTGGTGACGCCAAGGAGGTGAAGCGTCTACGTTCAGTCCCATGCGGACGAGAGGTGGGATGCTTCGGAGGGGCGGAGTTCCAGGCGTTTGCTCTAGCGGGGGCAGGGAGCGCCGGTCTGGGCGCTGGCGACTGTTGGCCATCGTTGGACTGCTGCTTTGCGGAAGCGCGGGCGCGGGCCCAGCCAGCGCGGTCTCCATTGGCGAAAGCACCGACAAGCTGGGAAGCATCGAGCTGCCTTCGGGCATGCGCATCGTCATCGAGGAGGACCATAGCAAACCCGTCGTCGTGGTCGTCACTGTCCTCGGCGCCGGCGCTGCCGACGACCCAGTGGGGAAGGAGGGGCTTGCCCATCTCGTCGAGCACCTCACTTCTCGGGCGAGGCCAGACGGCAAGATTCAGCGTGCCAACCAGTTGGACTTTGCCGGGGCCTCGAGTTGGAACGGCGCTACCACCCATGACCTGACCACCTATGCCGTGGCCGGTCCCAAGGAGGCGCTTCGCAACCTCCTCGTCATCGAAGGCGGTCGGCTGGCGGGGCCCCTGGCCGGCCTGGACCCGCGTTTGTTCGACCTGGAGCGCGACGTGGTGAAGGCAGAGTTGGCCGGTCGGGACGAGCAAGGCGAACCCAGTGCCGTCCAGGCGCGCCTCTACGACCTGCTTTACCCCGAGGGGCACCGGTACTTCCGCCCGGTGATGGGCACGCCCAGGAGCTTGGCGGACATCTCCTTGGCGGACGCTCAGGCGTTCGTCGCGAAGAACTACGTCCCCAGCAACGTCACCCTCTACGTGGCGGGCGACGTGGACCTGAGCACCATCCACCAAGTCTTCGGTGCCACGTTGCCAAAAACCTTCGTCGAGGCGCCGGCCACGGGGCCGGTCGCCCCTCCGGTGCGGCTGGCGAAGGACGCCCCGCCCCTGCCGCCGGTGCCACCGGCGCAGCCGCTGACGACCATCCAGGCCCCGGTGGAGGGGCCCATGCTCTACCTCACCTGGTCGCTGCCACGGGGCTATTCGGCAGATGGCGCGCTGGAACGGGCCGTTCGCTCCGCCATCGAGGCGGTGCCGACCTGGGCCAGTCGCGGTTCGGACATCAAGAGCATCCGTGCGACCCTGGTCGCCGGCCGTGACGCGAGCACACTCGTGTGCGCCGTCGCGTTGAAGGAGGGTCGGAATCCCGAGAAGAGCCTCGAGCGGGTGCTCGACCAGTTCCACCGTTTCTCTGACCCCAGCGCGAACGCTGACAACAGCACGGCTGGCGACTCGAATCTCGGGGTGGGTGGGCTCACAGGGGGCGGCGGCGGGCGAACGCTCGACATGGCCTCGGGACTTTCCGGCTCGTCGGGAGGAGACACGGGCTTTTCGACGAGTCTACAAAGTCGCCCCGTGGCTGGCGTCTCCGCGGAAGTGCATGTCGCTCGACTGCAGAACACCGCGGTCGTCGACGACGTTCTGGAAACCGAGTCCGTGCTGGCACGCGCGCGGGACAGGGCGACCATGTCCCACTGGACGGGGGACCCGTCCGCGTGGGGCAAGGACATGACCGCGATGACGGAGGTCGGCCTGTCCAAGTGGCAAGCCTTCACGCTCCAGTGGTTGAGCCGCGACCGCGCCCGGGCGCTGCTGGTGGAGCCCAACGGGGAAAGTCTCCAGGTCACCGAAAGTGGCGCCCCGCCGAAGGTGTTCGCCGCCGACGACGTCCACGCAAAAATCTCATCCGGCGCTCTCAAGAGCTATGCGCACGGTCCGCTGGGCGACGTCCGGACTTTGACGCTGAAGAACGGGCTCCACGTTCTCCTGGTCCGGCGCCTCGGTTCGCCCACGCTGGCGGCAACCGTCGGGGTACGAGGCGGGAGCGCAACGGCCGAGCCTCTCGGCGCCGCCGAACTCGCCGCTCGGCTGGCGGTCCCGGTGGAGGTTGGGAACGGACCGCCGTCGCAATTCGGCGGAAGCGTCACGCTGAAGGCTGGTCCGGACGCGACCTATCTCGAGGGACGCGCCGCCTCCGGAAACCTTGGGGACCTGCTGGCCGTTCTCTCGGACACGGCGCAATCACTACACGTCGACGACGGATTCAGCAGGGGTTGGAATGAGATTGTGGATGCCAGGCACCGCTTCGACGGCACCCCCAATGCCGAAGCCGACCGCCAATTCTTCGCCGAAGTGTACTCCGGGTCCTCGGCGGGCCGGGTGGCGCAGGCGGACGACTTCAAAAAGCTTGGGCCCGGACAGCTGAACCGCTGGATGGACGGGAGCTTTCGGCCCGACAACGCAGTGTTGGCTATCGTCGGCGACATCAACGTCACCGAGGCAGAACAGAAGGTCCATCAGTGGTTCGATGGCTGGAAGGGACAGCGGGACCCTCGCGCCCAGGCAGCTGGCGGGACTTTGAAGGAGCGGAAGGGGCCAGTCCGGGTCTTGACGGTTGACCGCCCCGGGGCGGAACGCACCGAGATTCGAATTGGCTGCGGCTTCCAGCCCGACGGCGGGACGCGCTCAGGCACGGACCTCGTGGCCCTCAAGCTTCTGGGCGCGCGCCTGCGAACCAAACTGACCACGCTGGCGCGCACCACCCTCGGGGGAAGCGATGGGTTCGCGGGCGGGGCGAGCTTCCAGCTTTCGGCCGCCCGGCTCGACGTGGCGGGAACCGTGGATGGAAGAGCCCTCAATCCCGTGTTGGCGGCCGCCCGGAGTGAGCTGGTGGCCCTGGAGGACCTGAAAGTCACCGAGGACGAGTTGGCCCTGCTGAAATGGCGCGAGGCAATGGGCTGGAACGGTCGCTACGCCACCAATGCCGAGTTGGCCCAGGCGTTGGTCTGGTCACGGCTGGCCGAGCTGCCGCTCGACATGCTGCAGAAATACGCAGACCAACTCGTGGCGCTGACGCCCGAAGATGTCACGCGGGTGGCGACCGCCTGCCGCAAGACGGCCGTCCTGTTGTTGAGCGGAGACCCCACCGTTCTCGACAAGGCGCTCTTGGTCACCGACGGAATGATGTTACGCCAGGGTCGCTAGGCGTCCCGACCGGGCCTTCCAGCGCAAGGCGGAGTGGGCCGCCCCGCGGCCCTCGAAGATGGCGTCAAAGATGCTGGGCCTTCCGAACCGGGTGCCGCTGCGCGTCACCCTTCCTCATGTCGGTGAGCGCGCCAGGCATCTATTCTCACCAAGCCCGAGTACTGCGCCACAGGGGGTGAAGCATGGGCTGCGCTTCGCGATGCGGACGCCGCGCCGTTGCGGCTTTGCTGTTTGCCGGAAACGTCGGCGCGGGGCCGGCGGCGGTGGTTTCCATTGGTGAAAGCACGGACAAGCTGGGCAGCATCGAGCTGCCGTCGGGCATGCGCATCGTCATCGAGGAGGACCACAGCAAGCCCGTGGTGGTCGTGGTGACCGTCATCAGCGCTGGAGCAGCCGACGACCCGGTGGGAAAGGAGGGGCTGGCCCACCTCGTCGAGCACCTGACCTCGCGCGCGAAGCCGGACGGAAAGATTCAGCGTGCGAACCAACTGGACTTCGCCGGGGCCTCCAGCTGGAACGGCTCCACCACCCATGACCTGACGACCTATGCCGTGGTTGGTCCCAAGGAGGCGCTTCGCAACCTCCTCGTCATCGAAGGCGGGCGGCTGGCGGGGCCGCTGGCGGGCCTAGAACCGCGCGCTTTCGAACTCGAGCGCGACATTGTGAAGGCCGAGTTGGCCGGGCTGGACGAGCAGGGCGAGCCCAGTGCCGTCCAGGCGCGCGTCTACGACATGCTGTACCCGGAGGGACACCGTTACTTTCGCCCCGTGGCCGGGACGACGAAGAGCGTCTCGGAATTGTCCCTGACCGATGCCCAGGCATTCGTTGCGAAGAATTACGCTCCCAACAATGTCACCCTTTACGTCGCGGGGGACGTGGACTTGAGTACCATCCACCAGGTTTTCGGAGCGACCTTGCCGAAAACCTTTGTCGAGGCTCCGGCGAGTGGACCCGTCAGCATTCCGGCGCGTCTGCCGAAAGACGGGCCGCCGCTTCCACCGGTGCCGCCGTCGCAGCCGGTGAGTACCATCCGGGCTCCGGTGCAGGGGCCCATGCTGTACATCGCCTGGTCATTGCCGCGGGGCTACTCGACCGATGGAACGCTCGAGCGCGGCGTTCGTTCTGCCATCGAGGCGCTGCCCATCTGGACAACTCGGGGCTCGGACATCCAGGACATCCGCGCAACACTCATCGCCGGTCGAGACGCGAGCACGCTCGTCTGCGCCGTGGCGTTGAAGGAGGGCCGGAGCCCCGAGAAGAGTCTCGAGCGGGTGCTCGACCAGTTCCATCGCTTCTCGGACCCCAGCGCAGTTGTCGGGCAGAGCACAGGTGAAGCCGAGAACAGCCGGTTGGACGGCCAGCTGAGTGCAGGTGGAATGCGGACGCTGGCGCCACTGCCCTCCATCGGCGTGAACCCAGCCCTTCCTTCGTCCATGCAAGACAACGGCGGCCAAAACGGCGGCCAATCGTCCATGTCGACCCAGGTCCGGAATGCCAATGAATCCATCACGCCCGTAGACGTCCATGTCGCTCTGCTGAAGAACACCGCCGTGGTGGCCGACGTCTTAGGGGACGGAGTCGGTCTTGGCCCGCGCCGAGGACAGGGCGACCATGGCGCACTGGACAGGGGACATCGAGGCCTGGGGCAAGGACATGACCGCGCTGACCGAGGTCGGCGCGGGCAAGTGGCAGGCGTTCACGCTCGAGTGGTTGAGCCGCACCCGGGCACGCGTGCTCTTCGTCGAGCCCGACGGGGAAAGCATCGAGCCGACCGAGAGCGGAGCTCCTCCGAAGGTGTTTGCAGCGGAAGACGTCCACGTGAAGGTCTCCGCCGGAGCGCTCAAGACCTACGCTCACCATCCCGTCGGCGACATCGAGAGCCTGACGCTGAAGAACGGCCTCCAGGTCCTCCTGGTCCGGCGCCTCGGATCGCCCACGCTGGCTGCAACGGTTGGCGTGAGGGGAGGAAGTGCGACCGCGGAGCCCCTCGGCGTCGCCGAGCTTGCCGCCCGGCTGGCGGTCCCGTTGAATGTCGGCAACGGGACTCCCTCGCAATTCGGTGGGAGCCTGGTCGTCACCGCCGGGGCAGATGCGAGCTACGTGGAAGGACGGGCTGCCTCCGGGAACCTGGCGGACCTCTTGGCCGTTCTCTCGGACACGACGCAATCCCTGCACGTCGACGACGGCTTAGGTCGGAAATGGCATGAGTTGGTGGACGGAAGGCGCCGCTTCGACGGCACGCCCAACGCCGAAGCGGACCGGAGATTCCTGGCCGAGGTGTACCCGACGGCTCCCGCGCGGCGAGTGGCGCAGGCAGAGGACTTCAGCAAGCTTGGAACCGGACAGCTGAACCGCTGGATGGACAAGGCCTTTCGTCCGGACAGAGCAGTGCTGGCTGTCGTCGGTGACATCAACCTCTCACAGGCTGACCAACAGGTTCGTCAGTATTTCGACGGGTGGCGAGGGGTAGGGGACCCGCAGGTAGAGGCACCCAGTGGGACGCTGAAGGAGAGAAAGGGCCCGGTACGCATTCTGACGGTCGACCGCCCGGGCGCCGAACGCACCGAAATCCGGATTGGCTGCGGCATTCAGCCAGAGAATCCGGCGTTTGCCTTGGTGGACTTCCTCGCGCTGAGGATGCTGGGGGCGCAGCTCCGGACCAAGCTCGGGACGCTGGCCCGCAGCATTCTTGCAGGAAGTGACGGGTTTTCGGGCGGCGCGGCTTTCCAACGTTCTGCGGCTCGGTTGGATGTCACGGGAACTGTCGACGGACGGGCGTTGATTCCGGTGCTGACGGCGGCGAGGAATGCGCTTTCGGCCCTGGACGACCTCAAGATGGGGGAGGATGACGTCGCACTCTTGCGATGGCGGCAGGCGATGGGCTGGAACGGTCGCTACGCGACCAACGCCGAATTGGCGCAGGGGCTGGTTTGGGCGACGCTTGCTGAATTGCCGTTGGATGTTTTTCAGAAGTACGCGGACCAGCTCGCCGCGGTCACGCCGGAGGACGTGAACCGTGTCGCGGCGGCTTGCCGCAAGACAGCCGTCCTCCTGGTGAGTGGCGACCCGGCGGTCGTCGATCAGGCGCTTGCCATCACAGCAGGGATGGTGTTGCGCCAGGGCCATTAGCCGGCGAGGGGATGGCCTTTCAAGGAGACTTTCGGCCCTCTGCGTCGGGCGGTCGTCGGTGGACCCACGGTCGCACGGAGGTGTCCGTCAGCCGGTGAAAAAACGCGTGGCCGAGCAGAGAGAGTGCCGCTGCTCGGTTCGCGAGCGTGCTAGGACGACGGCTGCGTGCTCACGGCTCTCTTCCGCACCAAAGGCGTCGACGCGGCGACCGCCGACGCCGAGGCCAGCGAGCACAAGCTGAGGAAGTCGCTCGGCGTGATTGACCTGACCGCGCTGGGCATCGGCGCGGTCATCGGGGCGGGCATCTTCAGTGCGCCGGGGGCGGCAGCCGCCGGGGCGGAGGGTCGGCTACCTGCCGGGCCCGCGCTGGTCATCTCCTACATCTTGGTCGCCATCGCTTGTGGCTTCGCCGCGCTCTGCTACGCCGAGCTTGCCTCGGTCGTGCCGGTATCCGGCAGCGCCTACACCTACGCCTACGTCACCCTGGGCGAGGTCGTGGCATGGATTATTGGATGGGACCTCATCCTCGAGTACGCAGTGGGCAACGTTGCGGTGGCGGTGAGCTGGGCGGATTACTTCAAGGCGCTGCTGGCCAATGTCGGGCTGCACCTGCCGCCCTGGCTCTCAACGACGCTAAATCACGCCCGGGAGACTCCCGGCCTCTTCGACGCCGCCCCGCACCTGTTCGGCGTCCCCATCGTCTTCAACCTTCCAGCCGGTGCCATCGTTGCCCTTCTCACCGTTCTGCTGGTGGTGGGGGTGCAGGAGAGTTCCCGGGTGAACGCGGTGATGGTGGCGCTGAAACTGTCCATCGTTGTCGGCTTCGTGCTGGTGGGCGCCTTCTACGTGAAGCCAGAGCACTGGGTACCGTTCGCGCCCTACGGAGTCCACGGAATCCTCAGCGGCGCCGCCATCATCTTCTTCGCCTACATCGGCTTCGACGCCGTCTCGACCACTGCCGAGGAGGCGAAGCACCCGCAGCGGGACATCCCGCGAGCGATGATTGCCACCCTGGCCATCTGCACGGTGCTGTACATCGCGGTCACACTGGTGCTCACCGGGATGGTGCCCTGGCAGCAGCTGGGCGTAGGGGACCCCCTGGCCAAGGCCCTGGAAGGGGCTGGTCTTCAGCGCTTGGCCGGCGTGCTGTCCTTCGGTGCCGTCATCGCCCTCACCGCCGTCCTGCTCGTCTTCCAGCTGGGGCAGCCCCGCATCTTCATGTGCATGGCCCGCGATGGGCTTCTTCCGGGGTGGGCGGCGAAGGTGCACCCCCGGTTCCGGACGCCGTACGTCACCACCATCCTGACTGGCATCTTCGTCGGCGTTCCGGCGATGTTCGTCGACATCAACGAGGCCATCGCGTTCACCAACATCGGAACGCTCTTCGCTTTCATCCTGGTTGCCCTGGGCGTGCTCGTCCTCAGGCGCACCAGTCCCGACCGGACTCGGCCGTTCCGCTGTCCAGCCGTCCCTTGGGTTCCACTCGGGGCGGTGGTCTGCTGTGGCATCCTGATGGTGTACCTGCCCCTCATCACCTGGATGCGCTTCGTGGTTTGGCAATTGGCAGGGGTAGCGCTGTATTTCCTCTACGGCCGGCGCCACAGCCGGCTGCGCCGGCAACACAGCGCTGGGCTTTGACGCCCCGGAGGGCGACATGGATGCGCACTATGACCAGGTAATGGCTGCCCGCGCCAAAGCCCAGGGCAGCGCCGAGCGGGCATACTTTGCCTACTCCACCATCCTGGACCGCGCCGCCTTCGAAGAATGGCGCCACCAGCACGGCTACGACTTCTTTGCGTTGCCGGCGGGCGAGCCCGCCGAGGGCGTGGACCTCGCGCTGCAGTACGACTTTCCGTCGCGGTGGTGGGGCGGCCGGGTGGCGGGGTTGGTCGACCGACCGGGGGCTTCCGTCTACGGGCTGCTGTTCCGAGTTGCGGAGAAGGACTGGCCCATCATCCAGCACAAAGAGGGCTTTGTGACGCACATGTGTGTCGAGCGCCCGGTGCGGGTGCGGGTCGGAGGACGGCAGTTGGAAGCCACCGCGTTCACCACCGCCGAGGGCCGAAGAAGCGCCGACGGCCCGGTGAGCCAGCGCTTCATCGAGGCGCTGGCGCGGGGCGCCGAGGCGGCTGGGCTTCCGTCGGCGTGGGTGACGTCGCTGCGCAACACGCCGGCTGGCTGAGGGAAGGTGCCGTCCGGCTCCGGTCGGGTGGCCGCTACCCGGGCGTCGCCATGGCCGCTTCGACACGGCCCATCCAGGTCGGAAAGGACGCGCCCAGGGTCTCGGGGGAAATGCCGCCGAAGCGGAGCATGGCTAGCTGTCCAAACAGGGCGGCGTCGGCCAGTGTGGGCCGAGCGCCAAAGAGGAAGGCGCAGGCCCGAAGCGTTCTGTCGGAGGGGACAAGCGCCGCGCGGGCGGCGTCGTGGAGAGGTGCGGCAGACTTCTCCCAAGCCTCGATGCACCCACTTCCGTACTTACGCTCCTTGATGAGCGCATAAAGCGCACGGTCGGTGGCCCCAGGAAAGCTGCGTCGGATGGCCGGGGCCGCCAGCTTGAAGCACGGGTCCTCCAGCACGTTGTCACACCAGTCGGCGTAGGCCCACACCGGACCGTCGAAGGGGGCGGGGACGAGCAGCGGTGCCTGGGCGACGATGAACTGGGAGATGCTTCGGGAGTCGAAATGCACCGCCCCCGAGGCGTCCACCAGCACTGGCACGTGGATGTAGCCTCCGGTCAGCGCCACCAGGGTGGAGCGGTCCCCGTAGGGGACATCCTCGACGTCCGTGCGCATTCCGGCCAGGCCGAGGAGGCTTTGCACCTTCAGCGCGTAGCAGCTGTACGGAAAACGGTAGAGCTTCAACGGGGCACCTCCGCTGCGGTGGTGGTGAGAGGGGAGAGCACGGCGACAACAGCACATTGCCCGGGCGCCCGGTGAGCACAGTCCCAAGCTGCTGCCGCGCGTCAGCCGGGGGTGTCAGCAGGGGCCGGCCGGAACCAGCGGACGGTGAGGGCTGGAAGGGACAACTCGGCAGAGACGGGCTGACCGTCCCAGGGCTTTGCCTCGGTGGTGACCTCGAGGGTGGTGTCCGAACTTCCGCCGAAGGGCCGGGCGTCGGTGTCGAGCACCGCCGTGTAGGCCGTGGCGCCGGGGAAGCCGAGGCGGTAGTGAGGCCAGGACGAAGCCGAAAGGTTCGCCACCACGACAACGTCCTCGTCGGCCGTCTCGCCACGGCGGACGAAGGCGTAGACGTTCATGTTGGCGGCGTTCGCCTGAATCCACTGGAACCCCTGGCTGGTGTCGTCGCGCACGTGCAGCGCAGGAGAGGACCGGTACAATTCATTGAGCTCCATCACCAAGCGCTGGAGGCCGAGGTGGATGGGCTCTCGGAGCAGGTGCCAGTCGAGGCTCCGGTCGTGGTTCCATTCAGCCTGCTGGCCGAATTCGCCGCCCATGAAGAGCAGCTTGCGCCCCGGATGGGACCACATCCACGCATACAGCGCGCGCAGGTTGGCGGCCTTCTGCGCCGGAGTCCCGGGCATCTTCCCGTAGAGCGAGCCCTTCATGTGCACGACCTCGTCGTGCGACAGGGGTAGCACGAAGCGCTCGCTGTAGGCGTACATCATCCCGAAGGTGAGTGCGGTGTGGTTTTTGCTGCGGAAGAACGGGTCGAGGGCAAAGTACCGCAGGGTGTCGTGCATCCACCCCATGTTCCACTTCAGGCTAAAGCCAAGCCCGCCCTCCTTGGTGGGGCGAGTCACCTTGGGCCAGGCCGTGGACTCCTCGGCGACGACGAGGACGTCTGGGTGGAGCTCGCCGAGTGTCTCATTCACCTCCCGGAAGAAGGCGATGGCCTCCTCGTTCTCCCGGCCGCCCCACTGGTTGGGCACCCACTGGCCGGCAGTCCGCGAGTAGTCGAGGTACAGCATGGACGCGACGGCGTCCACACGGAGGCCATCCACGTGGTACTGCTCAGCCCAGAAGAGGGCGTTGGAGACGAGGAAGTTGCGCACTTCGTGCCGCGCCAGGTTGAACACCAGAGTTCCCCAGTCGGGCTGCTCGCCGCGGCGCGGGTCCGCATATTCATACAGCGGCGCGCCATCGAAGCGCGCGAGCGCCCAGATGTCGCGCGGGAAATGTGCTGGCACCCAGTCGACGAGGACGCCTATTCCGGCCTGGTGCAGCGCATCCACCAGAGAGCGAAAGTCGTCCGGGCTGCCGTAGCGTGCGGAGGGCGCGTAGTAGTTGCTGACCTGGTACCCCCAGCTTCCGCCGAACGGGTGCTCGGCCACCGGGAGGAACTCGACGTGGGTAAATCCGAGCCGCTCGACGTAGGGCACCAATTCCTTGGCGAGCTCCCGGTAGGTGAGGGGTCGGTTGCCTTCCTCTACCACGCGGCGCCAGCTTCCCAAGTGGACTTCATAAATGCTGAGCGGCGCGTGACTGGCGTCGACGCGCTCACGGGCCCGCTCCTGCATCCAGCCTTCATCCCCCCAGGCGTAGCGGTCGATGCGGTGCACCACGGAGGCATTGTCGGGTGGCACCTCCGTCCGGAATGCATAGGGGTCAGCCTTCAGCATGGGCGGGCCACCGGAGCCCGGTCGGACCTCAAACTTATACTTCGCCCCTTCGCTCACCTCGGGGAGGAAAAGTTCCCAGACGCCCGAGCTGCCCATGCGACGCATGGGGTGAAGGCGCCCGTCCCATCCATTGAAGTCCCCCACCACCGAGATGCTGGCTGCGGTGGGAGCCCACACCGCGAAGGCCGTCCCCTCGACTCCGCCGTGCCGAAGGGGGTGCGCGCCGAGTCGCTCCCACGGACGCCGATGATGTCCCTCGCCCAACAGGTGCAGGTCCACGTCGCCCAGCGTGGGCCAGTAGGCGTAGGGGTCCCGCAGCATGAAGCAGCGGCCCGGGTAGCGGATTTCCAAATGGTAGCTGAAGGGCGGTGTCCGCGGCAGGTGCAGCGCGAAGAGGCCCGGGCCGAGCGACTCCATCGGGAAATGCCGGCCGTCGTCGGCGAACACCGTCACCGCTTCGGCCTCTGGTCGCCACGCGCGCACCACCAAGTCCTTTCCCACACTGTGCATGCCCAGCACCTGGTGCGGCTCGGGAAGACGCAAGGTGACAAGCTGTTGGAGGGCGGCTTCGAGCGCAGCTCCCTCGAGTGGTGTCGAAGCGGGAGTCAAAGGTGGCCTGGCCTCCCCGGGGCGTTCGGGCTCACGAAGCGTGCGCCAGCGTAGCCCAGGTTTCCTCCAGCGGACCTACAGCACTTGGGGACCGCGGAAGGCCGGACATGGGCCATGCACCGGCTCTGGTCGCGGGCGGCCCAGGGGCGTCTGGTGGAGGCGACAAGCGCCCGGACGCCGGTCCGATGCTTCCCGACGCCGTCTCCGCCGCTCGCCCGGACGCCACCCGCGTCCAGGCCGCGCCGCCGGCGCTTCCCGCCGAGCAACGTGTCGCGCTGGAAATGGCTTACTGAGGGGCTTTCGCAGACCGAGCTTGCAGGGCGGATGGGCCAGCCCGCGGACGGTGAAGACACGGGTCGCGCTCCCCAAGCTTGCTTGGCTGCTGGGCACCTGACGTCAGGACTTGGCGGAGGCGGCCTCGGCGCTCGGACTGGCGTGGCGGTAGAAAAGCACCACGGTGTAGCAGTGAAACTCGTTGTCGCTGGACTGGCAAACCACCCGGTCGACGATTTCGAGGTCGGCGTTACTGCGCAGCCACCGGGTAATTGCCTCGCCCAGTTCCTCGCGCTCCTTCGCCTTGGTGGCGGAGAAAACCTTCACCCCGGTGAACATGGGCTCGCTCCCCCTTCCAGCCCCGTCGCCTCCGGTGTATGGCACGCGCCCCGAAAGAGTGTCAAAGCCGGGGCCCCATGCTCATCGACCTCCACGTCCATTCACACCTGTCCATGGGATGCCCGCTCAGTCCGCGCAGCGTGCTGGAGCGGGCTGCCACCCACGGGCTGGACGGGGTGGCCTTCACCGAGACCAACAGCCAGGACGGTTGCGATGAATTGCTCGCCCTCGACGGCCAGGGCGGGATGCGGGTCTTCGTCGGCCTCGAGTTGGTGACCGACCGCGGGCAGTACCTGTGCTTCTTCTCTCGTCCGGAGCACGCGCCGGAGCCGGTGCAACTTTGGGGAAGCAACCGGGAACGGCCCTGGAGTGCTGCGGAATGCCTACCTCGGTTGCAGAGTCTGGGCGCGGTGGTGGTGGCCAGTCGCCCGTATGACCGGGACCTCCCCAATCCCGCCCTGGACTTCGTGTTGTCGGCGCCGGGGCTGGTGGCCGTGGAAGGCTACAATGCGCGGGTGCGGCAGACGGCGAATGACCTCGCGGTGGAGGCCGCCGAGCGACTCAAGCTGCCGTGCGTGGGCGGGAGCGACGCCCGGCTGTCCTTGGACGAGGTGGGCCGAGGCGCCACCTTCTTCAAGCGCCCCATCGCCTCGCAGGCGGACCTCCTCAGCCAGCTGCAGGGGCGTGACTACTGGCCGGTGATGGTAGGGGAGCTCCCGCGTCTGAGCCGCCCCGGCGAGGCGCGCGAGCCGGAGCGCAAGGTGCGGCGGCGCTTCAAGGGACGGTCCCGCTAGCGTCCGGGGCTTTGGACTCGACCAGGCGGCCGTCCAGAAACTCGGCCGTCCTAAGGCCAGCTGGCCAGCTCCAGCTCTCGCGCCGCCCATTGGGGGTGAAGCGCACCACGCGCGTGCGCGGGTAGCCCCAGGCGGCCACCACGGCCTCCACCGGCATCTCAGTCAGCGTCCGCTTCTCGGCCACCGCAGCGCGCACGGCGTCGTTCCACCCCTCCGCCGCCGAGGCCGGGGGCAGCGGCGTCAGCCACAGCTCGACCTCGTCCCAGAATGCCGTCTGCGAGCCGAGGCCACCGTCCACCACCAGCACCGCCTGGCGTCCAGTGCCGAGCTGCACGGTGACGTAGGTGTCCTGGTGCCTCCGCTTCTCGCCAAACGGGCCCACGGGGAAGTCGACGTGGATGATGCGCGCCGTGGTGCCCGCGGGGATGACGCCGTCGAGCAGCTGGCCAGCGGGGGGGGGGTGACCCCCGATTTCCCACTCCGGTGGAGGTAACGGGGCGAGGGCCACCGCCCCGTTGGCCTCCGCCAGTCGGTAGGGGCGGGCGGACACCTGCAGCCACCGAGGCCCTTCGGTGCGTGCGTCCTGCACCACGGCTCCTCGCTCGGGCGGCGTCAGCGCAGCGCGCGGCGCGCAGCCCAGGGCGAGGGCCACAGCCAGGCCGGCAAGGATGGGGCGCACGGCAACCGTCGTCAGCTCCCGGTGTCGCCCTTCTTGGACGGCGAAGCCGGGGCGGCGGGCGTTGCCGCCGCGCCGGTGGAGCCAGCCCCCGGCGACGGGGCGGGGCTGGCCGCGGGCGCGTCGGTGCCCGGCTTGTCCTGTGCCTTGGCGCCCTCCGCGGCGGCCGGCGCCGCAGCGCCATCCGCCTTCTTGGAGGCGTAGAGGTCCGCACCCCAGCCGCCCCCTTTCAGCACGAAGGATGTTCGACTCACCACGCGGGTCAGTGTCCCCTCGGCGCCGCAGGCAGGACAGCGCTCTGGGGCCGGCTCGTTCAGCTTCTGGAGGACGTCACTCAGCTTGTCGCACTGGCTGCAGGTGTACTCGTAGATGGGCATTGCTTTTCAAAGGGACGGAGCGGGGGTGGACGAAGGGCGCGCGGGTAACAGGCCAAGCCGGAGCAGGCTGCGTCGCAGGGCCTCGGGCGCCACGCCCAGCCGGACGGCCAGGAGCCCTGTCCGCTCCTCGCTCGCCCCCGGCGTGCCGTCCAGGGCCCGCTGGAGGTCCTCCAGGACCGAGCGCTCGAAATCCGCCGACACGCCGAGGTCCTCGAGGTACTTGCGCTTACCGAGCAAGTCGAGGCGCGCTGTCCAGTGCGCCGGCTGGAGCGCCTCGCGTCGGAAGCGGTCGCGGATACGGTCTACAGCTTCCGTTGCCCCGAGGCGTTCGGCCCACGTTTGAAGCTCGCCCGGCCGCACGCCCAACGCCCAGGCGGCCCGGCCCAGGGCCCCCCGCTGTTCCTCGAGAGTGGACAGGATGAGTTCTCGCTCCGAGGTGATGGCGTGCTCCAGCAGTCCGGCCCGCTCGAGGGCACGGTCCAGGCCCTCGGTGCTCACGCCAGCGGACTGTCCGCGCGCCAGGGCGCGCAGCAGCGCTGGGCGGTGGCCGTGCTGGGCGAGGAGGTCAGAAAGCTGGGCGCCGCTCAGCGTCTCGAGAGTCGGCTGTTCCGCGGCAAGCTGGGTGAAGCGACCGCGGGGAGGCGCGGGGGACGGCTCCCGGGACCCCGCTGCGCGGCGCCGGGGAGCGATGCGTTCAGACACGGTCGGCGTGCGCGGGCTTGCGGCGGACGGTGCGCTCGACGCCCCTGTGGGGTGGACGGTGGCAAGGGACGGGCGCTCCCGCGGCGCGCCCGACGGCGCCGGGGAGGGGCTGTTCGAGGCGAGCGCTTGGGCCTCGGCCTCGAGGAAGCCTTTTACCAGTTGGTAGTAGCCACACGCCTCGCGTTGCGCCGCGAGTGCCGGCGCGGTGCCACCGAGCACATCCACCACGGCATAGGGGCCGAGCGGCTGCGCCGGGGGCTCGCCATCGGTGAGTGTCCGGACGCGGAAGTCCTCCTCGGCCCCGAGCGTCGACAGCGCTTGGCGCACCTCGGCTGGCGGGGCCGGGGCGCCGGCCCGACGGCAGAAGTCGGACACGGCGACGGCGACCGGCGTCGGGACCTCGTCAGCGCTTCGCTTGCGTGCCCAGGGCTTGTGCATAAGAAAAAGGCAGGGTGTCCGTGTACCATCGGCTGCGTGAGGGCAGGCCGCTTTGCAAGGTTCTAATGTAGCCAGCCGCCAGGCGTCGCCAGGGGAAGCCCCCCAGGTGGCGGGCATCCGTCTGGGGCCAGGCCCGGGGCTCGTGCTCTATACTCTGCTGCTCGGCTCCGCAGGGCTGGCCTTCTTCGGGAAGGAGTTTCCGGGAAGAGTGCCGGAGGAGGTACAGCGGGTGACTCCTTTCGTCTTCGGCGCCTTCGTCGCCCTCTTTGCCGCCTACCGCTTCGTCCTGGTGCGGAGCCGCAAGTACCCAAGCTTCAAGGCTTTTTACCAGGTCGGGCTGGCGGTGGTGGTCTTCCTGTTGCTGTTGCCCTCGGCCCGAGCGAGCTACGGACCGCTGCCGGGCGCGGGCCTGGAGGCGGACCTTCTGGATAGCAATGCCCGGGTGCGGGCGCTGGCGGCGGAGGTGGCCCGCTTACCGCCCGGACGCTGCACGCTATGCTCCGGCGCTGGTGAATGCCCTGGAGGACGAGGACCCAGAGGTACGCCTCCAAGCACACCGCTCGCTGGTGCAAATCGCCGGCGCGGACCTTGGATCGTCAGAGGTGCCCGGAGCCATCGACGGTGGAGACGAGCGCTTCCCGTGACCGAATGGAGCAAGTCCGACGTCCTGACGCGCTACATGGCCGAGCACGGCTTGAAAAGCACGCGCCAGCGAAACCTCATCATCGACACCTTCTTCGACACGGGCGGTCACCTGTCGGTCGAGGAACTGTGGAACAAGGTACGTGCGCTGGACACGAAGGTGTCGGTGGCCACCGTCTACCGGACGATGAAACTGCTCCACGAGTGCGGGCTGGTCGCACGCGCGCAACTTCGGGGATGGGCAGACACGCTACGAGGCGGCGGCGGGCCGCCACCACCACGACCACCTCATCTGCACCCGGTGCGGGACCATCGTCGAGTTCGAGAACGACCGCATCGAGATGCTCCAGGACCGGGTGGCCCGGCAGCATGGCTTCCGCGTCACGTCCCACAAGATGGAGCTGTACGGGCTATGCGCAGAGTGTCAGGCCGCTTCGCCTTCCTCGGAGGGTGCCCCGCGCGCCTGACCGTCGCCCTGGTGGTGCTGTGCGCGGCCGGATGTGCCAGCGCTCCAGCGGGCCCCCGGGCCGACTCCTACATCTCCGTGCTGGCGCGCCTTCCGGACGTGGAGGGCCACTACGTCGACGTCTCGGCATGGCAGGGCAGGGTGCTGGTGGTGCAATTCCTCGCCAGCTGGTGTTTCCCCTGCTTCGCCACCGCCCCGCGCCTGCAAGACCTTGTGCAGCGCTACGGAAAGCGCGGCCTGAGCGTCGTGGCGGTGGGGATGGACCTGGAGGGGGCGCAGGTGCTTGGCCCGTTTCAGGAACAGCTGCGACTGAGCTTTCCGGTGCTGGTGAGCGACCGCGCGCTCCGGGAGGGGCGGTCTGCCTTTGGCCACGTCACGACGCTTCCCACCACCGTCATCGTCGGCCGCAACGGCACCGTTCTCAGCGCCTTCAAGGGGGTGCCGGAGGAGGGGAGTCTGGAAACTTTCATCGAGAATGCGCTGGCCATGAAGCCCTAAAGCGCTTTTCTTGCCGCCGGACGACCCGCTGCTACCGTCCTGTCGCGCGGCGCGTGGCGGCCACCGGCCCTCCCCGAGTCGCCCCTTTCCCATGGGACGACGTGGCCTGAAATTCGCGGTGCTAGGCGCATTGGTGCTGGCCACGCTGTCTGCACTGGACGCCCGTGGCTTTCGCCGGGCGGCGCGCCTGCGTTCCCAGGTGGAGGCGCTGCGCCGCGCGAACCGCCAGCTCGGCGATGACAACGCGGCGCTGACACGAGAAATCAACGCCCAGCGCGTCGATGCGCGCGCCACCGAGCGGGCAGTACGCGAGGAACTCGGCTACGTGCGACCGGGCGAACTCGTCTTTCAGGTGGAATGAGCGCCGCGCCGGCCATTCCCATGGCGCTGCGCAGGACACTGCGGTGGGTGGCGGCCGCGCTGCCCTTCGCCTCCGTCGTGGCCGCGGTGGGTTTTCTCGCCAGCGGGTTGTTTCCGACAGTCCGCGAGCCGTTTTGGGTCGCCCCGGCCACACCTGCTTCTGGTCCTGGCCGGCTTGGCTGCCGGCGCCGGCCGCCGCACCCCGAGGCGGAGGGACAAGGAGAGGGGCCTGGCCGACGACCTCGCGCTGGGCGCGCCGCTGGTGGCCGCCAGCGTCCTGGTGGCGACGCTGGTGGGCGAGGGCCTTTTCCCCCTGGTCTACCTGGTGATGGCGGGCCTGGTGGGCTTTCTGCGGTTCGGGGCGGCCTCGCTGCTCGTCCTGTTGGCGGTGGGGCTGGACGCACTGCGGACGAGTCGCTCCGGAGTCCCCGCGCCCGGCTGAGGTGGCGGCGCACGCCCTATTCCTGCTGTTGTTTGCGGCCACCTACCGACTCGTCCTCAACGCCCGGCTTGCCCTCGCCCGGCATGCCGAGATTGACGCGGTGCGCAATCGACTTCGGGAAGTGGAGGAGGACGCGCGGAGGTTCCGGCTGGTGGACTCGGGCAGCACCGAGCGTGCTGGCGGGGCGGCGGCCCAGGAGAAGTGGCTGTTGGCCTCGGTTCAGCAGGTGGAGGGGGCTGTCGGGGCCGTGCTGGACGTCGCCGAGCTTGCCATCAAAAGCCACACCTGCGCGGCCTTCCTCCTCGATGCCGATGACCGGATGCTGCGCCTACATGACTGCCGGAGCGTCTCCGAAGACGTCCAGCGGGCGCCCGTCCCGGCGGGGGAGGGCATCCTTGGCGGCGTGGTGCGCCGCGGGGTGTCCGTCCAGATGGTGTCCGAGGGCGGCGTGCGCCGGGGGTGGGTTGGTACCAGCGCCACGTTCGGGTGAAGGCCGTCTGCGCCGTGCCGCTCCAGGAACAGTCGGGGCAGCTGCGGGGGGTGTTGCTCGCCGACCGGCTGGAGGCGGAAGCCTTCACCGACCGCGACGAGCAGTTGCTGGTGACGCTGGCCCGGGAGGTGCTCCGGGCGCTGGAGGTGGAGCGCGTTCTGGGCGAGGTGCGGAGGGGGCGAGACGAGAAGGCGCGCTTCTTCAGTGCCATTGAAGAGCTCAACCGTGCCGTCGACCCGGGGGCGGTGTTTGCCGCCGTGGTGGAGAATGCCCGCACGCTGGCGGCGCTCGACTTCGTCGCGGTGACGCTGGTCCAGGAGGAAGAGGGCGCCCGGGTGCACCGGGTGGCCAAAGTGGCCGGCAGCCCCACGGCCCGGGCCCTGGAGGGGCGCAGCTTCCCGGACAACAACGGCCTGGTGGCCAACGTCGTCCGCTATGGCGCGCCTTTGCCGGGTCGGGCTCTCCCCAACATGGAGCAGAAAATCGTCTTCGACGACGCCACGGATGTGCGCGGCCTCGGCGCCCTGCGCATCCTGCCGCTGGTGGCGGCAGACCGCATTCTTGGAACGCTGGTGGCCGGAACCAAGGCGCGGGGCGCCCTCGGAGAGGAGGTCCTGCGCATGCTGGAGGTCCTCGCCATTCAGGCGGCGCAGGCGGTTCTCCGGGCCCAGCTGTTCGAGCAGACCGAGCGGCTGGCCACCACCGATGGGCTGACCTCCTTGGCCAACCGGCGCACCTTCCAGAGCCGGGCGGCCCAGGCGCTGGCCCAGGCCCGTCGCTACGGGCGCGCCTGTGCGGTGCTCATCACCGACATCGACCACTTCAAGGCGGTGAACGACACCTATGGTCACCCCGCCGGCGATGTGGTGCTTCGCGGGGTGGCGCAAATGCTCCGCGAGCAAGCCCGTGACACCGACGTCGTGGCCCGCTACGGCGGCGAGGAATTCGCGGTGGTGATGCCGGAGACGGACCTGCGGGGCGCTCTGGTCATCGCCGAGCGCCTCCGCGAGGCAGTGGCGGCGCGAAGCTTCCAGACCGAGCTCGGCCCGGTGCGCGTCACCCTCAGCGTCGGGTTAGCCGCCTCGCCCCAGGACGGCACGGAGATGGATGCCCTGGTGCAGCTCGCCGACGCGTGCCTCTACCGGGCGAAGCGCGAGGGGCGCAACCGGGTGGTGACGTCCGAGGCGCTCCGGCCGGCACGCCTTCAGGCCGGCTAGAGGCGGCTTAGAGGCGGCTAGAGGGGCCCGCTGGGCCTGACCGCCCCGGGGCGCGTGGGTTTGGGGCTAAGGAGGGGCCCGTGGCCCGCCACCCCATCGCCGTCACCAGCCGCGCGAACCCCAGGGCGTTGGACGTCGCCGAGGCAGCAGCGGTGGCCGAGCGGTGGCGCGTTCCGCTGTTGGCCCGTCCCGGGCGGGGAGGCCTCGCGGCGCTACTGGCCCAGGCGGACACGCTGCTCGTGGTCGAGCGTTCGGGCGTGTGCCTCCAGGATGGCGAGGGCAGCGCCCGCTGGTCGACGGGGCTCGCCGCGCTGCGTCTCCGAGCGCTCGACGCAGGCGGGCAAGGCGAAGCCCTGGTGCGCGTTGCGGGCCTTCTGCCCGGCGAGCGGGTGCTGGACTGCACCCTGGGGCTGGCCCAGGACGCCCGGGTGGCGGCGCGGCTGGTGGGCCCCAAGGGGCAGCTGGTGGGAGTCGAAGTCAGCTTGCCGCTGGCCATGCTGGCCGCCGAAGGCCTGCGCCGGGAGCCCGAGGACCCGCGCAGTGCCCCGCTGGCCGTCCACCATGCCGACGCCCGCACGTACCTCGCTGGGCTGGCCCGCGGCAGCTTCGACGTGGTGCTGTTTGACCCGATGTTCTCCCGCGAGTCTCGGTCGCAGCCCAGCTTCGCGCTGCTGCGCCGCCTGGCCAGCGCCGCGCCCCTGGACGCCTCGACACTGGCCGAGGCCCGGCGCGTGGCCCGGCGCCTGGTGGTCGTGAAGGCTCGACGCCATGGCCCCGAGCTCAAGGCGCTGGGGCTAATGGCGGAACGCGCCTCGCGCAGCGCGCCGGTGGTGTGGGCGCGCGCGGTGCCTCTGGGAGACTGACGGGCGGCCCCTCACAGGGGCGCCCGGCTCGACCCCTTGGCAGGGCCCTCGCTGCCGATGGGGGCGAGCTTGCCGGAGGGGGCCCCACCCTGTTCGTGCGGCATCAACTCGCGCTGGCTGCGCAGGTACTGCGTCGGCGAAACGTTCAGCAGGTTGCTCACCCGCGAGGTGTACAGACAGGCGTACTGCTCCACCTGGGCGCCGAAACGGCTGTTTTCGTGGCCCTCCTTGAAGAGAAGGCCCCAGTAGGGGTTGTAGCCGGCTTCCACATCGCGCTCGAGCGTCTCGGCGATGCCGCTGGCGGCCTTGAGCGCCCGGCGCAGGCGCTCGAGCTCCGCCTTGGCCCCTCGCTTCTGTTGCTCGAGGTCCGCCCGCTCCGCTTCGCCCGGGCTGTCGCGCTCCAGTCGCCGTTCCAGGCTGGCCAGGACAGCCTTGTGCTGATTGACAGCGTCATCCAGCCGCGCCCGCAGGAGCTCCACTTCGGAGAGCCGAGAAATCTCCTCCCGGCGACCTTCGGTGTAGCGGATTTCATCCTCCAGCTCCTGCACCACCATGCAGGTCCGCCAGAGAGAAGCTTTTCGCGACTTGAGGATGTCCCCGTAGATGTGGTCTCCGACGTACAGCACCTTGTCTCCGGAGAAGCCCGTCAACCGCTCGAAGCTCGCCAGGTTTCCGCCCCGGTACACCTTCCAGCGGTCGAGCGAGGTGGCCTCCCCCAGCACTGTGCCCTCCTCGGAGGTGGGGTCCAGCTCGAGGAAGGGGCGACTGCCAGAGAAGAAGCCGGGCTTGTCCGCGCCGGTGATGACGACGTCGAAGTAGTTGCGCCACGTCGGGTACTCCGGCGCGAGCCCGTCCAGAAGGTGAGACATGACGGCCTGGGTGTAGTCCCACTGCGAATTGGTAAGCAGGAACAGCTTCTTGCCACCCGACCGCAGCCGGTGAAGGGCCGGGCCCAGCTCGGGGTCGCGGTAGATGTAACGGGCAATGTCACGCCGGACTGCCCGTTTCAGTGAATTGTCGCGGTGCACCGAGTCGATGGCTTCGCGCACGTCGTCGTAGAGGCGGCCGAAGTCGAGCGGATGGCCCCGGGATTCCAGTAATTCGATGATGGCGGCGTAGGCCCATGCCTCGGGAAGTGAGAACAGGGTGTCAATCCACGCATACCGGTTCCCACGCAGCCGCACCGGCTCGTTGCGGTACAGCCGTTGCCAGGCTTCGTGGCCGAGTGGGCGCAGGCCATGCCAGGCCCGTCCCACCTGTCCAAAGCGGTCGAGCTTGAGCAGGTTGCCGTGGGAGCGGTCCACAACCAGGCCGCGGATGACGAAGGTGTGGTCGTAGGGGAGCAGCCCAATCTCGTGCGGGTAGCCGTGGTTCGTGACCAGCCGGCCCAGCGTCAAGTCGAACGAGAGCTGCTCGATGCGGCGCTGGTGGTAGATGGCCAGCGTGTAGTCCATGTCGAAACCAACCATCTCTACGCCGGCCAACCGCAGGTTGCGGTTGACGAAGACACCCCGGGCCCGTTCCGTCTCCCGGCGCTCGCGGGGAGCGGTCAGCAGCCGGGCCAGCTCGGCGTCGTCGAGGAGCCCCAGCGCATCCTCCTCGGCGACGCGGGCCTCGGCCGACTGGGGCCCTTCCGGGGCGCCCCCGTGGACGACGGAGAGGGGGAGGGCGGCGGGCGGCGCAGTGGGGTTGGCTGAGCGCATGGGGGCGATGGTGGCATAACCGCAGCCGGGCTCCAGTGGCTGCTCGGTCAATTTCTTGCGGCTCCGGCTGAGTGCGTGGCACGGTAGGCGTCTGGCCATGGGACGCCGTGCTCGCTCCGATGCCGACCTTACCGTTCGGCTCGCCGGGCGAATCGCCGAGTTGGAAGACCGCATCCGAGCGCTCGAGCTACGGGTGGCCCGCGTCTCCAAGACGGGAGAGCGGCTTGGCACACAGAAGGCCGCCCTGCGCCCGCCGGCCCCGAGCGCCTCGCGGTGCCCCGGCTGCCTGCTGGAGCTGCCCCGGGGCCGCCGCGGCCCGTCCTGCGTCTGGTGTGGCTTCGTCTTCTCGGCCGTTCGCCGTCGCGCGACCCGCTAGGGTGCCGTTGGGCAGGGGTGGCGGACACGCCGGCCGAGGGCTATGCAGGGCGACCCATGTCCTCCCTCTTCCGGGTGCACGAAGCCACCCTCCGCAACGGCCTCCGGGTCCGCGTCGTCCCCAGCACCGACACGCCCGTGGTCAGCCTCTACACCTTCTTCCGCGTGGGCTCGCGCAACGAGCGGCCCGGTCTGACCGGCATCAGCCACCTGTTCGAGCACATGATGTTCAACGGCGCGAAGAAGTACGGACCGAACCAGTTCGACGAGGTACTGGAGGCCCATGGCGGGCGTTCCAACGCCTACACCAGCCACGACCTGACCGTATACTACGAGGAGTTTGCCTCCGAGGCCCTGGAGCAGGTGCTCGACCTGGAGGCCGACCGCATGCGCTCGTTGACAATCTCCGACAAGGTGCTCGAACGCGAGCGTGAGGTGGTGAAGGAAGAGCGTCGCCTCCGCGTCGACAACGAGGTGATGGGGTTGATTGACGAGGAGCTGCACGCCCTCGCGTACCAGGCCCATCCCTACCGCTGGCCCGTTATCGGCTGGATGGGCGACATCGAGGCCATCCAGCGCCAGGATTGCGAGGCCTACTTCCGGACCTACTACGCGCCCGGCAATGCCGTGCTTTGGATTGCTGGCAACGTCGAGCCGGAGGCCACCTTGCGGCGCGTCCGCCTTGCCTACAACAACATCCCGCGAGGCCCCTTGGTGCCGCCGGTGGTGAACGCCGAACCCGTTCAGCGAGGCGAACGCCGAAGCGTGCTGTCCCATCCCGCCCAGGCTCCTGGCCTGCTGGTGGCCTATCGGGGGCCAGCGGTGTCCAATGCCGACGCCGTCACGCTCGACGTCCTGGAATTCATCCTCGCCGTGGGCGAAGGAAGCCGGCTCACCAAGCGCCTGGTGTACGAGGAGAAGGTCGCCGTCGACGTCGGCATGGACTGGAGTTGGCGCCTCGACCCAGGGCTGCTGCTGTTCCACGCCGAGCTCGCGCCGGAGGGCGAGCCGGCCCGCCTTGAAGCGGCGCTCTACCGGGAGCTGGCCCGGGTGGCCGAGGAGGGCGTCAGCGAGCGCGAGCTCACCAAGGCGAAGAACAACCTCAAGGCTCACCTGATGCGCGAGCTGACCACCGCCTCCGGCCGGGCGCACGCCCTGGGAAGCTACGAGGCCTACCTCGGCTCCTGGCGGGCTGGACTCCGCCTCGGCGAGCGCTACGCCCGGGTGGATGCCGCGGCCGTCCAGGCCGTTGCCGCCCGGTACCTGCTGCCCTCGCAGCGCTCGGTGGTGACGCTGCTTCCGGGGGCGTCGGCGTGAAGGATGCCGAGCGGATACTTCCGCCGCGGGCCCACTTCACCACCGAGGGGGGCCTGGGCGTGGAGGTGGCCAAGCGAGGTCGGGTCCCGCTGGTGGCCATCCGGCTGGTGGTGCAATCCGGGGCGGCGACGGACCCCCCGGCGCGCGCCGGGCTGGCCGACTTCACCGTCAGGCTGATGCGGCGGGGCACCGCGCGCCTCGATGCCGATGCCCTGAACGAGGCCGTGGAATTCGTCGGCGGGACCCTGGCCGTCTTCGCCGCGGAGGACTTCGTCGCCCTGGCGGTGACGACGCCGGCCGAGCACCTTCCGGGGATGCTGGAGGTGCTGGCGCAAATGGTACGAGAGCCCACCTTCCCGCAGCACGAGTTCGACACCGAGCGCGACCGCACCCTGGCGCAATTCGCCAACGACCTGGACGACCCGGGGCTCCTGGCCGACCGCGCCCTGCAGCGCGCCCTGTGGGGAACGCACCCCTACGGCCATGACGTCGCTGGGAACCGCGCTTCGGTGCAGCGGATGGTCCGCGACGAGGTGGTCGCCTTCCACCGCGACCGCTTCGGACCTCAGGTATCCCGGCTGGTGCTCGTCGGCGCCATCGACGTGGCGTCGGCGCGCCCGCTGGTGGAGCGCGCCTTCGCCGGCTGGAGGGGCGGGCCGACCGAGGTGGCGGTCCCCCCGCCCCTGATGCAGACAGCCTTCGAGGGAAAGGTGCTCGTGGTGGACCGGCCAGACCAGACCCAGGCGCAGGTGCGCCTCGGGGGCCTGGCCTACCGCCGGGGCGATGCCGTCAGCTTCCCGGCGCAGGTCATGAACGCCGCCCTCGGCGGGGGCTTCACCTCGCGGCTGGTGCGGGAGGTCCGTGTCCGGCGCGGCCTCTCCTATGGCGTGGGGAGCAGCTTCGAGTCGATGCGCTCGGCAGGCAGCTTCTCTGTGTCGTCCTTCACCAAACTGAAGACGACGCGGGCGCTGCTGGACGTGACGCTGGGCGAGGTGGCGCGGATGGGGGAGCGGGGGCCGACCCGGGCAGAAGTGAAGAAGGCCCAGGAGTACCTGGCTGGCCTTTTCCCGCTGCGCGTCGAGACCAACGAGGCCGTGGCCAGTGCCCTGGCCGACCTCTGGGTGTATTCGCTGGGACCGGACTGGGTGGACCGCTACCGGGAGCGTGTCCGCGCGGTGACGCGTGGCGAGGCTGCCCAGGCCGCGGCACGCTTCTGCTTTCCTCGCCCAGCGGCGGTGGTGCTGGTGGGTCCGGGCGAGGCGCTGGCGCGGGCCGGCGAGGGGCTAGGCGCGGTGACGGTGGTGCCGGCGACCGAACTGCTGTGACCGGCGCCCGGGTCCTGGTTCGGAGCGGCGGCCTCATCGCGGTCGACAAGCCTGCCGGGGTTCTGGTGGTGCCGGGACGGAAGGACAGAGCTTGCCTGCGCCAACAGCTGCAGGAAAGCCTCGGCCAGCCGGTGTGGGTGGTCCACCGGCTCGACCGGGACACCACTGGCGTGCTGCTGTTTGCCCTCGACGCAGCCTCCCACCGCGCCGCCAGCTTGGCCTTCGAGGCCGGGGAGGTGCGCAAGACGTACCTTGCCCTGGTATCGCCGCCGCTCGAGAGGCCGCAGGTGGTGGAGGTGTCCCTGTTGCCCGCGCGCCGGGGAAGGATGCGGTTGGCCGCAGAAGGCGAGGGGGGCAAGCCGGCGCGCACCCGCCTGCGCCCGCTGGAGCGCTATTTGCTGGGAGGTCTGGTGGAGGCCGAGCCTCTCACCGGCCGGACGCACCAGATTCGCCTGCACCTGCAAGCTGCCGGTTCTCCGCTGCTGGTCGACCCGCAGTACGGGCGGCCGGTGCCCCTCACCGAGGCCGCCCTGGGAGGGACCGACGAGGCGGTGGTTCTCGCGCGCACTCCGCTGCACGCCACGCGGCTTGTGCTCCCTGCGGGCGGCGGGCTGCCCGCGGTGGACGTCGAGGCGCCCCTGCCGGACGACATGCAGCGCACGCTGGCGCTGCTGCGCCTCACGGGCCCACGGTGAACGGAGGCGACTGGCCGTTGTCGCCGTTGATGTCGCTCGCCAGAAGCGTGAATTCCCCCGTCCCGGTAATGACGACGGTCTGGACGCACTGGCCGCCGGAGAAGGCGCCGGAGACCCCCGGACTCAACGTTCCGCTGCCGATGAGACTCAACAGGACGTTGCCCTCGAAGTTCGCCGCCGCCGGACCGACCGCGTGCAGTGTGACCGAGAAGGGAATGCCCGAGCGCTGGTCGCCGACCGCGTCCACCCTGTACCCGCTCGGCCAAATGCCAGCCGTCACGGTGAAGACGTCGTGGCTGACCGCCCGGCGTCCATCCCCCATCAGCAGCGTGGCGTCGTAGGTGCCGGGCGCCAACACCGTGGGGAGGGTCCCCTCGACGCGACCATCGGGCGGATAGGTGCCCGCGGCCAGGGCCAGGGGGCCGATGAGGACCTGCATGCGCGTGTCGAAGGCAAGCGCGCTCTGCGCGAAGTCGACTTGGACGGCGAGCTGGACTTCCACCTGGACCTGCACCTGAGTGGGCTGGGAGGCCACCATCCTCGTGGGCGCAACCGAGGCAATCGACACTGGTGGCAGCGACTGGGTGCCGCAGCCGATGAGAAGCAGGCTGGCCGTCAGCGGGTGGACCCTCACGGAAGTCCCCCGCGCCAATGAAAGCCGAAAAGGAGGATGAGGCCTCCAGGGTTTGCGCTCAGCCCTGCCCCGGTCACCACCGAGTAAGACCCGCGCAACTCTGCATAGGGCAGGTACGCTCCGGCCCGGTAGCTGACCTGTGCACCACCGAACACCTCCCAGCCGGCGACGGGCTGCGAGGAGCCCTGGCCGAAGTCCGAGGAGACCCAATTCGTTCCCAGGAGCAGTCCCCCCCCGGCGTGCAGCTCCACGGACCAGGGGCCGCCTCTGAAGACGGGCCCCCGCACCCCGACGTCGATGGGAAACACCACCAGCGTCGAGGAGGCGGTCCCCAGTCCCGTTACCGCGCTCGAAAACCAGGCGGCCCGCACGCCGAGCTCCAATTCGAGGTAGAGGGCAAGCTGCCAGGGCGCGACGGCCAGGCTCGCCACAAACGCAGGACCCAGGTTGTGGCCCCCGGAAAAGAAGAGACCCAGGGCCGCACCCGCTTCGAGTTGCCGGCCCCGGGGCTCAGGCGTTGCCGCGGCAGCCGAAGCAGCCGGGGAGGGCGGCAGCACCTCCACGGCGGCGCTGGCCCGGGGCGTCTCCTCGCCCGAAAGGGAGGCCTCCAGACGCACCCCGGTTGCCCCCGGCTGCGGCGTGACGCTGTACAGGATGCGGTTTGGCTCGGTTGCCCGTTGCTGCAACTGGCCGCCCGTTGCCGTCACCGCCAGATGGGGGTCGATGGGCTCCGGCGCGACGAGCATCGCCTGGCCCTCCGTGCCCGCGACGAGGATTGCGGGCTCCAGAGCCCACAGCCAGGGGCCCGGCGCCGTCGGCAGCGGGATGACGCGGACTTTGCCTTGCTCGCCCACCTCGGCCGTGATGCGTGCCTCGTGTGCCAGGGGCGGCACTTCGACGGGCATGCGCAAGTGGCCCCGCGGGTCCGCCCGGCGCGGGCCGAAATGTGCGCCGGAGATTTCCACGGTGACGCGCGCCGTAGGCTCCGTGTCGATGGAGAGCTCAGTGCGGCCGCTGCAAGGAAGGGTGAGGGTGGTGACGCTGCCGAGGCTGAGCGGACCGCCCTCCCAGAAGGCCATCACCGCGACGAAAGGCGCCCGAGGCTCCGGCGGGGTCCAGAGGAAATGTTCGGTTGCTCCGTCCGTACCCGTGGAGACGAGTGTCCCCGCGCTGGCCACGCCGTGCAGGGCGCCTCCTGCGCCTCGCACGGTGATGCGGACCTGGGTCCCCGCGCCGAGCACGACGCGCGACGGCTCGGCCTCCACCAGGGGTGCGGCCTGGGCTGCGATGGCCAGAAGAAGCGCTGCCAGGCCGACGCCAAGGCCCGGGCTGGCTCGACGCACGCGGCGCATCGGGGCTCTCAAGTTTCTGTCGTTCGGCTCTCTGTCGCGGTGGCCGGCGCACGTCCGTGAATGAGGGTCCGTTCGGCCGCTTTGAAGGCGACGTCCACCTTGTCCTGTCGTACCGCCCGGACGATGCCCAGGCCGAAGCTGGGGTGCGAGATCAGCTCGTCCACTTGAAACGTCGAAAGTGGGCTGTAGGCGCGGGCTGTCTCGACGCCTCGTGCCTGGATTTGGGCCTCGAAGCCGAGCACCACGCGGGCGGGACGGCTGGTGGTGCGCCCTGGGGCTGCCGTCCCGGGCGTGCGGCGGAAAGCGTGGTCGGAGCCGCAGGTGTTGCAGCGGACACGCGCGATGGAGCTGCCCACCACTGCCAGCACGGTGTGGGCAAGGACCATCTTGCATTTGCCGCAATGGCTGTCCACCTCTCCGCCGGCCCGCGTCACCGTACCTCCGCTCGAGCAGGCCCTTGGCCCGCTCCGTGAAGACCACCATCCTATGGCACGCAAGCGTGGCCCAGGAACCACACCTTGACTCGCCCCGTCTCCAACGGTACGCGTTTCGCGTCGCCGCCTGTCGGCGGGTGACATTGGCATGGAGCTCCCCCGCATTCGCCCAACGCGCGCCGAGGTCGACCTGGGCGCCCTGGTGCGCAACGTCCGGGCGCTGCGGCGCATCGCCCCGGGGGTCGCCCTCCTGGCCATGGTGAAGGCCGACGCCTACGGCCATGGCGCTGCGCTCATCGCCCGCGCCCTGGAGACGGAAGGTGTCGAGATGCTTGGGGTGGCCCTGGTCGAGGAAGGCCTGGCGTTGCGACAGGCGGGTGTCAGCACGGACATTCTCGTACTCGGCGGGGCATACGAAGGCGCGTGGGAGGCGATGGTGCAGGGTGGTCTCTGCCCGGCGGTGTTCCGGGAGGACCACCTGGCGGCTCTCGCCGCCGCCGCCTGGAGGCTGGGCACCGTGCCGCGGGCGCACCTCAAGGTGGACACCGGATTGGCCCGCCTGGGGGCGCAGCCCCAGGAAGTGCCGGCGCTGCTGGCCCGCGCCCGGGCCCTCCAGGTAGACGTCCAGGGGGTGATGTCCCACTTCGCCAACGCCGACCTGGCCGATGCGGGCGTCACCCAGGAGCAGCTGAAGAGATTTCGCGCCGTCCTCGACCAGGTGGACGCGGCAGGCCTTCGGCCCCGCTGGCGTCACCTGGCCAACTCGGCGGCCGTGCTGGCCCTGCCGGCGGCCCGGGAGGGCGAGAGCCTCAACCTGGTGCGCCCTGGCCTGGCCCTCTACGGCATCTCGCCCGCTCCGTGGTTGGTGCCCCCCCCACCGCTCGAAGCGGTGCTCAGCTGGAAGACGGCAGTGGTGCACCTGAAGACGGTGTCTCCCGGAACGGCCGTGTCCTACGGCGGAACGTGGACGGCGCAGCGGCCGACGCGGATTGCCACCCTGCCTGTGGGCTATGCCGACGGCTACCCGCGGCGCCTCTCCAACCGCGGCCAGGTGCTGGTCCGTGGACAACGGGCACCCCTGGTGGGGCGCGTGTGCATGGACCTCTGCATGGTGGACGTCACCGACGTCGCCGGTGCCGCTCTCGGGGACGAGGTGGTGCTGCTGGGCCGTCAGGGCAGCGAGGAGGTAGGGGCGGTCGAACTGGCGGGCTGGCTCGAGACCATCCCCTATGAGGTTCTGTGCGGGGTGGGAGCCAGGGTGCCGCGGGTAGCCGTCGGCACCACTGCCGGTGCCGTCCCCCGGCCGGTGCCCTAGGATGGTCCTGGAGCGATGACCGATGAGGTGCAAAGGCCGCCCGGGCGTGCCGCAGCGCTGACCGCGGCCGTGGCATGGGTCGGCGAGCGGGCCATCGCCGGCGTCGAGGCTTTTCTGGGAGTGGTGTCCCTGGCGGGCTCGGTGGCGCGGTGGATGGTCCGGCCGCCCTTTCGCCTGGAGAACCTGTTCGCCCAGTTCGACTTCGTCGGCGTCGGCTCGGTCCTCATCGTCGCCCTCACCGGCCTCTTCACGGGCATGGTGTTCGCCACACAGTCCTGGAGCGCCTTCGAGCGGTTTGGGGCCGAGAGCCTGGTGGGCCCCACCGTGGCCATCACCATCACCCGGGAACTCGCCCCGGTCCTCTCGGCGCTGATGATTACCATGCGCGCCGGTTCGGCCACCTGCACGGAACTCGGGACGATGCGGGTCACAGAGCAGGTGGACGCCCTGGAAACCATGGCGGTGAGTCCGGTGCAGTACCTGTTGGTCCCGCGCGTCCTCGCGGGCCTGCTGATGGGCCCCTTGCTGGCCATGCTCTTCGACACCGCGGGCATCTTCGGGGGGTTTGCCGTCGCGGTGCTGATTAAGGGTCTCTCGGTCGGCACCTTTCTCTTGCGGACGCAGGACATTGTTGGCCCGGACGATGTAACGGAGGGTCTGGTGAAGTCCGCCGTCTTCGGCCTGGTGGTCATGCTCATCGCCTGTTACCGGGGCTACTATGCGAGTGGGGGTGCGAAGGGCGTTGGGCAAGCCACCACCAACGCCATGGTCACCTCGGCGGTCTCCGTCTTCATCCTCGACTACCTGCTCGGGCTGCTCTTCCACTGATGGCCGAGCGGATTCCGATGATTTCGGTGCGGGAACTGTACAAGTCCTTCGGAGACCACCAGGTGCTCGCCGGTGTGAACCTCGACGTGGAGGAGGGCACGACATGCGTCATCCTCGGTGGCTCTGGGTCCGGGAAGACCGTCCTCATGAAGCACATCATCGGTCTGCTCAAGCCGGACCGGGGGCAAGTTTTCGTCGAGGGGGAGGACGTGGTCCCGCTCGACGACCTAGAACTCGAGCGCGTCCGGCGAAAGTTCGGCATGGTGTTTCAAGGGGCGGCGCTCTTCGACTCGATGACCGTGTACGAGAACGTCTCGTTTCCGCTGCGCGAGCATTCCAAGCTCGCCGAGTCGGAGATTCGCCAGCGCGTGCTGGATAAGCTGGCCATCGTCGGGCTTCACGATGTGGCCGAGAAATACCCGGCGGAGCTGTCCGGCGGCATGCGCAAGCGGGTCGGCCTGGCCCGCGCCATCGTCCGAGACCCGAAGATTGTTCTCTACGACGAGCCCACCACTGGCCTGGACCCCATCACCACGGATTACGTTGACGAAATGATTCTCACCGCCAAGGAGAAGCTCGGCGTGACCAGCCTGGTCATCAGCCATGACGTCGCTTCCTCCTTCAAGGTGGCCGACCAGATTGCCTTCCTGTCTGATGGCAAGATTGTGGCCCATGCCCCCCCCGCTCAGCTGCGGGCGAGCACCCATCCGGTAGTCAAGCTCTTCCTGTCGACATGGTTCGGCAAGAACTAGCCCCCGTGCAGCCACGCCTCCGGCTAGAGTCGAGCCCAAGGCGTCCCGTCGGCGGAGCCCTCGGCCCGTGAAGAAAGTCCTCACCCCGTTCCGCGTCGGACTCTTCGTCCTGGTCTCGGTGGCGTGTCTGGTCGCCTTCATGCTCATTCTCCACCGGGGGACTTTCTCCCGAGGCGAGACGATGACGGTGGTGGCCTACTTCCGCGACGCGTCCGGCATCGGAAAGCGCAGCCGGGTGCAGACGGCCGGCATCCCTGTCGGTGAGATTGAAGACATCACCCTGGTGGGTGACAAGGCCCGCCTCACCATCCGGGTGCGCAAGGACCTGGGGCTCCACACCGATGCCTCCATCTTCAAGCGAAGCGAGTCGTTCCTCGGGGACTTCCTGCTCGACCTCCAGCCCGGGTCGGCTGGCGCACCGCTGATGCCGGACGGGGGCGTTATTCGCAACGTCATCGACGCGCAGGGGATTCAGACGCTCTTCGAGTCCCTCGCGGTCATCACCGGCGACATTCAAGCGGTGACCCACTCCCTGCGCGAGGTGCTCGGCGGGGACGCCGGGGAGGCCTCTCTCCAGACCATCCTCCGCAACCTGACCCAGCTCTCCTCGGAGGTCGAGGAGACGGCCCGGAACAGCCAGGCGAACATCACCGCCATCCTCGAGAATGTCCGCGCCGTGAGCGGTGACGTGCGGGCTTCCACCCGGGGTCAGGAAACGAACGTCCGGGAGATTGTGGAGAACATCCGTGTCATCTCCGAGGACCTGCGACGGGTGATGGCCGAGGTCAAGGGCGCCGTCCAGACCAACCAGACCGGCAAGGGCGAGGTGCTCTCCACGTTACAGAAGCTCGACAAGACGCTGGACAACCTCGCTCAGGTGACCCAGGACATCCGCGACGGCAAGGGTCCGGTGGGAAAGCTGCTGGAGGATGAGCAAACGGGACGGTCGATGAACGAGGCCGTACAGGGCATCTCCGAGTACGCCAACCGGCTCACCTCCCTCAAGACCGAGGTCACGCTGAGTAGCGTGTACCTCTTCAACTCCGGCTCCTCGCGGAACGAAGTCGACGTCCGCATCATCCCCAGCCCGGACAAGTACTACTTGTTGGGTCTGGTCGACGACCCGCTGGGCGACACGTCCATCTCCTACGTGACGAGCAACCCCCCCGGCCTGTACCAGCCAGCGGTCCAGAAAATCACGACCACCAGCTACAACCTCAAGTTCAACGCCGAGTTTGCCAAGCGCTACTACTTCGCGACCTTTCGCTTCGGCATCATCGAGAGCACCGGCGGGGTGGGGCTGGACCTCAGCTTCTTCAACGAGGTTTTTGTGTTGAAGACAGACGTCTTCAACTTCGGAAACCAGGCCCTGCGGTACCCGCGGTTGCGGGTGACGGCGAACATCACGCTCTTTGAACACCTCTTCTTGAGTGGCGGCGTCGACGACGTCTTCAATTCGCCGGTCCACAGCACGCTCGACAACCGCCTTATCTCCGGGCGCGACTACTTTCTCGGCGGAGGCATCCAGTTCACCGACGACGACCTCAAGGCCATCCTAACCGTCACGCCGGTGAAGCCCTAGCGGCGAGGCTGCGTTCCAGTTCCTCGGCCACCCCAAATGCCTTCCGGTACCGCGCCAGGAAGTCGGCACGGCCGAACTGGTGCTCCTGGCATCCCCGCTGCTCGAGGGCGTAGGCAGCGGACAGGGCCGCCACGCGACCTGCTACCGGCCAGGGCAGCCGCCGCGCGACAGCGAACACCAGGCCGCCGAGGTACGCGTCCCCGGCACCGGTGGGGTCAACCAGGGCAGCGATGGGGGCCGTCGGGATGTCGATGGGCGGCTGCCCACGGACGAGGATGGTCGAGCCGAGTTCCCCCGGGTGACCACCGTCACCGGGGCCAACGCTTCAAGGGCGGCCTCGCTCCTACCTGTCTTCTGCGCCATCAGGCCGAATTCATAGTCGTTGCCGATGACGACGGCAGCGGTCTGCATCCCGCTGACAATGTGCTCGGCCTCGAGGCGAGGGGTCTGCTTTCCGGGGTCGAAAATGTAGGGCGCACCGGCGCGCAGGCACCCTGCCACCGTGGCTTCCATCGCCGCCGGGTCCGCCGGGCTAACCACCACCAGGTCACCGGGCCCGAGCCGCATCGGGTCCAGTGAGGCGAGTTGGGCGTGGGCCAGGGCGCCGGCGTAGAAGGCCACCAGCTGGTTCGCGTCCTGGTCGGTGTTGATGAAACAGGAGGCGGTGAAGGTCCCGGGGATGACCTTGACGCCTGAAGCATCCACCCCGGCCGCCTCCAGAGCCCCGCGATACTCTGCGAAGTCCTCCCCGGCCGTGGCGACCAGGAGCGGCCGCTCCCCGAGGAGCGCCAGAGAATAGGCGATGTTGCCAGCCACGCCGCCCCGAAGCTTCCGCATGTCGTCTACCAGGAAGCTCACCGTCAACCGATGCATCCGGTCCTGCAGAAGGTGCTCTCGAAAGCGCCCGGGAAAGGTCATCAGGTAGTCGTAGGCGAGTGACCCGGTCACGACGATGCGCATGAGGAAGTCCCGAAGGAGGGGGTAGTGGGGGCGAGAGCCTCTGAAACCACGCTCCGCGCCTCCAGGGCAAGCGCTGAACCGGATCCCTCTTGCGGAGCCTCGTGCTGGTGACGGCCGGCCCTGCTAGGGTGGCAACTCCCCAAAGGCATGCGCGTTGCCATCCTCTCCGACGTCCACTCCAACCTCGAGGCGCTGACCGCGGTCCTCCGGGCAGTGGACAATGCCAAGGTCGACCGCGTCGTGTCGTTGGGGGACATCGTCGGTTACGGCGCCTCGCCCAACGCCTGTTGCGAACTGGTCCGCAGCGTAGCGGAAGTCACCCTGCTCGGAAACCACGACGCCGCGGTGGCCGGCCGCATGGACTATTCCTTCTATTACGACGCCGCTCGCCACGCGCTCGACTGGTCCGCCGAGGTGCTGAGCGAGGAGAATTTGGCGTGGCTGAAAAGCCTGCCGTACACCTACCGCATTGGTGAGGTGGGCTTCTCTCACGGCTCTCCGGTGGACCCGCGCGCCTACGAGTACGTCTTCGCCTTGCAACAGGCACGCGAGCTCATGCCGTTCGCCGATGATCTGGCGGAGGTCACCTTCATCGGTCACAGCCACCTGTGCAAGGCATTCGCCTTTGGCGCCGGGCAGGTGGCCGACGTGGTGGCGCAGAAATTCTCCGTCCGCCGCGGATTTCAGTACCTCATCTCGGTCGGTAGTGTCGGACAGCCCCGCGACTATGACAATCGCGCCTGTTTCGTCGTATGCGACACGGCGGCGCGGACGGTGGAATACATCCGTGTTCCCTACGACATCCAAGCCTCGGTCCGGCGCATCGACGAGGCGGGGCTTGCCCCCAACTTCGGACGAAGGCTCTTCCTTGGCGTTTGAGTCCCCCCCAAAGGCGTCCCCCGGGGGTTGCCTTCCATCTCGCGGGCTGGTCGTGAGTGAGGTAAGCACCACAACCGTGCCCCGGATAATCGCCGTCCTCGCCGTGGTCGGACTGCTCTGCGGCGGGTGCAGCCGCCACCGTGACCCGAGCCCTGAATTCTCCCGGGCCTCCGAGTCTTTCAACAAGCTGTATGCGCAGCGGTTGGACGACGCCTACCTCGACCCGAAGATGCGCGAGGTGGAGGCGCTGCTGCAGCGCGTGCCACCGGACTCCCTCGACGCGCAGGCGGCCACTGGGCTGCTGGCCCGCATTCGGGAGGGACGCGCGCGGATGCAGAAGGCGCAGGACGAGACGCAGGCCGCCTCCGTCGCGGCCCGGACACCTTCCACCGTGAGCAATGCCCCGCGCGACACCCTGAGCGAGCCAGCGGCCAAAGCACCTCCGACGCCGGCGGCCCCTCCGGACGCGGGCCCGACCGAAGCCGTCCAGCCGACCGCCGGAATGCCAATGGCGGAGTTCAACCGGCGGTTCTCGGACTGCTTCCAGATTGCCGGACCGGTCGACGTCCAGGGCAAGGGCTCGCGCGACAGCTATGAACTGGTGGACTCGGGCCGCTGCCGTGCTACCTATCCAAGGTTTGTCGACGCCATCGTCGTTGCTGATGGGCAGGTGCTAATGGGCGTGGTCCCCAAGTCTGCGCTGCTGCGTCCGCCTCCGCCGCCGTCCGCCGACGGCGGCCCCGGACCGGCCGCTGCGGCCTCGGGCGACGCTGGTTAGCCTCAACGTCGCGGTCCCTCCGCATGCGAGACCAGACCTTCATGACCTTGGTGCGGCTCCTGCCCCGCGCCGCGCTCTCACGGGCGGTGGGTGCCGCAACGCGGGTGCCGGCGCCAAGTGGCCTGCACCGGGCGGCCATCCGGGGCTTCGCCCGGGCCTACCGGGTGGAGTTGGAGGAGGCCGAACTGCCAGTGCAGGGGTACCGCACGTTTTCGGACTTCTTCTCCCGCCGGCTGAAGGACGGCGCCCGGGCGGTGGACGCCGATGAGCGCGTGGTGGTGTCGCCGGTCGACGGCGCGGTGAGCGAGGCGGGCATCGTCGAAGGCGGTGAGTGCTTGCAGGCCAAGGGGCTGGCGTTCCCGGTAGCCGCGTTACTCGGGGACGCCGCGGAGGCCGGTGCCTTCGCCGAGGGCGGAAGCTTTGCCACCCTCTACCTCTCGCCGCGCGACTACCACCGTGTGCACACCCCGCTGGGAGGGGCCATCCTCGGCTGGCGCTATTTGCCGGGCGAGTTGTGGCCCGTAAATCCAGCCAGCGTGCGCAGCGTGCGGGGACTGTTTGCGCTCAACGAGCGCCTGGTAACGTGGCTCGACACCGCTGCGGGACGCTGCGCGGTGGTGATGGTGGGAGCCACCTGTGTGGGGAGGCTGCGCGCCGCCTATGCCGACGTGCTTGGCGAAAGCGGCTCCCCCTCAGCGTCGAAAACCTTCGCTACGCCACTTCCCGTTGCGAAGGGCGCCGAGCTCGGCCGCTTCGAGATGGGTTCCACCGTCATCCTGCTGTTCGGCCCGGGACGGGTGGTGTGGGACGCTGGCCTGCGGCCGGGAGCGCGGGTGACGATGGGACGACGCGTGGGAGAGCTGTCATGAGTCAGCGCATCGGCGGCGTGAAGGGGATGAACGACCTCCTTCCTCCGGACATCGAGGTCTGGCACTTCCTCGAGGCGCGGGCGCGCGAGACATTCCGCCGTTTCGGGTACCAGGAGGTCCGAACGCCAGTCCTCGAGGACACTGCCCTTTTTGTGCGCAGCGTCGGTGAGGAGACGGACATCGTTGGCAAGGAGATGTACACCTTTGAAGACCGCGCAGGCCGCAGCCTTTCCATGCGGCCGGAGAACACCGCGCCCGCGGTGCGGGCGTACATCGAACACGCGGTGCACGTGCGAGAGGCCGTCACCCGTTGGTACTACCTGGGACCGATGTTCCGCTACGAGCGGATGAAAACGGGGCGGTACCGGCAATTCTGGCAGCTGGGCGGCGAGGCCTACGGGTCTGCCGAGCCGGCGCAGGATGCCGAGCTCATCGACCTCGGCCTGCAACTCATCCGTGGCCTGGACGTGCCAGGCGTCCGCCTCGAGCTGAACTCCCTCGGTGACGAGAATTGCCGACCTGCCTACCTCGCCTCGCTGACCGCCTACCTTCGGACCCACCAGAGCGAGCTGTGCGCGGAGTGTCAGGCCCGGCTCGAGCGCAACCCCCTGCGCGTCCTCGACTGCAAGAATCCGAAGTGCCAGGCGGTGGTGGCGCGGGCCCCCGCGGTGACGGATGCCTTGTGCCAGCCGTGTCAGGCGCACTTCGAGGCGGTGCGACACAAGCTGGACGCCATTCACGCGCCCTATACGCTCAACCCACGCATGGTGCGCGGCCTGGATTACTACACGCGCACCGCCTTTGAATTTCTCGCCGATGCGCCGGCCCTGGGCACGGCCACCGCGGTGGGGGGAGGGGGCCGCTACGACCGTCTGGTGCAGGAGCTGGGAGGCCCCTCGGTGCCGGCAGTGGGATGGGCGATGGGGATGGACCGTCTATGCCTCTTGCTTGCCGAGAGCGGGAAGCGCGAGGAGGCCAAGCCGGAGCTCTTCGTTGCCGCGGCGGACGCCGCTGCCCAGGACGAGGCCTTTCGCCTGGTGAGCGAGCTCAGGCGCAGCGGGCACGCGGTGGACTTCGACCCGCGCGGCGGCTCGCTCAAGAGCCAGATGAAGCGGGCCGACAAGAGCGGAGCACGCTTCGCCCTCGTGCTGGGCGAGCGCGAGCTGGCGAGTGGGGAGGGGGAGCTGAAGCCCCTCGCTGGCGGGGAGCCGGTTCGGATTCGCCTCGACAACCTCGGCGCGGCTCTTGCCGCCAGCCTCCGGTGACTGCGGAGTCCACGCTGACTGTCATCGCGGGGCCGACCGCGGCGGGGAAGAGCGCGCTGGCCCTGGAGGTCGCCGAGCGCACGGGAGCGGAGA
>CAVQDL010000011.1:0-47271 GCA_963711265.1 uncultured delta proteobacterium
CGCTGGCTGCATCGCCGGGATGCGGTGGAGGTGCTGGGGCCCGTTCCCTTCGTCCCCGAGGCGGCGGCCCGCCGGGTGGCCTTTCGCGAGCAGCTGCGCTCGCTGGTGGGATGAGGCCGCCGCCCCCCCCGGGCATGGGTGACCATTCCCCCGGCGGCTGCGCAACTATTCTTCAGCGCGAAATGGCCGCCGCTATGTGGGTGTAGCGCGACAGTGTCCGGCACCCTGGAGCGGGAATTGGACGCCTCCGGCGATCCACGCGATGAACATTCGCACATGGCAGACGTCATCGACCTCACGCTCGTCGCCGACGCCAGGCGGTTCTTCTTCAAGCTGCTCGACGCCCGCGGACTCTCCTACTTCCTCCGGAAGGACGGACAGCGGCTCTTCCACATCGAGCAATCCAAGGTGGAGATGGTGGTGCGGACCGCCGCCAGGAGTCGGCCCAAGCACCTGCCCAAACCGCCGCTGCCGGCGGTGGACTACTGCCGCAAAGAAATCCGTCGGGAACTCATTCGCCGCGTCGTCCAGACCATGTTGCAGACCGGCTTCTAGCCCGCGCGCGCCTAGTAGCCACCCTGACGGTCGCTGTGCCGGAAGCAGTGCACCAGGTGGTCATCCACCATCCCCGTTGCCTGCATGAAGGCGTAGCAGATGGTGGGCCCGACGAAGGTGAAGCCCGCCTCGCGCAGGGCCGAGGACATGGCGCGACTCTCCGGGGTTTCCGCCGGCAGCTGGCGGACGGAGCGGCGGTGATTCACCTTCGGCTCGCCCCCCACGAAGCTCCATAGGAAGCGGGCGAAGCTTCCGTGCCGCGTGCGCAGCGCCAAGTAACCGCGCGCGTTGCGAATGCTTCCCTCCACCTTGGCGCGGTTGCGGACGATGCCTGGGTTGGCCATCAGCGTCTCGACGTGCGACGGCCGCCAACGGGCGATGTCTTCGGGGTGAAACCCCTGGAAGGCCTTCCGGAAATTCTCCCGCTTGCGCAGGATGGTGATCCACGACAGGCCCGCCTGGAAGCCGTCGAGCACCAGCTTCTCGAAGAGGGCGCGGTCGTCCCACTCGGGGATGCCCCACTCGGTGTCATGGTAGGCCAGGTACAACAGGTCGTCTCCCGGCCAGGGGCAGCGGCGTAGCGTTTTCTCCACCACCCCCCAAGCGTTGCACAACCGCGCGGCCGCCGGGGGAGATAGCCTGGGGGCCGACGAATGTTTTCCGCGCGCACCGCCTGGAACCGGACGCCGAACCTTCTCGCCCTGCGCCGCGAGACGCTGCGCGCCCGCGGCGTGGACGTCGTCGACCTCACCGTCTCCAACCCCACCGAGGTGGGTCTGGCCCAGCCCGAGCGCGAGCTGCAGGAAGCGCTCGCCGCTCCGGGAGTGGCGGGCTATGCGCCTGAGCCCTTCGGACTGGTGTCCGCCCGCGAGGCGGTGGCGGCCGAGCTGGCTGCCCGCGGGGCCCACCTCTCGGCCAAGCAGGTGCTTCTCACGGCCAGCACCAGCGAGGCCTACGCCTTCCTCCTGGCGCTCCTCTGTGACCCGGGCGACAACCTCCTCATCCCCGATGCCGGGCTACCCCCTGTTGTCCTACCTGGCGGATGCGGCGTCGGTGGAGCTGCGGGCCTACCCGCTGGAACTGGAGGAGGGCTTCGGCTTTGACACCGAGACGCTGGAGGCCCTCGCCGACGAGAATACCCGTGGGGTGGTGGTGGTGAGCCCGGCCAACCCCACCGGCCAGGTGCTGGCGCCGGAGGCGCAGGTGGCGCTGGATGCGTTATGCGCGTCCAGCGACTGGGCGCTGGTGGTGGATGAGGTGTTTGGCCACTTCCTGCGCGGTGGGCGCCCCCCCACCACGGCCGCCGCTTTGGAGGGGGAAGCGCTCACCTTCACCCTAGAGGGGTTGTCCAAGTCGGTGGGGCTCCCGCAGCTGAAGTGCGCCTGGACGGCCGTCACCGGTGCGGCGCCGCTGCGGGACGAGGCGCTGGCCCGCCTCGAAATCCTCGCCGACAGCTTCCTCACGCCGGCCGAGCCGACGCAGCGCGCCCTCCCGCGGCTGCTCGCGCTCGGCCCCCCCTGGCGGCACCGGGTGGCGGTCCGCGTCGAGGACAACCGCCAGACGCTACTGGTGGCCCGGCCGGCGGAGGCGCCCTGGAGCGTTCTGCCCTGCGAGGGCGGCTGGTCCGCCGTGCTACGGCTGCCCCAGTCCGCCGACGAGACGGCGCTCGCCATGGAGCTGCTGGAGGCAGGCGTTCACGTCCAGCCGGGGCACTTCTACGACTTTCCGCGGGGGCGCTTTCTCGTGCTGTCGCTGCTGGAAGAGCCCGGCCGCTTCGCCACCGGCGTGCAGCGGCTGGCGCGCACGTTGGCGCGGGTGCTGCGGGTGCCGGAGCGCTCGGGCTGGTAGTCCCCAACGGGGCGCACGGCCCTCGCTAAGGCGCGGGCTGAGGAGCGATGGTGCTGTCGAAAAGCCTCCAGTCCGTCCCGCCGCGGCCGTCGCGCAGCACGACGTAGAAGGTGACCGGGCCCGGGTTGGTGCCGTTGAATTCGGCTGGGGGACGTCTCGGTGGTGTCCGCCGGCGTCGGTTCGCGCGAGAAGAAGTAGCTGACGGAGGGCGCCGTCGCGTACCAGCTGTAGGTGAGGTTTTCGTACAGGGTGCCGCCGTCGAGGCTGGGGTAGGTCTCGATGCCGCCGTCGAGGCCGACGCTGGGCCAGCCCGCGTCCGACCCGCCGACGGGGATGGCCGGCGTGAGGGTGACGTCCTTGCCTGCCGGGAGCTGCGCCCCCTGGAGAGAACCTCCATCTGGGACACTCACCGACAACAGCTGGGGGTTGTGGTTGGGCCGGCCTGAGAAGCGGACGCCGAGGCGGTAGACGCCCCGCTCGCTGTCAGACGGAAGCGTCCCCCCGGAGGTGGCGAAGTAGCCGATGGCCACCTGCACCACCCCGGGCTCCGTCGGTGGAAGCCCGCTGTCCGGCAGCCCGCCGTCCAGCGCGGCGAGGAGGGCCAGCACCTGGGGGTTGGCGACGTCGAGGGTGTCGTCGGGCAGGGGGATACCGTCCGCGCCCGGGCACTGCACGCTGGGCGAATAGGGGTTCCCGCCGGTGCAGAGGGCCAGCGTCACCGACGGCGTCCCACCGTCCGGGGCGAAGGCCAGCACGGTGAAGTGGACGGGCGGGGGCAGCCCTCCGTCGGAGGGCACCACCAGCTCCCGGGGGGTCCGCCCGGATGGCCAGCACGCGCGTGGTGAGCAGCTGGCTTTGGTCCACCACCGTCGGCTCACAGGCCGAGGCGAACAGAAGGAGGAGGGGAAAGACCAAGCTTCGCATGGTTAGAAGACCGCCTTGACGCCGAGGACGGGGATGATGGGCAGGCCAACGAAGTACACCCGCTGCGCGTAGTTGTAGCTGTAGGTGAGACCCTCAACGGCGCGACTGTCGGTGGCATTCTGGACGTCCAGGTAGACGTCCAGAGACCAGGTGTTGAAAACCCACGTCTTGTCCACTCGAATGTCCAGCTGCAGGAAGTTGGGCAGCCTTCCCGAGCCCGGAGCCCCGTAGATGGGGACGAAGGTGTCTGTGTTGTCGTCCTTCACCGCGCCGACGACGGGGGTGTAGGGATTTCCGGAGGCGAAGCGCAACCGGCCGCCCAGCTCCCAGCCGGCGCCCAGTTTGTAGCTGAGGATGGCGGTGAGCACGTGTGTCTGGTCGTACGAGAAGGGCCGCCACTGGTCGCCCGGGGCGTCCAGCCGCTGACTCTTGGTGAAGCTGTAGCTGAGCCATCCGAAGAGGCGCTTGGTGAGCGCCTGCCGGAGAAAAATCTCGAAGCCCCAGATACGGCCGATGCCGGTGTTGGCCAGTTTCTCCGGCGCCGGCGCGGGGGCCACCAGGCTCGACAAGCGGTTGTAGAAAGTCTCGGCGGTGAAGAGCAGGCCGGGCCGGATGGTCCACTCCACGCCGAGGCTGGTCTGCACGCTGCGCTGGCTGATGAGGTTGGGGTTGCCGAACACCGGGTCGGTGTCGCCGCCGACGATGCTGGGCGCCTGGTGGTAGAGGCCGACGGCCGCCTTCAGCACCAGCGGCGGCGCCAACGTCCAGCGCACCGCCAGCCGCGGGTCCGCCGTCCAACTCGGGCTGGGCTGCAGGTAGAAGAGGGTGTTGTCCACCCGCAGGCCGGCCAGCACCAACAGGGTGGAGACGGGGCGCCAGCGCGCCTCCACCCACAACCCGACGTCGCTGGCCCAGGTGTGCGTGGATTGGTAGAGGATGGGGTGCAGGGGCCCGCCTGGCAGCGCCTGGCCCTCCTGGGGCGGCTCCGGGAAGGCCACCGTAATGTCGGCCGGCTGGTAGACCGCGTCCAGGACGCCGGCCAGGGTGAGGCTGGGCGCCAAGGCCACCTCCAGGGTGCTTCTCAGCCCGTACGGGTTGGAGTTGGCCTGCAGCCCCTGGGTGGTGCCCACCTCGAGATTGATGTGCGTCTCGCCGAAGAGCGCGATGGTGTCCCAGCGCACGGGCCCGTCCAGGTAGGTGTAGCGGAGCCGCAGCTGGTTGAAGCCCGTCTGGTCAACGAAGGTCCGGCCGAGATTCGGGTTGCGAGAGGACGTGCTGCCGGTGACGAGGTTGAAGGCGTCCTGGCTGTGCAGCCCCACCAGGCTGAGGGTGTTTTTCCCGTCCGGCTTCCACACCAGCTTCAGCTGGGCGTCGTCGAAGACGGGAGCAACATTGTAGGTGGTGGTGCCGCCCGAGGTGAAGAGAGGGAGGAAGGCGTCGATGTAGGAACGGCGCCCGGCGATGGCGAAACTGAAGTGGTTGCCGAGAGGCGCCTCGAGGACGGCATCGGCGTCGATGACGTTGACCTCCACCACGCCGTGGAAGCCATCCGTCCTCGGGTCGCGGCTCTTCACATCCACCACGCCCCCGAGGAGGTCCCCGTAGTAGGGCGGGAAGTTCCCGGGCAGGTAGTCCACCGACTGGAGCAACTCGCTGTTGAAGACCGCCGTCAGCCCGCCGAAGTGAAAGAGGATGGGCAACCGCTCACCGTCGAGGAAGATGCCGGAGTCCTCCGGGCTGGTCCCGCGGATGGCGATGAGACCGCCGTTGAAGGGGGCCCGGGCCACCCCGGGGAGGTTCTGCACCACCTTCAGTGCATCGCCGTAGGTGCCGGGAATGCGCTGCACCTCCTGCAGCGTCAGCGAGTACTGTGTGACTTCCTTCTTGTCCCGGTCCGCCCGCACCACCGTCTCGTAGGGCGTGAAGAAGGACTGCAGAAGGTAGTAGGTGACGCGCGTCACCTTGCCCGGAACCAGCGTCTCGGCCGTCTCGAACTTGTCGTAGCCGTTGGCCGCCACCACCACCTTCTGCTTCCCGTCGGGGACGTCGCGGAAGGCGAAGGCGCCCTTGGCGTCGGTGAGGGTGGAGCGGCCGAGGTAGGGCAGGACGACCTCGGCGCCCGCGACCGGCCGCCGCGTCCCCCGCTCGAGCAGCGCCCCTTCCAGGTTGACCGGCCCCTGCTGCGGCAGCTGCTGGGCGGGGGGCGCCAGCACGAAGTTGTAGGTGTAGTTGATGCGCACCGCTGCCGGCTTGCCGTCCACCTCCGCCGGCGTGAAGCGGAATTGCCGCACTGCCTGAAGGGCGGCCTCATCGAAGCCATGGCCGACAGGAGTGAGGACGACGGCGCGGGTGACGTCCCCCTTGGCGGAGATGTCCACCTCGAGGAGGACGCGCGCCTCGAGGCCGCTCGAGCGGGCCTCATCCGGGTAGGCGGCCTCGGTGAACGTCTCCAGGACGGGCGGCTTGGTGAGTTTCCCCTGGGGGGGCGGTGCGGCCGGCGCCACCACGTCCTGCGCCAGCAACGGACGCGGCAGCAGCAGTGCTCCCACCACCAGCGCGTAGGCGCGCCGCCACCCCCCGCGCGGGGCCCGCCTGCAGGACTGAAGCACAGCCCCCTTTTGGGGCGCCCGCGCCGCCCGCGCAACCAATTCAGCGCGGCGCGGCGTCAGTGCGACCCGGCGTCCGCGTCAGACACGGCGGGCGTCACGCGCTTGTAGCTGAGGGTGTAGTCGACGTCGTGGGGAAGGTGCTTGCTGGTGATGGTGACATGGACGGCCAGGCTGACGCCATCCGGCCCAAGTGTCCACACCACCTTCCGGGCGCCCTCTTCCCCGCGAAAGTACTGCACCAGCGCGCCGTCGACGAAGCGCTGGCTGAGCTTGCTCGTGTCCCCGGACTTCGTCCGGTGGTCCACCTCGCTGCCGTCCGCCGGGCTGACGTCAGACAACCGGCACGGCCCGGCCACCGTCACCTGGGCATCGGTGAAGCCGAGGTGGTAGCGGCTGCAGATTTCGCAGACCTGCATCAACCGGTCATAGGCGATGCCGCGGGAGATGAAGAACATCCCGTCCACCGAGCGCTCCACCGCCGCCGGGATGCTTTCGCGCTCCGTCGTCCCGCCGGAGAAACGGTACTCCCCCGCGTAGCGCTGGCCGAGCTCCCCGGCGTCCAGGGGACTGGCTCCGGCCAGCGCCGTGGCGAGGAGAGCGCCAAGGAAGAGTCCAGAGACACCAAGGCTGGACACAGAGGGCCTGGTCATTTGCGCCTGTAGGTGAGGGTGAAGTCGACCGGCGCCGAGAGCTGCGTGCTCTCCATCACCCGGTGAACGAGGAGGGTGGCGTCGTCGTCCGCCAGCCGGAAGTCCGTCTCTCCGCCGCCGTCTTCGCTGTGGCCCTTCTGCACCAGTACGCCCTCGACGAAGCGCCACGTCAGCTGACTCTTGACGCCGTACTTGTCTTTCTGCGCCACCGCCCGCCCGTCGAGCGGCCCGGCTTCCACCGGGAAGCCCGGGCTGGAGATGGTGATGTTACCGAGGCCGTCGAAGGCCAGGGTGTAACCGTCGCGGACCTCGGCCCGCTGCTTCAGGCCGGACCGCGCGATGGGCTTGGCCAAGAAGGGCAGGCCGGAGATGGCATGCTCCACCGCGGCCGAGGCGGCCCGCCGCTCGGCGTCGCCGCCCGCGTAGAGGTAGCTGCCGCTGTAGCGTTGCTGCAATTCGGCCTCGGGCCCAGAGACGCGCACCGCCGGCGGTGCGGCCGGTGGCGGCGCGGGGTGGGCGCAACCCCAGACCAGCGCGAGCAGAGCGCTGCGACCGAGGGAGTGGGACACGGAAGGCGTGGCCGGGGAGGAGGAAGGGCCGGGGCGCGACGTCAGGACAACCGTGCCAGCAGGAGCTTCCGCTGCAGCTGCAGAGCCTCGGGCGCATGCTTGCCTAAGAGTTCGAAGAATTCCCCCTGGCTCTGCAGCTCCTCTTTCCACTCCTGGGTGCTGATGCTGGTCGCCTCGTCCACCAACTCCGAGGGGATGTCCAGCCCGGAGAGGTCGAGGTCCCCGGCTTTCGGCACCCAGCCGAGCAGCGTTTCCTGGCCGCCCACGCGGACGTGGGAGCGGTCCACAATCCACTTCAGGACGCGCATGTTCTCGCCGAAGCCCGGCCAGAGGAACTTGCCGTCCTTGCTCTTGCGGAACCAGTTGACCTGAAAAATCTTCGGCGGGTAGGGAATCTTCGACTGCATCTGCAGCCAGTGCTGCAGGTATTGACCCATGTTGTAGCCGGTGAAGGGAAGCATGGCCATCGGGTCCCGGCGCACCACGCCCACTTTGCCGGTGGCGGCGGCCGTCGTCTCGGAGCCGAGCGTCGCGCCCAGAAAGACGCCGTGCCCCCAGTTGAAGCTCTGCAGGACGAGGGGGACGGTGGTGGCGCGCCGGCCGCCGAAGATGATGGCCGAGATGGGCACGCCGTCCGGGTCGTTCACCGTCCGGGACAGCGCCGGGTTGTTGTTCATTGGCGCCGTGAAGCGGCTGTTGGGGTGAGCGGCCTTCTCCTGGCTTCCCTTCTTCCAGGGACGACCCTGCCAGTCGATGAGCTCGTCGGGAACCGGCCCATCCATGCCCTCCCACCACACGTCGCCGTCCTTGGTCATGGCCACGTTGGTGAAGATGGTGTCCTTGGCGATGGTGGCCATGGCGTTGGGGTTGCTGGCGAAGTTGGTACCCGGCGCCACGCCGAAGTAGCCATTCTCCGGGTTGACCGCCCACAGCCGGCCGTCCTTGCCCACCCGCATCCAGGCGATGTCGTCCCCCACCGTCCACACCCTCCACCCCGCGAAGCGCTTGGGCGGGATGAGCATGGCGAAGTTGGTCTTCCCGCATGCGGACGGGAAGGCACCAGCCACGTAGGTGGTCTGCCCGTCGGGGCTCTCCACTCCGAGGATGAGCATGTGCTCGGCAAGCCAGCCTTCCGTCCGGCCGAGGTAGCTGCCGATGCGCAGGGCCAGACACTTCTTGCCCAGCAGCGCATTGCCGCCGTAGCCCGACCCGAAGCTCCAGATGGTGTTGTCCTGGGGGAAGTGGCAGATGTAGCGACGCTCGGGATTGAGGTCGCCCGTGCAGTGCAGTCCCCGGTTGAAGTCGGAATGGTTGCCGAGCAGGTCGAGGGCCTGCTTGCCCATGCGCGTCATGATGCGCATGTTGAGCGCCACGTAGACGCTGTCGGTCAGTTCGATGCCCACCTTGGCGAGCGGTGAGCCGACCGGCCCCATCAGGTAGGGCACCACGTACAGGGTGCGGTCCTGCATCGAGCCGTCGAACAGCTTGGTGAGCTTGCTGTACGCCTCGCCCGGCTCCATCCAGTTGTTGGTGGGGCCTGCCTCATCCTTGCTGGGCGTGCAGATGAAGGTCAGGTGCTCGACCCGCGCCACGTCGTTGGGGTTGCTTCGGTGCAGGTAGCACCCCGGCCGCTTCTTCTGGTTGAGCGGGATGAGCACGCCCGTCTCCACCGCGTACTCGGTCAGCCGCAGGCGCTCCTCCTCGGAGCCGTCGCACCACACCACGCGGTCCGGCTTGCACAGCGCCGCCATGTCTCGCACCCAGCTGAGCAGGGCCGGATTGCGCGTGGGCGCAGATGCTTCCGCCGTCTCTTGCTTTGCCATGTTTTGCCTCGCGTCCGCTTTCACGAGCACGGCCATAGCCGTCTGCGCGACGGGCGACAACCCGTCCTGCGCGCGTGACTTTGAGCGCTCATCCCTCCCATCAGCAAGCGTTGAGAGTGACGCGCCGCAGCGAGCGACGCGGGGCTTACTCGAGGTCGAAGACCTGGTAGTGCCCGCGCGCGTCGAGGAGGGTGCCCCAGACGCGGTGGCTGGCCTGGTGCTCGGAGGGACCAAAGGACAGCTTGGTGCCGGTCCCGAGGTCCAGGTCCCGGATGGACTCGAGGGCGTCCACCAGCTTCTCGCCGTCCAACTCGCGCCCGGCGCGCTGCAGGCCCTCCACCAGGAGACGGCCGACCAGGTACCCCTCGAAGGAGACGGCGTCCGGGCGTTCGTCGGGAGCCGTCTTCTCCAGCTGCTTTTTGTAGGCCAGCACCGCGCTGGCCCCGGAATCCACCGGCGGCACCACCTGGGTGACGATGACCCCCTCCCCCTGAGCGGGGGACAGCTGCTGCATCTCCTCGGCGAGCGCAGTGGCGCCGACGCTGGAGACGGAGGCAAAAGACATGCTCGGGGAGAACGCCCGCATCCGGGCAATGAAACGTGCCGCCGCCCGGTAGCTGGCCACCATCACCACGGCGCGGATGGGCGGCTGGTGCAGCCGGATGCGCTGGACGGCGTCTTCGATGTCGAGGGTGTTACGCGGGTAGCCCACCCGGAAGAGCGCCCCCAGCTTGTAGTCGCGACGCAACAGCTTCAGCACGCCCTGGTAGGCGGCCTCGCTGGCCGGCCCCTCTTCGCCGAAGAGGGCGAGTTGCTCGGGGCGGATGCCCCGGCGGATGAGGAAGCGCACCACGGCCACGGCCTCCTCGGCATCACTGGCGCGCAGGTTGAAGACGTAGCGGTCCGGCGGGTCGCGCCGCAGCACTTGCGCGCCGCTGAAGGCGCCGAGCAGCAGCGTGCGGCGCTCAAGTACGAAGGGCACACTGGCCATGGCATTGGCCGCGCCGACGTTGCCCACCAGGGCAAAGACTTTGCGCTTTTCCCAGAGGGCCCGCAGCGCCCCCGGCGTCCGCGTCGGGTCAAGGCCGTCGTCCTCGGGCACCACCGACAGCTTGCGGCCGTGGACGCCGCCCGCCTCATTGGCCTGGCCGAAGGCGGCCTCGAGGCCAACGCGCATCTGCCGGCCGAGTTCCTTGGACGGGCCGCTGAAGGGGGCGGCCAGCCCGAAGAGGATGCTGTCAGTCGTCACCCCCTGCACGGCCGGCAGCGCCGGGGCCGGCGCCGGCCCCACCGCGGGCGCGGCGACGGTTACCGGGGTGGCCATCGGGGCCTCGGGGAGGGCCGGCGGGGCGTCCTTCGGCTTGAGGAGGAAGAGGAGGACCAGGGCGGCGATGCCGATGAGGGGGATTCCGCCGAGGATGGCCAGTCCGGTGAGCTTGCGCCCGGAGTCCGCGGCGGCCTCCGCCTCGGCTTCCTCCAGCGGGGTGAGGAGGGGCTCGGGGACGGCCGACTGCACGCCCACCGGGCCGGTGTGCACCGGCTGGGTGGCCGGCTCCGGGCAGTAGGCGTCCTCGGTGTGCCAGGTGCCGCAGTCCGGGCAGAGCCGGCCCGACGGCGCACCGGCTGGCAGCACGTCGTCCCGGGCCCGGGCCGCAGCGCCGGGCACCTCCACCTCGTCCGCGTCGTGCACGCCCTGCAGCAGCACTTCGTTGAGGGGGACATGGATGCGGCGCATGGGTGGCCGCACGTCCACCTCCACTTCAAAGGAGCCGCGGCGGATGTGCAGTGCCCGGTAGAGGGCTTCCACGCCCACTCGCTCGCCGAAGCGCGCGTCGAGCAGTTCCCCGTCGGCTACGAAGAATTCGCCGCGGCCTTCGGGCAGGTCCGGGGTGGACACGCGGATGGCCACCGTCTTCTTGCTCATGCAGTAGAACTGGATGAGGTCCGGGAAGGAGACGTCGGGAAAATTTCCGACCATGTCAGGCTCCCCAGCTGGGGAAGACGGCACCCCGAGTGTCCCGGGGGGCGGGCGTGTCAGTCAATTGGAGGCTCCCAAGCCGCAGCATGGGCGGCAGCCCTGACGGCGGAGGGTTGGCGTAGCATGCCGGGCTGATGGCCCTCCCCACTCCCGTGCCGGTTGCCGCCACCATTCCCTACACCCGGAACAGAAGCGAGCGGAACGCCCTCATCTTCGCGGTCGTCACTGGGACCACCATCGAGTGGTACGACTTCTACCTGTACAGCTCGCTCGGCCTGGTGCTGAAGGACCAATTCTTCGCCCGGGGCCTCGGTGCCGACCCCATGCTGCAGATGCTGGCGGTCTACTTCACCGGCTTCGCCGCCCGGCCGCTGGGCGCCCTCTTCTTCGGGCGGCTCGGCGACCTCTACGGGCGAAAGCGCGCCTTCTTCTCCACCCTCCTCTTGATGGGCGCGGCCACCGTCGGCATCGGCTTTCTACCCACCTATGACCAAATTGGCGTTGCCGCGCCCATGGTGCTGGTCCTCCTGCGCGTGCTGCAGGGCTTTGCCCTGGGCGGCGAGTACGGAGGGGCGGCCACCTTTGTCGCCGAAAATGTCCCGGACGCCGAGCGCGGCTTCTACACCAGCTTCGTCCAGCTGACCGCCACCTTGGGCTTCTTCCTCACCCTCGTCGTCCTGCTCGCCATCAAGAGCGGGATGGGGGAGGTCGCCTACAAGGCCTGGGGCTGGCGGTTTGCCTGGGTGGCATCGCTCTTCCTGCTCGGTATCTCCCTGTACGTGCGGCTGCGCTTGAAGGAATCTCCGCTGTGGGAGCGCCTGAAGGCTGAGCGCCGCTTATCGCGCGACCCGGTGCTGGAGAGCTTCAATCGCACCAACGGCCGCGCCATGCTGCTCGCCCTCTTTGGCGCCACCGCCGGGCAGGGGGTGGTCTGGTACACGGCCCAGTTCTACACCTTCTTCTGGATGCAGGACCGGCTGCACGTCCCGTCCAGCATCGCCAGCGCGGTGGTGGCCATCGCGCTTCTGTGCGCGATGCCCTTCTTCATCATCTCCGGGCAGCTGTCCGACCTCGTCGGCCGCAAGAAGCTGATTGTGGGAGGAAACCTCCTCGCCGCCGGTCTCTTTCTCCCCCTGTACAAGGCGATGGCGCTGGCAGCCAACCCGCTCAACCCGGTGCTGTTGTGCTTCGTGGTGTTCCTGCAAGTTCTCCTCGTCACCCTCGTCTACGGCCCGATGGCCGCCTTCCTGGTGGAACTGTTTCCCGCCCGCGTGCGCTACACCGCTGCGTCGCTGCCCTACCATGTAGGCAACGGCTGGTTCGGCGGGGGGGTCCCTTTCTTCGCGGGGCTTTTGGTGAAGAGTACCGGCAACATGTACGCGGGCCTCTGGTTCCCCATCACGGTGGCCGCCACCAGTGGCCTCATCGGTCTTGTCTTCCTAAAGGAGACGCGCGAGACGCGCATTTGGGCGGAGGTGGTACCGCAACGGCGCACGCCCACCGGCTCCACCCCCCGCGTCTAAGGAAAGGCACCAGGGCTCCCCACCGCGTGCAACCCCAGGCGTTTTCGGTGGTGTGGGACGTGCGGGCCCTGGACGTGCCCTGGGTGGTGGGGCCCGGCCTCGCCGCGCTGGCCGTCGCCGTGACGCTGCTGCAGGTTCGGCGGCGCCTGACGGCCGGCCGCGCGCACACGCGGCTGTCGGCCGCGGCGGTGGTGCTATTTCTCACCGCCGTATGGTGGACGGCCGGGGGCCTTGGCGCCTGGCGGGCCGGCGTGGAGCGCCTGCGCAACGGGACGGCCGACTTCGTCGAGGGGACGCTTCAGGTGCCCGACGCCTCTGACGACGCATTCAGCGTCGGGCCGCTGTCCCTTCGGCGGGCCCACGACGCCGTCCTTCCCGCCCGGCACGCCTGCCGCTGGCCGGCCGTCCGGCGCTTCAGCGGCAGCCGCGCGCGCCTGTGGTTCTTCCAAGGGGACGTGCTGCGCCTGGAGGTGGACACCGGCGGCTGACGTTCGCCGCCCTCGGGGGGACGCGCCGTCCTAGTGAATGGCCGCGCGCACCGGCAGCCGGCGCAGCAGCGCGGCCTCCGCTTCCAACAGTCCCGCCAGTCGCGTCTGGGCGGCGGCTCCGTGCACGCGCTCGGCCAGCCGGAGAAACAGTCGCTGGTGGCCGTCCTCGCTCTGGGCCAGCCGGGCGTAAAACCTCTGGAGCTCCCCGGCGGGTAGGCCGGACGCCAGAAGCCCCAGGCGCTCGCAGCTGCGCGCTTCGATGAGCGCGGCCACCAGCAGGCGGTCCAACTGCCGTTCCCTGGATGAGGTCCGCACCAGTGCTTGCAGCCCCTGGGCGTAGGGGTCGCCCGGGTCCCGTCCCAGCGCCAGCCCCCGGCGCTCCAGCCACTGCAGCACCTGGGCCAGGTGCGCCGCCTCCTCGCGCGCCAGGCGCGCCATCTGCGCCGGCAGCCCGGGCACTTCGGGGTAGGCCTGCAGCAAGGAGAGGGCATTGGCGGCGGCCTTCTTCTCGCAGTGCGCGTGGTCCACCAGCACCGCATCCAGGGCGACCAGCGCACCGCGGAGCCAGTCGGCCGAGGTGGCGACTCGCAGGACGAGGCCCGCGGCCGCGGGCCTCCCTGTCAAGGGGGAGGTGGACATGTCCGTCGGCGGCAGCTCTAGCCCGGGCGAGCGCCGCCCCGCCAGCCGGCAGGCCCCCCGGGGCGCCTAGGGCGCAAGGCCTGAAAAGCCCTCGACCACCGCGCCGCGGAGCGCGGCCCGGTGCCGCAGCACGGCGGACACGTGGCCCGCCTCCAGCCAGCGCAAGCGGCTGCCCGGCCAGTGTGCGGCCAGCGCCCGGGTGTCCTCCGAGGAGACGTAGCCGTCGCTCCGGCATCCCACCACCACTGCGGCTTCGGGCCGGGCGGGCGCCGGCAGCCGGCGAGCGTCGGCCAGGCCGAAGAGGCAGGCCAGGCGCTCGCGCGCCTTCCCCTCGCCGCCGCACGTCCGGCCGAGGGTGCGGAAGTCGACGGAGCGCGAGAGAAGGCCCGCTGTGTAGACGGGCGCCGGCGTCGTGCCGGCGGCGAGCGCCGCCACGGCGAGCGGCCCGGGGGTCAGCGCGGCGACGAGGGCGGCCATGAAGCCGCCCATGCTGTACCCGGCCACGCCGCGCTGGCGGTAACCCAGCTGGGCCAGAAAGCTGAGGAGGGCCCGGGCCTCCTGCACCATGGCGAGGTTGAGCAGGAGGTGGTCGCTCACCGTCCGGACCGCGGCGCTGCGCTGACCGGGCGCGCGCCGGAGGCCAGCGAAGGGGTTCTCCAGGAGAAGCAAGTCGACACCGTCCTGGACGAGGGCCCCGTGGATGGCCTGCCTCCGGCCGAAGCCCTCCTCCCGGGAGCCGGCCAGCACCAAGCAGGCACGCGACGACGGGCCGCCCGGGCGCGAGAGCCAGCGGACGTGGGCGGTGGCCACCCCGGGCGGGAGGCCCGGCTGGGGCGAGGGGAACGTCCCGTCGCGCACCAGCAGTCCCATGCGCCCTTCTGCGCCTGGACCCCACGCCGGTTGGGCCGGCGCCGGCGCCGGGGCAAGAAAAGGCCCGGCCGCCGTCTGCTCGAGCAGCGACGCGTCTCCCCAGCCGTCCTGGAAGAGGGGCCGCCGGCTGGCCTGCCATGCGTAGGCGACGTCCAGCCAGTGCGGACGCGGGGCGGCGGGCGGGCGGGCGACCATCTAAGGGGGCTTCCTAGCGCAGGCGGCCGCGCGGGCCACGGCAGCCGGCGCGGGGCGAGGTACGCTGGGGCGGCAGCTATGGCCAGTCCGCTCGAGCCCGGTGCCCTCAACTTCCGCTGGCTTCTTCGCCTGCGGTGGGGGGCGGCCCTCGGCCAGCTGGCGTTGGTGCTGTCGGCGCAGGCCAGCCTGGGCCTGCGTCTGCCGGTGGGCCCGTTGCTGGCCATCATCGGCGTGGAGCTGCTGAGCAACGCGGCCCTCTCCGCCTGGGCCCGGACGGGCCCGCGGATGTTGGCCTCGGATGACGGAGCGGAGAACGCCATTGCCGCAGTCATGGCGGTGGACTTCGTCCTCCTCACCGTCCTCTTCGCCCTCAGCGGCGGGCCCAACAACCCCTTCAGCGTGCTGTACTTGGTGGAAGTCACCCTGGCGGCCGTCATGCTGGCGCCCGGGCGCACCTGGGCCCTGATGGGCTTTGCCCTGGCCTGCTTCGGCACCCTCTTCCTCGCCCCGCGGCTTGGCTGGCAACCGGCCCACGGGCTGTCGCACGAGCAGATGATGGAGCTGCACATCCGAGGCATGTGGGTGGCCTTCGGCGTGGCCTCGGCCTTCATCATCGTCTTCGTCCAGCGCGTCACCCGCGCCCTCGCCGCGCGCGATGCCGAGCTGCTGGAGGCGCGCACGCAGGCGGCACGGCGCGAGCGCCTCGCCTCGCTAGCCACCCTTGCCGCCGGGGCCGCGCACGAATTGTCCACGCCGCTGTCCACCATCGCCGTGGTGGCCCATGAGTTGGAGCGCCTGCTGGCCACCCTCCCTGAGGCGGCCGAGGATGCGCGCCTCATCCGCAACGAGGTGGAGCGCTGCCGGCGCACCCTCTCGCGCATGGCCACCGACGCCGGAGCGCCGGGGGGCGAGCCGAGCGGCCAGGACCCCCTGCAGTGCGTGGTGGACGAGGCCCTCGACGGGCTGACTGGCCGGGAACACGTCCGGGTGGTGGCCGTCGGCGACCTCAGGCGGCGGGCCCCCCTGCTGCCGCTGCGGGCGCTGGGGCGCTCGGCGCAGGCCCTGGTGCGAAATGCGCTGCAGGCCTCCCCGGCCGGGGGCGAGGTGGTGCTGCGGGTGGAGGCCACCGCCCGGGCGCTGCGCGTGGAGGTGATGGACCACGGAACCGGGATTTCGCCCGAGGTGCTGCCCAGGGTGGGAGAACCCTTCTTCACCACGCGGCAGCCGGGGGCCGGCATGGGGCTGGGCGTCTTTCTCGCCCGTAGCCTCTCGGAACAGCTCGGCGGCAGCTTCTCCCTCACCTCACAGCCTGGCACCGGGACGCGTGCGGTGGTTCAGGTTCCGCTGGCCGCCTCGGGCGCGTCTCCACTGCAGGCCGAGTTGGCGCCGCCGTGAGTGCCCCCAGCTTCTCCATCCTCCTGGTGGACGACGACGAAGTTTTCCGCAGCCGCCTGGCGCGGGCCCTGCGCGACAGAGGCCATGAGGTGCGCACTGCCGGCAACGCCGAGGAGGCGCTGGCGCTGGCCCAGGCCGAGTCCCCGGAGTACGCGGTGGTGGATTTGAAGATGCCCGGCCGGGGCGGGTTGCACCTGGTTGCTGAACTCAAAGCGCTCGACCCCAACACCTCGGTGGTCGTCCTGACCGGCTACGGCAGCATTGCCACCGCGCTGGAGGCGGTCCGCCGCGGCGCCCTCGACTACCTGGCCAAGCCGCTGGACGCCGATGAGCTGCTGGCCGTCCTGGCCCGGGCGGGCGGCGCCCCCGGGCCGCTTCCGGACACGGCGGCCACGCCGACGCTGGCGCGCGCGGAGTGGGAACACATCCAGCGCGTCCTGGCCGACTGCGAGGGCAATGTCAGCGAGGCTGCGCGGCGCCTCGGGCTGCACCGCAAGTCCCTGCAGCGCAAGCTGCACAAGTACCCCCCGGCCCGCTGACTGCCTCCGCGCCCGCAAAAGGGGGCCGCTCGGGCCCTACAGCAGCTTCTGCAGCGTGGCGCGCACCTGCGCTGCGTCCACCTGCACCGGGGCGCGGGGGAGATGGGCCAGCGAGAACTGCTCCACCAGCGCCGCCGCCGGCATGGGCCGCCCGTCCGAAAGTCCGGCCCAACCGGCGAGCAGGCCCACCAGGCGCTCCGGCAGAAGGCGCGCCTCGCGCATTTCGCTGAGGGTCGGCGGCCCGCCGCGCTTGGCCAGCCGCTTGCCGTCCGGTCCCAACAACAGGGGCACGTGGGCGTACGTCGGCCGGGGAAGGCCCAGGGCGCGCTGCAGCTGGATTTGGCGGGGGGTCGAGCCCAGCAAATCATCGCCCCGTAGCACGTGGGTGACGCCCAGGGCGGCGTCGTCCACGACGACTGCCAGCTGGTAGCTGGGGACGCCGTCGCTGCGGCGCACGACGAAGTCGCCCACCGTTGCCTGCACGTCCTGGACGACAGGGCCTTGCACGGCGTCGACGAAGCGCACCGGGCCCGCTTCGACGGCAAAGCGCAGGGCTGGCGTCCGGGTGCGGCTGCGCAGACGGACGTCGGCCGCGTCCAGGCCGGCACAGGTGCGCGGGTACACCGGCCCGTCGTCCGCCGCGCCATGCGGCGCGGTGGCCGCCCGGGCCACCTCGGCCCGGGTGCAGAAGCAGGCATAGACGCGTCCCGGGGAAGTGAGTTGTTCCAGGGCCGTTTGGTAGGCCTCACCCCGCTGGCTTTGGAGGACGACGGGGCCATCGAAGCGGAGGCCGAGCCAGTCCAGGTCGCGCCGCAGCAGGTCCACCCACTCCGGTCGGCACCGGCCCGCGTCCAGGTCCTCAATCCGCAGGGCAAACTGGCCGCCCTCGCTTCTGGCCCACAGCCAGCCCAGGAGCGCCGCCCAGGCATTACCCAGGTGCAGCGGCCCGGTGGGACTGGGGGCATAGCGGCCGGTGTGGGGGGAGGGCATGGGTAGACGACGGGGCAAGCGTACTGCTCGCCGGTGCCGGTCCGAGGAGGTTAAAGGGGAGTCCCATGCGGTACCTCCACTGCTCCGATGTCCACGTCACCGACGACTACGCCCGTCGGCAGCTGCTCCGGCTGGGCTGGCGCCGGTGGATTGCCATGGCCGAGTTGCAGCTGGGGGGCCGGGCGCGGCGCTTCGCGCAGGCCGAGGAGACGCTGCGGCGCATCGCCCGAGATGCGGGTGGACTGGGCGTGGACCACCTCATCGTCTCCGGGGACCTCACCGCCTACTCCATGCCGGAGGAATTCACCCGCGCCCGGGCAGCCCTCGCCCCGTGGGTGGAAAGCCCCGCCCGGGCCACCGTCATTCCCGGAAACCACGACCGCTACACCCCCGGGGCGCTGGCCAGCCGGCGCTTCGAGCGAAGCTTTGGCCAGCTGCTGTCCTCGGACATACCCGAGCTGGCCGTGGAGGACGGCTTTCCGGTGGTGCGCCTCCTCGGCCAGTACGACGCGGTGGTGGGGCTGTGCTCGGCGCGGGTGCCCCGCTTTCCAGGCATGTCCTTCGGCGTCATCGGCCAGGCGCAGCTGCAGGCGCTGAAGCACCTTTTGGCACACCCGCGCCTGGTCGGCCGGGCGGTGCTGGTGGCCGTGCACCATGCGCCCTTCAAGGCCAATGGGCGGCCGGACCGACCTTCGCACGGACTGGTGGACGCAGAGGAAATGCTGGCGCTGTTGCCTGGCCCGCGCTTCGCGGTGCTGCACGGCCACATCCACCACCGCTTTCACCACCCGGCGACGGCATCGCGCCCGCATATTTTCGGTGCCGGCTCCTCTACCGAGGCCGGCGACGAAGGCTACTGGGTGCTGGAGACGGCGGCGGGCCAGCTGTCCAGCGCACGCGCGCTGCGGCCGCAGCCCCTCATGCCCGCAGCAGTGGCCGGTACGGCCTGACGAAGTGGACCCAGCCGCGGGCGTCCACCTCCACCTGCCAGCGCGCCGACAAAAGCAGCGGTCGCGAGCCGTCCAGGAAGGCCGCCAGCAGGGCCGCGGCGCCCATCGGGTCGAGTGACGGACCGCGGAAGGCAACATGCAGCAGAAGGCCGAGGCGCTCACTCACGTCCACCGAGGCCACCACCCGGGTGGCGCCGACGCGCCGCTGCAGGTTGACGGGCCGCGCCGAGAGCGCCTCGCCGGGAGCGACGCCCACCCAGTTGGTGGGGTCGAGCGCCTCGGCGACGAGGTCGCGGCCCGCTTCCTTCCAGCTGGTGTGTGCGGAGACTGGCTCCATGGCTAGCTCCGCCATGCCTCAGTCCGCCGGTGGGACGCAAGGCCGGGCCAGGCCTGGAGCGGCCTTGTGCCGCGCACCGCCTTGACTTCAGCCCCTCTCACGGGCCAGCGCCGGCCAGCATCTGCCGCCCCAGCTCCCCGGCCGAGCGCACGCAGTCGGCCACCCCGGCCCCCCGGTAGGCATTGCCGCCCAGCCACAAGCCGGCCCAGCGGCTGGCCTGGGCCAGAATGCTCGCCACCCGCTGGGCATGGCCGACGTTGTACTGCGGAATGGCCCGTGGCCAGCGGATGACCTGCGTCAGGGTGGGCGCTCGGGTAACGCCCAGAAGAGCCGACAGCTCCGCGCGGGCGGTTTGCGCCAGCCCCTCGTCGTCGCGCGCCAGCAGCTCGGGCCGGTGCGCCCCGCCCACCAAGACGGTGAGCAGCGTGCCCCCCCCGGGGGCGCGGAAAGGAAAGGCCGAGGAGACGTAGAGCGCGCCGAGGATGTCGCGCCGCTCTCGGGGCGGGACGAGGAAGCCGAAGCCCACCGGCTCCGGCTCCAGCGCCGGGTGGTAGCCGAGATGTACCACCGCCACCGGCACTGTCGGGATGGCGGCGAGCGCCTCCGCCAGGCCGGCGTCAAAGGGGCGCACCAGGCCGGCCGCCTCGGTAGGCGGCAGCGACAGCACCACCCGCGGTGCCTCGACGATGCCCGAGGGTGTCACCACGGACCAGCCGTCTCCACGGCGCTCGAGAGCCAGGGCGGGCGTGTTGAGGCGGACGCGACTGCCCAGCGCGGCGGCGGCGGCCTTGGACAGCGCGCCCAGGCCGCCGTCCAGGGAGGACAGCTGCACGCGGCCCATGCCCGCCCCCACGCCGCGGCGGCTGCGGATGGCCCCCAGCACCAGGCTGCGGTATCCCCGCTCCAGCGCCACCAGCCGGGGAAAGGCCGACGCGGCGCTGAGGCGCTCCATGTCCCCGGCCCAGATGCCCGTCTGCAGAGCGTCCACCATGGTGGCGGTGAGGGTGCGGCCGATGTGCCGCCGGGCGAAGCTGCCAAGCGATTCATCGACGTCCTGCGGCCCGCGCCGGCTGAAGGGCTCCAAGAGGAGCCGCAGCTTGGCGCCCCAGGGCAGCACGTCCGAGGTGAACAGGGCCGAAGGCGCCGTCGGCAGCTCGCGAAGCCTGCCCCCCAGCACCAGGGAGCGGCGGCTGGCGCTGGCCGCCGCCGGGCGCAGCTGAAGGCCCAGAGACGTCGCCAGGGCTGCCACCGCCCCGTCTCGGTCGAGGAGGCTGTTGGGGCCGGTCTCCAGAAGGAAGCCGTCGCGCTCCAGCGTCCGGGCGGTCCCCCCGGGGGTGATGCCCGCCTCGAGCACCGTCACCGGCACTTCGGCGCGGTGCAGAAGGAGCGCCAGCGACAGTCCGGAGATGCCCCCGCCCACCACCACCGTCGGCTGCTGCTGCGCCATGGCCTTGCTCGCCTCCTCAGGGGTACAGCTGTTGAAGCGTCCAGGGGGCGTCCGGACCCGGTCGGCTGAAGACGTCTCGCTCGTGCAGGCGGCTGTTGCGCCCGACCCAGAACTCGATGTGGTCCGGGACGAGACGGTAGCCCCCCCAGTGGGGTGGCCGGGGGATGGGTTGTCCGCGGTACCGCGCCTCCACCTCGGCCACCCGTGCCTCCAGCGTGGCGCGGCTGGGCAAGGGCGCGCTCTGCGAGGAGGCCCATGCCCCCACCTGGCTGCCGCGCGGACGTGTGGCGAAGTAGCTGTCGGCCTCCTCCGCTGACACCGGGTGCGCCAGGCCCTCCACGCGCACCTGGCGTCCCAAGGGGCTGAAGTGGAAGGTGAGCGCCGCTGCCGGCTGGGTGGCCAGCTCGCGGCCCTTCCGGGACTCAAGGTTGGTGTAGAAGACGAAGCCCTTCGCGTCGAAGCCCTTCAGCAACACCACCCGGGCGCTGGGTCGGCCGTCCGGGCCCACCGTGGACAGCACCATCGCGTTGGGGTCCACCGCGATGGCCTTCACCGCTTCGCCGTACCAGGCGGCGAAGCGGGCAAATGGGTCGTTCATGGCGGGGCAACCATAGCGTTGCTGGCCTTCAGGATGCGCCGCCAAGACGGGGGATGTTCCACCCCCGCCACACGGACACCAGGCGCAGCCCGGTGGCTGCGGTGAAGCCCACGGCGCCGGACACCTCCGGCCCGACGCCCAGCCGGCCCAGGCCGATGTAGAGGACGCTGCCCAACAGGGCTGCCGTGGCATACACCTCGCGCTGGAAGATGACGGGCGCATCCCCGGCGAGGACATCCCGGAGGATGCCGCCGCCCACCGCCGTGACGACGCCCACCAGGGCCGTGGGCAGTGGGCTGAGACCGGCCTGGGAGGCCCGAACGCAGCCGATGACGGCGTACAGGCCGAGGCCGGCGGCGTCGACCACCACCAGGGCGGGAAGCACCCGCCGCACGTGTCGCTCGAAGAAGTAGCCGATGACGGCCGCGGCAATGACAATGAGCAGGTAGGTGGGGTTGGCCAGCGCCACCGGGAGCCCCCGCTGCAGCAGCACGTCGCGCAAGAGGCCTCCACCGAGGCCCGCCACCAGGGTGAGGAAGGCGAGGCCGCCGACGTCAAAACGCTTCTGGCTGGCCAAGAGCGCGCCGCTCAGGCCGGAGGCAAGGACCGCGGACAGGTCGATGACTTCGGTGATGGAAGCGCTCATCTGCACGTCGGGCGCTGTACCTTAGACGAAGAGGGTTGACGCCGGCCCTCCGCTCGGGCGACTCCACGCTAGCGTGCGCATCCTCTTCCTGGCCTCCGAGGTGGCGCCCTTCAGCAAGACGGGTGGACTGGGCGATGTGGCCAAGGCGCTGCCGGCCGCGCTGGCCCGCGACGGTCACGAAGTGCGCGTCGTCACGCCCCTCTACGCCGGTGTGCGCGGAGACCTCGCACCGACGGATGTGACCCTGCGTCTCCGCTTTCCCTTCGGCGTCGAGACCGCGCGGGTGGCGGCGGCCCGGGCGGGCCCGCGCCACGAGGTGTGGTTCATCGACCACCCGGGCTACTACCGGCGACCAACCCTCTACGGGACCGCCTGGGACGAGCATCGCCGCTTTGGCTTCTTCTCGGTGGCCGCGCTGCAAGCGGCCCAGCGGATGGGTTTTGCCCCGGACGTCATCCACCTCAACGACTGGCAATGTGGGCTCTCCGCGGTGGCCCTACAGGGCCGCTTCGCCGCCACGGCGCTCGGGTCCGCCCCGGCCGTCTTCACCATCCACAACCTTGCCTACCAGGGCAACTTCCCGAAGTCGGTGATGGATGACCTCGGGTTGCCCTGGGGCAGCTTCCACGCCGACGGCCTCGAATTTTACGACACCGTCAACTTCATGAAGGCCGGCATCACCAGCGCCGACGCCATCACCACCGTCAGCCCCCGCTACGCCCAGGAGATTCAGACGCAGGAGTATGGCTGCATGCTGGAGGGTGTCCTGCAGGCCCGCGCCGGCCGCCTTACCGGCATCCTCAACGGCATCGACGAGGAGGAGTGGGACCCGGCCCGAGACCCCCTGTTGCCCACCCGCTACGACGCCTCCGACTTCGCCGGCAAGGCCGTTTGCAAGGCCGCGCTGCGGCGGCGCTTCGGGCTTCCCGACCCGGACCGGCTCTCTGCCCGGCCGCTCTTCACGCTGGTGAGCCGGCTGACGACGCAGAAGGGCATCGACCTGATTCTCGCCGCGGTGCCATGGCTGGTCACCACGTCGGAGGCGGAAGTGGTGCTGCTCGGCAACGGGGACGAGCACTACGAGGGGGGCCTGCGCGCCCTGGCTACACGGTTCCCGGGACGGGTGTCGGTGCACATCGGCTTCGACAACCCGCTGTCCCACCTGGTGGAGGCGGGCGGGGACTTCTTCCTCATGCCGTCGCGGTATGAGCCGTGTGGCCTCAACCAGATGTATTCGCTGCGCTACGGGACGGTGCCCATCGTCCGCGCCACCGGCGGACTGGATGACACGGTGACGGACGCGTCGCTTCCGGGCGGAGATGGCCTCAAGTTCGAGCACCTGCAGCCCGATGCGCTTGCCTGGGCCATGGGGCGCGCCCTGGACGTGTGGCGGCGTCCCGAGGTGCTGGACGGGCTCCGCCGGCGCGGGATGGCCAAGGACTTCTCCTGGCACGCCTCGGCGGCGCGGTACGAGCAGCTGTACGCCTCGCTCCTGGGGTGAGCATCCCGGTCGCGGAGGAACTTCCCCAAGCCCGCGGCGCGGGAAGGGTCGACGCACACCCGCTCGGCGCTGGCGGCCATGTCCACGCGGGCGCTAGTGTCCACGCGAGCGGCAACGGCCCGCTTGGATTCAGGAGCGCTGAGCGCATGGTCTGGTGGCTGTGGGTCCTTCTCGGGCTCGGGCTGTTGAGCTTCGAGGTCCTGACGCCGGGAGGCTTCTTCGCCGTCTTCTTCGGCCTGGCGGCGCTTTTGGTGGGCGCGCTCACCGGTCTGGAGCTGTCCGGTCCGCCCTGGCTGCAATGGCTGCTCTTCTCGGGCCTCTCGGTGGCCCAGGTCCTCCTGCTGCGGCCGCCGCTGCTGTCGCGCGTGAGGGCGGCCCCCCGGTCGCTTCCGCCCATCGACTCGCTGGTCGGCGAGGTGGCCATCCTGCTGGAGGACCTTCCCCCCGGCGCTGTCGGGAAGGCCGAGCTGCGCGGCAGTGGCTGGACGGCACGGAGCGCGGAGGCCAAGACGCTGGCCAAGGGCGCGCGGTGCCGGGTCGAGCGGGTGGAGGGATTCACACTCTGGCTGCGTCCAGAGACCTTGAAAGAGTGGGGACGATGACCACGGGACTTCTGGTGGTAGCGGTGATTGCGGCGGTGGTGTTTCTCACCCTCGCCAAGACGGCGGTGGTGGTGCCGCAGCAACAAGCCTTCGTCGTCGAGCGGCTGGGGAAGTACCACACCACGCTCAGCGCCGGTTTCCACCTGCTGGCGCCCTTCTTCGATGCCATCCGCTACCGGCACTCGCTGAAGGAGACCGCGGTCGACATCCCGGAACAAATCTGCATCACCCGCGACAACGTCCAGGTGGCGGTGGACGGCGTCCTGTACCTGAAAGTCATGGACGCCGAGCGCGCCAGCTACGGTGTGGCCCAGTACCTGTTCGCCATCAGCCAGCTCGCGCAGACCAACCTGCGCAGCGAGGTGGGGAAAATCGAGCTCGACCGCACGTTCGAGGAACGCACCCACATCAACATGATGGTGGTGAGTGAGCTGGACAAGGCGTCCGAGCCCTGGGGCGTGAAGGTACTCCGCTACGAAATCAAGAACATCACCCCTCCGCGGGACGTCCTGGCGGCGATGGAGAAGCAGATGCGCGCCGAGCGGGAGAAGCGCGCCGTCATCCTCACCTCCGAGGGGGCCCGGGACGCCGCCATCAACAACGCCGAGGGCGAGAAGCAGCAGACCATCAAGGCTTCGGAGGCGAAGAAGCAGCAGTCCATCAACGAGGCGGAAGGGGCCGCCCGCGCCATCCTGTCCATTGCCGAGGCGACGGCGGAGGGCATTCGCAAGGTGGCCGATGCCATCACCGTCCCGGGGGGCTTCGAGGCCGTCCGGCTGCGCGTCGCCGAGCAGTACGTGAGCAAGTTTGGCGAGCTGGCCAAGGCCAGCAACACCCTGGTGCTGCCGGCGAACGCCGCCGACGTCGGCTCGATGATTGCCCTCGCCATGAATGTGCTGAAGACAGGCGGCGGCTCGGGCGGCCGAGACTCCTGACCCAAGGCCCACCGGCCGCTGGGGGCCGGCGCCGCCAATTGCCGGCCCAGCGACGGCCGGTCGGGATAGTCTCCTCCTCCGTGGTGCGTCGTGACGGCACAGCCGCAGGTCCGACGGGAAGCCCCGCCGAAGAGGGCGTGCCATGTCGTACCGTTCCAGCGGATGAGAATTCCGCCCGGGTAATCGCCGGAGAGCCCGGTAGCAGACCAGCACCCGAGGTCGAGAGGCCGATAGGTGAAGCCTGGTGTCAAGAGCCCTCAGCGGCGAAAGCTGCGGGAGGGAGGCAACAGCGCGGGCCGCAACATGAAGTGAAGCCTGCCGCCTCGTCACAGAAACAATCCGAGCGCCGAGCCGAGCACGTCACGGCGAAGGCCACATTTTCCCCTCGGGAGTCCGGATGGGGGGAAAAGCTCGGCGGGGTAGAGGGAGCAGCACGCGCTGAAGGAACAGTACGGAACACGAGAGACCCGTCTGCGCAGCCGACGTCCGGCAAAGACTCACCGCATAAGCCGAAGGTGAAAGCGGGGAGAGTGCAGCGGGAGTCCGAGGGGGCCGTAGTACCGGTGAGGGTGGTGCGGCACAACGCCACCGGAGGGAAGGGCCCCTGCTTTGGTGGTGCTTCGGGTGAAGCTAAGGGCGAGGGCATGGACCGCGAAGGCGGTCCCAACCACCCCGGCCGGCGACAGCCGGACGACAAAGTCCGAGAACTTCAGCGGAAGCTTTACGTTGCAGCCAAGCAGCAGAAGGGACGTCGTTTCCATGCGTTGTACCACCGACTCTTCAGGAGTGACGTCCTGGAGGAAGCGTGGAAGCGAGTGAAGCGCAACAAGGGTGCTGCGGGTGTGGATGGAGTCACGCTCGCGGCAGTGGAGGAGTACGGTGTCGAGAAGTTGCTGGGTGAGCTTCATGACACCCTCCACGCAGGCAAGTACCGACCACCTCCCGTGCTGAGGCGGTACATCCCCAAGGCAGACGGCAAGCAGCGGCCACTGGGAATTCCGACGGTCAAGGACCGCATCGTGCAGATGGCGGCGAAGCTGGTGCTGGAGCCAATTTTCGAGGCAGATTTTCTGGTCTCGTCCTTTGGCTTCCGGCCGCGCGTTGGCACGTTGCAGGCACTGGAAACCATCCGTGAAAAGGTGAATGACGGGTGGCGACACGTGCTGGACGCGGACATTCGCGACTACTTCGGAAGCATCGACCAGGTGCTTCTGATGGAGCGCGTCTCGAAGCGTGTCAGTGACAGACGGGTCCTCAAGCTGCTGCGTGGTTGGCTTCGAGCGGGTGTCATGGAGGAGGGCACGTACTCAGAGACGGTCTCGGGTACGCCGCAGGGAGGAGTCATCTCCCCGCTGCTCTCCAACATCTACCTGCACTTCCTCGACTCCGTATGGGAGCGCCAGTGCGCCCGTGTCGGCAAGCTGGTGCGTTATGCGGATGACTTCGTGGTGCTCTGCAGACGCCGCGAGGACGTGGAAGAGGCCGAGCGAAGAGTACGAATTGTCTTCGCGAGGCTGAAGCTGACGCTGCACCCGGAAAAGACGCGGAAAGTAGACCTCAGCGACGGAAAGGAAGGCTTCGACTTCCTTGGCTGTCACTTGCACATGCGGATGTCGGGGAAAATCTGGGAGGAGCAGCGACTTCGTCGCTACTATCTCCAACGCTGGCCCTCGACGCGAAGCATGAAGCGTGTACGGACAAGGGTGAAAGAGCTGACTGACTCACGGAGTAACGGGGTGAAGGACGTCCGAGTCCTCATCGACGCCGTGAACCCCGTACTCCGTGGCTGGGGCAACTACTTCCGCACCGGAAATGCAGCCCGAAAATTCCTCCAACTCGACAAGTACGTCGTCCGACGGCTGAACCAGCACCGGTGGCGCCGCCATCGACGCCATGCCAAGCCGGGGGACCGTCTTCGCTGGACGCGCGAGGAATATGAAGCCAAGGGCCTGCACCGACTGCGTGGAACAGTCCGCTACCCCAAGCTGTGCATGCTGCATCGCGACCCACCTCAGGAAAGCCGTGTGCGGGAAATCCGCTCGCACGGTTTGAAAGGAGGTGGGGGGAAGCGGACCGCCTAAGCGGTACGCACCCCCCATCCACCAATGCCGCTGGAACGGGAGCTCGGGGGCTACGAGATTGTCGGCCGCCTCGCCGTGGGGGGCATGGCCGAGGTCTACCAGGCGCGGGCGCTGGCCGGCACCCAGCGCAGCGAGGGTGAACCCGACGAAGTGGTGCTGAAGCGGCTGCTGCCCAGCTACCGCAACGACGGCGGTTACGTGAAGCACTTCATCGACGAGGCGAAGCTGGCTGTGCGGTTTCAGCACCCGCACCTGGTGCGCACCTACCGATGCTTCAAGGCCGGCCAGGACTACCTCATGGTGCAGGAGCTCGTCCCCGGCCGGAGCCTGGCCTACTTTCTCCAGCTGTTGATGGACGCGGGCACGCCGATGCCCGTGCCCGCGGCCTGCTATGTGGTGTGGTGCGTCCTCGACGCGCTCGACTACCTGCACGGCGGGGCGGGGGCTACCCCGCCGGTGCCGGTCCTGCACCGCGACGTCAACCCGGCCAACGTACTGCTCAGTGTGAGCGGCGACGTCAAGTTGACGGACTTCGGGGTGGCAGAGATGGAAGGCCAGCCGCGTGGCGAAAGCGGCGCGCTGCGCGGCACCATCGCCTACATGAGTCCGGAACAGGTGCTGGGGGAAGCGCCCGACGCGCGCAGCGACCTCTATTCGGCCGGCATTCTCCTCTGGGAGTTGCTGGCCAACCGGCGGCTGTTCTCCGGCAAGAGTGACGTGGAGCTGCTGCACCGCGTTCGCGATGCGCGCGTTCCGGTGCTGGACACCGTGCGGACGGGGCTTCCGGACTACCTGGTGCGGGTGGTCCGCCAGGCGCTCTTCGCGGACCGAAGCCGCCGCTTCCAGACGGCGGCCGACTTCATGCGCGCGCTGCAGGTGGCGGCGCAGCGCAACGGCTGGCCGCTCTCGGTGGAGTCCCTCAACCCCCTGTTGGGTCGCTAAGGCCACCCGACGCTGGGCGCACGACGTCCGTCCAGAGGACGAAGCCCTTTCGGGGGCCCGCGCCGCCCGCGCCTTCGAGTTTTTCCTCGCCCCGGCGGGGCGTCTTCTGGTGCCCCTAGCTTTTGCCATCCCCGATGCTGGCGGGGGCGGCCGGCGTGCCGACCGGCGCCTTGGGACGTGCCACCCGGACGCGGTCCAGCCGCTGGCCCTTCTTCGAAGCCACGGTAAATTGCAGGCCGTCCAAAGTGAAGCGGTCGCCGACCTCCGGGATGGCGCCTGCCAGCGAACTCAAGTACCCGCCCAAGGTTCCGTATTCCCCCTCCGGCAGCGGCGTTCCGAAGGCCTGGGCAAACGCCTCGACGTCCATTCCCGCGTCGACGAGGCAGGAGCCGTCGGGCTGCTTCTCCAGCAGCGTCTCCTGGACGGAGAACTCGTCGCCGATGTCCCCAACAATTTCCCGGAGGATGTCCTCCAGGGTGACGATGCCCATGAAGCCCCCGTACTCGTCCACCACCATCGCCATGTGGATGCGGCGGCCCTGCATCTCGCGCAGCAGGTCACCCACCGGCTTCAGCCACGGCACGAAGACGGCTGGGCGGATGATGTCCGACAGCACGATGAGCTCCGGATGCTGCAGCAGCGGCACCAGGTCCCGAGAGTGAAGGACGCCCACCACGCGGTCGATGTCGTCCTTGAAGACGGGGAGCCGGCTGTGGTTCTCCTCGGCCAGGATGCGCAGCACCTCGAGGGGTGGCGTCGTCAGCGGCACCGCCACCACGTCGGTGCGTGGCACCATCAGGTCGCGGCAGACCTTGTCTGATAGCTCGAAGACGCTCCGGATGAGACGCGGGGCGCTGGCGTCCACCTCGTGTTGCTCGGCCTGCACGGTGAGCATCCGCTCCAGCTCCTCCAGCGGCGGGGGTGGCCGCTCGAATCGCACCAGCACGCCAAACGGCGCGGCCAAAAGGTTGACCAGCACCAACATCCCGCGGCCGATGGGCCCCAGGACGGCGACGAAGGCGCTGGTGAAGCCCGACAGCCGCATGGCCCACACCTCGGGAGCACTGGCCGCCAGGGCCCGGGCCGTGACTTCCACCATGGTGGCCAAAAGCCCCACCAGAAGGACACCCAGCAGCGGTGCCCCGAGGCTCAGCCAGGCGGATTCGCCAAAGCGCTCGAGGTGCACCATCGACGGCGGGGCCAGGGCACCCACGCCCGCGGCGAGAAAGCCGCTGAGCACCATCCCCATCCTCACCGCGGCCGCGGCGGACTCGCGATTCGTCTTCAGCCGCAGTACCCGGGCGCCCCGCCGGCCGGCCTCCGTCGCCAGCTCGTGCGCACGCAAGTCCGAGACACCGGAAAGCGCCGCCTCGGCGCCACCGAGCAGCGCGCGCACGAAGAGGAGCCCGAAGCAGCCGAGCCACAGCGCCCAGGACGTCATCCCCTTCTGTCTACCGCGGGCCGCCCCTGGCGCGCTCCCGGACGCGCTAAGTGATTGAAGTCACAAGGAGTGCCATCCGAGAGAAGCGTGCAGCCGCCCCGCGGCACCCCAGGTGGCGGACCGCCCTTTTTTTTGCCGCCGTCGCCACGCGGCGGGCCTTTCCCCCAAAGGGGGGGCGTCCCTGCCGTCGGCGGCGGTGCCGATGGCTGTCCGCGGGCGCGTTGCGGGTGGGCCGCCCAGGGTGGACGCTCCGCCCCGTGCTTGATAGAGGCCAACCATGGTGGCTCGCGTGTACATCACGCTGAAACCTGGCGTCCTCGACCCGGCGGGCAAGGCGGTGGAGAGCTCGCTGCACACCTTGGGCTTCCCGGACGTGCATTCGGTCCGGCTTGGCAAGTACGTCGAGGTGCAGCTTCCCGACGGGGACCCGGCCGCCGCGCGGGCCCAGGTCGAGGACATGTGCAAGAAGCTGCTCGCCAACACCGTGGTGGAGAACTACCGCGTGGAGTTCGCGGGCTAGCGCATGAAGGTCGGCGTCGTCGTCTTCCCCGGTAGCAACTGCGACGAGGACGCTCTGCACGTGGTGCGGGACGTCTTTGGACACCAGGCGCGGCTCCTGTGGCACAAGGACCGGGACCTGCACGGCAGTGACTACGTCATCCTCCCGGGCGGCTTCAGCTACGGGGACTACCTGCGCTGTGGCGCCATCGCCCGCTTCTCCCCGGTGATGGAGGAGGTGGCCGCCTTCGCCATGCGGGGTGGGCCGGTGCTGGGCATCTGCAACGGCTTTCAGATTCTCACCGAGGCGGGGCTGCTGCCCGGGGCGCTCCTGCAGAACGCCGGCCAGCACTTCCTCTGCCGCGATGTCCTGGTCCGCGCCGAGGGGCATGCCAGCCGCTTCACCACCGGGCTGTCTCGCACCGCGAGCTTCCGGCTTCCCATCGCCCACATGGACGGCCGCTACTTCATCGACGAGGGGGGCCGACAGCGCCTGGAGGATGCCGGGCAGGTGGCCTTTCGCTATGTCGACGACAATCCCAACGGCTCTCTTGCCGCCATCGCCGGCGTGGTGAATGTGGCGGGTAACGTGCTCGGGCTGATGCCACACCCCGAGCGCAACTCCGAATCCCTGCTCGGGAACCTCGACGGCCGCACCGTCTTCGCGGCGCTGCTGGGAGCCGCGTAGCCATGGCGCATTCTCCGGACGTCATTGCGCAGCACGGGCTGACCGCCGGCGAGTACGCCCGCGTCTGCCAGCACCTCGGGCGGGAACCAAACCTGCTCGAGCTGGGCATCTTCTCGGTGATGTGGAGCGAGCACTGCTCCTACAAGTCCTCGCGCCGCTACCTGAGCGGGTTTCCCCACCACCGGGCCCCACGTGCTGCTCGGCCCGGGAGAGAACGCCGGCGTGGTGGACATCGGCGACGGCATGGCGGCGGCCTTCAAGATGGAGAGCCACAACCACCCGAGCTACATCGAGCCCTACCAGGGGGCGGCCACCGGCGTCGGCGGCATTCTGCGCGACGTCTTCACCATGGGCGCGCGGCCCATCGCCAGCCTCAACTCGCTGCGCTTCGGTGACCCCTCCCACCCCAAGACGGCCTGGCTTCTGGCCGGCGTCGTGGCGGGGCATCGGCGGCTACGGCAACTGCATTGGTGTCCCCACCGTGGGCGGCGAGGTGGCCTTCGACAAGAGCTACAACGGCAATTGCCTGGTGAATGCCTTCACCGTCGGCGTCCTTCCCAAGACCAAAATCTTCAAGGGGACGGCGAGCGGCGTCGGCAACCCCATTCTCTACGTTGGCAGCAAGACCGGCCGCGATGGCATTCATGGGGCCACCATGGCCTCGGCGGAGTTTGGCGAAGACACCGAGCACAAGCGTCCCACGGTCCAGGTGGGCGACCCCTTCACCGAGAAGCTGCTGCTCGAGGCCTGCCTCGAGCTCTTCCAGACCGACGCCCTGGTCGGCATCCAGGACATGGGCGCCGCCGGGCTAACCTCTTCCTCGGTGGAGATGGCCGGGCGCGCCGGAAGCGGCGTCGAGATGGACGTGGACAAGGTGCCGCGGCGCGAGGAGGGGATGACGCCCTACGAGGTGATGCTGTCGGAGAGCCAGGAGCGGATGCTCCTCGTCGCAAGGGCAGGCCGCGAACCCGAGGTGCTCGCCATCTTCCACAAATGGGACCTGGACGCGGCCGTCATCGGTCGCGTCACGGACGACGGGCGGGTGCGCATCCTGGAAGGCGGGGTGGAGGTGGCCAACCTGCCGGTGAAGCCGCTCACCGACCAGGCGCCCCAGTACGAGCGGCCCACCCGCGCGCCGGAGTGGCTCCCGGCACTGCAGGCTTTCGACCCGTTGTCGCTCCCGGCACCCAAGGACCTCGGCGAGGCGTTGCTGGCCCTGCTGGCCCGGCCCACCATCGCCAGCAAGGAGTGGGTGTTCGGCCAGTACGACCACACCGTGCGGCTGGGCGCGGCGGTGCTCCCCGGAAAGGGCGACGCGGCCGTGGTGCGGGTGGAGCGCTCGGAGAAGGGCCTTGGCGATGAGCGTCGACTGCAACGCGCGCTTCGTGCTTCCTCGACCCGTACGAGGGGGCCCGTCTGGCGGTGGCCGAGTGTACGCGGAATGTCGCCTGCGGTGGCGGCGAGCCGCTCGGGTTGACCGACTGCCTCAACTTCGGCAACCCGGAGCGCCCCGACATCATGTGGCAATTCGCCGAGGCCATCCGCGGCTTGGCCGCCGCGTGCCGCGAGCTGGACGTCCCGGTGGTGAGCGGCAATGTCAGCCTCTACAACGAGACGGATGGCGAGGCGATTCTTCCCACCCCCACCGTGGCGGTGGTGGGCCTGTTGCGCGACGTCACCAAGACGGTGGGCCTCGCCTTCCGCCGTGCGGGTGACCTGGTCGCCGTCCTGGGCGAGACGCGCGGGGAACTCGGTGGCAGCGAGTGGCTGCTGGCCTTCCATGACAAGCTTGCCGGTCGCCCTCCCCGGTTGGACGCGGCGGCGGAGAAGCGTCTCCAGCGGGTGGTGCGACAACTCATTAGCTCCGGTGCCCTGGCCAGCGCGCACGACACCAGCGAGGGCGGACTGGCCGTCGCGCTCGCCGAGTGCTGTATGGCCGACCCGGACGTCTCCCTCGGTGCGACGCTGCAGCTGTCCCCGGGCAGCGTGGCCCCGCACGCCTACCTCTTCGGCGAGGACGCGAGCCGGGTGGTGGTCTCCTTCTCTGCGCCCTTCCAGGCGGAGGTGGCCGCCGCTTGCGCCGCCGCCGGCGTGCCGTGCGCCGTCCTGGGGGTGGTGGGTGGCGAGCAGTTGACGCTTCCTGGGCTGCTCGATGTCAGTGTCGCTCAGCTGAGCCGTGCCTGGCGCAGCGGCGTCCCGGCGCTGATGAAGCAACCGGGGCTCTAGACTGCTTCGCGGCGGCCGACGCCAGGCCAGCGACTCTACCGCTGGAGCGGGCGCAGCCGGTCCTTCTGCAGCTTGAGCACGATGCCGGCATTGCGGTCGGCCACCTCGCTGACCTTGTATTCGGCCGAGGTGCCTAGGACCTCAGCCACCTCTGCCGACGTCAGCTGGTAGGTGTCGGTCAACCAGTGAACCATGTTGTCCGTCGCGTTTCGAAAGGCGCCGTCCAAGGACCCCTCCAGCCCCATCGCCATCAAATGGGTGGCCGACTCCACCCGCGGCCCCGGGGGGCGCTTGCCCGGAATTACGTCCACCACCACTTCGACATCCATCGACGTTTCCAGCGCGTTGCCCGTGAGTTCGCCATCTCCCTGGGCGGCATGCCCATCGCCGACGTAGAGGAACGCCCCGGGCACATTCACCGGCAGATAGACAATCGCGCCCTCCACGACTTCGTTGAAGTCCATATTCCCGCCGTAGCGGCCCGAGTCGCCCGTTCCGGGCGCCGCCGAGGTGGAGCTGGGTGCGGTCGCCACGCAGCCCAGCATCGGTCTGAGCGGTACGGAGTAAGCCCGGAGATGGTCTCCCGGATGCTCCAGGGTGGCCACCCCGCGCTGCACGTCGAGATGCCAGCGCACGGTCTTGAAGCCATCCTTCATCTTCACTGCCAGCTCGGCGGTCAGGGCGCGGTCCACGAGGCCGTCGTCACTCACCGCGAAGTCGCGATTCAGCCGGAGCTTCTTGATGGTGACGACCAGGGTATCTCCCGGCACGGCCCCTTCGATGAAGAAGGGACCGGTCTCGGGATTTCCACCCAGTACCCGGGTGACTCCCTTCTCGTCCTTGCCACCTGCATCCACCGTGGTGGTGTGGATGGTGTCTCCCGGCGCGACCGTGAGCACGGGCTCGGTGGTCGATGAAAACTCGCGATGGAAAACGGTGGGCGTGAATTCGTGGCGTTGCGGCGGACGCGTACTGCGGGCTGGCACCAACTTCGCGCGGAAGGAATGGGTTTCCGTGGACAGAAGGTGGCCGGCCTGGGTTTCTTGAAACACCAGGGTCCCGACGAGGGTCGTGCCGTCGGACAGGGAGGCCTGGCCCTCCTCGGTGCCGCCCTGGTCATCTTTCGCCAGGAAGTGAACGTCTGTCCCCTGGACACGCCCCTCCAGCTTGTCGCCATCGAAATCGCCGCTGAGGGTGTCTCCCTGCTGCTTCAGGTTGAGCTGGAAATAGACCGGCGTCCCGTGGAAGTCCGCCGTCACGCTCCAGCGTCCACCGAGTGCACCCTCGGCGAGCGCGAGCCCGGGCAAAAGGAGTACCGACAAGAGGAGACGTCTGGGCATGGGTCCTCCCCTGCGAGGCCTCGGGTCCGTCTGACCAGCTCAAGCACGAACGGCGGGGTCCCTCCATTGCCGGGTCTTACCCGCACTTCCGGGCTTCCCGAAGCCCTCTGCCACGAGCGAATCGGCCGTTCTCGGCGCTACGGCGGCAGGCGGGACAGAAAATCCTGACCACCGGAGTGGTCCCGGACACCCTTGGGGTGCTGCGCGATGGCGGCGCGGCCGGTCTGGACGCCGCCCGGGCCCATGCTGCCTCCCAAACCGCGGCGCGCCCTGGCAACTTGCCCCGCCGTTGCTTAGAGACGACGCCACCCTTCTCCCCAGGCCATGACTGCCGCCCCGCTCCTCACCCAGCTGTCCGTCTATCCGGTGAAGTCTTGCCGCGGCATTTCCCTCGGCGCGGCCACCCTGGACCGGTGGGGCCTGCAGCATGACCGCAACTGGATGGTGGTGGACACGGACGGCCGCTTTGTCTCTCAGAGGACGCACCCCCGCCTGGCACTTGTCGAGCCGGCGCTGGGGCGGGAGCTGATGACGCTGCGCGCCCCCGACATGCCGGTGCTCGAGCTCCCCGCCAGCGGCCGGGCCGGCCCGGAGCGGATGGTTTGGATTTGGAATGACAGCGGTCGTGCCCTGGACCAGGGCGACGCGGCGGCGGAGTGGTTCTCGCGCTATCTCGGCCAACCGGCCCGGCTGGTGCGCGTTGGCGCCGGCTTCGCGCGCGGGGTGCCGGAGGCCCGCTACCCAGCCGGGGCGGACATCTCTTTCGCCGACGCCTTCCCGGTACTGCTTCTGTCGGTCGCCTCGCTGGGCGCCCTCAACGCCCGACTGGCCGTGCCCGTCCCCATGAATCGCTTTCGCCCCAACCTGGTCATCGACGGCTGTCCTGAATTTGCCGAAGACAGCTGGCAGCGCTTGGCCATTGGAGAGGTGCGGTTTCAGGTGGTGAGCGCCTGCAAGCGCTGCGTCATCACCACCGTCGACCAGGCAACAGGCACCCCGGGGACGGAGCCGTTGGCCACGCTGGCCACCTTTCGCCGCGACGCCGAGGGCAGCGTCGTCTTCGGCCGCAACGTCGTCCACCAGGGGGTCGGCACCCTACGGCTGGGAGACGCGGTCCACGTGCTCGCCTGAACAGGCCCGTGGCGGCCGCTCGCTGACCTTCGCGGACGACCCGCCAGGCGGTACCCCGCGCTCTTAGTGCCAGATTTTCTTCCACCAGGCCGGGTCACTGGCCGGGGGCGCGTCGGGACCCATCTGCTGCCGGATGTCCGACAGCGACCAGCCAGTGAGGTCGGCCAGCGTCTGCGCCTCCCTGGTGTGCCGTTCCACGAGGCTGCGCCGGTACTCGTCGGCGGCCGGGCAGTCCATGGCGCCCTTATAGGCGTGCTGCAGGATGTAGCGGGCCTGGAAGTTGCCGCGGTCGGCGGTCTCCTGGAAGACCAGGTCCTCGGGGAAGTGTGAGGCGTCGTACCGCACGTGCAGCCGGGTGAGCTGGACGTTGACCGCGCCCCCCATCCGGCGCATGTAGCCGGGCGGCACCGGCTTGCTCGCATCGTCCAGCCAGAAGACGCCGAGCTGCTGGAGTTCCTCCCGGGACAGCGGCTGCGCCGCACATGGGTCACACCAGCCCATGTTCCAGCTGTACTCGGTGAAGAGCGACCGGCCACCTTCCCTGCTCAGCGCCTGGGCGAAGGCGGCCTTGTAGAACTTGCCGAACTCCTCCTTCACGTACTCGGGCAGGTTGACGTCCGAAGGGACGCGGGTGGTGCGGTAGTTGACCGACTCCACCCGGCCCTGGCGGCTCAACGCGTACACCACCATGTCTTGGGGCCCGCGCGCGTTGGCCATGCCCAAGCGGATGGGCAACATGAACTTCCTCGACTCATACGCAATCTGCAGCGGCCGCAGGTACTGCATGCCGGTGGCCGCCTGCTCCTTGAGATTCACCTTGGCCACGAAGAACTTCATGTCCTGGCGGATGTACGGCTGGAGCGCGGCCGAGGCCCGTTCCGGGATGCGGTAGCCATTCTGCTTGAGCCACGTCTCGAGCCCGGAGGACTCCTTGGCCGAGAGGATGAGGATGTCGTACTCGCCCACCGTGTAGCGGGCCTCGATGGTGACGCCGAGCGCGCTGTCACTCGTCGCCTCCCGCGGGGCGGCCGCCTTCGCCGCCGGGGCGCCCCCACTCCTGGCCATGTCCATGGCCATCGGTGGCCGGCAGGGGTCGGCGTCAAAGTACTCCACCAGCCGCGGAGCGGAGTAGGCATCCAGGTGCTCGAGCAGCTTGCGGTCGCCGATGTGGATTTGCTCCTTCTGGAGCACGCTCGGGACGGGCACCACCAGGGCGAACTCGCTGAGCGGCCCCTGGTAGTCGTTGCTCATGGTGAGCACGGTGCGGTCTCCATCGCGGACGAGTGCTACCTGGGAGGCGTCGTTGAAGAGCTGGGTGTCCGCCTTCCCCACGTAGAAGCCACAGAAGGCATGCGCGGGAAGGGCGGTGAGGGCGACGAGGGCGATGAGTGCCGGGACGAGGGGGCGGACGAAACGCACGGTGCGGCCTTGGGTGAGGGGCCCGGTGGGCCATTGAAAGCGAGACGCTGGCCAGAGCCCGTCGAGGACGGGCACCAGCGGGGAAAGCAACAGGAGCGCCCAGATGGGCGAATTCATCACCCACAGCTGGTGCTGCAGGAAGAAGGCGAGGCAGGCCACGGCGATGCCGAGGCCCACCCGCGCACCGCAGCGGTCCGGAGTCGTCTTCGGGTCAGAAATCATGAAGAAGGTGAAGAGGATGAGGCTTCCCACCGAGAGCTGGTGCAGCAGGACGGACGCCGGCTGTCCGAGGAAGAGCACCCGAGCGGCCTTCAGGAGCACCCAGGAGCCGAGAAAGGCGAGGCTCACGTCCGTGCGGAACGCGCGGTGCGTCACCGCGAGCCCGAGCGCCAGGAGCCAGGCGAGGAGGATGCCCCACTCCCCCCACTGTGCCGGCGAGCACCAGGCGTGGCCGGTCAGGAGGATGGCCACGGTGAGGCCCAGGTTGGCGGGATTGAAGACGTGCTTCCCGCGGAACCGGACGAGGAACTTCGAGGAGATGGCGACCACGGCCGCCAACGGCGCCACCCAGAAGGTGTCGGTGCGCAGCAACAGCGACAGCCCTAGGGCAGTGATGAGTGGCGATAGGTAGCCGCTGCCAGGTCGGCCGAAAAGGCGCTCGCACAGCCACTGGGTCGCGCAGGTGGTGGCCAGCAGCACGGGTGGCATCCACCCCTCCACTTGGAAGCCCAAGGTGCAGAAGCCCAGCGCGAGAAAAGTGCCGAGGAACACCACCTGAAGGACGCGGGGGTCAGACGGGATGCGGCGGGCGAGGGTGCTCATGGCTGTCTCTTTCAACGCAGCCGGCTGGGAAAGGATTTGGTACCGTCGGCAGCCGTCATGGCCACCCTCAAAGTGACTGACGTCCGCTTCGGAGACCAGGTGTTCCTCGAAGAGGGGGGCACCACGTTCGGGGCGGTGCGGGACATCCGGACCAGCCCCCACCCCACGCTGGTGGTGAACGTGGAGGGGACGGGAGACATGACCATCCCCTTCCACGCCGTCCGGGCCGTCCACGACGGGAAGGTCATCGTCGACGCGAGCCGCATCGACGACACGCTGCGGCGAGCCATTCGCCACGCGCACGACCGGGAGGAGCCGGGTCTGTAGGGCCCCGGCCCCCGGGCCTTTAGCGCCCGGCCCCGCTGTCGCGCGCCGCGCCTTGGGCACGCGCGGCGGCTTCTAGCTGCTCAAGACGCGGTTGCAGGGCAGCGCGCAGGTAGGGACGGCGCCGCAGCTGTTCCTCGAGCCAGTCGGCAACCTGCGCCACGTCGCACGTCTTCAGCAATTCGTCCACGTGTCGCTTGGCCGCTTGCACGGCGACGTTGCGCAGGTGCGGGTCGTCCGGGTCGCGGGACAGGCGGGTATCCGCTTCCTCCAGCGCCTCGAAGGGCTTGCCCGCCTGGAGGAGCGCCAGCGCGCGGCTCTGCGTCACTCGCGCCGAGAGGAGCCCGCGCACTCCAAAGGCGAGCAGGGTGGCCAGTACCAAGGCAGCCACCACCACAAAGCGAGCCCCGGGACTCTCGCGGCGGGGGGAAGGCTGAAAGCGCGTCACGGTGCCTTGCTGTCTACCGCGTCGCCGGGCGCCGCGTCAGCCCGCCTGCAGCGTCTGAAATACGCTCTCCAAGGAGGGCCCCTCCACCGCGTCGGCCAGCTCCGCCAGGAAGCGGCGACGTGGCCACGGCTCGGCGCCGAAGCGCGCCAGGTGCTCGGTCTCCACCTGGCAGTCGATGAGCCGGCAGCCCGCGGCGAAGAGGGCACCGGCCAGCGTCACGAACGCCACCTTGGAGGCGTCCGGCGCGTGGCTGAACATGCTCTCTCCGAAGAAGACGCTGCCCAGCGCGACGCCGTACAGACCGCCGACGAGGTCGGCTCCCTGCCAGGCCTCGACTGAGTGCGCGATGCCGAGTCGGTGGAGCGCCGCATAGGCGGTGCGCATCTCGGGGGTAATCCACGTTCCGTCCTGTCCAGGGCGCGGGGTCTCGGCACACGCCTGGAGCACGCGCCCGAAGGCGCTGTCTGCCCGGACCACGAAGGCCCCCCGGCGAAGCGTCCTGCGCAGACTCCGCGGCAGGTGGAGCTTGCCCGCCGGCAGCACGAAGCGGGGGTCCGGCGAATGCCAGAGGACGGGCTGCCCCGGGGCGTACCAGGGGAAAATCCCGCGGTGGTAGGCCGCCACCAGGCGTCGGGGCGTCAGCGTTCCCCCCACTGCGAGCAGACCGCTTCTGTCCGCCGCCTCCGGGGGCGGAAACGCCTCCTCGTCGTCGCCGAGCAGGAAGACGGTCACCGCAGCGAACTGCTACCATGGTTTGGAGGCCAAGCCGGTGCCCAGAGCCCCCCTCGACCTCAACCGCGCCGTCCGAGAGCTCCTGACCGACGTCTCCGTCCGGATGCACGAGTTCTCCCACGTCCAGCCCGAGCGCATCCTGGTGGTCGCCGGGGAAGCCCGGCGCGCCTCCCGGGGAAGCGTCAAGCCCCTGGCCTTCGCCGGCGGGAAAAGCCGGGACACCACGGGGTTGCGCAAGCCGGTGGTGCGCCTGCACGGTCGGCGCATGCTGTACTGCATCACGCTGCGACCGCTCTTCTTCCGGGCCTCGACGCCCGAGGCGCGCATCGAGACGCTTCTGCATGAACTCTTCCACGTCAGTGCCGCCTTCGACGGCACGCTGGATGCGTCCCGGCGCCACGCCTGCATTGGCGGCGCCTTCCGGAAACGGTTTCGGCCCCTCGTCCGCCGCTACCTGCGGCGGTGCCCACCAGAGGTGCGGGCGGCCTTTGCCCACCGGGGCCCGGTGCGGGTCCTCCAGTGGCTGGAGCGCCCGCCGGCCTTCCATGTCCCGCGGCCGAGCAAGAATCGCCACCGTTACACAGAAGAACAGCTCTTCGTGTCAACCATGGAATTCATTACAAAGCCGCGTAAGCGCCGTCCGGCGGTGCATTGACGCGCGCTCCCTCTTGGGGGGGGTGGACGGCTACCCCACGGGGGAAAGACCGGGCGCGACCTCGGGCTGGCCTCAGGGTAGTCTCCCTCGCCGTGTCGTTAGCTCCTGGGACCCCCGTTGGCCGCTACGTCGTGCGGCGGAAGCTTGCCGAAGGCGGGATGGCAGAGATTTTTCTCGCCGCTTCCCGCGGTCCCGAGGGGTTCGAGAAGGAAGTGGTCATCAAGCGCATCCGCTCGGCGCTGGCCGATGACCCGAGCTTCGTGCAGATGTTCATTGCCGAGGCGCGGGTGGCCAGCAAGCTCAACCACCCCAACATCGTCCACATCTTCGACTTCGACCAGCACAGCGACAGCTACTACCTGGCGATGGAGTACGTGCGGGGCAAGTCCTTGGCCGAGGTGCAGCGCCGCACCCGCGAACGCCAGCTTCACTTCCCCGCCGTCCTGGCAGCGCAAGTCGCGCTGGAGGTGGCCCGGGGACTGGCGTACGCGCACAAGATGACCGACCACGGTCAGCCGCTGAATCTCGTGCACCGGGACGTCACCCGGCACAACATCCTCATCTCCTACGACGGCTCGGTGAAGCTCACCGACTTCGGCATCGCAAAGGCCGGCAACCGCGCCACCACCGCCGGGATGCTGAAGGGCAAGTTCGCCTACATGTCTCCCGAGCAGTCCCGCGGCGAGCCGGTGGACGCGCGCACGGACATCTTTGCCCTGGGCATCACCCTGTGGGAGTTGCTGACGCAAGGCAAGCTGTTCGACGGGGACAGTGATGTGGCCGTGCTCCGCGCCGTGCAGGAGCGCCCCATCGAAAGTCCCGCCCAACTCAACTCGGCCGTAGACCCCGAGCTCGACGCCATCGTTCTGCGGGCCCTGCTGCGCGACCCGGCGGGCCGCTACCAGAACGCCCACGACTTCGAACGCGCCCTCCAGCAATACGTCATCCACCACACCCGCTCCCCGGAAGATGCCGACGTGGGGGCCTACCTGCGCGAGCTCTTCGCCGAGGAGTTCCAGGCGGACCAGACCGAGCCCGAGGTCCCCCTGCAGCTGCTGACGCCGCCTCCCGGCAGAAGCTCGGGGGAGGGCCTCGCCGTCCGCGGGGGGACCCCTTCGTTGGGAATGGCGCCGGTAGGTATGGACACCGCCGCGTACGCCTTCACCGCCCGGCAGAGCGGAAAGGGCGCCCCGGCCGGGACGCCCACCGCCGGGCCCGTTCCCTCGGTGGTGACGCAGCGCTCGCCGGCCGGAAGCGGCAACCTTACGGCGGCTGGAATGGGCGGCGCGCGGCGCTTCCTGGTGCCCGGCCTGGTCGGCACCGGCGTCTTCGCGGCCCTGTGCGCCGTCTTCCTCTTGGGCCGCGGCACCTCCGCCGTGGCGCCCGTCGCCGTTCCGGCTCCCACCCCCCCGGCCGCGCCCGCACCTGCACCAGCGCCCCCGGTGCAGGCAGCGCCGCCACCCGCGCCCGCCCCGGCTCCCGCCCCGCCGCCGCCCACCCAGGTGGGCCCCCCAGGCTTCCTGACAGTGGAAGCGACGCCGTGGGGCAAGCTCGTCATCGACGGCAAGTCGTACGGAGACATCGAGGGCGTCAGCAAGCGCATCTCCCTGTCTCCCGGGCCGCATGAGGTTCGACTGGTCAACCGCAAGACGAAGAGCTGGACGGTGCCCATCGAATCCGGGAAGACGCGGCAGCTGAAGTACAACTTCATCACCGACTAGAGCGCTCGCCACTGCTGGGGGACGGCTGGACGGAGGCGACGCGAGGGAGGGTGGGCGATGCGAGGATGCTGGACCTGGAGGTGGGCAGCGCTGGCGCTGGGGCTGGCGGCGCGGCCCGTCGTCGCTCAAAACGTTCCGCAGAGTGCGGTCGTCGCGGTGGGCCAGTGCAGCGTCGCGGGGAGCGCCATCGCCGCACGCAGCTTCCGGAGCGCCCTCACGCAGAAGCTCGGGGCCGCGGTGCAGCCGGAAGTGCAGACGGCTGCGCCTCTGGGCGGCCTCGCGGAGCGGACGCTCCCCGAGCTGCAAGCCGCCCTCACTGCGGCGCGCAATGACTTCTACTCGGAGAAGACGGACGTCGCGCTCTCCTCGGTGAAGGGTGCCCTGGACGACGTCGTCCGGCTCATCCCCTCGGACGCGCGCTGGGCCGTCGAGCGCGACATGCTCACCTTCGAGGCGCAGGTGGAGCTCAAGTCGGACCGCGCCGCCGCCGAGGCGACGCTGAGCAGCGTCTTCCGGGTCGAGCCGGACTACAAGCCGGATACCTCGGTTTATCCCCCCTCCTTCCAGCGCTTCGCGGAGGACGTGCGCAAGGCCGCCAAGAAGCTGCCCACCAACCGGCTGGACATTGCCGTTTCGCCGCCGGGCAAGCCGGTCTTCGTCGGCGGCAAGCGCTCCGGCGACGCCCCCATCTCCCTCCGGGTCCCCTCCGGCGAGTACCGGGTGGAGGTGGACTGGGGGTACCGCGGCGTGTCGCGCAACGTCACCATCCTGGCGCCGCCGGCGCCTCCCCAGTCGGTCGAGTTCGCCGCGGCGGTGGAAGGCGCCTTCGCGCCGGACGGCGGGCCCTGCGTCGAGCCGCTGCCGGACATGAGCACGGCGCTCGGCCACCTGCTCCCGCTGTTGAATGTGAGCAAGGTGTACGCCGTTCGCACCCTGACCTGGGGTGGAAACCGCTACGCCAGCGTCACGGAGGTGAGCGATGCAGGCAAGCAGCTGCACACCGTCCGCGTGAAGCTCCAGCCCGGCGCACCGCAGAGCGAATCATTGGGCCTGCTGGCCACCTACTTTGAAACCGGTCGCGCAACGCCGCAGATGGAAGTCCTCCCCACGGGGATGACCGACGTCCCGCCACCGGTGGTCGTCGCCCCCGGGGCACCCAAGACGGTACCGCCCCCGACCGGCACCAAGGCCAATCCCGGTCTGCAGATTGGGGGCTGGGTCAGCATCGGCGTTGGCGTCCTCGGCCTGGGAGTCGGCGTGGCCGCCTTCATCTCTGCCAACAACGCGAAAAACTCCCTCAGCGCCAAGCAGGTGAACGGGGCATTTCCGCCCAACTACCAAAGCCAATTTCAGTCAGCCAACAGCACCATCCAGTCCAGACAGACGCTCGCCGTGGTGAGCGGCAGCATCGGCGTGGCGGCGCTGGTGACCGGCGTGGTGTTGCTCGTCGTCGGCGGCCCTCACGGTGCGCCCGGTGTCTCCGTCGGGCCCAGCCTAATTCCCGGCGGCGGCGGCGCCCTCATCGCGGGGAGCTTCTGACCATGAATTCGACCAGAAAGCTTCGAAGCCTCTTCGTCCTCTGCGCCGTGGCAGTGGCTGCTGTGGCAGCCCTCAGTACCCAAGGTTGCAACGGCTTCGGGACGACGTGTTCGACCACTGCGGACTGCCAGGCCACGAACCCGGGCGCCACCTGCGACCCGACCCTCAAGGTGTGCTTCCTCCACCCGGGGCCGTACGTCCGGACCGTCGAACCGGCCAACCAGGCGACGGGCGTGGCCGCGGCCAACGGCCAGGTGGTGGTCACCTTTTCCGAGGTCATCGCCGACGCGGGCGTCAAGGGCACGACGTTCACGGTGGACGGGCAGGGCTTCAAGACGCCGGGAAACTACCTGGTGACCGTGGATTCCGCCGACGCCTCCGTTGCGACCTTCAAGCCCTACGCCAGTGGGCTCGCGCTGGGAACGGACTACACCGTCGACTTGACGGCCGCCATCAAGGACCTGGCGGGCAACACGCTCTTGCCATTCACCAGCACCTTTTCGACCCGGGACGGCGCCTTCATCGCCGGCAACAGCATTCGTTACGCCTCGCAGACCGGACAGTTCGCCGTCGCCTCGAATTTCTACGGGAACGTCGTCACGGCGATTAGCTACCTGCTGCCGCCGGTGAATACGGCGGACCCCGCCCGAAGCGACTTCGGCATGGCCGGCGGCGTCTCGCCCGCGGGGGGCAATCCGACGACCGCGTCGGGCGCCCTTCAGGCGACGACTGGCATCCAGGTCAACTTCCCCACCGCCGGCATCGCAGCCGACGGGACCGCCTTCGCCGCCTGGACCAACTCCCCCACCTCTGGGCCCATCACCTACGACGCCGAGGTCGCCCTCTGGGACCCAACCGTCCAGGCCTGGCGGTACGTCCTGCACCTGGCCGGGCCAGACGCCAAGGCGCAATTCCCACAAGTCGTGGGCTTCAACAATGGCAATGGGCTCGCCGTGTGGCTTCAGACGTTGGCGGGGAAACAGGTCGTCTTTGGAAGCTTCTTCGTGCCGGACGCGGGCTGGCTCGGCGCCGGCACCATCCAAACCGACCAGACCCTGGGTGCCAATCCTTCCGGGCAGGCGCGTCAGCTCACATTGGCAGGCGACATTCCAGGGGACTCGCTGGTTGCGTGGCAGTCTGAGCAGGCCACCCAAGACGCTGGTCCCCCCCGAATCCTCGCGGCGTACCTGCCGGCCGGAGGGCTGGGGCCGCCGGTGTTCCTCTCGGCGCAGGACAGCCCATCGGCGCTGCCCCGCGCAGCGCTCGGCATCTACGGGTACGGGGCGGTCGTCTGGGAAACGCAGGCCGGGACCAACGTGCACGTGTTCGCCTCGACACTGGACGCCGCCCGCCCCACCCCTTTCAGCCAGGCGGCGCAACTCGACAACTCCGTCTCGGCCTTCAATCCACAGGTGGGTGTTGCGGCCAACGGCTCTGCCGTCGCGGTTTGGCAGGAGAACAGCCAAGCCGGAGCCAATGCGGTCGTGTCGAGTACCTTCACCCACGGAAGCGACGGCGGCTGGTCAACGCCGGTGACCCTGGATTCGGACCCGAGCGCCTCCGTCTTTGCACCCGTCATCGCCGTGGACCCTGGCGGGAACGCCATCGCCGCGTGGCTGAAGGGGACGGACGCCACCGGGTATACGGTGAGGGCCGGCCGCTACACGGTCGATGGGGGGTGGCACGGCGTCACGCAAGTCGGGGCGAGTGCAGACCCGGTGTACAAGTACCCGGTTGAAATCGTGGTCGACGGACTGGGCCGCGGCTTCGTGCTGGACACCCGGAACCCCGGCAACTCTCTGTACGTGGAATACATTCCATTTCAGTAAGGTGTCCGCACCCGCCTGCACCCGCGTCGCCCTTCGCGTGCGACGCGGACAGCCCCCTGGGGCCCGCCGCGCCTCCCCGCCTGAAGCCGCCCGGGGCCTCCCTCCCTCGGCGGGGCCCCGGGTCAGGCCAGCGTGAACATTCGGGCCCGGGCGTACGTCTTATGTGCTGTAAACATCCGGGCCGGCAGGGTGACGCCACCGGCAGTCCGCAGGAAGGTGGCTGGCAACGATGGGCACCAACAGGCAAATTGCCAGATTCATTGGCATTTCTGCCATGAGCTGGACTTTGTTCTCCGCCCCGGCGTTGGCGCAGGACTGGACTGCGGCCCCGCCGCCCGACGGCGAGGTCCAGGCCAGCTTCGACGAAGCCCCTCTCGCCCTATGGAGAGTGGGTGGACGCGGATGGTAGCCGCGTCTGGCAGCCCTCGGCGGCCGTCGTCGGTGAGGACTTTCAGCCCTACGCGACCAACGGTCAGTGGGTGTCGTCGGACTACGGCTGGTATTTCCAGAGCGACTACTCCTGGGGCTGGGCCCCCTTTCACTACGGCCGCTGGGCGATGGACCCGAATTACGGCTGGATTTGGGTCCCGGGCACGGTGTGGGCGCCGGCCTGGGTCGACTGGCGCAGCGGCGGTGGCTACATCGGCTGGGCCCCGCTTCCGCCCATTGGCTGGTCGGTGGTGGTGCAGCCGTGGCGGCCCTACTGGTGCTTCGTCCCGGTTGCCCACTTCTCGGGAAACTTCTGGGCCTACCGGCTTCCGGTGGAACACATCCACTATGCCTACGCGGCTACCGCCCCGGTGCACCAGGCCGTCTCTTACGGGGGGGCGCGCTGGTACGCCGGGCCGCCCGTGTCCCAGCTGGAGCGCGTGACTGCCCAGCCCATCCAGCGGGTGGCCGGTAGCTTCACCCCGCCAGCGCCCGGCCGCATCCAGCCCGTCCACCTTCAACCGCCGCGGGGGTACCTGGGCAACCCCGGGGCGGTGCGCCCCGCTGCCGTCCGGCAGAGTGTTCCTCCCCCCAACCATCCGCCGCCGCCCAGTCGGCCCGCGCCAGCGCCGACGTCGACCGGGCATTCGGCGCCACACGGCGCGTACAGCCCGCAGCCCCCGGCGGCCCCAGCCTCCGAAGGGCCTCGCGTCGCCGCTGAGAGCGGCTTTAGCGGCAACCACCCGGCCCCGGGAGGCGGCTGGAGCGGAACCGTTGCACACGGCGTCTGGGCACCTGCCAGCCCGACGTCCATGATGGTGTCGCAGGGGGTTGCTGCATCCAGTCACGGGCACCCAGCGCCCGGCGGCCACGGCATGGGTGGACGTCACTAGGGGAAACGCTGGTCCAGCTACTCCCCGTGGCACCGTTCCAGGGGTTCACGGAGATACCGTCGGAGGCTGCCGCGTTCAGGGCCGTGCGCACGGCGGCCGCGAGGCCGGCACCGGTGTCGTCATCCCCCGCCAGGGGCGCGCGTGGGCACCCGCATTACTTCCTCTGGATTGCCGCCTCCGAGGCTGGAGCAGGCCGCCGAGCTCTGACCACGGTGACTCGACGAAGGCGGCGGAGGAGCCGCGGACCCACAAGGTCGTGGCTTCGTTCCTGTTTCGGGGCGCGCCGCGGGGCGTGCTACGGGGTGGCCGTCTGGGAGGCGATGCGCTTGGCGGCTTCGGCGGCGTAGGGGTGGTCCTTCTGTAGGCTGGCCGCGCGCTGGTACTCGGCGAGGGCCTCTTGTCTTCTTGCCTTGGGCCTCGTACAGTTGCCCCAGCGCATAGTGGGGCTCGGCGAAGCGTGGGTCGGACTGGGCAGCGGCTTTGAAGGACTCCTCGGCCTTCTCCGGCTGGCGCTGCTCGTAGACGTGACCGAGGTAGAGCAGGCCGTACGGCTGGCGCGGGTCTGCCGCGAGCACGGCGCGCAGCACCTTGGCCGCCGCGTCCGGGTCTCCCCCGCGGAAATAGAGGAAGCCCAGCTCGGCCTTGGCTTCGAGTTGCGTCGGGTCGCGCCGCACCAGGGCCTCGAGTTCCGGCAGCGCCAGGTCCGGACGGCCCTTCCGGGCGTGGAGGATCCCCAGGCGGGAGAGGGTCAACGTGTCGTCGGGGTGCGCCTTGCGCCTTCTGCAGGAGCGACTCGGCCGCCGTCGTAGTTGCCCATGGCCAGGTAGAGGTCGGCCAGCCCGATGGTGGCTGCCAGGTTGTCCGGCGTCTCCGTCAGCACGCCTTGTAGAGAGGCTCGGCCTTGGCCGCGACGCGCTTCTTGGCGTAGAGGGTGGCCAGCTCGAGCCGCGCGTCGATGGTGGGGGAGAGGGCGACCCGTTTCTCGGCTTCGATGATGGCGCGGTCGATGTCCCCCATCGCCAGGTAGGCGTCGGCCAGTGCGGCGCGGGCGCTCGCGTCATCCGGGAACTCGTGTACCGCCCGTTGCAGGGTCTCGATGGCGTCGACGAACTTGCCCTGGCCCACGTAGGCCATGGCCAGCCCCTTGAACGCCTCGGCACTGTGCGAGGCCTTCAGGTCGTCGGCCCGTAGCGCGATGGCCTTCTGGAAGGCCTCTACCGCCTCCTTGCGCTTGCCCATCTTGAGGTACAGCTGGCCGAGCTGGGTGTAGGGCCCGCTGGCCTTTGGCTGCAGCGATAGCGCGCGTTCGAAGGACTTGGTGGCGCGGGCGGTGTCCCCGGCGCGGAACTGGGCAAGGCCGAGGTTGAACCAGGCGTCGGCATAGCCCGGGTCCCCTTGCGTGGCGGCCTGGAAGTGGCGGGTCGCACGGGCCACGTCGTCCTTGCCGTCCATGAGGGCGACGCCCAGGTTGTTGTGGGCCTGGACGTAGGCGGGGTTGAGCG
>CAVQDL010000012.1:0-92243 GCA_963711265.1 uncultured delta proteobacterium
AGGCCCTGATCCGCTGTGGCCCACCACCGCCGGGGCCTCGGCGGGCAGGACGCCGCGCGGCGCACCAGGTCGCTGACGGCCCGTCCGGCGAAGACGCCCGGCAAGTCATTGTCGATGAAGGGCAGCGGCTGCGCGTGTCCGCCCAGCGCCAGGAGGAAGCGGGCGCGCGGACGAGGAGCAGCCGCGGGCCGTCCCGGCCCCTGGCGACGGCGGCGAGAAAGCGCCCGCGGCTGTCCGAATACAGCCCCAGCACGGTGGTGTGCAGCCGCACCGTCCCGGCCTGGGCGCCCACCCTCAGGGTCGCGGGGGCGCCGGCCTCGGGCGGCCCCAGCCGCCAGCGTCCCCCCAGGGCCTCCTCGCGCTCCAGAAGGACGAAGGGGACGCCGGCCGCCGACAGCACCTCGGCGGCGGCCAGGCCGGCGGCCCCGCCGCCGGCGATGGCCACCGGCGTCTGCAGCACTTCCGGCGCTTGGCGTTGCGGGGACCGCGTCCGGCAAAAGGCCGAGGCCCGCCAGGTGGCGCGCCACCTTCACCATCACGCGCTCGGCCACCGGGACGCCGGCAAACATGGCGTGGTGGTCCAGGCCCCCAGGAAACAGCCAGTCGATGGCGTGGAAGACGTCCACCTTGGCCGAGGGGTAGCTGTTTTGACGCTGCAGCTGCAGCCCGGCCCGCGCCGGCACCTGGCAGGCGTAGAGGTTTGGCGTGCCGTCCACCCGCATCAGGCAATGAGAGCAGGCGGCGGCCAGACAGAAGGGGCCCCGTGGACGGTGGTATTTGATGCTGCGGGACAGCACGGCATGCCCGGCGGCGAGCAGGGACACGGCCACCGGCTCGCCCCGGCGCGCCGGGACGCTCTCGCCCTCGAAGTCGACGCTGACGCTGGCTTCTGTGGGGACGGGGAGGAGTCGGCGCATGGCGGCGGAGGGCCCTTCTATGCTTTTCGGGTGGGCGGCCCCAAGCCCTTCAAGGCGCCGCTGCCGGCTCCTCGGGGCGGACGCGGGGCGGTCCGGTCAGCGCAGTGCGCTCTTCGTCGGACAGCTTGGGCAGGTGACGGACGAAGGCCACCAGCTTCCACAGCGTCTCGGGCGACTCGCTCAGGGAAAAGGCCGGCATGCCGGACATGCGGACGCCGGCGGAGATGACTTGGAAGAGTTCGCCGTCCGTCCCTTCCTGCGCATCCGGCTGAGCCAGGTCCGGCGCCGGGGGTTGAGGCCCTTGGAAATGCCGGTGGGCCGCACTCCCGGGGCCCCGTGGCAGACGAGGCAGTGCCCGCGTACTCCGCCAGCCCCCGGGCCAGGACTTCCGGGGTGATGCTGACGGGATTGGGGCCCTGGGGGGCGCGGCGCGCCACCGAGCGGTCGACGACGAAGCTGGCGAAGCCTTCCTCCAGCCGAGACGGCTTGGCCGTGGCCGAGACGTCATACAGGCCGGCGCCCAGCGCTGCCCCCACCAGCACCAGCACGCCGACACCTGCGCCGAGCAGGACGGGGAGGGCGTTGGGCCGCTTCATGGTTCCGGCTCCTGCAGGTGGGCTGCGAGAGTTTGTAAGTCCTGCGCGTTGACGTCGGACACCGCCCACCATGCCATGCCGCCGCACGTCCAGTGAAGAAGGTTGAGGCCCGCCTGGCGCTCGCGCGTCGCGGCGCTGCACACCTTCGTCTCCACCGGCCAGACCAGGACGTTGATGGCATGCTGCCGACTCCGGTAGACGAGGGCGGCGACCGGCTGGCCGCTCACGTAGTCCAGCCGGCCCCCCTGAAGCGGGAACCCCGCCGCGGCGAAGTCCCGCACCACCAGGCCGAAGGGCAGCCTGCCTGCAAACCAGGGCTTCACCGTGTGCGCGTCGGTGGAAGCGACGTCCGTCAGGTGCTGGGCCTGCAGCGACCGCAGGTGCGCTGCCACCACCTCGCCCCGCAGCGCTGTGTCCTGCCCGAGAAGCCCCGGACGCAGGACCAGAAGCAGGGCCGCCCCGGACGCCAGCAGGCTGCCGCGAAAGGCGGCCCGTGCCTGGCGCTGACGCCGCCGCGGGTCCGTGCGCCGGAGGGCCCGGCCAAGGCGCGCCAGAAACACAGTCGACGGCGCGGCGGGGGGAAGCGTCCGCTGCAAGGCCGCGCGCAGGGCCCGCCGGGCTTCGGCCTCCTTCCGGCAGCGCGCGCACGCCTGCAGGTGGGCCTGCACGGCCAGGATGCCGTCGACGCCGACTTCGTTGTCCAGGTAGGCGTCGAGTCGCTCGCCCAGGTGGCTGTCGGTGCCCATGCCGACTACAGGATGGGCTGGGGGGCCGGGCTTATTCCCAACGGGGCTGCGGCAGACGTCAGTGGAAGACGAGGCAGTCCAGGACGAAGAGGACGAGGAGGCCCAGGCCGAGAAGCCCCTTGGCCAGCGAACCCAGGACGACGCCGGCCCCGGCGCCCACGCCCGACTTGGCCGCCTCGGCCGGGCTACGCCGCGACAGGACGAGTTCCCCCAGGGCCGCCCCCACCACCGGGCCCAACAGCAGGCCGGGAAGCCCGAAGAAGAGGCCCACCAGCCCCCCCACGACGGCGCCCCCCACGCCGGCCTTGGTGGCGCCGGCACGCCGGCTGGTGAGGGCGGTGGCGGCGAAGTCCACGACGAAGCCGAAGGCGGCCACCGCGGCGAAGCCGGCCACCGTCCACCAGGACAAAAACCCCGGCACCAGCAGCTTGTGGACGAAGGCGCCCAGCGCCATGAGAGGCAGCCCGGGCACCACCGGAAGCCACGCCCCCACAAAGCCCACGGCGAGCAGCAGCAACGACAGCACCCATCCGAGGAGCACCATGCGTTCTTGCCCTCCCCCGGGCGTCCAGCGCCGCCGCCGGGGGGCGGGGTTAGAAGGTGAGGTGCCGGCCCTTCTGCCGGCGGGCGTAGATGCGAAGGTCGCCGTCACCTCGCCGACGCCCATGTTGCCGCTCTCGCCGATGCCCGACGCGCCGAACTCCTCCCACTCCAGCGCGCTGTCGGTGCCGTCGTTCTCCTTCAGCATCCCGCCCAGCGTCCGCCGGCCGCGCTGCAGCTTGGCGTCGTCGCGCGTCCACACCGAGGTCGCCAGGTCGTGGGGGTTCTCGAAGAGGCAGAAGCGGACGAACGCTCGAAGTCCGCCATCTCCATGCCGACCAAGATCGGCATGAAGAACTCGGTGGTGGCCAGCGGGAAGTCCCGCACCCCCTTGCCGTCCCAGTTGACGCGCACCGTGGTGTCCGGCCGGATGCGCAGCAGCGCCGGCTTCACCGCCTCGGAGTGCTCGCCGTAGTCCCCGTCGGCCCGCCCGCCCTCGCGCAGCACCCGCACCCCGGGCCGCTTCTTCGCCGCCGCCACGATATCCACCAGTGTCTGCGCCTTGTGCACCATGAGCGGGCTGACCACCTTGTCGTCGGTGGCCTCGCGCGGGTCGGCCACCTGCCAGGTGCCCATCTCCTGGTCGATGTAGCCGAGGAGGCTGTCGAGCGTTGGCCGAAGCGGCGATGCCGTGCAGCGAGGTGCACTTGTGCGAGCCGAAGCCGAGCTTGGCGTAGGTGAGGCGGACGGCGATCTTCTTGAGCTCCTCCTCGGTATAGCCGTCGTCGACGTAGGCCCAGTTGCAGCCGCCGCCCTCGAAGCGCAGGCGGTTCAGCCCGCGGCCCGCCTGGATTTTGCTCGCCGTCTCGCTGGAGCCAGTGACGGCCACCACCGCCACCCGCCTGTCGGTGGCGAGGCTGGCGATGCCACCGCCGAAGCCCTCCACCTTCTGGACGTAAGCCGGGTCCGCCCCGGCGGCCAGCAGCATGCGCACCATGGTGGTGTTGGTGAGGGCCGCGAAGGGGTGGCCCTTGAAGATGAAGGGCACCCCGGCCAGGTAGGCACCCATCAGGTGAATGCCGGGGATGCCGTAGATGAAGTTCATCGGCGAGATGATGACGCTCACCCCGGCGGGCAGGTAGGCGTTGCGCCAGTAGCTGTGGCCGGGCACCATGGGCGGCAACATCTCGCCCTGGATGCAGGCCTCAGCGGACCCCTCGAGGTGGTCGGCGGCGCGCTTGGCCTCGAAGAAGTCCTTCTGTGCCTCCAGATGCGTCTTGGGAATCTGCTGGCGGATTTCCCGCAGGCAGTCCTCGGTGAAGTAGTCGAGCATCCGGCTCCAGTTCTTCACCACGTGCTTGCGGTAGCTGAAGACTTCCTGGGCCCAGCCGAGGCTTTTCCAGGCTGCGTCGGCGGCCGTCACGGCGGCCTCCACGTCTTCCTTGCCCGAAGCAGGCACCTCCATCAGCGGGATGCGGCGGTCGGCGAGGCTCCGCAGCAGCGCCATCTCGCCCTTGGCCGGCAGGCTCCACTGCCCGGCGATGAGGTTGGTGACGCGGACGGGCTTGTCCCCGGAACGCTGGGGAATGTTTCCCCCGTGGCAGAAGAGGTAGGGCCGCAGGGCCTCCAAGTCCTTGTCCGACAGCAGGTTGGAGAAGAGGGAGTAGCCAGCCCGCCGCGTCGGGTAGAGGGCGGCGAGCGGGTCCGGGCCCACCTGGCCGGCCTCGTTGAAGGCAGAGATGGCAGCGGTGAGCTTCGGGAAGGCGGCGGTCAGCGACATCGGGCGACTCCCTGAAAGGGGGGGGGCTGCGGGAGCGCTTCCTATAGCGCTCCCGGGTCGCGCACCTCAATTGCGCCACCAAGGCCCCAGGCTTGTGGCCCCCCGCCCGCCCTAGATGGGCGTCGGGTAGCCCTGGGGCTTGCCGCCAAAGCGCGTGCGGATGACGGCGCCGAGCGACACCAGGGAGACGCCGGCCAGCACCATCGGCCCGAGGTAGGGGATGAGTTCCACCAGGAGCAGCACGCCGATGCCCACCGCCAGGACGGCGGCTTGCGTCTTGCGCGTCGACTTCAGCACCGGCAGCCGCGTCCCAATCTCCGCAGCGATGGCGGTGGAGCCCATGCCGACGCCCAGAAGGACGAGGAGCCACAGCACCACCAGGAAGGGCCACCCAATGATGACGAGGACGGCCAGCATGATGGTGAGGGGGATGAGGGCCACGCTGCCCACCAGCCCGGCGACGCCGCACTTCACCGGGTCGCGCTTCACCTCGGCCTCAATCTGCTTCATCCGCGCCGGGACGAACATGAGGAAGATGAAAGAGAGCCCGAAAAAGGCCGCGAACTTGAGGAGGAAGCGCGGGATGCTCCAGCCGAGGCTGGAGTGGCTGGAACTCTCGCTGTGCTTGCTGGTGACGCTGCGCCAAGCCTTGGCGCCCTTCGTCATGACGCCGCTGCCGGCCGAGCTGCCGAAGGACATCTGCTCGCCGTGCACCTCGGCGCCGTCGTCCACCTGGACCTCGCCGCCGAAGGCCACCACGTCGCCCTGCACCTCGGCCTCCGAGCCGACGTGCACGTTGCCGCCGTAGACGGCCACGTCGCCCGTCACCTGGCCCAGCACGTCCAGGTTTCCGCCGAAGACGACGACGTCACAGGCCTCCTGCCCTTCCTCCACCGTGTAGTTCCCGGTGACGGAGACGTCGCAGTCGTTGCCCGAGCGGTGGGGAAGCCCACGCAGCTTCAGCTTGTCCTTCATCTCCCGCAGCCGCTCACGCAGCTCGGTCCGACGTTCCTCGGCCTCGGCCCGACGTTCCTCGGCTTGGGCGCGGCGTTCCTCGGCCTGCGTCTGACGGTTGTCGTCGGCGGAGTCCGAGTCCGAGTCCATGTCCTCCTCATCGGAGTCCGAGTCCTTGCTGGCCACGCTGGGCGGGACCGGCGGCACCGGCGGGACGGGCGGAAGGGGGGGCAGCGGCGCCAGCATGGGCCCGCCCGGCAAGGCGTTGCCGGGCCGCTTCAGCCGAGAGGTGACCATGGCCGCCTTCTCCGGTCCACTCGGGGGCCGCAGCGTATAGACGCTGCCGTGCTGCTCGAGGACGAGGCTGTAGGCGGCCGCCAGGGTGTCCAGGGCCTCGCGGGCCGGGACGTTCTCGAAGTGGAAGTCGCCTGCCTCGTCGAGCTCGGCCCCGCCGCGCACCACCACGCTCAGCTTGGCGTCGTCGGCGATGCGCTTGACGGCCACGCGCAGCGGTCCGTGCACGTTGAGGCTGATGCGGTGTTGCTCCGGAGGGCTGGCGCTGCTGGCCGGCCCGGCCAGGGCCGGACCTGCCGCCACAATCGCCAGGGCGGCGAGGGCCGCGGTGGGCCACGTCTTCATGGATGGACCTCAATCTCCACTGCGCGCTGGGGCGCCACCCGGCGCAGGCCCACCAGGGAGAGGAAGAGGAGCAGGGTGAGCGACACCGTCAGCGGGATTGCGGTGGTCGACCAGACGACTTGCACGGCATTGTTAAGACCCCAGAGAGCTGTCTTCCAGGCCACCATGGCGCGGGCGGCCGAGGCGCCCAGAAGCCCGATGGGGCCGCGGGTGGCGACGAAGCTAAGCACGGCGGCCATCAGCGTGGCGGCCAGGATGGACAGGCCCACCCGCATCTCGGCGCGCACCGGCAGCGGCTCGGCCGCCACGCGCTGCATGACGCGCGCCACCAGGTCCGCCGGGGGCAGGGGGTCGGCCAGGCGGAAAAGGTCCTTCTCCAGCTGGCGGTGCTCTTCGAGAATCGCCGCGCAGTCGGGGCATCCGCCCACGTGCTCGGCGTACTCGCCGGTGCCTTCCAGCTGGGCCGCAAACAGGGCTTCGAAGTCGGGGCAGTCCATCACGCCGCCTCCTCGGAATCGGCCGTCATGCGCTTGCGCAGCTTCTCGCGCGCGCGGAACAGACGGGCCATGATGGTGCCAGGGGCGACACCCATCACCACCGCAATCTCCTTGGTGGTGCGCTTCTGCACGTAATACAGGCTGAGCACCTCGCGGTCGTCCACGGACAGCGTGGAGAGGGCGGCTTCGAGGGACCGCCGCTCCTCGCCGGCGATGACGCCGGCCTCCTGGCTGGCCTCGCCCGAGGGCAGCACCTCATGCATGTCATCCACGTTGTCGGTGAGCATGCGGCTTCGGCGCCGCAGCAAGTCCAGGCACAGGTTTCGGGCGATGGCCATCACCCACAAGTCAAAAGGCTTACCGTCGTCGTAGCGGTGCAGGTTCTGGTAGGCGCGCAGGAACGTCTCCTGCGCCACCTCGGACGCCTCCGCCTCGACGCGGAGAAGCCGCAGGCAAAGCCCGTAGACGGGGCGCTGCACACTGCGCACCAGCGTCTCGAAGGCACTGCGGTCACCCCGACGGGCAGCCAGCACCTCGGCACGGTAGGGAAGCGTCGGCGTTCGCTCGGCCAGCATGATGCCCAGCGCGGCCGGGAGTCCTGGAAGCGACACGGAGGAGAGCGCAGTCACAGTCCTCTGTACGCAGCCCCCGGAGCGCCATTGCCCTCCTTGTGCAACTGGGTCGCCAGCCTACGAATCCGTCGTAATTACCAACCCTTAGCACGTCACCCGGGCAGACTTCACCCTCATGCTTTCGAGGGCTTGCGAAGGCCCCTGTCCGCGGCGCGCGCCGCGGCGCGGGCCCGCTTCTTGGCGGCCGCCTGGGCACGAAAGCCAGCCACGGGTGGTGCGGGTACCGCGGATGGCGCGGGACGGGCGGCCGGCTGCTGTGCCAGCAGGGCGCGGGGTGCCGCCCGGGCTGGGGTGGGCGACGGCGAGGCGGCCTGGCGCTCCCCGGGGGCCCGGGACACGTATGGCGTGTGTGCCCCGGAGCGCCAGGGGATGTCAGCGCCCTTGGGTTCCTCGGCCGGGGCCCCGGCCCGGTGGAAGAGGCGCTTCACCACCAGGGTGGCATAGCTACCGGGGGAGAGGGTGAACGCGACGTTCAGCTTGGACAGGCCGCGGTTCAACTCGTCCGGCGCCACCCGGCCCAGCACCAGCTTCTGCGGCTGCACCAGCACCGGGCGCTCCTCGTGCTTGAAGTACAAAAGCCGCTCTGCCTCGGGGATGTGCAGCGACTGCAGCGTCAGCTTCTCTTTTCCCAGCGCCCAGTTGACGGCCTCGGCAATGCGCGGTTCCGACAGGGGTGTCGCCGGCGCCAGCAGCGGGAAGGTGGCGCTGCGCAGAAAGGCCAGGGTCTCCGGGTCCGCGTCGGTGTGAAACAGGAGGGTGCCCGCCTGGTAGCGCATGGGGAAGAGGCTGGTCCGGGGCAGGAGAAGTTGCAGCAGCCGGCGCACCCCCTCGTTCCACAGCCAGCTCTGGTAGGTGAAGAGGAGAAGGGCGCGGTAGTCGGCGTCAATCTGCAGAAAGGCCCGGAGGAAGTCGGTGGGGCGCTCGCGCAGGCTGCGTAGGATTCTGTCGTAGCGCCGGCTGGCCTCGAGCGGGCAGCGGCGGCCCCAGTCGCCCCAGTGCTGGCGCCAGAACTCCTTCACCTTGGCGTCGTCGGTGCGGTCGAGTTCCGAGGGCTGGGCGAGGTAATTCTTCAGCGCCGCTTCGAAGTCACCGCGAAGCAGGTCCTTGGCGATGTAGCCCTGGCCGTGCTTGAGCGAGCCGAAACGCTGGCTGTCGAAGTAATTCACCACCCCCAGCCGGTTCACCTCCGCCGCGGCCAGTGGCAGGTGGGCAAGGTCCTCCTCGGTGAGAGCGCGCACCGTCACCGAGAAGCGGTTGGAGGTGGTGTTGCGGGCGCTCAGCGGGCGGGCGGTGCGGCCCAGGGGCTTGAGCCGCAAGTCCGGGTCCTGCATCTCCACCTCGGCGCCGTCGACGGCAATCAGCTGCTCGGTGCGCCCCTGCTTGTCCTTCAGGCCGCAGTAGGAGATGGCGCCCGGCCGCAGGCCGAAGCGGGTGCGGATGCGGTCCAGCGCCTCGAAGGTGGACAGCTTCTGCTTGTCCATGAGGTACACGCGGTAGCGGCCCTCGGGGTCCTCGTCAAAGCGGTAGGACTCCTTGACGCTGAAGTCCTCCGGTTTCTGCTTGAGTCTCACCGCCCGACGCTTTACCACCAAGCTGGGAGGGGCCGCCCCCAAGCAGCCCCCGGGCCCTGCGTTGGCGCTCCTGCGTCCCTCTGGTAACCTGGGGTGCCTTCCGGGGGGCGGCGGGTGTTGGCTGACCGCCCCGGAGTGCCGCAACACATGCCCACGGCTTGCCCTCGATGCCGAACGCCGCTGGCCCACCCGTGGCCCGCCGCCTGCCCGTCCTGCGGCGAGCCCCTGGCGCCGCTGCCTTCGGTGCGCACCAGCCCGCGCAGCGCCTACCTCACCGGCCGGCTTCTGGATGGCAAGGTGAGCGAGTTTCCCCTCGCCGTTCGCACCACCCTCGGCCGGCACCCGGCCAACACCCTGCGGCTGGCCGACCGTGAGGTGTCCAAGGAACATGCCTGCATTGAGAGAGCCGGCAACACCTATGTCCTCAAGGACATGGGCTCCTCCAACGGCACCTACGTCAACGGCCGCCGGGTGCGCGAGCACCGGCTGAAGGACGGCGACGAGGTGACGCTCGGCAATTCGCGCCTCACCTTTCGCTCAGGCGACCTGCTCACCAGCACCGGCAGCCCCGGCGTCACAGTGCTCGCCTCGGCGCAGGCTGCCCCGGCCTTCTTGGCCCAAATCGACCAGCCGGTGGTGGACGACGAGTTCCGGCCGGGCGACCAGCTCAGCGACGCCAACGCGCTCCGGGCCGACTACGAGAAGCTGCGCATCGCCCACGAGTTTCACCGGCAAGTGGGACTCGAGCGCGACCAAAAGAGCCTGCTCGACAAGATTCTGAAGGCCAGCTTCGATTTGCTTGCCGCCGACCACGGCGTGCTCTTCCTGGTGGACGCCAAGGGAGAACTGGTGCCGGAGGCGGTGCGCCACCGCAAGGAGCAGGAGGAGGAGGTCGTCGTCTCGGACACCGTGCTCAAGCGCGTGCTGGAGACGCGGCAGGCAGTCCTCACCGCCGACGCCGTCCTCGACTCGCGCTTCTCCGGAAGCGAGAGCATCGTCGCCCAGGGCATCCGCAGCGCGATGGCCGTGCCGCTTCTCGCCAAGGGAGAACTCAAAGGCGTCCTCTTCCTCGACACCCGCGAGCGTACCAATGCCTTCAGCGAGAAGGACCTCAAAATCCTTTCCGGCATCGCCAGCCAGGCGGCCATCGCCCTGGAGAACGCCGAGCTGGCGCGCAAGATTGAAACCGAGGCCGTCACGCGCGCCGAGCTCTCGCGGTTCCTCTCCCCGGCGGTGGCGGACATGGTGGTGCGCGGCCAGGTGGAACTGCTTCGGCAGGGCCGGCTGGCCGAGGTGAGCGTCCTCTTCGCGGACATCCGCGGCTTCACCACCATCGCTGAAGGCGAGAGCCCGCAGGACACGGTGAGCATGCTGAATGCCTTCTTCACCGCCATGGCCGACGTGGTCTTCCGCCACGAGGGCAACCTCGACAAGTTCATCGGCGACTGCGTCATGGCGGTGTGGGGACCGCCGTCCCCCCACGGGGACGACCCGGCCCGCGCGCTCCGCGCCGCCCTGGAGATGCAGGCCCAGGTGGAAGCCCTCAATGAAATGCGCGAGTCGCGCGGGCAGAAGCCCCTCGGGGTGGGCATCGGCGTCAACAGCGGCATGGCCGTCGTGGGCTACATGGGCTCGGCGGACCGCCATGAATTCACCGCCATCGGTGACTGCGTCAACATCGCCTCCCGGCTGTGCGGCATCGCCAAGGCCGGCGAGGTCCTGGCGGCAGACAACACCGTCTCCAAGGCCGGCTCGGACTTCCAGGTGGAGGCCTTGCCGGTGCAGACGGTGAAGGGCAAGGAGAAGACAGTTCAGCCCTACCGCGTCCTCGGCTTGCGGAGCAGCACCTCCACCGGCGCGACGGGATAACGCCCCCCTTGGGGGGAGCGCAGTCCGCCTGCAAAAGCAAGGGGTAGCCCCCGACGGTTAGGGCCTGCTATGGCGCCCGCCGGGGGCCGTGGCTCCCCCTGGGCGGCGGAGGCCAAAACGTGCGGTGGGAGCGTCGGCCAACGGAGGACGTCGGACCGGAGGAGCTGCTGCGGCGCTTCTCGTCCCGCATCCAGCAGCTGTCGGAACGGGCCCGGGCGGCGGTGCGCCTGGCCGTGCCACAGGCCCTGGAGCACGTGAAGCCCAACCGGGGCTACTTCGGGTACCGGCTGGTGCACCAGTTTGCCTTCATTGAACCGCTGCAGGACTACGTCCGGGTGGGGTTTTCCTTTGGCGCCCTGCTGGAGGACCCGGCTGGGCTATTCCTGGCCGAGCCCTCCCGCGCCGTCCGGTACGTGCGATTGGAGAAGCCGGCCGACGCCCGCCGGGTGGAGTTGGCCACTCTGCTGCAGCTGGCGGCGGCGGTGCGGCCCCCCAAGCGGCCCCTGCGCGGCCGGGTGCAGCTGCAGGCGGGGGTCCAGCGCCCGCGCCGCAGCCGCTCGCCCTGACGTCCTTTGCGTGCGCCGGGTGAGACGTTCCGCCTGTTTTCCGCCGCTGCTTCTGGTGCTGGTGGGCTGCGCGCACGCCCCGCCGGCTGCGCCTTCGCCGGACGTCCTGGCTGTGACGGAAGCCGCCGCGCGCTATGCCCTGGAGCACGACGTGCCGCCCGTGCTGCGCGAGCCCTCCGCCCTATGCCTGCAGGTAGACGGGGCGAAGCCCGCCCCCGAAGTGCTGTCGCGGCTGTCGGGGAGCGGCGTGCAAGTCTTCGCAGGCCCCGCCGGGTGCACCGGGCCCCGGCCAGTGCTGCTCCAAGTCAGCGCGGTGGTGGTGTCCGGCGAAAGCGCCCAGGCCCAGGCCGGGGTGCAGCAGGGCCGAAGTGGCCTCCTCAGCCTGCGTAAGCTGCAGGGAAAGTGGCAGGTGGTGCGCCCCCAGGGCGCCACGAATGAGGGTCCGCGCCTTGGTTTCCCCCTGGGGCCGTGAGTTCCCGAAAGCCCTGCCCCCCCCGCCGCAGCTGCGCACGCTCCCCGCCGGGGGGGCTACGGCGCTGGACCCGTACCTTGCACCGCCCGGCGAAGGGCGGCCTCGGCCAGCAAGCCGGTGGAGTCCAAGGTGGGCAGGGGAGAATTCGAGTCGCTCAGCAGCAAGGGCAATTCCGTGCAGCCGAGGACGACGGCGTCGCAGCCGTCGGCTTTCAGCCCTCGGACGACGTCTTGGAGGAACGCGGTGGCTTCTGGCTTGAAGACGCCTCGCACCAATTCCTCCATGATGAGGCGATTCATTTCCTCGAGCTGGCCGGCGGGCGGACGCCTCCACTCGAGTCCGCGCGCGCGGAGCTTCTCTGGGTAGACGTCGCTTTCGACGAGCCAGCGGGTACCGGTCAGGCCGAGCCGTCGGTACCGGTGCTGGACGGCGTCTGCTGCCACCCCGTCGGCGATGTGTAGCCAAGGGAGGGGGGAGTGTGCTTCCACCAGGGGAAGCGCCCGGTGGATGGTGTTGTCGGGACAAATCAGGAAGTCCGCACCGAGGGTCGCCAGCTTGTTGGCGGACTCAAGCATCAGCGCCCCCACGCCCTCCCAGTCGTCGCGGTGGATGCAGTCGACGTAGCGAGAAAGGGAGTGCGTGTGCATCGACACCTCGGGATGAGCGAGGGGACCGAGATGCCGCGCGCCTTGCACGCAGATGCTTCGGTAGCAGAGCGCTGCGCCTTCGGCCGAGCAGGCCACAATCCCGATGTGCTGCGGCATGTCAGTCCGGGCGTTTCGGAAGGAAGCGCCGCACGCGCAGTTTCCCGAAACGGTTTCCGAAGACGTACCAGGTGAAGGCCGCCCCGAAGAGGGCCGCGGCCGCCGCCACGCCGAAGACGCCCAGCACCGGCAGCCCGCGCACCGTCCAGGGCACCTGGGCGAAGGACAGGAAGGCGCCCACGATGAAGCCGCAGGCGCACAGCCCGAGGAAGCCGATGACGGCGACGCTGCGGAGGCTGTCGTTGATTTTCTCGAGCTCCGGGCTCTTCACCGCCACGCCAAAGCGCCCCTTCTCCAGGTCGAGCAGAATCTGCGAGAGCTGCGTCGGCAAGTCGCTGGCCAGGCCCTGGAAGCGCAGCAGCGTGCGCATCAGCCCGCCCCGCAGCTGGGCCGGGTCATAGCGCTCCGCAAGCAGCTGCTTGGCGTAGGGGAGGGACACGGCGAGGATGTCCAGGTCCGGCGCCAGCTGTCGCAACAAGCCCTCCACCGCCACCGCGGCGCGCGACAGCAGCGCGTACTCGCGCGGAATGCGGATGCGGTACTTCACCGCCAGGTCCAGGAGGTCCGTCAAAAGGTGCCGCGCGTCCACCTCGGCGAGGGTGCGTGCGGTGGGCAGGTGGGTCTGCAGCAGTGTCTCCACGTCGGCCCGGAAGCCGGACAGGTTGGCGCGCGTGTCCGGCGCCCCCATGCGGTAGAGGAGGCGGGCGACGGAGTCCGAGTCCTTGAGGGCCACCGCCACGCTGAGCAGCACCAGCGTTTCCTGCATGGCCCGGGTGAGGCGGCCGACGAGGCCGAAGTCCAACAGGCCCACCACGTCGCCCGGCAGCAGCAGGAAGTTGCCCGGGTGGGGGTCGGCGTGAAACAGGCCATCGACAAAAAGCTGCTGGAAGGACGCGTCCACCACCACCCGGGCCAGCGCTTGCCGCCGCTCTGGACTCAAGTCCGCCTGCGCCAGGCGGCTGCCCTCCAGGTACTCGAGGGTGAGGACGGTGGAGGTGGTCAACTCATCGAAGACGCGCGGGATGCGCAGCGCGGGCCGGCCGGCGTGGGTGGCGGCGAAGGCCCGGACGTTGGCTGCCTCGTGGACGAAGTCCAGCTCCTCGTGGATGGCCTTGTCGAATTCCTCCACAATCCCCACCGGGGAGGAGATGCCCGTTTCCTCCACCGTGGCCTCCAGAAGCCGCGCCAGGGCCCGCAGCACCGCCAGGTCCGCATTCACCTGCGCGGTGATGCCAGGCCGCTGCACCTTCACCACCACGTCGTCCCCGGCGCGCGTCCGGGCGCGGTGCACCTGGGCCATGCTGGCCGCGGCTAGCGGCACCGGTTCCACGGAGGCGAACAGTTCCTCCACCGGCTGGCCGAAGGCGGCTTCCATCTGCGCGCGCACCTGTTCCAGGGGGATGGGGGAGGCGGAATCCTGAAGCAGGCGCAACTCGGCAACGAATTCCGCCGGCAGGAGGTCCGCCCGGGTGGAGAGGATTTGTCCCAGCTTCACGAAGGTGGGTCCCAGTTCATCCAGAAGCCGCCGGAAGCGCCGGGCCGTTGACTCGGCCTGGGTGTCCGCCAGCGGCTCGAGCTGCCCGGACGGGCGGCCGAAGCGCCGAAAGAGGCCGGCGCGTTCCATCAAGTCGGCGAAGCCGTAGCGGGCCGCTGCCGTGGTTATTTGCCGGAGCCGGTTGAGGTCCGCAAGCTTCACGCCGCGCCCTCGGGCGGTGCCCAGGCCGAGGCGTTCAGGCGCACGTAGTCGAGGACATACGGCGGGCTGTCGCTGGCGGCCGCCGCCACCAGGGCAGCGGTGAAGCGTTGGGCGCGCCCGCTGTCCAGCCGGGACAGGAAGGGACGCAGGTTGACGTGGGCGATGAAGTCCGCGAAGGCGGCGGCGTCGGCAAAGGCGGTGGGGCGCGGCTCCAACCAGCAGCGTACGCGCGTCCAGCCGGCCGCCTGCAGCTGCGCCGCCGTCTCCTCCGCAGTGGCCAGGCACCAGGGTTCCCTCCAGCCGACGAAGGCGTCCCGGTACTCGGCCGACTGGGCCAGGGTCTCGGCCCGGGTGTGCAGTCGGTGGAGGTTGGCGGCCCCCCCGCACTGGAATTCCAGCTGGCCCCCGGGCCGCGTCGCTGCGCGGAAGCCAGCAAACACAGCCGGGTGGTCCAGCACCCAATGCAGCGTCGCCGTGCTGAGGATGGCGTCCACCTTTTCCACCACGGGAAGCTTCGGCAGTGACGCCTGGAGGAAGCGCACCCGGGTGCCGAAGGAGGCCAATTCCTTACGGGCGCCGTCCAGCATATCGGCGGAGGCGTCCAGGGCGATGACGCGCCCCTGGGGCAGCCGTTCCGCCACCAGCCGGGTGAGTTTCCCCGTCCCGCAGCCTGCGTCCAGCACGGTTTCGCCCCCGCGCAGCTGCAGCCGTTCCACCACCTCGCGTCCCCAGGCCGTCTGCGGCGCGGAGACGCGGTGGTAGGCGGAGGCATTCCAGTCGGCAGTGTCCACGGGGCGAGTCACCTTGGCCGCGGCGCCTTGAGGCGGGGTGCGGCGTCTTTCTGCTACCACGAGCGCTTGCCCGGGCGCGACGACCCCGGGGGAGGGCGGCGGCCGCCCCCCCGGCCGCGGCCTGTCAGCACCTTCTGCTACCCAAGACGCTTCCGGAGGGCGCTTGTGGAGGACCCAGGGGGGAGGGTCCCCCCTTGTCCCCAAGAGGGAGGCGAGAGGCGCGTGGCAGAGGGTGCGGTGGTGCCGCTTCAGGAAGCGCCGTCGGCGGAACGGGGTGTGGCGCCCCGGGACACGCCGATGATGCGGCAGTACCTGGAGATGAAGGCCCGGGCGCCGGACGCCTTCCTCTTCTTCCGGCTGGGCGACTTCTACGAGTTGTTCTTCGAGGATGCGGTCCGGGCGGCGGAGCTGTTGGAGATTACCCTCACCGCCCGCAGCAAGGGCCCAGAACGCGTGCCCATGTGCGGCGTTCCCTTCCATGCCGCCCGCCGGCACGTGGCGAAGCTGCTGGATGCAGGCCACAAGGTGGCCATCTGCGAGCAGCTGGAACAGCCCGGCACCACACCCGGCCTGGTCCGCCGCGACGTGGTGCGCATCGTGACGCCGGGCACGGTGCTGGACGAGGACGTCCTGGAGGCCTCCGCGCCCAGTTGGCTCGCGGCGGTGGCCGTCGACAAGGCCCGCTGGGGGGCCGCCCTCCTCGACGCCTCCACCGGGGCCTTCCGCGCGGCCGAAGGCGAGGAGAAGGCCCAGTTGCTGGAGTGGCTGTCCGTGGCGTCGCCCCGCGAATTGCTTCTGGCCGAGGGTGCCCCGGCCGAGGTGCTGGAGACCCTCGGCAAGCACCTCCCGTCGGTGCCCCTCTCCACGCTAGCGCCGGACGGCTTCCACCCGGCGCGGGCCGCGGCCTTCCTGCGGGCCCACTTCCAGGTGGCAGCGCTGGACGGCTTCGGGCTGGAGAGCGCGCCTTTGGCCACGGCGGCGGCCGGCGCGGCGCTGCGCTACCTGAAGGAAACGCAGCGCACCGACGGTGCCCACGTCACCGCCCTGCGCCGCGAGGCGCTGGGGGACACCTTGGCCCTGGACGCCGTCACCCGGGCCAACCTGGAACTGGTCCGGACCCTGCGGGACGGCAGCCGCAAGGGGTCCCTCCTCGGGGTGCTGGACCGCACCGTGACGCCACTCGGCGCGCGCAAGCTGTCCAGTTGGCTGCTGGCTCCACTGCGCAACCTCCCCGACATCGAACGACGCCTGGACGCGGTGGAGGAGTTGTCCACCCGGCACGTCTGGCGGGAGGTGTGGACCGGGCTTTTGCGGCAGGTGCGGGACGTGGAGCGGCTGTGTGGCCGACTGGCGGTGGGCGTGGGCAACGCCCGGGACCTCGCCGCGCTGGCGCAGTCGCTGGGCGTTCTGCCGGAGCTGGTGCGGGCTGTCGAGCAGTCCAAGGCCGAGTTGCTGTCGGCGCTGGCCGGCCCGTTGGGCGCGCACGGCGAGTTGCAGCAGCTGCTCGGACGGGCGGTGGCCGAGGAGCCCCCGGCCGCCCTGGATGAGGGCGGACTCTTCCGCCCCGGCTACTCGGACGAGCTGGATGCGCTGGTGGCCCTCAGCACCGACGGAAAGAGCACCCTCGCGCAGCTGGAGCACCAGGAGCGGGAGCGCACGGGCATCCAGAGTCTGAAGGTCCGCTACAACCGCGTCTTCGGCTACTTCCTGGAGGTGACGCGGGCCAACCTGCACTTGGTGCCGGACAGCTGGGAGCGTCGGCAAACCATGGTCGGCGCCGAGCGCTTCGTCACCCCGGAGCTCAAGACGTGGGAGGAGCAAGTCCTCACCGCCGAGGAGCGCCGCTGCGCCCTGGAGCGCCGTCTGTTCGAGGAATTGCGCGCGCGCGTCCTGCAGGACCTCCCGGCGCTGAAGGCCACCGCCGAGGCCATCGCCACCCTGGACGCGCTTCTGTCCTTCGCTCGGGTGGCCGCCGAGTACGGCTACTGCCGGCCGCAGCTGGACGCCTCGGGCTCGCTGGAAATTGTCGGCGGGCGCCACCCGGTGGTGGAGCGCTTGCTGCGCGCGGAGCCGTTCGTCCCCAACGACGTCCGCCTTGCCTGCGACTCGGCCCAGGTGCTCATCCTCACCGGGCCCAACATGGCGGGCAAAAGCACCGTCATGCGGCAGGTGGCCCTGGTCACGCTTTTGGCCCAGGCCGGCAGCTTCGTCCCCGCCAGCCGCGCGCGCATCGGGCTGGTGGACCGAATTTTTACCCGCGTTGGCGCCTCGGACAACGTCGCCGGCGGGCAGAGCACCTTCATGGTGGAGATGGCGGAGACGGCGTCCATCCTGCACCACGCCACGGCCAACAGCCTGGTGGTGCTGGACGAGATTGGCCGGGGCACCTCCACCTACGACGGGCTGTCCATCGCCTGGGCGGTGGCCGAGCACCTTCACGACCGCGTCGGCTGCCGGACGCTGTTTGCCACCCACTACCATGAGCTGACCGACCTGGCCCTGGAGAAGCCCCGCGTCCGCAACGCCTCCATGGGCGTGCGGGAGATGGGGGGGCGGGTGGTATTTCTGAGGACGCTGGTGGAGGGCGGCTCCAGCCGCTCCTACGGCATCGAGGTGGCCCGCCTGGCCGGGCTGCCGGCCCCGGTGGTGCGACGGGCCCGTGAAGTGCTGGGCAACCTGGAAGCGGGCGAGCTGGACGCCGCCGGGCACCCCAGGGCAGCCCACCGGCCAGCACCCGCGCAGGAGCAGCTGCCCCTGCTTCTGCCAGGGCCCAGCGCCGCGGCGGTAGAGGTGCTGGAAGTGCTGCATGGGCTGCAGCTGGAGACGCTGACGCCGCTGCAGGCCCTCAACCTTCTCGCCGAACTGCAGGCCAAGGCAGCCGGGTAGGGGCTGCGGCGGGTCGCCAGCCCCAGCTGCGGAATGGCGGCCGGCTGACTTTAGTGCGCCGCGCGCGGTGCTTGCAGGGCCAGCGTGTCCGGGCGTCCCCCGGCGTCGGCGTTCGCCACTGGGGGGAAGCCGGGCAGGACGCCCGTCCGTCGAAACTCTCCATAAGCCTCCAACGCCCGCCGGACAGCGTAGCCGGGCTCCGTCTGCAGTCGCTGCAGCGCCGCGACGTCCGGTGGACGGACGTCGTGCCGGTGCGCCTCGTACCAGCCATGCGTCCGGGCAAACACCGCGCGCTGCAGTCCAGCCGGCACCGGCGGGGCCGGGAAGGTCAGCTGCGTGACGTTGGGGGCCTGAGGCTGGTCCAGCGTCCAGCCATCGTCACTTGCCAGCTGGGCACGCACGTCGCGGCCAGTCTCATCGCGGGCGACGCGCGCTTTCAGCAGTTGCACCTGGGTCGGACTTTCTCCCCAGGCCAACTGGAAGGCATTCAAGCGCCAGAAGCCCACCGGTGGGTCCAGGCGCAGCTGCACCGTGTCCCCCTCGACGCCCGTCAAGTCCAGAAGCATGGCCCGGCTTTCCGACACGTATGGCCCACTGGCCACCAGCAGGCCGCGCCTCTCCCAGCGGCTGCCGAGGCGCACCTGGACGGCCAGCTGAAACAGTTCTTCCCGGGCGTTCCAGTCCTGGTACTGCCGCAGCGCCGCACCGCCAAGGCTCAGCCTCTCCTCGGCAGCCAGGACGTTAAGCACCGTGTGTGCTTGCAAGGCACCCCAGTGGGACGTGGCCACGTTGCTGATGAGGTAGACGGGCCCAGCCGTGTTTGGCCGACGAAAGGTGAGGGTGAGGTGGTTTCGGGTGTCGGGTGGGGACCCGTGCGTCGTCGCCTCCTCCAGGTCTGCCAGCCAGGACACCTGGTCGACGTCGATGAGGAGGGGAAGCACGTCTGCGGCATGCTCGTCCGTTGCCGAGACGAGACGCTGCCGGTGCTCGAGGGCGTGCACCGCGCCGTCTTGACCGAGGACGACAGTGGCACTGGGGAAATGGTCGACGGCGAGCAGCGCCAGGCTGTCCGTATGCTGTGTCTCGTCCTGCTCGTTGGTGAGGAGGACGCGGTACTCGCCGTCGACTGACGCCAGGTGCACCAGCGCCGAGGAATCGGTGCGGGCCAGGGCCCTGGCGATGGCAGCCGGGTTGGGTTCGCCATCCAGGACGTAGCGCTGGCCGTCCCAGCTGTAGACGAAGGGGCAGAACCAGCTCCCCGAAGGGGGACTATAGCTGTGGTAACCAGCGGCAAAAAAGATGGCCACCACCACGCCGAGGGCGACGACGATGCTGAGCAGGACAATGCCTGCGACGGCCCAGCCGTTGGTGTAGGGGACGTCCACCGACACCACCTCGGACGCCGGCACTCCGGACGCGTGGCCTCCCTCCTTGGAGGCGACCACGAATTCATTGCCTTGTACCCATGCGACGGAGTGCGGCGTGTAGTGGCTTGCGCCGTCGCGCGTGGTGAACCCTGTAATTTCCGTGCTGTTGGTCGGTGTGACGGCCTCCGGCATGGGCTTCACTGCGACGCTTCTGCACCCAGGAAGGCAGGCAAGAAATGCCGCTGCGGTGAAGACGGCAACCGCTCTCTGAAACATGGCGCCCCCGTTTCCCCCGGGGACAGACAGACCGCCCGGCAGGAATGCGTCCCTTGCGACTCAAGGACTCTGGCAGGTGCCCCGGGACGGCACTCGTGAAACGCGCTTACACCGCCGGGCGTAAACGCGCCGCCGCTGGGCAGTCCTCGGCGCAAACGTCCGCCGCGACGCATTCCTGTGGGCTGACGGAAGCTGAAAAATTGCCCGGTGACGACACGGGTGGTGACATGCCTGTCGCTTCTGCCCCGACCATGTCGCGCCCCCTCGCCCTGACGCTCGCCATCCTGCTTGCACCGTCCGCGGAGGCGGCCAATGCGGATGCGTCCGAGCAGGCCTACCAGCAGGCCCGGCACGCCTATTACGTCCTCAAGGGTGACGCGGGGCGGCGGCGCTACCGGGACAGCTGGCTCGGGGTGGCGCACAAATTCGAAGCCGTCGCGCAGAAGTACCCCACCTCGGCGCGCGCCCCGGATGCTCTCTTCACCGCCGCCGGGCTTTTGGCGGAACTCAGTCGCATCAGCCAGGTGCCAGAGGACTTGGCCGGTGCCGCCGAGGACTACAAGAAGCTGCTCGAGCGGCACCCCCGCCACAAGCTGGCGGACGACTCGGCGCTGGCGCTGGCCCGGGTGCAGCTGGAGCGTCTGGGGCAGACGGACGCTGCCCGCGCCACGCTGCAGCACGCCCTGGCCCAGCTGCCGAAGGGCGACCAGTACGCCAACCTCAAGACTCTCCTCGCTTCCTTGCCCGCCGAAGCACCGAAGAAGCCCCCCCCGCCGGTGGTGCGCAGGCCCGCGCCCAAGGCGGTGCGGGACTACCCAGCCCTCAGCAAGGCCCCCACGCCGGGACCGCCTGCCGTCGCCGCCGCGGAGCACCCGCCTGTCAGCAAGGCGCCCGCTGCCGCGCCCCCGGCCGAGGCGCCTGCGGTGGAGGGGGGCACGGAGGCCGCGTCCGTTTCACCCGTAGCGCCGGCACCGTCGGTGCGCGAGCGGATGAAGTCCGTGGGGCGGCAGACGGGGGGTGAGGTGACGCTGGCTGAACAGCTGGGCCTGAAGGTCCGCCGCGTCGTCATCGACGCCGGCCACGGCGGGCACGACACGGGCACCGTCGGCCCGGGCGGCACCCAGGAGAAGGCTGTCGCGCTGGCGATCGCGCTTCGTCTGGGGCAGGTGCTGACGGACGAGGGGCTGGAAGTCGTCTTCACTCGGGAGGACGACCACTTCGTCCGGCTGGAGGACCGCGCACGGCTGGCCAACGAGGCGAAGGGTGACCTCTTCATCTCGGTTCACTGTAACAACGGCGGCGAGGCGAGCTGGCGGGGGGTGGAGACCTACTCCCTCAACCTTACCAGTGACCGCTACGCCATCCGGCTAGCTGCGCGGGAGAACAGTTCCTCAGCCAAAACCATGTCGGACCTGCAATTCCTCCTGGCCGACCTCGCCACCCGGGCCCACACCGACGAATCGGCGCGGCTGGCGGAGCGCGTGCAGCACAGCCTGGTGTCGCGCATGTCGGCCAAGTACCCCAAAGTGAAGGACCGAGGCCGCAAGGAGGCGCTCTTCTACGTTCTCTTGGGGGCCAAGATGCCGGCCATCCTGGTGGAGACGGGCTTCCTCTCCAACCCGGAGGACGAGAAGCGGCTGGCCACCGCCAGCTACGAGGACGAGGTGGCACGGGCCATTGCCGCCGGGGTGCAGGACTTCCTCGGCTACCGCGAACGCCTGGCCAAGGTGGACGCGCACTAAAGGCCAGTGCCGCGGGGCGGTTAGAGTGCAGCAGTCGGTGCACGGGCGACCAGCCCACCTCCCCCCGGTTTCCCCTCCCGTGACGTCCTTCGAGAGTCCCCACCTGTCTCCGCCGCCCGCGCCGCCCCCCAGTCACCGGGAGGCACGCTCGCAGTTGCCTACGCTTACCCAAGGGGATGCCGCGTCCCGGCCTGCACGGGCCCGGGCGCAGCGGGAAACGGCATTCGATGCGGTTCGCGCCTTTCACCGGCAGGGGGGCGCGGGCCTGTCCACCGCACGGCTTCTGGCCGCCGCGGCTGACGCCCTCGTCGAGGGGCTGTGGGCGGAGCTGGAAGCGGAGCATCCCCTCCCCAGTTCGGCCCTGGTGGCGCTGGGCGGCTATGGCCGTCGGGAGCTCAGCCCTGGGTCCGACTGGGACTTGCTGCTGGTGCACGAGCGGCGCCGGAGCGCCGGGGTGGCGGAGCGTGCCCGGGCCCTGACCATGCTGCTCTGGGACGCCCGGGTGACGGTGGGCTGGAGCGTCCGCACGCCGGAGGAGACACTGACGGCCTCGGCAGAGGACTTGACGGTCCGCACGGCCCTGCTCGACGCCCGCGTGCTGACCAGCCACGGAAAGCTGGGGGAGCGCTTCCTGCGCGACGTCCACCTCCGCCCGGGGACGCGGGAGGCGGAGGCCTTCATCGCTGCCAAGGTGATGGAGTTGCAGGAGCGCCGGGAAAAATTCGGCGACTCGGTGTTTCTCCTCGAGCCGCAACTCAAGTCCGGGGAGGGAGGCCTGCGGGACCTGGAGACGGCCCTGTGGGTGGCCCAGGCGCGCTTCGGCGTCCGGGGCCTGGGCGGACTGCTGGAGGCCGCCATCCTTCCCGCCTCGGAAGTGGCGCGGCTGCGGGCGGCCCGGGACTTCCTTCTGCGGACACGGCACGAGGTGCACTTCCTCCGAGGGCGCAAGGAGGACCGCCTCACGTTCGACCTCCAGGAATCGGTGGCGCGCTTCTTCCAGTACGGCCAGGGCGACGGACTCCCGGTGGAACAGTTCATGCGAGATTACTACCTGTCGGCGGGCATCCTCCGGCGCGCGGCCGATGCCCTCATTGCTCGTGCCGAGGAGCAGCGCGGGCCCCGTCGGGGGCCCTTTCGGGCCGAGCGTCGGGTGGGCCCCTTCAAGGTGTTTCGCGGACGGCTGACGGTGGACGGGGACGCGGAACTGTTTCAGCGCGAGCCGGCGGCGGCGGTGCGCCTGTTTCATGCGGCCGATGAGCTGGGCGTCCCGGTGTACTCCTGGGCCCTGGACCAGGCGGCGCAGGCGGCACCGGCGCTGGCCGAGGCGCGGGGCAGCGAGGCGGTGGTGGAGGCCCTGCGGGCGCTTCTGACGCGGCCAGGAACGCGCGGGGAGGCGCTGGAGGCGATGCACGCGCTGGGCCTCCTCGGCGTGCTGGTGCCCGAGTTTGGCCGCGTCACCGCGCGCCACCAGTTCGACCTGTACCACGCGTACACGGTGGACGTGCACACCCTGCGGGCGCTTCGGCGGCTGTATGCCCTGCGCGCCGGGGACTTCGTCGAGACGGAGCGGAACGCACCCGCGCCATCCGCGACCTGGGCGACGTACTGCCGCTGGTGCTGGGGGTGCTGCTGCACGACGCCGGCAAGGGCATGGGGGGCGACCATTCCGAGCGCGGACGCGACCTGATGCGCGCACTGGGCGAGCGCCTGGGGCTCTCCGCCCGGCAGCAAGAGGTGGCGGAATTCCTCGTCCTGCACCACCTCACGTTGAGTCACCTCGCCCAGCGCCGTGACCTCTCGGACCCGCAGCTGCTCGAGGAATTTGCGCGTTTGTGCGGCGACTCGGAGAAGCTGACCTGCCTGGACCTACTCACCTGGGCGGACATCTCCTCGGTGGCGCCGGGCATGTGGACTGACTGGCGCGCCCGGCTGGTGCATGAACTCGTCAGCAAGACGGCAGCGGTGCTGGCCGGGCAGGGCTGGCACGGCGAGCGCGAGGCGCGCGAGACCTTCCGGGGGCTGTGGACACGGCGCTTCGGGGCCGAGGAGGCGGAGCGGCTGCTGGCGGCCTCGGCCGACCGCTACCTGGGCAGTACGCCACCCTCGGCCGCCGTCCTACACGGGCTGCTGCTGCGCCGCGCCCGGCGGACCGGCTTCGCCGCGGCGCTGCGCCGCTTGAAGGAGCCGGACCACGCCGAGCTGCACCTCGCTGCCCGGGACCGCCCGGGGCTTTTGTCCCTGTGGAGCGGCGTGCTGGCTGCCCACGGCATTGACATCCTCAGCGCCCGCATCGCCTCGACGGCGGACGGGGCGGCCATTGACGTCTTTGAAGTCCGCAGCGCGGCGCGCCGCCCCCTGGAACGCGCGCGCTGGCGCCGGGCGCGCTCGGACCTGCGCGCGGCGCTGGAGGGCCGGCTGGACGTCCAGGCGCTCCTGGAACGGCGCCGGCGGTCCTCCGCGCTGCCGCGACGGCTGCCGGGCGTGGCCACCCGCGTCAGCGTCGACAACACCGCCTCGCGGGCCTTCACCGTGGTGGACGTCCGGGCGGAGGACCGGCTCGGCCTGCTGCACGAAGTGGCCGCCTGCTTCACCGACGCCGGGCTGGAGATTGCCCTGGCCAAGGTGGCCACCGAGGCCAACCGCGCCATCGACTCCTTCTACGTGTCCCAGAAGGGACACAAGCTGGAGGCCCCGGCGGCCCTGGAAACCCTTCGCGAGAAGCTGGAGGCGGTGCTGGCCGCCCCGGTGCCGCCAGCGGTGCAGCAGGCGGCCGAGCCGCAAGGGGCGGAATGAAACGCCGTCGCCCCGGGTTGCCTCCCTGAGCGTCAGGCTCCCCGAGGCGGCGGATGCCCCCCTGCCCACTAACCTCTCGTGAAGTCGAGGGTTTGGCTGGTTAGTGGGGTGTGCGTCGTCTGTCGACCAGGTCCCGGGTGTGGGGCAGGGCTGCAGAGGGCGGGCGAGGCCAGGCTGAGACAGGAGAGACGGCATGTCGGCGAAGGACAGCAAGGGACAGATGAGCGTGGCCGAGGCTGGCCGAAAGGGTGGGGAGGCGGTCCGGAACGAACGGGGCCGGGAGTTCTACGAAACCATTGGCCGCAAGGGCGGCGCGACGGTGAAAGCGGAGCGCGGCCGCGCCTTCTACGAGGAGATTGGCCGCAAGGGTGGCGAGACAGTCAAGGCCGAGCGGGGCGTGAAATTCTACGAGGAGATTGGGAAGAAGGGCGGCGACCGGGTGAAGGCCACCCGGGGCTCCAGCTTCTACGAGGAGATTGGGCGCAAAGGCGGGCAGAAGGTGAAGCAGCTCATCGAGGAAGGTAAGCGCGCCGCCCGGGCTGCGGCCGAAGCCCAGGCGCTGCCTCACCCCTCGAAGGCCTGAAACCCGCCGCCCCCACCCGGGGGCGCGCTGGCGTTGGCGGCGACGGAGCGCTCGGGCTAGGAGGGCACCCCTGGTGCCCGCTCCGCTCGCTCCGGTAGACGCAGAGCACCCGCAGCCGCGGGCCATTGAGCGCGCGGTGCGGGCGCTCGCCGACGGCGAGCTCATCGGCTATCCCACCGACAGCTGCTACGCATTGGGCTGCGACGCTCGCGCCAAGCGCGCCGTGGAGCTCCTCTACACGCTGAAGGGGCGCGACCACCGGAAGCCCTTCGCGCTGCTGGTGTCGGACCTGGGCGACGTGGCCCGCTATGCGATTGTGAGTAACTTCGCCTACCGGGTGCTTCGCCAGCACACGCCGGGGGCCTTCACCTTCGTGCTTCCGGCCACCAGACTGGTGCCAGAGCTGCTGCTCAACAAGCAGAAGCAGGTGGGCATCCGCGTGCCGGCCGCCCCGGTGGCCACCGCCCTGGCCCGGGCCCTGGAGGGCCCCTTGGTCACCACCACCGCCACCGGGGAGGCGGGCGAGCCCCTCGCCGACCCGCGCGAAATCAAGGAGAGGTACGGCCACGCCCTGGCGTTGGTCCTCGACGCGGGTCTGCAGGAGGGCCACCCCTCGACGGTGGTGTCCCTCCTTGACGACCAGGTGGAAATCCTCCGGCAGGGTGGGGCCGCCTTTCCCCAGCACTGAACTGGCATGCCCCGGCGGGCGTGGCCCCCGGCCCCCCCCACCCTCGAAGTCTGCGGGCCGGACGAGCAGGGGTAGGGTGGCTTCGGCAACGCCCCCCGCCCGTCCGTGACACCGCTTACGCCCTTCCTCGACGTCTTCGTCGGCTACCTCCACGCCGAGCGCGGGCTGGCGGCCCGCAGCGTGGAGGCTTACGCGGCTGACCTGGTGGAGTACCTGCGCGGGCTGCAGGCCGAGGGCGTGCAGTCGCCGGGCGCCATCACCTCCGCCCACGTCCGCCGGCATCTGGACGCGCTTGCCGCACGTGGGCTGTCAACGCGTAGCCAAGCCCGCCACCTGGCGGCACTGCGCGTCTTTCATCGTTTCCTCGCCGCAGAGGGGCACGCCCGGGAAGACCCGACGGCCCTCACCGACACGCCGCGGTTGGCCCGGCGCCTGCCGGTGGTCCTCAGCCTCGAGGAGGTGGAGGCGCTGTTGGATGCGCCCCGGGACAGTAGCCCCTCAGGGGTGCGGGACCGAGCGATGCTGTCGCTGCTGTACGCCACCGGGCTTCGGGTGAGCGAGCTGGTGGGCCTTCCGGTGGAGGCGCTGCGGCTGGACGCGGGCTTTGTTCTGGCCCGGGGCAAGGGCAACAAGGAGCGGCTGGTGCCAGTGGGCAGCCGGGCCTTGGAAGCCGTGCGCGTCTACCTGCAGCAGGCGCGGGGGGCGCTGCTGCGGGGCCGGACGGCCCGCGCCCTTTTCGTGACGCACCGGGGGCGGGGCTTCACCCGGCAGGGCTTCTGGAAGCTGGTGGGCCGCTACACCCGGGCCGCCGGCATCCGCAAGCGCGTCTCGCCCCACAAGCTGCGCCATTCCTTCGCCACGCACCTGGTGGAGAGGGGGGCGGACTTGCGCAGCGTGCAGGCCATGCTGGGGCACGCCGACCTCGCCACCACCCAAATCTACACGCACGTGGATGGGCGGCGGCTACGGGGCGTCTATGACCGGGCCCACCCGCGCTCAGGCGCAGTGCGCGAACGGCCACCGGTGCGGTAGAAGGCGCTCCCCCATGCGCATCCTCTCCGGCATCCAGTCGTCCGGGAAACAGCACCTCGGCAACTACTACGGCGCCATCCGCCAGTTCGTCCGTTACCAGGACCAGGGGCAGGCGCTCTACTTCATCGCCAACCTACACGCGCTGACGACGGTGAAGGACGGGCCCACCGCGCGCACGTTGACGCAGCAGACGGCCATGGCCTTTCTTGCGCTGGGGCTGGACCCGGCCAAGGCTGTCATTTTTCGCCAGGGCGACATTCCGGAGGTGCTGGAGTTGTACTGGATTCTCGGGACGGTGGTGCCCCAGTCCAACCTCGAGCGAGCCCACAGCTTCAAGGACAAGGTGGCCAAGGGAATTGCCCCGGACTTTGGACTCTTCGCCTACCCGGTGCTGATGGCGGCCGACATCCTCCTCTACGGCGCGGACGGCGTGCCGGTGGGTAAGGACCAGGTGCAGCACCTGGAATTCACCCGGGACTGGGCGACCAAGTTTAACCTGGCCTACGTCCCCGGCTATGACGCGGCGGATTCCACCGGCGCGCGCACCGGCCGCCCCGGGCTGCTGAAGGTGCCCGAGGCCCTCGTCGAAGAGGAGACGGCGGTAGTGCCGGGGACGGACGGCGAGAAGATGTCCAAGTCCTACAACAACACCATCGACCTCTTCGCCGACGACGCAGAGGTGAAGCGCCGCATCATGGGCATCCGCACCGACTCCACACCGGTGGAAGCCCCCAAGCCACTCGACAGCCCGCTGTACGCGCTTTTGAAGCTGGTGCTGCCGCCGACCGACTTTGCCGACGTCGAGCGCGCCTGGCGCGCAGGCGGCCGGGGCTACGGCGACTTCAAGAAGGTGCTGTTGGCGGGCTTTCACGCTGCTTTCGACGGGCCCCGAGCACGCTACCGGCAGCTGGAAGCGCGGCCGGCCGAGGTGGAGCACATCCTCACCGAGGGTGCGGCCCGGGCCCGGGCTCTGGCGGCGCCCGTCATTGCCGGCGTCCGGAAGGCGGTGGGGCTGTAGGCTCCGGGGGCCATGCGTCCTCCCATCCTCGTCTTTGATGGCGGCCTGCGCGTCTACCCGTCGCGCGCGGCGGCCGAGCGCGCCCTTTCCCTGGGTGGCCCGAGGGCAGTGGAGGCCTTCGACGCCGCCGGCCGTCCTCTGCGACTCGTCCCGGGCGGCGGCGGGCTGTTGGGCTTCCTCCACCGCGGCGGCGTGCAGCTGGTGGCCGACAGCACGACGGCCGGCGCGCGGGCGCAGCTTCGCTCGCGCCTGGCCGACGCACTGGTGCAGCAGGGGGCCCAACAGCGCTGGGCCGACGGTGCCCCGCTCGGGGCGCTGGTGGCCGAGGCGGCCCGGCGCCTGCGCGCCTAAAGCCAGCCAGCCCCCGGGAGGGGCACGACTTGGAGGCGTCGTGGACGCGGCGGAGGCCCTTCCCCCTCGACCAGGATGAGGCCCATCGGCGTGGTGCCGACGTTTTTTTCCGAGGGGTGGGGCCTCCGCCGCCATCCAGCCGGCCCATGCCCACCTTTGGCCGCCCAGACAGGGGACGGGCCGTCGGCGGAGACAATCTTCATCTTCCCCCAGGGCAGCGTCACGGCGCGGGATGCATCCCGTCCTGGTCGCCGGGCTTGAGGCTTCTCGACGACGCGGACGGAGGCGCTGTCGACTTCACCTTGTCCAGTTGTCGTGCTCGGGGGCCACCTGCAGGCCCGTCCTGGGCGCAGGAATTGGGGAGGGGCGCCGGAAGGAGGACTGCCCCACGTCCCCGCCCAATTCGACGAAGACACCATTGCCCACTCCCCTGAATGGGCATGGGCGCCGGAGTCTGCGTTTGCGGCGCACCCGGACTGCCAGCCAGCGTTTGGAGGGCCACCCTGCGTTGACCCGGTTTGTCAGCGGCTGGTAGGAGACTCCTCCCCTTCGCCTTCCAGAGGTTGGCGGAAGCCTGTCCCCTCACCGTCCCAGCTCGGACACCCCCACGTCCCCTTGAATCCCACCACAGACCGAGGCGGCGTGCGGGACAGCGATGCCGAGCTGGCCGCCGAGATGGCCGGGGCGGAGGCGCCGACGGGTGCCGGCGTGGCCTTCCGCGTCGCGCTGCCGACCTTCGAGGGCCCGCTCGACCTGTTGTTGCACCTCATCCGCGAGCACAAGGTCGACGTCCTCGATATTCCGGTTTCGTTGATTGCCGAGAAGTACAACGCCTCGCTCGAGCTGATGCGGGACCTCAACCTGGACGTCGCCGGCGAGTTCCTGGTGATGGCGGCCACCCTGGCTCACATCAAAAGCCGCATGCTGCTGCCGCGCTCCGAAGTGGCCCCGGGTGAGCTGGAGGGCGAAGCGGAGGGCGACCCGCGAGTGGAACTGGTGCGGCGGCTGCTCAACTACCAGAAGTACCGCGAGGCAGCGCGCCAGCTGGCCGACCAGCCCCTGCTGGGCCGGGACGTCTTCGCCCGCCAGCAAGTATCCGAGAGCGACGAGCACCGTGGCCCGGCTCCGTTGGCGGACCTCTCCATCTTCCGGCTGATTGAGGCGCTCGACCACGTCCTCAAGTCCCTCATCCCGGAGGCCGGACACGAGGTGCTGCGCGAGAAGGTGACCCTCTCGGCGGCGATGGAGCGGATTCTGCACGGCCTGCGCGCCCAGCCGGAGGTGAAGTTCCTCTCCCTCTTCGACGGGCAGCGCACCCGCAGTGCGGTGGTGGTGACCTTCCTCGCGCTGCTGGAGATGGTGCGTCTGAGACGCGTCCGGGTCCGCCAGGCGGAGGACGGCTCGGACATCCTGGTGGCTGCGCAGGGCGAGGCGCTGAACGCTCCCGTCCCGGAGGTCGACGAACGTGAGTACAGGTGAGGGGCAGGGCACCGGGGGCGAGGGGCGGGGCGGGCCTTCCCCCTTCACCGAAGCCGAGGTAGCCCGGACCACCGGCCCGGCGGGCGAGCCGGAACTCGAGGACGTCGCCCCAGCTGACATCGACGAGTCGGCGGTGGAACTCGAGCCATTCGACAAACTCGTCCTGCGCAGCCGGCGGCTCCCCGACAGCCGCGTGCGCGCCATCCTCGAAGCGCTGCTGCTAGTCTCCGACCGACCGGCGAGCGTGGAGCAGCTGCACGAAGCGACGGGCGTCGACCGGCCGCGGCTGCAGGAGGCGCTGAAAGACCTTGCCGGTCAGATTGCTGAGCGAGACGGCGGGCAGTCCCTGGTGGAGGTGGCCGGCGGCTGGCAGCTGCGCACCCACCCTGCCACCGTCGAGTATGTCCGGCGCTTTCTCCGCGTGCGGCCCCAGCGGCTGACGCGCGCCGCGGTGGAGACCCTGGCCATCATCGCCTACCGGCAGCCAGTGACGCGGCCGGAGATTGAGGAAATCCGCGGCGTGGACTCCGCGGCGGTGGTGAAGGCGCTCCTCGACCGACGCCTCATCAAAATCCTCGGCAAGAAGGAGGAAGTGGGTCGCCCCATCCTCTACGGGACGACGCGCGACTTCCTCGAGTTCTTCGCCCTCAAAGACCTCTCCGCGCTGCCCACGCTGCACGAGTTTCACGAGCTCAGCGAGGAGAACGAGGCCATCCTCGAGCATGAGGCGCCGCGGCCACCGGTCACGCTGCGCGACCTCACCGACCCGGAGTTCGGGCGCAAGCTGGAGGCGGCAAGCCCCTCGGCGGAGGCGGCACTGGCCGAGTTGGAGGGGGCCATTGCCCATGCGGACCGACAGGTCCGTTCAGCCGCCGCGACGCTGGGAAGTCCCACCGCGGCCGAGCCGCCCGACAGAGAAGAGACTTAGAGCCTCCATGGCTGAACGACTGCAGCGCTACCTCGCCCGGGCAGGCGTCGCCTCGCGGCGCCACGCCGAGGAGCTCATTACCGCGGGCCGAGTCACGGTGAACAACCAGGTCACCAGCACCCTCGGCAGCAAGGTGGAGCCGGGCGACCTGGTGGCCCTCGACGGCAAGCTGGTCATGCCGCCGGATACCGTCTCCTGGTACGTGCTGTACAAGCCGGCAGGCGTGGTGACCACCCTGGACGACCCGCAGGGGCGGCCCACCGTGCGGAGTTTTCTCGACAGCGTCGCCACGCGGGTGTTCCCCATCGGCCGGCTAGACTGGGACGCCGAGGGCGCCCTGCTGCTGACGGACGACGGGGCGGCCGCCCACCGGCTGCTGCATCCGAGTTTTCAAGTCCCGCGCACGTACCTGGCCAAGGTGAAAGGGGTCCCGACGGAGGAGGGGCTGGCCCGGCTGCTGGCCGGTGTCCGACTGGAGGATGGGCCGGCCCGGGCCCTGGAGGTGCAGCGCTTTTCGTCCGCGGAACGCAACAGCTGGCTGCGGGTGACGGTGGGCGAGGGGCGGCCGCACCTGGTGAAGCGGTTGTGTGCCGCCGTTGGCCACCCGGTGCTGCGCCTCTACCGGCCGCACCAGGCCGGCATCTCAGTGGCAGGTATGCAGCCTGGAGAGTTGCGCCCACTGCGTCCGGAGGAGTTGGCCGTGGTGGAGGCCGTCGCGGCAGGCCAGCCCGTCCCCGCGGTGACGCTCAGCCTACCCCCGCGGCGCCATGGCCGCGCCAACGACGACGCGGAGACGGCCGGGGATGGTGGGGAGGAAGCCGGCGAGGCGAGCCCCCCGCGCAACGCCCGCGCCGGAGCGGCCCTTGGCTTCCGGCCGCGGCCGGCCGGGGCCTCCTCAGGCCGAGGTCCACCGCGGGAAGGCCGTCTGACGGCGCCAGGCGGCGGTTGGCCGCGGCCCCGCACCGGGGTGAAGCGCGGCGGCCCGCCCGGCCGAGGGGTCCCTTCTGGTCAGCCGGGCCGTGGCTTCCCTCGCGCCCCCGCTGGTACCGCTGGACGCGGCCCCGGCGCCCGCGCTGGTTTTCAGCCCTCCCACCCCGGTGCCAGCGGCGGTCCCCCTGGCCGGACCGAGGGCGGCGGCGGCTTCCGAGGCAAGTCCGCGGGCAGTGCATGGGGCGGGGCGCGGCGGGGACCTCCCGTCGCCCGTCCCGGCTTTCAGCATGCTGGCGAGGCTGGCCGGGGCACTGCCGGCGGCTTCCGGGGCCAGCCTTCGGGCGCTGCGTCTGGCGGAGCCCGGCGGGGGCCTCCCGGTGGCCGCCCAGGTTTCCCGCATTCCGGCGGCCCTTCGCGCGGCGCCGACGGCTTTCGGGGCAAGCCCTCCGGTGGGACGTGGGGTGGTGCACGGCGAGGACCTCCTGGGGGCCGACCCGGCTCCCAACACGCCAGCGGCTCAGACCGCCGTGTGCCCGCTGGCCGGGGCACCGCCGCCGGCTTCCGGGGGAAGCCTTCCGGCACCGCGTTTGGCGGGGCCGGGCGGGGGCCGAAGGGCGGCCGACCCGGCTTCCAGCACGCCGGCGGGCCTGGGCGCGGCGCTCCCGCCGCCGGCGGGTTCCGGGGAAAGCCCGCGGCCGAACGCTTTTCGGGCGGCCGGCGTGGCCCGCCTGGCAGTTGGCCGGGAGGAGAGCGGGGCCTAGCGCCCGGCCGTGCCTCCCGTTCTTCGGCACCCAAGGGCGGTAGTTGGAGCGCCCCGCGGGGAGCGCCCCGGGGCAGGCCGTCGGGGAGCGGGCGCGGTCCGCCGCGACCCGCAGGCGGAAAGCCACGGGGCCCGCGTCGCTAGGGGCGAGGCCACACCGCGTCGTTTGAGGGTGGTACAACCTCTCTCCATCCCATGGACTCCGCGCAGCTGAAGTCCGACGCCAGCGCAGCGCTCGTGGCCGGGCACTTCGCTAAGGCCGGGGCGCTCTTTGCCTCCTACTGCGCGACCGCGCCGACCGACCGGCAGTCCCTGTTGCGCATGGGGGACGCCTGGGCCCGTGCCGGCGAGCGCGTGCGCGCCATTGACGCCTACCTGGCCGCGGCCCAGGGCTTTGCCGCCGACGGCTTCCTGGCGCGGGCCATCGCCGCGAGCAAGCTGGTGTTGGAACTGGAACCGGGCCACCAGCGCATGCAGCGCATCCTGGCGGACCTTTACGCGCAGCGCGGCGTCGGCCCAGGCGTCGCGCGACGTCCCCGGGCGGTAGCGCCGCCTCCTCCCGCTTCGCCGCCCCTCGCAGCGCCGGAGACGCCCGCCCCGGCGCGGGCGACGGAGGAGGAAGCCGCGGAAATGGTGGTGACGGAATTCCTCCTGGACACCGTGCCGGAGCGCAGCCTCGAAGAAGCGCTCGCAGAGGCCGTCAGCCCTGATGGGGTCGCCGCGCTGGTGTCCCCCGCCGCGCCAGCCGCGGAGCCGGCCCCGCCCATGGCCGCCGCGCCGCCGATGCTGTTTCCGGTCCCGGAGCCGGCCGACGAGGCGGCCGCTCCAGCCGCCGCTGCAGTGGAGCCCGCCGGCGCACGCTTCCTGGAACTGTCGCTCGATGAGACGGAGCTGACGCCGGCGCCCGCGCCGCCCCCCGTCCTGAAGCCTGCGGTGCCTCGCTTCGCCCTGGCCGAGCCGGGCCCACCGCCGCCGGCCGTTGCCCCCGCGCCCGCGCCGGCCGCACCGCCGCTGGCGCAGGCGGCAGCGCCCGAGGAGGGGGACACCGCGCCGGAGCCTGCCCAGCCCGAGGCGCGCTACATCGACTTGTCCTTCGACGACGACGAGCCGCTGGAAGCCGCCCCGGCGGAGACGCCACCGTCGGCCGACACGCCGCTCGAGGACGAGCCGCTCGCCGGCGAGGGCCTGGCCAACGGCAACGGGGCCGAGGCGCTCGCACGGACGGTGCCCAAGGCCCCCCTCTTCTCGGACCTGTCGAGTGAGGCCTTCGTGGAGTTGGTGGAGCGCTGCCCGCTGCGGCGCTTCTCTGCCGGAGAGCGGATTCTCCAGCAGGACGCGCCGGGCGAGGCCTTCTATGTCATCTGCGAGGGGCAGGTGGCGGTGCGGCGCGAGGAGGAGACGGGCGTGGTGGAACTCGCGCGCCTGTCCGAGGGCGACTTCTTCGGGGAGATGGCGCTGTTGTCCGGGGCGCCCCGGGTAGCCTCGGTGGACGCCATGCAAGACGGGACACTCGTCCTGGAGATTTCCACGGCGCTGCTTTCCGAGCTCACCCTGCGCCACCCCGGCGTGGCCACCGCCTTGAAGAAGTTCTGCCGCCAACGCCTGGTGGGCAACTTGATGGCCACCTCGGCGCTGTTCCGGCCGCTGAACCGGGCGGACCGCCGGGAGCTGGCATCCAGTTTTCGCGCGCGCGACGTCCTGGCCGGAGACGTCGTCCTGCGGGAGGGGGGCAAGGGGGATGGCCTCTACCTCGTCCTGGCCGGGCTCCTCGAAGTCTCCCGGGGGGGATTCCGCCTGGCCAAGCTGGGCCAGGGGGAAGTCTTCGGCGAGTCCTCCCTGCTGGGACGCAAGCCAGTGGTGGCCACGGTGCGGGCCCTTCAACGCACCTCGTTGTTGCGGCTTCCCGAGGAGGATTTTGCCCGGGTGGCCGAGCGCTACCCGGCAGTGCGCGCACACCTAGAGGCCTTGCGGGATGCCCGGGCGCGGGAAAACGCCCGCGTTCCCCTGGACCCGGGCGAGGCGGACGCTCTGCTGGTGTGACGTCTCCCACGTTCGGTGACCGCCCCGCGTCTGGCGGTATACGCTGTCGGTCCGCGTGAGATTTCGCTCCCTTTGCCTCGCCGTGCTGGCTACCTGCGGCTGCAGCCATACCCAGCTCACCGGGGCAGAGTTGGACCGCGTCCAGCGTCCGGCCTACGTCGGGCGGCTGGCCGACGGCGCCGGTCCTAAGGCCCAAGGGGTGGGCACCTCCGAGGCCCAGCTCGTGGTCGCGATGAATGCCGCCATCGGCAAGTTCGAGGTTTCCGAGCGCCTGCGCAGCCAGCTGGCAGTCGCGCTGCGCGGCCAGGCCCCCTGGTCCAACGCCGTCCCGGCGAGCCAGGTGGCCAGCGCGCTGGAGACGTTCCTCGTCGAGCGCGACCCGCCCGTCCCACCGGAGTACAGCCGGCTCAAGCCCACCGGCGCCGACGCGGTGCTGGAAGTCGTCGTCGAGGACTACGGGCTGAAGGCCCAAGGCACGGTTGCCCAGACGTACCTGCGCGGCTACGCACGCCTTTTCCTTCTGGCCGATGGCAGCGAGGTGTGGCGGGGGCCGTTTGAGCGCTCCGGTACGGGCCAGGGGCTGCGGCTGCTGGACGTTGCTGGGCTGGCCTCCAACGCCTCGCCCTATGGGGACCAGCTGCGCGCATTGCTCGACGCCACGGCGCTCGAGCTCGGCCGGCAGCTTAGTCCCAGCGGGCGCGTGAGCGGCGCTGGCACGCCGGTGAACGCGGCGCCCGCCCCGGCCGCTTCGCCGGAGCAACCCGGCCCTCAGCGCGCGCCGCCCCCGGACCTCACGCCGCCGGCGGACCTCCCGGCGCCGCATGACCGCGTGACGCCCAAGTCCCAGGTACAGCCGGCTCCGGACCTCACTCCTCCCAGCGAGCAGCCCGTTACACCGAAGCAACCTTAGGGTGTCTCTGCCTCTGCCCATTCCACTGGACGGCGCCGCCGGCGGCCAGGTGCTGCGCACCGCGCTCACCCTCGCGCTCGTCACCGGCTCCCCCTTCCGCCTGCAGGGGTTTCGCGCCGAGAGACCTTCGCCGGGGCTGCGTCCGCGACACCTGGCGCTCTTGCGCGCAGCGGAAGCGGTGGGGGGCACCGCGGAGGGCGCCGCCCTGGGCGGCCTGGAGGTGGCCTTCACCCCCGCGCCGCTGCGCCGCGGGGACTACGTCCTCGAGTTGGGACCCACCGGCAGCGCTCCCCTGGTTTTTCAGATGCTCGCCTTCCCGCTGGCGCTGGCCGGCGGGGGAACGGTGCGACTGCGGGGACTCACCCACGCGCCCCAGGGCACCTCCTACCACCACCTGGCCTGGGCTTGGCTCCCTCTGGTGGGTGCCTATGGCCTTCGCGCCTCGCTGTCGCTGTTGCAGGCGGGCTTCTCGCCGGACGGTGTCGGGGAATTCCGGGCCAGCGTGGAAGCCATGGGCCCGCCGCCGCTGCGGGTGGAGGTCCCGGCGCGCGGCACGCTGCATGACGTGGCGGTGCGTGCCCTGGTGGGGGGCATGCCCTTCGACGTGGCGGGCCGCGCCACGCGGGCCGCGGTGAGCGCGCTGCGGGAGCGGGGCATCTACTGCAGCGCGGAAAACCTGCCGCTGCCCGTCGGGCGCACCGCCGGGTGCGTCGTCTTCATCCGCGCTCAATTCGAAAACACATTCGCCGCCTTCACCGTGGTCGGGGAGCGCGGGGAGGCGCCGGAGGAGGTGGGCATGCGCGCCGGTTCTGCCCTGGCGGCCTTCATGGAGTCCGCCGGTGCGCTCGATGAGAGGCTGGCCGACCAGATTCTCCTGCCCGCGGCCCTTCTCGCCGCTGGCACACTGGGCGCGGTCGAGCCGGGCTCCACGCGCTTCACCACCGCCCGTGTCACCCCCCAACTCGAGGCCACCCGTGCGGTGGTGGAACGGTTCCTTCCGGTGGAGGTGTCGCTGCAGGCGGAAGGCCGCGTCGAAGTGCGCCGCCGGGCCACGCCCCAGCCATGAGGTTGCCTCTGGTCCTGCTGTGGAACCTGCTGCTCGCCCTCGGTCTCCTGGTGCGCGTGCCGCTGCGCCTTCTGGGACACCGGGCGCCGCCGACCTACGTCCGCTTCGTCCTCCGGGGCGACCCCCCCTACCGCGCGGCCCTTCGCCGCCGCTGGCCCTTTCGCCGCGCCGGGGCCGAGGTGAGTGTGCTGCAGGCCTTTCGGGAGGACCTGGAACGGCTTGCCGGGGACGGGCGGGTGAAGGGAATCCTCCTCGAGGTCGGCCCCCTCGGCATGCCGTCGGCCAAGCGCCTTCTGGTCGCCGGGTGGCTAGACGCGTTTCGGGCGTCGGGCAAGGAAGTGGTGGGTTACGCCATCTCCCCCGGGAACGCCGAATACGCGCTGTTGTGCTCGGCGAGCCGCCTGGTGCTGCCGCGGCCTGGGCGTCTGTCGCTCGATGGCTTCCTGCTGGAGGCGACCGCGGTGGGCGCGGCACTGGAGCGACTGGGGGTGCGGGCCGAATTCGTCCGCCGCGGGGAATTCAAGACAGCCCCGGAGTTCTTCACCCGCAGCGACGTCAGCCCCAACCAGCGAAAGCTGCTGGAGGAATTGCTCGACGACCGGCATGAGGAGTTGGTGCAGGCGGTGGCCCGCGGACGCAAGCTGGACCGCGCCGAGGCAGCCGCCCGCATCGACCGGGGGCCCTACAGCGCAGAGCGCGCCCTGGCCACGGGCCTCATCGACGCCCTCGCCGACGAGGCCGAGCTGCCCGGACTGCTGGGGATGCAGGGCGGCCAGGACCGGGAGGGGCAGGTACCCGCCTTTGCGGCGTACGCGCGCTCGCTCCGCGTCCCCTGGGTGCACTGGGCGCCCCTGCGCCGGCGCCCGCGGCTGGCGGTGGTGCCCATCAACGGGATGTTGACGGACGGCGACGGCAGCCTTCCCCGCCCGTGGCCTGCCGTTTCCGGAGCCGAAACCCTGCTCGCCGGGCTGCGTGCCTGCGCGCGGGACCCGCGCTGCCGCGCTGTCCTGCTCTATGTCAACAGCCCAGGTGGCAGCGCGCTCGCCTCGGAGCGCGTCGCGGATGAGGTGGCGCGCCTCAACCAGCAGAAGCCCGTGCTCGCCTACACCGACCGCATCTCGGCCAGCGGCGGCTACCTGGCCTCCCTCGGCGCCCGGGAAATGTGGGCCGGGCAGCACGCGGTGGTGGGCAGCATCGGCGTCTTCGCCGGAAAATTCGACGCCGAGGCCCTCCTCCAGCGGCTGGGCGTGCACCGCACCGCCTACACCCGGGGAGAACATGCCGGCCTGGGGACGGTGGCCCGGGGCCTGACCCCGGCCGAGCGCGAGGCCCTCGAGCGCGAGGTGGAGGAGACGTACCAGCGCTTCGTCGCCCGCGTCGCCACCAGTCGTAAGCTGCCGGTGCCCGACGTGCTGGCCCGGGCCGAGGGACGCGTCTTCACCGCGGGCCGCGCCCTGGCCGAGGGCTTGCTCGACCGGCTGGGAAGCTTCGAGGAAGCCGCCGCCCGGGCCCTGGAATTGGCGGATGTGCCCACTGCCGACTTCCAGCTGGCCGTCTACGGCATGCCCAAGCGGCGCCTGGGCCTGTCAGCCCTGCTGCCGCGGCGCGCGCAGGTGGTAGCGCTGTGGTGGCCCTGGCTGACTGGCGACGGACTCGGGGGTAGCGAGGGCTTTGGAGGTCCCCGGTGACGTCCCGCCCGGCGGCCCTCGCCACCTGGGCCTTCCTGGGGTGCGCGACGCCCCAGCCCGCAGCGCCGGCTGCGGCCTATGCCCAGGCGCTGGAGGCCGGCCAGCTGGACGCTGCCTATGCCCTGACGACGGAGGCGTTCCGCGCCCAGGTGTCGCAGAAGGCCTTCCAGGCGCGCTTTTCCGACCCGGCAGCCCGGGCGGCCCGGGCGGCGGCCGTCCGCGGCGGCCTGGCGTCGCTGGCGGAGGCTGCTCCGGAACTGTTCGGACGGGACGAGACGGAGGCCCCGGAAGCCGTCATCCTCCGCTTTGCTGCCGCGGTGCGCGCCGGCCACTTCGAGGAGGCCCGGGGCTGCCTGACGGCGGCGCTGCGTAGCCGCTACAGCGCGGAACTCCTGGCCGCGGACTTTCGCGAGGAAGCGGGCGCCTCGGCGCGGCTGGAGCGGGCTGTCCTCGCCGCGGAGGGGACGCCGGTGAAGGCCGGCGCCCAGGTGCGCTTTCCCCTCGGGGGGGGCGGCGCCGTCGTCGTCGTCCGGGAAACGGAGGGCTGGAAGCTTCTGGCCCTGGAGTGAAGCGCCCGGCGCCCGGGGCGGTTACGCCCTCCAGCAGCGCGGCGTCTTGACAGTCCGCAGGCTGGCCCCGCAAGGTGCCGCGCTCTTCACCTGTTGGCAGGAGGTCTCAGCACGATGGCGGTGACCGAGCAGGACGTGATGGCAGCGCTCGCCACGGTGATGGACCCGGAGCTCCACGTCAGTCTGGTGCAGGCCGGGATGGTGAAGGCGGTGAGCGTGGAGAACGGCCGGGTGCGGGCAAAAATCGAGCTCACCACTCCCGCCTGCCCGCTCAAGGGCAAAATCCAGGCCGACGCCGAGGCCGCGCTGAAGGCGGTGGCCGGCGTGACGGGGCTGGACATTGAATGGGGCGCGCAGGTGCGCGCCGCCCCGCGGGGGCAGAACCCAATGCTGCCCCAGGTGAAGCACATCGTGCTGGTAGGGGCGGGGAAGGGGGGCGTCGGCAAGAGTACGGTGGCCGTCAACCTCGCCGCCGCCCTGGCGCAGTGCGGGGCGACGGTGGGCCTTCTCGACGCGGACTTCTACGGGCCCAGCATTCCGCTGATGACGGGCCTGTCCGAGGCCAAGCCAGTCAGTCCGGATGGCCAGCGCTTGGAGCCGCTGATGACGATGGGGATGAAAGTCATGTCCTTGGGCTTCCTCGTCGACCCGGACCAAGCGCTCATCTGGCGCGGGCCAATGCTGCACGGCGCCCTCCAGCAGCTACTGCGAGACGTGAATTGGGGGGCGCTCGACTACCTGGTGGTCGACCTGCCGCCGGGGACGGGGGACGTCGCCCTCACCATCTCCCAGTCCATCCGTTCCTCGGGCGCGGTCCTGGTGACGACGCCCCAAGACGTGGCCCTGGCCGACGTGGTGCGCGCCAAGCAGATGTTCGACAAGGTGCACATTCCCGTCCTCGGCATCGTCGAGAACATGAGCACCTTCATCTGCCCCCACTGCCACAAGGACACCCCCATTTTTCACCACGGCGGCGGGCGGCGGGCGGCGGAGATGTTTGGAATTGCCTTCCTCGGAGAGATTCCCCTCGTCCTTTCGGTGCGTGAAGGGGGAGATGCCGGCCGGCCGGTGGTGGTGGCCCAGCCGGACAGCCCGGAGGCGCAGGCCTTCCTGGCGATGGCGAAGAACATCGCCGGGCGCGTCTCCGCCGAGACGGCGCGGGCACCCGCCGTGGCCAGCAGTTGAGTGGGGGTCCCCTCTGCTAGGCTCCCTGGAAGCGCCGTGAATTCCAAGGACCCCCTCGACCTGGATGAGCCGCTCGACGACGGGCTGGGAGAGCCGACGCCGCCGGCGCCCCTGTTTGGGGGGGTTCCGGAGCTGATGCGCAAGGCCGCCTTCGCCGGGCTGGGCGCCCTCTTCATGACCGAGGAGGGGCTGCGGCGGACGGCCGCGCAGCTGCCGCTGCCCAAGGAGGCGCTGGCGGCGCTTCTGGCCCAAGCCGAGCGCACCAAGGACGAGGTGACGCGGGTGCTGGCCGAGGAGCTGCGCCGCTTCCTGCATTCCGAGGGGCTGAAGCGCGAGCTGGCCCAGATTTTCTCCGGCATGAGTCTTGAGGTGAAGGCCCGCGTCCGCCTCGTCCCCGACGACACGTCCGCCCGGCCGCACCGCACGCAGGTGAAGGTGACGCCGGGCCCGGGCGCGCGGGGCCGCAAGCGCAAGACGCCGGAATGACCGAGGGGCTGCTCCGGCACCCCTTCCTGCGCCGGGCACCGCTGCTCCTGCTGGTGGCGGCGGGCGTCCTTCTCTGGCGCAGCACCCTCTTTCCGCAGCCGAGGACGCTGCTGTGGGAGTTGCCCGAAGCCGTGGATGTCACCCGGGCCGAGGTCCAGCTGTGGCAGGGCCCGAAGCTGGTGGTCCGGGCAGAATGGCCGGACCACCCCCAGGGTCCGCTGCGCCAGCAGCTGCAGCTGCGGGCGGGACGCTACCGGGCGCTCACCTTCCTTCAACTCGCCGGTGGCGCCGAGGAGCACCACGCGCAGGAAGTACTTCTCGGCGCGGAAGAGACGCTGCGGCTGCCGCTCCGGGCCCGTTGACCCGGCTCTGGTGGCGGGCGTATGAGGCGCGCGGCCAGCCCTGGGGCTGGCCACTTTCGGGAGGCGACTGGCGGCCATGGCAAACGAGCACGTCCTGGTGGTGGGGGCAGGGCAGATGGGCGCTGGCATTGCCCAGGTGGCGCTAGTGGCTGGGTGTCACGTCTCGCTGGTCGACGCCGCCGACGACGCCGTCCTCAAGGGCGTGGGAAGAATCCGCGCCGGCTTCAGCAAGTTGCGCGAGAAGGGCAAGCTGGACGCCGCGGCCGAGAGCGCTGCCCTCGGTCGTCTCGAGACCCACACGGCGGTGCGGGATGTGCGCGAGGTGGACGTCGGCATCGAGGCGGTGGTCGAGAACGAGGAAGTGAAGAAGCGGGTGTTCCAGGAACTCGATGCGGTGGTACGGCCGGGCGGCGTGCTGGCCACCAACACCTCCTCCATCCCCATCACCCGGGTCGCGGCCTCCACTCGCCGTCCTGAGGCTGTCATCGGCATGCACTTCATGAACCCCGTGCCAGTCATGCAGCTGGTGGAAGTCATCCGCGGAGCGGCCACTTCGGACGAGACCTACCAGCGGACGCGGGCCCTCGCCGAGCGGATGGGGAAGACCGTGGTCACCAGCAAGGACTTCCCGGGCTTCATCGTCAATCGGATTCTCATCCCCATGCTAAACGAGGCTGCCTACGCGCTGATGGAAGGCCTCGGCACCGCCGAGGACATCGACACGGCGATGAAGCTCGGCACCAACCAGCCGATGGGGCCGCTGCAGCTGGCGGACTTCATCGGCCTGGACACGGTGCTCTTCATTGCCACGGTGATGCACCAGGGCCTGGGCGACCCCAAGTACCGCCCCTGTCCGCTGCTGCGCCAATACGTCGACGCGGGCTGGTTTGGTCGAAAGTCCGGCCGCGGCTTCTACACGTACCAACCCTAGGCGAGGCCCCCCGTGACCGAACAGACCATCCGACTCGCCGTTGAGGGCACCACGGCCACCATCACCGTCGACCGACCCAAGGCCCTCAACGCGCTCAACACCGCCACGCTCGAGCAACTGGAGGAGGCCCTGGCCACCGTCGCCCAGAAGCGAGAGCTGCGCGGGTTGATTGTGACAGGCGCGGGCGAGAAGGCCTTCGTCGCCGGGGCCGACATCGCCGAGATGATGAATCTCAATCTCGAGCAATCCCTGGCCTTCGCCGCCCGAGGCCACCGCGTCTTCGACGCCATGGAGCGGCTGCACTGCCCGACGCTGGCGGCGGTCAACGGCTTCGCCCTGGGCGGCGGCTGCGAACTCGCGCTGGCCTGCGACCTCATTTACGCTTCCGAGACGGCAAAATTCGGCCTGCCCGAGGTCTCCCTGGGCATCATCCCGGGCTTCGGCGGCACCCAGCGGCTCACCCGTCTGGTGGGGCGCGCGCGGGCCAAGGAGCTCATCTTCACGGGTGACATACTGGACGCCGCTCGGGCCAAGGCCATCGGCCTCGCCTTGGACGTCGTCCCGGCCAGCCAGCTGTTGGCCCATTGCCAGGCCGTCCTCGGCCGCATCGCCAAGAAGGGGCCGCTGGCGGTGGCGCGCGCCAAGCGCGTCATCGCCCAAGGGGCCGACCTGCCGCTCGCCGCCGGCAACCAGCTGGAGCGCGAGGCCTTTGCCGACCTGTTCCAGTCTGCCGACCGACGGGAAGGCATGACTGCATTTCTCGAGAAGCGTCCGGCCGCCTTCCACGGAACCTGACGTCTGCCGGGCCCGTCGACTTTCACCCCACTGGCCGCTAAGCAAGCACCATGGATTTCGAGCTGAGTGAGTTGCAGCGTCACACGCAGCAGCTATGCCGAGAGTTTGCGGCGCGCGAGCTCATCCCCCACGCGCGGGCCTGGGACGAGGAGCACCGCTTCCCGGCGGAGGCAGTCAAGCACCTGGCCGAGCTGGCACTGCTGGGCGTGGCGGTCCCGGAACAGTACGGCGGAGCCGGGCTGGACAACGTCGCCTACGCCGTGGCCATCGAGGAAATCAGCCGTGGCTGCGCGTCCACCGGGGTCATTCTCAGCGTTAACAACTCGCTGTATTGCGACCCGGTCCTCAAGTACGGCACCGAGGAACAAAAGCGGGACTTCCTGGTGCCGTTTGCCCGCGGCGAGAAGCTGGGCTGCTTCGGACTGACCGAGCCCGAGGCCGGCTCGGACGCGGCGGCGCAGAAGACGACCGCCGTCCTCAAGGGGGACAGCTACGCCATCAACGGCAGCAAGAATTGGATTACCAATGGCCCGATGGCCGACGCCATTGTCCTCTTCGCGATGACCAACCGGGAGGCAGGCACCAAGGGCATCTCGGCCTTTCTGGTCCCGACGGACAGCCCGGGCTTCATCCGCGCCAAGCCGGACCGGAAGATGGGCATCTGCGCGGCCCACTCCTGCTCCATCTTCTTCGAGGACTGCCGGGTGCCCGCCAAGAACCTGCTGGGGAGAGAGGGGGACGGCTTCAAGATGGCCATGTCCACCCTGGACGGTGGGCGCATCGGAATTGCCGCCCAGGCCCTCGGCATCGCGCGGGCGGCCTTCGAGGAGGCCCGAAGTTACGCCCTTGAGCGGAAGACGTTCGGTCAACCCATTGCCCAGCACCAGGCCATCCAGTTCATGCTGGCGGACATGGCCACCGAATTGGACGCCGCGCGCCTTCTCACCCACCAGGCTGCCCGTCGGAAGGACGCCGGTGTGCGGCACTCGGCCGAGAGCGCCATGGCCAAGCTATACGCCTCGGAGATGGCCAGCCGGGTGGCCAACAAGGCCCTGCAGGTCTTCGGGGGGCAGGGCTACAGCAAGGAATTCGATGCGGAGCGTCATGTCCGCGACGCGCGCATCACCGAGATTTACGAAGGGACGAGCGAGATTCAGCGCCTCGTCATCTCGGCAGCCCTGTTGAAGGACTAGCGCCAGGAGTCCGCCCACCCATGCCGCTTCCGCTGACGCTACTGGCCTTCACGCTCGCTGCGGCGGCCGACGCCGGGTCGGCCCTCGCCCCCGACATGCCGGGTCCGCCCGCAGCCAAGCCCGCCACCGCCCTCGACGTAGGCCAGCTGCCTTTCACCCCGGATTCCATCGCCCAGGTGGTGCACGCCCACCAGACCGACATCCAGGACTGCTACGAGAAGACGCTGGCCCTGCGGCAGAAGAAGCTGCAGGGACGGCTGATGACCCACTTCGTCATCACTCCTTCAGGCACGGTCAGTGGCGCGCAGGTGCAGAAGAAGGGCACCACCCTCAAGGACAAGGACCTCAACACGTGCGTGGAAGCTGTCCTGTCGGGGCTTCACTTCCCCCAGCCGCCCGACGGGAAGAGCCACCCGGTCGAGTACCCTTTCAACCTCCACGCCGTCGACTAGGGCGGAGGGGCGCGCATGGACCTGAACCTCACCGAGACGCAACGGCTGGTCCGTCAGACGGCGCGCACTTTTGCCCAGGAGCGCGTGCGCCCTGGGGCACGGGAGCGTGACCGCAAGGAACTGTTCCCGGCTGAGTTGCTGCGCGAATTGGCTGGCCTCGGGCTGATGGGCGTCAACGTCCCGGCAGCCTACGGCGGGGCGGAAGCCGGCGCGGTCGCCTACGCCCTGGCGATGATGGAGATGGCCGCCGCCTGCGCCTCCACCGCCGTGGCCATGGCCGTCACCAACATGTGCGCAGAGCTCATCTGCGCCTTCGGCAGCGAGGAGCAGAAGCGCACCCACGTCAGCCGTCTCGTCTCGGGAGACGCCGTGGCGGGGGCCTTTGCTCTGTCGGAGCCGCAGTGCGGCAGCGACGCGGCAGGCCTCACCACCACCGCCGCGCGGCGTGGGGCGGATTGGGTGCTCAACGGCAGCAAGCAGTGGATTACCTCCGGGGCCCACGCCGGCGTCATGGTGGTGTGGGCGCGTACCGGCGGCCCGGGAAGCCGGGGGCTTTCGGCCTTCATCGTCGAGGGTGGGACGCGGGGGCTGTTGGTGGGACCGCCCGAGGACAAGCTCGGCCTGCGCGCCTCCAACACCGTGCCCCTGGTCTTCGAGGACTGCATCGTTCCAGGCGCCGCCCTCCTCGGGGGCGAAGGGGAGGGCTTCAAGCTGGCCATGATGGCCCTGGACGGGGGCCGCATCGGCATCGCCTCCCAGGCCTGTGGCGTCACGCGCGCGGCACTGGAGGCCACCGTGCGCTACGTGCGTGACCGACAAGCCTTCGGAAAGCATCTGGCACAGTTTCAGGCGGTGCGCTTCATGCTGGCCAACATCAAGACCGAGCTCAGCGCCGCCGAGGCCCTCACCCTGCGCGCCGCCTGGCGCAAGGAGCACCAGCGTCCCTTCACTCAGGAGGCTTCCATGGCCAAGCTGTTCGCCAGCGAGATGGCAAACCGGGCCTGCGACAAGGCGGTGCAGCTGCACGGGGGCTACGGGTACACCGATGAGTTCCCAGTGGAGCGCTACTTGCGCGATGCACGGGTGCAGACCATCTATGAGGGGACGAGCGAAATTCAGCGCGTGGTCATCGCCCGAGAAGTCCTGCGGGCGGCCGGCTAGTCCCGGCTAGTCCCTTCCTGTCAGGAAGCGGTCTGCCCCAAGGGGTGCGCCGCCGGCGCCGCGCGCAACGGGATGGCAAACCCTTCGGAGTTGGTGAAAGCTGATGGTGCGCGAAGCGGGAGGCAACGGGCGACCGCCAGCTTTGGGGTGTGGTGTCGGCCAACCCCATCGTCCAACACGTCCCGTCCGCCCCCCTGAGGAGTTCCCCACCCGTGTCCTGTGCCCGCCCCGCTGGTTCCACCGTCCTGGCGCTGCTTGCCGCCCTGGCCGCCACTGCCGGCCCGGACCCCGCCCAGGCGCGGCCCAACGCCGGGGCAGCGGCTACCGCCTCGGCTGCCAAGCCTTCCGCTGCCCCGCTGGTGGAGGCGCTGGTGGCCAAGCACGGCGTGGGCCAGCGCGCGCGGGCCGAGCAGGGCGTCCGCCAAGTGCTGTCCTTCTGGCGCCCTGGCCCCGACGGCGACGGGGATGAAAGGGCGCTTTCCGACTTCGTGACGTCCCAATTCATTGCCGACGCGGCCACCTTGGAACGGACGCTGGCGCGCTTTGAGGAGACTCTCGAGGCTGCCGACGGACACTTCCTGGAAATCGGCCGCACCTGGCGCAGCGGCGCCGAACTCGAGCTCGGCCCGGAGCTCCCCCTCGACAGCTTCCTTGCTGCCACAGAGCCGTCCGCCCACCTTCAGGAGGACCTCTTTGCCTCGAAAATCGCCTTCGTGGCCCTGCTCAACTGGCCGCTGCCGACGCTGGACGAGATGGTGGCCCAGGGCCCGGGTTGGACCAGGCGCCAGTGGGCGGCGGCCCGCCTCACCCGGCGCTTCTCGCTCCGGCCCAGTGGCGCCGCCGAGGGGGCGCGCGCCGCAGCCGCCGCGCGGGCCGCGGCCTACATCGCCGGGTACAACCTCTGGGTGCACCACCTGCTGGCTGCGGACGGGACGCGGCCCTTTCCCAAGGGGAAGCGCCTTCTGAGCCACTGGAACCTTCGGGACCAGATTAAGGCCGACTACGCCGAAGGCACCGCCGGCCTCGTCCGCCAGCGGCTCCTCGTCGCCGCGATGAATCGCATCGTGACGCAGGACATTCCAGCGGCCGTCATCGACGACCCGCGCCTGGACTGGGACCCGGTTGCCAACACGGTGCGCCTGGCGCCGGCCGGCGACGTCGAGGAGCGGCCCGCCTCACAAACCGGGGGTGGGGTGAGGCCGGCGGTGGCCAGTGCGGAGCGCGAGCCGGACACCCGCTACGCCGTGCTGCTCGACGCCTTCCGCGCGGCACGCCTCACCGACCGGGACTCGCCCTTCGCCCCCACTGAAATCGACCGCCGCTTTCAGCTCGACACGGAGATTCCGGAGGCGCGCATCAAGGCCCTCCTCGAGGCGGTGGTGTCCTCGCCGCTGGTGCCCCAGGTGGCCGCACTCATCGAAAAGCGCCTGGGGCGGAAGTTGGAGCCTCAGGACCTCTACTACGCCGGCTTCCTGGCACGGGCGAAGTACCCCGAGTCCCGGCTGGACGGCATGACGCGCACGCGCTACCCGGATGCGGCCGCCTACAAGAAGGACATTCCCCGGCTGCTCCGCGCTCTGGGCTTCAGCCCCCAGAAGGCCGCCTGGCTGGACGCGCACATGGTCGTCGACCCGGCCCGCGGCTCTGGCCACGCCCTGGAGGCTGCGCGGCGTGGAGATTTCCCGCACCTGCGCACGCGCATTTCCCCGGGCGGCATGGACTACAAGGGCTACAACATTGCCGTCCACGAGATGGGCCACAACGTGGAGCAGGTGTTTTCGCTCTATTCCGTCGACAGCACGCTCATGCAGGGCGTCCCAGGCAACGCCTTCACCGAGGCGCTCGCCTTCACATTTCAGAATCGCGACCTCGAGTTGCTCGGCCTTCCCCCACCGGACGCCCGGGCCGAGCGGCTGCGCGTCCTCAATGACTTCTGGGTGACCTATGAAATCTCCGGAGCGGCCTTGGTCGACCTTGGCATCTGGCGCTGGCTCTACGCCCATCCCGAGGGGACGCCGGCCGAGCTGCGCGAGGCAGCACTGGCCATCGCGCGCGACCTCTGGAACCGCTATTACGCCCCGGTGCTGGGCGGACGGGATTCCGGACTCCTTGCCATCTACTCGCACATGGTGGATTCGTTCCTGTACCTGCCGTACTACCCGCTGGGTCACCTCATCGCCTTCCAGTTAGAGGAGAGGCTGAAGGGGCCGCACAGTGGCGCAGAGTTCGAGCGGGTGGCCTCCTTCGGCCGGGTGACACCGGACCTATGGATGGTGCACGCGACTGGGGACCCGGTCTCCGCCGAACCGCTTTTCCGGGCAACCGCCGCCGCATTGGCCGCCGAGACCGAACCACGCTAGGCCGCTCCCGCTGGTTTTAGAGGGAGCCGCTTCCACAACCGGGACGGTGCTGCTGGCCCCCACCCTCAGCAGACTGCTGGTGCTTGGGGTGGGACGGCGGGCATTGCTTCCTCGAGCGACTTAGCGCCCGACGGCGTTGATGGTTCCCGCCACGGTGTCTCCCCAGTAAACGTTGGTCGCATCCACGGCGATGGAAAGCGTATTGACCCCCGTCGCCAGCGTCACCGGCCCGCTCGAAAGCGACACGTTCTTCACCGCCCCATTAACCCTGTCGGTCCAGTAGACGTCGCCTGCTTCGGCAGCGATGGCGCCCACGGCGCGACTCGTCGCCAGGAAGTTTGGCGTGCCACCGGAGAGCCCAACTGTCGCGATCGCACTGTCCGGGTTGGAGGGCAGGAAGGTGCTGAAATAGACGTTCGTGGTGTCCACGGCGATGCCAGATGGATCGGTGATGGATGCGAGCATCACCGGGGTGCCACCGGAGAGCGGCACCTTCATGACGCTTCCTTCCGTGTACGCCGGGTAAACTTGGCCGGGTTTGGTAAAATAGACGCTGGTCGCATCCACGGCGATGACAGGAGAGCCATAGGCCGTCGTCGTCGCAAGCCTGACCGGTGTACCGCCCGAGAGTGGGACTGAGTTCACGAAGGAACCGTCCGTGTAGTACACGCTGGTGGCATCCACGACGAAGGAGTCAAAGTAGCCGTTGGTTGCGAGAATTGTGACGGGCACTCCGCCGGCGAGCGGGACTTTCTTCAGGGTGCCGTCCGAGTAGTCCGACCAATAGACGCTGGTCGCGTCCACGGCGATGGCAAACGGGTTCGGACTGGTCGCGAGCACCACCGGCGTGCCGCCGCCGAGGGCCACCTTCCTCACCGAACCCATCTGGCCTGTGGCACCGTTGTCGAAGGCGTTGTCTGTCCAATAGACGGCGGTCGCATCGACAGCGATGTAAGCCGGGTGCTGCCCGGAGGCGAGCGTCCTCTGGGAATTACAGCCGCAGACCAAAACCAGGGCCGCCGCGACGCTTATGAGTGACGTCCGCATGGCTCTCCCCCAGCTGCTCCGTGCTTGGAGCGGCGCCACGGACGCTATGTCACAGCCAGCGCTACCGGGCCAGCGGACGGTGTGCACCTCCCGGAGTCACTGTCGTTCGGGCCGCGCAGGGGCGGCACCCGCGGCCGAGGCGGTGGCCCCGGACACGTTCGCAAAAGGACGCGACGTGGTTGGCGTGCCCTGGGCGAGGCCTGGCAGAGTCGCCCCCAACGCCACGGACACCGAGGGCAATACCTTCACCTTGCGCCAGGCGTAGCCGTCCCGCGAGCTGCCGTAGGCTTGGTTACACCCGTTTGGGAAGCGGCCGCAGGCCACTCCAGCGTGAAACGGCCATGTGTTGGTCGCCGCGGTCGACTTCCCCCTCCTATTTATCCGAGCGCGTCACGGCGAGCTTCATCGAGACGGATTGCCCCTGGAAGGAGACGACGTGACGGCAATGCCGCAAGAGTCGCTGGATTTCAGTCAGTCGGTTTCCCTTCGCCCGGATGATTCCAAGGTAGCCCGCCTCGCCAGGTTGCGGCTCTGGCATGGCCATGGACCCTTCCGAGGAAAAGTCTTCCCAGTCTCGCGGCCAGACGCAGACCGCCTCTCGCTTCGCCTTCGTCACGGCGATGTGAACGTAGTCAGCCCTTCGGGCGACGAACGCCACGCTGAACGGGCCGCCTGGGTGCATGAGGTCATCGCCAGTGGGGTCATGGCATCTGCTGTCGCTGTCCACCGTGCCATTGGCGGCCACCGTGAGCGTTCCAGCGTTGAGCGCCGCCCTGACGAAGTCGTAGGTGACGGTAGCCGACGGGCAGGCTCTCATCTTGATGGGGGAACAGGCGAGTTTCCCTTGCCACACGGCGGAGTTGCTGGAGCCCCGCATGTTCAGCGTTCCGCCGTTCTCGGGGCAGAAGTCATCCACTTCGACCGAGTCACCCTCGACGGCGACAGTCACCTCCCCCGAAAAGGAGCCCGTGACGGTTCCTCGGAAGGTGAAGGTCCCATTCCAGATTCCGGCCAGGGCGCTCGGGTGGCCCTCGGCGACCGGCGCAGGGACAACGCCAGCCGGGGCCTCGGCATCACGGGGCCGGACCGGGTTAACTGCCTGCGCCGGCGGTGCTGGCGGTGCCCCGTCGACGAAAGCGCCCTTGGGGCCCGCGATGGCGAGCCCCCCTTTCGCCGGTATTTCTTCGACAACGACAACTGGCGGCTCAATCCGCTCCTGGATTTCCAGCTCCAATTTCTCATCGCGCTGGCGCGCGCTGACCACCATGCCATTTGGAGCGTCGGTGCGGATGCCCGACTCATCCGGCGACTCGTCCTTAAACTCCTCTATTTGAAAGACGTCTGAATCCTCAAAAGCGTAGGACGAGCCGTGGTGGACGGCAGTCGGATTGACACCCTCCGCGTCCGCTGAGTGTGCAACTTGATGCCCGCCCTTCTTTTGTCCGAAGTAGAGGGCGGACGACGTCGCCACCACCCGCACGACGCGGAGGGTGCAGTACCCGTCGTCGACGCGTTCGCCCTCCACTTGGTACGCGATGAGGTCACCCCTCGGTCCGCTGGTCGCGAGTTGGGAAACCGGGGCCTCCTCCGACCGCGGGCCCGGTTGGTTGACGGCGCGCCAGTTCGTGGCGAGCGAGCCTCCAGAAGTCTGTACCCGCCAGCCCTTTTCGAGGAGCAGCGCCTTCGTCCGCAATAGGGCATCGTCGAGCGGCCGCGCATAGACGTGACTCGGGATGGCTGTCGACGGACTGCTGGCCGCGGTTGGGGTGGTGGCGCAGTTGGCGAGGCACAGAATGGCGCCCACAGCCGCAGCGGCTTTGCTTCCAGAACCTCTCCAAGCAAAGCAAGCTTGGTGCATGACACCCGACATCGCGCCTCCGCATCGGCTGGGGCGATGGCCACCACGGGTCAAAATGCCGACTTCCGACGGCACGAAGTCAACCAGAGCGCCTCAGTCGGGCGCAAGGCGACGTGCCGCGAAGAAACACGGTGAGCCTGTTCAGGCCAACCGGTGCAAAAGCGGTGCACGCCGAACGCCAGGGTAACCCGCACCGGCCTCCGGCAGGGTAGCGTGGGGAGGCCTCTCGTTGGTCCTCGCCTTGGCCGTGAATGGGGTGGGGGGCTGGCGGCGACGGCCTCGGGAGGAAAGCTTCGCCGAGCGGAACTTGGCTTTCGGGCCGTCGGTCAAGCGCTAGTGCTTCTTCTGGATGGTGCCACTGCCGTGGGTGACGGCGCTGACGGCGCTCGCCTCGCCCGTCCAGCGGATGTCGCCCGAGCCATTGACGGCGAAGGACACCGCGCCGCCGGCCACGTGCAATTCGGCATCCCCAGAGCCATCCACCTCCACCGCCGCATTCTTGGCCGAGAAACTGGCGCCTTTGAGGTCTCCCGAGCCTTGAATGCTGACGCTCAGGCTGCCCGTGCTGCCTGACAGCTTCACGTTGCCGGAGCCGGCAATGGACACCGTCAGTGCGGTCGACTGGCCACTGTAGCGGATGTCGCCCGAGCCCGAGATGCTGAGGGCAACGTCGCCCTTTCGGTCAAAACCCTCCACGTCAACGTCCCCGCTGCCAGCGACGGAGACCCCCCGAAAGTCGGGCAGGGTGAGGGTGGCGGTGTTCTTCCCGTGAAGGTGCAGCGAGTGCTCGTTGCTGGAGATGACCAGCGTGTCGCCATGGACTTCGGTGGAGATTTTGCTGGCGTTGTCGGGGTCGCGCAGGTCCAGCACCAAGGAGACCTGTTTGCCTGGGCGGATGGTGACGTCCAGCGGGAGGCGCAACTCCACCTGGGTGAAGCCTTGCACCGGTCGGTTGACGCTCTCGGCACGGGCGGGAAGGACGAGGAGGGTGGCCGCCAGCAGGGCAGCGCGGGGAAGCAGGGCGTGCATGACTGCTGTACGTGCGGCCTCGCTCGTCATTGCTATTCCCGCCCCGGGGAGCGCTTCGGGTACCCCGCCCCAGGGCTAGCCAGGGGGCACCCTGCCCGCCAAGGGGGCGGGTAGGCTTGACCTCACCCGGAGGCCGCGCCTAGGTTGCGCGCGCCTCTGGCCTCCTTAGCTTGGAGGGCTGGGCCATGGGCAGCCCCGGTGCTTGAACCCCACGCCGAGGTCTGTCCAAGCATTGCCAACCCCTGGGGCGGTTGCAGTACCCGAAGGATAACTTTTTCATGCAGCAGAACGTGAACCAGCCGGTCGGTATGGACGGCGAGGAAGATTTCGCCGCGCTCTTCGAAGCTTCTCTCAAGGACCGCGGACACGACGGACTTTTGAAGGAAGGCGACCTGGTCAAGGGCACCGTGGTGCAGGTGACCAAGGACTACGCGGTCGTCGACATTGGCTACAAGTCCGAAGGGCAGATTCCCATTGGGGAATTCACCAATCCGCGCGGCGAAGTCACCGTGCACGCGGGTGACCCGGTGGAGGTGCTGCTCGAGAGCCGGGAAAACGACACCGGCATGGTCGTCCTCTCCAAGGAGAAGGCCGACAAGATGCGCATCTGGGACGAGATTTCCGCCGCCTGTGAGCGGGATGAAATCGTCAAGGGCGTCATCGTCGGTCGGGTGAAGGGCGGCCTCAGCGTCGACATCGGCGTCAAGGCGTTCCTCCCCGGAAGCCAGGTGGACATCCGCCCGGTGCGGAACCTCGACCAGTACCTGGGCAAGGATTTCGAGTTCAAGGTCATCAAGTTCAACAAGAAGCGCGGCAACATCGTCCTCTCTCGCCGCGTGCTGCTTGAAAAGCAGCGCGAGGAACTGAAGAAGGAGACGCTGAAGAACCTGCGCGAGGGTGCCGTGCTGAAAGGCGTGGTGAAGAACCTCACCGACTACGGCGCTTTCATCGACCTGGGCGGCATCGACGGGCTTCTGCACATCACCGACATGTCCTGGGGCCGCATCGGGCACCCCTCGGAGATGTTCAACGTCGGCGACGAAGTGAAGGTGGTGGTGCTCAAGTTCGACTCCACCCAGGAACGTGTCAGCCTCGGCCTCAAGCAGATTCAGGAGGACCCCTGGCACCGGGCCGACGAGAAGTACCCGGTGGGCACGCGCATTCACGGCAAGGTGGTCAGCCTCACCGACTACGGCGCCTTCGTCGAGATCGAGCAGGGCGTCGAGGGACTCGTCCACGTCTCCGAAATGTCGTGGAACAAGCGCCTCAAGCACCCAAGCAAGGTCCTCGAAGTGGGCCGGGACGTCGAGGCGGTCGTGCTCGACATCGACCCGAAGGCCAAGCGCATCGCCCTGGGGATGAAGCAGACCGAGCAGAACCCGTGGACGCTGCTCGAGGACAAGTACCCCATCGGCACCCAAATCAAGGGTCAGGTCCGCAACGTCACCGACTTCGGCATCTTCGTCGGCGTCGAGGAGGGCGTGGACGGCCTGGTGCATGTGTCCGACATTTCCTGGACGCAGCGCATCAAGCATCCGGGCGAGATGTTCAAGAAGGGTGACGAGGTTGAGGCGGTGGTGCTCAACATCGACGTCGAGAACGAGCGCTTCTCGCTGGGCATCAAGCAACTCCATCCGGACCCCTGGGACACGCTGAGCGAGCGCGTGCCGGTGGGCAGCCGCATCAAGGGCAAAATCACCAAGACCACCGACTTCGGGGCCTTCGTGGAGATTGAGCCGGGCATCGAAGGGCTGGTGCACGTCTCGGAACTCAAGGACGAGCGCGTTGAGAACCCGCGCGACGTGGTGACCGAGGGCCAGGAGGTGGAGGTCAAGGTCATTGACATCAACACCCAGGACCGCAAGGTGGCGCTCTCCATGAAGGCGCTGCTGCACGAGGGTGGGGATGACTACAAGGAGTACCTGCGCAAGCAGGCCGAGGGCAGTCGTGCCCGGCTGGGCGACGTCATGGGGAGCAAGCTGAAGCGCTGAGCGGCTTTCCCTGAAGCAAGCCGAGGGCCGGGTTCCGCCACGCGGGGTCCGGCCCTTCGCATTTCTTGCGCGCTGCCTCGGCGGGGCTTTGGCCCTCCGCGTCAGGAGGCACCCACCCCCCGGAGCAGGGCAGGGAAGCGAGCTTGGCTGCACCTTGACCCCGGTGGAGTCGGGCTGCATAAGCAAATGACGGCGGGCCGCCTGGCCCGCACAGGAGGCACGTCATGGCGCGCGAAGTAGTCATCGTTGGAGCGGCTCGGACGCCGGTCGGTTCCTTCCTGGGCGGACTTTCGCCCCTCACCGCCCCACAGCTGGGGGCGTTGGCCATCAAGGCTGCCCTGGAGCGCTCTGGCGTGCCGGCCTCCGCGGTCGACGAGGTCTGGATGGGCAACGTCCTGCAGGCGGGCGTCGGCCAGGCCCCCGCCCGTCAGGCGGCCCTCTTCGCCGGGCTGCCTGACACCGTGCCGTGTAACACCCTCAACAAGGTGTGCGGCTCCGGCCTCAAGGCCGTGGCGAGCGCCGCCCAGGCCATCGCCCTGGGCGACGCCGAGGTGGTGGTAGCCGGCGGCATGGAATCCATGAGCAACAGCCCGTACATCTCTCACACGATGCGGACGGGTTCCCGCATGGGCAACGTGGAATTCAAGGACGCGATGATTTTGGACGGGCTGTGGGACGTCTACAACCAGCAGCACATGGGCATGTGCGCCGAGGCGTGCGCGGCGGACTTCAAAATCAGCCGCGCCGCTCAGGATGAATTCGCCCTCGAGTCCACCAACCGCGCCATCCGCGCCCAGAAGGAAGGGGGCTTCAAGGCGGAGATTGTTGGCGTGAGCGTGCCCCAGAAGAAGGGCGACCCCATCCTCGTCAGCGACGACGAGGGCCCGAAGTCGGCCAGGCCCGAGAAGATTGCCACGCTGAAGCCCGTCTTCAAGAAGGACGGGACGGTGACCGCGGCCAACGCCTCCAGCATCAACGACGGCGGGGCAGCGCTGGTGCTGATGACCGCCGAGCGGGCCAAAGCGGAGGGGCGCACCGTTCTCGCACGCATCGTCGGCCACGCCACCGCGGCGCGAAAGCCGGTCGAGTTCACCATCGCTCCGGCCGACGCCATCAACAAGCTGCTCACCAAGACAGGCCACAAGACCGGCGACGTCGACCTCTGGGAAATCAACGAGGCCTTTGCCGTGGTGTGCATCGCCAACAACCAGCTGCTGAAGCTGGACCCGGCCAAGGTGAATGTCCGCGGAGGCGCGACCTCCATCGGTCATCCCATCGGCGCCTCGGGAGCGCGAATCCTCACCACGCTTCTGTATGCGATGAAGGACTTCAACAAGAAGCGCGGCGTCGCCTCCCTCTGCATCGGCGGCGGAGAGGGCATCGCGCTGATGGTGGAGCGGCCGTAGCCGCCCCGCGCCCGTGGCCAGCAGTCTCCCACCGCCACCGGGCTTTCTGCTGCGGACCGGCCAGCGCTGGCGCTACGAGTTGCCGGCCGCGGGCTTCATCGCCTGTGGCATCGGGCTGATGCTGGGAGGTGGGCGACGCAGCCCGCTGCTGCTCATCCTGGCCGTCGCCAATTTCGCCCTCATGTGCCTCTGGGCGCGCTGCCCGCGCTGCCGGACTGCCGTGGTGTGGCGCGTGCTCACCCGGGCCGCCGTCTGGAAGTGGATGAGTGCCGTCCTCGACCTCCGGCAGTGCCCGGCCTGCCGTTTCGAGGGCTTGCCCCAAGACGCGAGAAGCGCCGGTGGCTAGCCGTGGGCCTGGTGCGGGCGCCAGCCCGCCCGCGGGAGGCCCGCCTACCGCACTCCCCCGCGTCGGGCTGTGGCGGCGGCAGGCGCTCCTGACGTACAAGCCCCTTTCGGGCCGCCCGGTCGCCGTGCGCCTCCCTGGAGCGTTGACATGAACAAGGTCATGGGGACCGGTACGTTTTCATAGGGGGAAAGCCCTGGCCGCCGTCCCGGGCTATCGGCCGGGCTATCGACGGGGGCCTCGCTCCTGGACCAGCGTCGACTGCCGAAAGAGGGGCGATCGCCTTGGCCTCTCTACGGGTCAATGAAGCCGTCGCAGCGTCCGTGCCTGGGGCCCCGGTCCGGCGTCAGCAGAGCGTCAGCGCGCGCGAGCCACCCGAGCACCAAACTCGAACCTGGATGCCGTTTCGGGCGCTAGACCCTGAAGTTAGCGCCTCTCCTCTGAAGAGTGGCCCAGGGGACGTTTCGGGGATGTGCGAAACCCTACAACGAGTCAAGAGCCGGCAGCCCACAGTGCAAGCACTTGCCCGTCCACGGGTGAAGGCGCCGTCGGCGGGTCATGAAGGGGTTCGAGCACCGAGGGCAGGGAAACCAACGTACTCGCAAGTAGAGGGCAGCGAAGACGCCCGTGAAAATGATGGACGAGCCGTACCGGAAGGCACCGCCGAAAGCATCGCGGAAAAAAACGCCGAAGGAAGCGCCGAAGACAGAGCCGTCGCTCTTGCGGACGATCTGAAGAAAGGTGAGCACTAGGACGCTTGCGGCGACGCCGAACCACAGGGCAAAGAATTGATTTCGGCGCCTCTCCAGTTCGCGAAGCTGCACCAGGTAGGGCGCTGATTCGTCCATCCAGAAAGCGTCTACTCGATCGACAAGGCTGGCGCCCAGAAACACGCCGCCGGGTTCGACTCCGTGCTGCTGGCGATAGCCTCGACGCTGCCCGGACGCACGCGCTAAAGACGCTTGGCCGCCGTCGGAGATCCCCCCCATTCCCCGCCTCGACCCGCTCGACCTTCACGGACTGCTGCGGCCGGCCGTGGCCGTAGGCGATGATGGTCTCCGCCGCGCGCGCCACGGCCGCCGCGTTCTCGCTCGTCCGGACGAGGTTCTGCATGGCCTGCAGTGCCTCGGGGGTGGCCAGGCGGCACGCCTCCACGAGGTCGAATTCTTCCTGAACGTCGAGCTTGGGCTTCTTGGCGGCCATGAGGGCAAAGTGAAGCTGAACCGGGCCACCCGCAGGTCAGAGGCGGGCTAGGCTGGGCGTGCGCATGAAGCCGAAGACGTTGGCCTTCATTCTCGTGCTCCTGGGCTGCTACAGGACCCCCGGCGTGGGTGCGGTTGTGACGTACTGGGAACTCGATGAAAGCTCTCTAGAGGCGTGTGGGGTCAGCGAGGCGGACGATCGGCGGGCCGCCCAGGAGTACTGCAGCACGCCGCAGACACTCCGTTGTCGGGATGGAACGAACGAGGCGCGATGGTGGTTCAGCCGGGCGGACGGCGGACCGCCTACCAACGTTGCCCTGTGTTGCACCTACTTCTGCGAGTCGCCTTTCAAAGACTACCCCAGGGTCCCAAAGACCCCCGCGAAGTGACATCCCGACTCTCCTGAACCGTAGGTTTTCTCAGGCGGGTCACGCGCGCCGACAGCCGCCTCCCAGATCTTTTTCGCAGGGGGTGGGTCCTGGCGTCCGCCCCGGCCCGTTCTTCGGACCGTGGCTCCCCACCACAGCCCCGGCTCGACCATGGCGGGCGCAAGCTACGGTACGCGCTCGGATGGCGACCACGGGCGCGAGGCCGCACAGCGCGCGGTGAAAGTCGCCGAACAGGATGCCGTGCAGCAATTCATTGACCGGCGAGGGCTTGCCAACCTCCTCGGCGAAGTGCTGCTAGCGCTTCTTGCCCGAGAGAACGGCGTCCGGGTGTCGACCGAGGTACAGGATGGCAAGCCTGACCAGCGTAGTGCGTGGAATGTGGCGCTGTGCGGTTAGCCCGTCGAGAACCGAGAGGGTGTCCGCCGTAAGGCGCAGCGTCATGGCGGCCGGGCCTCTTGCCGGGGCGCCGGAGGTTGCAGTCAATGGTGAGCCCGGCTCCCGTGCCCCGGCTCCCCGGAGGCCTTCGCAAGCAACTTCTCGGCGGCGGCCGCGGAGATGATGTTCTCCGAGATGCTGCGGAGGACCACGTAAGGCTGCAACAGCGGCCGCATGAACCGGTAGCGGTATTGCCGACGCCCGCCGAGCCGTCGCAGAGCCGGCCCTCGAGCACTGGTCGTGAACTTGTTTAGGTGTCCGGCGTACGCCGGTATTGCCATCGGGTGTCCCATGGCCTTTAGCGGGACGCGCAGGGCGCCGGACGTGAAAGCCCAGCGGTCATCAACCTCGGCAAGGGCGCACGCAAGGAGCACCTGCTTAAAGAGCGCGTCCGGCCGGTTGCTCGAAGTAGCCTGCAGGTACGCGTTGACGTGGCTCTGCTCTGTTGAATCCAGAGCAGCCGCTATCCCAGCATCGAGACTGGCCAGATTCACCTCCGGCCGCTCGAGCACGATGGCGTGGCGTACCGAGTGCAGCCCCAGCAGATGGGCATAGTGGGGGAGGCCCTGGGACAGGCGGACCAGCCTCAGTTTGGCGTCCTCCGCGCAGGTCATTCCTAGCTGTTCGGTCGCCTTGTTGATGAATTCAACCAGCTCGCTCTCGGCCATCCTCGGCATTCGTATCTGCCTAAGCGCTCGCTCGATGCTCCCGTGTGCCGAAATCAGCGAGTCAACGCTGTCGGCCACGCCAACCAGGACCACCTTGACCGGCGCCACGTAGTCGGAGAGAGCCTTGATGGTCTCGGCGAAACCCCTGGAGACGGACTCGTCCGTCAGTTGGTCGAACTCATCAAAGACGAAGACGATGGGCTGGTGGACCTTTCGCAGTACCCGGACCACCTCATCCGGCGTGGCCGTCGGGTTACCCTTCTCGTCGTACCGCATCACCTGGCTCAGGAGCGTCTTGACCTCCTGAAACTCCGCGTCAGTGAAGCCGAGGGCTTTGCGGACGATGGAGGTCTCGACGCTTTCGAGCGCCCGACTCCAGATGCGGGCGTAGGTGTCGTCGGCGTGGCAATTCTCGCGCACGAGCGGCGCGTTGGTCGAACCCACGATGGCGCCAAAGGTGGAAACCAGGCTCGTCTTGCCGACCCCGCGCTCGCCGTAAACGACAGCATGTTGTCCCGGTGTCCCAAGGGTATCGAGCAGTGCCGCAATCTGTTTCATGCGCCCCGCGAAGAGGTCCTTTTGCCGGACCGGAGCCGACGGCGTGAACACGACCCCAGCGCGGAGGTACAGGGCATCGTCGAGCGGGGGGCTCATCTGGGCACTGTCACTAAATCTGGCTGCGTTCGCCTACCCATGAGTCTTAATATAGACGCATCCGCCTACACCGAGCCAGTGGGCGGGCACCGGCCGGTTGACGGGTTGGCTCATCCCGGGAGGCGCCCAACCACAGCCTTTATCCCGTCAGCGCGGCACTGGGCCATGTGGTGCCCGGGGCTTTGGTTGCGGGCTCCTGTGGACTCAAAGGACCGGTGTGGCCCGGTACTTCCGCCTGGAGGTCGGGCGGGCGGGCCTTTCCTTGGGTAGCCACTTGGATGCGGAAAGCCTCGACGGTGGCCTCCAGCTCGCCCACCCGGACGGACAGGGTGGCGACGGTGGCCGGCTTTCATGGGCAGCGCCGGGGCGTCGGCCTGCGTCGGGCCGGTGGCAGGCCTGCCAGCCGCCGGGCGAGGTACAGGCGCGCCTTGGCAGTGCCGGCGGCCCGCAGCGTGGCCACGGCCTCGGGGCCCACCAGGGCGGCGGCCGCCATCCGGCAGCGGCGCTTGCTGCAACACCCGGTGTACCCGCCGTGCTCATCATTCAAGGACGCGCCGCACCGGAAGCACCGGGCTCGCTCGCGCAGCTCCCGGTCCAGCCATTCCTTGCGGGCCGCGTCCTCGACGGCCAGGCGGTCTGCAATCTGCCCGAGGACGCGGCCCCGGTGTCCGTCAGTGCTCGCCGCGTCCCCACTCATCTGGAAGGCTTCCACGTTGCCCAACTCCGTCACTCCCCGGCGGCCCGGTGCCTGAATGGACAGCGAGGCGGGGAAGGGAAGAGGGCATGGCCTACGGGCGCGCGGCCACCACCACGGACGGCGAGAGACTCGCGCCGCCTTTGTAGTCGGTGACGGCGGCGGCCCACATGGGGATGGCGGCCCACCGGCACGAGAAACGAAAGGCGTTGACGCCTTGGTCAAAGTACACGTCCAGGGAGAGGTCCTCTTTCACCACGCCCGGCCGCGTGGCGGCCAGCACTTGCGAGAAGTCCGCCAGCACCACGTCCCCGGGGGTGCCCACCGGCTGGCAGGCACTCGAGACAATGACGCGCGCGCCGAAAACCCGCGGCACCCCGTCGTCGTCGGAATACTGAAGGGTCGGCGCGCCGATGGGGCTGACCAGCTCTTGGATTTGAGCCTCCGCCGTTGGCGACACCACCCACACGGTGGTGGGCTTGCGCTTGCTCGAGGGGTAGAGGCTCGCCCAGGACTTGGAGAGATTCAGGTGCACCACGGTGGCGGCCGTCTGCCCGGACTCCTTCGCGGTGGTGATGAGCGCCGGCGCGTTGAGGACGCCCAGGGCGCTCGGCCCGGAGCCGTTCACCAGCTCCCTGTTGAAATGCCACACCAGCCGGTCCCCGGCCGTCTTCCGGACGAAAGCCTCCAGCGCGGAGGCGTCCTCCATCAGCTCGTCCGTGACCTCGACGCTCACAATTGTTTTCCCCAGCCGCACGGTACGAAGGCCGAGCGCCAGCTTGTTCTCAGTGTCGGCCGCACCCTCGGGGGTGAACGCGGCAACAATTCCCGTGGACGCCCAGGGCGGTTGGAAGTCACCCGGCCAGGCCACCACGTTGGAGGTTGTCTCCGTCCGGGTGCAGAGGGCCAGCAGCGACTCCTCCGCCGTGAGCTTTTGGGCCAAGTCCACGCGGAAGTCCGGGGGCACCGCAAAGCCGCCGTCCCCACCCGCCGCCTCCTGTGATGGCGGCCCGGCGCTGGCCATCACGCGGTCCAGGCGGGCGTCCACCGGGCCAATGTCCGGCCGGGCGGCGCGCTTCACTGCCAGGAGGAAGGAGCCAAACGACTGCCAGCGGTTGGGGTGTCTTGCCTGTGCTGCGCTCAGGTGGGCCATTGCTACCGTCTCCAACAGACTGCGTGAACGCGGGGGCGGATTGTCCCCGCGGTGCTGCTCAAAAGTCCCCGTCCGAAATTCCGGCGAGGAGGTCCTCGGTGCTGGGGTCGCTCCCGTCCCCGGCGTCGGTGATGACGGTGGCGCTGGTGAGGGTGGGCACGTTGTCGCCACCGGCACCCTGCAGAATCGACCTCAGCAGCGGCTTGACCGATGGCGTCGGCCTGGTGCCGGTGATGGTGAAGGTCCAGGCCGGCACTAGCGCCGCCGGTTCCGGGCCATCAGGTCAGCGAAAACTTGCCGGCCCTCGCTCACCAAGCGCTCCGTCTCCAGCTCGCCCATGCGCCGCTCCATGTCCCGAATCCGCTGGCGGGCACGGCCCGCGGGCGTCCGGTTGTAGATGCCGGTGCGGACGGCCTCCATCTGTGCGCTCAGCTCGCCCACCGACAGCGTGCCCTTGGGCTTGGCCGCCGGCGTACTGGTACGCGCCCGGCCGGGGGTAACTTCCTCCACCCGGTCGGCGTACCGGATGAAGCACTGCAGCCCGGGCGCGTGGCGCTCGGTGCCCGGCTTCCCAGCGCCGGCGCGCAGCTCGGCCAGGGCGCGGTCCCTGAAGTAGCGGTGCAGCGCCTCGGTGTTGCCAACTTGCCGGAAGGCGTGGGCGGGCTTCACAGGTAAACCCTCACCAGCGCCGGAACCTCGACGGTCGTGAGGTTGAACGACGCCGGCCAGGGCTTGCCAGCGTTGGGGGTGGTGGCGTGGTTGTTGGCCATGCTGATTGCCAGCTCCCGGTTCTCCAGCACCCGGAGGAAACGGCGGACGATGGCCACCGGCGTGGCGGCGGCCAGACCGTCGAGGTCGCCGGGTGGCGCGTAGACGCCCAGGAGGTTCCGCACGCTCGGCGTGACACCCCCCGCGCCGATGCGCGCCGCCTCGGCGGCCTTCTCGATGCCTGCCAGGGCCGGGCGCGCGGACTCAATGGCGGCCAGGAAGCCCTCCAGGGCCTTGGCCTCGGCCACCACCAGGGCGTCGGCGGTGGCGTCGGCCTTGGCCAGCGCCTTGGCCTCCACCTTGGCCTCCACCTTGGCCACCTCGGCCAGCTCGGCGGCGTTGTCGCGCCGGCGCTGAGCGTTGCTCACCTTGGCGGTGGCCACGTCCAGGGCGTGGCGGCTGGCGGTCCGGACTTCCAGGGACTCGCCCCGCTCCACTTGAAGGGCGCGCTTGGCGGCCTTGGCGTCGTGGGCCTTGGTTGCTTCGGTGACTTCCTGGTCCGCTCGCGCAAGCGCGTCGGTGAAATTCTGGACGGTGTTGCGGGACATTCTCTCAGCTCCTCGGATGGTGGTTTGTCGTCTCCCTGGCTGGCCGGTGAGGTGCCGCGCGTCCCGGCTGGCCGGGAGTGAAAGTCACCACCGCTACGGACTGGTCCGGACGGTGGTGGAGTCGCCAATGCTGGGCGGATGGGCGCAGCGGACAAGCGCGTGGCTTGGCTGAGCGCTCAGCGTGACTTGTCAGCGTTCCAACGGACACCGCGGGCCGCACCGCGCCTCCAAGTAAAACGTGAATTACCTGGAAAGCATACCAGCTCTCTAATCCCGGCACCACTCCACGGTGGTATCTCGCGGTGTCACTTGCCCTTGATGGGCGGCCCGTAGGCTTCCGGGTAGTTCTCCCGGGTGAAGGGTGGAAGCGGCCGGAAGAAGTCCGGGTCCTCCTCGCGCCGGATGCGCTCTTGCTCGGCGAAGGGCATGGGTTCCCAGGGGTAGCGCTCCTCAGCGGGGTGCTCCAGCTCGGCGACGACGCGCCGGGCGCGTGTGGCCGGGTCCAGACCGAATGAGGCCAGGTGCCTGGCCTGTGTGGTGCTCAGGCTGGGGATGGACCTGGGCGAAGTCTTCCGGTCACGGAGCCGGGCCGTCACGGTCACCAGTGCCCGGAGCGTGGTGAGGGACTGAGGGGTGTAGGAGCCGACGGCGTTTATCTGCTCGGCTAGCTCGCGCCACACGGGCACCTCGGCCCGGCGTAGGTCCTTTGGCGGTGGTGGCACCTCGGCGGCGTTGGCGCGCTCCACGGCCGCCACCGCAGCGGCTTGCCGGGCGAATCGGCGTTCCTTCGTGACGTTGACGGTCCCGACGGCGGTTTTCTCGGCGAGCGTCTTCCTGCGGTGTTCACCTCGCGGCACGGGGACTCCCTCGTATTCCTTGGCTGTCTCGCGAGTGTCCCCCGAGCCGCTTGGCCGGGGAAATTCGTTCCGCACATCCTCCGGAGCAGAGGCGCGGGTGTCCGCTCTAAGCCTCGCGCGCGGATTGCAACCCGCCGACTGCCCAGCGCTGCGCGGGCCGCCGCTCAGAACGTGACGTTGACCATTACGGACCCGGCATCGGGCTCTGTCGTCGGCGTCATCGTCGCGGAGTAATAGCCGTGCGGGGTCGCCCACTCCCTCGGATCACCCGGGCCAAGCGTCCCACCGTCGGGATTGGAAACGGGACCCGCGGACGTGATTGTCAGGCTGAAGCTGCCTATCTCGGGCGGCCTCTGCGACTGAAAAAACTGGGACCAACTCGATCCTGCGTCCGGTGTAGTAAAATCGCTAAAAAAGGTCGTTGCATACATCGCGTTTTGGTCGGTGAACGTGCCGGGCTGGAGAGTTGTTCCTGGCGGCGTCACGAACGCCCAGAAGGTGAACCCCAACGGGAAGCTCCCCCCCGAAGAGGGAGCGCTAATGCTGATGCCTAAGGTCGGGTCGACCACTATCGAGCCGCCGTCAGTGGGGAACGTGCCCCCGGGATAGCCCCCTGCAGCCACGCCGACGGTCAAGGTGGTGTTTACGGCGCCCGTGAACAGTGCCGTTGGCGTAATCGCGATGACGCTCTCGCTACTGCACGCGACGGCGAGAAGACCAACGGCTAGAAGTGATTTCATGGGTATCCCCCCTTTAGCGCATGAAAGCAGTGTAGCCGCTCTTCCACGGGACGCGAACATCGCCCCTCGCCATGACCGACCCCGTGGCCCGCTTTTTCTCTTAGGAAAACGAGAATCCGCGACCACCGAGCGGGTGCTCGTGCCATCGCGCAGAGATTCTGGCCCGCCTAGGGGCCGTATAGACCATTCATCCTCCGCTGGCCGGACCTTCTAGGTGTTCTGCTATGAGCGGGATTCGAACGCACAGCTCTTTGGTCGCTGAGAAGATCTCCACCGTCCTGTGAAGTGTGGGTGCAACTTGAAGCATAGATAGGTCCCATTCATAGAGGGAGACGATGAAGGAGCCGTCGGGCCTTACTTCACTAGAAGCGATTTCAACGACGTCCGAGAGCGAAGAGAAATCTCCGTGGTATGCCGTCAGCACCACTCTCTCCCCAGGTGTAATGCCGGACATGGTGCCAAAAATGAACCTCGTCGCGGTCTTGCCGGAGTGAGACGGCTTTTCTAGCCGCCGAAACGCCGCACATTCAGACGAGGAGTTGTCGAGGACGATGAATGTGCCCAAGCGTGGCGGCTGGTAGCTCGCCGTCGTCGGTCTAACAGCATCTGTTCCGGGCGTCGAAACAGATGCGCTTTCCTTCACACAGGCGGGGACGCCGTCGGGCAGGGTGCAGACGAACGTTGCCGTGTGCCCACAGCCATCGGCACGGTACGCGCTTCCCGGCAGACGGGTGACAGTGACTGTTTCAGCGGGGCAGTTGTAGTCGGCAGCCATTCGGTGCTGAACGACACCAGTCATCCCTGTGCAGGCAGACGTGAGTACCGTTGCTGCCGCTAGGATTGGAAAACGCATGGTCGCTACCTCAGCAGCGGTCTCCAGGTACGTCTAGGAAGTTAAGTGACTTGGATGTGAGCAGTCGGTTCCAGGGCGGACTTGGACTCGTAGCCGATACGAGTCGGGATTTGTTTTACAGGCGCGCTTGGTACGAGTGCGGCACAGCAACGATCCGCCACACGCCTCCCTGCTTCTTTAGCTCGATGACATGGCCACTTTGGTAGAGAATACCAGCGCGAAGGGTCGCAGAGTTGCCGACGATGACTATCTCCGCTGCGTACAGCGTGTAGTAGGGTCCGCCTATGGGGCAGTCGGCGAGATTGGCTGAGATGAGGAGACCGCCGCTCCCTCTGAATGTGTCGAGCAGGCGCTCCGTGGGTGGCGCATCCTCGACCTCGAGGCAGTAAAGCTTGGTCTTCTCTCGCCTCTCCAGTAGGTACCTGATTGAAACCTCGACGACCAAGTCACGGTCCGAATCACTGCCTGCTGGCGTGGTCGGTGCCGGTGCGCTGCTTGCGCAGGCGAGCAGCACGGGTAGCATCGATAGTGTGAGTCGTTTCAAGGGAGTACGCCGCTGACAGAGAGCGGCGAGATGATGCAGGTGAGGTAGGGTCATCAGCGTCCACCTTGGGGCTGCCCGTCGTGCCACCGGCCAGAGCGACTGTTGCAGAACTCAGAACTTGTGTCGGAGGATGACTTCTACCTCGATGTCGCCCGAATCGACGAAGACCTCGCCGTCGTAGAACCCATCCGCAAATACGGCAATTACCTGTGGATGGTCCCGGTCGAGCTCGGCGAACGTGAAGTCGTGAACGCCCGGAGAGGCTAGCTTGGCTTCCTGGTGACCGCCGGTATCCCGAAAGCCGACGGCATCGCCGTTCCGGTAACCCGGGAATGCCGCGACAGTCACCTGGTCGGGTTGCTTCGTTCCCAGACCCGCGACCCAGCGCACCCGTACTGTCTTACGAGTCGCCTCTTGGTTGGCCGCTGAGCGTATCGAGCGGACAATTACCGTCGAAGCGTGTGGGGTAGCCTCTGTGGCGAGCGCCATCGTGCAAAGGGCAGTGGCTACTGCAAACAACACTTTGACTCGGTTGTGGGCGGCTTTCATTCGACCGAATCTAGCGTGAGAACGGCACGCGGGCGCCTTCGTCACCCTCGAAAGCCAGCACGTCCACCGGACGCGGGCAGCCGATGCCACCGCACACGGCCTCGAGGACGCGCACGCCAGCCTCGGCCTCGGCCAGCGCGGTGCACGCACGCTGCAGCATGCGAATGGACGGCGCGCCGAGCCTGCCCACTCCACTGATGATGACTGCGAATCGTTCTGCCATTGGTTGGTCTCCAGCCTCGAGCGTCGCCTACTCGGCCAGCGCTGCCAATTTAGAGACAAAGGCGGCGGCGACCTCGACGGCGACGGCGGGGAAGTCCTCAACGTTGCGCACCGGGTCGGCCAGGACGAGCGCCCCACAGGTAGGACGGCCGCACGTAGCGCATGGCACGGGGGGAAAGTCCGTGCCGGCGAGCGTCGCCTCCACCAGCTCGGCGGCTTCCTCGCGTGTCTCATCCGCGGCCAGCGCCATCACCACGGCCTGGACAGCAGTGTCGATGCGGTCGCCACAGGCGTCCTTCCTACAGCCGGTCGCCATCGCCCCCAGCACCACCCACGAGTCGCGCGAGCCGAGTCGAGCGACACAGTGGAGAATCCTCTCCACCATGTCGGCCCGGCGCGCCTCCTGCTCGGCGTCGAGCCGACACGCGAATTTCCGCGACTTCCTCTCGAAATGCACCCGCTTGGCCTCTCTGCTCATTGCCTCACTCTCCCATCCGTTGGCGACAGCGGCCGGTGGTCCGGCCCAATTCCGCAATTCCGCGGGGGTCCTTCCCCAAACTTCCTATATGCAATGCACACGCTCACTCGCTCCCTCTCCGCTCCTCTCAACTAACTCTCTAGAAAAGAGACGGTGAATTGGTTGAATTGGAGGAATTGTGGAAATTGCTGAAGAATTCGACGCGCCAACGGTCACGGTTTCGGCCAATTCAGCTAGCAGAATTGGAGCCCGCGGCCGTCGGCCTGCCCAGGTGGCGGAGCGCGTGGTTTCGGCGCGCGAGGCTCCAGGCGGGTGGACCCCCTCGCGGAATAGGTCCCCACTCGCGGGATTGGTGGGGCTCAAAAACCGGCCCCGAGGGACTTGCGAAAGGTAGGATTGCCGCGCTTCCCGGCCGGCCAGTCCTTATGTCGCCAGCGTGCTGAGGGCTCATCTTCCAGCAGCGGGTGCAGGGTCCAGCGCTTCCGCGTCCAGCCGGCCAGCTCGAGGATGTGTCGCACGCGGTCGTGGAGGCCGTGCTTGCCGATGTAGTTAGTGTTTCCGTCGAAGGCCCCGGCGAGGATTTGGTCCGTGGTGCCGCCGCGGGTCGCGTCCAGCTTGGCCAGCTCGAGGAGCCCGAGTCCCTTGGCGGCCAGGTCTGCCACCGCGGTGGTGGAGAGGCGCTCGGTGAGACTGCAGCCGGACCCACTGCTCCACGTCGAGGGGTTGGCCGCGGCGGCCAGGACGCGCTCCTCCAGGTCGTCCACCACGCGGTTGTCGGTGTGCTGGCGCTCCACCAGCAGCTTGTCCAGCGTGCTCCCGGCGTCCAGCCACCAGGGCTCACCCTTCCGGTACAGGTCGAGAGCCTGCGCCCACACCTCGCCCCAATGCTTCCGGAACCAGCCCAGGCCTAGCCGCTTCCCCTTCGGTAGCGTGATGGGCCAGTAACGGCGTGCGCCGGTGGGGTCGGTCAGGAACCTGTCGGCGTTGGTCGTGCCGACGATGATGCACCCGCGCCGGTGCTCCTCGACGGTGCGGCCGTAGGGGGCGCGGAACTTGTCCACCCGGGCCGAGAGGAAGGCCTTGGCCGCGCTCTCGTCGCTGCGCCGCTTGGTTTCCAGCTCGCTCCACTCGTAGAACCAAACGGCCTGGACCTGCATCAGCCCATCCTTGTGCTTCAGGTCCACGGCGGTGTCGGAGAAAAACTCCGGGCCGCCGGCGGCCAGCTCGAAAAAAGTGGACTTAAGCGCGCCTTGGTCGCCCACGAGGATGCACACGGTGTCCAGCTTGCAGCCGGGCTCCATTGCCCGGGCGACAGCGCCGATGAACGTGCGCCGCAGCAGCGCCCGCGACAGCGTGTCCTCCACCGGCAGGTGCAGCGTCTCGGTGGCCAGCAGCTCGAGGAAGTCCGTCACCCCATCCCAGGCCGGCAGGGCCTTGAGGCGCTCGGCCACCGGGTGGAAGGTGGCGCGGCGGGCCACCGCCATCAGCGCCTTGTGGGTGTCGGCGTCGGTGAACTTGTGGCCGCGCTCCCCGGCCTCCACCCGCATGGCGGCCACCGCGTCGTCCACGTTGGCCGGCACCCTGCCAAACGTTGGCTGATGCTTCAGGAGGTCGTACTCCAGCGGCCCGTTGAAGGGCCGGGACAACTGCCAGCCCCACGTCCCCGTCCAGGCGGCCACCACCTCCGCAAAGGTGACTTTCTTGGGGCAGTCCGGGTGGCTGGCGGCGGCCGGCTCCTCGCCCTCCTCGGCCGTAGTGGCAACCGTCATGGGCTTGGCGGCCTTCAGCCGCTTGGCCAGCAGCCGCTTGAACTTCACCAGGCCGAAGGCCTGCAGGGCGTCGTTGGCGTCCTTGTACTTGGGGAAGGTGAGGCGGTAGCAGCGCTCGGGGCCGAGGACCCGGGCCGCCTGGAGCGCGGCTTTCTCGCCGGGCTCGTCCGTGTCGGTGCTGAGGAAGACGCGGGCGCAGTCCCTCAACGGGGCCAGCACCTCGGCGGTGGCCGTCTCGGTCCCGTTGGGCAGCGACACCGCCGGGCAGGGTGCGCCGGCGGCGTCCACGCTCAGCTTGTCCGGCTCCCCTTCGGTGAGGATGGCGTCCTTCCCGGCCACCAGCTCGTCCACTCCATAGAGAAAATCCGCGCCCCCCTTCGTCCTCCAGAATTTCTTTTCCGCGCGGGCGCGGAACTTCAGCCATTCCACTGCGCCGCGCCGGATGTAGGGGAACACCAGCGCGCCCCGCTCCAGGCCGAGGAGGTGGCGCTCCACCAGGGCGGCGGGGATGCGGCGCTTTTTCGTGAGGTAGTCGAGGGCGGTGGGCACCTTGCCAAAGGGACGTTCTCCCATCAGCGCGGCGTGGGCCTTGGCGGCCCGGGCGCTCAACTCCGGCGCATGGATGGGGGTGACGGTGGCACCCTTGGCCGCGCCATTCTTGGGGGGCGCGGCGCTGGCGATGCCGGTGATGGGGAAGGTGAGGGCGGCGGCGTCGGTGAGGCCGTGCGCCTCGAGCAGCGCCTCCCACTCGCATCCGGCGTGACAGTGCAGGAGGAGGCGCTGATGGCCAGCGCCGGCGTCGGCCAGGGAGAGGGTCAGCGAGGCCTTGCCATCCGCATGGGCCTGGCACTTGGCGGCGTAGACGCCCGCGGTGGAGGTGGCCTTGTGGGTGGGGAAATGCTCCTCCAGCAGCGCCTCCAGGGCGGCGGCCCCGGGGGCCGGCTGTACCAGTACACCGCGCCGGGCCTTCCCCTTCGCGGTGGACTTCCTCTTGTCTGCTTTCACTTTTTGGCCTCTCGCTGCGGGGGTGATAACTTTCGGGGTGCGGTCGGCCTGGATGCGGGTCCGGGTGACTTCGGGTTGTGCGGCCGGCCCCGGCTTCCCCCCACCTCGAGGGGGAGCCGGGGCCGTTTCGTTTTTTCAGAGGGCTCCGGTGCGTCGCAGGTCGGCCACCACCTCGGCGCGTGCCTCAAACTTGGCCGCGCCACGCTTCATGGCCTCAGCCTCCTCCGGCGTCGGTTGGCGGGCGGCCCGCACGGTGGCCCACTGCTCCCCCCACCCCTGCAGGAATTGAGCGACGGCGGCCGCCTGTCGCTTGCACACCGGGCAGCGCGAGTCCCAGCCGATGACGTGCGCCACCCACTCGAGGCTGTCCGGAAACCCGCGGGGGTGTCCCTCATGGTAGAGGCGCTCCACCTCCTCCTGTGGGTGGGGAGGCTCCCAGGGCTCGCCCGCGGGGTGCCAATTCAGCGCGTGGAGGTAGATGGTGCTGGCGGCTTGCTGCAGCTCCTCGGTGGTCACTGCGGCGGCTTTGCGGACTTTCACTTTTGGCATTGCGGGTGCTTCCTTTCGGGTGCTGCGGGTTGAATCACTCAAGAGGGGTCCGGACGTGGCCGCCCTCACCGCGGCACACCGGGCACCGGGCGTCCGGGCCGAGGACGTGGGTGGAGTAGCCAGGGCGAAGGGAACGGCCGGAGCCGTCGGGCGCGAGGGTGGTCGGGTGTCCCTCACGCCACAGGCGGAGGAGCACCGGCCGCATGGCCACCGACTGCTGGGCCAGCCGGGCCGCCATGCGGGCGGGGGTGAGGTAGCGCAACTCGGACGGCCGGGCGCGCCAGCGCAGCTCGGCCAGGGTGCTCAGCGCCTCGGCCGACACCAACGGGCCGGCGTGCCGGCGTACCAGTACAACGGTGCCGGCGGTCACGCGCCGGCCGCGGCGGGGGCGTCGGACTTGTCCGGCGTGGGGTTGCCACGGAAATGGACTTGCCCACGCTCGACGGCGTGGGCGTCGAACCACTTGGCCAGGTCGCTGGCGCGGTAGACGGGGGTGCCGTTCCACTCGTACCAGCGCGGTCCGCGCGTCGGCTCCCCGGCCCGAATCAGGGCCAGGTCAAGGTTGCGCTTCTCCATCAGCCACGAGACGGACTTGCCCAGGAACGCGGCGGCGTCCGTCTGGCCGAGGACGAGAGGCTCGACGGGGACCACCCGGCCGGTGTGCTTAGCGTCGGTGGCCTTGGTACGTGGAACGACTCCGGGGCGCTTTGCCATTGCAGTGCTTCCTCCTGATGAGGAGGCCACTGCAGCAGGGTTTCAGTTTGCTCAAGTAGTCTGGGCAATCGGCCGCGTGCGCTTTTTTCGGTTGGCCACTGCGCGCCGGACATTCGAGACGCTGCAGCCGTGCCGGCTGGCGGCTTCGCCGTAGGCGGCCATCTTGCCCAGGCCCCGCGCCCGGGCGGCGTCGAAGGTGGCGGCGATGGCGGGGTGGTCCGTCTGATTGTCGCGGTCGATGATGCGGTGGAGCCGGGCCTCCTCCACCTCGAGCCGGTCCACGTCATCCAGGCTAGCGGTGCGCAGCCGGGCCTTGAGGGTGGTGGACACCTTCAGGTGGGCCGCCAGCGCGTGCTCCTGGCGCTTCACAGGGTCACCTTGGCCACGGCGGTGGCGATTTCGTCGGCGCTGATGTTCGAGTAGACCTCGGCGCTCCGGACGGACGCGTGGCCGAGAGCGGCGGCCACCATCTCCAGGGACGCGCCGGACAGCCGGAGCCGCGCGGCGTGCGTGTGCCGGAGGTCGTGGAGGTGCAGGTCCACCAGCCGCGCTCGCTTCCGGATGCGCCGCCATGCCTTGTTGAGACGGCAGCTCCAGCCCGAGGAGGTGCGGGCACCCGGCCAGAATGCGCCGCCCAGGTTTCTCACCTTGACGGACTTGAGCAGCCGCACCGCTTCGGGATTGAGGTGGATGTGCCGCGTTCGGCCGGACTTGCTGCGCTCGGGCGATAGCGTGGCCACGGACCGCGCCCAGCTCACCTCCGACTCCTCGAGGCCCAGCAGCTCGCTCCTACGCGCGCCGGTGAGAATCAGTAGACGGATGATGGTTTGCAGCTCTTCGTCTTCCCGGCGGAGGGCCTTCTCGAATCGCTCCTGCTCGCCCGGGTCGTCCTTCCCCAGCCACCTTGTCCGCGCGATGGGGCGCTGCCCCTTCAGAGATGGTGGGGGTGTCTTGAAGGGCAGCTCCTCGAGCAGGTCGGACTTCCACGCGGCCCGAATGCACGCGCACAGGCTCCGCCAATTACGGTGAAGGGTGGAGGCCTTCAGGCCCTCGGCCTTCCGGGCCGCCAGCGCGTCGTCCAGCTGCTCGGCCGTCAGCTCTCCGAGGCGGATGCTGCCGAGCGTCCGGCCGCCCTGGACCTTCTGCTGCAGCACCAGCCGGAGGCGCTGCAGGTCCACGTCCCCGGTCTTGTTGCCGGCCAAATGGCGGCGCTGGTAGTCGCCCTCGGCGTACTCCAGCAGCGTCGAGGCGCGGGCCTCTTCCTCGCGCGCCTTGGCCTTGGCCACCACAGGGTCCACACCGGCGGCGGCCTGCCGGATGGTCTCGCTGGCCAGCTCACGGGCGGCCTCGAGGCCCATCGCCACCGGGCCGAGACGGACGTGCCGCAGCTTGCCGGACCCGCGTGGCCGCACCGCCACGTAAAGGGTGACGGGCCCAGCCACCGGGCAGCCCGTGGGTCCAGGGCGCTGCTCGCCCACCCGGATGTAGAGGCCGGGCACCGCGCCCCGGCCGCCGGCGTCCGTCACGATGTACCGGCGGGGCACGGGAACGGTCTGGGCTTTTTGGAGGATGGCCTCCGTGAGCCCCTGCGGGTAGGGTTGGCGAATGCCGAGGGCGGCGAGGCGGTCAGCGCGGGCGGGTGTGGGCACGGGGTACTCCGCTGCCGGGCTAACACCCGGCGATAGCCAGAAGCGCTTCCAGCATTGCCCAGAAATGGACAGCCATGCAATTCCCCTCTGAAAAGCACTTTCCGGACACCGCACACACCCCTAGGGCCTCCACATGAACAAGGTTGTGGCGTCAGCCGACGCGGCAGTCGCGGACATCCCCGATGGGGCCGTCATCATGAGTGGCGGCTTCGGCCTATGCGGGAACCCGGAAAACCTCATCGCCGCGCTGCACCGCAAGGGCTCGAAGAACCTCACCATCATCTCCAACAACTGCGGCACCACCGAACTCGGGCTGGGAATTCTCCTCAAGGCCCGGCAGGTGAAGAAGATGGTGTCCAGCTACGTCGGCGAGAACAAGGAATTCGAGCGACAGCTGCTCGCCGGCGAGCTGCAGGTGGAGCTCAACCCCCAGGGCACGCTGGCCGAGCGCATCCGGGCTGGCGGGTGCGGCATCGGCGGCTTCTTCACCCCAACCGGCGTGGGCACCGACATCGCCAAGGGCAAGGAGGTGCGTACCATCGACGGGCGGGAGTACCTCCTCGAGTTGCCCCTCAAGGCAGACTTCACGCTGGTGCGGGCCTGGAAAGCGGACAAGTGGGGCAACTGCATCTTCCGCAAGACGGCCCGCAACTTCTCCCCTTTGATGGCCATGGCGGCTCGCACCACCATCGTCGAGGCTGAGCACCTGGTGGAGGTGGGCGAGCTGGACCCGGACCAGGTGCACACCCCGAGCATCTTCGTCCACCGCATCTTCCAGGGCCGAGACCACCAGAAGTGGATTGAGAAGCGCACGGTCCGCCCCCGCCGCTGAGCCCCAGGAGACTTCGCATGCCATTAACCCGTGAGCAGGTGGCCCAGCGCATCGCCCTCGAGCTGAAGGATGGCTTCTACGTCAACCTCGGGATTGGCCTTCCCACCCTGGTTGCCAACTACATCCCCCACGGAATCGACATCCTGCTGCACTCGGAAAATGGCCTGCTCGGCATTGGGCCCTGGCCGGTGGAAGGGGAGGAGGACCCGGACCTCATCAACGCCGGCAAGGAGACGGTGACGGCGGTGAAGGGAGCCTCCTTCTTCGACTCGGCAACCTCCTTCGGGATGATTCGGGGCGGCCACATCGACTTCGCCGTCCTCGGGGCCATGGAGGTGAGCGAGCAGGGAGACCTGGCCAACTGGCTCATCCCTGGAAAGATGGTGAAGGGGATGGGCGGAGCGATGGACCTCGCGACCGGGGCCAAGCGCGTCTACGTGGCCATGGAACACGTCGCCAAGGACAAGCCCAAAATCCTCAAACGGTGTGCGCTCCCACTCACACGCCCACGGTGCGTCCACCACATCGTCACCGACCTGGCCTTCATCGACGTGACGCCGGAAGGGCTCCTTCTGCGGGAGGTCGCCGCCGGTGTCACCCCGGAGCAGGTGCAGGCCTTGACCGAACCCCGCTTGCGCATTGCCCCGGACCTCAGAGAGATGCCCGTCTAGCGGACCCCGCCCGGTTCCTCTGCTAAAGTCCCAAGGGGGGTGCCCTCTTTTTTGGGAGGTCTCCGCCCGGGCCATGGTGGACAAGCCGGACAACAACAGCGGGCGTCGCGCCGACCGCCTCCAGCACGAGCTGCTGGTCGCCTACCGCTACCCCACGGTTGACGGCTTTCTCACCGACTGGGCCACCAACTTGTCGCGCGGCGGCATCTTCATCAACACCCGCAGCCCGGCCGGGCTGGGCACGGTGGTGCGCCTCATCCTGGAGTTGCCCGGCACGCCGGTGCCCTTTGAGTTGCGTGGCAAGGTGGCGCGCGTGCACGAATTCGACAACCCCACCAACCAGGTCCCGGGGATGGCCATCGAATTCCTCGACGTCGATGACGCGCTCAAGGCGCGCATTGAACAGTTCGTCGACCAGCTGCGCCAGGCGCTGCCGGATGCCGGGCGCATCCCCCGGACGCTCTAGGACGCGTGGGGCGGCCGCCCGTTGATTCTCCGTCCGCCCCACTCCTCGAGGTGAGGGTGGACCGCCTCGGGCTGGAGGGGGAGGGGATTGCCAGCCACCACGGCCGGGCCCTCTTCATCCCCGGGGCCTTCCCGGGCGAGCAGGTGCGGGTCCAGCCAGAGCCTGCGGGGAAGGTGCTGCGGGGACGCCTGCAGGAGGTCGTCGTCCCGAGTCCCTCCCGGCGCACGCCGCCCTGCCCGCTGGCTGACCGCTGTGGAGGCTGCGACTGGATGCACCTGTCGCCCGAGACACAGGTGGAGGAGAAGCAGCGCCTCGTCGTCGATGCGCTGACCCGCATCGGCCGGTTGCCGCTCGGTAGCTACGACGTCCTGCCGACGGCTGGAAGGGGTACGGACACCGGGACGCGTCGTCGCGCCGTGCTGCACCGGGCGTCCCAGGGCCTCGGGTATTTCGGCCGCCGCAGCCACCACCGGGTGGACGTGGACACCTGCCCCGCGCTGGTGCGCGTCCTCGCCCACTTGCCTGGGCGGCTGGCTGCGCCGCTCCTGCCCCTGGGGAGCTCACTGAAGGCAGTCCATCTCTTGGCCGAGGGGGAGTCCGTCTCGCTGGCCCTTGCGCTCGACGGACCGGTTCGCGCCAAGGCTCGGAAGGTAGCGGCGACGCTGGTCCGCGAGGGCCTGGCCCAGGGCGTGGTGCTTCTGGAACCGCTGGGCCGGGTGGAGGAAGTCGGTCGCCCTGTCCTTCAGTCACCGGCACCCGGCAACGCCGGGGTGCGGCTGCGGCTCCGTCCCGACGCCTTCGCCCAGACGCATGCCTCCGGAGCTGCGCTTCTGGTGGAGCGCGCCCTGGACATGTTGGCACCGCGCCGGGACGACCATGCCCTGGAGCTATACGCCGGCAACGGCACCTTCACCTTTGCCCTTGCGGCGCACGTTGCTTCGGTGGTGGCGGTGGAGTCCTCGGCCGTCGGCGTTGCGCTGGCGTCCAGCGCCAGCCGCGCCGGGGCCGTAGGGAACGTTCGCTGGGTGCAGGGCGAGGCGGGACATGTCAGCGAGGGTCTGGTGCGCGAGGGCATGCGCTTCGACGTGCTTCTGGCAGACCCGCCGCGGACCGGGGCGCCGAAGCTGGGCGCGCTGGCACGCAACCTCGGGGTCCGCAGACTCGTTTACGTGGGCTGTGACGCTGGCTCGCTCGCCCGTGACGCCGGTCGCCTGGCGGAGAACGGCTTCCGGCCCGAGGTGCTTCAACTGGTCGACCTCTTTCCCAATACCCACCACCTGGAGGTGCTGCTCGCCTTCTCGGCCTGAGGGACAAGCGCACCTCCCGGTGGCGCCGGCGAAGCACTAGACTGCATCGCAGCAAGCTCCATGGAAGCCCGCGTCGTCGAGTTCGCCGAGGTCCTCCGTCAAAACGGGGTACGCGTCAGCACGTCCGAGGTGATGGACGGGGCGCGCGCGGCAGCGCTGGTTGACCTCTCCGAGCGCGACAACCTCCGCAGCGTCCTGCGGACCACGCTGGTGAAACGCAGCGCGGACGTGGAGGTGTTCGACCGGGCCTTCGGCCTCTTCTTCGCGGGCGCGATGCGCACGCTGGCCGCCCTCGAGGCGTCGCTCTTCGCGGCCTTGGAGGAGCAAGGGCTGCTCTCCGGCGAGGAGTTGGCCAAGGTGCTGGCCGCGCTGCGGGCGCTCGGGGGCCAGCTGGCGCCCCTCACCGAGGCGATGCTGGAAGGCGACCGGGCCCGGCTCGCGCACCTGCTGCGCGGTGCGACGCTGCAGCTGGACTTCAGCCAGCTACAGAGCCCGCTCCAATCCGGCTTCTTCGCCCGCCGCCTCCTCGCCGCCGCCGGGGGGGACCGCCTGCAAGGCGACGTGGAGACCCTGGAGGCGGAGCTGGCCCGCCAGGGGCTGTCCTCCGCCGGGGTGGAGGTGGTGAGTCGGCAGCTCGCCGCGGCGCTTCGGGGGGTGGAGGAGGCGGCGCGTCGGGAGGTGCAGCGTCAGGCCAAAGCGCGCATTCGTCGGACGGATGGTCCCCTCGCCGAGCGCAACCTGCAGAGTCTGTCCCAAGCCGAACTGGCCCAGGCCGAGGCCGCCGTGCGGAAGCTGGCCGAGCGCCTCAAGGCTCGCTTGGTACGCCGCGAGCGGTCCCGCCGGAAGGGTGCACTCAACGTGCGCCGGACGCTGCGTAGCAACATGGTGTGGGGCGGGGTGCCGATGGTCCCGCGCTTTCGCTCGCGACGGCCGGAGCGCCCCGAGCTGGTGGTGCTGTGCGACGTGTCGGACTCGGTGCGAAACGTTAGCCGCCTGATGCTTCTCTTCATGCACACCCTTCAGTCGCTCTTCGCCCGGGTGCGCTCCTTCGTCTTCGTGTCGGAGCTCGGGGAAGTGACTGACTACTTTCGCCGGCTCGCGCCCGAACAGGCAATCGACCGGGCGGTGGCGGGCCAGGCGGTGTCCTTGCAGTCCAATTCGAATTATGGGTTGGCCTTCACGCGCTTCGTCCAGCGCGAGCTCCCCAGTGTTCGCGGACGCACCACGGTGCTGGTCATCGGCGATGGGCGCAACAACTACAATGCTTCCGGGGCCTGGGCGCTGCGCGACATCCGCCAAAAGGCGCGCCGCTTGCTGTGGATTTGTCCGGAGGAGGAGCGCGCATGGGGGCTTGGCGACAGTGAAATGAGGACGTACGCTTCCATTTGTCAGCAGGTCAGCGTGGTGCGGAGCCTCGAGGACCTGGCGCGCGTCGCCGACGCGCTGGTGCCAAGATGACCCGTCGACCTGGGACACCGAATGTGGTCTTCGAGCGAGCGGACGCCGCCACGCTCGCGCTCGCCACGGTGCACCTGGATGTCGCCCGCCTTCGACAACTTCTCGTCTTCGAGCGCACCCTCCGTCGGCTGGCGCCGGCAGGCTGCTCGGCAGAGCAGACGGCGCGGGCCCACGCTTCGGCGATCGCCGCTTCGGGGATTGCCTCCTCAGACGTCGAGGCGTCCCTCGCGCTGCTCCGGCGCTTCGCAGCCAACCGTTCGCTGTCGGCCAGCCTGACCGAACGCCTGGGCCGGCTGCATGCCCGCGTCGCCCACGACCCGGTCGCCAGAGAGCAAGCGCTCGAGGTCGGGCGCCGCCTAGTGGCGCTTGAGGAGGCGCTTCAAGGACGAGAGGACCCCGAGACGCTTCGCCTGTTGGAACGTCACGAGCCGGAGATTCTGGCTCTGTTTGCCGTTACCTCCAGCGGCGGATGACTGCCGCGGCGCGTAGCGCGGAAACCCCCCTCTTTCTGCACGCCCCTGAAGGCGGCTCTCGGCCAGCGCCGGGCGGGGGGCGGAGGTGACACTGCTGGCCCTGCTTTTCCTGGCGGCCACCGGTCCTGCCCCCGCGTACCCGGTTGACGAGCAACTCATCGGTTTCGCCCAGACGCACCAGGTGGTGGCCGATGAGTCGCTCATCGAAATCGCCCGTGACCATGACCTTGGCTTCAATGCCATCGCCGCGGCCAACCCGGCGCTGGACCCATTCGTTCCGGCCACTGGAACTACCGTCGCCTTGCCTACGGCCTGGATTCTTCCGCACGCAGCGGCGCCGGGGGCAGTGGTGGTCAACCTGTCGGAGATGCGCCTGTATTACTTCTCGCCCTCACGCCAGGACGGGGGGAACTGGGTCGTCACCTTCCCCATCGGGATTGGCACCGAAGTAGCGGAGACCCCGCTGGGGCACTTCCGGGTCGTGTCACGCGAACGCAGTCCAGTGTGGCGAGTGCCGGCCTCCATTCGGAAAGAGAGGCCTGATTTGCCGGCCCAGGTACCACCGGGCCCCGACAACCCATTGGGTACCCACGCCTTGCATCTGTCCGGGCCCTTCATCCTCATCCACGGGACGGACAAGCCTTATGGCGTCGGACGGCGCGTCAGCCACGGCTGCCTGCGGCTCTACCCGGAGGACATTCCTCAGCTATACGGGCTGGTGCATGTGGGGACGGACGTCATCATCGTGCGCGAGCCGGTCAAGGTCGCGCTCGACAACGGACGTGTCTATGTCGAAGTGCACCTAGACGAGGACTTCCACGGCGACCCCGTTGCCCTTGCCAAACGGCTCCTCGCGAGCCAGCGGTTACTCGACCGCGTCGACTTGGCAAAGCTCGACGCGGCCATGCAGCTCGCCAACGGCATGCCCGTCGACGTCTCGCGCTGACTTCCTCGGTTTGGGAGACGGCTACTTCTTCTGGTGCAGCGTGAAGGCCTTGGTCGACTTGTGCGCGGCGGCCTCGGCTTCTGCGGCAGCGGCCTGGGCCTTGGCAGCAGCAGCCTCAGCCTGGGCCGCGGCGGCCTTGTTGTCGGCGATGGCGCCCTTGAGGGCCTGGATGTCGGCGCTCTGCGTGCTGCTCTGCTTCTGGAGGTCGGCGAGCTGCGACTCGACCTTGGACAACCGGTCGTTAATCGGGTCGGTCTGCTGCTTCACGTAGGCTTCGTTGACGCCGCACCCGCTGCCCAACAGGACGATGAGCCCGGCACTGATTGCCACCAGACGTTTCATGTCGCTCCATCCTTTCCCATGGAACTTCCGCCGGGATGGATATCTGTTCGCAACGCAGGCGTCCAGCGGAGGCGTCCTACATCAATGGGCTTGTTCGAAACCGGGCCCCCAGCCGTTCAGAACTTGACCCACAGACCGGCGTCAAGGCTGATGGCTTGGCTCCCGAAGGCAGAATTGGCCGCGCTCGCCAGGGGGAAGTCGAAGACTCCCTCGAGGTACAGACTGACGATGAAGAGCTGGAGCTTGAAGCCGCCCGCTGCGCGGAGATACCAGATTGCCGAGCCCGGGGTGACCTGCACCGGAAAGGACACGCGGGCGAAGAGGAACAGGGGAAGGTCGAGGGTGATGCCAGGTCCGACGTAGATGCCGGTGTTGGGGTAGTCAATGTTGGTCGGGGACAGATTGAACTGTGCCTCGACGTCGAGGGAGATGAAGCTGATGGGGTACCAACTTAGGATGAGGTCCAGGTTGGATAGCCACACGTCTCCCGCGTTGTATTGGTAGGTGGTTCCGACAATTTGGTTGCTGGGCTTCGGCGCCCCGGTGTTGACGTACATCGGGACGAGGTAGCTGAGGCGGATGCCCCAGTCGGACGCGCGTGCTGCCACCGGGAAAAGCAGAAGCACTGCGAGGAACAGCGGGGAGATGCGGCGGTGCATGGGGCCTCCCTGGCCTGGGGCGATGCCTATAGGCCCCCCTGACGTTGACCTGATTCTCGGGCGCCGTGCACGCGATAATTGCCCCGGGCGGGCCGCCATCCACCGGCACAACACGGGGCGCGGGACCACTCGGGCGGTTCAAGCCCTTGGAAACACTTGCCTTTCCAGCGCGTTCCCCAATGCAGCGTCGTGCACCATCGGCACACCGGGGAGGCTGCTCGTGCGCGGTCAGGAGACGGCAGTAGCACGTTGTGCTTCTCGAATCTTGCCGGGGCCTTTGGCGCAACATCTGCCTGGGCGTCGTCAGGTACCAGCGCCGCGGCAGCCGCAGACCAGGCCTGCGCCGGGGGCTTCTGTGGAACTCCGAACTGGTGAAGCCATGAGCCGCATAGCATCATCTTCGGCCTTGCCCACAGCCGAGCCCCCATCGAAGGCACACGCGCCCGCCCAGCCGCGTCCCGGCACACGGAGACGCTCACCCTGGCTGAGGCGCGCCGAGGTCCTAGCCTGGGCCGTTGGACTCCTCCTCATCGGCGTCTGGGGGTTGGCCAGGCTGGTGGGCACGGCCCTCGAACAGCGCGACCTGCGCCGGTTCCGCCTTGCCCTCGAGACACCACAGCCCTCGCCTGTCGGTGCCACGGTCGCGCTCCCACCCGTCAACGCCCAGACGGTCGACCAGAGGCGATGGGCCAAGGAGCGCATTCAGGCGTACGCACAGGCGCTCCTCCAAGAGGCCCCGACGCCGCTTGCCGTCCTGCGAATTCCCCGCATCGGCCTTGAGGTACCGGTGCTCGCCGGAACCGATGAGTGGACGCTCGACCGCGCCGTTGGCTGGATTGAGGGGACGGGGCGCCCAGGCGAGCCGGGCAACGTGGGCATCGCCGGCCATCGGGACGGCTTCTTCCGAGTCCTGGAGGAGGTGAAGTTAGGGGATTCCGTTGAATTGGTAACGCTCTCCAAGGCGCAGACCTTTCGGATTGAAGGGCTCCGCATCGTTTCTCCCCAAGATGTACAAGTCCTCGAATCCACGCCCGTGCCGACCCTAACTCTGGTAACCTGTTTTCCGTTCTATTTCGCAGGCTCAGCGCCCCAGCGGTACATCGTGAGAGCAGTGCTGAGCAGCAGTTCGGCACAATCGATGCAGGGTGCGGGACCAGCTTCGAAGTGAGAAAGGGAGGGAGCACAATGTTTAGGAGAAATGCGGCTGCTTTCGCCGTTGGAGCGGTTTTCCTGGCCCAGGTGGCCGTAGCTCAGACACCCCCCGCGGCCGCGCCGCCGGCGGCAACCACGACTACGACAACCACCGTCAAAAGCGGTGTCGTGGTCTGGGTTTCTGGAAACACGCTTTACACCAAGGAGGCAGACGGCGTGACCCGGCAGCACAACGTCCCTGAGGGCTTCCTTTTCCAATTGGGTGGCAAGAACGTCCCAATCAGTGCCCTCAAGCCCGGGGACCATGTCACCGCCGTCATTACCGAGACTACGACGGTCCAGCCTGTGAACGTGTCGCGCGTGGTGAAGGGGACGGTGGTGGAGTCGTCGATGGGCTCCATCCTCGTCAAGAATCAGAAGGGCCAGCTCATCAAGTACTCCAGCAAGGACGAGCAGGGCCGCGATGTGAAAATCATCCAGAACGGCAAGGAGGTCGCCCTCGGGGACCTCAAGGCGGGGGACCAGCTCACGGCGACCATCATCACGAACTACCCGCCGCAGGTTTCTTCCTTGACTTCAGCCACCGCCAAGGTGACGCCTCCACCGCCGGCCGCTGCACCCGCCCCCGCTCAACCCGCGCCCGCGGTGGCAGCGGCCCCCAAGCCGGCGAAGCTGCCCAAGACGGGCAGTCCGCTGCCGCTGGCTGGGCTGGTGGGTGGGGCACTGGTGCTCGTCGGCGTCGGCCTGACGCTGCGTCGCCGGTCACTCATCGCGCGCTAGACCGCTCCGCGGTCGTTGGCCTGTCACCCGCACGCCCGAGGGGCAGCACGCCCCTCGGGCGTGCCCTTTAAGGGCCACCCACTTCCGGGCCAGCCCCTCCGGGTCCTGCTGAATTGCGGGCGAGCGCGTGCGGACCGCTCGATGCCGGGGTGTGCAAGCTCAAGCCGCGCTTCGCGAACCGGTAGCGTTCCCGCAGGGCGTCGGGCTTCGCCTAGCGCTGGCGGAGCTGCGCGGGTCGAGAATCCCAACGGTGACGGGACGACGCTGCGAGGGCCGGGCGAGGTCCCGGTGCCGGGTGCTAGCCTCGGCGCTCGTTCGCGCGCTATGAACCGAACAGCACTCTGGACGCGATGATGGACTCAACCGAACGAAACCGTTCAGTTTCCACCGCTCTGGCCGTGCCTTCCGAGGGGAAGCGGTTCTTCCTCCACACCTTTGGGTGCCAGATGAACGTGAACGACTCCCTGCGAATGGGAGAGTCGCTCGCCCAGGTCGGCTACCGCCCCACCAGCAATGCCGAGGATGCCGACCTCATCATCCTCAACACCTGTGCCATCCGGGAGAAGGCGGAGGACAAGATGCTCTCCGCCCTCGGGCGCTACCGGGCCGTGAAGCTACGACGCGGAGCGCTCCTCGGGGTGGGTGGCTGTGTCGCGCAGCAGGAGAAGGCCAAGCTGTTGGCCCGCGTTCCCTACCTCGACTTCGTGTTCGGCCCGGATGCCATCGCACGACTGCCGGACATCCTTCGTCGGGTGGAGATGGACCGTGCCCGCGTCGTGGAGACCGCCTGGCTGGAGTCCGAGGAGTATGTCTTCCCGCGCGCCGACCCGAATTCATCGGCTGGCAAAGTGAGCGAGTTCGTCACTGCGATGAAGGGCTGCGACAACGTCTGTAGCTTCTGCGTGGTGCCTCACACCCGCGGCCGGGAGGTGAGTCGAGCCTTTCCCGACATCCTCCAGGAGGTCGCCGGCCTGGTGGAGGTAGGCGTGCGCGAGGTCACTCTCATCGGCCAAAACGTCAACAGCTACCGTGGGGGCGTCCCCTTCGCCGAATTGCTGCTTCGTGTGGCCCAGGTGCCCGGGGTGGTGCGGGTCCGTTTCACCACCAGCCACCCGCATGACCTGTCGGAGGAATTGGTCGAGGCATTTCGCATCGAGCCGCGCATTGCGCCCCATTTCCACCTCCCCGTCCAGAGCGGCAGCGAGGCCGGTGCTGAAGCGGATGCGTCGCGACTACACCATCGAGATGTACCTCTCCAAGCTTGCAGCGCTGCGAGCCGCGCGGCCTGGCATCGCCGTCACCACGGACATCATCGTCGGTTTCCCCGGGGAGACGGAGGAGGATTTCCGGGCGACCCTGGACCTCACGAGGGCGGTGCGCTTCGAGAACCAATTCTCCTTCTGCTTCAGCCCCCGGCCCCGAACCGCGGCGTTCCTCAAGGAGGCCGAGTGGGGCGAGGTGCCTCACGGCGTGAAGGTCGAGCGGCTGGAGCGGCTCCAGCAGTTGCAGAGGCGCATCACCGAGGAGACCCTCGCGGCGGAAGTCGGAAAGCGCATCGAGGTGCTGGTGGAAGGCCCCTCCCGGTCAAACCCGTTGCGGCGGTTCGGTCGCACCCCAGAAAACCGAAGTGTGAATTTCGAGGGCGATGCCCCGGCGGGCTCCCGCGTCCTCGTCGAGGTGACGAGCAGCTCTCCGAGCTCGCTCGCGGGCCTCCAGGCTGACGTGGTCGACCCGCCGCCCATCCCCCCCCAGCTCCATCGCTGCCTAGTCTAGGGAGCCCGCTCCGTTCCCGGGGAGTCGACCATGGCCATCCGGAGTTTCCAGGGAGTCAGCCCGCGGCTTCATCCATCGGTGTTCGTCGCCGAGGGTGCGCAGGTCATCGGCGATGTTGAAATCGGTGAGGACTCTTCCATCTGGTACAACACCGTGCTGCGCGGCGACGTCAATCGCATCCGGATTGGGCGACGGACCAACATCCAGGACCTGACCATGCTGCACGTCCACCAGGACCGTTTCCCGTGCACTGTCGGTGACGACGTGACGGTCGGGCACCACGCCGTCGTGCATGGCTGCACCGTCGGCAATCGGGTGTTGGTGGGCATCGGTGCCATCGTTCTCGATGGTGTCGTCATCGGGGACGACAGCTTCATCGCCGCCGGGACGCTGCTCACGCCTGGCACGGTGGTCCCCGCCGGCTCAATGGTGATGGGCGCTCCTGGAAAAATGAAGCGTGCCCTGACTTCGCAGGAACGAGAGGGGTTGCTGGCCAGCGCTGCTGGGTACGTGCTGAACGCCCGTGCGCATCGCGGGTGACGCACGACCCGGGATCCAAAGGGCGCCAGGGGAGTGCTAAGAGGGCAGCCCGATGGCGGTTCTCGATGCGCTCAAGGCGTGCACCCTCCTCAAGGGGTTCACCGAGACCGGCCTGCAAATCCTTGCCGGCATCGCCTCCGACCGGACGTTCCCGCGCGGGGCTCCCCTCTTCGTGGAGAACATGGTGGCTGAGTCGCTCTTCATCATCGGCCAGGGGAAGGTGGCCATCTCCGTGAAGGGCAACAACGGGGAGGAGATTCCGGTGGGAGAGCTCGGGCCTGGGGATTCGCTGGGCGAGTTGGCGCTTTTGCAACAGGGCCAGCGCATGTGCAGCGCGGTCGCGCTGACCTTGGTCAGCGCAGTGGAGCTGAGGAGCTCGGATTTCCAGAGGCTCCTGGGCCAGAAGCCTCAGGCCTGCCTCAAGCTGCTGATGGCCATCGTCGGGCAGTTTTCGGCCCGCCTGGCGGACAACCGCGAAGCACTCCGGACGTTGCTGCCCCGTGGGTCTCTCCCCAGGGTGTGACGGCAGCGTGGTAGGGTCGCAGCTCCGCTGGCGTGGATGCCATCGGGTTCTCGGGTGGAACACCTCACCACAGCGCTCCTAATGGGCACCAAGGGCTGGGTGGCCTACGGCACCATCTTCGGTGTCCTGGTTGCCTGCGGCCTGGGCATCCCCTTCCCGGAGGACGTTTCCCTCATCACCGGGGGCTTTCTGGTCTTTCACGGTTCGGCCGACCTGTCGCTGATGGTGGCCACCGGGTTCTTGGGCATCCCTGCGGGGACTCCCTCATCTACGCGGCCGGCCGGCGGCTCGGCAACCGGGCTCGCAGTGAGCCTGGACCGCTGCTTCGCCGCCTCTTGACGCCGGAACGACGGGCCAAGGTGGAGGCGCTGTTTGCTCGCTACGGCGAGCGAATCATCTTGGCTGCGCGCTTCATGCCCGGGGTGCGCGCGGTCGCCTTCTTCACGGCCGGTTCGGCCGGGATGCCCTACGCGCGCTTCATTTGCTTCGACGGGCTGGCGGCGCTGGCCTCGGCTCCGGCTTTCGTCTTCCTGGGCTTTCGGTTTGGGCGTCAGTTGCAGCACATCATCGAGATTCTCAAGCGCTTTCAGATTGCGACAGCCATCATCATCGTCGTCACCGTCTGTGCATGGGTCGGCTGGCGGCGCTGGCAGGACAATCGCCGCCCGCCCACAGAGGAGCCGGAAGCGCGGCTCGCCCCGGGCGACCGCCGTGGCAGTGTGGACCGCCGCCGCCTGGCGCAGGACCGACTGCGCAAACGAAACACTCTGTAAAACCAATAGGTTATATTGGTCCGGACGGATTCCCAGGTCGGCCGTGCCTCGCTTTTGGCAGTCCGGCCGCGTATAGAGCGCCATGCTGACCGACCCGCTGCGTCTCGCGCTCACGTTTGACGACGTGCTGCTGCTTCCTGCGGAGAGTGCCGTCCTTCCCAAAGACGTCGAGCTCTCCACCCGGCTCACCCGAAACATCCGCCTCAATGTGCCGCTGCTGTCGGCCGCCATGGACACGGTCACCGAGGCGGACACAGCCATCGCCATGGCCCAGCAGGGGGCCCTGGGCGTCATCCACAAGAATATGACGCCCGAGCAGCAGGCGGCGCAGGTGGCCCGCGTCAAGCGGTTCTCGAGCGGGATGGTGGCTGACCCCGTCACCGTGGAGCCGGGCGTTCCCCTCCACGTTTGCACGGAGCTCATGCGGCGACACGGCATCTCGGGCATCCCGGTGGTGAAGAGCCGGAAGTTGCTTGGCATCGTGACGAGCCGGGACGTCCGCTTCGAGCAGAACCTCGACCGGAAGGTCGAGGACGTCATGACGCGGAAACTCATCACCGCCCCCGAGGGCGTGAGCAAGCGCGCGGCGATGGAGCTGCTGCATCAGAACCGGATTGAGAAGCTCCTGCTCATCGACGACCAGGGTGAGCTCCGGGGTCTGATGACCATCAAGGACATCGAGAAGACCCGGGCCTTCCCCAACGCCGCCAAAGACGCCAAGGGACGCCTGCTGTGCGGAGCCGCCGTCGGCGTTGGCGCGGACCGGGAGGCCCGGGTAGAGGCCCTGCTGCGCGCTGGGTGCGACGTCATCGTCGTGGATACGGCCCACGGGCATTCCCGCGGCGTGCTGGACGCGGTCCGGGACACCCGCAAGGCAGCCACCGGCTTTGAGCTCATCGCCGGCAACGTCGCGACGGCCGACGGCACCCGAGCGCTCATCGAGGCCGGCGTCGACGCCGTCAAGGTCGGAATCGGACCAGGGAGCATCTGCACCACCCGGGTGGTAGCGGGCGTTGGGGTGCCCCAGCTGACGGCCGTGGACGACTGCGCCCGCGCCGCCGATGCCTTGGACGTTCCGGTCATCTCCGACGGCGGCATTAAGTACTCGGGAGACGTGGTGAAAGCCCTGGCCGCCGGTGCGAGCTCGGTGATGATTGGGTCGCTCTTCGCCGGCACCGAGGAAGCCCCGGGCGAAGTCATTCTCTACCAGGGCCGTTCCTACAAGCACTACCGCGGGATGGGCTCACTCGGTGCGATGAAGCAGGGCGCCAAGGACCGGTACTTCCAGAGCGACGTGGAGGAAGAGCGGAAACTGGTTCCCGAAGGCATCGAGGGCCGGGTTCCCTACAAGGGCTCGTTGGCGATGAATGTTCACCAGATGCTCGGTGGGCTGCGCAGCGGGATGGGTTACGTCGGCTGCCGCACCATCGAGGAGCTGCGGCGCAAGGCGCAGTTCGTCCGCATCACCCCGTCCGGCCTTCGTGAGAGCCACGTGCACGACGTCATCATTACCGAGGAAGCACCGAATTACCGTCTGGAGTAACCGGAGGACGGTCGGCCGACTCCACTGGGCGGCCCTTCGAGCAGTGAATGTTCGGCGCGGTGCGTAGCCCACAGCGCTCCGAGGGGGCCCTCCGCGCAAAGCTTGCGACACCGTAGGTGGAACGACCGTGCCAGGCGGCGCCAGGAAGGGGCTTGGTCCGGCCTTTGCTGAGGAAGGTGCACCTGGGACTGAGACGATGACACGGTTCGAGCGCGTGATTCGCATTCGCCTGCTCGCACGCAGAGAGCGCCTGGTGGAGTCCATCGCCAGCTCGGCACTCCGCTTGCGCTCCGCCTGGGCGAACAGGTCCGAGGCGGCCGGGGACTGGCGGGGTCTCGAACTCACCATCGAGGAGCTTCGACACGTCGACCGCGCCCTGCTGCGCCTGGTCCAGCGGGCGTATGGCATCTGCGAGCAGTGCGGCCGCGCGCTGGGCACGCAGCGTTTGCTTGCCGAGCCAGAGGCGGCATTGTGCAATGACTGTGAACCGGCAGCCTCGTCCAACCCCTGGGGCCGGCCGCCCGTTTCCTGAGCGCCCACACCTGACAGCAGAGGAGTCCACATGTCCGCCAAGAAAGGTCATCCGCCGCCCTCGCACCCGCTACGCGGCCATCACACGAGGATGGTCAAGCTCTTCGAGGACCTCGTCGCGGAAGCGAAGAAGAACGACCGGTCGAAGCTGCGGCCCATGTGGGCGACCTTCGAGAGCGCGCTGCTGGCGCACATCAACGCCGAGGAAGCGGAGCTTCTTCCGCTGTACCGCCGGGGACACCCCGTCGAAGCCAAGGCCATCGAGGAGGACCACCTCTTCTTTCGCAAAGTCCTCACGGAGTTTGGCGTCGACCTGGATCTGCACCTGATGCGGGCCGACGCGGTGGAATCCTTCCTCCGGCGGTTGGGTGACCACGCCGAGAGCGAGGACGGTGGGCTCTACCCCTGGGCGGCGCGCGAGGTGTCCACCGAGGTCCAGGAACGCTTCCGCCGCACCGCGGAGGGGCTCCCCGTCGCCAAGAAGAAGGATGGCTCCGGCATCGGGTTGCCGTGAGGGCGCGCCCCTGGCGCTCCGCAGACTCTTCGCGGCCAGCCAAGACTGGCGCACCCGCTGCGTCCCGCGGGCGGCCGCCGGGACCTCGCTCAGTACGTCAGTCCCGATACCCAAGAGAGGATGTCGAGGGTTGAAATCCACCCGATGACCGCCCGCTTCGGACCAACCACCGGGAGGCCGTGCACCCGGTGCACCGCCATGACCTCTGCCGCGCGGGCGATTGTGGTCTCCGGGGTCACGGTGAGCACCGTCTGACACATCACCTCGGCGACGGTGTCCGGATTCTCCACCTGCGATTGGGAAATGGGGGGGTTGATGGGCTGTGAGGTCTGGCGCTCGGGCCTTCGGACCGGGGCCTCATCCACCGAATCGCCCTGGTCGAGGTGGTGAGCGACGAGGTCGGTCTTGGAGACGACGCCCAGTAGCATTCCGGTCTCGTCGATGACCGGGACGCGGCTGAGGTCCTGGGAGATGAGAAGCGACTCGAGTGACCTGAGCGACAAGTCGGGGCGCACCGAGACCACCTCTCGGTTCATAATCCACGACACCGCTGTTTCCGGGTCCAGCAGGCCGGTCGCATCGCCTGCAGGCCGCTTGGGCTTCGTCACGCGCTCGCCGCCAGTGAGGGCGTCCATGGGGAGCCTCCTTTGTTGGTCCACCGACAATGACCGAGCAAGGCCCGTTCCATCCCGGGGCCAAGCGCAGAAGCTGGCGCGCCGACGCATTTCCTGCGGCCCCAGCCGAAGGGACCGCAATTCCTGAGGCTTCGCTCCGACTCCAACACATGGAACCGTCAAGTCGTGGGCGGCGCTTCCATCCGTTGTGCATTGCCACGTCGTCCGGAAGTCAACGACTCTTGGGGTCCCTATGCGGATGGCTCTGCTCGCTGACGTCCACGCCAACCTGGAAGCGTTCCAGGCCTGCCTGGAACACGCAAAGGAGCAACGGGTCGACCGGTATGCCTTTCTCGGTGACCTCGTCGGCTACGGAGCCGACCCGGCGCCCGTCGTCGAGTGGGTCATGCACTCGGTGGCACAGGGCTCGGTGGCCGTCCTGGGCAACCACGACCAGGCCGTGGCGGTTGGCCCGAGCGCCTCCATGACCGCGGAGGCAAGCCAGGCCGTCAAATGGACGCGATCGCAACTGGCTGCTTCCCAGCTTGGGTTTCTGGGCGCCCTGCCACTGACCGTGGAGCAGGGAAGTTGCCTCTACGTCCATGCCAATGCCTGGGACCCGGCGGGATGGGAGTACCTCAGCAGCGGCCAGGACGTCGGGCGCAGCCTGGCTGCGACGCGCTGCCGACAGACGTTCTGTGGCCATGTCCACACTCCCGCGCTGTACCACCTGTCGCCCGCGGGAACCGTGGCACACTTTGACCCAGTGGCCGGAACGGGGATTCCTTTGGGAAGTCGACGGCGCTGGCTGGCCATCGCGGGCTCGGTTGGGCAGCCGCGGGACGGCCTCCCCGCGGCGAGCTACGCGACCTTCGACGACCAGGGCGACGTGCTCACCTTCTTTCGCGTGCCCTATGACACCGCGGAGGCTGCGCGGAAGGTGCGAGCGGCCGGCCTCCCCGAAGCGCTCGGGCGGCGCCTCGAGGCGGGGGGCTGACCAAGGACATGGACCAGTCGCGGCTTCAGGCAGGAATGAGCATCGACGGGTTTCGACTCGAGGAGCGCCTGCACCAGGGCAGCATGGCGTCGCTGTGGCGCGTCGTGCCCGCGGACGGCGGTCCCCCGTTGGTGATGAAGGTGCCCTCCCTGCACCAGGAGGACGACCCGGCCGCGATTGTCGGTTTCGAGGTCGAGCAGATGATTCTGCCGACGCTCTCTGGGATTCACGTTCCGCGACTGGTGGCCTCGGGTGACTTCTCGAAGCAGCCCTACCTCGTCATGGAACTCGTTCCTGGGGAGTCCCTCCGGCCGCGCTTCGACCGGGCCCCGTTGCCGGCCGAGGAGGTGGCCTCCATCGGAGCCCATGTGGCTGCCGCGCTGCATGACCTTCACGGGCAGCACGTGATTCACCTGGACGTCAAGCCGAGCAACATCATGTTTCGGTCCACCGGCGAGGTGGTCCTCATCGATTACGGCCTTGCCCGTCACGACCATCTTCCGGACCTACTGGCAGAGCAGTTCCGCATCCCGATGGGGACGGCGCCCTACATGTCCCCGGAGCAAATCAGGCGGACGCGGAGCGACCCTCGCAGCGACCTCTTCGCGCTCGGGGTGATGCTGTACCACCTACTCACCGATGCCCGGCCTTTTGGAAATCCAAGCTCGGTGCGCGGTCTGCGACGGCGCCTCTACCGAGACCCCGTCCCGCCACGGGCCCGCAATCCAGACTGTCCACCCTGGCTGCAGGAGGTCATCCTACGGTGCCTGGAGGTCGATCCGGCGCAGCGGTACCAGACGGCTGCCCAGGTGGTGTTCGACCTCCAGCACTCTGACCAGGTAGCGCTGACCGAACGCTCGACGAGGCTGCGCCGAGATGGCGTCGTGAAGGTGATGCGACGCTGGATGAAGACACTCGCCACCGAAGGTGAGCTCGCCAACTCAGTGGTGGGCCGCCTCGCGAAGGCCCCCATCGTCCTGGTGGCCATCGACGTTGCCCAGGGATCAGCCGGCCTGGACCGGGGGCTCCGCGTCGCTGCCCGCAGAGTCTTCGAGTCTGAACCTGGAGCCCGGCTCGCCTGCGTGACGGTGCTACGCACCTCGAGGTTGCCCGTGGCGGCACCGCCGACAGTGGATGCAGAGGGCCGGAACCTAAGGGTGACGCGCCTGGTGGAACTCAAACACTGGGCACGCCCGTTGGACATCGCCCCCGGGCGTGTCACCTACCACGTGCTGGAGAGCGCGGACCCAGCCAGAGCCATCATCGAGTTTGCAACCAGCAACAAGGTCGACCAGATAGTCATCGGCGCCCGCGGTAGCTCGCCCCTCCGTCGGTACTTGGGAAGTGTCTCCTCGCAAGTCGTCGCCGAGGCGGACTGCACGGTCACCGTGGTGAAAGCGCCGAGCTAGCTGCGGGGGGGACACCGGGGAGGGCCCGGTGCCGCGTCGTCCGGGCCCTCGTCCGGCCGGGTTATCTCGCGAAAAGCCGGTAGCTGGACGGGGGGATGCACGCGAAGTCAGACCCGTCGTATTAAGAGAGCAAGATGGCAAGGCAAGAAGCGACGGCGCGAGGGGAGGGTGGCCACGCATCTGGCCACATCCACGACGAGAAGGTCCTCATCCTCGACTTTGGCAGTCAGTATACGCAGCTCATCGCCCGCCGCATTCGAGAGCTCGGGGTCTACTGCGAAATCCACCGCCCGGACCTGCCCCTGGCCCAGGTGCGCGCATTCGCTCCCCGGGGGATTGTGCTTTCCGGCGGCCCGATGTCCGTCGAGGCGACCGGAAGCCCCGTCTGCGACTCCGGCGTCTTCGACCTGGGTGTGCCTGTCCTCGGCATCTGCTACGGGCTTCAGCTCATGGCGAAGCTTCTGGGTGGCAGGGTGGACGCCGCCGCGCACCGGGAGTTCGGTCCAGCCCAAGTGGAGGTCCTTGCTTCGCGCGGCCCCCTTGCGCCATTCACGTCCGGAGAGAAGCTGGACGTGTGGATGAGCCACGGGGACCGGGTCGAAGCCCTCCCGCCCGGCTTTGTGCCCATCGCTCGCACGACGAACGCGCCCTTCGCGGCGGCGGCCCATAGCGAGCGGGCCCTGTACGGCCTTCAGTTCCACCCCGAGGTGGTGCATACGCCGCGCGGCAAGGACATTCTCCGCGCCTTCCTCTTTGGCGTGTGCAAGCTGTCCGGCACCTGGACGATGAAGGGCTTCGCCGAGGAAGCCGTTGGCCTCATCCGGGACAAGGTGGGCCCGGCAGGGAAAGTGATCTGTGGCCTGTCCGGAGGAGTCGACAGCTCGGTGGCGGCCCTCCTCATTCACCGTGCCATTGGCGAACGGCTCACCTGCATCTTCGTAGACAACGGGCTTCTCCGCGCGGGCGAACGCGAACAAGTCGAGGAACTGTTTCACGGTTATTTCCATGTTCCGCTTCGCACGGTGGATGCACGCAGGCGTTTCCTCGACGCGTTGGCCGGTGTCACCGAACCCGAAAAGAAACGAAAAATCATCGGCCGCGAATTCATCTCCGTCTTCGAAGAAGCTGCGCACGAAGTGAAGGACGCGGACTTTCTCGCCCAAGGGACGCTCTATCCGGACGTCATCGAGTCCGTTTCTACCAAGGGCCCATCGGCGACCATCAAGAGCCACCACAACGTCGGCGGGCTTCCCGAGGTCATGAAGCTGAAGCTGGTCGAACCTCTCCGCGAGCTCTTCAAGGATGAGGTGCGCGAGCTTGGGCGGGAGCTCGGACTTCCCGAGCCCATGGTTCGCCGCCACCCATTCCCCGGGCCCGGGCTCGCCGTGCGCGTGCTGGGCCCAATCACCGAGCAGCGGCTGGAACTCGTCCGCCGGGCTGACCTCATTGTCCAGGAGGAGGTGCGGGCGGCGGGCATCTACGACAGGGTGTGGCAGGCCTTCGCGGTCCTTCTCCCCATCCAGAGCGTCGGGGTGATGGGGGACGAGCGCACTTATGAATCCACCTGTGTCATCCGTGCCGTCAACTCCCTCGACGGCATGACCGCGGACTGGGCACGCCTACCGCACGAGCTGCTGGGGCGAATGTCCTCTCGCATCACCAACGAGGTCCGTGGCATCAACCGCGTGGTCTACGACATATCCAGCAAGCCCCCAGCCACCATTGAGTGGGAGTGAGCCGGCTGTCGCCGCTGGTGAGGTCCAGCGTGCCCGGAGGCGCGTTAGTGTGCTCCGACGCTGGATGACCCCGGCGCACCGGCCGGAGCAATTTCCTCCAGAACGCGCTTGGCCCCGTAGATTCGGTCGAGCGCCTGGAGGAGGGCACTCGAATGGACGCTGACGGCGCGGTTGGTCGCGTCGTCAAAGTAATAGTCGCCTCCGAGCGACGGGATGTTGCCGTCGAAGATGAGTCCGACCACCTCTGCCTTTTGGTTGAGGAGGGGCGAGCCTGAATTGCCGCCGATGATGTCGTTGTCCGAGGCCTGGTCGAACGGCGTCTGGAGGTCCAGCCGGGACTTAGCCGCGAGCCAGGACTTCGGCAATTCAAAGGGGAAGACACCTGTTGCACGTTCGAAGGCGCCGGAAAAGTAGGTAAACGCGGGGACGGCGCGCGTGCCGCCCAGGCCGTCGGGCTCCGTCCATCCCTTGATGGTTCCAAAAGACAGGCGCGGGCTGAAGGTCGCGTCGGGGTACGTGCCCGTGCCGACCAGAGCGAAGCGAGCACGCGCCAGCTTCGCGGACTCGCGCACCACGACGGCATCGACCTCTTGCTCATACTTGGCTCGAATGGCTCGCGCGTCGGGGTCGACCAGTTTCGCGAGCCCAATCATCGGGTCCTTGCTGGCAGCGAGCGCTGCCGTGCCCCCCGCCTTGAGGGCCAGGCGCACCTTCGGGTCGCCCAGCCTCGTCCCTCGGACTGCCGCAGTCGCCACCTGGCGGGGCGACCTCTGGCCCAGCACCTTCTTGACCAAGGCGTCATCCGCACCGAGTGATTCACGCAGCTTGGTGAGCGAGAAGGTGAGGAGTTCGACTTCCAGGTCCGGATGAATCGGCGCTGTGCTTGCGAGCCGGGCTTCGATTGCGGGCAGCCGAGCATCGGTGAACTCCCTGAGTCGCTCGCCGTTCGGCTTGGAGGCCTCAGCTGCTAACCGAACGAGAATCCGCGCATTGGCGAAGAGGTCTCCACGGAAGCCAAAGGGAGCCGGG
>CAVQDL010000013.1:0-28214 GCA_963711265.1 uncultured delta proteobacterium
CCGACCATTCACGTAGAGGCGGTCCCAGGAGATGAACGGGCTGCCGTCGCGGTCCTTCACCAGAAGCCCGTCGATGGTCAGCGAGAGTGCGAAGGGGTTGGCCCGGACGCGCTGGACGGTCACCTCGCGACGGAGCGCCGCCCCGAGTCGTCGCTCGAGTTGCCGGTGCAAGACCCAGGGGAAAGAGGAGAACCGCCGTCCCGGCGTACAGGACGAGAAGGGTCCCGGCCGCGAAGCCCCAGCGACGCCGCCGGACGACGAAGTGCCGGATGGACTGAAGCGCCGTTGTCACTCCGCCGTCTCTCCTACTGGTCCCTCGTACTACAGGCCCGGAAGGTTTGGGGCGGTGCCCGGGGGCGCCAGGGTAATAAGAGGCAGCCCGGGGGACAGCCGTCGGGTAGCCTGGCCTGGCGTCGCACCTTAGGACGGAGGGGAAATTGTCCGAAACACGTGCTTCCTGGTTTGTCGGCCGGGCTCTTCTGGTGGCCCTCTCGGCGTGCGCCACGACGCCCATCGGCACCAGCGTCCCCCCTCCCGGGCTTCGGCAGGAACTGGACGAGGGCAGCGCCGCCTGGTTCTTGAACGCCACCTCGGCGCTGACGCTGTCCTACGACCAGCAGGCCCTACTGCTGAAGGTGGGCCAGACGGTGCGCGCCCAGTCGGAGCCGGTGCAGGTCGCCCGTCGCCAGCTGCTCGGGCTCCTTCTGGAGGGCATCGCTTCGGGCACCTTCGACGACGCACGCATCGCGGCAACAACCCAGCAGATTGTCTCTGCGGCAGAGGCGCTGGGTCCGGCGGTAGTCCAGGCACTCATGCAGCTGCACCAGGGCCTCGACCCCACCCAGCGCCAGACAGTGGCCAGTACCATCCTTCAGGCGGTCAATGGCCAGGCCTCCCAGTCCAAGAGCGAGCGGCAACAGCTGCAGCAGCGGGTGGACTCGCTGACGGCAGGGGTGGGCCTGACGCAAGCGCAGAGCGACCAAATCCGGACCACCATCGTCGACAGCTTCCAGGCCTATGCGCCTGACCTCCAGCAGGAGGCCGAGCGCCGGCGCAAGCAACTGGGTGGCCTGGCCCAGGGCTTCCCGGCCATCTACTTCGAGCCGTCGCCCGCCAACGTGACGTCAGCCTGGGACCTGGAGGGGAAGTCCAAGCGTCTGGTTGCCTTCGCCAAGGCCCTGACACCCATCCTCACCCCCGCCCAGCGGCAGCAGGTGGCGGCCCTCATCCGTCAGCGCAACAGCATCGACTGAGGAGAGCGGAGGAAGTCTTCCCCCGCGGTGCCCAGCAACCCTTCGCGCCCTCGGGCATCCAAGCGAAACCGAGGGCCCGAGGCTGCCTTGAACGACTCCATCGAATTCCTGCGCGAACACGGCACCACGGTGGTGTTCTTCGCCGTGCTCGCCGAGCAGATGGGACTGCCCATCCCCTGCACCCCGTGGTTGCTCGCTGCCGGGGCGCTGGCCCGTTCCGGCCGGCCGTCGCTAGCGGCGGTTATCGCCCTGGCCGCCCTGGCGGCGGCCCTGGGCCATCTGTCCTGGTACCTCGCCGGGCGCCGCTGGGGCTACCGGGTGCTACGGGTCCTGTGCCGCCTCAGCATCGAGCCGGACAGCTGCGTCCAGAGGACGCAGGGCACCTTCGACCGCTTCGGCGCCGGGGCGCTGGTGGCCGCCCCCTTCATCCCGGGATTGACGAGCATCGCCCCGCCTCTGGCCGGGCTTTCCCGCATGCCGCTGTGGCGCTACCTCTCCCTGGACGCGCTCGGTAACCTCCTCTGGGCCAGCACCTTCGTCGGGCTGGGCTACGGCTTTGGAGACCAGGTCACCTGGGCTCTCCGCGGGGCATTCACGTACGGCTCCTCCATCCTCGGCGTGGCAGTGGCCGGCCTCTCGCTGTGGCTGCTGCTGAAACTGGCTCAGCGCGAGCGGGTCCGTCGGAAGCTGCACGTGGACCGAATCCGTCCGGCGCAACTGAAGGAACTCTTGGGCAACGCCAATCCGCCCTTGGTGCTGGACCTGCGGCACCGCCGGGAGCTTGTGGAGGACCCCCACACCCTACCGGGAGCCCTGCATGTCTCTCCGAGCGAGCTGCCGCGCCGGCACCGGGAAATCCCGAGGAACCGCGACCTGGTCCTCTTCTGTAGTTGACCCAGCGAATGGACGAGCGCCCGGGTGGCGCTCCAGCTGAAGCGCCGAGGGATTTACCGGGTGCGGCCCCTGGAAGGCGGGTACGCGGGTTGGACGCGGCTGGGCTATCCAGTCGTGCCGTGGGAGACTCTGGACCCACAGCGGGAACTGCCCGTCGCCGTGCCCGCTTCGCAGCTCACCGCGTAGTCCCTCTCTTCCACGCGAGGTCGCATGGCCCTGGGTCGCGGACACTGGCTGGCGGGCGCGCGAGCGCTCGCGGACAACTTCCGGCTGGCCCTGGGGACCTTCTGGGGTCACCGCCTGCGCAGCGTGCTGACGCTGCTAGGCATCGTCATCGGGGTGGCCACCGTCGTCTCGATGATGGCGCTCTTGGAAGGGCTGCGCCGGAAAGTCGATGCAGACCTGGCCGGGCTTGGGGCCAACGGCTTTCAGCTCCAGAAGTGGCCCCAGGGCTTCGGCAACTTCGACCAAGACCGCATCGCCCGTCGCCCCAACATCTCCTTCGACGACTTTCTCGCCATCCAGAAGCACGTCCCCGACGTGGCCAAGGTGACGGCCGAGGCGTGGGAAGGAGGCAAGAAGCTGTCGACGGCGTCGCGCGAGACGCAGCCCAACGTCCAGCTGGCCGGCGGCACGCTGAATTTCTTCGACACCAATGCCATGGAGGTGTCGAAGGGTCGCACCTTCAGCGAAGCCGAGATTCAACTGGCAGCCCAGGTCATGGTCATTGGCCCCGACCTAGCCGACACGCTCTTCGCGGACCTGGAGCCGCTCGGCCAGGAGGTCCGGCTGAAGGGACGGAGCTTCCAGGTGATTGGGGTGATGACCCGGAAGGGCGGCTTCGCCGGCCAGGGCTACGACAACACCGCCATCATCCCCGTGCCGGTCTTCTTCGAGCTCTTTGGGAAGAATCGCTCATTGAACATCAGCATGCAGGCCTGGACGACGGTGGACCTCCAGCGAGCGCAGGACGGGGTGGAGCTGCTGATGCGGCACCGGCACAACCTGCGTCCGGACGAGGAGAGCGACTTCACCATCTATTCGAACGAGTCCGCGACCGCGACCTTCAACCAAATCTCCGCGGTGGTGACTGCCGCGAGTTTCGGCGTGTGTCTGCTGTCGTTGGTGGTCGGGGGAATCGGCATCCTCAACATCATGCTCGTGTCGGTGACGGAGCGCACGCACGAGATTGGCGTGCGCAAGGCGCTCGGGGCCCGGCGTGGGCGCATCCTCAGCCAGTTCGCCACCGAGGCCGTGATGCTCTCCGTGCTCGGCGGAGTCGCGGGCGTAGGCCTCGGCTTCTTCGTCGCCTTCCTCGGCCGTTGGGCGCTGGGCTTTCCCACCGCCGTGCCACCCTGGGCCGTGGCCCTCGCGCTGGCGATGTCCTCCGGTGTGGGTCTCCTCTTTGGCATCTACCCGGCTTCACGGGCAGCAAACCTGGACCCGGTGGACGCGATGCGCTCGGAGTAGGGCGCCGGGGCCTGGCCGAGGAGATTGCCGTGCGCCCCCCGGGGCAATGGGCGGCCCCCCCGAGCGTTGGGAGGGGCGAACGGCGGTTGTGTGAAAGTCGTCAGCTTCTGCCTCGCCGGGGCGGCCCTCCGGCGCTCCGCATGACTCCTGGACTTCGCAAGGCGTACCTGCAGACGGCCTACCTGGTGCGCGCCCCGCAGGGCGTGCACGCGCTGCGCATCGGCGCGGTCCACCCCGCCTTCGACGCCGAGGTGGCCGCGGCCGGCGCACGCGCCTGGGCCTTCATCACCGCCTGGAATCCGGGCTCTCTTCCCCGGCCAGCGCCGAGGAGAACGCCCGGACTCAGGCCGAGCTGCTGAAGGTGCTGGGGGAGCTCGGGCTGGTGGCCTGGCCGGCCGAAGGAAAGGCCGACAGCGGCGGCTGGCGCGAGGAGAGTGTGTGCGTGCTTGGCCTGGAAAGTGTCGGGGCGGTGGCACTCGGACGCCGCTTCGGCCAGCTGGCGGTGGTGGTCGGCCAGCTGGGAGAGGCAGCGCGCCTGCTCGCCATCGCCCAGGCCTGACGGCGGCGGCCGGGGCGTTCAGGAAGCGTCTGTGCGGGCCAGCAACTGGCGCAGGGACAAAAGGTGCAACAGGACGGTCAGCGGGACGATGAATCCCGGCAGGTAGACGAAGGGGAAGACGGCAGGAATGCGGTTGGCGGGCTCCTCGAAGAGGAGGCGCTGTGGCCCAGGGGCTGACGCCGCTGCACGAAACAGCGTGTGGAGGATGTCCCCCAGGCCGAGGACGTTCCAGGCCAGCCCGAAGGCGCGCGAGCCGCGCGCCCCGCGCGCCAGGGCCAGCGCGACCGCGGCGGCAGTGACCCCCACCAAGAGGTCCCCGATGCCCGCCGTGCGCGCCAGCCCCCAGGGGGCCAGGCCGATGGCCCAGGCTGCGAAGAGGGACGCCCCGCCGCCGAGACGTAGCGCCTGCAGCGCCGGAATCCACCAGGTGGGCATGGCCTGGACGCCGTCGCGCAACCAGGCCGCGCGGAACAGCCCCACCACGGCGAGGAAAGCCGGCAGCACATAGAGCGCGGGACGCGGGCTGCGCGCGTCCAGGTAGACGCCGCTCACCGTCGTCATCGCCAGGAAGAGAAACCAGGCGGCCAGCCCAGCTCCCACCAAGCGCCCGATGCGCAGGCGGCGCGGCTCGGCGAAGCCGGCGCGCTGCAGCCCCGCGGAGAGGCCACCCAGCGCCGCGCCCGCGACGGCCACCACGTAGGCAGCGAAACCGAGGACGGGCAGCGCTGGCGCCACCACTACCGGCTGGACACCGATGCTCTCCACGCGGGCCTCCCAATCCTCTTGCCTGCGCCCATTAGCGCAGGACGTATTCAGGTTCCCTACAGGAAGAATGTCACGACTACCCTCTTGCATCATGGCCGTTGGGTGTGGACATTTCTGCTCTCTTTGCCCTTGGGGGGGTCCTGTGACGAACCCGTCTCCGCTAAAGCGCCCGCAGTTGCTCCTGGTCGAGGACGACCGTGGGGTGCGAGACGCCATCGAGGACTACCTGGAGGACGAGGGCTACTCCGTGCTGTCTGCCAACGACGGAGAGCAGGCGTTGAGTCTCCTCGAGGGACTCAGCGACGCCTGCTTGGTGGTTCTCGACGTGCGCATGCCGGTCATGGACGGTGTCGAGTTCATGCGCCAGTTCCGCGCCCGCCCCTGGTTGAAGCACCACCGGCTGGTACTGATGTCTGCGAGCGAGCTCGCCCCGGAGCTCCGCAGTGCCCCCGGCGTGGTCGGGCTTCTTCACAAGCCTTTCGAACTGGAGCGCCTCCTGGCCCTGGTGCAGTCCGAGGTGGCCGCGTTGGCGCTTCCCCGGGGACCCTGAAAGGGCACGCCGGGCCGCTGTCACCGCCCAGGGTTGCGCACTGGTGCTCCCGCTTTGGCGGGGGCTAGTCTCCGCGAGCCCCAGGACGAGCGTCCGGCCGCCCGGGGCCGCTCGGGGTAAAGCGATGAACGTCCATCTGGAATACGGCACCGAGGGCCTGGAGCTGCAGGTGCCCTCGTCTCAGGTGGATGTCATCACCCCGCGCTTCGTTCCCGGCCTTGCCGACGAGGCCGCCGCTTTCCGCGCCGCCGTCCGCGACCCCATCGGCGGCAAGCCGTTGCGCGAGGTGGTGCGTGCCGGAGAACGGGTGGCGGTGGTCATCGCCGACATCACGCGCCCGCTTCCCAGCGAGCGTTTGCTGCCGTGGATTTTTGCCGAACTCGCTCATGTGCCTGAAGCGCACATCACCATCGTCAACGGAACCGGCAGCCACCGGGTGCAGACGCCCGCAGAGTTGGCGCAGATGGTGGGCCCTGAGATTTCCCGGCGTTACCGGGTGGTGAACCACGACGCCCACGATGCCTCCACGCTGGTGGAGGTGGGCAAGAGCCTGGGTGGCCCGCCAGTCCGCTTCGCCCGCGCCTACGTCGAGGCAGATCGGCGCATCGTCCTCGGCTTCATCGAGCCGCATTTCATGGCCGGGTTCTCCGGTGGGTACAAGGGCGTCTTCCCGGCGGTGGCCGACATCGCCAGCATCATGCACTACCACCGCGCGGCGGTGATTGGGGATGCACGAAGCACCTGGGGAAATCTCGACGCCAACCCGACGCAGGAACAAATCCGGCAAGCCGGGGCGCTGCTTCCGGTGGACTTCCTAGTCAATCTCACGCTCAACCGGCGCCGCGAGATTACCGCCTTCTTCTGTGGCGAAGTGCTGGCGGCCCATGCCCGTGGGTGCGCCTTCGCGCGCGAGACGGCGATGGTGGCCTGCCGGCGTGCCTACCCGGTGGTGGTCACCACCAACGCTGGCTACCCGCTGGACCAAAACCTCTACCAGACGGTGAAGGGCATGTCCGCCGGGGCGCAAGTGGTGACGGACGGGGGCTTCATCCTCACGGCCGCGCGCTGCAACGACGGGTTCCCGACGCACGGAAACTACAAGAAGCTGCTCTTCGAGCACGCCACGCCGCGCGCCCTCCTCGACACCATCCTCACGCCGGGGTTCTCGCTCTACGACCAGTGGGAGGCGCAGCTGCACGCCCTCATCACCCTCAAGGCCCGTGTCGGCCTGTACAGCGCGCTGCCACCCGAGGAGGTCCGGCGGGCCTTTCTGGAGCCGGTGGCGAACCCGAGCGCCCGACTGGGCGAGGAAATGAACCGGCTGGGGAAAGACGCGCCGGTGGCGGTGCTGCCCGAGGGGCCGATGACCATCCCCTACCTGGCCTGATGCCGCTCAGGCTGGACGCCACCCGTCAAGGGACGACAGCGCCGGTCGGCCGCACCAGCACCTTGTGCCCGAAGGCTTGGTCCACCTCGGAGAGGAAGGCCCGGAAGGCCGGGTAGTCCTTGGCCGCCACCCGCGCCGTCGTCACCGCCACCTCGCCCGTGCACTCCAGCGCCTCCGCCTCGGTGTGGCAGCCGAACTGGGCGTGGCCGAAGGGGGTTTGCGTCGTCACCGCGTGGGGTAGCTCATCCACCACGTACCCGTGGGGCAGCTGGTACAGGTAATGGAAGCGGTTGACGGTGGGGCCATCCAGCACCAGGTCCCGCCTGCGCTCGGCCAGGGGGGCCAGCCCCTGCAGGTACCCGCTAGCGCCTGGGAAGGGGAAGAAGCGCAGCCCGGCCGTGCTGACCTCGGCGTAGCGCGGCACATGCACCTGAAAGTCCAAGGTGACGTCGCGGTCGAGCTGCGAGAGCCCGTCCACCGTCACCTCGCCCACCGACAGTCCGGGGAAGGCATGCGACCAGGCCCGTTCGAGGTTGGTTCTGCGGGTGGCGAGCGTCTGGTAGCTGCGCCGGTAGGCCGGTGCGCCCGTGCCGCGAATGTGCGTCTCGGCCTTCCCCTCGGCCGTGCCCGCGGGCCGCAGCGCCAGCTGGAGGTGCAGGTCGGTGACGTTGCCGTCGGCGGCGGCCGGCGGGGTGGTGGTGAAGCGGCTGGGGCCGTCGGGCTCCACCACCAGAATACTGGCCTGCCGGTCCGCGCCCGGCAGCTCGCTCGCGCCGTGGAACTCCGCCGTCCCGTCCAGGTACCAGTCCAGCGACGGGACGTAGAGGATGGCGTGGTTGAAGACGGCGAGGGAGGCAGGTTCGGACGGCACTGCCCCGAGCGAGCGCATGCGCAACAGGACGATGCGGCTGTCCACCCCAGCTGCCTCCAGCATGGCGTGCAGCAGCGAGGCCTTGTCCTTGCAGTCCCCGAAGCGCCGGGCGAGGACACGGTCGACGCGGTATGGCTGGTAGCCGTGGATACCGAACTCCAGCGCGACGTAGCGCGTGCGGGAGACGACGTAGCCGTACAGCGCCCGCACCACGGCGCGGCGGTCGGTGCGGTCCACTCCCTCCAGGGCCTCCTCGACGGCGGCGCGGATGGAGGCGTCGGGGCGCAGCTGGTCCCGGATGAGGCGCCAGTAGTACCGCCCCACCTCCTCCCAGGTGCGGTAGGTGGAGACGCTCAGCGTGGCGGCCACCTCGGGCCAGCCGGGCATCGCCGGCTCGGCGGTGAGGCGGGGCAGACGGGAGGCCGAGAAGCGGTGCAGCGTGCGGCCGTCGGCGGCCGGCGTGTGCGTCACCTTCACCCCGGCGCCGAGCGTCTTCTCGTTCCAGTACAGTGGCCGGCCGGGGGGCATCTCCACCGCGTACTGCCACTGCAGCTTCGGCGTGCCGCCTTCCACCGGCACCAGGTCGCCCCAGTAGTCGGACAGCAAGTTCTCCGCGGCGACATCATCCACCTGGTACTGCACCTCCAGCAGGTCCCCGGCGGCCAGCGTCGGAAAGGTCAGCATCCGGGCGCGGACGTCGTAAAACATGCCCGACCAAGGCTCATTGAGACTGACGTCGGTGTCGCCGAAGGTGTCCACCACCGAGCCGTCGGGACGGGTAATGCGGGCTCGGATGATGCGCACCTGCTGCGTGCTCGGGCTGTAGGTCGCCACCTGGAAGCTACGGAAGGCGTCGACGCCGCGCTGCGTGTAGACCTTGACCGCGCGCTGCTCGAAACGCGTGGATTGCCCGCTTGGCTGTACCCGCACCAGGGTGTTGTCCACCAGCGTGACGGCGTCCTCGCTGTAGGAGTCCGCCTCGGCCACCAGGGGACCCACGTCCATGGCGAAGCCGTCCGGCAGAGCCCGAAGCTCGTCCCGCAGCGTCCGGAGCGCCTCCTGCAGGGCCGGGTTCTGCGGGCGCAGCGCCAGTGAACGCTCGAAGGCAGCAAGGGCCGGGTCCCGACGGCCGGCCTGCAGCAGCGCACGTCCCATTCGCTCGGGCACCTCGGCATCCGTCGGTGCCAGGGCCGCGGCCTCCTCGAAGCGCTTCAGCCCACGTTCCAGGTCTCCGTTGGCGGCCAGCATCTCGGCCAGCCTCAAGCGTGTCCCGTTGTCGGCTGGCTCCACCGCCAGCACGCGTTCGAGGAGTGCCTCGGCTTCCTCCACCTGCCCGAGGTCCGCCCGAAGGGCCGACAGGGTGAGCAGTGTGGAGGTGTCCCCCGGGCGGCGCCTGAGCAGTCTGTCCATCCGCGCGGCTGCTTCGTCACTGCGTTCAAGGCGCCGGGCGGACCGTATCCCCTCGCGCGCCACGCCGAGGACGTCGGGCATTTTCTGGTACAGTTGTTCGACGCGCAGGATGGCGGACACCGGGTCGCCCGTTTCCTCCTCGACGCGCGCCAGAAGCAGCTGCGCCGGCGCGAAGGTGGGGGACTCCCGCACCCAGCGCTCCAGCAGCTCGCGCGCGCGCTGCGGATAGCCCGCGTTCAGCTCGTGCTGGGCAAGGCTCATGAAAGCCTCCGGGTCGTCCGGCTCGGCCGCCACGGCAGCTTCCAGGTGACGGCGCTGTGCGCTCGTGTCGTCGGTCCCCAGCCGCGCCGCCAGCAGCTCGAGCCGCGCGCTCGGCTTGCCCTGCTCGGCGGCGAGCGCCGCTGCCTTCTCGGCGAGGCCAGCCGCGACGTGGCGCAACTCATCGAAGCCGCGGGCCGCGGCGAAAACTGCAGCAGCTTCTCCGAGCAGCGTCGCGTCGGCCGGGTGGGCATCCGCCAGCGCCTGCAATCGTGAGGTGAGGGTGGGCAGCTGAACCGGCTTCGCCGGTCCGCCCCTCGGGAGCGGCGGAAGGACGGCGGGCTGGATGGCCCGGGCGCGAGCTGCCTCGTCCCGGAGGAAGAAGCCCAAGGGCGCGGTGCCGTCCTGGCAGACCTTGAGCAGCACCCGGTTGATGCCCTGCCGCAGGTTCACCGCCACGCGCGTCTGGTCAACCCGCGCTGGGTGGTAGGCGTCGTCCGCGGCCACTTTCTCGCCGTTGACCCAGAGACGGAATGCGCCGGAGGTGCCGAGCCCAAGCGTCACTCGCCGCGACGCCGGCTCGTCCAGCAAGGCGAGGGCGTAGGCCACCACCGAGCGGTTGGGGTGAAGCAGGGCGGCGAGGTCCACCGCGCCATCCAGGGAGTTGAGCTTGACCCGACGCCACTGCGCCTTCTCACCCTTGGCCGGGTAGACCGCCTTCAGGTCGAGCGAGGTCTCTGGCCGAAGTCCGTGTCGCACCCGGACTTGCCCTCGTTGTCGAAGCTGCCAAGGACGTACACCGACTGAAGGAAGCCCAGCGCGGCGGCCTGCGCCCTGGCGGCGGCCAGGTCAGCTCGCTCCCGCGACGACTGCAGCAGCAGCAGTCGCGCACTGGTGCGGGTGAAGGCATCCGTCTTCGGGTCGCGCGCCACGCGCTGGTACGTCCGGTCGAGCCGGCTCGGGTCAGAGATGAATTCTCGTGTCTCGTCCAGCCGGAGCAATGCCGCCGTTCCCGTGGGGGACGAGGCGCTGGCCAGGCACTGCGCCGTCCGCTCGGCGACGGTCCGGGCGATGGGGTCCGCCGCAGGCGCCGCCGAGGCGAGTACGGGCAGGAGCAAGGTGAGCGGGAGGACGGTCATCCAGGAGTGGCGGCACGGGCTTCGTCTTCTCTCATATCCAAGGACCGGGCCCGGCGCCCAACCAACGCTTCCCGGGGGCCGCCTCTTCCCCGGGGGGTCCCCCCTACCTCAGGCGGACCGGCCCCGCCTATGGTGCCCGCGGGCCCCGGGGGGGGGACTGGCCGGTGGGGGCGTCGTTCGCCTGGCTCGCCCAGGCCCTCGCCAAGGTAGGAGGCTGTGGATGAAGCGCCCTTCGAGAGCCGCCCGCAACGTCGAGGACGTCGTTCCGTTTCTCTGGGTTCGCAGCATGAAGCGCTCGCTTCGCTACTACGTCGACGGCCTCGGCTTCCAGGTGGCCAAGCGCTGGACGGTGGACGGGAGCATGCGCTGGTGCCGGCTGGAGCTGGGCGGCGCGGCGCTGATGCTCCAGGAGCTCGCCAAGCGGAGGCAGAACCGTCTGAAGCTGGGGGAAGGGGTGTCCCTATGCTTCATGTGCAAGGACGCCGTGGCCCTCTACCAGGCAGTCAGGGCCCGCCGCCTCGCGGCGTCCGAGCCGGAGGTGGGAAACGCCATGTGGTACACGACGCTCACGGACCCGGACGGCTACCGCATTCACTTCGAGAGTGCGACCAAGGTGGCCGAGGACACGAAGCTCTCGGCCTTGCGGGCGCGGTCGCCCACGCCGCGCGGAGAAGCTGGGCGAAGGCATTTGCCACGCCGGGCGCGGCTGCCGCGGGCAGTCTGAGCGAGACCCGTCGCCAGCTGCTTACCTCAGGCGAACACCCCCCGCCGGTCCATTTCCTTCGGCTGAGGCAGCCCCATTAACCGCAGCAGCGTTGGGGCCACGTCGGCCAGCACGCCAGGGCGTAGCTTCGCCCCGCGGAAGTCCGGATGGATGAGGTAGAAGGGAACGGGGTTCAACGTGTGCGAGGTGTGGGGCTCCCCGGTCACCGGGTCGCGCATCTGCTCACAGTTGCCGTGGTCGGCGGTGACGACCAGGACATAGCCGCTGCGCGCGCAGGCATCGCCGAGCGCCCCGAGGCAGCCGTCCACCGTCTCCACCGCCCGCATCGCCGCGCTCAGCACCCCGGTGTGACCGACCATGTCCGGGTTGGCGTAATTGACGAGGAGAAAGTCGTAGATGCTTGCATCGACGCGTTTCACCAGCTGCTGGGTGACCGGCACCGCGCTCATCTCCGGCTTCAAGTCGTACGTCTTCACGTCCCTCGGCGAGGGGACCAGCGCTCGCTCCTCTCCGGGAAACACCACCTCCCGTCCCCCATTGAAGAAGAACGTGACGTGCGCGTACTTCTCGGTCTCGGCCGTGCGGAACTGGCGCAGTCCGGCGTCGGCCACCACCTCCGGGAAGATGTGGTGGGGCTGGTCGGGCGGAAACAGGACGGGCAGCCCGAATGTTGCGTCGTACTCGGTGAGGCAGAGGTAGCGGCCGAGCCGCAGTCCGCCGCGGTCGAATTCCTTGAAGTCCGGGAAGGCCAAAGCACGGGTAATCTCCCGCGCCCGGTCCGCGCGGAAGTTGAAGAAGAGTACGGTGTCCCCGTCGCGGATGGTGGCCACGGGCGCTCCGTCGGAGACGAGCACCGTGGGGTGGACGAATTCGTCCGTCACCTTTTCCGCGTAGGCCGCTCGCACGGCCTGCACCGCGCTCGGCGCGCGCGGACCGTCGGCGCGCACCATCGCCTGGTAGGCGAGCGCCACCCGGTCCCAGCGCTGGTCGCGGTCCATCGCGTAGTACCGGCCGCACACCGTGGCGATGCGCCCGGTGCCGGTGTCGCGCAGCAAAGCGTTCGAACGTCTCCAGGTCGCCGAGCGCGCTCTGCGGTGGCGTGTCCCGTCCGTCGAGGAAGGCGTGGACGTACACCGAGCGCAGTCCTTGTGCCTTGGCCGCCTGTAGCAGGCACTCCAGATGGGCCTGGGAAGCGTGCACTCCTCCGGGGCCGAGCAACCCGAGCAGGTGCAGCGACCTTCCCTCGCGCTTGGTGGCCTCCAGCACCGCGTGCAGCGTCGGGTGGTTGGCCAGTTCTCCCGACTCGCAGGCGCGGTTGATGCGCACCAGGTCCTGGTAGACGATGCGCCCGGCGCCGATGTTGGTGTGGCCCACCTCCGAATTGCCCATCTGCCCCGCGGGAAGGCCTACCGCCAGCCCGGAGGTTTCCAGATGGGTGCGGGGCATCCCCTGGAGCATTCGGTCCAGAGCGGGGGTGCCCTGCAGCAGGATGGCATTGCTCCGTCCGCTCGTTGCGGATGCCCCAGCCGTCGAGGATGGCGAGAACAACGCGGTGGGCGGAGTGATCTGCGGCCCGAACTCTTACCTCACCTCCCCGGCGCAACACAGCCCGGGCGACGGCGCCTGCAAAGGGGCCTTTCGCCCCGAGGACACCCCTGCTAGGCGAGCGCGATGGGCGTCAGCGCTGGACGCATCAAGGCCTTCGACTGGCTCCGCGGACTGGCGGTCCTGGTAATGGTGGAGACGCACGCCCTGGTCTTTGTCAGGCCGGAGCTCCACCAGACGCGGGCCATGGCCCGGTTGAATTGGGTGAATGGCCTGGTGGCGCCCTCGTTCATCCTCGCTGCGGGGTTCTCGCTCGGCTTGCTTCAGGTACGGGCGGCCGCCGGGCCGGCCGGACGGACCGCACGGTTCTGGCGGACGCTCCGCCGCATCGCCGAAGTGCTGGCGGTGGCCACCCTGGTGAACGTCGTCTGGTTCCCCATCTCGGTCCAGCCGCGCTGGCTCACCCGCATCGACATTCTGCAATGCATCGGGCTGTCGCTCCTGCTCGCCCTGCCGCTCTTGGCCGCCCTGGCCGCACGGCCCCACCTTCTGGTTGGGGTCTCCCTCGGTGTGGCCGGCGCCATCTTCTTCCTCGCGCCGTATGCGGAGCGCGTGACGGGTGGCGTCGCCTCGCAACTCCTCAAGCGCGGGGGCCCCTGGTCCACCGTGTTCCCCCTCGTGCCCTGGGCTGGCTACGTCTTCCTCGGCGCCGCCCTCGGCGCCCTTTTGGCCACCGGAAACACGTCACGGGTGCACCGGCTGCTGCTGACGCTGGTCGGCACGGGGGTGCTGGTGGCCCTGCTGACGCCCGTCTGGCTCGCCCTCTACCCGCCCCATGAGTTCTGGGTGACCGACCCCGCCAACTCGGCGCAGCGCTGGGCGGTGGTATCGCTGCTGCTTTTGGGGTTGCTGTGGCTCGAGAGGTACCTTCCGGACGCGTGGCGGACCAGCGCCCCGGTGCGCTTCGTCGAGCTCTTCGGGACGTCGTCCCTCGCGGCGTACTTCTTCCACCTGATGCTGCTCTTCTACCAGGTGCGCGGCCGCTCTCTGGACGTCCTCTTCGGTAAACGTGGCGGGTGGTGGGGGGACGCCGGCCTCACTCTGTGCGTCATCGCGGGCACCGCGGTGCTGACCGCGTTGACGGACCGGGTGTACCGGGCGCTCGACAGCCGGACGCGCCCGCCCACGCCCCGGGACGTCCCGCAGCGGCCCCGGGGCTGACGGCGCGCGTCCGGGGCGGGGCGCTAGTGCGTGACCGACTGCAGGCGGCCCAGCGCCTGGGCGACGGCCTCCACCACGTCACGTGGCGAGGGGAGGCTGCCGTGGCCCTTGGTCAGCACGCGAAGCCCATCGACTTCCACCTCGAAGCGGGCGGAGTGGCCCCGTACCAAAATGGCCTCAACCCCGAGCGCCTCGCGCAGCGCGTCCGCGGCTCGCGTCGCGTGGGGAAGGTAGTTGCAGGTGACGCAGTAGAAGATGGTGACTGACACAGGCGCGCGCCCTGTAGCGCGTGCGCCGCCGTTGCACAGGAGAGCGATTGAGTGGGGGTCGCCGCACCCCCTCCTTTCGGCCGAAGCGGTGTGCGGGAGCGGACAGTCTCCTCTCCGGGGTCCCCGGGCGGGTCAGCCCGGCGGAGCGCTCGAGCCAATCGCCCGCGAGACGGCGTCCACGACCTCGGCAGGGGAGGGGAAGCCCGACCGACCTTTCGCGGCGACGACCTTGCCGGCCACGGCGACCTCGAAGATGCCGGAGTGTCCCTTCACCAGAATGGCTTCGACGTCCAGCTCCTCCTTCAACGCGGCCGCCGCACGGGTGGCTTGGGGGAGGTAGCCTCAGGAGTTGCAGTAGGTAATGGTCACCATCGCCGGCGGTATTTAACCAACTCCCCTGTGGCTTGCAGTAGGTCGTGCCCCCGGTGCGTTCCCCCGACGGCTAGGTGGGTGGAATTCAGCGGTGGTAGGGCTCGCCCTTCAGCAGGGTAAAGCCCCGGTACAGCTGCTCCACCAGCACCAGCCGCGCCAGCCGGTGGGGAAGCGTCAGCGGGGAAAGCGAAAGCACCCGGGCGGCGGCGGCCCGCAGGCCGCTGTCCAGCCCGTCGTCGCCACCCACCACGAAGAGCAGGTCCTGGCTGCGGTTCTGGGCGTCGGCAAGCAGCCGCGCGAAGCCGGGGGTGTCCAGCCTCTCTCCGCGCTCGTCGAGCGCCAGCAGCGTTTCCCCAGGACGTCGGGCGGCCAAGAGCCGCTTGGCTTCCGCGGCGCGGGAAGCTTCCGCCGCACCCTTCCCGGAGGAGGCGGGAAGCTCGGTCAGCTCGAGCCGGGTGTAGTGCTTCAGCCGCTCGGCGTAGCCCTGCACCGCAGGCTCGAACCACCCCGACCGGTCGTGCCCCACCGAAAGCACGCGAACTTTCAGGCCACCTTCTCCTTGGGCGCATCAGCCCACAGGCCGTCTAAGTCGTAGAAGGCACGCACCTCTGTGCTGAAGAGGTGCACCACCACCTCGCCGAAGTCGAGGAGGACCCAATGCCCGGTCTCGAAGCCCTCGGCGCCGATGGTGCGGAAGCCCTCCTCGCGAAGCTTGGCGCGGAGGTGCTCGGCCATGGCGCTGACCTGGCGCTCCGAGTCGCCCGAACCGAGGACGAACCAGTCGGCGTAGGAGGTCATTCCCCGCACGTCGAGCAGCACCACGTCCAGTGCCTTCCGGTCCACCATCAACTCCGCCGCCCGGCGGGCCAACGCGCGAGCTCGGGGGTCATCGACGGGGGAGGGAGGAAGCGTCGGGCGTTGTGGAGCGACGCGCGGGGCGTTTGCGGGCAACGGCACTTCGAGGTCTTCGGGGCGTGGGCAAAAAGGCCTGTCGTCGTGGGATGCTAGTTGACTACAAACGTATGACTGCCGAACGCGAGGCGCAATTCCGGAAATTGGTGGAGCAGTTCCCGGAGTCGCCGATGGGCCACTTCTCCTTGGGAAAGCTGCTCCTCGAGCAGCGCCGGTACCCGGAGGCCGTCGGCCACTTGACGGTGGCCACCCGCCTCGACCCGGCCTACGCCGCGGCGCTGGTCAGCCTCGGTGAAGCCTTGCGGAGCAACGGGCAGCTTCAGGAGGCGCGCGCCACCTGGGAGCGGGCCCGGGCCCGGGCGCTGGAGCAGAACCACCCGTCCCTGGCCGAGGAAGTCGACGGGCTTCTGGCCGAATTGGGCTAGCGGTCCACCTTCGGCACGGCCTGCCGGAACCAAGCGCGGAGCTGCTGCTCCAGCGGGACCATCCGCTTGAGGTCGCCACGCACCAGCAGCACGCCGGAGAGGTTGCGTTCCCGGTCCATCCACGCCGTGAAGCCGAAAGCCCCCTGGCACACGGCCTCCAGGCCGCGCCCGTGCCCATCGCTCCGGACCAGCCAAACGCCCAGGCCCGGCCGGCTGGCCTCGCGGCCGGGGAGGAGGGCGTACGGCGAGTGCACCAGCGGAGCGCCGCCACTCTGGTCTTGAAACATCGCGTCCACCGTCGCCGCAGACAGCAGCCGCACCCCCTGGCGTATGCCGCCCTGAAGGATGAGGTCGAGCACGGCGCCGTACTCATCCGCGCTGGACTGGGCCCCTCCGGCAATGCGCGGGTTGGCCGTCCGCCCGAAGCCCGTAGCGCGTAGGCTCAAGGGCTGGGTGAGGTGCTGGCGGAAGAGGTCCCCCCAGCTTTTTCCGCTCACCACCTCGGCCATTCGACCGGCGACTTGAAACCCGGTCGCGCCGTAAATGACGGCGGTCCCAGGGTCCCTTCGCAGCGGCGTCTCGGCGATTTGCTGGACGCACGCCTCGAGCGTGCTGTCGCGGTCGTCCAGACACGGCACGGAAGGCGGAAGGCCAGCGGTCTGCGCCAGCAGCATGCGCAGCGTGATGGCGGCCTTGTCCTTCGGCCACGTCGTCAGCACCGAGGCCACCTTGGCATCGAGGTCGAGCAGGTGGGCGTCCACCAGGGAAAGGAGCACCACGGTGCTTAGCAGCTGGGTTCCCGAGGCTAGGGGGATGGCGTCATCCAGGCGGTAGCCGCCGTAGGCCCGCTCAAAGAGGACCTGGCCCGGCTGAGCGACCCGAAGCACCCCGCCCCCCTCCTTTGGGAGGGCAGCGGCCAGGAGCGCCTCGACGGGTGCCAGGCCCGCCTCCGCGTCCGGCTGGCCGGCTACGGCCGGCGCCCGCGCGAGGGCGAGCAACAGCAGGGGGAGGGGAAATGGCGCCACGGGCGCAGCAGGCTACCCGGGCTGGGACGTCGCGCCAGGGGGGCCAGCGACCGCTGGGGCACCCCGTCCTCCTCTCCCAAGGGGTGTCCACCGACCCGGCGGTGGCGGGAGCACCCCCGTGCAGCGCTCCATCCTGCTGAAACTCCGGGCGCTTTGGGTGGCGCGCCGTGTGCTTTCGGCTGCAGGCAGAAGATGGGGACTCCAGCTGACAGTGCCTCCGCCTCTGGCGAGGCGTGTGCCGAAACACTGGCGCCCGCGGCGCAAGAGCAGCGCCTGACCGACATCGGCCGGGACGGGTTGGACGTGCTGCGGCACGCGGCCCACGGCGCCAACGCCCGCCTGGAAGCGCTCCTGCACGGCGTCGCGGTCGGCGTTCTCTTCGTCGGTCGGGAGGGTCGGGTGGACCTCGTCAACAGAAGCTTCTGCCGGATGCTCGGCGTGGCTTCTGCCGGGGAGTTGGTGGGCCAGCCCGGCGGGGCCGTGGCCCACCGGCTGAGCGACCGCTTCGCCGACCCGGCGGCCTTCGCCCGCCAGGGCCTCCTCGGGGGCGGGGGCCGACTGGCGCTGGCGGACGGGAGAGTCCTCAGCCGCGAGCTTCTCCCGGTGGGGGACGGAGAGGCGCACGGGATGTTGGTTCTACTCCGGGAAGTGAGCCCCTCGGTGGAGTCGGCGGCGGAGGTCGAGCCGCTGCATACCGTCAGCCACGTGGATGAGCTCACCGGGCTCCCCAACCGCCGCGGCTTCCTCGCCCAGGCCGGCCGCCGGTTGCGACGCGCGGCGCAGCAGGGGCGTTGGTCCACCCTTTTGTGCGTCGACGTGGAGGGCACCCGCACCATCAACGCGCGCCTTGGCCACACCGCAGGCGACCGGGCGCTGGAGGAGGTCGCCGGGCTGCTCCGGCTCGCCTTCGGTGACTCGGACTTGGTGGGCCGCCTGGGGGGCGACGAATTCGCGGTGCTGGCGCTGGACGTCACCGAGGCCCAGCAGCCGGAGATGCTCGCCCGGCTGGCGCGAGAAGTCGCCTTGCTCAACGCCCGCCCGGCGCGCTCCTGGCGGCTGTCCCTGGGCGTCGGTACGGCCTGCTTCGATGCCGTCCACCGGCCGATGGTGGAGGACCTTCTGGCCTTGGCCGATGCGCGGCTTCACGCCTGGAAGCGCGCACGGCCGGGGCGAGGGGACTGAAGGCAGGGCAGGGCGCCGCAGCGCCTGGGGTGCGCCGCCGCTTAGGGCTTCTTTGCCGGAAGCTCGTACTCTTCGCCCGACAGGTACAGCCACCCACTCGGCCCCTTCACCCAGACGTCGTGCCAGCCAGAACGGCCGACGTGCTTCACCGGCTTGCCCTTGGACTCCGGGTCAGCCACCACCGTGGTGACGCTGAGCAGCGCGTCTACCTGCACCTGCTCCCCCTGCTGCTTCACGGAGTGAAGCGTGTACTTGGCACTGCTTCCCGGCCCCAGCGTCTTGAGGAAATCACGCACCGCGCTCTCCACGCCGGCGCGGTCCAGCGTCGAGCCATCGACCAGCGTCCAGTGGACGTCCGGCGCCAGCAGCGCCACCACGGCAGGAACGTCCTGCCGGACGCAGGCCGCGGCGTACGCGTCGTAGCGTGCCTGCAGCTCCGTCCGGAGCGCCGTCGCTTCCGGGGGCGGGGCCGCGGTCAGTAGCACGGCGATGAGGATGGGGCGCACGTGGGCTTTCCTCCCTGGCAAACGGCCGTCGCCCAAGAGTACACGGAATGGCGCGATGGCCATCCCCCAACCGCTGTTGCAGTTGCTCGACGTGGTGCAGCCCGGCGACGACAAGGAACGTGGCGACCTGGCCCTGTTGCGCCAGTACGCGGCGACGCTGCCGGAGCCCTTGTCCAGCGCCCAGCCCGGCGCGCACTTCACCGGAAGCGCCCTGGTGACGGACGGCGCCCGGGTCGCGCTCGTCTTTCACCGCAAGCTTGGGCGCTGGCTGCAGCCCGGAGGCCATGCCGAGATTGCGGATAGAGGAGATTTGGCGAGGACCGCGCTGCGCGAAGCCCGCGAGGAGACGGGGCTGCCGGTGCAGCTGCACGCGTCGGCTTTGCGGCCGCTGGACGTCGACGTGCACCAGATTCCCGAACGCCCCGGCACGCCGGCCCACCTTCATCTCGACGTTCGGTTCCTCACCGTCGCCGATGGGTTGGCTCCGCTTTTGGGGCAGGCCGCCGAAGTGGCGGAGGTGCGTTGGTTCACGCTGGAGGACGCCCTACACCAGGCCGACGATGCGAGCCTGCGCCGGCTGCTGCACAAGGCCTCGGCCTACCTCCACCCTGTGGGCGGTGCCCGCTAGGCGAGGTCGAACACCAGCACCTCGGCCGGCTCCACGCCTTCCAACACCAGTCGGGGCTCCGCGCTGATGGCGGCACCGTCGCCCGCGCGGAGGGTCTCCCCGTTCACCGTCACCGTCCCCCGGGCTACCTGCACCCAGGCGTGGCGCCCCTGGGCGAGCGCAAGTTCGGCGTGCTGGCCTTTGTCGAGGAGGCCGCCGTACAGCGCGACGTCCTGGTGGAGGGTGAGGCTGCCGTCGCTGCCAGTCCGGGAGGCGAGTAGCTTCAGGCGGGCCTGCCGTTCTGCAGCCGCAAAGTGCTTCTGTTCATAGCCGGGGGTAAGGCCCGGACGCTCGGGCAGAAGCCAGATTTGAAGGAAGTGCACCGGCTCGCTGGCGGAGGCGTTGTACTCGCTGTGCGTGACGCCGGTTCCAGCGCTCATCCGCTGCACGTCGCCCGGGAGAATGGTGGAACCCGTCCCCAGCGAATCCTTGTGGGCGAGGCCACCTTCCAGGACGTACGAGAGAATCTCCATGTCCCGGTGTGGGTGCGTCCCGAAGCCTGCTCCGGGCTTGACCCGGTCTTCGTTGATGACGCGCAGGGCACGGAAGCCCATCTGCGCCGGGTCGTAGTAGTCCGCAAACGAGAAAGTGTGGCGGCTGTCCAACCAGCCATGCTGGGCGTGGCCTCGGTCCTCTGCGCGGCGAAGTTTCATCATGGCGTTTGCGGTCCTCCTGAGCGGGTCACCCCAAGGATGCCCCGAGGCCCGGCAGTGTTTCTGCGTGGGTCGGGGTATTTCCGCCGCCACCCGGGCGCGGGGACCGCGGAGCACGGGGTTGCCCCCGCGCGCGTCCAGGAGTGTTGCTGCAGGAGCGACAATCCACACCCCAGGCGTCGCGTCGTACTGGGCGCGTCCTTCAGCCCCGTCCGGTGGCCGCGACCCGGGGCCGTGGGGCAGCGCCGAAGAGGGCCTCCAGGGCCTCGCCCAGCGTTTCCACGCCCACCACGTCAAGGCGCCGCGTCTCCAGGCGACGGGCGGTGGCGGCCGGGAGCACCACACGCGTGAAGCCGCGCTTGGCTGCCTCCGCCAGCCGCGGCTCAGGCTGCGCCACGGCCCGAACTTCCCCGGCCAGGCCCACCTCCCCCAGCACCAGGGTGTGCGAGTCGAGGGGGAGGTTTCTGAGGGACGAGACGAGGGAGGCGCACACCGCCAGGTCCGAGGCCGGTTCCGAAAGCGTCAGCCCGCCGGCCACGTTGACGAACAGGTCGCACCCGGTGAGTTGCACGTCCTCCTTCTTTTCCAGCACCGCCGCGAGCAGCGCCACGCGGTTGGTGTCGACACCGATGGCAGTGCGGCGCGCGGTGCCGTAGCCGGTGGGTGCCACCAGGGCCTGAACCTCCACCAGAAGCGGGCGGGTCCCGGACAGGGTGGCCGTCACGGTGGAGCCAGCCTGGCCGGCGGGCCGCTCCGCGAGGAAGAGAGCCGAGGGGTCCGCCACTTCGGTGAGGCCCGAGCCCTTCATTTCGAAGACGCCAATCTCGTCAGTGCTGCCAAAGCGATTCTTGTGTGCCCGGAGGATGCGGAAGGCGTGGCCCCGCTCGCCTTCGAAGTACAGGACGGTGTCCACCATGTGTTCGAGAACGCGCGGTCCGGCGATGCTTCCATCCTTGGTGACGTGGCCGATAAGGAAGGTGGGGACGCCGGAGCGCTTGGCGTAGGCCATCAGCCGGCCCGCCACCTCCCGCACCTGGCTCAGCGTGCCCGGCGCACTTCCCAGCTCGGCCAGGTACATGGTTTGGATGGAGTCCACCACCAGGGCCAGCGGCTTCAGGGCCTCGGCACTGGCGAGCACCTTGTCCGCATCCGTCTCAGCGAAGAGGTGGACGTCCGAGGCCTTGACGCCCAGCCGCTCGGCCCGCAGTTTCGTCTGCCGGAGCGACTCCTCGCCCGAGACATAGAGGACGGGCCCGCTGGCGGCCAGGTGCTCCACCGCCTGCAGCAGCAGCGTCGACTTGCCGATGCCCGGGTCCCCGCCAAGCAGCACCAGCGAGCCTGGCACCACCCCGCCTCCCAGGACGCGGTCCAGCTCGCCGAGGCCGGTACGACGGCGTGGCTCGGCCTCGGACTCCACGTCCACCAGTCGGACGGGGCGGGCGGCGCCTCCCGCGGCCCCCCAGGCGGCCCTTCGCTGCTCGGTGGGGGACGCTTCCTCCACCAGCGTGTTCCATCCCCCGCAGTCCGTGCAGCGACCCAGCCACTTCGGTGTCTGAAAGCCGCAGGCCTGACAGCAGAAGTGGGTCCGCAGCTTGGCCATGCCACTGTCCTACCGGGCGGCCCTGACGGGCGGCTGGGGCCTCGCCGTCCCGCTTGCGCCTTCAGAACGCCGACGCGGTCAGCGAAACGTCGGCGTGCTTCCAGGCCTCGGTGAAGTCCCGCCGCGCGGCAGACGCCTCCGCCGTCTTCCCTTGGGCCTCGAGGCTCTGGGCCAGCCCGTACAGGGCCCAGCCGTTGCGCGGGTGGCGCTGCAAGTCGGCCCGGTACACGCCCTCCGCGCGCTGCGCCCGGCCCGCGGCCAGCAGGGCCGCCCCCAACTGGTGCCGTACCGGGGAGGGCCAGTCGGGCGGTTCGTCGTAGCCCAGCGCGTCCTCGGCGGCGACGGCGGCCTGGAAGCGCGCCAGGGCCTCCGGCAAGTCGCCCCGGACGCGGGCCAGCTCGGCAGCGAGGACGTTCCGGGCGATGCCGAGAATGTCACGCGCCGAGTTCATCGCAACCTTGGCGTCGGGGAGTGTCTGCGCACGCAAGGCGTCCAGCTGGGCCAGAGCCGCGGTCGCGCCGGCGACGTCCCCGGTGCGTACCAGGGCCAGCCCGCGCTCGCCATGAACGAGGGCCAGGGCAATGGGAAAGTCCGCGGCCGGCAGGGGCTCAGCGAGGACGTCCTGCCAGCGCCCGAAGCGCGCCAGGCCGAGCGTCGGGTAGGCCAGCAGGTAGCTCATCTCCGGCATCCCCTTCAGCATCTCCACGGGAAGGCGCGCCAGCATGTCCCGTGCTGCCTGGAGGGACTCCGTGCTGCGTCCCTCCATCAACGTGGACGCCCAGAGGAACTGGAAGTTATGGGCGACGTAGGTGGTGTAGATGGGGTGGTCATGGGAGGCGGCTGCGTCCGCGGCGATGGCCCGCCGGTTGGCCTCCGAGGCCTCCGCGTACTGCCCAGTGCGGATGTAGACGTGGCTGGGCATGTGGACGAGGTGCCCGGCTCCGGGCTCGAGGGTCTTCAGCCGCTCGGCCGCCGCGAGTCCCCGCTCCGGGTGGGGCGAGGCCTCGACGGCGTGGATGAGGTAGTGGTTGGCGCCCGGGTGCTGCGGGTGAGCCGCCAGCACGCGTTCCAGTGAGGAGATGAGCTCCAGCGTCCCAGGCTGGGGCTTCCCCGACGGCGTCCACAGCTGCCAGGGTCGGAGGTCCATCAGCGCTTCGGCGAAGAGGGTGGCCACGTCCGGGTCGCCGGGAAACTGGCGTGCCACCGTGCGCATGGCATTGGCGTAGGCGGTGTCCAGCGCCCGTTGGGCTTGCGCATCGCCCGGCGGCGGGTGGGCGTACCGCCGTGCCAGGGCACCCACCAGCGCACGTTCCACCGGACTGGCGCCCTTCGCTAGCGCCTGCGCCTTTTGGAGGAATTGCCAGGCGGCCTCCGCGCGCTCGGGCAGGGCGGGAAGGTTGATGTTGGGCCCGAGGCTGAGCGCTGCCCCCCAAAAGCAGATGGCGCAGCTGGCGTCTCGCCGCCCGGCCTCCTCGAACGCGGCCTGGGCCTCCTCATGGTTGAAGGCGTACAGCAGCCGAAGGCCCTGGTCGAAGTACGCCTGCGCTTGTAGCGAGCTCGAGGAGATGGGCCGGTGGTAGCTGCCCAAGGTGTCGAGCAGCGCAGGCGGGGGCGTCGCCGGGGCCGGCGCTTGGCCAAGCACCAGCACGGACGTCCAGCATGTAAGGCCGAGGGACGACATGCGCAGTCTCCTCCAGGTGGGGCGGCCAGATTTTCGGAAAGCTTAGCCGAGGCGTCCGTGGGGTTGCCGGACAGGGCGGCAGTCCGCACCACTTCTCAGTTAGCCTCGCCTCCCACGTGACTCTCTCGCTTCGCCTCGCACGACTGGCGCTGCTGCTGCCCTGCATTGCCGGCTGCCGGCGCGGCCCCGAGCTCTGCTACTTCGACGGGACGAGCATCGGGGTGACGCCCTTGCCCATGGTGGCCATTCACGCGGACGGGACCCTGGACCCGGAGAGTCGCTACAGCTGGCAGGAATTCCCCTGGCCAACGAATCCCCAAGTCGACACCGTCCAGCACCTCGCGGCGGCGTGGGTATTTCGCGGTAGCACGCTCGGGGCGGCGTGGAGCTTCAGCGGTACCTTCTCGGGCCCAGCCAGCGCCTTCGTGCGAACGGCGCAGGAGGGCAGTCCGCCGGCCATGGACGTCCAGGGGCTGCAGGGCCGGCCGGTGCTGCTGCGCTACCGCGTGAAGCCTTGCCGGCAATTCGAAGGGAGCAAGACGGGCGCGCGCACCTGCCTCAGCTGGGGCCGGGAGCTGAATGCGCAGACGAAGCTGCACTGCGACTGAAGGCGTTCCGTTCTCCGCCAGCACCCCGGGGAGAGAACGCCCGGCGGGCGTCAGGGGTCCGCCTTCTCCGGCCGGCGGAGCGTCGTCAACCTGTCGACGAAGAGAGGTTGACAAGCGAGGGGGGGCTGGTCGAGCGTCGTGGCTTCAGCCTGAAGGCGCTCCCTAGCAACAGCAGAAAGGTAGACGGCTCACTGTGTCCCTTCCCGCGCATGCCGAATCTCCGGCCCCCCTCCCGCACGGCGTCGTCCTCCGCCACGACTGGACGCTGGTGGAAGTCCGTGCGCTGCACGACCTTCCCCTTTTGGAGCTGCTGTACCGCGCCCAGGCGGTGCACCGGGCGAGCTTCGGAGAGCACCGCGTGCAGCTCTGCTCGCTGTTGTCCATCAAGACGGGTGGCTGCCCGGAGGACTGCGCCTACTGTCCCCAGGCCGCTCGCCACCACACCGGCGTTGCGGCCGACAAGCTGCTGACTGAGAGGGACGTCCTGGAAGCGGCAACCCGAGCACGCGCCGCCGGGGCGACCCGCTTCTGCATGGGCGCCGCGTGGCGGGAGGTGAAGGACGGCCCGCAGTTCGAGCAGGTGCTGGGCATGGTGCGAGGCGTCCGGGCGCTTGGCATGGAGGCCTGCTGCACGCTGGGGATGCTGACCGAGTCCCAGGCACATCGCCTCGCCGACGCCGGGCTTACCGCCTACAACCACAACCTCGACACCTCGGCCGAGTTCTACGGGGAAATTGTCTCCACCAGGACGTATGAGGACCGCCTCCGGACGCTGCGATACGTGCGCGCCGCCGGCATCAACGTCTGTTCCGGCGGCATCCTGGGCATGGGCGAGTCGGTGGAGGACCGCTGCGGAATGCTGCTCACCCTTGCCAACCAGCCCACCCACCCCGAGTCGGTGCCCATCAACGCGCTGGTGGCCGTACCCGGCACGCCGCTCGAGCACCAGCGGCCGGTCGAGCCGGTGGAGATGGTGCGTGTCATCGCCACCGCGCGGCTGCTCATGCCATTGGCCATGGTGCGGTTGTCGGCCGGACGGCTGTCGATGAGCCGGGAGGCGCAGCTGCTGTGCATGATGGCCGGCGCGAACTCGCTCTTCTTCGGCGAGAAGCTGCTCACCACCGACAACCCGGAATACGCCGACGACATGGCGCTGTTGGCCACGGCCGGCGTCAAGCCGCTCGAACCGTACGCCGGGCGATGAGCGGGGTGGCGAGCCGGTGGGCGGAAGAGGACCTCGCCGAGCTGGCGTCCCGCGGGCTGCGACGCACCCTCGAGCCCCTGGACTCGCCACAGGGGCCGCTGGTCCGCGTGGGCAGCGAGTCCCTGCTGAACTTCTCCTCCAACGACTACCTGGGCCTGGCAGCGCACCCCGCGGTGGTGGCCGCGGCGCGCTCCGCCCTGGAACGCTGGGGGATGGGGACCGGCGCCTCGCGACTGGTGGTGGGAGACACCGGGGCGCACCGGGCGCTGGAGGCGCGGCTGCGACGCTTCGAGGACGCCGAGGCGGTGCTGCTCTTCAACAGCGGCTACGCCGCAAACCTCGGACTCCTGCCCGCGCTGTTGGGCAAGCTGGACGCCGTCTTCTCCGACGCGCTGAACCACGCGAGCCTGGTGGACGGCTGCCGCCTCTCTCGGGCTCACGTCCAGCGATACCCCCACCGTGACGTCGCGACGCTGGCCGCGCTTCTGCAAAGCACGCCAGCGCGACGCAAGCTGGTGGTGACGGACAGCGTCTTCTCCATGGATGGGGACGTGGCACCCCTGGCCGACGTGGTGGAGGTCTGCCGCCGGGCCGGAGCAGCGCTGCTGGTGGACGAGGCGCACGCCACCGGGGTCCACGGTGAGCGGGGGGCGGGCCTCTGCGAGGCCCTGGGCCTCACCCGCGTGGTGGACGTGCGCATGGGGACGCTGGGGAAAGCGCTCGGCACCTTCGGTGCCTATGCCGCCACCAGCGCGCCGCTGGCCGACCTGTTCGTCAACCGGGCCCGCTCGCTCGTCTTCTCGACCGCGCTGCCGGCGTCCACCTGCGCGGCGGCTGAGGCCGCGGTGCAGCTGGTGGAGCACGACGGCGAGCTGCGCGCTCGGCTGTGGCGCAACATCCACACCTTCGCCAGCGGCCTGCGTTCGCTGGGCCACCCGGCCCAGCCCACCTCCGCCATTTTCCCGGTGCAGCTTGGCTCCGCGGAGCGTGCCGTGACTGCCGCGGCCTTCCTCCGGGCCCGCGGTCTCTTGGTGAAGCCCATCCGTCCACCGACGGTGCCCGTGGGCACCAGCCGGCTCCGCTTCGCCCTGTCCGCCGCCCACACCCCGGCCCATCTGCAGCTAGCGCTCGACGCGCTACAGGACTTGAAGGCCCATGGACTCCTCGTCGCGGCATGAACGGCTGCTCCGGCTGGACCGGATGCACGTCTGGCACCCCTTTACGCAGATGCAGGAGTGGCCCACCGACGAGCCACTGGTCATCGAGCGCGCCGAGGGCAACTACCTCATCGACGACCGCGGCCGCCGCTACCTCGACGGCGTCTCGTCGCTGTGGTGCAACGTCCACGGCCACCGCAAGCGGGAGCTCGACGACGCCATCCGGGCGCAGCTCGACCGCGTCGCTCACACCACGCTGCTCGGGCTGGCCTCGGTGCCCTCCATCGAATTGGCAGCGGAGCTGGTGCGCCTGGCTCCACCCGGGCTGACGCGCGTCTTCTTCTCGGACTCCGGGAGCACCGCGGTGGAAGTCGCGCTGAAGATGGCCTTCCAGTGCTGGCGCCAGCGCGGCCGGCCGGAGAAGTCCCGCTTCGTGGCCCTGCAGGAGGCCTACCACGGCGACACGGTGGGGAGCGTCTCGGTGGGGGGGATGGAACTCTTCCACGGCACCTTTCGCGGCTTGCTGTTTCAAGCGGAACGAATTCCGACGCCCTACGCCTACCGCTGGACGGGCCCGGAGGAATGCGGAGCGGCCTGTCTGGACGCCGCCGAGCGGGTCTTCACCGAAAAGGGGCACCAGTTGGCGGCGCTGGTGGTGGAGCCGCTGGTGCAGGGCGCCGCGGGGATGCTCACCCAGCCGCCCGGCTTCCTGTGCCGGCTGGCGGAGCTGTGCCGGCAGCACGAGGTGCTGCTCATCTGCGACGAGGTGGCCACTGGCTTCGGGCGCACCGGCACGCTGTTCGCGGTGGAGCAGGAGCAGGTGCGCCCGGACTTTCTTTGCCTGGCCAAGGGATTGAGCGGCGGCTACCTCCCCCTCGCCGCGACGCTCACCACCGAGGCCGTGCACGAAGCCTTCCTCGGGGACGTCGCCAGCCAGCGCACCTTCTTCCACGGGCACACCTTCACCGGTAACCCCCTTGCCTGCGCAGCTGCGCTGGCCAGCCTGCGTCTCTTCGAGACGGAGCACGTGCTGGAGCGGCTCCAGCGGACGCTGGCCGCGCTCGCGCCGAAGCTGGCCCGCATCGCCGAGCTCCCACACGTGGGAGAAGTGCGCCAGCGAGGCGCGATGGTTGGCATTGAATTGGTGCAGGACCGGCGCACCAAGGCGAGCTACCCGACGGCTGCGCGCATCGGCCACCGGGTGTGCCTCGCAGCGCGCCGCCACGGCGTCCTGCTGCGTCCGCTCGGGGCCGTGGTGGTGCTGATGCCGCCGCTGTCCCTCACCATCGAGGAGGCGGCCGTGCTGGGCGACGCCGTCCACGCGGCTATTGCCGAGGTGACCGGCCCGCGAGGGAGCTCCCGCGCTACTTCGTCACCGGCACGGACACCGGCGTCGGCAAGACGGAAGTCGCCGCTGCGCTGCTCTCGCTAATGGCCGACGCCGGCCTCGCCCCAGGAGTTCTCAAGCCCTATGAGAGTGGCTGCACGGACGTGGAGCGTCCGCCGGATGCCCTCGCCCTGCGCGCCGCGGCCCGGAGCGAGGACGCGCTGGAGAAAATCTCCCTGCACCGTTTTCGCGCTCCGCTCGCGCCCGGTATCGCCGCCGAGCGGCTGGGTCTCAACCCCTCCTGGGCGGAGACGCTGAAGGCGTTCCGGGCCTTTCAGGGCCGAGCCCTGGTGGTGGAGGGCGCCGGGGGTCTCCTCGTCCCCTTGGACCGGCACCATCAGGTGATTGACCTCATTGCCGCGACGCGCCTCCCGGTGGTCCTAGTGGCCCGCGCCGGCCTCGGCACACTGAACCACACCGGCCTCTCTCTCCTCGCCGTGGGGCCCGGCGCCTCCGCGTCCGGGCAGTGGTGCTGGTGCGCACCTCGGCGGTCCGGGATGCAAGCGTCGCCGACAACCGG
>CAVQDL010000014.1:0-472830 GCA_963711265.1 uncultured delta proteobacterium
CGGACCGGCAGGCCAGTATTCTGGTGGTGGAGCCCGACGGCCCCAGCCGCTTCACCACCACCCCGCCGGCCGCCGCCGACGGCAACGTCACCGACCTGCACCTCCAGCTGGCGCTGCGGCCCGCGGGCACGGCCGAGGGGAAGGCCGAGACGCACATTCGCGGCACGGGCGCACCGGCCTACCGGCGCAGCTACCAGACGCTCGCCACCCGCAGAACCAACCTCGAACGGGCCTGGTCGCATGCCTTCCCCGGACTGTCGGTGGGCGAGGTGACGGTGGACGGGCTCTCGCAGCTCGACCGCGACGTCACCTTGGACTTTCAGGTGCATGTGCCGCGCTACGCCGAGGTCAGCACGGCCGGGCTGCGCTTCTTCCCCTTCCCAGGCGCTAGCGGGTACCTGCAGGGGCTGGCCCCCCTGGCCGAGCGCAGGCGGGACCTGGTGCTGGATGGCCCCACCGTCAACCGCTTCCATTACCTGTACCAGCTGCCCCACGGGTACGTGGTGGATGAGCTACCCCACGCGGTGACGACGCAAACCCCCTTCGGCCACGCCCAGTTCGGCTGCCACACCGAGGCGGAGGCGCTGGAGTGCACGGGCGAGGTGGCGGTGACGACGGCGCGGGTGGCGGCCAAGGACTACCCGGCCTTCCGGGCCTTCCTCTCCGAGGTGGACCAAGCCTTCGGGCACAAGGTGCTGGTGCGGCCGACCGGCGCTGTCGTCCCTTGACGGGTGGCGTCCAGCCTGAGCGGCATCAGGCCAGGTAGGGGATGGTCATCGGCCCCTCGGGCAGCACCGCCACCGGCGCGCTTCTCCAGCCGGTTCATTTCCTCGCCCAGTCGGGCGTCTCGGGTTCGCCACCGGCTCCAGAAAGGCCCGCCGGACCTCCTCGGGTGGCAGCGCGCTGTACAGGCCGACACGGGCCTTGAGGGTGATGAGGGCGTGCAGCTGCGCCTCCCACTGGTCGTAGAGCGAGAACCCCGGCGTGAGGATGGCGTCGAGGAGGGCGCGCGGCGTGGCGTGCTCGAAGAGCAGCTTCTTGTAGTTTCCGTGCGTCGGGAACCCGTCGTTGCAGCGCGCGGCCGTGAGGATGAAGCCCCCGTCCGTCACCACTTGCGCCCCGGCGGACATGCCCTTCACCGTCTGGTAGAGGTTTTGGTCCAGCGGGTAGCCAGCGTTGGTGGTGACCACCACCGGGTAGGCACGCCGGCAGGCCACCATCGCCGTCTCGCGCGCGAAGGCGCACCCACGGGCATGGGCCGCCAGCACTTCGCCACAGAAGAAGGCGGTAATCTGCGGCGCCCGGTTGAGCGTGAGATTGACTAGGAAGTCCACCGGAAGCAGCGCCCCGGCTTGCCGGATTTGTTCCTGCGTCGGGTTGGCGTCGAGATTTCCCCAGGTGCTTCGTGCATCCCCAATCACCGCCGCGCGGTGGTAGTGCATGATGCTGGCGATGTCGGCCACCGCCGGGAAGACGCCCTTGTACCCACCGGAGAACCCGGCCATGAAATGCGGCTCGATGAAGCCGAGGACGATGCGCCGATCTGCCTCGACGTAGGCGCGGGCGAAGCGGACTGGCGGGCCACCCAGGCTCTTGCCCACCTCCACCAGCGTGGAGGCATCGTGGGCGTCGTGGTTCACCACCCGGTAACGCCGGGAAATCTCAGGGCCCACCATCTGCGCCAACTTGCGGGCGTCTGCACCCGGTGGCTGCCGGTTCCGTTGACGATGGTGATGTGCGCTTCAGGCACATGAGCGAGTTCGGCAAAAATCCACGGCAGCAAACGCTCGCTGGGAAGCGGGCGCGTGATGTCGGCGATGACCACCGCCACCCGTTCTCCGGCACGCACCACCTCGCGCAACGGCTTGCCGCCGATGGGGTCGCGGACGGCGGCGCGGAAAGCGGCGGCCTCGTCGGCAAGGCCGGGAACGAAGCGCGGGGTGATGACATCCACCTGAGACGAGGGCACCTGCAGCTCCAGGCCCTCGGTGCCGTATTCCAGATGGACGTTCATCGCTTTACCCCGAGCGGCCCCGGGCGGCCGGACGCTCGTCCTGGGGCTCGCGGAGACTAGCCCCCGCCAAAGCGGGAGCACCAGTGCGCAACCCTGGGCGGTGACAGCGGCCCGGCGTGCCCTTTCAGGGTCCCCGGGGAAGCGCCAACGCGGCCACCTCGGACTGCACCAGGGCCAGGAGGCGCTCCAGTTCGAAAGGCTTGTGAAGAAGCCCGACCACGCCGGGGGCACTGCGGAGCTCCGGGGCGAGCTCGCTCGCAGACATCAGTACCAGCCGGTGGTGCTTCAACCAGGGGCGGGCGCGGAACTGGCGCATGAACTCGACACCGTCCATGACCGGCATGCGCACGTCGAGAACCACCAAGCAGGCGTCGCTGAGTCCCTCGAGGAGACTCAACGCCTGCTCTCCGTCGTTGGCAGACAGCACGGAGTAGCCCTCGTCCTCCAGGTAGTCCTCGATGGCGTCTCGCACCCCACGGTCGTCCTCGACCAGGAGCAACTGCGGGCGCTTTAGCGGAGACGGGTTCGTCACAGGACCCCCCCAAGGGCAAAGAGAGCAGAAATGTCCACACCCAACGGCCATGATGCAAGAGGGTAGTCGTGACATTCTTCCTGTAGGGAACCTGAATACGTCCTGCGCTAATGGGCGCAGGCAAGAGGATTGGGAGGCCCGCGTGGAGAGCATCGGTGTCCAGCCGGTAGTGGTGGCGCCAGCGCTGCCCGTCCTCGGTTTCGCTGCCTACGTGGTGGCCGTCGCGGGCGCGGCGCTGGGTGGCCTCTCCGCGGGGCTGCAGCGCGCCGGCTTCGCCGAGCCGCGCCGCCTGCGCATCGGGCGCTTGGTGGGAGCTGGGCTGGCCGCCTGGTTTCTCTTCCTGGCGATGACGACGGTGAGCGGCGTCTACCTGGACGCGCGCAGCCCGCGTCCCGCGCTCTATGTGCTGCCGGCTTTCCTCGCCGTGGTGGGGCTGTTCCGCGCGGCCTGGTTGCGCGACGGCGTCCAGGCCATGCCCACCTGGTGGATTCCGGCGCTGCAGGCGCTACGTCTCGGCGGCGGGGCGTCCCTCTTCGCAGCCTGGGCCATCGGCCTGGCCCCCTGGGGGCTGGCGCGCACGGCGGGCATCGGGGACCTCTTGGTGGGGGTCACTGCCGCCGCGGTCGCGCTGGCCCTGGCGCGCGGGGCGCGCGGCTCGCGCGCCTTCGGGCTGGCCTGGAACGTCCTCGGCCTGGGGGACATCCTCCACACGCTGTTTCGTGCAGCGGCGTCAGCCCCTGGGCCACAGCGCCTCCTCTTCGAGGAGCCCGCCAACCGCATTCCTGCCGTCTTCCCCTTCGTCTACCTGCCGGGATTCATCGTCCCGCTGACCGTCCTGTTGCACCTTTTGTCCCTGCGCCAGTTGCTGGCCCGCACAGACGCTTCCTGAACGCCCCGGCCGCCGCCGTCAGGCCTGGGCGATGGCGAGCAGGCGCGCTGCCTCTCCCAGCTGGCCGACCACCACCGCCAGCTGGCCGAAGCGGCGTCCGAGTGCCACCGCCCCGACACTTTCCAGGCCAAGCACGCACACACTCTCCTCGCGCCAGCCGCCGCTGTCGGCCTTTCCTTCGGCCGGCCAGGCCACCAGCCCGAGCTCCCCCAGCACCTTCAGCAGCTCGGCCTGAGTCCGGGCGTTCTCCTCGGCGCTGCGGGGAAGAGAGCCCGGATTCCAGGCGGTGATGAAGGCCCAGGCGCGTGCGCCGGCCGCGGCCACCTCGGCGTCGAAGGCGGGGTGGACCGCGCCGATGCGCAGCGCGTGCACGCCCTGCGGGGCGCGCACCAGGTAGGCCGTCTGCAGGTACGCCTTGCGAAGTCCAGGAGTCATGCGGAGCGCCGGAGGGCCGCCCCGGCGAGGCAGAAGCTGACGACTTTCACACAACCGCCGTTCGCCCCTCCCAACGCTCGGGGGGGCCGCCCATTGCCCCGGGGGGCGCACGGCAATCTCCTCGGCCAGGCCCCGGCGCCCTACTCCGAGCGCATCGCGTCCACCGGGTCCAGGTTTGCTGCCCGTGAAGCCGGGTAGATGCCAAAGAGGAGACCCACACCGGAGGACATCGCCAGCGCGAGGGCCACGGCCCAGGGTGGCACGGCGGTGGGAAAGCCCAGCGCCCAACGGCCGAGGAAGGCGACGAAGAAGCCGAGGCCTACGCCCGCGACTCCGCCGAGCACGGAGAGCATCACGGCCTCGGTGGCGAACTGGCTGAGGATGCGCCCACGCCGGGCCCCGAGCGCCTTGCGCACGCCAATCTCGTGCGTGCGCTCCGTCACCGACACGAGCATGATGTTGAGGATGCCGATTCCCCCGACCACCAACGACAGCAGACACACGCCGAAACTCGCGGCAGTCACCACCGCGGAGATTTGGTTGAAGGTCGCGGTCGCGGACTCGTTCGAATAGATGGTGAAGTCGCTCTCCTCGTCCGGACGCAGGTTGTGCCGGTGCCGCATCAGCAGCTCCACCCCGTCCTGCGCTCGCTGGAGGTCCACCGTCGTCCAGGCCTGCATGCTGATGTTCAATGAGCGATTCTTCCCAAAGAGCTCGAAGAAGACCGGCACGGGGATGATGGCGGTGTTGTCGTAGCCCTGGCCGGCGAAGCCGCCCTTCCGGGTCATCACCCCAATCACCTGGAAGCTCCGTCCCTTCAGCCGGACCTCCTGGCCGAGCGGCTCCAGGTCCGCGAAGAGCGTGTCGGCTAGGTCGGGGCCAATGACCATGACCTGGGCTGCCAGTTGAATCTCGGCTTCGCTGAAGGTGCGACCCTTCGACACCTCCATGGCATTGGTGTCGAAGAAATTCAGCGTGCCGCCGGCCAGCTGGACGTTGGGCTGCGTCTCGCGCGACGCCGTCGACAGCTTCTTGCCTCCTTCCCACGCCTCGGCCGTCACCTTGGCCACGTCGGGGACGTGCTTCTGGATGGCGAGAAAGTCGTCGAAGGAGATGTTGGGGCGACGGGCGATGCGGTCTTGGTCGAAGTTGCCGAAGCCCTGGGGCCACTTCTGGAGCTGAAAGCCGTTGGCCCCAAGCCCGGCCAGGTCTGCATCGACTTTCCGGCGCAGCCCTTCCAAGAGCGCCATCATCGAGACGACGGTGGCCACCCCGATGACGATGCCTAGCAGCGTCAGCACGCTGCGCAGGCGGTGACCCCAGAAGGTCCCCAGGGCCAGCCGGAAGTTGTCCGCGAGCGCTCGCGCGCCCGCCAGCCAGTGTCCGCGACCCAGGGCCATGCGACCTCGCGTGGAAGAGAGGGACTACGCGGTGAGCTGCGAAGCGGGCACGGCGACGGGCAGTTCCCGCTGTGGGTCCAGAGTCTCCCACGGCACGACTGGATAGCCCAGCCGCGTCCAACCCGCGTACCCGCCTTCCAGGGGCCGCACCCGGTAAATCCCTCGGCGCTTCAGCTGGAGCGCCACCCGGGCGCTCGTCCATTCGCTGGGTCAACTACAGAAGAGGACCAGGTCGCGGTTCCTCGGGATTTCCCGGTGCCGGCGCGGCAGCTCGCTCGGAGAGACATGCAGGGCTCCCGGTAGGGTGTGGGGGTCCTCCACAAGCTCCCGGCGGTGCCGCAGGTCCAGCACCAAGGGCGGATTGGCGTTGCCCAAGAGTTCCTTCAGTTGCGCCGGACGGATTCGGTCCACGTGCAGCTTCCGACGGACCCGCTCGCGCTGAGCCAGTTTCAGCAGCAGCCACAGCGAGAGGCCGGCCACTGCCACGCCGAGGATGGAGGAGCCGTACGTGAATGCCCCGCGGAGAGCCCAGGTGACCTGGTCTCCAAAGCCGTAGCCCAGCCCGACGAAGGTGCTGGCCCAGAGGAGGTTACCGAGCGCGTCCAGGGAGAGGTAGCGCCACAGCGGCATGCGGGAAAGCCCGGCCAGAGGCGGGGCGATGCTCGTCAATCCCGGGATGAAGGGGGCGGCCACCAGCGCCCCGGCGCCGAAGCGGTCGAAGGTGCCCTGCGTCCTCTGGACGCAGCTGTCCGGCTCGATGCTGAGGCGGCACAGGACCCGTAGCACCCGGTAGCCCCAGCGGCGCCCGGCGAGGTACCAGGACAGATGGCCCAGGGCCGCCGCCAGGGCGGCCAGGGCGATAACCGCCGCTAGCGACGGCCGGCCGGAACGGGCCAGCGCCCCGGCAGCGAGCAACCACGGGGTGCAGGGGATGGGCAGTCCCATCTGCTCGGCGAGCACGGCGAAGAACACCACCGTGGTGCCGTGTTCGCGCAGGAATTCGATGGAGTCGTTCAAGGCAGCCTCGGGCCCTCGGTTTCGCTTGGATGCCCGAGGGCGCGAAGGGTTGCTGGGCACCGCGGGGGAAGACTTCCTCCGCTCTCCTCAGTCGATGCTGTTGCGCTGACGGATGAGGGCCGCCACCTGCTGCCGCTGGGCGGGGGTGAGGATGGGTGTCAGGGCCTTGGCGAAGGCAACCAGACGCTTGGACTTCCCCTCCAGGTCCCAGGCTGACGTCACGTTGGCGGGCGACGGCTCGAAGTAGATGGCCGGGAAGCCCTGGGCCAGGCCACCCAGTTGCTTGCGCCGGCGCTCGGCCTCCTGCTGGAGGTCAGGCGCATAGGCCTGGAAGCTGTCGACGATGGTGGTCCGGATTTGGTCGCTCTGCGCTTGCGTCAGGCCCACCCCTGCCGTCAGCGAGTCCACCCGCTGCTGCAGCTGTTGCCGCTCGCTCTTGGACTGGGAGGCCTGGCCATTGACCGCCTGAAGGATGGTACTGGCCACTGTCTGGCGCTGGGTGGGGTCGAGGCCCTGGTGCAGCTGCATGAGTGCCTGGACTACCGCCGGACCCAGCGCCTCTGCCGCAGAGACAATCTGCTGGGTTGTTGCCGCGATGCGTGCGTCGTCGAAGGTGCCCGAAGCGATGCCCTCCAGAAGGAGCCCGAGCAGCTGGCGACGGGCGACCTGCACCGGCTCCGACTGGGCGCGCACCGTCTGGCCCACCTTCAGCAGTAGGGCCTGCTGGTCGTAGGACAGCGTCAGCGCCGAGGTGGCGTTCAAGAACCAGGCGGCGCTGCCCTCGTCCAGTTCCTGCCGAAGCCCGGGAGGGGGGACGCTGGTGCCGATGGGCGTCGTGGCGCACGCCGAGAGGGCCACCAGAAGAGCCCGGCCGACAAACCAGGAAGCACGTGTTTCGGACAATTTCCCCTCCGTCCTAAGGTGCGACGCCAGGCCAGGCTACCCGACGGCTGTCCCCCGGGCTGCCTCTTATTTACTCCTGGCGCCCCCGGGCACCGCCCCAAACCTTCCGGGCCTGTAGTACGAGGGACCAGTAGGAGAGACGGCGGAGTGACAACGGCGCTTCAGTCCATCCGGCACTTCGTCGTCCGGCGGCGTCGCTGGGGCTTCGCGGCCGGGACCCTTCTCGTCCTGTACGCCGGGACGGGGTTCCTCCTCTTCCCCTGGGTCTTGCACCGGCAACTCGAGCGACGACTCGGGGCGGCGCTCCGTCGCGAGGTGACCGTCCAGCGCGTCCGGGCCAACCCCTTCGCACTCTCGCTGACCATCGACGGGCTTCTGGTGAAGGACCGCGACGGCAGCCCGTTCATCTCCTGGGACCGCCTCTACGTGAATGGTCGGCTCCTTCCCATCCTGAAGCGCGAACTCGACTTGGACGCGTTGCAGCTGGTCCGACTGCGGGCCCGGGTCAGCCTGGCCAAGGACGGGAGCCTCAATTTTTCGGACCTCCTCAACCAGGCGCCCGAGGCGGCCCCCTCGCCCGCGGACACCAGCGCGCCGCCGAGTCGGCCCTTCGTGTTCGGCATCGACCACCTGGCGCTGGAGCAAGCCCAGCTCGACTTCACGGACACCTCCCGTGCCCGCCCCTTTCACACGACGGTGGGGCCCGTCACCATCCGTCTGGATGATTTCCGCACCCGCGCCGATGCGAAGAGTCCGTACGCCTTCAGCGGTACCACCGAGGCGGGCGAGACATTTTCCTGGAGCGGCTCGCTCCACATCGACCCCATCCGCTCGGAAGGCACGCTGACGCTGGACGGGATTCGGCTCCCCAAGTACGCGCCCTACTACGAGCAGAGCGTTGACTATGACTTGCTGGATGGGACGGTGCGCGTCCAGGGCGACTACCAGCTGGACTGGGGGCCGGAGAGGCGACTGCTCCGGCTTTCGGACGGCGCCCTCGCCCTGCGCAAGCTGGTCCTGCGCCTGCGAGGCGCAGCGGAGCCATCCGTCGAGTTGCCGGAGTTGGACGTGCGGGGGGTGCAGGTCGACTTGCTAGAGCAGGTGGCGGCGGTGGAGTCCGTCTCGATGCGCGGCCTGAGCGTCCGCGCCGCACGCGGGGCAGACGGCCGCATCGACCTCAGCCGCCTGGCCCCGCACGCGGCCGAGCCAACGCCTGGGCAAAAGCTGGCCAAGGCGGCCAAGCCGTTTCGCTGGACCCTCCACAAGGTACAGGTGAGCGAGGGGCGGGTGGTCTTCTCCGACGCGCTGCCCGAGCGTCCCGTCAAGCTGGTGCTCGCCCCGGTGGCCGTCACCGTCGGCAATCTCGCGAGCGAGCGCACCGCGGTGTCGACGCTGGCCTTCAGCGCAGGGTGGAACGGCACCGGGCAGTTGAAGGCCGACGGAAGCTTCTCCCTCTCCAAGCCTGCGGCAGACCTTGCGTTACACCTGCAGGGGCTCACGCTGCCACCTGTCGACGGCTACCTGCCCCTCTACGGGGGTGTCGACGCCCGGCTCGGCGACGGCCGTCTCACCATGGACGGCCGCGTCCGGGTGGACCTTGCGCCGGACCCGTTCGTCTACGGCTTCGACGGCGATGCCTCCATCGATGCCCTGGTGCTGCTCGACGCCCAGCGTGGTCAGGAAATTATCCGCTGGAAGGCCTTGCAGGTCCTCGGCATCCACCTGGCTACTCCGCCCCAGGGCTTTTCAGCTCGCTCGGTCCGATGGATGGAGCCCCGGGTGAAGGTGCAAATCGCCGAGGATGGCTCCTCCAACGTCCGGCGCATGCTGCGCACGGCCACGGCGCCGCCGCCGGGCGGAGCTGCGCCGGTGGCCCCCCCCAAAGCAGACGCCTCGGCACCCACGCCGGTGTCCATCGCAACGTTTCAGATTGTGCGGGGCAACGTGGGTCTGGTGGACCGCTCCGTTCAGCCCGTCGCGCTGTTTGGGATGTCGGATCTCGACTTGCGGGTGCGTGGCCTTTCCAACGACGTGGCCGCACGCGCCCAGGTCGAGCTCCAGGCCACCGTCGGGGGCGGCCCCCTCAAGGTGAGTGGCACGCTGAGCCCGCGCATGAAGAACGACGCGACGGACCTGAGAGTTACCTCGAAGGGAATCGACCTCACGCCCCTCGGGCCGTACTTCGGCAAGTACGTGGGCTTCGCCCTGGAAAAGGGGAAGCTCGACCTGGACCTGGGCTACAAGGTGTCCCAGCGGCACCTGGATGCGCAGAACCTGGTGCGCGTGGACCAGCTAACGCTGGGCGAGGAGACCCACAGCCCGGATGCCACCAAGCTCCCGGTGAAGCTCGGGCTCGCGGTGCTGCAGGACAGAGATGGCGTCATCGAGCTGGACGTCCCGGTGGACGGCAACGTGGACGACCCGGACTTCCGCCTGGGCAAGCTCATCTGGCACGCCGTCGGAAACGTCTTCGCAAAAATTGTGACTGCTCCCTTCGCCGCGCTGGGTGCGCTCTTCGGAGGCGGCAGCGAGCGACTGGACTTGGTGGACTTCGCCGTGGGCACCTTGGACCTGGACGCGCGAGGCGAAAAGACGCTGCAGAACCTGGCCAAGGCCCTCTACAGCCGGCCCGCCCTGCAGCTGGAAATCCAGGGCACGGTGGACGCCGCCGCGGACGGCGCCGTGCTGCGTCGCGAGGCGCTCCGCCGCCGCGCTCGCGAGGAGAAATGGAAGGCTCAGCAGGGCCGGCGCGGCGGCGCCGCATCTCTGGACAAGGTGGAAGTGCTGGAGGACGAGTACGTCAAGTTCATCGAAGCCGAATACCGGCGCGCCTTCCCGCAGGACGCGAAGCCCGCGACGCCTCCCACCACCAGCGACCTGGAGGCGCGGCTGCTGGCCACTGTGGACCTGGGCCCTGAAGCGTTGGCAGCACTGGCTCGGCGCCGCGCCGAGGTGGCGCGGGACCGCATTCTGCAGGGCGGCCAGGTGGAGCCGGCTCGCCTCTTTCTCGTCCAGGGAGCCGAGCTCGCTGAAAGGGAGAAGGGGGCACACGTCTACTTCACCCTGAAGTGACAGGCCCCCGAAGGGAACCGCGCCTCCTAGAAGACGTAGGCGAGCGCGAAGAGCAGGCTCAGCGTTTGAATGGTGAGGGCCTGGGTGATGTCGACGGGCTGCAAGTTTGCCGGCGGGTGCACCTGTAGCGGCACCGAAGTGCTTCCGCGTTCGTACCCGAAGCCAACCGAGCCGGAGAGGTGCGAACTGCTGAAGGCGATGCCAGCGCGGACGCCGTACAGGGTAATGCGTTGGAAGATGTTGGAGGGGACGTTGCCCGGCGCCTGGTCCGTGTAGAAGCCGGCGAGCAGCTTGATGAGCTTGCTCAGCCGGACGCTGCCGCCGATGTTCACGTCGAAGACATTCTTCGTGCCCCACACCTGGCTGGGGAAGGGGATGACGACCTTCTGCGGCGGCGTGCCGTTCATGGAGGTGACCGTTTGCACCGGCGCGCTCGAGCTGAGCAGAGTGTAGGGCCCGGTGGCGATGTACCAGTGGACGTCCAGCTCGAACTCGACCGGCCCGAAGTGGAAGGCTGCCCCGCCGGTGATTTCTCCGGGGATTTGGTAGCGGAAGGAGGCGCTGGTGTCGCGAAAGCTCACCTGGCGCGTCAGCCCGGGCGAGGTCGCTGACGTCGAATCCAGAGTCTGCAACGTCAGATTCCCGCCGGAAAAAAGGAACAGCGCCGGTGGCTGCAGCACCGCTCCCACCCCCAACCAGGGCAGGGCGTCCCACTGCACGCTCAGCTGTGGAAGAAGGTGAACGTTGTAGCCGTACAGGGAAATGGTGTGAACCGAGCTGGAGAGGGAGCTGCTGGTGGCCACGGAACCGTTGAGCTGGCCGCTGTCACTGATTTCCGTGTAGGGGACGGCGAGCTCGAAGCCAAACCTGAGCGAGTCGCTCACGGCATACGCCACCGCGGCGGCCCCTTCGTACTGGGTGAACGACGAGTTGACGGTGTAGAGGATGTTCGCTCCGCTCGGCAGCGGCGCTCCGTTGTTGAGGCCCTGGTTCCAGGAGACGGGGTTGCTCATCCCGAAGCCGAAGCGGACGTCCTTCAGATGGATGGCCTCCTCACCAAGCACGATGCCGACAAACGTCGGCATAGCGCTGAAGTTGGACTGCTGGGTGCCTCCGTTCAGCGCGTTCGAGCCCTGCACGAAGCTGATTTGGTAGCCCTGGACACTGGCATTCACCGTCGTGCGCGTGGAGAGGACGAGGCCGGCCGGGTTGTACCAGAGCGCCGGTGGCGTGCTGGCCCGAACCATCGAGGCACCCGCCTCGATGGACTCATCGAGCCCCGGAAACACACGGTTGTAATTCGGGACGAGCAGCGTCGGTGGGAAGAGCACCTGCGGCTGCGCGGCCGCCCACCCAGGAAGACACAGGCCGAAAGCGACGATGACCGTGCGGCCCGAGCGTCGACAGACCGCGCCTACCGCTGTCATTCGTCGCTCACCCGCGTGACTCCCCTGACCTCGCCGACAACGGCTGGGACGCTACAGGACGCTGGTGTCGAGGTCATTGGAAAGGGCGAGGGACCAGCACTTCGAAGCGGGCCTCTCACGACGTGGAAACGGCCTTATCCGGAGCCGCTTCCGGCAGCCGTCCAGCCGTGGCATACCGGGCGACGAACCCGCGGTACACGCCGCCGTCCACCCATTGTGACCCGGCGAAGAGAATTTTCCCGTCGGATTGCCTGCCCCCGTCACTGGACGTAGGCGTGACCTCCCAGGGCCATTGGCAGAGACACGGATGAGCCGAAGCGGCCGGGGTAGCTTCGCCCGTGAGTGTCGCGTCGTTCTCTCCTCCTGTCGTTAATCGCCGGTCCGGCGCTCGCCAGTAGCGCTATCCAGATGGACGTCCCCGGGCTCACCCATGCCGCCACCGAGGTCGTCCGTGCCCGCGTCTCCTCTGCGCGCTCGGCGTGGACCGAGGACCGCCGCCGGCTGCTCACCTTCGTCGAACTCGACGTCCTCGAGACGTGGAAGGGGCAGCCGGCGGACTCGGGTCACCGTCGTCCAGCTGGGTGGCGAGCACGATGGCATTGGGCAGACGTCGCTGGCGTTGTTGCGCTGAACGTCGGGGAGGAGATGGCGCTCTTCCTCGAACGCCAGGGGCCGGTGTTTCGCGTCGTTGGCCTTGCCCAGGGCGTCTACCGCATCGAGCGTTCCGCGGATGCCAGTACCGTGCCCGCCGTTGCAGAGGGGCTCCAACTCATCGCCCCGCCCGGCAAGGCCCTCTGCGCGTGGACGCCAGTGCCGCTCGCGGAACTGCGCAGTCCAGCGGCTGCGACAGCGCTGGAGCCGACGCCGGGCCGCTAGTCCCCTTGGGCCTGCTCGGGCTTCTCGGGCTGCTCTTGCTGGGGGTCCAGCGGCGGCGCCCGACCTCGACCTGAGCCAGGCCCGAGGAAGGCGCCACAGAACAAGGGGTAGCTAGGACACCATCTCCCCAGCACCCGAACAGACCATTTCGAAGCCGGGACAGGGTTGAAGCGGAAACGGGGCCTGCGCGCGAACACCTCGCTATTTGCTTGCGGGCGCCGCAGCAGCCTTCACTTTTTTGAACTCCGCCTTGCAGTTGTCGCTCAGCCCGTCACTATTCTTGTCCAGGCAGTCGATGACTTTCCCCGTGCCCATCGAGATGCCAGCGCAGAACTTCTGCACCTCGGCGGCACACGCCGTGACTAGGGCTTGGAGCTTAGTCTTCACGGCGTCCGTGCAAGCCTGAGAGACTTGTCCTGCTTGGGCTCGAGGCCGGCCAGGAGGGCGCCGTGCCCGGGCTTCACCCCGGACACAGTTTTTGAGCGTCGGCGGCGCACGGTTTCCCTGGATCGACGGGCTGAGCGAACGCCAGGGGGCGACAAGGATGCCGAGCGAGACGACAGGAGCGAACAACGAAGACAGATGACGTGACATGGAACACACTCCTTAGAGTTGGGGGCCGAGCAGATTCTCGGCGGTGATTCCGCATCTGCTCAGAACGAACCCGCAAGCTACCCCGCCGAGACCGGACATTCTCGGCGAACGGTGCCTCCCGGTCGAGTCGCGAGGCGCTGGAGGCTAGGCCGCAGACTTTCTGCGGGTCGAGGAGGTGCCTCGTGTTCCAGAAGGCGCTCCACCACGCTGGCGTCCGCTCTTTCCGACGGCCATCTATTCGGGCATGCGCAAGGGCGAGCTCCTGGCGCTCAAGCGGAAGGACGTGGACCTGAGCGGCGGAACAATTCTGGTCCGACGCAGCTGGAACCGCGACACGACCAAGGGCGCACTCATCGACGCGATTCCCATCGCGGCCACGCTCCTCCCCGTGGCTCCAGGCGCCGTCCGCCGCATCCGAGAGCGAGCTCGTCTTCCCAGGCCCAGACGGGAGAGTGCTCCGGCGTGCTATCGGACGCGCCGGAATCGTCCGGTGCTGGCGCCACGTGTGGCGGCGGAAGGGCTGCGGTCAGGTCGCGGAAAGCCAGGAAGCGACCGTCCATCGCTGTCCCCGGCTGTCAGATGAAACTGTGGCCGAAGCCCATCGTCCGGCCACTCCGCTGTCACGACCTGCGCCACACGACCACGACGCTGCTCCTCCGCTCGGGTGTTCCTCTCGTCGTCATCCAGAAGCTGCTCCGGCCGAGACCCGAACACTCGATGGAGACCACCTACGGCCATCTGGCGAGGATTGTCTTCGGGCGGAGATAAATCGCCTTCAGCTGGAGGGAACTCGGCACTTTCGGGCTGCGGCCTCCGGCTGTGTCCCCCCCCCGTGTCCCCCATTCAGTTGGGAAAGCCAAAGGGGTCGGAGCTGCCGAGCAAATTCCTCAGCGACTCCGACCCCTTCAACGTGTCGGGGAGACAGGATTCGAACCTGCGACCCCTTGGTCCCGAACCAAGTGCTCTACCAGGCTGAGCCACTCCCCGGACAACGGACTGCCCATGGGCCGCCGACAGTTGCGCCGACGTCCTGCGGGAGGGGACCTCGTAGCCGATGCCGGAACGCCACGTCAACGTCCAGAGAGTCGCAGCGGCGCGCCGCGGGAAACGCACGCACTCGCGAAGCCGTTTCCGCCTTCTCGCGCAGGCCACCCGGAGCACCCTGGCGGTGATGCCTCAGCACCGACCCAACCGCAGGGGCCCCCGCCCACCGATGGCAGCCGCGCTCGGAAAGCATTCCACCCGCCGTCTGGGGGACGTCGTCCGCGAGGCAGCCCGTCATGACCTTCGGGAGTCTCCGGGTTTTCCGGAACCGGGGTGAGCCCGACCTCCAGCCCACCCCTGACCCAGGGAGGCCCCGTTCAAAACCCTGGATTTGCAGGCGTTCTGGTTGGAACCGTTCTTGCAATCATCAGGTTGCAGACACTTCCCCTTCGAGCTGACCATGGCTGACAAGCCGACCATCCTCATCGCAGACGACGAACCCGGCGTGGTTGCCGCGCTGGCCCGCGAGGCCCGGCGGGCCGGCCTTTCCTACATCACCGACACCAGCTCGCACCTGGTGCACGAGCTCGCGCTCAAGCACCAGCCGGCCGTCATCATCCTCGACCTCAAGCAGCACGTGGATGGTCGGGACCTGCTGGCGATGCTCAAGAAGGACCCCCGGACGAAGCACATCAAAGTGCTGGTGCTGTCGGCGATTGAGGACCAGTTCACCCGGCACGTCTGCCTTGAGCTGGGTGCGGACGACTATGACGTCAAGCCATTCGACCCGTGCTTCATGTCCAAGGTGGCGCGGCTCGCTGGCATCGAAAACTGAGCTTTCGGGCTGAAGGCTCCGGGCGACCCCCTCCCGACCGGAGCCAGCACAGGCGCCCTGGAACCGCTACGCGGTCCAGGGCGCCGTGCGACTTTCTGGGGTCGTGGGCTAGAAGGGAGAGGCGATGAGCCCCGGCGGCGACAGCGTCCAGGACTTGGCCCGGCGAGCCAGCAAGCTCACCTCGGTGCTCGACGTGGCCAAGGCGATGGCCGCCGCCCGGGACCTGAACCTGCTGCTGCCGCTCATCATCCGCGAGGCGGCCAAGGTGGTGGACGCCGACCGGTGCACCCTGTTCATCCTGGACCGGGACCGCGGCGAGTTGTGGAGCAAAATTGCCCAAGGGGCAGCCAAGGAGATTCGCGTCAAGTTGGGGCGCGGCATCGCCGGGACGGTGGCCGAGAGCGGCGAGGTCATCAACATCACCGACGCCTACCAGGACTCTCGCTTCAATCGGGATGTCGACCTGACCACCGGGTACCACACGCGCACCGTCCTGTGCGTTCCGATGCGCGACGCGAACGGGGACGTCACCGGCGTGCTGCAGGCGCTGAACAAGCGCGAGGGCACCTTCGGGGAGGAGGACACGGAGTTACTCCTGGCGCTGGGAGGGCAAGCGGCCGGGGCCATCGAGAACGCGCTGCTTCACGAGGAAATCAGCCGCCTCTTCGAGGGCTTCGTGGCCGCCTCGGTGGTGGCCATCGAGTCGCGGGACCCGACCACCGCCGGGCACTCGGGCCGGGTGGCCTCCCTCACCGTCGGCCTGGCCGAGGCGCTCGAGCACGTGGACCGAGGTCCGTACGCGCAGGTGCGCTTCAGCACGAAGGACGTGCAGGAGATTCGCTACGCCAGCCTGCTCCACGACTTCGGCAAGGTGGGGGTCCGCGAGCCGGTGCTGGTGAAGGCAGAAAAGCTGTACCCGCACGAACTGGCGGTCCTCGAGGCCCGCTTCGAAGTGGCCCGGAAGGACCTCGCGCTGAAGAGTTACCAGCGGCGCCTGGCCGCGGTCGGACTCCTCGGAGACAAGGCGCTGCCGCAGGTGGAGGCCGAGGAGGAGCGACGGCTCGCCCGGGAACTCGCCGAACTGGACGAGATGCGCGACTTCGTTCTGGCCTGTAACAAGCCGACAGTCATGGCCCGGGACGGTTTCGAGCGTCTCTCGGAGGTGGCCCGTCTCAACTTCCATGACGGGTTTGGCCGGGAGCGACCGCTCCTCATCCCGCGGGAGCTGGAGTGCCTGTCCATCCCCCGGGGCTCGCTCTCCGCCGAGGAGCGTACGGAGATTGAGAGCCACGTCACCCACACCTTCCGCTTCCTCTCGCAGATTCCCTGGACGCGGGCGCTGCGCCGTGTCCCCTCCATCGCCTACGCGCACCACGAGCGGCTGAATGGAAAGGGCTACCCCCGTTCCATCTCCGCCGAGGACATTCCGGTGCAGTCCAAGATGATGGCCATCGCCGACGTCTACGACGCCCTGACGGCCTCCGACCGCCCCTACAAGAAGGCCGTGCCTACCGTGCAGGCCCTGTCCATCCTCGAGCAGGAGTCCAAGGCCGGGGCGCTCGATGAAGAGCTGTTCCGCGTCTTCGTCCAAGCGGAAGTCCCCCGGAAGGCGCTCGCGCCTGGCCGGATTGCGTGACGGGACGTCACTGAAGTCCCTGCGGCGCGGGGTGCAGCAGGGCTCGCCCCGGCCGTGCGTCGGTGCGGATGCCGTCGCGCAGCACCGGCTGGCCGTTGACCAGCACCAGGTCCACGCCCAGCGGGTATTGCTTGGGGTTGAGGTAGGTCGCCGTGTCAGCGATGGCCTCGCCGTCGAAGACCACCACGTCCGCGGCCAGCCCCGCGCGGAGCAGGCCCCGGTCGGCGAGGCCCAGGCGAGCAGCCGGCAGCGACGTCATCTTCCGCACCGCTTCTTCCAGCGAAAGCAGCCCCGCCTCCCGCACATAGGTGCCGAGCACTCGGGGCATGGAGCCAAAGGCGCGCGGGTGCGTCCCTTCGGAGGCGAGGGGGCCATCCACGGCGAGAGCGGAGGCGTCGGTGATGAAGGCGGTCCATGGCTGCACCATCGCCACGCGCAGGTCGGACTCCTCCACGAAGAAGCGCACCACGGCGGTGTTGCCGCGGTCCGCGAGGACGAGGTCCACCAGCGCCGCGGCGGCCGTCACGCCGCCTTCCTTGGCCAGCTGGGCCAAGGTCTTGCCCTCCGCCGCCTTGGCGGCCGGCAGCACACAGGACGTCACCGTGATGCGCTCAGGGGTGTCCGACTCCGCCCAGCCTTCGGTGAGAGCCTGCTCCACCCGCTGCCGCTGAGCCGGGTCGCGCAAGCGTTCGAGCATGGCGGTGGTCCCGCCGGCCATTGCCCATCCAGGGAGGTCCGCGGTGAGGTCGTTCATCCCAGCGAGGTAGGGGTACACGTTGGCAGCGATGTCCACGCCCGCCGTCCGGGCCTGGGAGATGCGCTTCACCACGTCGCCCATCCGTCCCCAGTTGTGCTTGCCCGCCACCTTGAGGTGCCAGACGTCCACCGGAATGCGCGCGCGCTTGCCGATGAGAATGGCCTCCTCTAGCGCCTCCAGCACTCCGTCCTCCTCGTCGCGGAGGTGCGTGGCGTAAAGGCCGCCCCAGCTGGCGGCGGCCTGGGCCAGCGCCACCAACTCATCGGTCGACGCGTAGCGTCCGGGCGCGTACAGCAGGGCGGAGCCGAGCCCGAAGGCCCCCTGCCGCATCTGCTTGCGCACCTCGACTTGCATGCGTAGAAGCTGCTCCGGCGTGGGGGCCCCTTCCCCGAAGCCCATCACCGCGGACCGGACCTGCGCCGCTCCGACCAGGGTCGCCAGGTTGATGGCGGGGCGGGCGGCTCGAAACCGTTTCCAGTAGCCAGCCAGGTCCGTCCAGTCGATGCGCAGCTTGTACAGGGCAAGCAGGTCCGCGAGTTGCGAAATCTGCGCAGTGGTCATCGGCGCGATGCTGTCCCCCTCCCCGATGAGCTCGGTCGTGATGCCCTGCCGGACTTTGGATTCCGCCCGCGGGTCGACGAGGAGGGTGAGGCCCGACTGTCCAAGCATGTCGATGAAGCCCGGGGCGACGAAGTGCTGCTTCACGTCGATGCGTTCTTTGGTGACCGCGCCGTGCAGGTCCCCCACCGCCGCGATGCGGTCGCCGCGAATGCCGACGTCGGCGCGGAACCACGGCGCCCCCGTGCCGTCCACGACGCGGCCATTGGCGAGGATGATGTCGTACGTCTCGGCCCGCGCCGACAGGGACAACGCCACAAGGAGAGCCAGCACGCCCACGGCTGCGCAGCCTAGCCAAGCCGACCAACGGCGGGGGGTGACGCGCCGCGGCTTAGGAGACGGTGTGCAGCCGGACGGTGTTGGTGTTGCCGGCCTTTCCCACCGGGGAGCCGAAGACCACCACCACCCGGTCGCCCGGGCGCGCGAAACCTCGACTGACCAGCTCCTCCTCCACCCGCCGCACCATGTCCTCCGGCTGGTTGAGGGGTTCAAGGACCCGAGGCACCACGCCCCACAACAGGGACAGGGTGCGTCGCACTTCCTGGTTCGGGGAGAAGGCGACGACTGGCACCGGGGGCCGGTAGTGGCTGAGCAACCGGGCCGTCACCCCGGACAGGGTGAACGCGGCGATGGCGACCGCGTTGGACAGACGCGCGGCCTCGCAGGCGATGGCTGCCGTGACATCGGGAAACGAGGCCGGGGCCGTCAGTGGCAGCCGCTGGGGAACACGCCCCTGCATCCGCGCCGCGCTTTCGGCAGCCAGGATGATGCGGTCCATCATCTGGACGGACTCCGCCGGGTACGCGCCCGAGGCCGTCTCTCCGGACAGCATGAGCGCATCGGCACCGTCGAAGATGGCGTTGGCCACGTCCGAGGCCTCCGCCCGCGTCGGCCGCGGGTGCTCAATCATCGAGTTCAGCATTTGCGTGGCGACGATGACCGGCAGCCCCCGGGTATTGGCACGGCGGATGATGTCCTTCTGGATGGCCGGCACTTCCTCGGGCGGAATCTCCACGCCGAGGTCACCACGGGCCACCATCACGCCGTTGGCGCGGTCGAGAATGGCGTCCAGCCGGGCGATGGCCTCCGGCTTCTCCAGCTTGGCGACGATGGGGACCTGGCGGCCCGCCTCGGCCATGGCCGCCCGCGTCTGGTCCAGGTCGCTTGGCTGGCGCACGAAGCTCAGGCCGATGAAGTCGATGCCGGCCTTGAGGCCGAACACCAGGTCCTCGCGGTCCTTGGCCGTCAAGGCTTCGGCCCGCAGCGCGACACCTGGAAGGTTGATGCCCTTGCTGTTGGTGAGGGTGCCGCCGTGAATGACCTCGGTGACCACCCGGCTCTTTTTGTCGGTCTGCACGACCTTGAGCTCGAGAAGACCGTCGTCCACAAGGATGCGGTCCCCGTTGTTCACATCGACGGCGAGGTACGGGTAGGTGGTGGAGACCAGGTCCTTCGTCCCGAGGACGGACTCGTCGGTGGTGATGGTCAGCGTCGCCCCCGGCGTCAATTCGACACTGCCTTCGCGCAGCTTTCCGGTCCGAATTTTTGGGCCCTGCAGGTCGCCCAGGATGCCCACGCCCTTGCGGACTTTGAGGGAGGCGGCCCGGAGCATGGAGATGGTCTTGGCGTGCTGCTCGTGGGTGCCGTGGGAGAAGTTGACCCGTGCCACGTCCATGCCGCCCGCGAGGAGCTTCTCCAGCACCGTCGGCTCGAGACTGGCCGGGCCCAAGGTACAGACGATTTTTGCGCGCCGCATCGCTGCAGTGTGCGGTGCCGGCGCCGAGCGCGCAAGGGTACCTCGGGTCGGCAGAGCCCTCAGCGCGCGAGCAGGACGCTCAAGTTCTGGCGCTCCCAGCGGAGGGCGGCGGCGTACTGCGGGAAGGCCTTCTCGCGGTCGCGAAAGGCGCGGGGATGGTGTGACCGCCGACCGGGGCCGTGCAGGCTGGGGAAAACCTGGTGGAGCATTTCGTGGAAGACGATGAACTCGACGAAGAAGCGGGGCACCGCCGGCTGGTCGAGCGCCGGGTGAAGCCGGATTTCCCGCGTCTGATGGTCGTACACACCGAGGCGAATGGACTTGCGACGGCGGCGGCCCGGGCTGCGTCCCCAGCCGATGCTCGCGCGCACCCCGCCCTGAAAGTGCGTCTCATTGAGTCGCTCGAAAATATCGCGCAAGTCATACGTCTGGCCCCGGGGGGAGAGGACCTCGTCTCCCGCATCCCGGTGTTGTCGAATCCGCGGCTGCTCCCGGCGGACGAATTCGTCGAGCAGGCGGCCGGCCCGGCGGTGCCCCCGCCCGGCATAGTCCGCCACCGCTCGAACAACCGGAGCCGGCGCGTCCAGAAACATGTGATGGAGCCGGAGCCGGAGTGCCGCCGGGGCCCGGCGGAAACTCACCATGGTGCTCCGGTTGTCAGTCACCGAGAGCCGGACCGGTACTCCCAGCTCGTGCGACAGCGACCGAGCGAGGGCGGCGGCCTTCTCCACCAGGACCGCACGCACCGGCAACCGGCGCCGGCCGGTCGGCTCGAGCTGGAGCAGCTGCAGCTGGCGCGGGGACGTGTCGAAGGGCACTCTACGGACAAATCCTAGCCTGCCCGCCGCTCGACTCAAGCCGGGCGACGCCCGCCGCCGCCGTCCGAGGCGCCGTGGGCTTGCACTTCAGCGCGCAGGCGCCTTCCGAGGTCCCGAAGCCACTGCGGGCTGAGGCCAAACGCCCGCAGCAACGCTCCGCGGCCATCCGCCTCCTCCACCGCCAGGCAGCGCGGCTGGCCCGAGGCGAGCGCCAGTGCGACGGAGCCTTCCCGCTCGACCGCCAGCGTCCAGACGCCGTCCTCGCCCAACTCGAACGGATAGAGGAGGCAGGCGGTGGGTCGGACGTCCGGAGAGAGGGTGCACCCGCGCTCGCGCTGAAAGAAGACGCACGCTCCGCCGGCCCGCGCCAGTGTCAGCCGCACCGTCCCGTGACGGAAGTAGCCGCGCCAGCCGGGCCGGAGGGCTTCGTAGGCCCGGGCCTCTTCTTCCTGGAAGACTTCCTGTTCCACGAAGATGTCGCGCGCTCGGTGGGTGGCGCGCTGGATACGCTCCACGTCGGCGCGGGTGAGGGTGGCGAGCGGCTCACCGTCATTCGCTTGGCAGCATGAGCGGCCCAGCTGGGCGCTGCAGCGTGCGCAGACGGACGTGGCCGCCGGGATGGGCGTCACGGCTCCTCCCGCGAGGCGAGCAGTCGCTCGAGACGTCCTAGCTCGAGCCGGACGAGGAACGTCTTCTCGCGCGAATAGGTGACTGCACCGGGGGCCGCGCCTTTGACGCGCCGGACGAACTTCGCCCGCGTGTAGCTCACTTCGCCCCGGTCCGCGCCGGCGGCGCGCGCGTGGTGCAGCGCCAAGTGGGCGGCGTCGAGCAGCGTCTCCTGCGGGACCTCAGCCCCCCGGGCCATCGGCACGACGACGTGGGCTCCGGGAATGCCGCGGGCGTGGAGCCAGAGGTCATCGGGGCGGGCCACGCCGAAGGTCAGCGCGTCGTTGTCGCGGCCGGCGCGGCCGACGAGGATGCGGTCCCCGGACCGAGCGTGGAAGACGCGGTAGGGCTGGTGGGTGCGCGGCGGAAGCCGGGAAGTGCGCGGGGGCAGTGCGGCAGGCCCGGCGAGGAGCTCCGAATCCGGCACCGCCCGTGCGGCGGCCAGTTCCGCCTCGGCCGCGGCGAGCTCCTCCTTCAACTCCGCCAGTCGCGCGCTGGCGCGGGCACTGCCGCGGCTCAGCCGGCGGTACTGCTGGAAGTAGCGTTCGGCCTGGGCGCGCGCGTCCAGCCCCGGCTCCAGGGGCACCGACACCCGGCGAGTGCCCTCGGCGCTGTACTCAACCAGCAGCACCTGGCGCGCACCACGGGGCACCGCGGCGATGTTCTGGCGCAGGAGTTCACCGAATCGGCGCTGCTCCTCGGCGGCACCGGTCCGACTCGCCTCGACCCGCACCTTTTCCAGCGTCCGCCGCAGGCGCTCCACGCGCGTGCGCAGGGGTTGCACCCGCTGCCGGCGCAGTGCCACGGCACGGGCGCCAGCCTCCTTCTCCGAGAAGAGCGCCTCGACGGCCAGCCCGAGGGCAAGCGCGTCGCAGAGGGGTGGCAGACGGGAGGGTGCCTCGTGTGCCGGCACGGGCGTCGGGGGCCGTGGCGCTCGCGCCTTCTCGCCGGAGGCGGCGAGCGGCCGATGGCCCTCGTCGAGGAGGAGCAACCCGCCCTTGGGCCCCGCCTCCAGCACCAGGGTGCGAAGGGTGCCCTGCCGGTCGAAGCGGAGTTCCACCTCCCGGGCTCCAGTTTGCTCGAGCGTGCTCAGTCGCGAGCCGACCAATTCCTTCCGCAGCCGCAACAGCCAGGGGGAGGGCGCACCGGTGGCCGCCGTGCGGACGCTGGCCAGAGACAGACGCGCAGCCTCCGGCTCGGCGCACACCACCAGCCGGCAGGTGCGTCCGGGACGTCGCACCTCGAGGTCCACCCGCAGGCGCGAAGGGCTACCGACTTTTTGGACGACTGCGCCCGACAACGCGTCGCGCAGCGCGGCGGTGACGATGGCGAGCTCGGCCGGGCGCAGCGACACGGTGGGCTGAAGGGGAAGGGAAAGAAAAACGGCCCGAGCCTTGGTGAGGGCCCCGGGCCGTCTCATCCATCCCGAGCGAGACGGAGGCGCGCCGCTACTACTTCTTCCTCCGCGTCGTCTTCTTCTTGGTCTTTCTGGCGGCGGGCTTCTTCTTTGCGGTCTTCCTCTTTTTCGCTGCCATCGCGTCCCTCCGGTTGAGATGCAGCGTGTGATGCTAGTGACGCTCGTGCGACGTGTCAACGAATGGCGCGTTCACGCTAGGGTCTCACGCCAACCCGAGAATGCACGCAAGCAAGCTCATCTTTCCCCCCGACTTCGTCTTTGGTGTTGCCACGGCCGCCTATCAAGTGGAAGGCAACATCGAAAACGACTGGAGCCAGTGGGAACGCTCGCAGAGTTTGCGCCACATCGCCGGTGCCGGCGTCGACCATTGGAACCGCTACCAGGATGACTACCAACTCGCGCGTGACGTGGGAGCCGGCGCGTTCCGCATCAGCCTGGAGTGGGCGCGCATCGAGCCGGAGCGCGGGCGCTTCGACGAGGGAATGCTCGAGGCGTACCGCACACGGCTGCTCGCGATGCGCGCCGCCGGATTGAATCCGGTGGTGACGTTGCACCATTTCACCCACCCGACGTGGTTTCACACCGAAACGCCATGGCACACGCCGGAAAGCGTCGCTGCGTTCCGCGCCTACGCCCGAGCCTGTACGTCGGTACTGCGCGGGCTGGACGCCCTGGTGCTCACCTTCAACGAGCCGGTGGTCCTGATGCTGGGCGGCTACGTCCGCGGCGTCATCCCACCGGGCATCGCCGACCCGAACCTGGCCTTGCCGGCGTTGGCCAACATGGCGCGGGCGCACGTCGCGGCGCGCGAGGAGCTGCACTTCGCCATCGGCCCGGTCCCGGTGGGAACCAGCCAGAACATGCTGTCATTCGCCGCCGACCGCAGCTGGCACCCGCTGGACCATGCGCTGGTGCGCCTCACCGACGCCGCGTACAACCACGCCTTTCTGGAAGCGCTCTGTACCGGGACGCTGCGGGTGCGGATGCCCGGGCTGTTCAGCACCCACACCGAGATCGCCAACGGGCGCAACGCCTTGGATTTCGTCGGCGTCAACTACTACACGCGCGCCCATTTGCGCTTCGTGCCGCGCAAGCCCTTCTTCGAATTTCACTACCGCGACCCCCTGCGCCGGGGCCTCACCGACATCGGGTGGGAGCAGTACCCGGAGGGTTTCGAGCAGACCCTGCAGGCGGTGCGCCGCTATGGCCTGCCCATCTGGGTGACGGAGAACGGCATCGACGACCGCCGAGGCGACCGGCGGAGCGCCTACCTCTACACCCACTGGCAGGCACTCCTCGGGGCGCTGGCCTCCGGCGTGGACGTGCGCGGCTACCTGTACTGGTCGCTGCTCGACAACTTCGAATGGCTCGAGGGCTGGGGCCCTCGCTTCGGGCTGTACCATGTCGACTTCAATACGCTTGAACGCTCGCCGACCCCGGCCTGCGACTATTTTCGCGACACCGCGCTCAGCCGCGTTCTGAAGCCGCCACCGCCGAGTCGCCCGCGGGTGGAGACGGAAGCCGTCCCAAGCGAAGTCGAGGGGGCACCGGGGACGGTCACCGGTTAGCGTCAGGCGCATGGGTGACGTGCTTCCCGGTTGCTTGCGTCTGCCCCTCGCGGGGCGGGGCGGAAACCCCTCCCAGCACCACGCCGGCGCGGCCGGCGGGACGCGCTGATGCGCGTCGCCATTGCCGGAGCGACCGGCTACGTGGGTCGTGCCCTCATCGAAGCGCTGAAGACCACGCACCAGGTGCTCGCACTCACCCGGGCCGGTCGTACCGACACACTCGAGCCTCCAGCCGGGGCGCCAGGCGTGCGCTGGCGGAGTTGCGACCTGTTCTCGGCGCTGGAGACGGAGCGCGCACTGGAGGGGGCCGACGTGGGCGTCTACCTGGTGCACTCCATGCTGCCGTCGGCCCGTCTCACCCAGGCCAGCTTCGCGGACCTGGACGTCCTACTCGCCGACAACTTCGCCCGCGGGGCAGCGCGCGCCGGACTCCGCCGGCTGGTGTACCTGGGTGGCCTCATCCCGCAGGCGGAGCACCTCTCGGCGCACCTGGCCAGCCGGCTGGAAGTCGAGGAGACCCTGCGCGCCGCGGCGACGCCGGTGGTGGCCTTGCGCGCCGGACTCGTCATCGGCCCGGAGAGCTCCTCCTTCCGCATCATCGAGAAGCTGGTGCGCCGGCTGCCGGTGATGGCGCTGCCCGGCTGGACGCGCACGCCCACCCAGCCCATCGCGCTGCAGGACGTGGTGGAGCTACTCCGCCGCTCGCTGGACGCCCCGGGGCTGGAACAGCAGTCCTTCGACATTGGCGGTCCCGACGTCGTGGACTACGCCCGGTTGATTTCCCGGACGGCCGACGCCCTCGGGCTGCACAGAACGCTGTTTCCCGTCCGCTTCTTCAGCCCGGGGCTGTCCACGCTCTGGGTCAGCCTCATCACCGGGGCGCCGCGCGAACTGGTGGCCCCGCTGGTCCAGAGCCTGCGGCACCCGATGACGGCGCACGACCGGCGGCTGCAGGAGCGCCTCGGCGTGCCGGGCCTCGGCCTCGAGCAGACGCTGCGAACGGCCCTGGTAGCGCAGCCCCGGGTGACGCGCCCATCTTCTCGCAGCCGTCGCACGCTGACGTTGGCGGCGCGGGCCGCCGGAAAGAAGCACGACGTCCGCAGTGTGCAGCGCCTCACCTTGCCGCCCGGCTGGACGGCACAACGGGTGGCCGGCGAGTACCTGCGCTGGCTGCCGCACTACTTCCACCCGCTGCTCCGGGTGGAGGCGAGCGCGGATGGGCAGTGCCAATTCTTCGCCCCGCCCCTGCGCACGCCCCTGCTCGAGCTGACGGTGGCGCCGAACCAGCGCCACTCCGGCGTGGAACTCTTCTACCTGACGGGGGGCCGTCTGGTGCGGACGGACGGCGAGCGGCGGGGGCGGCTGGAATTCCGGGAGGTGCCGGGCGCACATGACGTTCTGGCCGCAGTGCATGACTTCAGCCCCACCCTGCCCTGGTACGTCTACCAGGCGACACAGGCGCTGGTGCACCTGTGGGTGATGCGCGCCTTTGGGAGGCACCTGGCCCGTCTGGCACGGGCGCCGGCCGTCCCGCTGGCCCGCGCGCCGTAGGGGACCGTACCCCTCCTCGTCTGGCTGGCAGGCAAGGGTGCGACAAGGTGCCGCGGCCCCTCCCCGGACAGGGCCTGGTACGCTACAAGCTAGCCGTTGTGAGGGGTTCCACCTTGGCCAAAGCGCTTGTCCTGGGCGTGGTGCTGGCGGCCAGCCTGCCGGCGGGCGTCCTCGCCGCGGACGGAGGGGTGAGCCCCGCGGACCCGGGGTTGGACCTCGGTCTCGAGCAGCGGACGTCGCGCGCCGCCAACGGGGCCTGGGACTGGGCGGTGGATGGCAGCGCCGTGCTTCCCGTCGTCGACGTCGCCTCGCAGTTTCGGCTTGGGCTTCGGCTGACGGATTCGGGGCGGGTCGAGCACCTCTCGGCGCGCTGGGGCCTGGGGCCGAACGACCTCACCGCGGCCCAGGCCCTCTTCTGGAACGGGCGCGTGGACCGCGGTCCCAACAGCCAGGTGGCCCTCACCTTCTCTGGTGGCGTCCGGCTGGATGCCCTGGCGGACCGGCTCGGGCTGCCGCGGACGGCCTGGGTAGAGCTCGGGCTGCAAAGTCGCCCCCAGGCGGCGGACCGCCAGGGCCGAACGCGGATGTCTTCCACCCTGGTGTTGGCCTTGGACTTTGACGTTCTCGCCACGGGTTCAGACGGCCGTCCGCAGAAGTCCTCCACCGGTGTCCGCCTCCGGGCAAGCGCAGCGCTTGGAAACGACCCGGGGTGCAGCCTCGGCACGCCGACGCTGCTCTTCAGCGGCCGCTGTCTGACACTCGCGCTGGCGCTCGAATTCTGACCGGGCGTCAGCCAAGGGCCGAACGGTAGTCGACCTCCTGCTCGTCGTCGGCCGCCCCATCCCCCACCGCCGCCTCGAAGAAGCGTTGAACGGCGCGCTGGACGTCGGCCAGCTGCGCCAGCTGATTCACCTCGGAACGAAAGGCCGCCGCGCCGCGCAGGCCGTGGGCGTACCAGCCGAGGTGCTTGCGGAAGCTGCGCACGGCGGCGAACGCGTTCGCCGACGAATTCCACGTGTGCCGCCAGGTGGTCGAGCACCACGTCCCGACGCTCGGCTGGGCTCGGGCGAGAGGCCACCGAGCAGCTCGCGAAAGATCCAAGGGTTCCCCAGCGCCCCTCGCCCAATCATCACCAGGTCGCAGCCGGTTGTCTCGCAGCATCCGCCGCGCGTCGGCCGGCGTCTTCGACGTCGCCGTTGCCGATCGATGGCCATGCGTCGCCGGTGCCGGACGAGGTCCGCGATGACGTTCCAGTCCGCGAGGCCGGCGTAGCCCTGCGCCCGGGTGCGCGGGTGGACAGCGAGCGCGACGCAGCCGGCATCGTCAAGGTGCTCGGCCATCTCCAGGTAGTTGCGGTGGTGGGCGTCCCAGCCGACTGCGGATTTCGGCGCTCACCGGCAGTCCGGTGGCGGCGTGGATGGCACGGACGATGGCGGCTGCGCGCGGCGGGTCACACAGCAGCGCCGAGCCGGCGCCATTCGCGCGTCACCTTCTTCACCGGGCAGCCCATGTTGATGTCGATGGCCTCGGCGCCCCACCGTTTCCCGACCACCGCCGCCTGGGCCATCGCCTCCGGCTCGCCACCGAAGACTTGCAGCGAGTAGGGGTGCTCCACCACCGCGTCGTGGCGCAGGTAGCGCACGGTCCGGGCGCTGGCGCGAAGTCAGCCCCTGGGCGCTCACCAGCTCGGTGGGCACAGCGCGGCGCCCATCCGGAAGGCGAGAACGCGGAAGGGCTGCTCGCTCACCCCGGCCATGGGTGCGAGCACGTACGGGTGGCGCAAGCGGTAGGGGCCGTAAGCGACGGACATGGAAGGGGGGACTGCCTACCACGGCCCCCGGGTGGCGGCGGAGGCGCCGCGGCTCCTCCGGGGTAGAGTGACTGCATGCTGCGTTTCCGGCTCGGCCCGATTCCGGTGGAGGTGCACCCGAGCCACCTTTTGTTTGCGGCGGCCTTGGGCTTCACCGCCTTGGCCAGGCGAGCGCCGACACCGCCCACTGGCCCGGAAGCGCGCTGGCGGGCGCGGAGGGCCTCCTGCACACCGGGACGCAGGCCGCGGTGGTGGCCGTCTGGGTGGCCATCATCTTCGTCTCGGTGCTGGTGCATGAGCTCGGCCACGCACTGGTGTCCTTGGCGTTCCGCTACCGGCCCAGCATCCAGCTGGTGGCCCTGGGTGGCCTCACCCAGCCGAATGCGCCGGGACCCATCCCCTGGAACCGCGAGGTCCTCGTCACGCTGGCCGGTCCGCTGGTGGGGGCGAGCTTCGGCTTTTTGTGTCAGCGCGCGGCGGGCAGCACCGACTCGGAGGTGGCTGCCTATGCGCTCGGCAATGCCGCCGTGGCCAACTTCGTCTGGGCGGCGTTCAACCTGTTGCCGGTGCTGCCGCTGGATGGGGGCCGCATCTCCGCTGCCGTGCTGACGCGGGCCTTCGGTAAGGCTGGGTTCGCCGCCGCCCAGCTGCTGGCCATTGGGGTGTGCGCCGCTGGCATCTACTGGTTGCGAGGCAACCTGCTGGTGATGCTCCTCTTCTCGCTGTTCGCCGTGCAGGCCGTGCGCGTGCTGACGACGCTGTGGCGTGGCGTCCCGGCCGCGCAGTCCCCGGAACTGCAGGAATTGGAGACCCTCTTCCGGGCCGGCGAGCTGCAGAAGGCACGCGAGCGAGCCCAGGCGCTGCTGGCGGGAGACCCGGCCCCGGCGTTGCGCTCGCGCGCCCACCACCTCCTCGGGTGGATAGCGCTGAAACAGGGTGAGGGACGGCGGGCGCTGGACCACTTCAGCCAGGTGCAGGGTCGCGGGGTGGAGGGGCACGCGCTGGCGGCCGCGTTCAGCCTGGTGGGGGATGAGACGCGTGCGCTACCGCTGTGGCAGCAGGCGTACGAAGCGTCCCACGACCCCACCATCCTCCACGAATGGGCCGGGGCGCTTTTGCGCGCCGGGGAGACAGACCGGGCCGCGCGCCTCCCGGGCGTGGACCTCGGCAAGGCCTACGCGTGCGCGGAGCGGGTGGCATTCCTCCGGGGAAACTTCTCGCGCGCGGCAGAGCTCGGGCTGGCCGCGCTCGACCGGCACCCCTCGGCCGAAGGGGCCTATGACGTGGCGTGTGCGCTGGCCCGGGCCGGAGAAGTGGACCGGGCAGTCCTCGTCCTGGAGCGGGCGCGGGACCTCGGCTTTTCCGACGTCGCCTATGCGCGCACCGACGCCGACCTGGGCGCACTGCATGGCCACCCTGGCTTCGAGCGGTGGCTGGCCGCCCTGGGAAAATCCGCGTCTGCCTGACAGTGGCCTGACAGCGGGCCCATAGATGGAACGGGTGCCCGGACTCTCTCCGGCCCCGACCCCCGGCCCATGACCTCCACCGAGACCCTGCCTTCCGTGCCCCAGGACGAGCGCATCAAATGGTTCACGTCGCTGCCCTTCTTCGGCGTGCATGCGATGGCGCTCTTCGCCTTCGTGGTGCCCTTCAAGTGGCACTACGTCGCGGTGTGCGTCGGGCTGTACTACGTCCGCATGTGGGCGTCACCGCGGGCTACCACCGCTACTTCTCGCACCGCACCTTCAAGACCAGTCGCGGCCTTCCAGTTCGTGCTCGCCTTCTGCGCCATGCCGCAGCACGCAGAAGGGCGTGCTCTGGTGGGCCGCGCACCACCGGCACCACCACAAGTACTCGGACCAGCCGAGCAGGACGTCCACTCGCCGCTGCAGCGCGGCTTCTGGTGGAGCCACGTCGGCTGGATCCTGTGCGACCGAGTACGAGGAGACCGACTACGAGCGCGATCAAGGACTTCGCCAAGTACCCCGAGCTGCGCTGCCTCAACCGCTTCTACCTGCTCCCGCCGATCGCGCTCGGCGTCGGCGCTCTTCTTCATCGGCGGCTTCGCGCGCTGCTGGTGTGGGGCTTCTTCGTCACGCACCGTGCTGCTCTGGCACGGCACCTTCACCATCAACTCGCTCAGCCACGTCTTCGGCACGCCGCCGCTACACGACCACCGACACCAGCCGGAACAACTGGCTGCTCGCGCTCATCACCTGGGCGAGGGCTGGCACAACAACCACCACTACTACCAGAGCACCGCCAACCAGGGCTTGTTCTGGTGGGAGATCGACATGACCTACTACGTGCTGCGCGCGCTCTCCTGGGTCGGGCTGGTGTGGGACCTGCGCACCCCGCCCGCCGCGGTGAAGTACGCCTACCTCAAGTATACGGACGAGGAGCGGGCCGAGCTGCGTCGGACCCCGGCACTGTTTGGAGAAAGCCGGCGGGCCGTGGTGCAGGCCGCCCGGCGGGCGGTGCAGCGGGCCTCCGAACTCCAGCTGTCGGCGCCCTCCACCGCGCCCGTGCTTCGCCGCTGACGCAGCCTCCCCAGGGGGTTGCGGGCCAGGGCCAGACCTCCCCCGCCGTAGGGGCGCGGCCGGGGCCCCTCCCGGAGGGTGGCCTGTGACTTCCAGGCCGTCTTTTCGCGTTTCCCTCGTGCTACATGCCACCGCTGGTGAAACCCGGGACCCCCCTGCGGCGTACCGGTACCGAGGCCCATGCCGCGGAGCCGGACGAGATGCTGATGGAGCGCTTTGTCGGCGGAGAATCCGCCGCGTTTGATGCGCTCTTCGCTCGCCATGCGGCGCGGGTGAATGCCTACCTGCGGCGCATGGTGGGGCCCAGCACCGCGGATGACCTCACCCAGGTCACGTTCCTCTCGGTGGTGCGCTCGCGGAGCCGCTTTCAGCGCGGGGCACGCTTCCGCCCGTGGCTCTACGCCATCGCCACCAATGCGGCACGGGACCACGTTCGCCGGGCCCGCTTCGAAAGTCCCAGCGACGACGGGGAGATGCCCGAGCAGGTGGCGGAGACCCTGCTTCCGGACCCGGCGCTGGAGAAGGCCGTCCACGCGGCGCTGGCGCAACTGCCCGAGCAGCAGCGCGAGGCCATCCTTCTGCACCGCTTCGAGGGTTTCTCCTTCGGCGAGATTGCCGAAACGCTAGGCCTGACCGAGTCCGCCGTGAAGGTGCGGGCCCACCGCGGCTACGTGCGGCTGCGCGGGCTGTTGGCCCACCTCGGGGAGGGGCCATGACGGCCCACGCGCGCCTCCTCGGCCACCTGACGGGCGCGTTGGACGCCGAGGACCGCCTCCACGCGGAGCAGTGCCCGGCCTGTGCTGCGCTGCTGGCCGGCGAGGCCAGCAGGACCGCTCCGGTGCGCACCGAATGGCTGGCCGCCGCTCACCAGGAGTTGGCCCGGCCACCGCGCCCGTGGTGGGGGCTTGCCGCCGGCCTCGCCGCGGCCAACGCCGCCCTGGCCGTCGCGGGGACCGTCTTGTTGGTGCCCACCAACTGGGAAGCGTCCACGTCGCCGCACTGGCTGTTGGTGGCCGCCGTGGTGGCGCTGGCCGCCCTGGCGGTGGGCGGCATCTTCCTCGCGCTGGCGCCCCGGCGCCGCTGGTTGGAGGGTGCGTTCGGGGTGGCTGCCCTGGCCCCCATCGCCCTGCTGCTTGCCGCGGATGGCCACGCGGCCGCCCCGCACTTCCTTGACGGAATGCCCTGTCTGTGGACGGTGCTTGCGCTGGCCGCACTTCCGCTCGCCGGCGGGGCCTGGCTCCTGACCCGGGCGGCCTACTCGCCAGCGCGCGCGGTGGCGGTGGGACTCATCAGCGCGGGCGTGGGGCTCCTCGTCCTGCAGCTCACCTGCAACGACGGTTCTCCCCCGCACCTGTTGGTGTTTCACCTGCTGCCCTGGGCGGCGGTGGGAGCTTTGGCGGTACTGGTGCGGCGGGTGTTGCCGACCTGGAGCTACGCCCCGTGAGGCGCACCCTGATGACGCTGGTGCTTCTGGGGGCGCTTGGCACCTCCGCCGCCGAGCGCAGTCCGGTGCTGGTGGAGCTCTTCACGTCCGAGGGCTGCTCGAGCTGTCCGCCGGCCGACGAGGCCCTGGCGGCGCTGGCGCGAGAACAACCCGTCGCCGGGGCGGTGATTGTGCCCCTCGAGTTGCACGTGGACTACTGGAATTCCCTCGGCTGGGCGGACCCCTTCTCCCTGCCCGAGGCCACCACGCGCCAGGAGCACTACGCCTCGACAGCGGCGGGCGGTTACACCTCGCAGCTGTACACCCCACAAATGGTGGTGGACGGGACGCGCTCCTTCGTCGGCAGCGAGGGACTCGCCCGGGCCGCGGTGGCCCAGGCCATGGCGAATCAAAAGCGACTCATCCGGGCGGACCTCCGGCCCGCACCGGGCGGGGTGGACGTCGAGGTGCACGTCGGCCCGGGGGAGGACCGGCCTTCGGTGCTGTGGCTCGTCCTCACCGAGTCCGGCCTCTCCTCGCAGGTGACGCGCGGGGAAAACCGCGGGCGGACGCTGGTGCACGCTCCGGTGGTGCGTTCCCTCGAGCAGGTGGCCGTCGTCCCGGGCGGCGGGTGGACGGGGACGGTGCGGCTGCCGCTGGCCCAGGCCTGGCGACGCGAGGCCCTCGTCGTGGTGGCCTTCGCCCAGGAGCGCAAAAGCGGCCGGGTGGTGGGCATCGCCACCGCGCGCGTCCCGGCGACGGTGGCCAGCGGCAGGCCCTCCTCCGCGCGCTAGCCTCCGCCGTCCTGTGACAGGGGCGGCTGGGGGTACTCCCCGGCATTTGCGCTCCTCTTCGGGTTCGTCCTCGTCTTCTTGGAAAGGCGTCCTGCGTCCGCAGCTGCGAGAGCCGCGCCGAAGGGTGTGCCGCTTGCCGCCAGGGCGTGGGGGTGTCGTGGGCATCCGCTGCCGGGACCCGAGGCGCCAGCCTACGGAATGACGGCGCCCCCGGTGCCCCGGCCGTGGACCTACCGTTGGGGTGACGCCGGGGGCGGGCGCCCTTTTCCGAGCGCATTGCGGCCAGGCGCCTGGTGCATTAGCCCCTCTGTCTTGGACACGGCCCCGCCGCGCTTCCGTCTCGCCTCGCTGAAGGCAAGCTTCCGCCACACCCGGGCGACGGTGGCCCTCGTCTGGCGGTCTTCGCCCCGGCTGACGGTGCTTCTGGGGGCGTTGACGCTGGCGGGCGCCGGCGTACCTCTGGCGGTGGCCTGGGTGGGCAAGGCCATCGTCGACGCCGCCGTGGCGCACCAGCGCGAGCTGACGCTGCGCTGGGTGGCGGTGGAACTGGGGCTGGTGGTTGCACAGGCCGCGGTCCTGCGGGCCCTCAACCTGGTGCGGGGCCTTTTGGGCGCACGGCTGGGCTTGGACATCAACGTCCGCATTCTCGAGAAGGCGCTCACCCTGGAGCTGCGGCACTTCGAGGACCCCGACTTCTACGACCGGCTGACGCGCGCCCGGCGCGAGGCGTCCGTCCGTCCCATCTCGGTGGTGACGGAAAGCTTCCAGCTGGTGCAGAACGTGCTGACGCTGGTGGGCTACGCGGGGCTCCTGCTGTCCTTCTCCCCCTGGGCGGTCCTCGGGCTGCTGCTGGCGGCGTTGCCGGCCACCTTCGCCGAGATGCGCTTCAGCCAGCAGGCCTTCCGGCTGCGGAACTGGCGCTCGCCGGACAGCCGCCGGCTGCTTTACCTCGAGTACGTGCTGGCCAATGACGACCACGCCAAGGAAGTGAAGCTGTTTGGCCTCGGGCCAATGCTACTCGAGCGTTACCGCAGCCTCGGCGAGACATTTTACCGGGAGGACCGCCAGCTATCGCTGCGCCGGGCGGCGTGGAGTTACGGCCTCAGCCTGGTGGGCACGCTGACGTTTTACGGCTGCTACGCGGCGGTGGCGGTGGCGGCCGCCACCGGGGCGCTCAGCCTGGGCTTGATGACGCTGTACGTGGTGGCCTTCCGCCAAGGGCAGCAGGCCTTCCAGAGCATCCTCACCGCCCTCGGCGGGATGTACGAGGACAACCTCTACATGTCCAACCTCTTCGAGTACCTCGCCATTCCCACCGGGCGAGCGGCCCCGGCGCCCGCGTTGGCGGCGTTGGCCACGGACAGTGAGCAAGGCATTCGCTTCGAGGACGTCGGCTTCCGCTACCCGGATGCCGAGGGCTGGGCGCTGCGTCACGTGAGTCTCTTCATCCCCCGCGGGCAGAGCCTGGCCCTGGTGGGACAGAATGGGGCGGGGAAGACGACCTTCATCAAGCTGCTGACGCGGCTGTACACGCCCACCGAGGGCCGCATCCTGCTGGACGGGGTGGATTTACAGGCCTGGGACGAGGCCGTCCTGCGCCGGAGGCTGGGCGTCATTTTCCAGGACTTCAACCAGTACCAGTTCCGCTTCCGGGAAAATGTCGGCGTCGGCAGCGTCGAGCACCTGGAGGACCAGGAACGCGTCGGCCGTGCGGTGGAGGAGGGGGGCGCTACCGAGTTGCTGTCCAGCCTCCCCGAAGGGCTGGAGACGCCGCTGGGCCGATGGTTCAAGGACGGCACGGAGCTGTCGGGTGGCCAGTGGCAGAAGGTGGCACTGGCCCGCGCTTTCATGCGCGAGGAGGCGGACATCCTGGTGCTGGATGAACCCACTGCCGCGCTGGATGCCGAGGCGGAGCACGCGATTTTTCAGCGCTTCCGCGAGCTGGCTCGGGGCCGCACCACCCTCCTCATCTCGCACCGCTTCTCCACGGTGCGCATGGCGGACCGCATCGTCGTCATCGAACACGGCCAGCTGGTGGAGCAGGGGACGCACGCCGAGTTGATGGCGCTGGGCGGCCGCTACGCCCATCTCTTCACCCTGCAGGCGAAGGGCTACCAGTGACGGCCGGAGTCGCAACGGCGACGCCCATCCGGACGCTGAGAAGGCGCCTGGCGCACGGCGGCGTCCCTTCTCTATGCTTTCCCGCCCTCTTGGCGTCCCCCCACTTCACCAACCGATTGAGGAGTCTTGCCATGGATGCGCCGAAATGGCCCGAGTTGGAACCCCCCGCCGGCAACGCGCTGGACAGCTTTCAGCCCGGCGTCCCGGCCAAGGACAGTCCCCTGGCGGTGGTGAGTCTGGCCAGCGGCATCCTCTGCTGGGTCATGCTTCCCATCCTCGGCGCGGTGGTGGCGGTGGTGTCGGGAGTGAGCGCCCGGAAGGAGATTCGCGCCTCCCGCGGCGCCCTCGGCGGCTGGAATCTGGCCACCGTCGGCCTGTGGTTGGGGGCGGTGCACCTGGCGCTGGTGGCCCTGGTGGCGCTCTTCGTGGTGGGGTTGATTGTCGCTGGCGTCGGCTTCGCCTGGTTCAACCGCTGAGTGACGCCCCACCGGCCGGTGGACTGACCCGGGCCGTCGCCACAGACCCGGCCCCCCCTCGGCCCAACCCCCTAATTTCCGGAGCGGGCCGCCCCGGCGCGGCGCTTGCTATGGAGGCAGGTGCGACGGAAAGCCCCGCACCCATGGCCACCCAAGTCCCTTGCGCCCAGTGCCGTACCGCCAACCGGGCGGGGCTTCTGTACTGCGTGGTGTGCGGGGGCCGTCTGCCCCGGCGTGCCTTCCCGCCGGACCGCGTGACGGCCGTGGCCTGGCCCGGTCCGGAAGTGCGCGAGGTGTCCGTTGCGGCCCGGCCGGGCGCGCTGGCGTGGGCCAGCCTGGCCGCGGCGCTCCTCGGCTGGACATTGCTGCCGCTTCTGGGCGCGGCACTGGCCGTGCTGCTGGCGCTCCGGGCGGAGGAGGAACTGCCGCCGGCCACCGCCGGTGGCAACACCGTCCTTCGGCTAGCGCTGTGGCTGGGCGGGGCGCAGCTGGTGCTGGCCCTGGTGGCGGCCGCGGCGATGGCGGCAGTGGCACTGACCGCCCTGGTGCGCGCGGGCTGACGCTGCTGCCCCCTCAGCACCCGCGTGGGTGTCTGACGCACAGGGGGGCCCTGGGGCGTGCTTGGCTTTGCATTCCGGACGTTTGGCGCCCCGGGGCCAGGGCTTGGGCTGCCGTCTGGGGTGTAGACTGCGACGGCGCTTGAGCGTCTCCCAGACGTCCACCTGGTTCGGCCGCTACCGGCTCACCTCCCGGATTGCCACCGGGGGGATGGCCGAGGTGTACCTCGGGCGCATGTTGTTGCCCGACGGCCGCTTCGGGCCAGCGATGGCGGTGAAGCGGCTGCTTCCGCACCTGATTGCGGACCCCGCCATCGTCCGGATGTTCCTCAACGAGGCGGACATCACCCGGCAAATCCAGCACCCCAACGTGGTGAGGATTCTGGACCTCGGCCAGGTGCGCGGCGAGCCCTTCATCGCCATGGAGCTGCTGGAGGGGCACAGCTTCGCCGAGTTGCGACAGGCGGCCGCACACGCGGGAATGCGGGTGCCGCTTGGCATCACGCTGAGGGTGCTGACCGAGGCCTGTCGCGGCCTGGATGCCGCCCACCGCGCGGTGGACGCCAAGGGGCGGGAGCTGCGGATTGTCCACCGCGACTTCACCCCGGACAACATCCACGTGGGCGTCAACGGCGAGGTGAAAGTCATCGACTTCGGCATCGCCAAGTCCTCGCGCATCGGCGGGGGCACTGAACCTGGGACGCTGAAGGGGAAATTCTTCTACATGTCCCCGGAGATGATAGCGGGCCAGTCGGTGGACCACCGCGCGGACCTCTTCGCCGCCGGCGTCATGCTGTATGAACAGCTGTGCGGCCGTCGACCCTTCACCGGGCTGAATACCGAGGAGGTGCTCAACCGCATCTCGGAGGGCAAGCCGAAGCGCCCGACGGAATTCGACCCCTCGGTGCCGCCGCAGCTCGAGCTGGTGTGCCTGACGGCCCTCTGCAAGGACCCGTCGCAGCGCTTTCCCAGCCTGCAGGAATTCATCCACGCCATCGAGGCGGTGGGAGGCCCAGCCCGGGTCGCGAGCCCGGAGGAGGTGTCGGGCTACGTCACCACCATTTTCCCCGCCGAGCGGGACCCCAAGCGCATCGCTCTGCGCCGGGCCCGTCTGGCCGACCCCTCGACGCCGGGACACAAGGACGAACTGCCGCTCGACCTGCTTCCGCCGCTGCAGGACAGCCAGCCACCGCGCAAGGTGCCCGCCCAGCCAACCGCGCCACCGCTGCTGCCCCGCGTTGGCCGCGCCCTCGGCCGCTGGCTTCGCGCCATCCTCAGCCCCCAGGTGCTGGGGCCTCTGGCGTTGGCCGCGATGGTGCTGGGCGCCGCCGGCTACTGGGTGCTTCGCCCGAAGACGACGCCGGCGGAACGCCTGGAGCGCGCCGAGGCCCGGGGAGACCCCGCGGCGCGGATGCGCGAGCTGGTGGCCATTGGCCAGGACCCGCTGTCCACGGTGGACCAGCTGCGCCGAGCGGGGGAGCTCGCTCTCACCCTTCCGGACCACGAGACAGCGCTGGAGGTGGTGCAGGCCTTCGTCCACCGCTTCCCGGCCACGGAGGAGGCCTACCTGCAGGAGGGCAGCGCGCTGATTGCCCTGCGGATGGGGAAGCGCGCAGACGCGTCGCTGGACAAGGCCGTCGAGCTCGCGCCGCAGGACCCCCGGCCGGACCTGCTGCGGGCCGACCTCCGGCAGCTGCAGGGGGATGCACCGGCCACGCTGGAGGCGTTGAATACCGCCACCCGCAAGGCCCCCCAGGACCGGGACGTGGCGCTTCGCCGGGGCGAGCTCCTCAGCCAGATGGGGCGCCTGGACGAGGCGGCGCAGGTGCTGAATGGCGTGCTGAAGAAGCGCTTCCACCCGGGCGCCGCGGCGGAGCTCGGCTTCGTGCGCTTGCGGCAGAACCAGCCGCAGGAGGCCTCGCGCTTGTTGAAGGCGGCACTTGGCAAGGACCCGCAGCTGGCGAAGGCCTACTACTACCTGGGCGCCACCCTGGCCCAGGTGGGGGACATGGCCGGGGCCGAGCGCGCTTACCGCGAGGCGGACCGTCTGGACCCCTCGGACGCCCGGCCGCTGGCCGCGCTGTGCATCGCGCAGGCACACGCCGGGAAGACGGCCGAGCGCGACGCCATTCAGAAGGACTTGGCAGTCCGCTTTCCGGAACAAGCCCCGCGCCTCATCGCCGAATGCCACCCGTGACCCAAGGTGCGCCCGCGCGGGTTTCCAAGCGCTTGCGCCCTCACCTACCGGTGGCTTTTCGGCCGGCGACTCTTGCCCGGGTGCCGGCGCGCGTTCTCATGCTTCCGGGCTTCGGAGGGCGTGCGGACCAGCCAATCCTAGTGCAGCTCGAGGACGCGCTTCGCGAACGGGGCCTCGCGGGCCTGCGCGCCCCGCTCCCGCCGGGTCGGCCCGCCCCGGGGCTCGAGCGCGAGGTCGAGGCGGCCCGGAGAATCGCTCGCTCGGACGGGGACATCCGCGCCTATGCCGGCCGTTCCTTCGGGGGTCGCGTCCTCGCCCGGCTCGCCCTCGAGACCTCCCCTCGGGGGCTGGTGCTGCTCGGGTTCCCAATTCGGTCTGCGGCGGGACGGCGGCGCCTCGAGGACGAGGCGGTGCTCGAAGGTCTCCGCTGCCCCACGCTCATCCTCCAGGGCGCCGCGGATCCGCTCGGGCCGATTCGCACCTTCCAGCGTCTGGCAGCGCGGAATGGACGCCTGGAGTTGCAGGTGATTCCCGGTGCAGGCCACGGCTTCGGCCGCCGTCAAGCCACGGCGGTCATCGTGGCCGCGGACTGGCTGGCCGCGCAGCTCGAGCGCGGCTGAGGCTGCCTCACACGGCCCTCCTCGAGGGCTGCCGACACCTGTCCTGCTTCAAGGCCAGGGTGAGCGCCCGGGTGGTCCTTGGAAGTCCGTCCCGCGCGCCCTACCTTCGGGATGAGGAATTCCCCGGGGCACGGGCGTCACTGTCCTCGACACGACCTCGCTCCGGCGGGCGTCCGGCGCGCCCCCCGCGGGCCTGGTGTCTGGAGGTGGCCATGAGAAGGCGATGGACTGTCTACGTCGTCCTGGTGGGGTGTGCCCCGGTGGTGAGCGGATGGGACTGTGGCTCCAGCGCCCCGGTGGAGCATCTCCACCCGTGCGGTGCCGCGGGCCCCTCCGACGGGGTACCTTGCACCATCTCGCTGACCGGCGCGGTGGACCTCAGTTTCCAGTGCACCAGTGCCTACGCGCGTTACGACGCGCCCGCGAACGTGACGTCGCTGGTGCACATTGGGGCCAGCCACGTCCCCAACCCGGCGAATCCAGATGCCGGCGTGTCGTCCATCGACATCACCCTCGCCTTCACCGGGCCGCCGGTGGCGGGCGCGGCGTCGCTGGTCCCTGCGACGCCCACGCAGAAGCCCAACGCCATCCTGCTGTTTCTCAGCGACCCGCTGATGACGACCTACGCGGCGTCCGACCCGGATGGAGGGACGATGGGCCTGACCATCACCAGCGCCGCCCCAGCGGGTTCCGCCGATGGTGGGCCGACGGACCTCTTCTGCCTGCACGGGAACCTGTCCGCCCAGCTGCCCGGCCTTTACAACGCCCAGAGCGTGGTGTCGCTGGATGGCGGCTTCTAAGGGCACCGCCGCGGACACCGAGGAGTCGTCGTCTTCGCCGGTCGCTGCCGGCACCCTGACGAGCCCTAACCGGCCAGGACAATGCGAGTCACTCCGCCCAGACGCACCACCCCGTCCGCACGGCGTCGCTCAAGCTCGAGCGCAAAATCGTCCTCCCAGGCGCGTTGCACCTCCTCGGACAGCCCGTCGAGGAGGCGGGTGAGGCCGAGCGCTCGCGCCCAGGCGACGACGTCGGCCGCGTGCTCCGCCTCCACCACCGGCACCTCCATCTCCTCGACATGCAGAAGGCGGAAGCCAGCCCGTTGGAAGTCCCTCTCGATGCGGTGGAGGTCTGCATAGCGAAACGGCCCGGGCGCCTCCGCCTCGACGGTCGGCACCGGCCGGTACCGCGAAAGCGCCTGCCTGGGCAGCGTGTAGTAGGGCACGCGTTCCGGCTCGGCCCACAGCGCGGCCACCAGCTGCCCACCGGGCACCAAGGCGCGCCGCGCCGCCGCCAGCGCCGCCACCGGCGCGCCCATGTACATCAGCCCCCAGCGCACCGTCGCCGCGTGGAAGTGTGCCAGCGGGACGCCGTCCAGGGACTCCGCCGTGCCGGCGCGCAGCTGGAGATTCACCACGCCCTGGCGCTCCGCCTTTTCCTGGGCAAGCCCCAGCAGCCCCTCCGACACGTCCACCCCCAGCACGTAGCCCTCGGGCCCGACACGGCGGGCGGCGCGAAGGGCCGGCTCGCCGGAGCCGGTGGCCAAGTCCAGGACGCGCATGCCTGGCCGAAGCAGAAGCAGGTCAAGCATCCGCTCACTCAGGGGCGCAGACAGCCTGGACTCCACGGCGTCGTACCGGCGAAAAAATTCTTCGGGCGTGAGAAGGGCATGGCGGTCGGGCATGGGGTTGCCGCCATCCTACACACGCCGCCCGGGGCGGCCTGCCCCGTCCGCGCTGGCGGGCGGGCACGCTAAACTGCATGGAGCGTGCGGCGCCTCATCATCAACGCGGATGACTTGGGCTACGACCCGGCGGTGGACCGGGGCCTGCTTCGCGCCATGCGCGAGGGCGTGGTGACGTCCGCCACGTTGATGGTGAATACCGCCTTCAGCGCGGCGGCCGCCGAGGCGGCAGCGGGCCTGGCGGTGGGGCTTCACCTCAACCTCGCGCGCGGCCGGCCGCTGTACCCGGACTTTCCAGCCGCGCTGCTACATGACGGGGCCTTCGTCGAGGCGCGCGCCAGCGCACTGCCGGCCCGGGTGGTGGAGGCCGAGGCGCGGGCGCAGCTTGCACGCGCCGAGCAGCTGCTGGGCAGCCGGCCCACGCACGTCGACGTCCACAAGCACCTGCACCGCCATGCGCCGGTGCTGGAGGGGCTGGCGGCGGCCGCTGCGTCGTGGGGGCTGCCGGTGCGGGCCCTGGACGGTGCCATGCGCGCGGCCTTGCATGGGCGCGGTGTGGCCAGCCCGGACGCCTTCCTGGGCGAAGCAGGAAGGCAGGCCTACTGGACGCTGCCACGGCTTCTGCACGCCGTGCAGGCGTTGGGGGAAGGCACCACCGAAGTCATGTGCCACCCCGGGGAGGCGCCCAGCCACGTGCAGTCCGGCTACGCCGCCCAGCGGCGCGTGGAACTGGACACCTTCACCGCGCCGGAGGCGCGCGCGGCGCTGCAGCGCGCGGGGGTGGTGCTGGTGGACTTCCGGGCGCTGGGGCCTCCTCAGCCCGGCGCGGCCTCCAGCACCCGGTAGTAGACGACGGTGGCCTCCAGCTTTCCGTGCTGGTCGCGGACGTAGTCAGGAATGCGCCCGACGCGGCGGTAGCCGTGGCGGGCGTACAGCAGTTCAGCCACGTCCCCCTCACGCGTGTCCAGGTACAGCAGGGTGCGCCCGTGGCTTCTGGCCAGCTGTTCCACCTCCTGCAGCAGAAGCCACCCCACACCCTGCCGGCGCGCCTTGGGGTGCACCAGCAGCTTGGTGACTTCGGCCCGGTGGCGGGCGTTGGGCTTGCGGGCGAGTTCCAGCTGCACGGTGCCCACCAGCAAGCCGTCGCGCTCGGCCAGCAGCAGCTCCCGGTGCCCGTGGGCCAGTTCCGTCTCGACGTCCGCCCAGTAGGCGGCCGCGTCTTCCTCCGGCAGCGGCGGCAAGAAGCCCACCGAGGCGCCGTCGGCGACCACGTCCACCAGCAGTTGGACCAGCGCCCGCTTCTGTTCGGCCAGCCGCCGCGCACTGCAGCGTACAAGGTGGACCGTCATGCAAGCACCCCGTGCGGAGGCTTGCAGCTTGCCACCCGTGGGCCGTGTGTTTCCACGCCCCGCTGGGTCAGTCGCCCCCTCGGGGGGGGAGTTGCAAGGCGGGGCCGGCTCCTGCCAAAAGCGGCGGCGTGGCCCTGCCCAGGACGCCCCCGCGCACGCTCGAGACGTTTCCCAACCCGGCCCCGGAGCGGGATTATGAAATTGCCTTTGACGCCCCGGAATTCACCTGCCTGTGCCCGCTCACCGGCCAGCCGGACTTCGCGCGCTTCAAGATTAGCTACGTCCCCGACAAGACGTGCGTGGAGCTGAAGAGTCTCAAGCTCTACTTCTGGAGCTACCGCAACGAGGGGGCCTTCCACGAGGCCGTCACCAACCGCATCGCCGACGACTTGCTGAAAGCGCTGGAACCCCGTTCCTTGGTGGTGAGGGGGGACTGGTTTGTCCGCGGCGGCATAGCCACCACGGTGACGGTGCGCTACCCAGACCACCCCACCGCTACTCACCCTTCTTGAAGACTTCGTCGGCGCGTTTCTGTGCGTCGCGCTCGATGTCCTTCGCCTTGTCCCGGACGGAGTCCAGTTGCTGCCGCGGCGCCGAGTGTCCGGAGGAAGCGGACTCGGCCGTGCGCTGCAGGACGTAGTAGGCCACTCCTGCCACCACCAGGAGTCCGAGCAGCAAGGAGAGGAGTCGCGCCATGGAAGTGCCCCCCAGCATAGTCCCCAAAGGGGGCACCCGGCGGCTGTGGCTCGCCACCGCCCTCGGCGCGCTGGTGACGCTGTCGCTGCTCGCCGTCGTCCTCGTCCTCACCGCCCGAAGCGGCCGGGGGCGGACACCGGACGTCCCCACCGTCCTGGAGGCGGTGCGGGAGGTGGCCCGGCTGGAGACGCTGGACGTCACCGTCTACAAGAAGGTGGGCTATGCGCCGGAGCCGGCGCCCACCGGCAACGCGTGGAACGACGTCCTGCTGTGGGCCAAGGCCGCGCTGTGGCCCAGTCGCGGACGGGCCATTGTGTTTGGGACGGTACACGTGGGTCTGGACCTGGCGCACCTCGACGCACACGCGCTGGGCGTCCGCGGCGACCGCGTGGACGTGGTGCTTCCGCCACTGCAGACGCGGGCCGAGGTGCGTCCGGGTGAGACGGAGATTCTTCAAAGCAACCTGGACTCTGCCCAGACGGCCGAGCTGCTGGAACTGGCGCGAGTGGCCTTCGAGGCGGAGGCGCGGGCGGACACCGGCCTGCAGGGGCGGGCGCGCGCCTCGGCCGAGCGGGCGCTGCGGGGGCTGCTTCTGTCCTTGGGTTTTCGCGAAGTCCGCTTCGTCGCTTCTATGTCCGGGACCGGCTAGCGGGGCTTATGGACCACCCCAGGGACGTCCCTTGGGGGCCCAGGGCCGGCACCGGCGGAGGATGTAAAACGGCTTCCGGCCGGGGGCCCCGGCGCTGTACACCCCAGGGCGCCATGAGCGAGCCCAGCCTGCGGACCGTCACCCTCATCCCTGGAGATGGGATTGGACCCGAAGTGGCAGACGCCACGGTGCGCGTCCTTCAGGCGCTGAAGGTGCCCCTCACCTTCGAGCAGGCCGACGCGGGCGCCGAGGTGGTGAACAAGTACGGCACCAACATGCCCCAGTCGACGGTGGACGCGGTGCTGCGCTCGGGCGTCGCGCTGAAGGGCCCGACCGGCACCCTGGTGGGCACCGGGCTGGCCTCCGCCAACGTCGCGCTCCGCAAGGCGCTGGACCTGTTCGCCTCGGTCCGCCCGGTGCGCTCGGTGCCGGGGTTGAAGACGCGCTACGAAGGCGTCGACCTCGTCGTCATGCGGGAGAACACCGAAGACCTCTATGCCGGCCTCGAGCACATTGTGGTGCCGGGCGTCGTGGAAAGCCTGAAGATTATTACCGAGAAGGCGAGCAGCCGGATTGCCCGCTACGCCTTCGAGTACGCATGGGCCCACGGGCGGAAGAAGGTGACGGCCGTCCACAAGGCCAACATCATGAAGCTGTCCGACGGGCTGTTCCTCGACTGCTGCCGCAAGGTGGCGCGGGACTTCCCGGGCGTTGGTTACGAGGAAGTCATCGTCGACAACATGTGCATGCAGCTGGTCCGCAACCCCGAGCGCTACGACGTGCTGCTCATGGAAAACCTGTACGGCGACATCCTCTCGGACCTCTGCGCCGGGCTGGTGGGGGGCCTCGGCGTGGTGGGCGGCGCCAACTTCGGCGAGCGGGTGGCCGTCTTCGAAGCGGTGCATGGCACCGCCCCGGACATCGCCGGCAAGGGGCTGGCCAACCCCACCGCGCTGATGATGTCGGCCGCCCTGATGCTGCGCCATTTGAAGCTGGACGAGGCGGCCCAGCGCCTGGAACACGCGCTGGCCTCGGTGTTCGCCCTAGGGAAGGTGCGGACGCAGGACCTGGGCGGGACCGCGGGCTGCCGCGCCTTCACCGATGCCGTCGTGTCCGCGCTTTAGCCCACCGAGACGCGGGCCACGCCCCGCGCGCGCAGGTAGGCCTCTACCCGGCTGCGGTGGTCCCCCTGCAGCACCAGCGCGCCCTCCTCCTCGGCGCCGCCGCAGCCCAGCGTCCGCCGCAGCTCCTGCAACCACGCCTGGCGCTCTGCTGCGGAGAGGGCCAGCTGTTCCACCACCGTGACTTCCTTGCCTCGCCGGCCCTTCTTCTCCAGGCGCACCACTGCCCGCGGAGGGGCCGGCTTGGGGAGCGGCGGGGCCGGGGCCTTCCGGGCCGCTGGCCCGTCGGGCAGCGCTTCGCGCAGGCCCTGCAGCGAGGCGAAGGGGGTGTGGAAGGCGGCCGCGGGGGCAGGCGGGGCCGGTGGAAGCTTCTTCCGGCTCACCGACGGGTGGCCGGCGGGGGCAGCGCGGCCAGGGCGGGCGCGTCCGGGTTTCCCGCTGTCATGGCCAGCACGTACAGGAAGGGGCCGGAGGCGGGGGCCAGCTTGCCGTTGACGGTGACGGTGGGCGTGCCGGTGGGGCGGTAGGCCATGACGTAGCGGATGTCCTCCTGCAGCCGGGCCATGGTGTCCGCGCTGCCCATGCAGCTCTCCAGCGCCGGCCGAGAGATGCTGAGGGAGGAGGTCGCGATGTCGAGAATCTTCTCTCGGGTCAGCGTGTTCTGCGCCGCGAAGAGTTTGTCCCGCAGCTGCCAGAAGTCCGGCGCCTTCTCCAGGCAGATGAGGGCCAGCGCCCCGTCGCAACTGACCCCGGTGGCCGTCTGGGGGATGAAGGGGTTGCACTGGCCGTCCAGGGGAAGGTTGCGCGCCTCCACGGAGAGGCTTCCCGGGGGCAGGACGGCGCGCAGGCCCTCCACGACTTCGTTGAAGTGCTTGCAGTGCCCGCAGCGGATGTCCGTCCACTCCACCAGCTTGACCGGGGCGGTGGCCTCGCCGAGGAGGGTCCGCGGTGGGGGAAGCGCGGACGGCGCGGTGTTGATGCGCCACAGCGCCAGGTTGTCGCTGAGGGCCTGCCGTTCCGAAGGGGTGACCTCCGCCAGAAAGGCCTCCAACCCGCCCGGCTTCGCGCTGACGTGGGCCAGCAGCGAGGGGCGGGGGGCGGTCCGGCCGGGGATGAGCAGCACGGCATAGGCCACCAGCGCCACCACCGCGGGCAGGCCGAGGGCCGTCCACCACTCAGCGGCCCGGGGGAAGAGGGGCCGGGGCAACGCCACCACCGCCACCCCGGCATAGGCCAGCACCAGGATGTAGGTGCACAGACAGGTGAGGCAAAGCGCGCCCGCGCTGTAGCTGGCCAGGGCGAAGGCGGCGGTGGCCAGCACGCCCACCGCGGCGGTGACGCGCGTGGCACCGACGAAGTCCCGGACGGGTTGGGCGCGCAGCGCGCGCAGGAGGAGCCAGCCGGCGCAAGCCGTCGCCACCACCCCCCACAGCAGGCCCAGGGCCGCCACCGGCATGCCGAGGGCCTGGTGGAGACTTTGGGCGAAGGGGCTGGTCCACACCGTCTCGCAATTCACGGCGGCGCTGAGGGCACATGCCACGCGCACGCCGGACTCCACCAGGTGCAACTCCCACCACTGGTAGATGGCCAGCCCCGCGGTGCCGAGGCCGAGGACGAGGAGGGCGGCAGCGGCGCGCCCGTGGTGTTTGGCGAGGGGCTTGCTCATGGCTTGCCTGGGTTGGGCGTCATGAAGACCAGGACCCGGGCGTCGCCCGGGCCGGGGTTGTGGACGCCGTGGCGGCTGGCCGCGGGGCAGTGCACGGCGGCCCCGGGTGGCAGGGCCGCCTCCTCGCCATCCACCTCGACGCGGGGACTTCCTTCGAGGCCCACGTACACCTTGTCCGCATCCGGGTGGGCGTGGGGCGTCTGCGCCTGGCCCGGCCGCAGGCAGTAGACGTCGAGGAAGAAGCGGGGGGTGGAGAAGACGCTGTGCTTGCGCATCTTCTCTGCCGAGGAATCGCGGAATAGGGAGAGGTGGTGGAGGTTCATCTTCTGCCCTTATATAGCCCGCACGCCCATGGAAACCCTCGCTCTGCACGCCCACCACGCCCGGCTGAAGGCCCGCTTCGGAAGCATCGGCGGCCGCGAGGTGGTGCTGGACTATGGCGCCGCCGAGGGCGTCCGCTCCGTCGCCGAAGAGGCGGCCATGCGGGCGGCGGTGGCGGTGGTGGACCTCTCCGCCCGCCAGGTGGTGCGCGTCACCGGGCTGGACCGCGTTGCCTTCCTGCACGGGATGCTGACGCAGGACGTGGAAGGCACCCCGCCCTCGGGCGTGCGTTACGCGGCAGTCCTCACGGCCAAGGGTGGCATGGTGGCCGACGTGCAGCTGCTGCGGCGCGAGCAGGACGTGCTGCTGTTTCTGGAGCCGGGGCTGGCCGAGGCGGCGCTGGCCCACCTGCAGCGCTACCTCGTCAGCGAGGAGGCTGAACTCTCCGACGCGAGCGCGGAGTTTGGCCAGCTGTCGCTGGTGGGCCCGCGCGGCTGGGCGCTGGCCCAGCGTACCTTCGGCCTTCCCGGGGAGGCTCCGACGGCGCAGGCGGTGCAGGGCGGCCTGGAGGGCCAGGGCGTCTGGGTGCTGCCCTCGGCCCTGCTGCTGCCGGGGGTGGACGTGGTCGTCCCCACGGCGGGGCTGGAGGCCGTCTTCACGGCGCTTTTGGACACGGGCAGCGAGGAGGGGCTGGTCCCGGCGGGGTGGGAGGCGCTGGAAGTGCTGCGGGTGGAGCGCGGGGTACCGCGCTATGGGGCGGACATGGACCTGCACACCTTGCCGCTGGAGGCCAACCTCGAGCGAGCGCTGCACTACCAGAAGGGCTGCTACCTCGGCCAGGAAGTCATCGCCCGGGCCACCTTCCGGGGCCACGTCAACAAGCGCCTGGTGGGCCTCCTCCTCGGCCAGGGGCACCCGGCGGCGCGGACGGAGTTATTTCAGGGTGAGCGCAAGGTGGGCTTCCTCACCTCGGTGGTCGCCTCCCACCGCCTCGGACAGCAGGTGGCCCTGGGGTACGTCCACCGCGACGTGCAGGCCCCCGGGACAGCGCTGCAGCTGGCCGACGGCGGCGGTGCCGCCACGGTGCAGCCGTTGCCCTTTCCATGAGACACCGGATGAAAGCACGTCGGTGGCTGCCTTTTCTTCTTCTGGGACTCGCCCTGCTGCTGCCGCACCGGGCGCCGGCCCAGGACGCGGGAACGCCAGCGCCGGCGGGCCTGCTGGGCGTGCGCTGGACGTGGGTGCACTTCTCGGCCAAGGGCGCAGCGGACCTGGTCCCGGCGCGCCGGGAAGCCTACTGGGTGGAATTTCTGCCCGACGGCGCGCTGGCCATTTCCGCTGACTGCAACCGCGCCACCGGGACGTGGACGTCCAAGGGCATGCAGCTGACGCTGAAGACCCTGGCCTCGACGCTGGCCGCCTGCCCGGAGGGTTCTCTGGACAGCCGCTTCCTGCAGCTTTTGGCAGCCGTGGCGCGCGGCAGCGTCCGTGGAAAAACGCTGCTTTTGTGGCTTCCCGGCGACACCGGCGTGCTGCACTTGGCCGCCACGCCGCAAGCGCCCCCACCTCGCCCCTAGCCCCGGCCCCGCCCGTGGGCGGGCATCAGGTGCGGTGCGGGTTGTTCTGCATCAGCCGGCGGGCCGCCGCGGCGCTGTCCGCCTCCATTTGCACGTGCAGCGAGGCGCCGTGGGCGTCCATGGTGACGACGGCCGGAAAGTCCTTCACCTCCAGGTGCCACATCGCCTCCGCCGGGCCGAGTTCCTCCAGCTTGTAGACGCCCAGCACCCGGGTGACGCACTGGCCCAGCACGGCGGCCAGCCCGCCAATGGCGTGGAGGTAGACGGCGCCGTGTGTCTGCAGCGCAGCCAGCGTCTTGGGGCCCATGCCGCCTTTGCCGATGACGCCACGGATGCCGTAGGCCTCGATGGTTTCGGCCTCGTAGGGCTCCTCGCGGATGGAGGTGGTGGGCCCGGCGGCGACGACGCGCCAGCTGCCGTCGGCTTCCTTCTTCACCACCGGGCCGCAGTGGTACAGAAGCCGCCCGCGCACCATCTCGTCGAAGCGCGCGTCGTGCGCGACAGCGTGCAGGTATTGGTGGGCCGCGTCCCGGCCTGTCACCAGGGTGCCCGCCAGAAGGACTTCGTCCCCCACGTGCAGCGCGCGGACGGCGGCCTCGGACAGGGGTAGCTCGAGCATCTTCGGCATCTTGGTGCGGTCTCCCTCGGAACGAGGCCCCCCTTGGGGGGTTAGCTGGCCACCCTGAGTGGCATGCTGCTTCGTTGGGGTGGCGCCGCCGGAAGCGGCTCGCCGTCGAGCAGCCAGCGGTCGCCCTCCCGCCGTAGCTCTCCCTTGCGGTAGGCCCAGCACATGTAGCTGATGCTGACGAAGAAGCTGGCCGGCACGCGCGCCCGCTGGCCAATTTTGACGCCGAGGATGGTGGTCTTCCCGCCCCACCCCATGGGGCCGATGCCCAGGCCATTCAAGGACGTGGTGAGCTCCTGTTCCAGTGCGTCCAGGCCGGCGTCCGGGTTTCTGTCCTGCAGCGGCCGGAAGAGTTGTTCTTTGCTCTCGGTGTAGCCGATGACACGGTCGCCGCCGACGCATACGCCCACCGTCCCCGGGGCGCAGCCGAAGCCTTGGGCCTTCTGCACGGCGTCGATGATGCAGCGCCGGACGCCGTCCAGGTCCCGGTCTGCGCCCAGCCGGCTGTCCGGAAGGGCGTACTGGGCGCCGACGTTCTCGCAGCCGCCCCCCTTCATCATCAACCGCACGCACAAGCCCGGACTCCGCTGGGGGTGGAGGTGGATGTGAGGCGAGCCGAGGCCGACGTTGTCACTGAGGCTTTTCCCACTGACGCTGTCCACGGTGTTGGGCCGCAGGTAGCTGAGCCGGGTGGCCTCGCGCACCGCCTCCTGGATGGCCTCCTCGACCCCAAAGGGCGACACCTCGGGCCCGTAGTCGACGTAGAAGATGAGGGTGCCGGTGTCCTGGCAGACGGGCACCGAGGCTTCCCGTGCGCGCCGGACGTTCTCCAGCATGAGGGCGAAGGTGTTGTGGGCGCGGCTCCCCGCCTCCTCCCGGTCGCGGGCCGCGGCCAGTGCCTCCAGGACGTCCTTGGCCAGCCCGCAGGAGGTGTGGCGAAGCAGTTCCACCAAGGGGGGGACGAGGGGTTGGGGGTCCATGGCGACGGGCTTCCCTTGGGGAAGGAAGCACCCGTCTCTACCACGGCCCTCGCACCTTGGAAGAGGAGGTGCTGGCGCCCCGGGCGTCCTCCTTGGTATGGCCAACAGCTGTCCACCCGCGAGGAGCGGGCGCGGGCAGCCCGGGCCGGCGTCTTTCTGTCTCCCTCGTCACACCCCCCCGTTTGGCGGGGCCGCCGACGTCCATTGGCTTCTGCCGTCGCCCTCTTCTCGACCATGGTTGCTTCCCTGCTTTCTGTGGCTCTCCTGCTGACGGTGTCTCCCGCCGTCGGGCCGGCTGCCGACGCGCCCGTCGTCCCACCCACGGCCGTGGCGCCGCTTCCGCCGGCGAGTCCACCTGCGACGCCCCGGGCGGTGCGGGTGGCCGTCGAGGTGCTGGTGGCGGGGGCCGCCGGGGTGGGCATCGGCGCGGTGGGGGGCTACTTCGGCTGCCTGGCGTCGCAGAGTCCCAACGGGCAGTGCTCGGCCAGCACCGTCGCCGCGGCGGGACTCACCACCTACGGCCTCACCATCGCCGCCGTGGTGCCGCTAGCGGGCCGCGCCCTGGGCGGGGATGGACTTCTGTGGGTGTCCTGGCTCGGGGAGGCGGCCGGCCTGGGGGCCGGCCTCGGGCTAGCGCAGGGAAACGCGACGAATGCCATGTACATCGCCGCGCCCCTCATGCTGGTGGGGGCGGTGGTGGGCTATGAGTTGACGGCCGGCTGGGGCCCACCAGCACCCAGTCCCACCGGGGTCCAGGCGGTGGCCGTCGCGCCCGTGCCCGGCGGGGCCACGCTGTGTGTCGGCGGGCGCTTCTAGCGCGCAAGCCGTCCACGCCCCCCACCGGCGCCACGGCGCGGCTTGGCGTTGTGGCACTGCACGCTTCGTTGTAGAGCGCCGCCATGCCCGCCCCCCGGCGTCTCCACATTGCCTACGTCGTGGACAACTTCGACGGCAAGAACGGTGGCGTCATCTCCGCCAAGCGCTTCATCGCCTCCATGCGACAGCGCCATGACGTCACCGTCGTCGCCGGCGGGCCGACGTCCGAGGGGCGGGTGGGGCTGCCTCGCTTCACCATCCCGCCCTTCGGCCGCGTGATGCGGGAGATGGGCTTCATCTTCGCCTGGCCCACGCGCTCCGTGCTGGAGTCGGTGCTGCGCTCCGCGGACGTCGTCCACATCCAGTTTCCCTTCTACCTGGGCATCCGGACGGGCCAGCTGGCGCGCCAGCTGGGGGTGCCGGTGGTCGCCGCCTCGCACATCCAGCCGGAGAACATGTGGCACAACATCGGCCTCCACTCCGAGTGGCTGGTGGACAAGACGTGGCGCTTCTTCATCAAGACGCTGTACGGCAAGGCCGACTTCCTGATGGTCCCCACCGCCTTCGGCCTGAAGGAACTGCGGGACCGCGGCCTCAGCAATCCCGCCGACGTCATCTCCAACGGCATCCCGCCGCAGTTTCACCCCGGGCCGGCCGAGCGCGAGGCGCGCTACCAGGGGCGCTTTGTCATCCTGGCCGTCAGCCGGCTGGCCCGCGAGAAACGCATCGACGTCATCATCGAAGCGGTGCGACGCTGCCGGAATGCGAGTCGCATCCAGCTCGTCATCTGCGGGCACGGGCCGGAGGAAGAAAAGTTACGGGCGCTCTCCTCCACCCTGCCGCTGCCCGCCGACATGCGCGTCGTCCAGGAGGAGAACATGCCTGCCGTCATGCGGGGGGCGGACCTCTTGGTGCATGCCTCGGTGATTGAAATGGAAGGGATGGGCGTGCTGGAAGCCCTTGGCACTGGGCTGCCCACGCTGGTGGCCGATGCGCCGCTGAGCGCCGCGCGGCACCTGGCCGTCAGCGACGCCTTTCGCTTCCCCCCCAACGACGCCGAGGAATTGGCGCACCGCATCGACACGCTGGTGGAGCACCCGGAGCAGCTGGCGGCGGCGAAGAAGGCGGCCCTGGCCATGGCCGCCCGGCTGACGCTGGACGCCTCGGTGTCGCGGATGGAGGAGATTTACCTGCAGCTGGCTCGGCCCGCTCGCGCTACCGGGCTGGCCGCTCTCGCCGCACCAGCCACAGCGCCCCCAGCAGTGCCGTGAAGTCGGCCAGCATGGCCAACAGGAAGGCGGCTGAGGTGACCATCCCGAATTGACGCAACGGCGGGAAGCGACTGAAGGCCAGCCCGAGAAAGCCCGCGGCGTTGATGAGGGTGGCAAACACAATGGCCCGCCCGGACACCCGCAGGGAGTGCCGCATGGCCGCTTCCAGCCCATGGCCCTCGCCCTCGTGCAGGTGGTGGAAGAAATGAATCTGGTCATTCTCGGTGGTGCCCAGCACGGTGGTGGCGATGAGGATGGTGGCCACATTCAGGTTACCGCCCAGAAGCCGCAGGCCGAGGAAGGTGACCAGGATGGCGAACACCGAAGGAATCATCGCCATCAGCCGGGCCGACGCGCTCCGGAACACCACCAGAAAGGCGGCAAAAATCAGCGCCGCGGTGAGGCTGAAGCTCTGGGTCAGCGTCGGCACCAAACTCGCCCCCACCTTGGCGGTGAGGAGGGAGTCGCCCACCACCTGGAAGCTGGCCCCCTGGAAGGCGGGCGTGCCGCCCACCGTGGCGTCCCAGGCCTTGTGCAACTCCTCCCGCAGCGCCTGGTAGTCTGCTTGCGTCTCCCCGCGCGACAGCAGCACCGTCAGCTGGACGTTGGACAGGGTCCCGACGTCGATGAAGCTGCGCAGCTCGGGCTGGCTTAGCAGCAGCTGTTCCACATCTCCGGCCAACTGGGCGAAGGCGGCCGGGTCCTCGGGCAACGCCTCGCTCTGTCCGGCCAGCGCGCGCCGCATGCGGAGGAAGGTGGTCGGCCCCACCACCGAGGACACCGTCGGCAGGGCTTCCACCCGGCTGGTGAAGCGGTCCAGGCCGTGCAGCACCTCGGGTTCCACGGCCGCGCCGGGCTTGGTCTTCACCCACACCCGCACCACGTTGAGGCCGGAGACATGTTCCCGGAAGAAGACCATGTCGCGGTGCAGGGCCAGGCCCGGGTCGACGTAGTCGAGCGAGTCGACGCCCACCCGCATGGGGGACACCAGGCCGGGAAGCCCGAAGAGGGCGACCAGGCCGCACGCCGACAGCCCCAGCGCGCCGAGGACGAGTGGCCAGCGCCAGCGGAAGGTGAAGCCGGGAAGCACCTCGGCCAGCCGGTCGTACAGCGCGGTGCGGATGGGGACGGTGCGGCCGGTGGGCGTGCGCAGCACCTTCTGCAGGGCAGGAAACAGGGTGAAGGCCACCACCCAGGCAATGGCCAGCCCGGTGGCCGTCCACAGCCCCATCTGGCGGATGGGCCTGATGCGGGAGACGACGAGGGCGGCAAAGCCCAGCACTGCCGCCACGCTGGAGGCCGTCACCGGAAGAAACTTGTTCTGCAGCGCCAACAGCTGGTGCGCATCCACGCTGACGCCTTCTGGCTGGTCGACGAAGCGGGACTGCAGGTAGACCAGCGAGGCCAGCGACGTCACCATGACGGTGAGTGGCACGACGGCCGAGACGACGGTGAAGGAGAAACCCAGCAGCTGCCCGGCGCCTACCGCCAGGGCCACGGTGGTGCCCAGGGCCAGCAGGATGGCCAGCATGGAACGCACGCTGCGGTAGAGGAAGAGGGTCAGGGCCACCACCAGGACGCCGAAGACGGGGAACCACCGAACGGTGGCCTGGCCCGACTCCTTCTCAATCCAGGACTCGACGTACGGGGCGCCCACCTTGCGGACCGTTGTCACCCGGGTGCGCGGGGTACTGGCCACCAAGGCGTCAATGGCAGAAAGCCGCGCGTCGCGCGCCTTGGCCCCCTCTTGGGGGAAGCCCACCACCAGGCCGAGGAAGTGCTCGCCCACCAGGCCCTGCTTGCGCAGAAGGCTGGTGCTGCTGGCGAAGCGGCGCAGCGCTTCCAGGCCCTCGGGGGTGGGCTGGAAGCCCGGGTGGGCCCGGCGCCAGGTGTCCACCGCGGACACCACCGTCACCCCGGGCAGCTTGGCCAGGGCCGTGGCCAGCGCCTCCACGTCGGCCACCGCCGCCGGCTGGAAGGGGTTGTTGGACTCGAGGAGGAGAAGGACGAATTGCCCTTCCGGAAAGACTTTCTGGAAGGCCTTGGTGGCCAGGTAGTCCGGGTCGTCCCGCATGACGAGGCCGGAAATGGCGGACTCGGACGGGATGCGCGTCGCCAGCAGCGCCGCGGCCGGGACGAGGAGGGCGTACAGGACGAGAATGGGGACGCGCAGCGCGACAACGCGGGCGAAGACGCGCTGGAGCCGGGAGCGGGAAGTCACCCTGAAGACAGGGTAGCACGCTGTACACTCCCCTCCATGCGCCTTGCACCCGCCCTGGCCACCCTGCTGCTTGCCGCCCCTGTCGCCGCGGCCGAGCCGCCCGTCACCTTCCTCGCCTGTGCCCCCGGCTACCCCGGCAGCACTGCCGAGGCCCAGCCGTCCATGGACGCTTTCGCCGCCGCCCTAGCCAAGGCCGCCGGCTGGGCGGAGGGTCAAGTGGTAGCGGCGTACGCCCCGACCGAGAAGGACGGCCTGGCCCGCCTGGCCGAGGCGGCGGTGGCCCTGGTGCCGCTGCCCTTCTACCTGAAGCACGCACAGCCCCTGCACCTGACGGCGCACCTGGTGGTGGAACAGAAGGGGCTGGGCCCCACCGAGACGTGGACGCTGGTGGCGAAGAAGGGCCGGGTGGCCAAGCCGGCAGACGTGGCCGGCCTCACGGTGCTGTCCATTGCCGGCTACGCGCCGGACTTCGTCCGGGCCGTGCTGGGCCCGGCCTGGCGGCTGCCGGAGGCCACGCCGGTGAAGGAATCGGCGCAGGTGCTGTCCGCGCTGCGGCGGGCCGCCCAGGGCGAGGACGTCGCGGTGCTGCTGGACGGCGCGCAGGGCAAGGCCCTGGCCAGCCTGCCCTTCGCCGCGGACTTGGACGTGGTGGCCCACTCCGCCCCCCTTCCGGCGGCGCTGGTGACGACGGTGGGCAGCCGGCTTCCGGCTGCGCGCTGGGCGCCGCTGCAGCGGGGGCTTCTGGCGCTGCCCAAGCAGCCGGACGGCGCGGCGGCCCTGGACGGCATCCGCATGGTGGGCTTCCTGCCCGCGGACAAGGCCACCCTGCAGGCGGTGCGCGCCCTGGCGGGCCCGCCCAAGTGAAGCGCGCCTGCCTGCTTCTTCTGCTGTGCGCAGCCGGCTGTGCCGCACCCCTGCAGACGCTGCCGCCGCCGACGGCAGGCGCCGGGCCCCAGGACGCGGCGGCGCTGGAGGCGCAGTCGCCGCGGCCAGCAAGAAGGCGCAGACGGCGCCCACCGCCGACGCCCGGGCCGCCCTGGCGCACGAGGCCATCGAGGCCGGCCAGCGCTGCCAGCAGGCGGCCCCCGCCAGCGCCGCGTGCGACTACGCACTGGCGCTGGCCCTGGGCATCCAGGCCCGAGAACGCCCCAGCACGGCCACCAAGGCGCTGCCTCTCGTGGTGCAGCTGCTGCGGCAGGCCAACAGCCGGGACGCCCGTCTGGACAAGGCCGGCCCGGCGCGCGTGCTGGCCCTGGTGCTGTGCGCGCGCCGGGCTGGCCGCTGGGGCCGGGGGACCCGACGCCGGGCTGAAGGCGGCACAGCAGGCAGTGGCCCTGTTTCCGGACTACGCCCCCAACCAGCTGGCCCTGTCCGAGGCCCTGCTGGACGGGCCGGGGACGACGGGGGCGCCCGGGCCGCGCCACCCGGGGCCGGAACTGGCCGGTGTTGCGCTGGCTTCCGGGGAGGAGGACGCCCGGCAGTGGGAGCGCGCGCCGAAGGCGCTGCTGGACGGCCGGGCCCCGCGGTGAGGCGCCCGGCCTTGACGCCGCCTGCCGAGGGTGAAGGAGGAGGCGGAAGACGCCATGGCCACTTCCCGGGCCTTTCGCCGACCACGTTTGCCCTGCTGGCCTTCACCTTGGCGGTGGTGGCCTGGGGCGGCCTGGTGCGCGTCGGACAGCGGCGACGGCTGCGGGGCCAACTGGCCCACCTGCAACGGCGAGGTGTTTCCCTCCGCCCCGGCGCTGAAGACGCGGATTGAATTCACCCACCGGCTGATGAGTGGCACCAGCCTTCTTCTGGTGCTTGCTTGGGCGGGCTGGGCCCTGCGGCGCTTTGCGCGCGGCAGCTGGCCGCGCCGCGGCGCGCTGGGGGCGCTGGCCCTGATGGTGGTGGAGGCGCTGCTGGGGGCAGGCCTGGTGCTGCTGCGGCTGGTGGGCACGGACAGCAGCGTCACCCGGGTGGTGGGCATGGGGCTGCACCTGCTCACCACCTTCGCCCTTCTGGCGGCCCTCCTCCTCGCCGGGCTGTGGGCCCACGGCACGGCCCGCCCGCATTTCACCGGCCAGCGCCCGGTCAGCACCCTTCTGCTCGCCAGTCTGGGGGCGCTGCTGGTGTTGGGCGTGACGGGCGCCATTGCCGCGCTGGGGGACACGCTGTTTCCGGCACGCAGTCTTCACGAAGGCCTGCTGCAGGACGCCTCCCCCACCGCGCACTTCCTGCTGCGGCTGCGCATTCTTCACCCGGTGCTGGCCGCCGCCGGGGCCAGCCTGCTGCTGGCCACGGCCGCGGTGGCGGCGTTCATGCGGCCGGGCCGCGCGGTGCGGCGCGCGGCTTTGGGGGTGGCGCTGGCCGTGCTGGCCCAGCTTCTGGTGGGCCTCGTCAACCTGGCCCTTTTGGCGCCGCTTGGGCTGCAGCTGTTGCACCTGGTGCTGGCCGACGTCGTCTGGCTGGCGGTGGTGGGACTGGCAGCGCAGGCCCTGGCGGAGGACACGCCGCGGCTGGTCGTCCCGGAGGCGGCGTCCCTCGGCACCTCGCAGAAGTAGCCCCACTCCCCCCCCGGCCCTACTCCAGCGGCACGTCGAGCAGCGGCGCCCCGTGGGCCTCCGGCGCCTCGTAGTGCCACCACTCCATGCGGTTCTTCTGGAAGCCCGCGTCTTCCATGGCCCGCAGCAGCAAGGCCCGCCGCGCCGCCACGTCCGCCGGCACCGGGGCGTCGTGCCGGGCCGCCGGGCCAAACGTGTCAAAGGGGGTGGGCATGGGCACCTCTGTCCCGTCCAGCGCCACCAGCGTCACGTCCACCGCGGCCGCGCGGTTGTGGTGGCTACCGGTGTGCGGGTCGGCGACGTAACCGCGGTGCGGGACGGCCGCCCACATCAGCCACTGCACGGCATGCGGGCGGTAGCAGTCCCACGCCTTCAGGCGGTAGCCGTGGGCCCGCACCGCTTCGGCCGCGCGCAGAAGCCGGGTCGCCACCGGACGCAGGAGCAGGCAGCGGGCCCCGGCCGGGTAAAACGCCTGGTGGAAGGCATTGTCGGCGCGGGCATAGCGCAACTCCACCACCAGGCCGGGCACCGCGGCGGCGGCGTCCACCAAGTGGGGCGCCGGCCCGGCGGACAAAAGGCCCCCCAGCAGAAGGGCCGTCCTCACCGGGGCGCGTACCGCGTGACGTCCTTCGCGCCCGCGTCCAAAAAGCCCTGCCGGCGGATGGCGCAGCTGTCGCAACGGCCGCAGGCACGCCCCTCGCCATCCGGCGCGTAGCAGCTGCTGGTGAGGGCGTAGTCGACCCCCTAGGCGCAGCCCGGTCGCAATAATCTCCGCCTTAGACAGCTGCAGCAGCGGCGCGTGGACGTGGAAGCGCTCGCCCTGCACCCCGGCCTTGGTGGCCAGCGCCGCCAGCGCCTGGAAGGCGGCGATGAAGGCCGGCCGGCAGTCCGGGTAGCCGCTGTAGTCCACCGCATTCACGCCGATGTAGATGTCCCGCGCGCCGACCACCTCCGCCAACCCGAGGGCGAGGCCGAGTAGAAGGGTGTTGCGCGCCGGGACGTAGGTGACGGGCACGCCGGCCGCGCGGTCGGCCTCCGTCCTGTCCTTCGGCACGTCCACGTCCGCGGTGAGGGCGGACCCGCCGATGGCGCGCAAGTCGACCGCCACTTCCCGCACCTCCGGTGCGCCCAGGGACGCGGCCACCGCGCGGGCGGCGGACAATTCCACAGCGTGCCGCTGCCCGTAGCGCACGAGGAGGCACACCGGGGAGAAGCCCTCCTCCCGTGCCAGGGCCAGACAGGTGGCGGAGTCCAGCCCGCCCGACAGCAGCACCACCGCGCGCCTCACGGCGGCGAGGACCTCCCCTGCCCGACGAGGTTGAAGCTGACGGCGCACGTCGGGGGGACGGGCGAGCCGCACACGCCCGAGTCCGGCAGCGGGTCCGCGCAGCACAGCCCGGTCTGGTCCGGCTCCACCACGTCCACCAACAGCCCGCAGGCGGGGCTGCTTTGCGTGTCCCACACCCCCCCCAGCTGGAGGGGGGGCGGGCCGACGGGGACGCCGCCCTGGCAGCCGCCGTCCAGGCTTGCGTAGATGGTGAGCTGGATGCTTTCCGTCACCCGGGCGATGCAGCCCGCGTCCTGGGCGGGCTGGTCGGCGACGACGAAGAAGCGCAGGGCGGTGGCCAGCGTCTGCGCTGTCTGCCCGTCGAAGGTGCCCACCGCCGTGGCACTCTGGCTGCCGGACTGGTAGCTGATGTAGCCCGCGTCGGTGGTGGCCGACACCACCAGGACGGTGGTGCCGCCATCCGGGTAGCCGCCGTCCGCGCAGGGGCCGGGTGAACCACCGTCCGGGCAGAAGCCGGGCAGCGCCGCGAAGGCGGTGCAGCTGTTGCTGCGCGGCACCAGCACCGTGTTGAAGCTGCCCACCAGCTCGCCCGGGTACTTGATGCTGGTGTTGCACGCCACCACGGCCGCCAGGGCGACGGCGGCGGCGACAAACACGCGGACGGGAGGGCGGCGCATTTTCCGGGCGGGTGCGGGGGCCGCGCGGACTGCGCTCCCCTGACAGGCGGACTCTACACGAGGGTCAGGGCCGCCTGGATGACGGCGTGGAAGGCCTCGCTGGCCGCCAGCACCGCTGGGACGTCCACCGCGGAGACGTCCGCCCCGCGCACCCCGGCCTCCAGCAGTAGCAGCACCCGGGCGGCGGCCAGCGGCACCGGGACGGCGAGGAAGGCCGCGGGCGCCGCGCGGGCCACGGCCGGCACCGGCCCGGGAAGCGCCAGCTGTACGCCCTCATCGCCCAGAAGCAGGGCGAGGGCGAGGAGGAAAGTGAGCTCGCCCGGGCCAAAGTGGGAGAGGGCACCGGTGCCCAGCACCAGCGTCTCCGGGCCGGCCAGCCAGGCCTCGGGCCCGCCAGTGACGTCCAGGTAGACGAGAACTTCCGGCGCACCCAAGGACGAAAGCGCCTCCCGCAGGGCGGCGTGCAGCCGCGGCATGGCCCACGGTTCCACCGCAACGGCACCCTGCGGCAAGGGGTGGGTGAGGACGGCCCGAGGGCGGGACAGCCGGGCCACCGCGGCAGCGGGCCCCTCCGAAGCGGGCAAGTCCCCGGCCGCGGCCCGGGCGAAGTCTTCGAAGCGAGCCGCTTCCACCGGACGTCCGGTACGGTGCAGCGCCTCGGCGTATGCCGAAAGGCCGGGCCCGTCGACCGGGCCGGTGGACAACAGCGACGGCCAGAGGGCGGCCGCCACCGCTGCCCCCGTCTCGGAGGTGGCCAGCTTCTCGGCCACCTCGCGGCGGGCCTCCTCCGGCAGGTGCGCCTCCACGCCGGACAGCAGGTGGGCCGCCGGTTCCACCAAGCCCGCCTGCAGCGCCTGCACCCCAAGTTCCGCGCGCTGCAGCGGCGATTGCGCCAGCTGCTCGCGCAAGGCGAAGGCCTCCTCCGCCCGGCCCAGCGCCTCGGCCAGCTGCGCCCGCTGCTCCAGCAGCAGGGCCGTCGGCGGCAGCGCGCGAAGGACGGCGGCCGCCTCCTCCAGCTGGCCCAGCCGCGCGTAGGCCGCGGCCAGGCGCGGGCCGACCTCCAGCAAGGAATCCGGACCGGCCAGCGCAGACAGCTGCGCCGCCAGACCGACGAAGCGGTCCGGGGCCGTCTCCTCAGACGTGAGAGCCAGAAGCTTCTGCAGCGGGGCCGGCTGGCTGACGTCCTCCACCGCCGCCTGCTGGTAGGCCAGCACCGCCTGTTCTGTCTGGCCGAGGTGCAGGAAGAGGTCTCCCAGCTGGGTGCGCAGCGAGGCGCGCGGGGGCGCCTCCGCCGTGGCCTCCACCCAGCCGCTGAGGGCCTGCACGGCATCCTCCAGCCGGTTGTCATCGCGTGCACGCTCGAAGACTTCTTGCCACAGCGGTGCGGCGCGCCCTGGCACGCGCTCGGCCAGCCGACGCAGCGCCCGCTCGCGCTCCGCCCCGCGCCGGCCCCGGGCGTAGCTGACCAGCGCCTCCACCAGGACCTCCGGGGCGTCGGCCGGCAGCTGCGCCAGCACCTCGCCCAGCACCGCGTCCCCTTCCCCGAGGGCCACCAGGCGCGCTAGCGCCTCCACCCGCTGGGCACCGTCTTCGGGCCCGCCGTCCTGCGCCAGCACCACCGCGCGGTACAGGGCGGAGGCCAGTCCCCTGGCGCGAACGGCCTCGCACAGCCGGGCGGCCTTCAGCCTTTCCTGCTGGCTGCCTTGCGCCAGCACCAGGGCCGCCAGCCGCTGGACGACCGCCGCCTCCGGCGCGGCGCCGGCCAAGCCCCACAGGGCCTCGCGCACCTGGGCGTCGTCGCCCAAGCCTTCGGCCAGTTGCAGCGCGTCGACAAAGGCGCCCTGGGCCAACAGCGGCGCATAGCCGTGGCGCGTCGCCGCCTCCATGGCGCCGACGGCCAGAAGCCGCGCTCCCCATTCGGCCGGGGCCAGCGCGTCCGGGTGCGCCTCGGCCAGCGCTTCCAGCACGGCCCGGGCCTGCGCTGGCTGCGCGGCCGCCTGGTACGCCTCGGCCGCCTCCAGAAAGCGCGCCGGTGCCTCCGGCCCCGGCGTCTGGCCGGCCGCCTGCTGCAGGGCCACCGCCGCCTCCTCCAGCGCACCGCTGGCACGCGCCAGGCGCGCCTGCACCAATAGGGAAGCCAGGCTGGCCTCGGCGGCCACCGAGGCGCGGGCGTACTGCGCTGCGCGCGGCGCGTCCCCGGCGGCCTCGGCGACTTCCGCCGCCTCCCTCAGCAGGGCGGAGCGCGCGGTGCCACCCTGCAGCTCCGCGCGCGCAGCCAGCGCAGACGCCCGGGCCAGCGGCGCGCCGGACAGGGCCGGCTCCAGGCGTTCCAGTGCCTCCGCGTACACCTCGGACGGGCCGGCATCCACCACCGGCTGAAGCAGGGCCGAGATGCGTTCTGCGCTGTCCCCGCCGGAGACGAGGCGGGCGGCCTCCAGGCGCAAGGAAGCGCTGCGGGCGTCCAGGGGCAGAAGCCCCACCAGGGACTCCAGCGTTCGTCCCAGCGCCTCGCTGTTCCCCTGGGCGCGCTCGGCTGTGGCCAGCGCCTCCCATGCCGGGGTGTGGGACGCGTCGGCGTGCACCGCGGCCCGCAGGTGCCCCAGGGCTGCCTCCGCGTCGCCTTGGGCCCCGGCCAGCTCCGCCGCCTGCACCAGAAGCTGCGCGGCGCCGGTGCCGCCGCTGGCGCGGGCGGCGCGCAACAGCACGGCCAGCTGCTCCTCGGCGCGCCCGGCGGCGGCCAGGGCCGAAAGGGTGCGGTCCACCACGGCCGCGTCCGCCGGACGCAGTTCGGCCAGGGGCAACAGGGCCTCCAGCGCCTGGGGCCCGTCGACCAGGGCGGCGGCGCGGCGGTACAGGGCCTCCGCTTCGTCGGGGCGGGCGCGCCGCGCCAGCAGCAGGCTGGTGCGGAAGGTGCCCTGGACGTCCTGGGCCTTGGCGTACACCTCGGCCAGCAGCGACAGCGCCGCGCGGCCGGCCTCCGTCTGGGGTGCCTCCGCCACCACCGCTTCCAACGCCTCCGCCGCGTCTTGCAAGGCGCCGCTGGACAGCGCGGCATGGCCGAGGCGCAGCTGTAGCCGCACCCGCTGCGCGGTGTTCAGCGTGTCCGTCCCGGCGGCCAGCGCCCGTCTGTCATAGGGCTGAGCAGCCAAATGGCCGCCGGCCTCGGCCGCCAGTTCCCCGCGCGCCAGCAGCGCCGGCACGTCGTCGGGGCGCAGACGCAACAGGGCGTCATACGCCTCGGCCGCCTGCAGCGGCTCACCGGCGCGGGACAGCACGTTGCCGGCCTCGGCCAGCAGGGCCGGCCCTTCGGACGGGACGGCCTGGGCGCGCTGCACCAGCAATTCGGCCAGGGCCCGCGCGTCCTTGCCGACCCGGGCCCGGCGCGCGCTGAAGGCGGCGTCGGAGTCCGGGGCGTGGGCGAAGGCCCTGTCCTCGGCCGCCAGGGCCTCGGCCAGAAGGCCCGCCTGCCGGTAGGCGCGCGCCGCCTCCAGGTAGCTGGTAGCGGCCTCGCTTCCCCCCTGGCGTTCCGCCCGCGCCAGGTGCAGCGCGGCCAGGGCGCGCGCGTCCCCGGTGGAGGCGAGGAAGGCCAGCTGGCGCGCCGCGGAGGGCTGCCGGAAGGGGTTGTCGCGCAGCAGCTGGCCGTCGTAGGGCGCCGCCTCCGCCTCGCGGCCGGCCTCGGCCAGCCAGTCCGCGAGGTCCCCGGTTAGGCTTACATCTCCAGGCAGCAGGGCATGGGCCCGCAACAGGGCGTCCACCGCGGCGCGCAGGTTACCCAGCCGCAGCCGGTGCACTTCGGCCGCACGGCGCAGCAGCTGCACGCGCGCCTCGGCGGAGCGGACACTGCGGGCGGCGGATTCGAAGTATTCCGCGACGTCCGCGGTGCGGCCTTGCGCTTCCAGAAGGCCGAGGAGGCGGGACTCCGCCTGGGCGTGGCCGGGGACTTCGGCCAGCGCGTCCCGCAGCAGGGCCTCCGCCCGGCCCTCATCCGCCAGCACCTCGGCCTGCAGCGCCGCCAGCTGCAGCAGGGCCTCCGCCCGCGCCGCCGGCCCCTGCTGCAGGGGAAGGGCCCGTTCCAGCCAGTCGGCCTGCGCCCGCACGTCCTCCCGCCGGGCGGCCAGTTCCGCCGCGCGCCGGGCGGTGGGGAGGCTTTCGTGCAGGGCGAAGCTGCGGCGAAGTGCCGCCTCGGCGCCCAGGGCGTCCCGTCGGGCGGAGAGGAGCAGCTCCGCCCGGCGCGCCTCGGCCTGGGCGGCCGGCTGGCGGGCGCCTTGCCCCTCCAGGGCGTCGCGCAAGCTGGCGAGGGCCTCCAGCGCCTCGTCCGCGTGGCCAAGTTCCTCCGCCACGCGGGCCAACTCCTCCAGCGCTTCCAGCGCCCCGGCCGCCTCGCCGGCCTGGGTGGCCTCCTTCAGCAGCGTCCGCAGGGTAGACAGCAGCTCCGCGCTGCGGCCCGTCTGGCGGAAGAGTTCCACCTGTGCACGCCGGACGGCCGAGGGTTCCGGCATGGCGGAGGCCGCGCGCTCAAGCAGCGCGCTGGCCAAGTCCGCGTCCGCCAAATCCGCGAAGGCCCGGCGGCCCAGCTGCAGAAGACTCTCCCCCACCGCCCGGCTGGGCGCCCGTCCCTGCAGAGCGCTCGCCAGAAGGGTGATGGACTCGCGGGGGCTTTTGGCTGCCAGCACCTCCGCCAGCCGTTCCACGGCCGCCGTGCTGAGGGGGCGCTCGCGCAGCAGCCGCCGCAGCGTCTCCTCGGCCGCGGCCATGTCGCTGGAGGCAGCCTGGAGGTCCGCGTAGGCCAGCAGCAACTCCTCGTCCCGGTCCGGGGTGTCGTCAAACGCCGCCCCGGCGGCTGCGGTGGCAAACAGGGGAAGGGCCTCGGCCCGCGCGCCCGCCCGGTAGAGGGCAAAGCCGAGGGCGCGCAACTCCTCGCCGGTTGCCGGGTGCAGCGACTGGGCGCGCCGCCGGAGGGCCAGCGCCTCGGCGTCCGCCCCGGCCGCGGCCGCGGCCCGGGCCGCTTCGCGCAACAGCGCGGCAGCCTCAGCCGCTGGCAGCAGCGGGGCGGCCTCGCGTGCCGTCTCCGCCGCCTCCGCCCAGGCGCCCCGCTGGACGAGGAGGCGCACCAGCTGCAAACGCACCGGGGCGTCGGAGGGGTCAAGCTGCGCGGCCCGGCGCCAGGCCGCCTCCGCGGGCCCGGGGCTGGCCAGCCTTTCCAAGTACAGCGTCCCCAGTTCCGCCGACAGCCGCGCCGCCTCGGCCCGGCCCAGGTGCGGGACACGCGCCGCCAGAAGTTCCGCTACCCCGGCCCAGTCCCCGGCGCGTTCAAGCAGCGTGCGCAACCGGGAGGCGGCTGAGGGGTTGTGGGGTTCCACGGCCAGCACCCGTTCCAGACTGTCCGCGGCGGTGGCCACGTCGCCGGAGGCCTCGGCCAATTCCGCCCGGCGCAGCAGCGCCTGCACGCGCCCTTCCACCGGGCCCTGCTGTGCCGCCAAGAGCAGGGCCGCGGCGGCCGCTGCCGAATCCCCTTGGGCGAAGGCCGCCTCGGCGGCGCCCAGGTGCGCCTGGCAGAGGGTGCCAGCGTCCGGGGCAGCCCCGGCCGCCAGCCCGAAGGCGGAGGCGGCGGAGGCGGCGTCCCCGCCCTGCAGCAACAGCCGTCCCAGGGCCAACAGGCGCGGCGCAGCCTGCCCGCCCGCGGCTGGCTGGGCCGACAGCGCCGCCCCCCAGGCGGCCAACTCGCCCGGGGCGTCGCCTGCGGCGCGGGCCAGTTCCGCCACTTCCTGGAAGACGGGGCCCGGGGAGGCGGCGTCCGGCGCGGCGCGCTCCAACTCGCGCCGGGCCTCCTGCTGCCGTCCCAGGGCGCGCAGCAGCCGGGCGCGCGCCAACAGGTGCCCGGCCCGGGTGCTGCCCACGGTGGAGGACGCCAGCAGCGCGCGCAAGGACAGCGCCTCCTCGACGGCCGACGTCTCCTGGCCGAGGAGGCCCAACAGCGCCTCCGCCGCCCAGCTGTCCGTGCTGTCCCTTTCCAGCAGGCTGCGCAAGACGGGCAGCGCCTCCTCGGGCCGCTGCACTTCCACACTCAGCGCCACCAATTCGCGCGCCGCCTCCCGCGCCTGGGGGCCAGACAGCCGCGGCCAGAGGGTGCGCAGCTGCGCCTGCAGCGCCTGCAGCGCGCCCGACTGGCGGTACAGCGACGCCAGTTCCAGCTGGGCTTCCACGTCCTGGGGCTGCGCCTGGGCGTAGGCCTCCAGGTGCCGGCGGGCCACCTCGCCCTCGCCCGCGGCGCTGGCCGCCGCCGCGGCGCTGCGCAGCAGCTGGGCGCGCTCGGCCGGGGGAAGTCCCAGAGGGTCCGTCCGCAACAGCTCCAGCGCCGCCTCCAAATCCTGAAGGGCCCCGCGGGCGTCGGCCGGAAGGCGCGCCCGGCCCCGGCGCACCCGCGCCAGCAGCAGCGTCCCGTCCTGGCGCAGCGCCGCGTCCAGCCAGGCCAGGCCGCGCTGGCTGTCCGGCGTCACTTCCGCCGCGCGGAGAAAGAGGCGCCCGGCAGCCCGGGCGTCACTGGCGCGCTCCGCCTGGCGCGCCAACAGCTGCGCTGCCTCGGCGCGGTTTCCAGCGGCCAGTTCCAACTCCGCCAGCGCCTCCAGCACCTCGGCAGCCAGGGGCCCGTGCGGCTGCAAGTCCAGCGCGTCGGACAGCTTCTGGTGCGCCGAGTCCCGGTGCCCGGCGGCCAAGAGGCCGCGTGCACTCTTCAGAAGCAGCGGGACGGCCGCCTCGGCGCGCCCGGAGGCCAGCAGTTGCTGGGCGCGGGCGGCCCACAACTCGGCCAGTTCCCGGGTGCGCCCGGCCCGCTGGTACAGGCCCTCCAGGCGCTCCGCCAGGGCGTCGTCGCCCGGGCGCAGGGGCAGCGCTTCGGCGTACAGGGCCATGGCCGTCGCCTCGTCCCCCAGCAATTCGCAGGCGCGGCCCAGCTTGGCCTGCACCTCGGCGCGCGTCTCCCTGGGGGCCTGGCGCGGCAGCGCAGCCAGCACGTCCTCCAGCGCGCGGCGGGCGTGTTCCGGGCGCTCGGCCCGCAGCGACAATTCGGCCAGTTCCAGAAGGACGGCTGGCTCCGTCGACAGCCGCGCCGCCTTTTCCAGGGCCACCAGCGCCTCGCCGAGGCGTCCCAGGCGGCTCTCGCGCACCTGGGCCAATTCCCGCAGCGCCGCCACCGCCAGACGCGTGTCGCCCTGTGCCTCGGCGACACGCGCGCGCTGTTCCAGCGCGGCGGCCAGGCCGGGCATGTCCGCGCGCCGGCGCTGCAGCGCGCACAATTCGCCCAGGGCCACCAAGTCGTCCGGCTCCAGCCGCAGCACCTCGGCCAGCGCCTCCGCCGCCAGGGTGAAGTCCCCGCAGAGGTCCTTGGCCGCCACCGCCAGCCGGCGCAGCAGGCGCGCCCGTTCGGCGGTGTCCCGCGCCTGGGCGGCGAGGGCCTGCAGGCACCGGCACAGCAGCGGCCCCTCCCGCCGCTGCTCGGCCAGGGCCAGCATGCCCTCCAGGGCCACGCGGTTGTGGCCGTCCACCTCCAGCGCACGCCCCAGCAGCCCCTCGGCCTGTTCCGGGCGGTCCAGGCGCGTGCGCAGCAACTCCCCGGCCTCGGCCAGGTAGGCGGCGCGGCGTGTGCCGTCGGACAGCAGCGGGGCGGCCCGTTCCAGGGCGGCGGCCAGGCGTTCCACGTCGTTGGCGGCGCGGTGCAGCGGAATCAACTCCTCCAGTACCTCGCCGTCGTCCGGCTGCAGGGCCAGCGCCGCTTCCAAGTGGACGCGCGCGCGGCCAGCGTCGTGAAGGCGGGTGCGCTCCAGCCGGGCCAGCGCCCGGTGGGCGCGGTGTACCGCGGTGCGCACGGCCGGGGACGTCGGCGCTGGGCCAGCCAATTCAATGCCCTGCTGGTAGCCCGTCACCGCCTCGGCGGTGCGGCCGAGGCCTTCGGCGGCGTGGGCCTGGGCCACCAGCGCCTCGGGCTCACCAGGCAACAGGGCCACCGCTTCCCGGTAGCGCAACAGCGCGTTGTCCAGGTGCTGCAGGCCCACCTCCCACACCCGGCCGGCCAGCAGGTTGGCCCGGCCCACCTGCGCCAAGTCATGGCGGCCCAGGGCGACATCCCGCAGCCGGTCCAGGGCCTTCAGGGCGCGCAGGTGTTCACCGGCGCGGTGGCACAGTTCCCCCAGCAACTCCAGGGCGCCGGGGTGGTCCGGGGCCAGCCGCAGGGCGGCCTCGCAGTGCAGCCGCGCACCGGCGACGTCGTCCTCTGTCAGCACCGACAGGCGCGCCAGCTGCACGTGCGCCTCGGCGGACTCAGCCGGGTCCCGGGCCAGGGCGGAAATGCGCCGGTAGGCGCGCATCGCCCCCGCCCTGTCCTGGGAGGCGTCCGCGGCCCGGGCCAGCGCTTGCAAAGAGGGGAGATGGTCCGGCCGCAGCCCCAGCAACTCATGCAGCGCGCGAATGGCCATCTGCGGCGCGACGCCCTCGGCCACCCGCGCCGCCGCGGTGGCAGCGGCCACCGCCCCGGCGTCCTCGCCGCGTTTGCGGCACAGGGCGGTGAGGGCCAGCCAGCGCTCGGCGGCACGGGCCGGCTCCCCACGCCGCTCGCGCACCACCGCCTCCACCCACAACGGGGCGGCGCTGTGGGGCCGCCGTCGGGCCACCGCCTGAGCGACGTCCAAGGCCAATTCATGCGCGCCCGGGTCCGCGACGAGGAGACCCAACAGCCGCTCCAGCGCGAAGGGGTGCGCGTCCTGGGGTTCCGCCCCGCGCAGGTACGCGTCGCGGGCGTCCTTCAGCCGCCCGGCGGCCAGCAAGGCCTCGGCCTCGGCGAAGGCCCGCGCGCCTTCCAGCGCCAGCAGCAATTCCTCGTCGAGGAGGGCTGGCGGCGGAAGTCCCGTGGACGCAAACCGAAGGCGCAGCACGGTGGCTGAGACGTCCAGCCCGGTGAGGCGGGCGCCTTCCAGGGACGGGACGCGGAAGCCACGGGTGACGGCGGCCGCCTGCACCAGCGCCGGCAGCACGCGGGCGGAGAAGCCGGTGGTGCCGCGCACCTCGACGTCCGGCAGTAGCCGCGCGGACTGGGCCGCCCCCGCCAGCAGCAGGGGCACCACCGCGGCCGGGGTGGGGGTGAAGGCGTACAGCCGGACGTCGTACAGGTAGACGCCCAGGCGTTCTCCCTCGGCGTCGAAGGCCACCTTGAAGGTGGCAGGCGCGCCGGCCGGGCCCCGCAGCCGCGCTTGCCCTTCCAGGTAGCCGGTGCGGAAGCTGAGCTGGACGTCCTCCAATTCCAGGGCGCTGCTGGCCACCTCCTGCACGGCGCGGCGCAGCCGCTCGGCCTCCAGCGACACTTCCAGGAAGCCGAACAGCAGCGTCTTCTTCTGGTAGCGCAGTGCGCCCCCGGAGACACTGAAAGGAAAGCTGACGTCGGGAATCTGCAGCCCGAAGTCCGTCACCTTGACGCCGGGGGCCACCTCCAGCGGCGGGAAAGCGACGAAGGCACGCCGGTCCAGTAGCCGCAGTTCGGGGGCGGCCGGTTTGGCCAGTTCCGGCTCGCGTTTTTCTTCGCCGGCCATGTCCCGTCTTCGAAAGGAGAGAGAAACCGCGCTGGTGTCCCGAGGGGGGGTACCGCACCGCAAAGCAGCAGGCCTTCCCTGGACGGGAGTCAGCCCGCGCCGACGGCCTCGAGACCATGCCGACGGCACCTGGAACGGTAACACCCGCCCGGGAGTCGCCCAAATTTCCGGGGCTTGCGCTTTCGGCCTGGACGACGAGGGGACTGCGTCGTGCGGTGAAGCCGGATATTCTCACCCGCCGCGGACCCGTGCTCACCCTCAACTCGCTCGTCCTCGACGAACGCTTCCGGGTGCTCGGCCACCTCGGGGGCGGAGGCATGGGCGAGGTGTACCTGGCCGAGCAGGTCAGCCTGGGCCGCAAGGTGGCCCTCAAGGTGCTGCGGCGCGAGGTGGGGCAGCAGCCCGGCATGAGCGAGCGCTTCCGGCGTGAGGCGCGCCTGCTGTCCAGCGTGGAGCATCCGGCGGTGGTGCGCGTCATCGACTTCGGGCAGTCGGAGGAGGGTACCTGCCTGGTCATGGAATTGGCGGAGGGGCAGACGCTGCTGCAGGCACTGGAGTCCGGCCCCCTGGAGCCGGAGCGCGGCCGGCGGGTGCTGGTGCAGCTGGCAGAGGGCCTGGCCGCCATCCATGAGAAGGGGATTATTCACCGCGACCTGAAGCCGGAAAACGTGGTGCTGACGCCCGGCCCGCGCGGCGAGCAGGCGCGCCTTTTGGACTTCGGCATTGCCCGGCTGGTGGAGCCGGACCCCGACTCGCGGGGCCTCAGCCAGGTGGGCGTCGTGCTGGGGACGCCCGAGTACCTGTCGCCGGAACAGGCCATGGGCGCCCCGCTGGACGCGCGCAGCGACCTCTACTCCTTGGGCGTTCTGGGCTACCGCATGCTGACCGGACAGCTGCCCTTCCAGGGGCCGAATGCCCGCGACTACCTGTTGCAGCACGTCAGCGCCGCGCCGCGGCCGCTGTGGGAATTGGCGCCCCAGGTGGCCCATCGCCCGGACCTCGGCGCCGCCGTCATGCGGGCCCTGGAGAAGGACCCCAGGGCACGGCCGCAGTCCGCCGCGGAGTGGGTGCGGGCCCTGGAGGGTGGCCCACCCGCCCGGGTGCCCACCCCCCTCGTCCAGCTGGCCACTGCCCTGCCCGGCGAGGCGCCCCAGGACGCGCACACCCAGCCGTCGCTGCGGGTGGTGGGCCAGGAGACGGCCACCCAGTACGAGGCGGGCCGCGACTGGCGCTCCTTCGCCCTGCGGGCCGTCGCCGCCCTGGCTGCCTTGGGGGTGCTGGTGGCCATCGTCCTGTGGTCTTTGGGCCCGCGCCAGGCGCTGTCCCGGGCGCGCGCCGAGCTGTTGACGGGGCACCCGGAGGCGGCGCTGCACTCGCTCAGCGAGTCTGGAAAGGGGGGACTGTCGGCGGGCGGGCAGGCCCTGCGCGCCGCGGCCCTGCACGCCCTCAAGGACCATGACCAGGAATTGCTGGCGCTGCAGGCCGGGCAGCGCTCGGACGAGGCCTTCGACCCACTCGTCCTCTCGGCCGTCGGCGAGGACATGGCCCACGGCCGGGGCGAGGCGGCGCGCCTGCAGTGGCTGGATGGGCTGGAACCCGTCCGGCTGACGGCCGCCCTGGAGGCGGTGGCCGCCGGCGCCAACTCTGACGGGGCCTGGGGAGCCCTGCGCTACCTGGACAGCAGCGGGCGCCTCGACGCCCATGCGCTGTCGCTGCTGTACGCCGGCTGGCTCGAGCAGAAGGACTGCCCGGCGCGCGCCGTGTCTGCACGGCGGCTGGGGGAACTGGGCGCGACGGACCAGCTGCCCGCACTGCAGCGCGCCCGCAGAAAGGCCAAGCCCGGGTGCGGCCTCGAGGAGATGACGAGCGCGGTGCACCAGCTTGAAGCGCACGCCGCCGGCCACTGAACGGGCCGGGGCCCTCGGCGGCCCCCCCCAAAAAAAAGGCGGCCTTCAGCCCCGGCGCTTCTTGGCCTTGCCCTTGGCGGCGCCGCGCGCCAACGGGCGCTTGGGTGGGGGCTTCGGCGCAGGCGGCAGGTGACAGACGGCCTCCAGGTGGTGGCCGTCCACGTCGGTGACGAAGGCCGCGTAGTAGTGGGGGTGGTAATCGGTCCGCAGTCCGGGGGCGCCGTTGTCCTGCGCCCCGGCGGCCAGCGCCTCCGCGTAGAAGCGGTCGACCGCCCCGCGGGACGGCGCGACGAAGGCCAGATGCATGGGGGTGGTGGGGACCCCGCCCGCCTTCACCCAGAAGGAGGGCTTTGCCTTCGTCCCGAAGCCGACGTACTCGGCGAAGCGCATGGTGACGCCATAGCCCAAGGGGTGCAGCACCCGGGTGAAGAAGGCGACGCTTCTGTCGGCGTCCCGGACGGTGCGCGTCAGGTGGTCAATCACGGGGAGGCCTAGCTGGCCGGGTCAGTCTGCTCGGCCAGGGTGAAGCGCACCGGCACGCCGGACAGGACGAAGTCCGCCGGGTGTGCCGAACGCAGCCGGCGCACCACCGTCTCGCCGCTGTCGTGGTCCCGGACAGTCAACTCAAAGCCCCCTGCGGTGCGGACGACGAAGACGTCCATGCCCAGCTGGCGTTCCTTGCCGTCACAGCCGAGCAGCGCAAACTCCATGCGCGCCGTGCCCCCGGCGGGCCCGAGGGCCAGCCGGCTCTGCCCGGCCGGCTCGACGCTGCTGCCGCAGCCGAGGGAAGCCGCGCTGTCCACCGAAAGCCAGCGCACCGGGCGGCCCGGGCCGGGCGCGGAGGCGCCGAAAGCGGCGACGCCGGACAGGGCGATGCCGAGGATGCTGAGCAGGAAGAAGGTGGTGATGATGCGCAACATGGCCCGGGACTCTCCTTCGGGGGAGTCGCACGGACTCCCCGGAGGGAAAAACTTAGTCCCCCCCGCGGGCTGTCAGCTTTTCCGCCACGGCGCACCCCCGCCACCGTCAGTGCACCAGCACCGTGCCGCGGCTGCCCGGGTTGCGGGCCTCCTCCAGAAGGGTGTCGGGCGGCTCGACCCCAACAATGTGTATCGCGTCGATGCCCTGTTCCAGCATGGCGAGACTCTCCTCCACCTTCACAATCATCCCGCCCACGATGATGCCGCTGGCGATGGCGGCCGCCGCGTCCGCCCGGCTAAGCCGCGGCATGCGGGTGGACGGCGCGTCCTTGTCGCGCAGGACGCCGGGCACGTTGGACACCAGGAACAGCTTGGCCGCGTGCAACTCGGCGGCGAGCCGAGCGGCGACGGTGTCCGCATTGATGTTGAAGACGTCGCCGGAGGCGTCGGCGGCCAGCGAGGCCAGCACCGGGACCAGTCCGCTGGCGGCCAGCCTCTCGAAGAGGTCCGTCCGCACGGCCACCACGTCCCCCACCAGGCCCATGTCCACCGCTTCCGGGCCGGCCCCGGTGATGGGACGGGGCGGACGGCGCGTGGCCTCCACCAGGCCCGCCGAGACGCCGGTGGTGCACAGCGCGCTGACACCGGCCAGCCGGAAGGCGGACGCCACGTCCACCGACACCTGGCCGGCCAGCGTCATCTTCATGACTTCCAGCGTGGCCGGGTCCGTCATCCGTCGACCGCCCACCATTTTCGGCTCAAGGCCCAGCCGCTTGGACAGCTCGCTGGCCTGGGGCCCGGCCCCATGTACCACCGCCACGCGCACGCCGGCGTCGAGAAAGGCGCGCACCGCCGCGCCCACCGAGGCCGCCAGCTGCGCCCGGTCCAGCGCCAGCTCCCCTCCCACCTTCACCACAAACCACCGGCCGGCGAAGCCTTCCAGCCCGGTCACGGCCACAGGCCGGGCTCGCGCAGAGTGAGCGTCTCGTCGAAGCCCATCATCACGTTGAAGCTCTGAATGGCCTGCCCCGCCCCGCCCTTCACCAGGTTGTCCAGGGCGGAAAAGCACACCACCCGGCGGTGACTGCCGCTGACCGGCCCCAGCACGAAGCCCGTCTCCACGTAGTTGCTTCCGGACACCGCCACCACCTCCGGCTGCCGCCCCTCCACCACCCGGACGAAGGGCTCCTCCTGGTAGGTGCCCGCCCAGGCGGCCTGCAGGGCTTCCACGGACGTAGCTGCCGGGACGTTGGCAAAGGACGTCGCAAAAATTCCACGGGGCAAGGGGGCCGAGACGGGGACAAATTCCAGGCTGACGTCCGTCGCCCCGGCGGCGGCCAGCGTCTGGACAATCTCCGGCACGTGCTGGTGTTCCAGCGGCTTGTACGTCCGCAGATTCAGCGCCCGCAGCGGGTGGTGAGTCGTCAGCTGCGGGTTGGCGCCGCTGCCGCTGCTGCCGGTGGCGGCCACCGTCTGCACCGGCCCGCGCAGCAGCCCGGCACGGGCCAGGGGCAACAGGCCCAGGGCGATGGTGGTGGCGAAGCAGCCCGGGCTGGCCAGGTGGCGGGCCTGGCGGATGGCCTCTCGGTTGAGCTCCGGCAGCCCGTAGGTGAAGAGGCCCTCGGTGAGGGTGGCCGGGCTGGGGTGTGCCGCGCCGTAGTACCTTTCGTAGGCCTTGGGGTCGCGCAACCGGAAGTCCCCGGAGAGGTCCACCAGCCGCACCCCCGTCCCGAGCAGTTCCAGAACCACCTTCGCCGTCACCTTGTGGGGCATGGCGAGGAAGGCCACGTCGGCGCCCGCCACCGCCTGGCGCGGCGGCAATTCCTGGAAGGTGAGGTCGGTGAGGCCGGCCAGGTTGAGGTGGACGTCCGAGACGCGCCTGCCGAGGTTGTCCGCGGCCGTGACGCGCGTCACCTCGACGTGGGGGTGGAAGAGCAGCCGGCGCAGAATCTCCGCGCCGCCGTAGCCCGTCCCGCCGATGAGGACTGCCTTGGTGCGTGCCATATGGCGGCGCACCCTAGAGGACGCGGGGCGGCCCCTGGAAGGGGCCGGCGCGGGGCTCGGCTTAGGTGTAGCGAATGGCCACCGCCACCAGCACTGGCTGGCTTGCCTGGGAGGGGTCCGGCGGCACCGGCGTCCACAGCGCGCCACTGTAGGCGACGCCCAGGCTGGCCGAGCCGTCAAACACCAGCACCGCGGCAGTGGCCCCCAGCTGGGCCGCCGCCTTGGCCACGGCGAAGGAGACGTCCTGCTGCGAGGGGTTGCCCTGCAGCGACACCGTCACCTCCCCCAGGCGCACGAAGGGGATGGCCGGGTCATTGCGCAGTATCTCCACCGACGTCGGGTCCGTCGGGGCGTAGGCGGGTGCGTCGGGGTACCGCCGGCTCGTCGCGCTAATGCTGGCGCAGCCGGCCACCGCGAGCGACAGCACGGCCCACCACGTGGCCAGGGCCTTCTGGGGTTTCAGCATGTCGGTCCCTCCCTCGGGCGTTGGGGCAGCAACGCTAGCTGTGTTTCAACATCTCGCCCAGCGTCTGCTCGAGGCCCTGCTTGCCCCGACGCACTGTTTCGGGATGCTCGAAGGCGACGCGGCCGGACAGAACGCCCTGCGTCAACTCCTGGTAGAGGCCGGCCATCTCCGCGGAGAAGCCAAACGTCTGAAACGCGGCCGCCACCTGCGCCACGGGCTGGGACAGCACCTTCACCTCGCGCCCCAGCAGCTTCCCCAAGGTGGCGGCGACGTCGTTGGGACTGACCTCCACCGGCCCGGCCAGTTCCACCACCCGGTGCGCCTTGGGGTGGTCGGACAGAAGGCCGGCTGCCACCAGGCCAATGTCATGGGTGGCCACCTGGGGGAACTTGAAGTCCGGCGGGTAGAAGGTGGGCAGCTGCCCGTCCTTGGCCGACCCGAGTATGCCGCTCCAGTTTTCCACGAAGTAGCAGGGGCGCAGGAAGGTGCACGGCACCTTGAGGGTGGAGAAGCCCTTCTCGGCCAGGTGCAGGGCCCGGATGACGCCGGTGCCGTCTGGCCACTGCGCGCCCACCGAGGACAGCAGCACGACGTGCTTCAGGTGGCTGCCACTCAGCGTCTGGACGTAGGCGTCGATGATTTTCTGGGCACGCTGGAAGTAGCTGCTGGTGGACGGCGGTGGTGGTGGCACCAGCAGGAAGGCCGCGTCCACGCCCCGCAGGGCGGCGGCCAGGGCGTGCGCGTCGTCGACGCTGCCGACGCTGACTTCCGCGCCGCGCTTCTTCCAGCGCTCGCCCTTGGCGGCGTCGCGCACCAGCACGCGCACCTTCTGCTTCTGCTCGAGCAGCGTCTGGGCGACGACGCCGCCCGTATGCCCGGAAACTCCGGCGACGAGGGTAGTGGACATGGGGAAGGACCTCCTCGGGGGTAGGGACGACGCCCCCGGCTATACCGCTCTCGCGCGCCCGACGCTCGACTGCCTGCGCGCCCCTTCTGGGGGGGAGCGACGCCGCCCGCATTCCGGGGTGGGGGGTTTTTGCGTGTTCCGGCAGCGACCAACGCGCAATGGCGCCACCCTCCCCTCGCCGTCCGGGCGGGCCGGCGCTTGGGACGTGCTTCACCTCTGGGGTAGGTTGGACGCGCTCCGCCCCAGCCGCCCCCACCCCCATGTACCTCCTGCGCGACGTCCAGAGGGCGGACCTGCCCAGCCTCAAGCGTCTGGCGGCGGTGCTCAACACCGTCAACCTCCCCAACGACGAGGAGACGCTCGAGCAACTCATCGACACCTCGGTGCGCAGCTTCGCCGGAAAGCTGCGGGACCCCTTCGGGCGCGAGTACCTCTTCGTCTTGGAGAATGCCACCAGCGAAGCGGTGGTGGGCACCAGCCTGGTCATCGCCCAGCACGGCACCAAGGAGGCCCCGCACACCTACTATGAGGTGAGCGAGCGCGAGCACTACTCGGCCAGCTTGGACCGGCACTTCCGGCACAAGGTGCTGTCCATCGCCTACAATTACGCGGGGCCGACCGAAATCGGCGGCCTGGTGGTGGACCCGCCCCACCGCTCCGGACCGGAGAAGCCCGGCAAGCAGCTGTCCTACGTCCGCTTCCTCTTCCTGGCCATGCACCGGGCGTTGTTTCGCGAGCGGGTGCTGGCCGAGCTGATGCCTCCCCTGATGCCCGACGGGCGGAGCCTTCTGTGGGAGGCGGTGGGGAAGAAATTCACCGGCCTTCCCTACACCGAAGCCGACCGGCTCAGCCGCCAGAACAAAGAATTCATCAAGGAATTGTTTCCCTCCTCGGACATCTACGTGTCCCTCTTCCCCGAGCGGACGCAGAAGGTGGTCGGGGAGGTGGGGACGCAGACGCGCGGCGTGCAGCGCATGCTGGAGCGCATCGGCTTCCGCTACGTGGAGCGGGTCGACCCCTTCGACGGGGGCCCCCACTTTGAGGCGCGTACCCAGGACATCCTCCTGGTGCGGCAGTTCCGCACCGCCCGGGTGGCGGCGGAGCCGCTGGGGGACGAGGTGGCCGAGGTGATGCTGGTCGGCGTGGACCGCGACACGGCGAGAAACCGGTTCCGCGCGGTCCGCACCCAGGCCCGCCTCGACGACCAAGTCATCTCCCTTCCGCCGCTCGCCCGCGAGCTGTTGGGTGTCACCACCGGGGCCCGGGTGGGTGCCATCCCCTTCGAGCCGCTCTAGTGCCACAGCGAAGCGTCAATGGCGTCCGCCTGTACGTGGAGGACACCGGCGGCAACGGGCCAGCCGTCGTCTTCGCCCATGGCCTGCTTTACAGCTGCCGGATGTGGGACGCCCAGGTGCCGTCGTTGCGCGGCCGCTTTCGCTGCATCTCCTATGACCATCGCGGCCAGGGCCAGAGCGAGGTGACCGCCTCGGGCTACGACATGGAGACCCTGTGTGAGGATGCCGCGGCCCTCATCCGGGACTTGGGCGTGCAGCCGGCGCATTTCGTCGGGCTGTCGATGGGCGGCTTCGTCGGCATGCGGCTGGCCGCGCGCTACCCGGAGCTGGTGCGCTCGCTGGTGCTGCTCGACACCTCCGCCGACGCAGAGCCCGAGGAGAACCTGCCCCGCTACCGGACGCTCACCTTCGTCGAACGCTGGCTTGGCCCGCGCCTGGTGGTCGGGCCGGTCATGAAAATCATGCACGGCGCCAGCGTGCGGGCCAACCCGGCGCGGGCCGCCGACCTCCGCGCCGTCCGGGACCGCTTCGTGGCCATGGACCGCATCGGCGCCGTCCGCGCTGTCAACGGCGTGCTGGACAGAAAGGGCGTCCAGGAGGAGCTCGGCCGCATCCGGGTCCCAACGCTGGTGATGGTGGGCGAGGAGGACACCGCCACTGTGCCGGCCAAGTCGGAAGCCATCGCGCGGACCATCGCCCGCGCGACGCTGGTGCGCGTGCCCCAGGCCGGGCACCTGTCGCCCATCGACAACCCGGGCTTCGTCACCGAGCAGCTGTCGAGCTTTCTCGGCTCGGCGTAGCATCCGCCCCCGCGCCGGGGGAAGTCCGCCCCGTCTTGTAGGAAGACGCCATGTCCGCGCCCCGCGCCAACGTGTTGCTCGACGACCGCACCGTCGAATTCATCCTCTACGAAATGCTGGACGCCGAGGCGCTCTGCAACCTGCCCGACTTCGGCGAGCACAACCGCCACACCTTTGACCTGTTCCTCACCAGCGCCCGGACCCTGGCCCGCCGGGCGCTGTTCCCCAACTACCGCACCATCGACGCCGCCCCGCCTGTCCTCCGCGACGGCCGCGTCTACGTCCACCCGCTGCTGAAGGCCGCCTGGCCCCAGCTGGTGGACTTGGGCCTCATCTCCGCCACCCGCGGCCCGGACGTGGGGGGCGCTCAGCTGCCGCTTTTGGTGGCAAGCCTCGCCTCGGCCTACCTCATGGCCGGCAACCTCAGCGCCTACGGCTTCATCGGCCTCACCAGCGGCGCCGCGCACCTTCTGGAAGCCTTCGGCTCGACCGAGCTGAAGGCACGCTTCATGGCGCCGCTGTACGCCGGCCAGTGGACCGGCACCATGGCGCTGACCGAACCGCACGCCGGCTCCAGCCTGGGGGACATCTGCACCCGGGCCACCCCCACCCGGGCGGGCCACCACCTCATCCGCGGGGAGAAAGTCTTCATCTCCGCGGCGGCCCATGACCTCGCCCCCAACGTGGTGCAAATGGTGCTCGCCCGCGCCGACGGGGCGCCGGCGGGAAGCCCCGGGGTGTCACTCTTCGCGGTCCCCAACCGGCGCGAGGAGAGCGGCACGCTGGTGGACAACGACGTCGCGGTGAGTGGCCTGGTGCACAAAATCGGCTGGCGCGGGCTGCCCAGCTGCGTGCTTCGCTTCGGGGAGCGCGACGACTGCCACGGCTGGCTGGTGGGAGAGCCCAACCGCGGCCTCGCGCAGATGTTTCAGATGATGAACGAGGCCCGCATCATGGTGGGCCTCAACGGCGTGGCCACCGCCTCCGTCGCCTACCAGGAGGCGCTCGGCTACGCGCGCGAGCGCACGCAAGGTCGGCTGCACGTCCCAGCGCGACCCGGAAACCCCACAAGTCCCCCTCGTCGCGCATGCCGACGTCCGGCGGATGCTGCTGCGACAGAAGGCCATCGTCGAGGGTGGTCTGGCGCTGCTTGCCAGCACCGCCCGCCTGGCCGACCTGGCCGCGCACGCCACCGTCGCCGAGGAGCGCCAGCGCGCCAAGCTGCTGCTCGACTTGCTGACCCCGGTGGCGAAGAGCTTTCCGGCCGAGGCGGGCTTCGAGTCCACCGTGCTCGCGCTGCAGGTCCACGGCGGCTACGGCTACTCGAGCGAGTACCTGCCGGAGGCCTGGCTGCGCGACAGCAAGCTCAACAGCCTGCACGAGGGCACCACCGGCATCCAGGGGCTGGACCTCCTGGGCCGCAAGGCGGTGGCCGGCGGCGGCGCGGCGCTGCACGCCCTGTCCGACGAGGTGGCCCGGACGCTGGCCCGGGCGCGGACCTGCGAGCTCGACCCGACGTGGGCCGAGCAGCTGGCGGAAGCGCTGGCCGAACTGGTGGAAACCACCACCGCCCTCGCCGCCCGCGGCGCCGCCGGGGACGTGGACAGCATGCTGGCCCACAGCCACGACTACCTCACCCTGTTTGGCCTGGTCGCGGTGGGCTGGCAGTGGCTCACCATGGCCTGTGTCGCCCAGGAGGCGCTGCGCCGCGGGGGGAAGGACGAAGCGCAGGCCTTCTACCGCGGCAAGCTGGCCGCCGCGCAGTACTGGGCCGTCACCGAGTTGCCGCGCGTGGCTGGCCTCGCCGCGCTGTGCCGTTCGGCCGAGGGCAGCTTCAGCCGACTCGAGCCGGACTGGCTGTAGCGGCCCAGCGCCGCTACAAGCAGCCCGCTTCAGCGGCGCACCAGCCGTCGCTGACCGGAGGCCAGTTCCAGGTAGGCCTGCCCCGCCAAAAGGCCGTGCCCGCCCGCCGCCACCGTCTCCACCGCCAAGTAGCCAGGGGGCACCACCAGCCGGCCCCAGGCCGGGTCCACGTCCACCGCCTCGGTGTAGGGGCCCTCCGCGCGCACCCAGGCGTGCGGCCAGGCCCGCCCGCCGTCCAGCAGCAGCCCCAGCACCAGCACGCCGTGGCCCCCGCGCTCCTCCAGGTAGGCCAGCAGGCGCTGGGCTGATTCGAGGCAGGTTTCCTTCGCCGGCGCGGCGCCGAATTCCGACAGCAGTCGCACGGCCCAAGCGCGCCCCCGGGACGAGGGTGCAGCCGGCGGGTGGGCCAGGGGCAAGGGCGGCTCGACACGCAATTCTCCGCGGCCAGCCGGCACGCCGAGTCCCTTCGCCCACAGCCCCCGGGCCCCGTCCAGCGCCGGGGCGTCGCGGACACGGGCGAAGCGAGCCGGGCCCATTTCCAGCACGTCCAGGACGCCGTCCTGGTACGTCGCGTGGAAGGACTCCTCCAGCGCAATCCCCTCCAACTCCTCGCGGCTGACGGCGTTGGAGCAGGCCTGCCCGGTGCGCCCGGTCCGCTCGTCCATCACCTCCAGGCAGCTGGGCACATGAAGCGTCCACAGCCAGAAGGACACCGGCGTGGCGGTGGAGCCAGCCACCCGCCCCGCCCCATCCAGGGTGAGGGTGCGCGCCTCCACGCTGCGCAGGGCCGGGCCACGGCCGAAGACGTGCTCGCTGCGGTAGGTGAAGGACGTCCCGTCGGCGCTGCGTTCCAGCGTCACCTGGCCGGCCGGCAGGCCCTCGAGTGTGAAGAGGTAGGAGGTTCGCTCCGGGGGTGCGAGGAGTAGCACCGCCGCGAGGAGAAGTGTGTCGAGCATGCAGCGGCGCAGTGGAGCACACCTTGCGGGGCCCGGCGCATCTCGGGAGTAGAGTCTCTTGCACCTCTCTTGTTCGGCAAGCGCTTCCTCTTCGTCTTCGGCGTGCTGGGCGGCCTGGCCTCCGGCGCAGTCAGCGGCACCGCCCTCAGCCTGCTGGCCGGACATGGCTTGCGGCTGGGCTGGTGGCTGTGGCTGCTGGCGCTCTCGGTGGCCACCTTCACCGGCGCGGCGTGGTTCACCTGGTACCGCTGGCTGTCGCAGAGCTCCTCCCGACGTCGGGCCCTCATCGCGCAGCTGGCCCAGGGCGACCTCACCCCGCAGGTGCAGGGGCTGGAGGGGCAGGAGGACTTGCGACGCCTCATCCTCTCGCTGCGCCGGGCGCTGTTTCAGGTGCAGCGGGTGACGGGCAACGTCTACCGGACGTGCCGTGACGTGGGCAGCCAGGCCCGCACCCTGCTGGAGGCCGCCCGCCGCCAGGGGGCGGCGGTGGAGCGCAGCCAGGGCAGCGTGGAAAGCATGAGCGGCAGCCTCGACGCCGCCGGCCGGCGGGTGGGGCAGCTGGAAAGCTTCGCCGAGGAAACCACGCGCTCGCTGGCGGAGATGACGGAGCGCATTGAACAGGTGGCGAGCGCGCTCGGGACGCTGGACAGCTTCGCCCACCGCACCACCGAGCGGGTGCAGGTGATGAGCGAGGGGCTGTCGGCGGTGGCGGCCAGCGGGGACGTGCTGGCCCGGTTTGCCGGGGAGGCGGCGGCCTTCGTCTCCGCGGTGGAGGGCGGCATCGACTCGGTGCGCCGGCGCGCCAACGAGACGGGCGACCTGGCCCGGGAAGTCACCGCCACCGCCGAACGCGGCGAGGCGTTGGTGAACGACTCGGTGAAGGGCATGTACCGCGTCGAGGAGACGGTACGGAAGGCGGCGGAGATTGTCGATTCGCTGGGGACGCGCTCCATGGAAATCCGCCGGATTGTCGACGTCATCCAGGACGTGGCCGACCAGACCAACCTGCTCGCCCTGAATGCCGGCATCATCGCCGCCCAGGCCGGAGAAAATGGCCGCGCCTTCGGCGTGGTGGCCGAGGAAGTCCGCGGGCTGTCCGAACGCACGGCCCGCAGCACCCGGGAGATTGCCTCCATGGTGCAGCAGATTCGAGGCCAGGTGGACGCTGCCGTGGCCTACGTCAAGGACGTGCGGGCCCAGGCCAGCATCGGCGTGGCGCTCGGGGACCGCGCCGCCAGCGCGCTGAAGGAGATTCGCACCATCACCAAGCGCACCTTCTCCGCGGTGGAGTCCACCGTGGCCGAGACGGCCCAGCTGGAGAAGCAAGGGGCGCACGTCGTCCAGGCCAGCGAACGGGTGGCGCAGCGGGTGGTGGAAGTCACCCGCGCCGCCGCCGAGCAAGCGCTCACCGGGCGGGAGCTGGTGCGCCAGACGCAGGAGATGGCGCGGCTGGCCCAGGGCGCCTCGGCCAAGGCGCAGGGGCAGGCGCGCACCGGACGGGACCTCTCCGGCGCGGTGCAGCGCCTCACTGCCGCCATCGACGAGATTCGCCACGCCCACGACGTGCTGACGCGGGGGGACGCCGCCATCGGCGAGGATGTGAACCAGGTGCGCGATGACGCCCGCACCGTCATCCGCATCGGTGACGGGCTGTCGCGTACGGTGGACCAACTGTCGCGCGAGGCCTCCGGGCTGGAGGCGGAGGTGTTCCGTTTCCGGCTTCCGGAACCGCGCCGCGGCGGGACCCTCTTGGTGGGCATCCACCAGTCGGAGATGTTCGAGTCGACCCGCTCGCTCGACCCGCTCTTCACCCTCGACAACCAGCTGATTGAAATTGCCGCCGGCCTGTACGCCGGACTCTGCCGCCAGGAGGACGGGGCGGTGCTGCCGGACCTGGCCGAGCGCTGGGAGGCGGCGCCCGGTGCACAGCGCTACCGCTTCTACCTGCGCCCGCGGCTGGTGTTCCACGACGGTGCCCCCTTGCGCGCGCTGGAGGTGAAGCACCACTTCGAGCGGCTGCTCGACCCGGCGGTGGACTCCCCCGACCAGTGGATTTTCAAGGAAGTGGAGGGCGCCCGCGCCTACCTGGCCGGTCAGGCCAAGCACGTCAGCGGCTTCGAGGTGCTGGACGACTTGACGCTGGAGATTCGCCTGGAGGAACCCAAGGCCTTCTTCCTGCACCTGGTGACGTTGCCGGCCACCCTGGTGGCGCGCAAGGACAGCCAGGGCCGGCTGGTGGGCGCCGGGCCCTACCGCGCCGACGCGCCTGGACGCGGGCGGCGTGGTCCTGGAACGCAACCCGTCGTACTTCCGGCCGCGAGCGGCCGATGCTCGACCAACTGGCCTTCCACTTCTTCCGCGACCGCCCGGAGGCCATCGCCGGCCTGGTGGCCGGCAAGGTGGACGTGGTGAGTGGCCTGTACGCCGAGCACGTGCGCGACGCGCAGCTGAGCGGCCAGACGGTCATCGCCGGCAGCCAGCCCTCGTCCTTCTTCCTCGCCTTTCACGTGCGCCTGCCGCCCTTCGACGACGTGCGCGTGCGCCAGGCGGTGCGCGCCGGGCTTGACCTGCACTCCCTGGTGGAACGCTTCCACCCGGGCGCCACGGTGGCCACCACCCTGACTCCGCCCGGCCTGTCTGGAGGGCGAGTTCGGGATGCCGGCCCGGCCCGACCTGGCGCGCTCCCGCGCGCTGTTGCGGGACGCCGGCGTGCCGCTGCTCCGCCTCACCCTGTACAACCCGCCCGGGCGCAGCACCGAGGCCGAGGACCAGGTGCTGTTCGGCCCGCTGGTGACCGCCGGGCTGGCGGAACTGGTGCACGTGGAACTGGCGTCGAGCGACTTCTGGTCCCGCGCCCATGATGGGCGGCTCTCCATCTTCCGCGCCGGGTGGATTGCTGACTACCCGGATGCCGACAACTTCCTGCACTTCCTCCTCAACTCCCGCGCCCAGACGGTGTACGGCCTGGGCTACCAGAACGCGGACCTCGACCGGCTGACGAACGAAGCGCGCGTGTCAGCATCGACCCCGCCCGCCGCCAGGAGCTGTACCGCAGCGCCGAGCGGCTGGTGGGCGAGGACTGCCCCCTCATCCCGCTGTACCACGACCGAAGCTACGCGGCGGCCAACCCCAAGGTGCAGGGGCTGCGGCTGCACCAGACGCCGCCCACCGTGCGCTTCGACCAGCTGTGGCTGGACTCCGCCGAGAACGTGACCCGGCCCTTCCCCGAAACCGGCGGGGCAAGGCGCCCGGCGCGGCGGGCTACCCGCCGAAGGAGTAGATGAGCTGCAGCGTGGTGATGGTGTCCGTCTTGTAGGCGAACAGCGGCGGCGTCGGGCCACCCCCCGCGGGCGGCACGTTGGGGATGGTGGAGAGGGACGGGGCGGAGTCGTAGCGCAGCACGAAGGTCACCCCCAGCGAGAGCGCGTCCCAGACCTGGACGGTGAGGCCCACCTTGGCGTTGATGCGGTTGTCGGCGAAGACGGGCACCGTGTCGGGACTGGTGGCGCTGTCGTAGGCCGCGTTCTCCGCGTTGAGGTTGCTCAGCCACTCCACCCCGACGTTGAATTGCGTCGTCTTGCTAATCTGCCAAACGTAGCCGAGGGCCAGCCGCAGCGAGGCGATGAAGTAGGTGCCCTGGCCGGGAAGCGTCTGGTAGGGGTCGACGAAGGCGAAGTCGAAGCCACCTTCCCCCTTCAGCGTGTGCTCGCCCGTCTTCAGGAACAGCGTGCTCGCCCCCAGCTGGGCGTCCCCCGTCAGCTTCTTCCCCGCGGCGTAGTCCGAACCCACCCCCACCAGGGCGTACAGCGACGTCTCCCACTGGGCGTTGTTGTGGAGGAGGAACTGGTCGAACCGAAAGCCCAGGTCCCACAGCCGCGCGCTCAGCCCGTTGACGGTTTGCAGCTGGTTGAGACTGGTCACCGTCTGGGTGGGCGCGGCAAACGTGGTCGCCCGGCTGTAGGTGTAGTCGCCGAGGAAGCTGTACTTCTGCCAAACGGCGTCGTAGCTGACGCGCGCCGCGGCGGCGACACTCAACGACTGCGAGTTTCCGGTGAGGTACAGAAGGCCTGCCTTCACCTCTGCCTTCCATCCGCCGGGCTTGGCGTCGTCCTTCGGCTTTTCGGTGTAGACGAATTTCGGGTCGTCGGCGCGGGCCACCGCCGAGCCGAGCATGAGCGCCACCACCGCGAGCACCCTCGCCCGCCGCCAATTCTGTGGGCACCTCACGTCGGCTGGACTGACGTGCAGGCCTTGCAGCGCTTGGCTTGCAGGGGAATGGTTTCCAGGCACTCCGGGCAGGTCTTGGTGGTGGGCTTGGCCTCTTCCTTCTTTTCCATCATCCCGCGCAGCTTCACCACCACGACGAAGATGACGAAGGAAATCAGGAGGAAGTCCACCACCGCGCCGAGGAAGGGGCCGAGGCCCAGTTTGAGCGGCGTCACGGTGAGCGTTCGCCAATCGCCGCCAGGCGTGATGGCATTCAGCAGCGGCATCACGATTTGCTCCACCAGCGCATTCACAATCTTGCTGAAGGCAGCACCGATGACGACGGCCACGGCCAAGTCCATGACATTTCCCTTGAAGGCGAATGTCTTAAATTCCTGCCACATCCCCATGGTGTGCCTCCCCAACGGGCGCAGCTGCCGCACCGCGTCGAAATCTAGCCACAGCGGGACGGCCTGGTGAACGGAAAAGTGCCCGCCGAGCGCGCGGCGTGCCCCGGCTGAACAGCCGTCAGGCCGGCGCCGCTGCCAGGCCCGGGGCCCGCGCGTCCGCCTCACCGCGCGCGCGCTCGGGCTCCTCCTCCTCGGCGCTGTCCGCGGGAGGGGCGGCGCGGGCGCTCAGCGCGGGTTCCAGCGGCTCGGCGGGACGCAGCGGAGGGACCTCGGCCGCCGTCTCGACACGCAGCGGACGCCGGTACAGCTGGCCCTGGTGGTTGCGCACCCACTGGGAAAGCTGTCCGTCCTCGCCCCCGCGGCCGTCCACCGCGCGCAGACTCCACACCAGCGCCCCGCCGTAGCCAGCGCAGCGGGCGGTGTCGAGCACCGTCTTCACGCTCTTGCTGGCCGTCGTCGCCGGGAAGGCACCCAGCACCAGCGGGCGGTCGAGCCGGAAGTCCGCGGCCGCGCGGCGCAGCGCCGCGTCGCCATACGGCTCCCACCAGTGCGCCTGGTAGAAGTCCAGTCCCAGTCCCTGCACCAGCGAAAGGTTGGCGGTGCTGGCCAGGCCCACCGTGGCCAGCGCCCCGCTGTGCTGGCGCACGGCCTGGACGGCGGCCCCGAGGAAGCTGCGCATGGCCGAGACCTCCACCAACGCAGGCGCGGGCAGGCTGCTGCCGCCCAGGCCGACGGCCCGCAGCCCTGCGGACAGCAGGCCGGTGAGCTGGCCCCAGCGCCGGGCGGAGAGGGAGCGCGCCGGGTGTGGGCAGGCCAGACCAGCCGTCGCGCACTCCGGCTCGTCGAAGAGGTCCCATCCGTCGATGGCGGGGTGGCCGCGGTAGCGCCGCAGCAGCGGCTCCACCACGCGCCCCAGCAGCGCCTCGCGCTTGGCCGGCTCGGCCAGCACATCCGCGTGGCCACCGCAGCGCACGCCGTCCTGCAGGGACGGCGGTGCCACCAGGCCGGCATCAAAGAGAACGAGGTAGAGGCCAATCCGGTGGCGCTCGGCCGTCGACAACAGCACGTCCAGGTCCGGAAACACGGCGACGTCCAGGCCTTCGGGTGTCCCGTCCTGGGCGAAGCGGACGCCGGCACGGGCGTCGCCAAACACGAAGACGCGCGCCGCCTCGACGCCGTCGCGCCGCAGACGGCCCATGGCCACGTCCAGCAGGCCTGCGGCATCCGCGTTGGCGTTCAGCCCGCCCGCCGGCGTCGCCGCCGAGCAGCCGTAGTCCAGCCCGTAGCGAATCCAGGGAAGGTTGGCGCCGAGGAGAAAGTGGTTGGCGCCGAAGGCCGGGGAGGCCTCGCCGTGGGGCGCCGGCAGCGCTGCGGCGTTGAAGGCCAGCCACGGCGCGCGACGGACACTGGCTTCTGCCGGCGCCTCCCCCCGTCCGGCCCTGGAGGGGTCAGCGGCCGGTGTCCTGACGGACCGCCTGCCTGGCCGCAAGCGCAACGGCTCAATCATGTGTGCCACCCGTCAACTGGGTCAATCTAGACCGTCCGAGGCGGGGGATAGTCCCCGAACGCTTCCACACAATCAACGTGAAAAAATCGACCGCCTTAGCGGACCGACGGCCGCGATGACACAGGCCTGGTGCGGGTGTCGGCCAGGACTTCCCCGCCAAGGGAGGTCCCGGCCAGCGTCCCGCAAGCGGCCTGGATGTCCTTGCCGCCGGAGTAGCGCCGCGCCACCGGAGCCTTCAGCACCTGCAGGTGGTCGCGGAACCGGGCCAGCTCCTCGGCCCCAGGCGGCTGGTAGCGGCCGGTGGGGTCGGTGACGTCGATGAGGTCCAGCTTGATGGGGATGTCACGGAAGGCCTCCGCCAGCGCCTCGGCGTCCTGCTGCCCGGTGTTGAAGCCGGAGATGAGGACGTAGGCCAGCATGGCCCGCTCGCGCCGCGCCCGGGCGTAGCGGCCGATGGCCTCGACCAGCGCCGGCAATGGGTAGGTCGCTTCGATGGGCATCACCCGCCGCCGCTTCTCCGGGATGGCCGAGGTGAGCGAAAACACCAGCCGGTAGGGGTGTCCCTCGCGCACGTAGCGGTGGATGGCCGGCACCACCCCGGCGGTGGAGAGCGTGATGGCCCGCGCCGAGATGGCCAGCCCGGCCGGGTGACAGAGGATGCGGGCGGCGCGCAGCACCTCCGTCGGGTTGAGCAGCGGCTCGCCCATGCCCATGAAGACGACGCCCCGCACCGGGCGGTCCGCCTCGGCGCGAATGCGCAGCACCTGCTCCAGCATCTCCCACGTCTCCAGGTTGCGCTGAAAGCCCAGCTGCCCGGTGGCGCAGAAGTCACAGGCCAGCGCGCAGCCCACCTGGCTCGAGACGCACACCACGTACTTCTCCTCGAAGAGGGGGATGCGCACGGCCTCGAAGCGTCCCCCCGAGGGCGAGGCGAACAGGTACTTCACGAAGCCATCCGCCGCGCGCCGCCGCTCCACCACCTGCAGCACGGGAAGCTGGCCGTGCTGCCAGCAGGTGGTCACGGACGCGCGCCGGCACCTGGGGCACCGTGCGCAGCGCGTCGACGTCCTCGGCGCCATGGGCGAAGACGGCGGCGAACAGCTTCCGGACCGCGGTGGGCGACGGGTTGAGCGGGGCGAGCTGCGCCTGCCACTCCTCGAGGGCCAGAGACTTCAGGTTCACTTCGAGGACAGCTTGGTGCGCAGGAACGCCTTCAGCTTGCCGGCGAGCTCGCGCGGCATCTCGTCCACCAGCGCCCGCCGCGCCAGCTTCGGCGTCGCCTTGTAGCTCTGCAGGAAGTCCACGCACGGCGGACAGGCGCGCAGGTGCTCCCGCAGCTCCGCGGCCTGCGCCTCAGACAGCTCGCCGTCGACGTACTCGAGCAGCGAGTGAATGGAGTCCTTGCAGGTGAACATGAGGTTGCGCTTGCCCCCTAATGATGCTGGCGAGCAGGCGGCGGTTTCACACTTCTTTGTAAAAGGCGTCGATTTCCTCTCGCAGCGCCAGCCGCGCCCGGTGCAGGCGACTCTTGACCGCCGGCACCGAAATTCCCATCATTTCAGAGATTTCCTCATAGGACAGGCCTTCGACGTCCTTCAGGAGGAAGACCTCACGGTAGCCCTCCGGCAGCGCGTCGGTGCCCTGGCGGATGGCGCGACCGAGCTCCTCGTCGAGCACCTTCTCGTCCGCGCGCCGGCTCCAGTCCACCTCCGGCACCTCGGCCAGGCTGCCCCGCTCGGTGAATTCCGGCGCGCGCAGCTCCTCGGTGACTGCATCCACCACCCGCTGGTGGCGCAGCCGCATCAGCGCGTTGTTGGCGGCGATGCGGTGCACCCAGCTGCCGAAGGCCGCCTCACCGCGAAAATTTTTCAAGTTCTGGTACGCCGCCAGAAACGTGTCCTGCACCACCTCGGCCGCGTCGGCCTCCGAGCGGGTCATCCGCAGCGCCAGGCCATACAGCCGGTCCTCGTGCCGCTCGACCAGAGCCTCAAAGGCCTCCATGTCGCCGTCCTGGGCGCGGTCGAGCAAGGCGCGGTCTTCCAGGGCGGCGTCGGACATGGCGGGGGTGTGCACGGTTCCAGCGCCGCCGTCCGTCGTCAAGGGCACCCGCCTGTCACTCACGGCAGCACCTCGCTGACGAACGTCGGCTCGCCCCGGACGAGGCGCACCACCACGGCGGACTTCACCGCGTTTCTGTCCGCCCCCAGCGTGATGCGCCCGGTGACGCCGTCGAAGTCGCGCGTGGCGGCAATGGCGGCCCGCAGCGCCGCGCCCCCCACCCCGGCGGTGGCCCGCAGGGCGGCGATGCCCACCTGGGCGGCGTCATACCCCAGCGCCCCCAGCGCATCCGGCAGCCGCCCGAAGCGCGCCCGGTAGGCCTGCAGAAACCGCTGCACCGGAGCGGCCGGGTTGTCCGGGCTGAAGTGCGTCGAGTAGTAGGCCCCCTCCACGGCCGCGCCCCCAAGCTCGGCCAGCTTGCCGCCCGAGTCCCAGCCGTCGCCGCCCAGCAGCACCGACTCGAGACCCAGTTCCCGGGCCTGCCGGGCAATGGGCCCGGCGTCGCTGTAGTAGCCGGGGATGAAGATGGCCTCGGGCCGTGTTGGCCTTCATCCGCGTCAGCACTGCGCGGAAGTCGCTGTCGCCCTTGGCGTAGCTTTCCTCAGCCACCACCGTGCCCCCCAAGGCCAGGAACCGACGGCGGAAGACGTCTGCCAGACCCACCGAGTAGTCACTCTTGACGTCCGTCAGCACGGCCAGGCGCGACAGCTTCAGCGTGCGGCGCGCGAAGGCCGCCATGGCCTCGCCCTGGAAGCTGTCCACAAAGCACACCCGGAAGACGTAGGGCCCGCCTTCGGACGTCACCCGCGGGTTGGTGGCCGAGGGTGAGATGAGGGGCACCTGGGCGGCGGCCACCGCCGGGGCCATGGCCAGGGTGTTGCTGGAGGCATTCTCCCCGATGACCAGCAGCACCTTGTCCTGCAGCACCAGCCGCATGGCCGCACTGGCCGCCTCCTCCGGCTTGCTCTGCGCATCGTAGGCTCGCAGCACCAGCGGGCGCCCCGCCACTCCGCCGGCTACATTCGCCTCCTCCATGGCCAGCGTCACCCCGTCGCGGGTGCCGAGGCCGAAGTGCGCCTCCGGCCCGGTGAGCGAGCCCACCATGCCGATGAGGAGGGCCTGCCCGGGCGCCCCTGCGGAAGGCGCCGGGGCGGGCGCCCGCTGGCAGGCCAGGGCCATGCACGCGACTGCCAACCATGTCCGCGAGCGTCCCATGCCAGCCCACCCCTCTAGCGCACCCCGGCGACGGCTGCACACTCCCCCAGGGGCCGGCGACGGCACACGCCCTTTGAACGATGGACCGCTCCCCGGCGGCGCCAGGCGTCCCCAGCGGGGGACGCCCTACGGTGGCAATTCCGTCACGAAGACGGCCCGTCCGCCGTGGATGCGCAGCACCACGGCGGACTTCACCGCGTCGCGGTCCGGGCCCAGGGTAATGCGCCCGGTCACCCCCTCGAAGCCCGAGGTCTGGGCCAGCGCGTCCCGGAGGGCCGGGCCGGACATGGCCTTGGCCCGCCGCAGGCCATCTAGCCCCACCCGGGCCGCGTCGTAGCCCAGCGCCGCGCCCGACGCAGGCGGGTGCCCGAAGCGCCTCCGGAAGTGGAGGAAGAAGGCCTGCACCGGCGGCGCCGGGTTGTCTGGGCTGAAGTGCGTGGTGAATTGGCTTCCCTCCAGCGCCTCTCCGCCCAGGGCCACCAATTCCGACACCGAGTCCCAGCCGTCACCGCCCAACAGCGGAAGGCGCAGGTCCAACTGCCGCGCCTGGCGGGCGATGGCCGCCGCGTCCGTGTAGTAACCCGGAATGAAGAGGCCATCGGCGTGCTGCCCCTTGAGGTGCGTCAGCTGCGCGCGAAAGTCCGAGTCGCCCTGGCCGTACTTCTCCTCCGCCACCACCGTGCCACCCAAGGCTTCGAAGCGCGCCTGGAAGGCCCGGGCCAGCCCCACCGAGTAGTCACTCTTCATGTCCGTCAGCACGGCCATGCGGGCAAGCCCCAGCGAGCGCGCATACCGGGCCAGCGCGGCGCCCTGGAAGGAGTCGACGAAGCAGACGCGAAAGACGTAGGGCCCCCCCTCCCGGGTGACGCGCGGACTGGTGGCGGAGGGCGTGACGGCGGGCACGGCCGCCCCGGCCGCCACTGGCGCCAGGGCCAGGGTGCTGCCGGAGGTGTCCGCACCGACGATGAGGACGGCGGCGTCTTGCGTCACCAGCCGCACCGTGGCACTGGCCGCCTCTTCTGGACGCCCCTGCGTGTCGTAGGCCCGCAACGCCACCGCGCGGCCCGCCACTCCGCCCGCGGCGTTGGCCTCTTCGATGGCCAACAGCGCCCCGTCCCGGATGCTTTGTCCCAGCTGCGCCTCGGGCCCAGTCAGCGCGCCCACCAGGCCGACGCGCAACGGCCCCGCGCCCGGGCCGGGCTGGGGGCGGCAGGCCGAAAGGCACACGGCGGTCCCGACCAGCAACACCCACCGCCAGCGGCCAGCGGCCCCCCTCAAGCGTCGCCCCCGGCGCCCGGGGTGCGCGGGGCGCGGCTGACACCGGGGCTGCCCGCCACCCAGAAGCGGTAGGGGCGGCTGGCCCACGCCCCGGCGTAGCCCACCCCCACCCGCGGACCGCGCCGCACGCTGCGGCGGGCCGGCGCGGGCCCCTGCAGAATGGCCAGCGAGGACGTGGTGAGGTCCACCCGGTTTTGCGCGCGGCCAAGGCCCAAGGCCCGCGTCAGGCGACCGGGCCCATCCGTCCGTACGCCCGCGGGAATGCCGGCCCAGGCCTCCACGCCGCGGACAAGCACGGCAGCCGCCACGCCCTCCTCGCAGGTGACGACGTTGAAACACCAGTGCATCCCGTAGACGAAGTAGAGGTAGGCGTGGCCCGGTGGCCCGTACAGCACTTCCGTCCGCGGGGTGCGGCCGCGGCAGGCGTGGCAGGCGAGGTCGTGTTCCCCCACGTATGCCTCCGTCTCGACGATGCGCGCCGCGCGCGTCTGGCCGCCCGTGCGGTGCACCAGCAGCTGGCCGAGGAGGTCGCGGGCAACCATCAACGCCGGCCGGCTGTAGAAGGAGCGCGGTAGCGCCGGGCCCAGCTGCACCGTCCATGGAGACTTCTGCGCCGCCACCGTCCTTCCAGCAATCGCCCAGGCGCCACCTCGCTGTCCAGCCCCGCAGCATAGGATGACGCCTGTCCCCCATGCCCCCCCCTCCGCGCCTCTCGGGCGTGCTGCTGCCGGTCTTCTCGCTGCGCTCGCAGTCCGACTACGGCGTCGGTGACTTCGGCGCCGCCGAGGGCCTCTTCGCCTGGCTGGCCGCCGCCGGCCAGCGGCTGTGGATGCTGCTTCCGCTGCTTCCCACCACGGCCGGGGACCCGAGTCCCTACGCCACCTCCAGCGCTTCGGGACTGAACCCGCTGTTCATCCACCTGGACTGGCTGCAGGAGTACCGGGACGCGGGCGGCCCCCAGGTGTTGTCCAGCCGGCAGCAGCAGGCCCTGTTGGAAGCGCGGGCGGTGCCCCGCATTCGCTATGACTTGGTCTTCGAACTGAAGCGCGCGGCGCTGTGGGCGGCCTTCAGCCACGCCGAGGCGCACGCCGGCCAGCGCAGCGAGGCCTTCGCCGCTTTCCGGGAGGCCCAAGCCGCCTGGCTCGACGACCACGCGCTGTTCACCGCACTGGCCGAGGAGCAGCAGCACCGGCCGTGGTGGAGCTGGCCGGAGGAGCTGGCCCAGCGGCAGCCCCAGGCGCTGGAGGTGGCCCGGGCCCGGTTGGCCACCCATGTCCGCTTCCACGCTTGGCTTCAGTGGGTGGCGCATGAACAGTGGGCGCGGGTGCGGGCCGCGGCGCGGGCGCGGGGGATTCTGCTGTGCGGGGATGAGCCGTTCATCGTCGGCAATGACAGCGTTGACGCCTGGGCCTACCCCACCCTGCTGCGCCGGGATGCGCGGCTGGGTGTCCCGCCGGATGCCTTCTCAGCCACCGGGCAGGACTGGGGGCTGCCCTGGTTCGACTTCCCGGCCATGCATGCCCAGGACTGGAAGTGGCTGCGTTCTCGCGCCGGGCAGAGCGCCACGTACTATGACTTGCGCAGGGTCGACCACGCCGTCGGCTACTTCCGCCAGTGGATTCGCGACCAGACGACGCCGACCGGACGCTTCGTCCCGCCCGACGAGCCGGCCCAGTTGGCGCTGGGGGAGGTCCTCTTCGGCATTCTGGCGATGGGGGCGGGAATCGTCGCCGAAGACCTCGGCGTCATCCCCCCGTGGGTGCGCCAGACGCTGGAGCGACGCAGCATTCCAGGCTACCGCGTCCTGCGCTGGGAACGCGACGGGGCCGTCTACCGGGACCCGGAGGCCTTCCCGGCCGTCTCGCTGGCAACGACGGGCACCCACGACACGGAGACCCTGCGCGAGTGGTGGGAGACGAGCAGCGAGGCCGAGCGGCTGGCGGTGGCAGGGGCCTACCGGGCATTTTCTGCGCTGCGCCCCCCCCCGGCCGACTTCACCGTGGAGGTGCAGGACGCCCTGCTGCAGACGGTGGAAACCGCTGGCTCGGCGCTGTGCGTCGTCCCCTGGCAGGACGTGCTCGGCCTGGGGGACCGCATCAACCTGCCAGGGACGGTGCAAGACGAGAACTGGAGCTACCGCATCTCCCGCCCGGTGGAGGAGCTGCTCACCCACCCGGACACCGAGGCCGCGGCAGCACGACTGCGTCGCCTCACCGCGCAGGGCGGGCGGCTGGCTGGCTGAGGCCCCTGCCCGTCGCCCTTTTGGCGCTCGGCTGTGCCGGCACACCGCGCGGACCGGTGGTGACGCAGATGCAATTCACTGGCACCAAGCAGGTCAGCCAGGGCGCCATCGAAGACCGCATCGCCACCAGCCAGGCCAACTTCTTCTCCTACGTCTTCGGCCCGGTGCCGACCTTCGACCCCACCACCTGGACGGCCGACCTGCGCCGCATCGAGCGCTACTACCAGTCGCTCGGCTTCTACCAGGCCGAAGTCACCGAGGAGGCGGTGGAGCCGGATGGCAAGGGGGGCGTCCGGCTGTCCCTCACCATCGACGAGGGCACGCCCACCCACGTCACGGCCCTCGACATCGACGGGCTGGACATTCCCGAAGGCCTCCGGCGACGGGTGCTGGCCAAGCTGCCACTTTCGGCGGGCGACGTCTTCCGGGAGGAGGACTGGGAGGCGCTCAAGGCCGAGCTGCGCAGCCGCCTGCGCGAGTTCGGCTACGCCACCGCGGTGGTGGGGGGCGAGACGTACGTCGAGGTCACCAACCAGACAGCGCGCGTCCACGTCATCTGCGCGCCGGGGCCTCGGGTGAAGTACGGCGCCATCGTCGTCACCGCGGGGCCCCACCCGGAGGTGAGCCTGGAGCTCATCCGGGCCACCGCGCGCCCGGCCGTTCGGGAAGGCGACTGGTTCTCCGAGTCCGGGCTGAGCGCGGCGCAGACCCGCGTCTTTCAAATGGGGGTCTTCGGCGGGGTGAAGGTGACGGCAGGCACGCCCGAGCCCAGCACCGACACCGTGCCCGTCCTCATCGACGTGCGCGAAGCGCCCTTCCACTCCGTCCGCTTCGGCGGTGGCGTCGCCTTCGACCCGGCACGGCAGGAGGTACGGGGCGTCGCCGAGTACACGGACCGAAACTTCCTCGGCGGGCTGCGCAAGCTGACGCTGAAGGCAAAGGTGGGCTGGGCCTTCCTGCCGGCCGTCTGGGACGTGCAATTCAACGGGCTGATGTTCGACTTCCTCGCCCAGCTGGAGCAGCCCAACTTCTTCGCGCCCACGTTGAAGGGGCTGCTCGGCATCAACCTCTACAAGCAGGTGGAGGCGGGCTACGGCTACGTCGGCGGACGGGCGCGGACGGGCGTGGCCTGGGAACCGGTGCCGCACCTTGTCCTGTCACCGACGTACGCCTTTGAATTGGACAACGTGACCGGCGTCACCACCGGCCTCACCGGCGACGTGCCCACGCTGGCCTACGGCTGCGCCACCTCCCCCTGCCTGCAGCTTCTGTCCTACCTGGAGCAAACCGTGGTGTGGGACGCCCGGGACGACATTGTGGACCCCAAGAAGGGCTACTACCTGGGGGTCTCCTTCCAGGAGTCGGGGCCGTGGCTGGGAAGTGGCTTTAGCTACATCCGCATTCTTCCCGAGGCCCGCGGCTACGTCACAGTGGGGGCCTTCACCTTCGCCGCGCGGCTGATGGTGGGCACCATCCTGCAGCCCAACCCGTGCAGCATCTCCGCCGAGGCGGGTCTGTCCGCCCAGGTCTGCGACCCTTCCCCCATCGTCAACCGCTTCTTCGCCGGAGGCGCCGGCTCCAACCGTGGCTTTGGCAGCCGCGAGCTGTCGCCGCTGTTGCCCCTGGCCAACCAGCCCCTCACGCCCACCCAGGCCGCCGGGTCCCTGGTGAGCAACATCGGCCTGCCCGCATCGGCCAACGGCTACGTCGTCCCCATCGGCGGCAACGGGCTTTTGGACGCCTCGCTGGAGCTGCGGTGGACGTTTGCACGCGAGTGGGTGGTGGCCTTCTTCGTCGACGCGGGCTTCGTCAGCTACGGCGCCTTCAGTTTCTCAAGCCTGTCCTCCACCCAGGTGGCCGTGGGCATCGGCCTGCGCTACCGGACGCCGGTGGGGCTGTTCCGGGTGGACTTCGGCTACCGCCTTAATCTCGGGGGGCCGCTGCCAGTGGTTCCCGTGCAGCCGCACGTGAGTTACAGCGAGAACACCGCCTGCTTCGCTTTCGCTACGGTGAACAACACGCCGGAATACGGCGGCGCACCGTGGAGCCGGTGCGCCCTGCACTTCGCCGTCGGGGAGTCCTTCTGACATGACGGCCCCCGCTGCACCTCCGTCCGTGCCGACGCCCGCCCGGCACCTGGTCCGCGCTGCGCTTCTCCTCTGCGGCCTGGCCCTCCTCGTCCTGCTCACCCTCCTCGGCGTCCGGGCCTACCTGCAGACGCCGAGCGGGACGGCGTGGCTTCTGCGGGTGGGCCTCGCCGCGGCCAACGACGCCATCGCCGGCCGGGTGGAGGCCGAGGGTGCCACCATCCACGGCAACCACATCCTCGTCCGCCGGGCGACGCTGCTCGACCCGGACGGGACACGGGTGGCCTTCGTCGAGCGAGTGGAGGTGGAGCTGCAGTGGGCCGCGCTGCTGCAGGGCCACGTCGAGGCGCGCACCCTCCTCCTCGTCCGGCCCGAGCTGTCGGTGGCCTTGGACGACCAGGGGGGTAACCTGGACCGCACCTTTGCTTCCCGGCAACCGGGGCCGCCGGATGCGGCCGGACGCCCGCCGCCTCTCACCTTCCTCGTCCACCGCCTCGACGTCCAGGAGGGCCGGCTGCAGGTGCAGACGCCCGAGGGACCGCCCTTTGTGTTGCAAGCCCTCGGGCTGTCCGGAAGCGGCCGCTACGGCCTGCGCTCGCAGGACTTCCAGCTTCAAGCGCAAGGCACGGGGACGGTGAATGAGCCGACGCAGGGGCCCCTCACCGTCAGGCTGCAAGGCGAGCGCCGGGGCAGCAGCCTGTCGGCCGAGGTGGACGTGCACGCCGCCGGCAGTAGCCTGGTGGCGGATGCACGGGTGGCTGGCGACGTCCTGTCCGACGGGCACCTGTCGCTGGAGGTCTCGCCAAGCTTTGGACGCTCGCTGGTGCCGGGCTGGCCACTGCACGTGCCGCTTTCGGCAAGCGGTGAGGCCCGACACGCCGGCACCGGGGGCTACGCCGTCGCGCTGCAGGCCGCCGCCGGGCGGGCGCGGCTCGAGCTGCGGACGGACGTCGACGTGGAGAATACCTCCGCCCGGGCGCTGCGTCTCGACGTGAAGCAGGTGGACCTGGCTGAGCTCCTCGGCCTCGGGCCGCAGAGTGACTTCGCCTTGCATCTGCAGGGGACGGTGCGCGGCACGTCCTGGGGCACGGCCCACGGGCAGCTGACGCTGGACATTCCCCACAGCGTGGTGCGCGGCACGGAGGTGGGCCCGGTCCAGGCCGCGGTGCGGCTGGAAGGGGGCCGCGTCGAGGTGCCCTCGCTGCGGGTGGTACTGCCCGGCCTGTTGGTGGAGGGCAGCGGGCACGCGACGGCGCGCGCGGTGCAGGCCACGCTGCAGCTGCAGGTGAGTGGGCTGGCCGCGCTGACGGACACCTTCGGGGACGTCCTTGGCGGACTTCCCCCCCTGTCCGGCCAGGGCGCCTTGCGCGTCGAGGTGTCGGGACGGCCGGCGCACCCCGGAGTCCAAGCCGAGGGCCACTTTGCCCGGCTGCAGGTGGGCCCCATCGGGGCCGAGGACCTCGACCTGTCGCTGCACCTTCCGGATGTGTGGCGGCCCCTGGACTCCAACGCCACCGTTACCGCCGGGACACTGACGCTGGCCGACCGCGCGCTGCGGGACGTCCATGCCACCCTTCACAGCGAAGCGCGTGCGGTGCAGCTGCGTGCGACGGCCGCTGGGCCAGTCCAGCTGGACGCGGCCGGCACGGCGGACGGCGACGGACGGGGACTGCAGCTCGACACCCTGCGGCTGCGCTTTCCGGAGGAGGCGTTTGCCCTGGCGGCGCCAGCCGCAGTGCGCTGGCAGGCGGGCCGGCTCCAGACGGAGCGGCTGGAACTCACCTCGGGCCGCCAGTCCATTGCCCTCAGCGCGCGCTCGAGCGCGCACCAATTGCAAGGCTCGCTGGAGGTGGCGCACCTGGAGCTGGCCCACCTGCCGGCGCTGCTGGTGCCCACCTCGGCGCAGCTGGCCGGGCGCTTGGACGTCACCGCGCAGGTGCACGGCGCAGAAGGCCACCCGGACGTCACCTTTTCGGCCCAGCTGACGGACGGCGGCTTCTCTGGGCTGCGGGGCCTCAGCGCCCAGCTGGAAGGAAGCCGGCGCGGGGGCCACCTCAGTCTCAGCGGACAGCTGGCCGGGCTGGGCACTTTTCTGTCGCTGGACCTCCAGGGGCCGGAGCTGGCGCTGTCCCGACGCGTACACCAGCCGCTTGCCCTGCACCTGCAGGCGAAGGACGTCGACGTCGCTTTTGCCCTGTGCCAGCTCGCCCGGGCCGGGCTGCTGCCCGCTGGCTGCCCGGAGGGCAGGGCGGCAGTCAGCGCGCATACCGCCGTGCAGGCGCGCATCTCTGGGTTTGCCGACGGGCCGGCCGTGCACCTGTCGGTGCGCGCCTGGGACGTTCGCGCCTGGGGCCTTCCAACGGCCGAGGCGACGCTGCGCCTGGACGGGGACGAGGACGGCCCGGTCGCGCTCAGCCTTCAGGCCAAGGGGCTGCAGGGCAGCTTGGACGTCCAGGCCTCGCTTCTGTCCACCACTGCCCAGCTGCTGGCCCGGGGACGCAGCTGGGCCGGGTGGCAGACGGTGCCCCTTCAGGCGGAAGTCCACGCCGCGGGCCTGCAGCTTCAGCCGCTGCACCAGGTCGGACTGGTGTCGCCCGCCGTCCAGGGCGTGGCCGGGATGCAGCTTACCGTCACCGGCACGCTGGGCGACCCGCGCGGAAGGGCCGAGGTGCAGCTGCAGCAGTTGCGACTGCCGCCCTGGCCCATGGTGGACGCCACGCTGACGGTGGAGGCGACCGACACGGTGAAGGCCACCTTGGGCCTGCTCGCGCCGGACGGGGGAAGGGCTCGGCCCACCTGGAAGTCCGGGCACCACTCGTCCAGCTTTTGACCAGCGCCTCCCCGGAGGAACTCGCCCACGCCGCCGTGGCGCTGGAGGGGGACTTGGGCCCCTTGGACTTCCGGGACTTGCCACTCACCGTCAACCGGCTGCGCCGGGACCGCCGGCTCTTCGACGGACGGCTGTCGGTGCACTTTGAGGGGCAGGGGACGCTGCTGGCCCCCACCGGCACGGCGACGGTGAAGGCCACCGGCCTCGGTCCGAGCGACGGCGCCCACTTCGAAGGCACCGCCCACGCCCGCTATGCCTCTGGCGAGGAGACGGTGGACATGCAGCTGCAGTCGGAGACGGGAGGAACGCTCCGGCTGGACGGGACGGTGCACCTCGACCTGTCGCTGCCCGGCCTCCGGCGCGGGCTGCGGCTGGAGGAGGCTCCGCTGCGGGCCACGCTTCACTCGGTGCGCTTCGAGCCGGACTTCGTGGCCAGCCTCTTCCCGTGGATGCGCAGCATCAGTGGCAAGCTGCAAGTCGACGGAGAGGCCGACGGCACGCTGGGCCACCCTGCGCTGCGCGGGGCGCTGGCCTGGACAGACGGCGAGGTGGGCGTCATCGGCTTCGGCCTGTACCAGCACATCCAGCTGCGTGCCGACGCGACCAACCAGCGCTTTGCCATCGAGGAGCTCAAGGCCAAGGTGCAGGGGGGCTCCTTCTCCCTGCAGCTGGTGGGAGAGCGCGCGGCCGAGGGATTCACCATCTCCGGGGGACTGAGGACCCAAGGGCTGCCCGTCGTCTTCGACGACCAGCTGTGGTGCATCGCCACGCTGAAGGCGGACCTCTCCGGGACCGTCCGGCCGTGGGTGGTGGACTTGCAGCACGTCCGCCTGGAGGAGGTGGAGTTCCAGCTGCCGGAGGCGCGGCGCAAGGACTTGCAAGGCTTGAGCAGCCCGCCGGACGTCGTCCTGACCCGCCAGGGCAAGCCGGTGGACGCCGGCCAGGCGCGCCGCGCCCTGGCGCTGGACCCGCGGCTGGCCCGGACGTCTGCCCCGGAGCCCGAGACCGCGGCCGGGCCCAGCTTCCTCCGCGTGTCTCTGCAGGCCCCCCAGCCGCTCTGGGTGCGCAGCAAGGACATCGCGCTGGAACTTGGCCTGTCGGAGCCCTTCCAGGTGGCCCTGGGAGGCCAGACCCGCGTGGTGGGCGAGGTGTACATCCTGCGGGGCCGCGGGGACGTCTGGGGACGCCGCTTCGAGGTGCAGCCGGGCGGGCGAGTGCGCCTGGACGGAGCGCCGGCCAAGGCGCAGCTGGATGTGACGGGCGTCTACAGCAGCGTCCTCAGCCAGGCCAAGGTGTACCTGCACTTCTCGGGAGAGGCCGACCGGGTGAAGGTGAGGCCGTCGAGTGACCCGCCCATGTCGGAGTCGGAAATCTACACCCTGCTGGCCACCGGCCGGACGCAGCTGGTGCAGAGCAGCCTCGGCAGCAGCAGCAGCGTCGGCGGTGGGGAAGCCGGCGCGTCCATCCTGGGTTCCTGGGCGGCCACTGAACTCAAGAAAGCAGTGGGGGGGGCCTTGCCCATCGACGTGCTGTCGGTGGAGGTGAACAACGACGAACGGGGCGTCAACCAGACGCGGCTGGAGGCGGGCAAGTACCTCACCGACGACATCTACATCGGCTACCAGGCCCGCATTAACGCCGATGCTTTCCGCTACCAGAATGCCAATGCCATCCGGGTGGAGTACCGCTTCCTGCGACGGTGGAGCCTGCAACTGGAATATGGCGATGCCAACGCCGGCTCGCTGGACGCGGTCTGGTCTCGCGACTACTAAGGGCAGCCGATGACTTCTTCCATGCTGGTGTGGGCACAGGTGCAAAATCCCTCGCTCGGGTGGCTCACCACCAAGCTGCTGCGGCTGACGCTGAGTTCCGCCGAGTGGGTGCTGTGGCTGCTGGTGGCCCTCAGCGTGATTTCCTTCGCGGTGATGCTGGAGCGGGCCGTCTTCTTCGGCACGCAGCGCCTGCGCGACGGCGAGCAGCTGGCGCGCTGGCTGGCCAGCGGCGAGCTCGACCGGGCGCTGGCCGCGGTGGAAGGACAGACTGGCCTGGAGGCGGTGGTGGTGCGGGAGATGCTGCGGGCCGTCCCCCAGGGGCCGGACACGGTGGAGGAGGTGCTGCTCAGCGTGCTGGCCCGGGAGCGAGCTCGCTATGAGAGGTTCCTCTCCTTTCTCGGCACGCTGGGAAGCAACGCCCCCTTCGTCGGACTCTTCGGCACGGTGCTCGGCATCATCAAGGCCTTCAACGACCTGGGCGCGGTGGCCATCAAGGGCAGCGCCATCCAACAGACGGTGATGGCCGGCATCTCCGAGGCGCTGGTGGCCACCGCCGTCGGCCTGGGCGTGGCCATCCCGGCGGTGGTGGCCTACAACGCCTTCACCCGCTGGTTGAAGACGCTGGTGAACCGGAGCCAGGCCCTCGGCTACGCCCTGGTGGGCGCCATGCGCGCCCGGGCTGAAGCCGCCCAGCCGAGCCGTCCCGGCCCCGGGGCACGCTGATGGCCGCGCAGCTGCAGGATGGCGGGGACGAGGAGATTACTGGCATCAACGTCACCCCCTTGGTGGACGTGGTGCTGGTCCTCCTCATCATCTTCATGGTCACCGCCAACTTCATCGTCCGCGAGACGATGGAAGTGGACCTGCCCAAGGCCGCCAACGCCGGCGAGACGGTCCAGGGCCTCCTGGCCGTGGTGATGGACCGCCAGGGCCGTCTCTTCCTGGACGGCGAGGAGGTGTCCGAGGCGCAGCTGCGGGCCAAGGTGGCCCAAAGCGTCAAGCGCGATGCCGAGACGCGGGCCATCCTCAGCGCCGACCAGGCACTGCCCTACGGCGAGGTGATGCACCTCATCGACGTGGTGAAGGGCGAGGGGGTGTCGCGCTTCGCGCTCAACATCGAGAAGGACGCGCGCTCCCGTGCCGCCGGAGGCACCAGCGGGCCGTGAGCGCTGCCGTGGTGCCGCTCGCCGCGCCCCTGCGGCGACCCTCGCTCGCCCTCTTCCTCGGGGCCTCGCTGCTGCTGCACGCGCTGGGGCTGCTGCTGGCGGCGCGGGCGCGGCCGCCCGGGCCGCTTCCGCGCCCGTCCCCCTCGGAGCTGGTGGTGGTGGAGGTGCCGCCGCCGGTCGAGCATCCCCCGGAGCCGCCGCCGCGGACGGAGCCGCACCTGCATCCCAAGCTGTCCGTCGTCGCACCGCGCACCCCGGCGCACGCGCAGCCCCCCCCTCCCAACGACGCACCGCCGCCGGAGCCCGGGCCGCCACCCCCGGTGGTGGTGGGCCTCACGCTGCAGTCCACCACCACCGCCGGCACGGTGGCCGTCCCGGTGGGCAACACGCTGGTGGGAAGGCCCGCCGAGCACGCCCAGGCGCCGGGCAGCGTGCGGCCGGGCTACGCCCCGCTGTACCTGGTGGACACGCGGCCCGAGCTGCTGGAGGAAATCAACGGCGAGGAGATTTACCCCGCCCAGGCGCGCAAGCAGAGCATCGAGGGGCAGGTGGTGCTGGCCATCACCGTCGAGGCCGACGGGCACGTCAGCGCAGCACGGGTGGTGTCCGGGCCCGGCTACGGCCTCAACGAGGCGGCCCAGGGCGCCATCCTCCGGGCGCGCTTCAAGCCGGCCACCAAGGGTGGCAAGCCGGTGGCCACCGACTTGCGCTACACCTACACCTTCGCCCTCAACCAGTGACCGCCGCGCGGGGCTTGCCCCCTCGGCGGTGGTCCCGCGCGTTGCAGGTGCTGGCCCGTTCCAGCAGTCCAGCCACCAGGAAGTCGCGCAGCAGCGCCACCCGCTGGGGCACATAGCGGCTGGACGGGTAGACGACGTGCAGGGCGCCGCCCGGTGCGGCGTGTTCCGGAAGCACGCGCACCAACCGGCCCCGGTCGATGTCCTGGGCCACCGTCGTCCAGGGCACCAGGCCGATGCCACCGCCGGCCAGCAGCACCTGCCGGACGAAGGCGAAATCGTCGGCGGACACCGGGCCTGTCACGTTCACCGTTTGCGCGCCCTGGGGGCCCGTCAGCTCCCAGGTGCTTTGCCCGCGGCGGCCCCGGAACAGCACGCAGTCGTGGTTGGCCAGTTCCGCCACCGTCCGGGGCGTCCCGCGGCGACGGAGGTAGCCGGGTGCCGCCAAAAGCCGCGCCTCCAGCGTCCCCACCCGGCGCGCCACCAGCGAGGAGTCATCCAGCTTTCCTGCCCGCACCGCAAGGTCCACCCCCTCCTCCACCAGGTTGACCAGCCGCCCGGTGAGAAGCATCTCCACGTGGATGTCCGGGTGCTTGCGGACGAAGCGGGCCACCAGGGCGGCCACCACACTCACGCCGATGTCGACGGCGGTGGTGACGCGCACCGGGCCGCGCGGCGTGGCCTGCATGTCACTGACGGCGGCTTGGGCCTCCTCGAGGCCGGAGAGGGCCCGCGCCACCTGGTCATAGTAGGCGTGCCCGGCGTCGGTGAGGTGGACGCTGCGGGTGGTGCGCTGCAGCAGCCGGACCCCCAGTTCCCCTTCCAGCCGCGCCACGCTGCGGCTCACGCTCGACTTGGGCAACCCGAGGGCCGAGGCCGCCTGGGTGAAGCTGCCCGTCTCCACCACCCGGACGAAGACGGCGATGTGGTTGAGGTCAGGTGTTGTCACAGGCGCAACAGTCTATCCCGTCAGAACGCACTGTCCCACTGGAGCAGGCCCGTTAGCCCTTTGGCGCATGCGCTACCTCCCCACCGTCGCCCGCATCCTCCTCGGCCTCGTCTTCTTCGTCTTCGGCCTCAATGGCTTCTTCCACTTCATCCCCCAGCCGCCTCCGCCACCGGCGGCCGGAGCCTTCGCCGGGGCCCTCTTCGCCTCCGGCTACTTCTTCCCGCTGCTGAAAACCGTCGAGGTGCTGTGTGGGATGTTGCTGCTGTCCGGGCGCTTCGTCCCGCTGGCGCTGACGGCGCTGGCCCCCATCGTGGTGAACATCGTCTTCTTCCACGCCTTCCTCCACCCGGCCGGCCTCGGGCTGGGCGTGGTGGTGCTGGCCCTGGAAGTGTTTCTGGCGGTGAGCTACCGGGACGCCTTCGCGCCGCTGCTGAATCCGAACGCGCAGCCGGTTCGGACCCCGACGGCCAGCGGCCGGCCCGTCGTCGCCTGACAGCGGCCCCGGGGCGCAGGCGGCCTCAGGTCGTCTCGCGTCCCAGGCGCCGTCGCGCCTCCTGCACCTTGCGCAGCGCCTCCTCGGGCGTGGTGGCAATGGCGGACAAGTGGCCCATCTTCCGCCCGGGGCGTGCCTGGCGCTTGCCGTACAGGTGCACGGTGACGCCGGGGATGGACAGGGCAGCGTCGAAGTGCGGCGGCTCCGGCTTCAGCCACAAGTCCCCGAGGAGGTTGACGATGGCCGCCGGGGCGCAGCACCTCGGTGGAGCCCAGCGGCAGGTCGCAGACGGCGCGCGTCACCTGTTCGAACTGGCTGGTGGCGCAGGCCACCTCGGTGGTGTGGAAGGTGTTGTGCGGGCGTGGGGCCAATTCGTTGACCAGGAGCTGGCCGTCCTCGGTGCAGGAAGAACTCGGCCACCAGCAGGCCCTCCACGCCCAGCGGCCACGGCGATGGCGGTGGTGGTTTCCTCGGCAGCCCGGGACAGCCCGGCCGGGAAGCGGCCCGGGCAGCACGCTCCACTCGAGAATACCCTGCACGTGGTGGTTGAGCGCCGGCGCATAGCTGCGTGCCTCCCCCGACGGACGCCGCGCCACCAGCACCGACAATTCCGGCGCGAGCGCCAGGGCCTGCTCCACCACCACCGGGCCGCCCCCGAGGCTGGCCCAGGCGGCCGGCACGTCCGCCTCCGTGTGCACCACCGCCTGGCCCCGGCCGTCGTAGCCGCCGCGGGTGGACTTCACGTACGCCTGCCGCCCAAGGCCCGTACCGCGGCCAGCACCTCCGCCTCGCTGGCCGCCTTCCGGTAGGGGCCCACCGGGAAGCCGTGGGCGGCGAGCCAGTCCTTCTGCCGGGCGCGGTCCTGGATGGTGAAGAGGACCTCCGGCGCCGGGCCGCATGGGGACCAGCTGCTGCACGGCGCGCAGCGGCGTCGACGGAGATCTTCTCAATCTCCACGGTGACGACGTTGGCTCTGCCGCGCCAGCTCGCGCGGCCGCCGGCACGTCGTCGAAACCGGCGGTGATGCAACTCTCGACGACGAAGCGCGCGGCGCAGGAGGGGTCCGGGTCCAGCGCCGCCAGGTGGTAGCCGAGCGAGCGCGCCGCCATGGCCGTCATCCGCCCGAGCTGCCCGCCGCCGAGGATGCCCAGCGTACTGCCGGGGAGGATGGCCGTCATGGAAGCTCGCTCTCGCAGGCCTCGCCGGGTGCGCGCTTCGCGCCAGGCCCGGAGCCGCTCGCGAACCTGCGGGTGCTGCAGGGCGACAATCTCCGCGGCCAGCAGCGCCGGCGTTGGCCGCCCCGGGCTTGCCGATGGCCAGCGTCCCCACCGGGACGCCCTTCGGCATCTGGACGATGGAGAGCAGGGCATCCACCCCGTGTAGCGCGCGTGGCCGGCACCGGCACGCCCAGCACCGGGACCAGCGTCTTGGCCGCCACCATGCCCGGCAGGTGGGCGGCGCCGCCGGCAGCGGCGATGATGACCAGCAGTCCGCGCTCCTCGGCGCTCTCGGCGTACTCGAACATGAAGTCGGGCGTCCGGTGTGCTGAGACCACCCGGGCTTCGAAGGGGACGCCCAGCTCGGTCAGCACCTCGGCGGCGGGCTGCAGGTACTCCCAGTCGCTCTTGCTGCCCATGATGAGCCCGACCAGCGGGCGGACGGCAGGGTCCGGCTGCTCCATGAATGAAACTCTAGTCCAGCCCCTGTCAGGCGCCGAGTTCTCGCTGCGCGCGTGCCACCGTGGACTCGATGAGCTTCTGGATTTCCGCCAGGCGCTTCTCGGTCCTGGCCTCGAAACGCAGCACCAGAAGGGGCTGGGTGTTGGAGGCGCGAATGAGGCCCCAGCCGTCGGAGAAGGTCACCCGCACCCCGTCCACGTCGATGATGTCGTGCCCGCCCGTCCGGAGCAGTTCGGTGGCCCGCCGCACCAGCGCGAACTTCTTCTCCTCCGGCACGTCGAAGCGAATCTCCGGGCTGGCGTAGGTCTTCGGCACGTCGGCCAGCAGCGCACTCAACGGGCGGTCGGTGTGGGTGAGAATCTCGAGCAGCCGGGCACTGGCGTACACGGCGTCGTCGAAGCCGAAGTAGCGGTGCTTGAAGAAGATATGGCCGCTCATCTCGCCGGCCAGCTGGGCGTTGGTTTCCTTCATCTTCGCCTTGATGAGGCTGTGCCCGGCCTTCCACATGATGGGCTTGCCGCCGCGGCGCGCGATGTCGTCGTAGAGGGTGGCGCTGCACTTCACTTCACCGACAATGGCGCTGCCCGGGACCTCAGCCAGCACGCTGCGGGCAAACAGAATCATCAGCTGGTCCCCCCACAGCACCTGCCCCATGTCGTCGATGACGCCGATGCGGTCGGCGTCCCCATCGTAGGCGATGCCCACCTCGGCCTTCTCTTTTCGCACCGCCGCGATGAGGTCCTGGAGGTTAGCCGGCACCGTCGGGTCCGGGTGGTGGTTGGGGAAGCGGGCGTCCATGTCGCAGAAGAGCGGGACCACGTCGAAGCCCATGCTTCGGAACAGCGGGACCGCCACCTCGCCGCCGGTGCCATTGCCGGCGTCGATGACCACCCGCATGCTCCGCCCCATCTTCACCGTCTGGCGGACGAAGTGCGTGTACGGAGTCACGATATCGAACGGCGTCACTTTTCCCGGACGCCCGGTCTCGAAGTCCCTGGCCTCTATCAGGTGGCGCAGTTCCTGAATCTCGTGCCCGTGCAGCGTGGTCTTGCCATGCCCCACCTTGAAGCCGTTGTACTCGGGCGGATTGTGGCTCCCGGTAATCATCGCCAGCCCGTCCACCGGCAGCGTGTTGGCCGCGAAGTAGGTGAGGGGGGTGGGGACCACGCCCACGTCCAGGACGTCCAGGCCGGTGGCGCACAGGCCCGCGCTCAGCGCATCGCGAAAGCGGGGGCTGGAGGCGCGGCAGTCACGGCCCACGGTGGCGCTGGTCCCTCCCTTGCGACGGATGACGGTGCCCAGGCCGCGGCCGAGCAGCTCCACCACCTCATCGGTGAGGTCGGTGTCCACCAGACCGCGAATGTCGTACTCGCGAAAAATGTGTGAGTGCATGTCTTTCCCTCTTACAGCGTCCGCGTCAGACGCTTGAGCCGGAGCGCCTCGACCACCTGACGGACGTCCTGGCTTCGCTCGCGCGGAATGACCAGCACCGCGTCCCCCGCATCTACCACCACCGTGTCGCGCATCCCCAGCACCACCAGGGTGCGCCCTGACCCGAGCACCACGCAGCCGGCCGAGTCGAGGACCAGCGTCTGCTCGCCCACCGCCACGTTGCCATTGGCGTCCTGGGGACGGACCTCGCCGATGGCGGCGAAGCTACCGACGTCGGACCAGCCGAAGTCACCGGGGACGACGGCGATGTTGCGGGCCTTCTCCATCACCCCGTAATCCAAAGACACCGAGGGCAACCGCGGAAAGGCGCGGGCGAGGGCGGCGGTGAAGCCGCGTTTGCCAATGCGTGGGGCCAGCCGTTCCATCGCCTCGGCCACGTCCGGTAGGTGTCGCGCAAAGGCCTCCTGCATGGCCCGCGCGGTGAAGACAAACATCCCGCCGTTCCACAGGTACTCCTTGGAAGACACGTATTCGGCCGCCGTCACCGGGTCCGGCTTCTCGACGAAGGCCTGGACCCGGAAGGCACCCTCGCCCAAGGGTGCCCCCAGGCGGATGTAGCCGTAGCCGGTCTCGGCCCGAGTGGGCTGGATGCCCACCGTCACCAGCTGCCCGGTGCGGGCCAGCTTGGCGGCGCGCTGCAGCACGGCGCGGAAGGCCGGCGGGTCCGCCACGTGGTGGTCCGAGGGCAGCACCGCCAGCACGCCGTCCGGGTCCCGGGCGCCGATGACCCAGGCTGCCAGGGCGATGGCCGGGGCGGTGTTGCGCGCCACCGGCTCTACCAGCACGTTCCGGGACGGCAGGCGGGGCAACAGCCTGCGCGCCATCGCGGCATGGCTCGGACCGCAGACCACATAGGTGTGGCCGGGCGGGGCCAGCCCCTTCAGCCGGGCCAGCGTCTCCACCAGCAGCGGCTTGCTCGAGACCAGGGGGAGAAACTGCTTGGGGTGGCGCACGCGCGAAAGCGGCCAGAAGCGCGTGCCGGAGCCGCCCGCCATCACCACCGGGTAGAGTTTCATGGTCGCCCCAATCCCTTCCAGGCGGCAAGTCCGTCGGCCCGGTCCAGCAGGTTTCGAAGAATGCGCGCAGTGGCACCCCAGATGGTGTGCCCGGCATACTCGAAGAAGTAAATGTCGCGCTCCGCGCCGAAGAGGAAGCGCTTCTCGACGCGCTGGCGGCTCGGGTCATGGAGCGCCGACAGCGGGATTTCCAGAACCTCGGCAATCTCGCCGGGGTCCGGCGTCAGGACGGTGCCCGGCGCCAGCCGTCCGACAAAGGGGAGGACCCGGAACTCGGTGATGGTGGGAATCTCATCCAGCATGCCCAGCACCTCGACGCTTTCCGGCGGGATGCCCACCTCCTCCTGAAGCTCGCGCAGCGCCGCGTGCAGCGGGGTGACGTCGCCTTCGTCCCGGACCCCGCCGGGGAAGGAAATTTGGCCGCCGTGCCGGCGTAGGCCCTCCGGCCGCCGGGTGAAGATGATGGTGGGGGTGCCCCCACGCAGGGTGAGGGGGACCAGCACGGCGGCCTCGCGCAGAGCCACGCCCGGCAAGTCGAGCGGGCGCCCGGGGGACGCCCTCAGCCGTTCCGCGAGCTCCTCGAAGAGCGCCTCCACGGCCCGGGCTACTCGCGCACCGGCCCAGGGGCGAGCGCGGGATGCGCCTGCGGCGCCGCCTCCGGCTGCGGGCTGAGCCGGCCGCTGGCGAGCAAGAACAGGAGCAGCCCGCCGAGGAGAAAACGGTAGACGACGAAGACGACGGTCGAGCGGGTGCGCAGAAAGCGGAGCAGCCAGGCGATGGCAGCCAGGCCCGTGACGAAGGCCACCAACGTGCCCATCAGCACGTCCGGGCCGGTGAAGGGCTCGCCGCTGCGCAGAAGGTGACGCATCTCGAAGACGCCGGCGGCGGCGGTGGCCGGGATGGAGAGGAGGAACGAGTAACGCGCCGCATCCTCGCGGCGAAAACCGAGCGCCAGGCCGCCGGTCAGGGTGGTGCCGGAGCGACTGCTGCCGGGGATGAGGGCCACCGCCTGGCACAGGCCAATGACGATGGCGTCTGGCCAGCCCATCTCGCGCAGCGTCCGCCGGTGCTGGGCGATGCGCTCGGCGAGGAGCAGCACCACGGCGAGGCCCACCATGGCGAAGGCGATGACGTACAGGGAACGCAGGGACGTCTCGATGTGGTGCTTGAAGGTCAACCCCAGGATGCCGATGGGCAGGGTGCCCACCAACACGAACCACGCCAGTCGGGAGTCCAGCGTCCGGAAGGGCGCCCCGCGCAACACGCCCTCCACAAAAGCCTGCGTCAGCCGGACCAAGTCCCGCCAGAAATACACAATCACCGCCGCGACCGTGCCCAGCTGAATCATCGCCGTGTAGGCCGCCCCGGCGTCGGGCCAGCCCAGCAACTCCGGGACGATGCGGAGGTGGGCGGTGGAGCTGATGGGCAGAAACTCAGTGACGCCCTGGACGATGCCCAGGACGATGGCGCGGAAAAGTCCCATGGAAGCCGCCGGTCATTGCGCAAAGCGCCGTCAGCGGCAAGAGGTGAAAGGACACCCCCCGAGCGCCGCGCGGCCAGTGCTAGGGTGCGCCTTCTGCCGATGGCTTCCTGGCGCTGGCCGATGCGCATCGTCGCGACGGGACACGGACCGCTCGCCTTGGCGGTGGTCGTGCTGGCCGCGGCACCGGGCTGGGCTGCCGACGAGGACCTGGCGGCGGTGCGCGTGCGCGGGACGCTGCGGGCGCTGGTGCTGGGGGACGCCGCTGCGGAGCTGCCGCGCACCGGCACCGGCTTCACCGACGCGGAGCTGTTGGCGGAATTCGCCGCCCGCCAGGGCCTGAAGGTAGAGGAAGTCAGCGTCCAACGCAGCGACGCCTTGCTTCCGGCCCTGTTGGCCGGAAAGGGGGACGTGGTGGCGGTGGGCCTAACGGTGACTGCCGCCGACCGCGCCCGGGTCGCCTTCACCCAACCGCTGCGGGTGGTGAGCGAGGTGCTGGTGGGCACCAAGGGGGCCGCCGGCCTGCCGGCGCGCGCCTCGGAGCTGGGCGGGCGCAAGGTGTCGGTGGTGGCCGGATCGGCCGCGCAGGAGACGCTGGAGGTGCTGAAGGCCTCGGCCGTCCCAGAGCTGCTCATCGACGCCGTGACCAAGGTGAGTGACGCCGAGCAGCTGCTCTACGACGTCAGCCGGGGCGAGCGCGCGCTGGCGGTCGCCACGTCGGCCGAGCTGGAGCGCTTCGAGGCCTACAACCACGGGCTGCAGCACCTTTTCACACTGGCGGAGCGGCAGCCTGCGGCGTGGGCCGTGCGCCTGTCGGCCCACGCGCTGCGCGCGGCGCTGGACAGCTTCCTTCTGGAGAAGGGGCTGGTCTCCTACGCCACCCGCCGCTTCACCGGCGACCTCGACGAGATTGTGAAGCGCGGCGAGCTGCGCGTCCTCACCCGCAACAACGGCGTCAGCTATTTCCTCGAGGGGGGCCAGCCGCGCGGCTTCGACTACGAATTGGCGTCGATGTTGGCCAAGCAGCTGAAGGTACGCCTGGCGATGGTGGTGCCGCCGGCACACGATGCTCTGGTGCCATGGCTTCTGGAGGGCCGGGGGGATGTCATCGCCGCCTCCTTCACGGTCAGCCCGGACCGGGCCCAGCTGGTCGACTTCACCCAACCCTACCTCCAGGTGCAGGAGATGGTGGTGCAGCGGCTGGCTGAGACGCGGCTGACCAGCCTGGAGCAGCTGAGGGGGCGCCGCATCAGCGTCCGGCCCGGGTCGAGCTACGCCCGCACCCTGGCGCAGCTACAGCCCCGGCTGGGCTTCACGCTGGTCGGCGTGGCGGAGGACGTCGAGACGGAGGACCTCATCGACCAGGTGGCCAGCGGGGCGGCCGACCTCACGGTGGCCGACAGCCACATCCTTCAGGCGGAGCTCACCTGGCGCCAGGACGTGGTGGGCGCGCTCCCCCTGGAAGCGGGCAGCAAGAAGGACATCGCCTTCGCGGTGCGGGTGGGGAACCCGAAGCTGCTCTCCGCCGTCAACGCCTTCGTCAAGCGCGCCGTCCACGGCCTCGAATTCAACCTCGCCTACCGGCGCATCTTCGAAGCTCCGCAGGACGTCGCCCCACCCCGCGGCGACGTCAAAGGGGCGGTGTCCCCCTACGACGACATCTTCAAGAAGCTGGCGCCGCGCTACGGCTTCGATTGGCGACTGACCGCCGCCCAAGCTTACCAGGAGAGCCGCTTCAATCCCCGGGCCAGAAGCCGGGAGGGCGCGGTGGGCCTGCTGCAGATTCTGCCGCGCACAGCGAAAGCCCTCGGCTTCAGCCACCTCACCGACCCCGAGGAGGGCACCCATGCCGGCATCGCGTTTTTGGCGGAGCTGATGGGCCAGCTCGAGCCCGAGCTGGCGCTGCAGCAGCGGGTGCGCTTCGCTCTGGCCGCCTACAACGTCGGGCTGGGCCACCTCACCGACGCGCGCCGGCTGGCCGCCGAGCGCGGGCTGGACAGGAATCGCTGGTTCAACAACGTCGAAAAGGCGATGCTCGACCTGCAGAAACCCGTCTACTACCGCCGCGCGCGGTACGGCTATGCGCGCGGCAGCGAGCCGGTGAAGTACGTCAGCCAGATTCAGACGCGCTACGAGCAGTACCTGGCGCTCGTTCCCTAAAGGGGGCGCCTCAGGTGCCGACGTTCCAGCTGTCCAGGTACTTCTCCTGCTCGGCGGTGAGGAGGTCCACCCGGACGCCCATCGCCTTGAGCTTGAGGCGGGCAATCTCCGCGTCGATGCGCTCCGGCACCGAGTAGACCTTGTGCTCGAGCGTGGCGTGGTGCTTCACCATCCATTCGCTGCACAGGGCCTGGTTGGCGAAGGACATGTCCATCACGCTCGAGGGGTGGCCCTCGGCGGTGGCCAGGTTGACCAGGCGACCCTCGCCCAGCACGACAATCCGGCGACCATTCTTCAGGGTGAACTGCTCGACGAAGTCGCGGACCATGCTTCTTTCCTTGGCGACCGCAGCCAGCGACGCGAGGTCCAGCTCGACGTTGAAGTGGCCGCTGTTGGCGACGATGGCGCCATCCTTCATCGACTCGAAGTGCTCGCGGCGGACGACATTGATGTTGCCGGTGACGGTGCAGAAGAAGTCGCCGATTTTCGCCGCGTCCTTCATCGGCATCACCCGGTAGCCGTCCATCACCGCCTCCAGCGCTTTGAGGGGGTCGATTTCCGTCACCACCACGTCGGCCCCCATGCCCTTGGCGCGCTGCGCGAGACCGCGCCCGCACCAGCCGTAGCCGGCCACGACGAAGACGCTGCCGGCCAGCAGCCGGTTGGTGGCGCGCACGATGCCGTCGATGGTGGACTGGCCGGTGCCGTAGCGGTTGTCGAAGAGGTGCTTGGTGAGGGCGTCGTTGACCGCCACGATGGGGTAGCGGAGCACGCCCTCCCTGGCCATGGCCCGCAGGCGGATGACGCCGGTGGTGGTCTCCTCGGTGCCACCGATGATGTTCTTCAGCAGGTCCTTGCGCTCGCTGTGCAGCACGCCCACCACGTCGGCGCCATCGTCCATGGTGAGGTGGGGGCGGCTCTCCAGCGCCCTGGTGATGTGGCGGTAGTACGTCTGGTTGTCCTCGCCCTTGATGGCGAACACCCGGATGCCGTGGTCCACCACCAGCGCCGCCGCGGCGTCGTCCTGGGTGGAGAGCGGGTTGCTGGCGCACAAGGTGACTTCGGCGCCGCCGGCCTTGAGGGCGATGGCCAGGTTGGCCGTCTCGGTGGTGACGTGCAGGCAGGCCACCATGCGCAGGCCCTTGAAGGGGCGCGTCTTGGCGAAGCGGTCCCGGATTTGGTGAAGCACTGGCATGCTTCGCCCGGCCCACTCCACGCGCAGCCGGCCCTTGTCGGCCAGGGACAGGTCCTTCACGTCGCAGTCAACGGCGGCGCCGCGGGGGGATTTCTTCTTCAGCTGAACGACTTTGCGGGCTGGCACGGCCATGGCGGGAACAGTCCTTCGCTGGGGGCGGATGGAAACGGCGACCCCCTGTAGCGTGGCCCGCCCCCGGGGGCAAGCCGGCGTGGACGGGCGTGCCTTTCCCGCAGGGGGGGAAAGCGCTTCCCCTGGGTGGACGCGACCCCCAGGCGACCCCCCTTTCGGGGGCCCTAGCCTTGCGCCCGCAGCCGGGCGTAGTGGCGACGGGCCTTGTGTTTGTTTCCGCACGACGCCATGTCGCACCAGCGACGGCTGTGGTTGCGCGTCTGGTCGAGGAAAAGCCACCCGCAGCCGTCCGCCAGCGACGCCTCGCACAACCGCACGCGCTTCCACCGCTCGCCGGTGAGAAGCTGGTCCGCCGCCAGGGCCAGCCGCGGCACCACCGAGTCGACCAGCACTGCCTCCGGTGCCCGCCACACACAGCCCTGGGCCGTGCACTGGAGCTGCCGGCTGGCGAGGGCCCGCTGCACCTCGGCCCCCAGGCACGCGACGTCCTCGGCCGGCGCCGGACGGGCCTCCAGCAGGGCGAGGAACAGCCGGTAGAGGGACTCGCGAAACGCGGTGGCCCGCAGCACCGCCTCCTGGGCCTTGGCCGGGCGCGCTTTGGCCTCCCGGGCCAGGGCCTTGGCCTCGGCCGGGCTGAGGACGCCCGACTGGCGCGCCCAGGCCAGCAAGTCCTCCAGGCGCTGCAGCATTTCGCGCGGCTTCACCCCCCGCTGGCCGCCGACGGTGTTGACGAAGTCCAGGACGGCGTGGCCGCCGACGAGCTCGAAACGGACGGACGGGGCAGGTTCCATGGCAGCGCCATTATAACCAACTAAATAGACTTGACAGGTTAAGGCTTCCGGAGGCATATAACCTTCATCTAGCCAATTAAAGGTTAGAGGAGGTTGTCGCCATGCGTCTCGCCCGACTCTCGGCCGTCGTCTCTCCGGAGGTGGCCTTTGGCCTCCTCCACACGCTGGTGTGGCTGCTGCTGGCCCTGGGGGTGTGCGCGGCGGTGGTGGCGCCGCTGGCCCAGGGGCTGGGCGCGACGCTGCCGCGCAGCATCCCACTGCAGTGAAGAAGGCCCCCCCCAGGGGCCCCAGGGGGGGCTGGCGTCAGGAACAGCCGATGACGTCGGCCCCGGTGTCCCGCACGCAGCTACCCGCGTCCAGCACCTGCACGCTGCCCGGGCTGCAGACCGCGCCGCCCCCGCAGTGCACTTCGACGTGCCAGGCGCAGCCGGCGTCCGGGAGGGCAGCGGCGCACAGTACCGGCGGCCCGGGGCTGCAGGCCAACGCCGCCGCGCCGAGAAGCGCGGTGAGCGCCAACGGGGCGCGACGCAGCCGGGGCGCGGGTGCGGACATGGCCATCAACGACGCCTGGCAGGCCCCGGGGGGGGCCGGGCTAAGCGCCCACCGCGCGCAGGTGCCGTGCGCCGACAGCCTCGCGCAGCGCATCCTTCATGTCGGTGCGTTCCCAGGTGAAGTCCTTCTCCGGGCGGCCGAAGTGCCCGTAGGCCGCCGTGCGCTGGTAAATGGGGCGCAGCAAATCCAGATGCTGGACAATCTCGCGCGGCTTCAGCCCGAAGGTGCGCCGCACCGCCTGGGCAATCCGCGCCTCGTCCGCCCGCGCCGTCCCGAAGGTGTCCACCATCACCGACACCGGGTCGGCCACGCCGATGGCGTAGGACACCTGCACCTCGCAGCGGTCGGCCAGTCCGGCGGCCGACCACATTCTTGGCGATGTAGCGGCCCATGTACGCCGCGCTGCGGTCCACCTTGGAGGGGTCCTTGCCGCTGAAGGCGCCGCCGCCGTGCCGGCCCATCCCGCCGTACGTGTCGACGATGATTTTGCGCCCGGTGACGCCCGAGTCGCCCATCGGGCCACCGATGACGAAGCGGCCGGTGGGGTTGATGTGGTAGCGCGTCTTCCTGTCCAACAGGCGCCTCGGGAGCGCCTTGGCGATGACGTCCTCCATCACCGCGGCGTGGATTTTCTTGTTGGTGGCGTCCTCCGCGTGCTGCGTGGACACCACCACCGTGTCGATGCGCACCGGACGGCCATCCTCGTACTGCACCGTCACCTGACTCTTCCCGTCCGGCCTGAGCCAGGGGTGCAGCTTGCGCCGCACCTCCGCCAGCCGACGGGTGAGGGCGTGCGCATAGTGGATGGGCGCCGGCATCAGCTCGGCCGTCTCGTTGCAAGCGTAGCCGAACATCATCCCCTGGTCCCCGGCGCCCTGCTCCTTGTTGTTGTCGACGCCCCGGGCGATGTCCTGGCTCTGGCCTTCGATGGCGACCATCACCCCGCAGGTGTGGCCGTCGAAGCCCATGGTGCTGTCCGTGTAGCCAATGCGGACGATGGTGCTGCGGACGATTTTCGGAATCTCGACGTAGGCCGTGGTGCTGACTTCCCCCGCCACGACGCACAGGCCCGTTTTCACCAGCGTCTCCACGGCGACGCGCCCGCGGATGTCCTTGGAGAGGATGGCGTCGAGGACGCCGTCGCTGATTTGGTCGGCCACCTTGTCCGGGTGACCCTCGGTCACGGACTCAGAGGTGAACAGGAAGTCCTTCGGCATGGCGTACTCCGAAAAAAAAGAGGCGCGGACACTACGCACGCACCCGCTTTCCCGTCAAACCCAGGGGGAGCCCGCAGCTACCGGGGGGGCTGGGGTGGGCGCGCACCACCAGCACCGCTTCCTCCTGCAGCGGCAGCGGGTCCGCCACCAGCACCGCTTTCAGCACGTCGGCTGGCAGAATGCGCGGGCGCAAGCGGCGCCAGCGAGACACGCTGAGCAGCCCGGCCCGGAGGCCAGGCGGCAGGGCGTCCAGGTCCTGCGCCGGGAGAATGGCGGCGGCGCCCTGGGCCACCGCCGCCGCCATCTCCGCCGCGTCATTCACCCGGTGGACCCGCCGGCGAACCAGCAATTCGTACAGGCCCGGCTCCTGACGCCAGACGACCACCGGACGCTCCCCGGCGGCCGCCCAGGCCGCCTCCGGGACGGGCGGCGGGTTGACGGCGGGAAGCACCAGGGCCAGGGCCAGGACACAGGCCCCGGCGAAGCCCACCGCCGCGGCGTCCACCCGGAGACGCCACAGGGCAAAGGCCCCCAGCGCCAGCAGCACCGCCATCCCGGCGAGGCCGAAGCGGGCCCCGGAGGGAAAGCCCACGCGCAGGACAAGCAGCGGCACCGCCGTCAGCACGACAAACAGCACCGCCGTGACGCGCGCCGCCAGCGCGTGCGGTCGCTCCGGCACCGCCGCCAGGAGGAGCAGCGGCAGCAGGCAAGGCACGACGTAGTGGGACTGCTTGAGGCCCGGCAGGGAAAAGACAAGCAGGACCACGGCCAGCCACGCGCCGCTGAGCAGCCGCAGCCCGGGCGGCGCCGCGCGCCATTGCACCAGGCCCACCCAGGGCAGCGCCAGCAGGGCGAGGACGAGGAGGAGCCAGCCCTCGGCCTGAAGCGTCCAGGGGCCGGAGAATTTTCCGAAGTTCTCGACCAGGATGAAGCGCTCGACGAAGGGCGCACCGTGCTGGGCCACCATGGCCAGAAACCACGGGGCACTCACCGCCAAGGCCAGCGCCAGCGATGCGAGCGCCCAGCGACTCAGCAGCAGCGGCCGGGCGCGGGCCGCCAGCACCACGGCGGCGAGGGAGAACACCAACAGCGGCCCGACCGGCCCTTTGAGGAGGGCGGCGAGGCCCGCGGTCAGACCGACGGACAGAAGAAGGCGCGGCCGCCCTTCCTCCGCTGCCACGAAGGCCGCCTCCGCCCCCAGCGCCAGGGCCAGGGCCAGCGGCACGTCCATCATCTCCAGCCGGCCGTAGCGCAAGCAGCCCACGCACGTGCCGACCAGCAGCACCCCCCGCGCCCAGGCGGCCTCGCCGGCGAAGCGGCGGGCCAGCCTCCCCGCCACCAGCGCCAGCAGCAGGGCGCACACCGCCACCGGGAAGCGAGCCGCCCACAGGTGGGGGCCGAAGGCCCGCAGGCACGCCGCGGAGGCCCAGTACAGAAGCGGGGGCTTGGTGAAGTCCGGCTGCCCCTCCAGGGTGGGCGTCACCCAAGTGCCCTGCAGCGCCATTTCATTGGCGAGCGACAGGTACAGCCGCTCGTCCGGGTGCGTGCCACCGGAGGGAGAGCCGAGTCCCGACAGCACCACCGCGGCCACCACCGCCGCCGGCACAAAGCGACTGAGTGTCCGCACCTGCAGCGTCGGCGTCGTGGCGCGCTGCGTAGGCAGCAGGGGAACCGAGGAGGGTTGTGCCATCACCAGTGCAAGCGGCTCGCCGCCGGAGGCGAAACTCCCCGCCAGGGTGTAGCACAGCCGCCGCTCAGGCCGGCACCTCGGCCAGTCCGATGCGCCGCACCGTCTCGTCCAGGAAGCGCTCAATCTCCTCGGCGGTGGACAGCCGCATCGCCTGCTCCAGTGCAGAGCGGGCCTCGGCCTGGCTGAGCAGCGGCGGATCAGCTGCTTGACGACGGGGATCTGGCCCGCCGTCATCGACAGCTCGTCGAGCCCGAGCGCCAGCAGCACCAGGGTGAAGCGCGGGTCGCCGGCCATCTCGCCGCACATGGACACCGGGATGCCGGCCGAACGCGCCGCGTCGACGATGTGCCTTGAGCGCCCGCAGCACCGCCAGGTGCAGCGGCTGGTAGAGGTAGGCCACGTCGCGGTTCTGCCGGTCGATGGCCAGCGTGTACTGGATGAGGTCGTTGGTGCCGATGCTGAAGAAGTCGGCCTCCTGCGCCAGCCGGTCGGCGATCCACGCGGCGCTGGGCGTCTCGACCATGATGCCCACCGGGAAGCGGCCGCCCATCGGCACGCCCTCGCGCGCCAGCTCGCTCGCGGCACGTGCTCGAGCTCGCTGCGCGCCTCGCGCAGCTCGGAGACGCCGGAGATCAGGGGAAACATGATCCGGAGGTTCCCGTGGACGCTCGCCCGCAGCAGGGCGCGCAGCTGCGTCCGGAACATGTCTCGCTGCCGGAGGCGAGTAGCGGATCGCGCGCAGCCCCATCGCCGGGTTCGGCTCGCGCTCGGAGCGTGCGGCGCCCGGGCATCTTGTCGCCGCCCAGGTCGAGAGGTGCGGATGGTCACCGGCCGGCCGCCGCAGCTTCTCCAGCACGCTGCGGTAGGCGAGGTAATGCTCCTCCTCGGTGGGGGCTCGAGCCGGTCGAGGAAGAGGAACTCGGTGCGATACAGGCCGATGCCCTCGGCGCCCGTGGCGAGCAGCGCGGGGATCTCCTCGAGGAACTCGATGTTGCCCATGCAGCCGGACCCGGACGCCGTCGGTGGTGACCGCCGGGTAGCTCGCGCGGCCGGAGCGCCTGCTCGAGCTCGGCCGAGCAGCTTCGCGCGATCCGCCTCGGAAGCCGCTCAGCGCCTCCGGCGCGGCGGGTTGACCAGCACGAGCCCGCGCGTGCCGTCCACGGCCACCACGTCGCCCGGGGAGATCTGCTCGCTAGGCCCGCCCGGCGCCGACCACCGCGGGCGTGGCTCCGGGCGCGCGCCACGATGGCGGTGTGGCTGGTCGGCCACCGACGTCGGTGACGAAGGCCGGCCACCCGGCCGGTGCGGGCGAGCATCGCCGCGTCGGCCGGGGAGAGGTCGTGGGCCACGATCACCGCGCCCTCCGGCACCTCCTCCTCCACGTCGACCACCTGGCCCATGCAGGTTGCGGACGATCCGGTCGGCGACGAAGTCCACGTCGGCGCGGCGCTCGCGGAAGTACTCGTCGGCGATCTTGTCGAAGAGCGTGCTTGATCTTCCGGGTCACGCGGCGGACCGCCCACTCGGCGTTGATGTGGTCGGCGGCGATGATGCGGTTCACCTCGTCGACCAGCATCGGGTCGCGCAGCATCAGCCGGTGCGCCTCGAGGATGAGCGCGTGGTCCTTGCCGTCGCTGCTGCTCGAGCTGTTCCTTCAGCTCCTGCAGCTGGTGCTCGGAGAGGTCGATGGCGGTCTTCATCCGCATCAGCTCGGTGCTCGACCTCCGCCGGCCGAGATGCGCAGCTTCGGCGTGCGCACCCGCCGCCGGTCGAGCACGAAGGCGCGCCCCACGGCCAGGCCCGGGCTGGCGCCGATGCCCTGGATAGGTGACAGCTTGGCGTGGCCTGCTCGCTCATCGCCTCCCCGAAGTGGTGGCGATGAGCCGCCCCAATTCCTCAAGACACTCCCGGGCGCGCTCGCCGGAACGGTGATTTCACCTGCATGCCCTGGGCGGCCGCCAGCATCAGCACCCCCATGATGGACTTTGCCGTTGACGGTCTGCCCTTCGCATTCGAGCTGCACCTCGCACGGGTACGGTTGGCGAGCTTGGACGAGCTGAGCTGCGGCCCGCGCGTGGAGGCCCAGCTCGTTGACGATCGTGAACTCGCTCTCCGCGCACTCCGACCATTCGACCTCTAAGGGCCCTCGGGGAGTCCGTCATCTTACAGAAAGGCCCCGAGACAGCCCGCCAGCAATGCCGCCACCCCGGGAGCACCACCGTGGAAACTTTCCTGGCGACCAGAACGTAGCTGAGCGCCCCCAGGCGAGACAACCACCGGCCAGGAGCCAGCCTCCCAGTCCTCCCTGTTGGGCCCCGAAGGCAAAGGCGAGGGACGCCGCTGCCGCACCGGCGCTGGCCGCGGCAACGCGCCCGGAGGCGGGCCCCCCGCGCGGGCAGCCGCGCCTTCGCCACCGCCTCGACCAGCCGGTCCCCCAGCTGGAGGCCCTTGCGGAAGAGCCACGCCCGGAGCGTGAAGTGGACGACGTTGTAGAGGACGAGGAAGAGCACCGCGGCCCAGGCGCCAAGCCAGGGCACGAGCGCGGCACAGAACGCGCCGGCGGCCGGCTGGAGCGAGAGCCAGAAGAAACCGTCGCCCAGGGCGGCCAGGGGGCCCATCAGGGCGCTCTTGAACTCCGTCACCCGCCGGGCGTCCTCCTCGCCGGCCGCGATCCGCTCCTCGTGGTAGAGCACGCCGCCCACGATGGCCGCGGCCACGTACGGGTGGGTGTTGAAGAAGGTCAGGTGGCGCTGCACCGCCTCGCGGCGCGCCAGCGGGTCCGGGTAGAGCCGCTGCAGCGCCGGGAAGAGGGCGTAGACCAGCCCGAGGTTCTGCATCCCCTTCGGATTCCAGCTGGCCTGGAGCAGGAGGGAGCGGAGGAAGACCCGCGATCTTCACCGAGCGCGGCAGGTGGGTCCCCGGGCCGATCATGCGTTCACCCAGGCGAGCACCAGGGTGAAGCCGGTCATCACCGCGCCCCCCACCAGGCCCCAGAGGGCGGCGTTCCGGGCGTGCGAGCCGCGCGCGCGCGGTGGCCGCTGCCACCGACGCCATCGCCGGAAAGGCCCAGGCGAGCCCACGGAGCACGACCAGCGGCACCTGCGACAGAAGGGAGCCAATCGCACATCCCCAGCACCGCGCAGCCGGCGTTGAGGGCGAAGTAGACGAGCACGTACGGCCAGATGCCGAACAGGTTCTGCCGCACGGCCCGCTCGAGCTCCCCGGCCTCGGCGAGCTCGAGGCCTGGGCGCGAGGCCGCCGGAGCACCCGACCTGCCGGTCCACCAGGCGGCCGAGGAGCCCGAGGCCGGAAAGAGAAGAGAGCTACCGTCCACAGGGCGGGTGTGCCGCCGCCACCGTCCGCGAGGCCATGCAGACCGAGGCGGCAGTGGTCCCGCACGCAGCGAGCGTCTCGTTCTCCGGCAGCGCTGCGCCGAGCGAGGCGGTGCCGAGGTGGAATAGTTCGAGAAGCATGCCGAGTAGAGGCCGGTCTGAGCTGCCCGAGAAGCAGGCCCATGCCGGTCGCCGCGACGAGGGGACGGCTGAACATCGCCTGCAGGAACGCGCGGCGCTCGAGCGCGAGAAGCCGCCCCAGGCCCGCCGCCATCGCGACGTCCTGCCAATGCCCACCATGGCTCGAGCGGCGGCTTAGCCCTTCTCGAAGCGCTCGACCATCTCGGCGAAGGAATGGCCCGCTCGGCCGGCACCCCGCGGGCCTCCACGTCGCCGCCCTCGCTGACAGCGTGCGTCAGCTGCGCCAACTCCTCGGCGCTCAGGTACACCGAGGTCGACACCGGGCGGCGACCGGGACCATGGTGGACGTTGCCGAGGTTGAGGCGGCGCAGCGGCAGGCCCAAGGTACGGGCGCGCAACAGGGTGCGCCACGTCCCGCAGCAGCAGAAGCGTCGGCACGGCGTCCTTCTCCAGCCGGGCGAACGGCACTCCGTCGAGCGGACCGATGTCCACCTCAACCCCGGGCGGGACGGCCAGCCCCATCGCCGCGCGCATCAGCGGGCTCTCCGCGGCCTCGTCGTCGGCCACGACCACCCGGGCCACCTTGAGGGCGGGCAACCAGGCTTCGACCACCTGTCCGTGGATGAGCCGACTGTCGATGCGGACGTGGAAATCAAACCTGACCCCTTGGTGCGGCCTTGGCGGGGCGGCACACGCTGAGAGACGCACTGACCCGGGCGCCATTCACTCCCCTCCTCAACAGACGGAGCCGTGCTTCAGGAGGTGACGGGAATGTTTCCCGATGCGGCGGCGTCACGGGCGGCCGCAGCCCTTAGCTGCTCGGAGGCGCCGGTAATGTTGCTCTGGGTGTAGGCGGCCAGCGTCAGGGCCAGCTCGGCAACGGCAGGTGCTCCTTCCGGAGCGAGGCCGCCTTGAGCAGCATCGGGAAGGTTAACGCCGGCCAGCACTTCCAGGTGCTCGCGGTTCGACCAGCATCAACGACTCCTTGCAGGGGGTTCCCCCGAAGAGGTCCGCCAGCACCAGCACGCCCTCGCCGAGTCGAGGTCATGCACCGCCTCCCGCATCTTACTGGCGGATGACCTCCGGGGTGCTCCCCGGCTCGATGCCGACCGTCTTCACATCGGAAATGGGACCGACGATTTGCTCGGCGGTCGCCACCAGTTCCTGCTGCCAGACGTCCATGGGCTGCAACGACGAGCCCGACCATGTCTTCACCTCTTCGCAGACCCCGGCCGCGGCCCATACTCCCCTGCACCGGCGGCCGCAAGCTGTGCTCGTCTGTGCTGTAGCTTCATACCACCGAGAGGATTCGCCGCAGGAGAGCGCTGGTTGGCCCCCTTCTTTTGGGGTGGCGCACCGCTGACCCCTCCGGGCGCGGGTTGAGCCTGCCTGCTCCGCTCTCATTCCTTGTCGATGTCGCGGTGCTGAGCTGGATGCCGGGGACTCCGCCGCCCAGCCGCGCACGAGCTCCTCGGCCAGGGCCACCGAGCGGTGCTTGCCCGCCGGTGCAGCCGAGGGCCACCGTCAGGTAGGCCTTCCCCTCGCGCTGGTAGCGGGGGAAGAGGAACTCGCACAGCGTCCGCGACCCGGTGAGGAACTCGGCCGCGTCATCGGCGTCGCAGCACGTACTGGGAGACCCGCGGGTCCAGCCCGGTCAGCCCCTTCAGCTCCGGGACGAAGTAGGGGTTGGGGAGGAAGCGCAGGTCGAAGACGCAGGTCGGCCTGCGGCGGGACGCCGTAGCGGTAGCCGAAGGAGACCAGGGTGAGGCTTGGGACTGCCGCCCTTGCCCTCCCGGCGAAGCGGGCCTGCACCTCCCGCTTCAGCTCGTGCACGGTGAGGGCGGAGGTGTCGATGACCTGGTCGGCCAGTCAAGCGGAGCTCGCGCAGCAGCTCGCGCTCGCGGGCGAGCCCCTCGGCCACCGTGCCCTCCGGAGCCAGGGGGTGGCGCCGCCGCGTCTCGCTGAAGCGCCGCTGCAGGCTCTCGTCGCTGGCGTCCAGGAAGAGCACCTCCACGTGGTGCCCCTCGCCGGCGCAGCTCCGCCGAGCACCCGTGGCGCCTCGGCCAGCATGGTGCCCTCCCGGGCGTCGATGACCAGCGCCAGCCGGGTGGCGGTGCCGCCGAGCTCGGCCAGCTCGGTCAGCCGCGGAAGCAGCAGCACCGGCAGGTTGTCGATGCAGAAGTAGCCCGCGTCCTCGAGCGCCCGGATGGCGGTACTTTTCCCCGAGCCGGACATGCCGGTGAGCACGACAATCCGCTGGTGCTCTCCTCGCTCACTCGACCTCGTCGCCCAGCGGGCGACGCATGGCCCCGGCGGCGATGGCCCGGTTGAGGCGCTCGGCGAAGTCCCGGGCCGAGTGGTGGCCCTGCAGCTTGAGCAGGTGGTTGCGGGCGGCGACCTCGATGAGGGTGGTGAGGTTGCGTCCCGGGCGCACCGGCAACGTGGACAGCGGCAGGTCCACCCCCAGCACACTGAAGAAGCGGTCCTTCGAGGCCAAGGCGGTCGTACTCCTGCTCCGGGTCCCACTCCACCAGCTCGATGACCAGCTCGATCTTCTTCCGGTCGCGCACCGCGGCCACGCCGAAGAGGTCCTTGATGTTGATGATGCCGAGGCCGCGAATCTCCATGTGGTGCTTGATGACGGGGTTGCCGACGCCATGGACCGTGCCCTTCCCGGCGTGGTGACTTCGACGATGTCGTCGGCGACCAGGCGGTGCCCTCGCATGATGAGGTCGAGCGCGATCTCGCTCTTGCCGATGCCGCTCTTGCCCAGCAGCAGGATGCCGACGCCGAAGACGTCCATCAGCACGCCGTGCAGGCTGGCGGCGTCGGTGAGCGCCTCCTCGAGAAATGCGCTCACCTTCTCGATGAAGGTGGAGGACATGAGGGGCGTCTTCATCAGCGGCAGGCCGGCCTTCTGGCAGGCCTCGACCAGCGGCGGCGGAGCGGGCAAGTCCTTGGTCACCACCACGCAGGCAGATCTCGGTGTCCGAGAGCAGCTTCTGCAGCGCCGCCCGCTGTTCCTCCAGAGGGAGGGTCTCCAGGTAGCTGATCTCGGTGTTGCCGAAGACCTGGACGCGCTCGGGGTGCAGGTGCTCGGTGAAGCCCGGCCAGAGCCAGCCCCGGCTTCTGGATGCGCGGGCTGGAAATGAGCCGGTCCAGCCCCTCGGCCCCGGCCACCAGCGTGAGCTGCAGGCCGAAGTCCCTCTCCTCGAGCAGCCGGGAAATCTTGATGGAGCCCATGCCCTTGTCCGTGAGTTAATCACGAGCAGTCGCCCCGTGCCTCCTGCTCCGTCTGCCGCGCCGCCCTGGACCGCCGAGCGCACGGCCGCCCTCGTCCTGTGGCTTTCGCTGGCGGTGGGGGCCGCCCTGCGGGGGTGGCTCGCCCTCACCGACGCCGGCATCTACTGGCCCGACGAGATTTACCAGTCCCTGGAGCCGGCCCACCGACTGGTGTGGGGGCGAGGCCTGGTGGCCTGGGAATTCGTTGAGGGAGCGCGGCCCTGGACGCTGCCCGGCCTGGTGGCTGCCGTCTGGGGCCCGCTGCGGCTTCTGGGCGTCTCCCGCCCGGAGGTCTACGTGCCGGCGGTGAAGCTGTGCTTTGCCTTGGCGGGGGTGGCCACCGCCTGGGCCACCGCCAAGCTGGCTCGGGCCCTGGGGGCCGCTGCCCTGCCGGCGGCCGCCGCCGGAGCGCTGTGGGCGCTGGCGGCACCGGCCATCTACTTCGCGCCCCGCGGCCTGTCGGAGCCGCTTTCCGCGCTGCCCCTCACCCTGGGGCTGGCTTGGGCCTGGCCCCCCGGGGCCCCGGCCAGGGCGCGACTCCTCGGCGCGGCGCTGCTCGGCCTGGCTGTGCTGCTACGGCTGCAGGACGCGGCTGGTGTGCCTGGGACTCCTCGGCGCGCTGCTGGGGCGGGGAGAGCGCCGGGCGGCGCGGGAAGTGTTGGGCGTGTTTGCCCTGGCGGCGCTCGCCCTGGGCGGTCTGGACTGGGCCAGCTGGGGGCACCCCTTCCAGTCGGCCGTGGTGTACCTGCGCTTCAACCTTCTGGAGGGCGGCGGCCGGGCGTGGGGCGCCTCGGACGCCAGCTACTACCTCCGGGTGCTGTGGCGGGCCATGCCGGCGGTGACGGCCGTCCTGGCCGTGGGGGCGGCGCTGGCCGTCCGGCGCGCGCCCGGCCTGTGCGCCCTGGTGGCCGCTTTCTTGGCCCTGCATTCGCTGGTGCCGCACAAGGAACTGCGCTTCATCCTCCCGGTGCTTCCCGTCTGGCGCCGCCCTGGCCGGGCTGGGGATGGCAGCGCCCGGACGTGGGTGACCGCCCGGCGGCCCCGTGGCCGACTTGGTGGTGGCGCCCGCGCTGGTTGCCGCCGCCATCTCGGCGGCCGGCTTCCACCACCTTACCTTCGGGGACCTCGGCGCCTACGAGAGCCGCTCAAGCCGGAGGCCAGCGCCTACGAGGACTTCGCCGACGTCAACCGCCTGCTGCTCACGGCGGGCGCGCTCCCGGACCTCTGCGGACTGAAGGTGGAGGCATGCACATCGCCTGGGCCGGGGGCTACACGTACTTTCACCGGGACGCGCCGGCTCTACTCGCACCTCGGGCCGCCGCGCAGCGCGGGGGCCTACAACTACGTGCTGAGTGTGCCCCAAGTGGTGCCGCCGGGCTCGGTGCGTGCCCGGGCGGGGCCCTACGTGCTGGCGCAACTCTTCAGCGGCCCCTGCGCAAAGGACGCCGCTTTCTCGTGGCGTCTGCCCTAGGCGCCGTTCTCTTCATTGAACACTTCTTAGCCCCGTCGCCGGCTCGCCAGCATCGCCAAGGTCGGCCGCGCCCATTTCCGATGACAGTACGGGCGCCTCTTCCAGGCTGGGCCTTGCTGGCACCCTGCAAGACGGTCACGGCCTGGACCCAGGCGGAAGCTGTGTAGAATGATGAGAGGCGCCGCTAGAGTTTCCCGTCGGCCACTTGTACGTCCCCCTGGGGAGGGCCAACGCATGGCCGACTGCCTCTTCTGCAACATCATCGCCGGGAAAATCCCCGCCAACGTCGTCTACCGGGACGCCGACTGCATCGGCTTCGACGACATTCACCCGGCCGCCCCGGTGCACGTCCTCTTCGTCCCCAAGCGCCACATTGACGGGGTCAGCACCCTCACCGAGGCGGACCGCGAGACAGCGGGGCAGCTACTGCTGGCAGCCGCCACCTATGCCCGAGGCAAGGGCCTCGAGGCCGCCGGGTACCGCGTCCTGGCCAACGTTGGCGCCGGCGCCGGACAGACGGTCTTCCACCTGCACGTGCACCTGCTGGGCGGAAAGCACCTCCGCGGGCGCGGGGACTAGGGCGGCACGAACGGCACTGGCCGGGAGGCCCGTCGCTCGGCTATGCCAGCATGCCTCATGAAGCCCGCCCTGCGTCCCGTTGGCCTTCTTGGTGTGCTTGCACTCACCACCGGGTGCTACACCTATTCCGAGCCGCCCCCGCCCCGGAATTCCCAGCCCGTCATGCAGCGTGACCGTGAAATGGCGGCCGCTGGCCTGGACATGTCCGGCACTGGCCCGGGCCGCTACCAGCGCAGCGGCATGTCCGGCACCTCCTCCGACGTGGACGACGAGGAGGGGAAGGAATTGCAACTGGGCATGCCGGAGTTGGCCGTTGCCGGCGGCGTCGGGGGTCCCGGCGCGGGCAGCACCCTGCCGCAGGCGGACCTGGACGCGCCCAATGAGTTGCGCAACCCCCCGGCCCGCGGCGTTGTGTACCGGCCGTCGGACCACTACTTCATCAACGGCGTGGACACCGGCCCCACCACCGACGCCATGCCCGGCACCGGCGGCCCCGGCAAGCTGAAGCGATTGAGCAAGGCCGAGGCGCGGGAGTTGAAGGCCTCGGAGATGATGGAGCCAGTGCCGGCCCCCGCCGCACACCCCCCCGCGTCCCACCCGTAGGGGCCAAAAGGCGCGGCGGCGGCGTTTGTCGCGTCGGCCGACGCTGCACGGTTCAGCCGCCGAAGTGCACCGGGACGAGGAAGCACCCCGCGACGGCCGGGAGCGGCGCCGCCCCGGGCACGACGCACTCCAGGGCCGAGCGGTCGAGCAGCGGAGAGCCCGTGCTGCCCTGCAGACTCAACGCCGTCGCCACGCCCTGCCCGTCCAGGCAGAAGTGCACCGGCACTTCCCCCTGCAGACGGAAGCGCTGCGCGGCGGCCGGGTAGCATCGCCGCGCCGCTTCGGCCAGCCTGCGGTGCAACTCGGACACCAGGGACGTCGAAGCCCCGTCTGCCGAGCCCCCGCCACCCGCGGCTGTCCCCGTGCCAGGGGTTGCGCTGTCTTCGCCCGCCCCGCCGGGTGAGGCCGGCCCGGTGGCCCGGGCCCCGTCTGCCGCGATGTCCCCCGGGACACCGGAGGCCGCTGGCGCTGGCGGCTGGACCGTGGCTGCGCTGCCCCCAGCCATGTCCTTCGTCCGTGGACGGCTGGCGCGCCGGGGCCGGACGGGCGCGGCCGAGGTGGCGCCGGGCCCGGCGGCGAAGGCCGGCGCAACCTCCACCGCCAGCAGGCGCACGGCCAGGGGCGCCGAGGACGGCAGGGGACGGACGGTGAGGAGGAGCGCGCCGAGGACCGCCGCATGGGCCAGGGCGGAGACGGCCAGGGCGCTGCGGATGCGGGGCCGGCCTGTCACGGCGTCCACCTCGGCGCGAAGGCGCGCGCGCCGCCCGGCGCCACGGCTTCCACCATGGGCAGGCCGTACAGGGACTCCAGCCGCCCGGCCGACAGCCACTCGGCCGCCGGCCCGTGGCCCAGCACGCCCCCGTCCCGCAGCAAAAGGACGTGGTCCGCCACGCTGGCGGCGAGGTTGGCGTCGTGCAGCACCGCCACCACGGCGAGTCCCGCGTCCACCCGTGCACGCACCCGCTGCAGGACGTGCACCTGGTGGCGCAAGTCCAGGAAGGCCGTCGGCTCGTCGAGGAGCAACAGTTCCGGGCCCTGGGCCAGCGCCCGGGCAAGCTGCAACAGCCGCCGCTCCCCGCCGGATAGCTCGCCGCTGCGCCGGCTGGCCAGGTGGGCAATGTCCAACTCTTCCAAGGCGGCCCGGGCGAGGCTGAGGTCTCGGTCGGACGGCAGGCCCCAGGCCCCGAGGTGCGGTGCCCGTCCCATGAGGACGAGTTCCAGCCCGGTGAAGCCCCCGTCTGCCTCAAACGTCTGCGGCACCCAGGCCACCCGGCGCGCCAGCTGCTGGCGTTCCCAGCGCGCTGCGGCCTGGCCGAAGAGGAGGACGTCGCCGGACAGCGGCGGAAGCCACCCCAGCGCGGTGCGCAACAGGGTGCTTTTCCCCGAGCCGTTGGGGCCCAGCACCGCCCACAGCGAGCCCCGGGCTACCTCGAAGCTGACGCCGGAGGCCACCTGGACGCGGCCGTACCCCACCGCAAGCGCGCGCGCGGACAACAGGGCAGTCACGGCGGCACCTGCCCGCGCTGCAGCAGGAAGAGGAAGAGCGGACCCCCCAGCACCGCCGTCACCACCCCCACTGGCAGCTCGGCATGAAACACGGGAAACAAGAGCCGCGTGAGGAGGTCCGACAGCACCAGGAAGCCGGCGCCGGCCAGCGCACTCGCCGGGACGAGAAGCCGCTGGTCCGGCCCCAGCAGCAGCCGCAGCAGGTGCGGGACGATGAGGCCGACGAAGCCCACCAGCCCGGAGAGTGCCACCGCCCCGGCCACGCTGAGGGAGGCGGCGAGCAGGACGATGGTGCGCGTGCGCTGCACCGGCACGCCCAGGGACGCCGCATCCTCGTCGCCCAGGGAAAGGAGATTCAGGCGGCCAGACTGCCGCCACAGCACGGCCAAGCAGGCCAGCTGCAGCCCCGCCGCCCCGGCCAGCGTCCGGGGCGCCTCGTAGCCCAGGCTTCCCGCCAGCCAGTAGAGGATTTCCCCCACCCGGTCCGGCGAGACCAGCGTCTTGATGCAGGTGATGGCGGCCGCGGCAAAGGAGTTGAAGACGACGCCCGTCAGCAACGCCGCGTAGGGGGAGCGTCGGCTGCGGCCGACCGCCAGCACCAGCGCCATGGCGGCCACCGAGCCCAGGAAGGCGAAGAGGGACGGGCCGACCAGCGCCGTCAGCCCCACCGCCAGCGCCACTGTCGCCCCGAGGGCCGCCCCGCCCGACACACCGAGGATGAAGGGGTCCGCCAGCGGATTCTTCAGAAGCCCTTGCAGCGCGCTGCCGCTGGCCGCCAGCGCCGCGCCTACCAGCGCGCCCAGCACCGCCCGGGGCACGCGCAGCCGCCACAGCACGGTGGCGTCCACCGAGGTGGGAACGCGCAGCGCCCGGCCGAGGGCCAAGGGGTACTCGCCGACGACGGCCGACAGAAGCATCGCCGCCAGGGCGCCACCGGCCAACAGCGCGAGGAGGGCGGTGGCCCGGCCCGCCGAGAAGCGTAGCTCGGCTGCGGCAGCTCGCCGCGGGGCGAGGGCGACGGCGCTCACCGGCCCGCCTCCGGGGCCAGGGTGGGGTGCAGCACCCGGAAGAGTTCCTCCAGCCCCTGTCCCAGGGCCGGGCCCGGGTGCAGCAGGGCCGCCGAGGGAAGACGCACCCAGCGCGCCTCGCGCAGCCCAGGCAAGGACTGCAGCGCCTCCCGCCCGGCCGCCCCCTGGGAGGCGTCCAGCACCACGTCCGGGCGGGCGCCCAGGGCGCGCTCCACCGACCAGACCGGGTAGGCTCGGTCGGCGTCGGCCGCCACGTTGGTGCCCCCGGCGTCCGACAGCAATTCATCGGCGAAGCTTCCCGGCCCTGCCACCACCAGCGGCTCCAGGCCGTACGCAAACAGCACGCGCACCGGCTGCAGTCCGCGGGCCCGCGCCCGCACCCGGGCGCGCGTCGCCTCCAGGCCCTGCGCCAATTCCTCCCCCCGTCTGGTACGCCCCAGGGCCGCAGCGGTGGCGCGCAGGGCGGCCAGTACGTCCTCCACCGAGGAAAGCCGCAGTGCGAGGATGCTGATGCGGAGGGCGGCCAGGGCTTCCACCGGCGCACGGTTGCCGGGGCCCGGCTGCACCAACACCAGGTCCGGCTGCAGCGCCGCCACCGCCTCGACGCTTGGGTCCACGAAGCCCCCCACGCGTGGTAGCGCCTTCACCTCGGGCCGTTCGTCGAAGCGCGAGACGCCCACCAGGACGTCCCCCGCCCCGAGCGCCAGGACGGTGTCCGTCAGTGAGGGCGCGAGCGTCACCACGCGGTGCACCACCGGCGGGGCCGGTGGCCCGAGGCGCTGCACCGAGGCGGACTCCGGGCCGGCCGCGGCAAGGGTCCCCAGCGTCAGCAGTGCAGCCAGGGCACTCACGGCACGCTGAGGATGTCCGACACGCTGGAAAGCCCCGGGGGACACGGTTGCAGCGGCACCCCCCCGTCCGCCCCGTAGCCCACGACTTGGGTGAGCTGTGTTTGGCCGATGTCGAGGACGAAGAGGCGCCCCGAGCTCTGGTCGCCGACATAGGCCCGGCCGTCGACGACGGCCAGCGCGCCGGCAATGGGCGGCGTGCAGGCAGGGCCAGCGTCCGGGCACTGGGGAGACCAGGCCGACAAAAGGGCATCGTTGGTGTCGAGCAGCAGCACCCCGGAGTGGTCCACCGACAGCGTGGCGAAGGTGATTGGGTCGTACTGCACCTGCCCGAAGCACCCCACCAGCAGCCGACCGCCGGCCTCCGCCACAGAGACGGCGTCGAGACAGACACCGGCGTCCAGGGTGACAAGCTGGGAGATGCTGCCGACACCCGCGTCGCTGAGCGGCTGCGCGGGGTCGATTTTCACCAGGACGGACGGGCCCGCTGGCTGGTAGCTGGGGGTGAGGTTGTTGAGGACGACGTAGACGTAGCCGCCGTGGAAGACGGCCTGGCTCGGCCGCGGGTCCGAGGCACCGCCGTCAAAGGTAGGCAGCACCACGCCCTTCAAGTCGTAGGTGCCCACCAGCACCGGGGCATAGGGCTGGTCGAGGTTGAGACGCACCACGGTGCCGCCGGCCGCCTGAGTCGGTGGGAAGCCACCGTAGAGTGGCACGAAGATGTCATTGCCCACGCGCGCGTACGGCTCAGGCACGCTGTTGGGTCCAAACGCGTAGCCGCCATTCACGGCGAGGCCGAGGCCCTGAAGGCCGCCGTCCGGCAGGAAGACGGTGGCGGCGGCGGCAGGCGGTCCGCTGATGACGCTGAGCGTGTTGGAGTTGCCGTCGACGACGTACACGTAGGACACGTTTTGCGAACGGCTGTCGACCTCGACGAAATCCGGCCCACCTCCCAATGGAACCGTCTCCGGCGCCACCAGGGCGAGGTTGCCGAGTGCCAGCTCGCCGAGGGCGCCCTCGGCGCCGACGAGGAGCGCATCCCCGAGGAGGCCCAAGCCTCCGGGGACGATGCCCCCGGGGACGGCCGGGCCGGCCAGGGGCTGGACCGGGCTGTCGAAGATGGGGGCCACCTTCCCCGGGGTGGCGATGCACGCCACCACGGCGTCCGGGAGGCAGGCCCCTTGCGTCGGACCATTCGGCGTGGGGTGACAGCCGTAGCCTTGCGCGCAGGCGTTGCCACAGGCGCCGCAGTTGTTCGGGTCGGTGCTCAACGTCACGCAGGCGCCATTGCACTCGACGGCCGTTCCGCAACTGGTTCGGCACGCGCCCCCACCGGCGTCATTCGGCGCGCACACCTGTCCGGAGCCGCACACCGCGCCGCCACCGCCGGCGCACCCGCCGCAATTCTTGGGGTCCGTCGTGATGTCGGTGCAGGTGCCATTGCACTGCAGGATGGTGGTGCCGCCGTCCGGCAGCGCCTGGCCCTTCTGGCATTCGCACTGTCCGGAGCCGCCGTCGTCGATGGGGATGCACACCGCCCGGGGCTGGCAGGCATTGCCGCAGGCACCGCAGTTGGCCGGGTCCGAATTCAGGTAGACGCACGTCACGTTGCACTCGACCGTGCCCCCCAAGCACACGAGCCCGCTCGAGTCCAAGCAACCGCTCAGCGCGACAGAGGCCAACAGCCCCAGCACCCCCAACGTCAGCAACACCCTTCGCTTGTCCATCACCGCGGTGCCTCCCCTTGATGTGCTGTGGTCGGTTGTGCCTCGCCCAGGGCCAGCGCGAGTGTCGCGAACACCGCGCGACCCGGAAGTGGGTAACCGTCCAGGTCCTGTCCCTGGACGTTGAAGATGTTGTTCAGCTGCAGCGAGGCGGTGAGGCGCTTCCACAACACCACGTCTAACCCGGCCCCGACGAAGACGTGTCCGGGCAGCGTGAGGATGCCGGCCCGGTTGACGGTGACCGAGGAACGGCCCTGCACTTCCACCCGGGCCTGCAGCCAGTCCGGGCCAGCCGCAATCCGCGCCGTGCCCAGCTGGGCCGGGCGGTACGGCAACGGCTTACCGAAGTACGGCGCCGCGTCACGCACGTTCTCGGTTTGCTGCAGCGTGTAGCTGCCTTGCGCATCCAGCCAGGGCCAGGGCCGCACGCGGGCCTCGGCCTCCATTCCCCAGGCGTCGGCGACGCTGATGTTGTTGGGCCGGGCGAAGAAGGGCGGGTAATACTCGTAGGTGATGAGGTCCTGGTAGCGCGTCCAGAAGCCGCCCACGCTGCCGGTGGCCCAGCGGCTGGCGTAGAGGAGCGCACCGTCTACCGAGAAGCTGCGCTCGGGCTGCAGGTTCGGGTTCACCCCCAGCGTCCCGGTGGGGAGGTACAATTCATAAAAGGAAGGCGGCCGAAAGCCATAGCCGGCGTTGGCCCGCACCGAGAAACCCAACGGCAGCCCTACCGACACGCCCAGCTTGGGGGAGGCGGCAACGTAGGGGCCGACCTGGTCGAGGCCGAGCGCCCCCACCAGCGAGGCGCGCCCCTGAAACAGAAGCCATTCGTCGCGCAGGCTGAGCGAGGTGAGCGCCCAGGTGGGGGAACCCCCGGTGGCGTGCACGGAGGCAACGCCCACCGACGCCGTGGCCGCCAGGGCGTGCGGCCCGAGCGGCCAGGAAGCATCCGCGGTGGCCCCCGCCTGCCACAGCCGGTCGTACTCGCCGACGCCAAAGCTGCCCCCGGTGAGGTTGTCCGTCGTTCGGCGGGTGTCCAGACGCAGCGTCAGAGAGAGCCCGCTGGCGAAGGTGTGTTGCGTGCGGACGGAGGCCAGCACCCGGGAGGCACTCTGCTCGCTGTCGGGCGTCGGGTGCTCCTCGGTCCCGGCGAGGCCGCGCGACAGCACGTCCACCTCGAGCAGCGCATCGAGGGCCCAGCCCGAAATGTCCCAGCCCTGCTTGAGAAGCCCGCCGCCGGAGGCGGACTGGTTGTTGACGCGCTGGACCGGCATCCCGACCGCACCGGGGACGCCCACGTCCACCAGGGGCTGGTAGCTGTAGGTGAAGTCGCCCTGGCTGTAGGCCCCATGCACCAGCAAAAGGCCCGTCCCGCCAAGGACGCGTCCGGAGGCGCCGAGGCTTCCTCGGAAGGTGCTGAAGCTTCCAGCGGTGAAGTCCCCGAAGGCAGAAGGCGTGTCGGTGGCCTTGCGCGTGACCAGATTGACAACCCCGCCCAGCGCCAGAGGCCCATAGCTGGCACTTGCGCTGCCGCGCAGCACCTCCGCTTGCTCGAGAATGGCCGGCGGGATGAGGCTGATGTCCGCGATGTCGCCGGGGCCGTTGAGTGGCATGCCATCCAGAAGGACCAGCACGCCGGTGTTGGGGGCACCGCGCAGCGAGATGCTCTCGCTCTGCCCCACGCCGCCGGTGCTGTTGACGACGGCGCCGGGCACCTCCGACAGAAGCGCCCCGGTGGACAGCACCTCGGAGCGACGCCCGGCCATGTCCACCACCGACGTCTGCCCGGTGGGGTCACGCTGGGAAGGCGACTCGGGGGACGGGGGGGCTGGCGGCAAGGGGACCGTCACCGGGGCAAGCAACACCGGGCCAGAGGACGACTGTCCCCAGGCCAGCGAGGCCATCCCCAACGCTGGTCCCAGCCCACGTCGGGCCCACCGCCAAAACGCCATGCCACACGCCTTCCTCTCTCTCCGACGAAGAGAGAAGGCCAACCCGGGCGACCCTCCAAGGAGTCGTCCGTGCCTCGGGCAGGTCTCCTGGCTTCCGGAACCCGGACGCTGCTGCACCCCACTGGTGCGTTTGCGTCCGACGCCAGCGTCCTCCCACCTTCCCACGGGCCCCGTGTGAGGTCCGCAGTGGTGACTGCCGGAGGCGATGGCGGGCCCTGTTCCTCAGGGCCGTCCGGTCACAGTGGCGGGACCGCGCCGGATTCTCACCGGCTTCCCTCTTCGCCCAACGTGGGCACCCGAAGGCAGGGCGAGGTCTCGCACGGGGCGCCTCGGTGCGCAAGTCAGACTGATGGTGAACCGGGCGTCCACGTCGCAGCCTGCGAGGCCTGGGCGGGCGCTTGCTGCAAGGGCGAGGTTGGGGACTGGCGCGGCACGTTGCACGGTCCTGGGGGGCGGCGGTGGGCGGACCGATTGACTTGCTAATCAACCGCAGTGGCTGGGGTGCGGACGCCGGCTCACCGGGAGGCTGCCAGGGCGGCGGGCTGCTGCCGACTGGTTAGCTTTGCCCTGCAAGTCCCGTCGTTCTTCCGTGGGGGGTTTATGTACCGCCTCATCCTCAGTCTCCTGTGTCTGTCGGCTCTCCTCGTCGGCTGCGGAAGCAGCAGCAGCAGCGACACCAGTACGCTGGCCGCCACCTGCGAGTCCGCGTCCAACGCGCTCTGTACCCGAGCGTCCGACTGCGGCTTACTTTCTAGCCTGGGGTTCTCCTCGGTGGCGGCGTGCGTCACCGCGGCCGAGAATCTAGCCGGCTGCTCTACCAAGGTTTGCCCCAGCGGGACGACCTATGACAGCAGTGTGGCGAGCAACTGCCTCAGCGACATCCAGAAGGGCGCCTGTGGCAGCGGCGAGCCGGGCAGTTGCGCCAGCGGGTACCTGTGTCGGTGAGGCTACACTGCCTCCCCGACCGCCGTCTGCAGCTGAGGTCTCCCTTGGGCACAGCCCAGCGGCCGCGGCAGTCAACGCGTTGGGGCTGGTCGGCGTGTCGGGCTGCCAGGGGGAGCGCCTGGGGCAGCTGCTCAGGGCTTGCGAAGCAGCGCCTGCTTTGGGAAGACAGCACACCCCCTTGGGCGGCGGGGACTTTCCCTGTGGCCGTCATTTCAACCGAGGAGTCCCCGCGTGCGTCCTGTCTGTCTCGCCATCTGTCTTTGCATCGCGGCTACGGGCTGCGGAGCCACCATCATCAAGAATGACGTGAGTGGCCCCGTCGCAGCGTGCGACTCGTTCGCCTACGCAAGCTGCAACCGGCTGAGTCAGTGCCAGGCGGGCGTCGGCGTCGACAACTGCGCGCAGCTGCTGAGCAACAAGTTGAAATGTTCCATGGCCAACTGCGGCACCGGGGTCTACAGCCCGAGCGGGGCCCAGGCCTGCCTGGACGCGTACAACAACCAGGCCTGCGCGGATTCCATCGCCAACGTCATCCCCGCCGAATGCTCCTCGAGCAACACCATCTGCGCGGGGCCGTAAGCCTGCTTCCGGCGGGCCGTGGGGCAGCTCCCCTCACAACAGCGAGTCCGCCAGCCGCGCGGTGTTCTGCGCCACCCGCCGCGGAAACGGCCTGCGGCTCCACGCTTCGCGGGTCACCTCGCGGCTGTGGGCGATGTAACGCCTCTGGACCGCCTCGAAGGCCGCGACGACCTGGGGGTCATAGACGAGCAAGCTGACCTCCGAATCCAGCGCGAAGGAGCGGATGTCCATGTTCACCGAGCCGACCACTGCGAGCCAGCGGTCCACGGTGACGTGCTTGGCGTGGAGCAGGTGCGGGGCGTACAGGTGGATGTGGATGCCCGCCTCCAGCAGCCGCGCGTAGTTGGATTCCTGGGCCCAGTTGGCAATCCGCTTGTTGCTGTGCTCGGGCACCACCAGGCGCACCTCCACCCCGCGCAGGGCGGCGGTCACCATGGCCTGCAGGAAGGACTCGTCCGGGACGAAATACGGGGTGGTCATCACCACCCGCTCGCTGGCGGCGTGCAGCAAGTCCACCAGCAATGTCTGCTGGTTCTCATAGGGGAACCCCGGCCCGCTGGGGAGCACCTGCGCCGTCGAGTTGCCCGCCAGCTCGCGGGGCGGCAGCAGCTCCGAGACTTCGAGGCGGTGCTCAGTCTCCTGGTAGCGGTCGGCAAGAAAGACCGCCTGCAGCTGCACCACCACCGGCCCCAGGACGCGGACCAGCATTTCCTCGTTGGGGTAGGCGGGGATGAAACCCGGGTCGACAATGTTCTGTGAGCCGACGTACCCAATCTTCCCGTCGATGACGGCAATCTTCCGGTGGTTGCGCAAGTCCAGCCGGGCGGCGTTGCGCCGGAGGAAATTCACCGGCAACGCGGCCAGCACTTCGACGCCGGAGCGGCGAAGTCCGGGCCCCAGACGGCGCAGCCCACCCGAGGAGCCCACCGCATCCATCAGCACCCGGCAGCTTACCCCCCGGGCCTGGGCGCGCTGCAGCGCCGCCGCCACCTTCTGGCCGGTCGTGTCGGCGGCAAAGATGTAGAACAAAAGGTGCACGTGGCGCTGCGCTCCGTCGATGTCCTGCACCAGCCGGTCGATGGCCGGCTGGTACTCGGGCAAGAGTTCCACCTCGTTCCCGGCGAGCGGTCCGAAGTTGCCGAGCCGCTCCACCAGCCGGGCGCTGCGTTCGGCGGGGCCGACCAGCTCTGGCAGGCGGAAGGCGGCCAGCGAGCGCATCTCCGACTGGACGCTGCGGATGCGCGCGACGGCCCTGGCCTCCGCCTCCAGCCGCTCGCGCGGGTAACGGATGCGGCCGATGAGCGCGAACAGGACGAGCCCGACCCACGGCACCAGGAAGATGAGGACCAGCCAGGCCCGGGCCGCGGCGGCGCTCCGCCGCTGCGGGACGTAGACCAGCATCACCAGGCGAATGGCCCACTCGCTCAGCACGTACAGCAGTCCCCAGCTGAAGCTCATGTCCACCTCCCCGCCGCCGTGCGGCCCGGCAACCTTAATGCCATTCGCCGCCCTGGCCTTGGGTCGTCGACAGCCGACTTGCATCGCTGCGCCTGTCGGACGGAAGAAGGCAAGAAGCGCACCTTGTGGGCCCCGGAGGCCGACACCATGGTCGACAAACAGAGCTCGAGCTTCATGCGTTCGCTGTGCATGGGGGACATCGAGGAGGACATCCTCCTCCCCTTCCCGGAAATGCCGAGCCAAGGAGGCCGAGACGCTACGGCAGGTGGTCGCCTCGCTCGCCCAGCTGCTCGGTCCGAGCGAGAAGGACTTCCGAGGCCTGGGACGTCGCCGGCGAGCTCCCGGCGCCCTTCCTCGACGAACTCAAGCAGTTCGGCCTCTTCGGGCTGGTGGTTCCGGAGGAGTTCGGTGGCCTGGGCTTCGGGAGTACCGCGTACTCCCGCGCCCTGCAGGAGGTGTCTCGCTACGACGGCTCGGTGGCCGTCACCATCGGCGCCCACCAGCTCCATCGGCATGCGCGGGCTGCTGCTTTTCGGCACCCCAGAGCAGAAGCGCCGCTGGCTCCCCAAGCTTGCCACCGGGGAAATGGTGGCCGCCTTCTGCCTCACCGAGCCCGGGGCCGGCTCCGACGCCGCGGCGGTGACGACGACCGCGGTGCGGGACGGGCGACAGTTACGTCCTCAACGGCAACAAGCTGTGGATCACCAACGGCGGGCTCGCCAGCTTCTTCACCGTCTTCGCCAAGACCGGGTCAGCCCGAGGAGCGCGGCAAGCTCACTGCCTTCATCGTCACCCGCGACATGCCCGGCGTCAGCACGGGGCCGCACGAAGACAAGATGGGGCTCCGCGCGTAGCTCCACCACCACCGTGCACTTCGGACAACGTGCCGCGTCCGGCGGACCACGTGCTCGGCGAGGTGGGCAAGGGCTTCAAGGTGGCGATGCGCATCCTCAACAACGGCCGCACCGGCCTGGGCGGCGGGTGCGGTCGGGGGCGATGAAGCGGATGGTCGGAGCTGACGACCCGCCAGGCCAAGGAGCGGGTGCAGTTCGGCAAGCCCATCGCCGATTTCGGCCTCATCAAGCAGAAGGTCGGCCACATGGTGGTGGACTGCTACGCGCGCCGAGTCGGTGGTGAGACATGGTGGCCGGGCTGATCGACCCGGGCTACGAGGACTACGCGGTGGAGGCGGCCATCTCCAAGGTGTTCGCCACCGAGGCGCTGTGGCGCACCGCCGACGAGGCGCTCCAGGTGGCCGGCGGCAATGGCTACATGCGCGAGTTTCCCTACGAGAGGGCGCTGCGCGACTGCCGCATCTTTCGCATCTGGGAAGGCACCAACGACATTCTCCGCCTGTTCATCGCGCTGACCGCCATGAACGACGTGGGCGCGCAGCTCAAGGCAGACCTGGCCAGCAGCCTCAAGGGCGTGCTGGCCGACCCCATCAAGGGCTTCGGCGTCCTCAGCGACTACGCCCGCCGCCGCGCGTCGCTGGCCACCAACGTGGGGCGGGGCAAGGGCGCCTTCACCCGGCTGCACCCGGCACTGCGGGACTCGGCGGAGGTCTTCGAGGACGCCACCCGGGACCTGGCCACCGCGGCCGACCGGATCCTGCGCAAGCACGGCAAGCGCATTGTCGAGTTTCAGTTCGCCACCCGCCGCCTGGCCGACATCATGATTGACCTCTTCGTGCTGGCCGCGGTGCTGTCCCGGGTGGACAGCGCGGTGAAGCGCCTGGGCGTTGAGAAGTCGGTGCGCGAGCGGGAGATTCTCGACGTCTTCGCTGGCCAGGTAAGCCGGCGGGTGAAGAGCAACTTCGGGAAAATCGACGACAACGACGACGAGCTCATCAAGCACCTCGCCGACGACGCCTTCGAGCAGGAACGCTTCGACTGGGACAACCTTTAGCGTCAGGGAGTCACGGTGAAGCGCAAGCCGACGTTGAGCCACCAGTGGGGTTCCCCCTCGCCGGGAAGGGCGCGGCCAGCGTCGGAGAGGTAGGTGCCGTAACTCGCCGCGAAGTACGGGCCGAGGCTCATTCGGCCAAACACCAGGGCCAAGCCCACCTGGCCGTTGAAGTACTGCGGGCCTTGCAGGGCACCGGTGTGCGGCGTGCGGCAGCCATTGTCGGGGAGCCCGAATCCACAGTCGTAGTCATAGTCGTAGCGCTGCTGCTGGACCTCGTATCCCGTTCCCACGCCTAGCCAAGGGTCGAGTGCGACGCCCCCGCCGAGGCTCACACTGAGCGGGTGCAGCTGGACTTGGACGCCGAAGGAGTAAACGCGGGCATTGCAGTTGACGTCACACGGGCCCACTCGGCTGATGGGGAGGTTGGGGGCCGCCGACGCCGGGGCGAAGCTGAAGTAGGCGCCGACGAAGACCAGCGGTCCGATTCGGACTCCCGCGTCGAGCCAGATGGGGTACGCCGTCACAGCCAGGACGGGGTCAAAACCGCCGACATACGTCGGGAACGCCACCCCGAAGCGCGCCGCCGCTTCGAAATGGACGCCTGACAGCGCCTCCTCGCCGGTGGCTGGCAGCGGCCCCAGAAGACAGATGCCCGTAGCGGCCAGGGCGCACAGTTGCCGCGTCTTCCTGCGCTGTTCCACGTGCCCCCCCGGCTTCGTGCGCGCCACCGCCAGGGTGGCGTTCCTCCATTTTGCCAAACCCGGCCCCGGAAGGGCAGCTCGGCCCCAGGTGGCGACGCGCCGGCGTGCTAAGCACACGCCCCATGTCGACGCTTCGGGACAAAGTCCTTTTCATCACCGGCGCCAGCCGCGGCATCGGCCTGGCCATTGCCATGCGCGCGGCGCGCGACGGCGCCCGCATCGCCATTGCCGCCAAGACGGCCGAGCCGCACCCCAAGCTGCCGGGCACCATCTACACGGCGGCCAAGGACATCGAGCGCGCTGGTGGAAAAGCCCTCCCACTCACCGTCGACATCCGCCAGGAAGCCCAAATCGCCGAGGCGGTGGCGGAGACGGTGCGGACATGGGGCGGCATCGACATCTGCGTCAACAACGCCTCGGCCATCAGCCTCACCGACACCGAATCCACGCCGATGAAGCGGTTTGACCTCATGCACCAGGTCAACACCCGCGGCACCTTCGCCACCACCCAGGCCTGCCTGCCTTTCCTGAAGCAGGCGAAGAATCCCCACGTCCTCAACCTCTCGCCGCCCCTCAGCATGAAGCCGCACTGGTTTGCCGGCCACGTCGCCTACAGCATGGCCAAGTACGGGATGAGCATCTGCGTGCTCGGCATGGCCGAGGAATTCAAGCCGCTGGGCATCGCCGTCAACGCCCTCTGGCCGCGCACCGCCATCGCCACCGCGGCGATGGAGATGATTGGCGGGGGCCCGGACATCCTCCGCCAGTGCCGTACGGTGGACATCATGGGCGACGCGGCCCACGCCATCCTGGTGCGGGACGCGCGCCGCTGCACCGGCAACTTCTTCATCGACGACGACGTGCTGCGCGCCGAGGGTGTCACGGACTTCAGCCGCTACGCCGTCGACCCCACGGCCGAGCTGCTACCGGACTTTTTCCTGGACTGACAGCGGCGGGGGGCAACCCCGGGGGCCGCCGGACGGGCCGCGCCAGCCTGCCCGGGCGCTCCCCCGCTGCTCGCTTGCAAGCGCCCCGGTCCGAAGACGCCCCCAAGGGGCTTCCGCCCGGCGCGGCCGCCAGTCATGCTGGAGGAAGCGTCCTGGTGGATGCCTCGGCGCCCGTGGCCCCGAACCTACACGCCCGTGAACCTGTCCGACGCCTCACCCCATCCCCCCGCGCCGTTGCCCCCGCCCCCGTCGGGGGCTGCGTCGCGACCGCCGGGGAGTGCGGTGGAGCGCTTCGTCGACGCCGTCCGCCGGCGCCAGCGACGGGCCTTTCTGCTGCAGGGGGCACTGCACGCCCTGGCGGCGCTCGCCTTCGCCACGCTGGGGGCGGCGCTGCTGGCCCGGGCTGCTCCACTGGCGGCGCGCGCAGTGCTCATCGCAGGCGCATGCGTGGCGCTCGGGCTGTTTGTCCTGCGCGGGCTGGTCCAGGCGCGAAGGCGGGCGGGCGATGAATTTCGCACCGCGCGGCTGGTGGCGGCGCGCCTTCCTGGCGTCAGCCTGGACTTGCTCGCCGCGCTGGAGCTGCGTGCCGCGCTCGGCAGCCCGGACAGCTTTTCCCAGGAGCTCGCCCGGGCCTACCTCTCGGGCACCGACGCGCGGGCGGCCGCCCTGGACGCCCGGCACGTGGTGGATGGACGGCCCACCCGGGTGGCGCTCCTCCTTGCCGGGGGCGCTCTGGTGCTGCTCGGCCTTCTGGCGCTGCTGTCGCCCCAGCGGTTGCGGCCCCTGTGGGGCCTGCTGCTGCCCGCCGAGGCCGGGCGCGCCTCCCTGCGCGAGCCCATCACCGGCGACGTGGAACTCACCTACCGCTACCCGGCCTACATGGGCCTTGTGCCCAGGACGGTGTCCGGCAGCGGGGGCGAGATTGCAGCCCCGGTGGGGACGGTGGTGGAGCTGCGAACCCGCTCGGACCGGCCGGTGGTGCAGGCCGGGCTGTTGGTGAATGGCGAGCCGGTGCCGTTGCGGGTGGACAACGGGCGCGATTTGTCCGGCACCCTGGTGGTGCGCAAGTCCGGGACGTACGCGGTGGCCTTCTACAACAAAAGCGGACGAGAGCTGGTGCGTGGGCCCGAGGTGACGCTGACCGCCGAACCGGACGCCCCGCCCCAGGTCTCGCTGCTGCTGCCGGCCTCGGACCTAGAAGTGGACCCCAGCGGGGAGGTGGTGCTGCGCTGGGACGCTACCGACGACCACGGCCTGTCCGCCCTGGAACTGGTCTTCCAACCCCCTCGGGCACCGAGACGCGGCTGCCGCTTCCGCTGGAGGAAGGCCGGCGAAGCCAGGGGACGTGGCGGTGGGGGCTGGCCAGCCTGAAGCTGGCGCCAGGGGACCGCGTCAGCTACTTCCTGGAGGCCAGGGACAACGACGCCGTGGACGGGCCGCAGAAGGGCACCAGCCGCTCGCAAAGCTTCCACGTCTACAGCGCCGCCGAGCACCGCCAGGAGGCGGTGCGCAAGCTGCAAGCCCTCTGGGAACGCATGGTGACGCACCTGGCCGACCGGATGGAGGGACCGGACCGCGCGCACACCCGGGACCTCGCCGCCGTCACCAGCCAGAGCCGCGTCGACGAATCCGGGCACGCGCTCGCCTCGGACCTGGTGGCCACCAGCCACCAGCTGGGCCGAGAACGGGACCGGCAGGAGGCACTGGTCGCCGCGGCGGCCAACATCGGCGAGCGGCTCGGCCGTTCGGTTCGCACCACCTCGGATGCCCGCCGCTTCTACCTTCGCTTCGGCACCCGGCCCGGCGAGAACGACCCGGCGACGCGCCTCTCTCGCGCAGCCGTCGAGGAGATTGCCCAGGTGGAGCGGGACGTGCTGTACCTCGAGTCGTTGCTCGACCGGCAGCGTGTCGAGGAAATCCGCGAGCTCACCCAGCCCTCTCCCGCGACCAGCGCGAGCTGGCCCAGCTCATCGAGCGCTTCCAGCAGACGAAAGACCCGGCCTTGCGCGAGCAGATGCTGCGCCAGGTGGCCGGCGCTCCGCCAGCGCATGAATGAACTGATGCGGCGCAGCCTGGAGCTGGCGCGCACCATTCATGATGAGCACTTCAACGCCGAAAGCCTCGGCCAGAGCATGCCCAGCACGCTCGATGAGATTGAGAAGCTGCTGCGCGAGGGCAAGACGCAGGAGGCGCTGGCCAAGCTGCAGCAGCTGCAGGCGCAAACCGAGGGCCAACTGCGCTCGGCCGACGAGCAGCTGGAGCGGGTGGACCCGGAACTGGTGAAGCGCTTTCGCGACTTTGCCGATGCCCTCAAGGACACCCACGACGAGCAGGCGCGGGTGGCCTCGGAGACGAAGCGCCTGCGGGACCGCTACCGGGACCAGCTGCGGGAGCGGCTGCGGGACCAGGGGGCGGCGGTGAAGGAGCAAATCCGTAAGGACCTGGAAGCGGTGGCTCAGGACTACAAGAAGATCCACCCCGGCGAGCTCGGCCCCCGCAGCGACCGGGCGCTGGAGAAGGCGCAGTCGGAGCTGGACAACCTGCGGAGCGCGCTACGCTCCGACGACTTCGACCTGGCCGGCGAGTCCGCCCGGGCCGCCGGGCAGGCCTCGGCCGAGATTGCCCGCGACGCCGAGCAGCAGCGGGCCTTGCAGGAGGCCTACCGGAACCCCGGCGAGGTCCGCGACCAGTCCAAGCGCCTGGCCCAGCGCATGGAGCAGGACGCGGAGAGGGTGCAGGACATCCAGCGCAGCCTGCAGCAGCTCTTCCCGCCGGCCGGCGCACCAGCTGTCTGCGCCAGGACCGCCAGCGCGTCCAGCAGCTGGGGCAGGAGCAGCGCTCGCTGGAAAAGCGGGCGCAGGACCTCAGCAGAAGATGGACCAGCTCGAACAGATGGCCCCGCTCTTCGGCGAGCAGGGCGCCGAGCAGCTGCAGCAGGTCTCCGAGCGAATGGCCGAGCGCGCGCGACCGCCTGGAAGGACGCGACCCGAGCCGGGGCTACGGCGACCAGAAGTCGGCGCTGGACGGGCTGGAGCAGCTCCAAAAGCAGCTGCAGCAGGCCCAGCGCCCAGGCGGCCAGGGCGGCCCGGGGTTTCCCCTGCCCATGCTGGCCGGCAGTCAGGGCGAGGGAGGCAACGAGGTCTCGCCGCAGAAGGTGGAGATTCCGGACGCCGACCCTGGTGCCGCCTTCCGGGATTTCCGAAAGGACCTTCTGGAGGCCATGAAGCAGGGCACTCCGGAGCGTTACCGTGAGCAGGTGAAGAGCTACTACGAGGAACTGGTGAAGTGACGCACGCCCTCCTCGTCCTCCTCCTGAGCGTCGGGCTGACCCATCCTTCGGATGCGGCGCCCACCGGCGAGGTCCGCGCCCGGCTGCGTGCCCTGGAAGGTCTCCTCGACGAGGAGGACTACGCGGGCGCCCGCATCGCCTGGGAGGAACTGCAGGCCCAGCATCCGGAGGCCAGTGAGGCGCTCGACTTCCTCGGGGGCCGCATCGCCTTCGGCGAGGGGCGCTACGGCCAGGCGGTGGAGCTGCTCGAAGCGGCCGGCGGGGACGACCGTCCCGGCTCCTACCTGCGGCTGGCCCGCGACACGCTGGCCGTGACGAAGGATGACCGCCGCGCCGAGAGCGAGCACTTCGTCTTCTTGTACCCGACGGGCAAGGACGCGGTGCTGGCCCCCTGGGCTCTGGAGGCGCTGGAAGCCCAACGGGCGGCGCTGCTGGACGACCTCGGCTTTGCCCCCCCGGGGAAGGTCCGGGTGGAAGTGGTCAACGACGCCGCGGAGCTGGCACGTGCTTCCACCCTGTCCAAAAAGGAAATCGACGCCACCGGCACCATCGCCATCTGCAAGTTCAACAAGCTCATCGTCACCAGCCCCAAGGCGGTGCTGAAGGGGTATGACTGGCTGGACACGCTGGCGCACGAGTACACGCACTTGGTGGTGACGCAGAAAGGACACAACAGCGTCCCCATCTGGCTGCAGGAGGCGACGGCCAAGTACCTCGAGTCGCGCTGGCGCGGGCCAGCCGGCCGGGCGCTGCCCCCCTCCTCGCGGGCGCTGCTCGCCGAACGGGTGAAGCACAACACCCTCATCCCCTTCGCCAAGATGCACCCCTCCATGGCCAAGTTGCCCTCCTGGCAGGACGCCGCCACGGCCTTCGCGGAAGTCTTCTTCGCCGCCGAGTACCTGGACCGCGAGCACGGGCGCAAAGCGCTGCGCGGCATCGTGGAGGCGATGGGCACGGGGGCTTCGGACCAGCAGGCGGTGGAGGGGGTAACCGGCCACAGCTTTGCGACTTTTGAACGAGGGTGGATGGCCTACTTGCGCGCGCAGCCCGTCCCGCGAACCCCGGCGGCCGGGGCGGAGAAGCTGGTGCTGCGGGACCCCAAGGCGGCCGCCCCCGCGCCCCAGCCCAAGGGGCGAGAGATTGGTTTTCAAGACTTTACCGACGTGGAGGAGCCGGCCGTCCGGCGCTACGCGCACCTGGGGGAACTCTTCCGCGAGCGCGGGCGCTTCGGCGCAGCCGCCGAGGAATTCGGCCACGCCCATGGCCTGGTGGGTAGCAAATACGAGTCGGTGGCGAACAAGTACGCGCTCGCCCTGTTTGCCATCCGCCGGGTGGACGAGGCCGAGAAGGTGCTGCAGGCGGCCCTCGAGGCACACCCCAGCAGCGCCGCCACCCAGGTACACCTGGGGCGCATCTACCTGTCCCGCGGCGACTGGCGTCGCGCCCGGGACGCCTACCGGGGGGCCATCGCCCAGGACCCCTTCGACCCGGAAATCCACCTCGCCCTGTTACGGGCCGCCGAGGCGCTGCAGGATGCCCCACTGAGCGAGCGCGCCCGCAGCGCGGCCAGCGTCCTCACCGGGCTGACGTCGGAGCGCCTCGAGGCGCTGGTGCGGCGCTTTCCTGGGCCCGAGGCGGACCTCTCCAACGTCGAGCTTCCAGCGGCGCAACCGGACCCGACGAAGTCGGCGCCGGCCCCCGTCCACCGCACAGCGCCGCCGACCAACTGACCATGACCCTCCCCCTCGCCTCCCCTCTGTCCCTCGAACCGGGTGAAGACCTCCGCAACGTCGAGGCGCTGGCCGACGCCAAGCGCCAAATCGTCGAGCAAATCGACAAGCGCATCGTCGGCCACGACGCGGTCGTCGAGCACTTGCTGGTCGCCCTGTTCGCCCGCGGGCACTGCCTCTTCGTCGGCGTGCCTGGACTGGCCAAGACGCTGCTCATCTCCACCCTGGCCGAGGTCCTCAACCTCGAGTTCAACCGCATCCAGTTCACCCCGGACCTGATGCCATCGGACATCACCGGCACCGACATCCTCGAGGAGGACCGGGCCACCGGCCGGCGGGACTTTCGCTTCGTCCCGGGGCCGCTCTTCGCCAACATCGTGCTGGCCGACGAGGTCAACCGGACGCCACCCAAGACGCAGGCCGCACTGCTGCAGGCCATGCAGGAGTACCGGGTGACCGCCGGCGGGCGCGACCTACCCGCTCGAACTGCCCTTCCTGTGTCTTCGCCACCCAGAACCCCATCGAGCAGGAGGGCACCTACCCCCTGCCGGAGGCGCAGCTCGACCGCTTCATGTTCCTCGTGGACGTCGGCTACCCCTCCGCCGAGGAGGAGGCAGAGATCGTGCGGACCACCACCGGCACCGGGGCCGCCGAGACTGCAGAAGGTGCTTTCCCCGGAGCAGATCCTGGCGCTGCAGGAGCTGGTGCGGCGAGTGCCGGTGCCGGACCACGTGGTGCGCCACGCCGTGGAGCTGGTGCGCCACACCCGGCCCAAGGAGCCCGGGGCCCCGGACTTCATCCGCCGCAGCGTCGCCTGGGGCGCGGGCCCGCGGGCCAGCCAGTACCTCGTCCTCGGCGCCAAGGCGCGCGCCGTGCTGCAGGGCCGCTACGCGGCCAGCGTGGAGGACGTGCGCGCCCTGGCCCAGCCGGTGCTGCGCCACCGGGTGCTTCCCAACTTCACCGCCGAGTCCGAGGGCGTGACCGCCGAGCGGCTGGTGGAGCAGGTCCTCGAGCTGGTGAAGCCGTAGCCGGGGCCTGAGCGCGCGTGCCCCTCCTCGACGCCGCCACCATCGCCAAGCTGGCCGGGGTGAAGGTGCGTGCGCGCGCCGTCATGGAGGGAGTGCTCTCCGGGCTGCACAAGAGTCCGCACCAGGGCCAGAGCGTGGAGTTCTCCGAGCACAAGGAGTACGCGCCCGGGCGACGAATTGCGGCACCTGGACTGGAAGGCCTACGCCAAGTTCGACCGCTTCTACGTGAAGCGCTTCGAGCACGAGACCGACCTCCGGGCGGTGCTGGTGGTGGACGCGAGCGGCTCCATGGGCTACCAGTCGGCGGCCCTCTCCAAGCTGGAAGTGGCCACCACCCTGGCCGGCGCCCTCAGCTACCTGTTGGTGCGCCAGCAGGACGCGGCCGGGCTGTCGGTGCTGAGCGGCGGACGCTTCGCCGACGTCCCGCCCCGGGCGGCCGCCGGACACTTGATGACGCTGCTATCCACCCTCGAGGCGCTGGTGCCCGCCGGGCCGACCAACCTCCCGGCGGCCGCCGACCATCTGGCCGAGGGCCTGCCGCGCCGGGCGATGGTGGTGCTCTTCTCGGACCTCTTCGACGAGACGCCGGATGCGCTCCGCCGCATCCTCCAGCTCCGCTCGCGCAAGCACGACGTGGCCGTCTTCCAGATTCTCGACCCGGCCGAGCTGGAATTCCCCTTTGACGACCCGACGCTGTTCCTGTCGATGGAGGACGAGCGGCGCCTGGAAGTCAACGCGAGAGAGATTCGCGAGAGCTACCTGGAGGAGCTGGGGGCCTTCCTGGCGCAGACCCGCGCGCTGTGCGCCGAGATGGACGTCGACTACCAGCTGGTGCGGACCGACGACTCCCTGGACGCCGCGCTGCTGCAATTCCTCGCCAAGCGCCAGGGGCGACGCCGGTGACGTTTGTCCACCCCTGGCTCCTCCTCGGGGCACTCGGTGCGCTGCTGCCGCTCTTGGTCCATCTCTTCGACCGCCGGCGGCCCAAGCCCCGTCCCTTCGCGGCCATCGCCTTCGTCCTGCGCAGCCACCGCCGCACCGCGTCTCGGCTACGGCTGAAGCGACTGCTGCTGTACACGCTGCGCACCCTGTTGCTGCTGGCAGTCCCAGTGGCCCTGGCCCGGCCGCAGCTGGTCCGGCCCGGGGCGGCCGCGCTGCGCGCCTCCGGCCCGGCCGCGACGGCCGTGGTGGTGGACCGCTCGCTCGGCATGCGCTTCCGGGACGGCGACACCCTGTTTGAGAAGGCGCGGGAGGAGGCCCGTGACGCCCTGGCCGGGCTATTGCCGGAGGAGCCCGTCACCCTCGTCCCGTGCGGTCCAGACGTCGCGGTCCCGGCGGCGCCCAGCTTTGAGCGGGCACGGCTGCGGGAGGCCCTGGACACGTCTGCAGCCCTCCTACGGCGGGGCGGACCTCAACCGCTGCCTGGCGCTCGCCGCCCGGGCGCTGGAGGACACCCCCCTGCCCGGAAAACGCCTGGTGGTGGTGTCCGCCTTCACCGCCGTCTCGCTGCAGCTGGACGTGCCGGCGCCCCGGGTGAAGGTGGCGGACAAGCTGGTGCAGCCCGAGGTGGTGCTGCGGGACGTCGCCCGCGGACGGGCGCTGCCCAACCACTTCCTTTTGGATGTGAAGGCGGAGGCGGCGCCCCAGCTTGGTCCGCGCATGGTGGAAGTCACCTTCACCGCACGCAACGTCACCCCGGGGGAGGCGCAGGAGGTGCCGGCCGCGCTCGAGCTCGGCGGCCGGCCGGTGGCCAAGGCCTTCCTCGCCCTTCTGCCAGGAAGCGCTACCCAGAAGACGCTCAGCGCGCGCGCCGAGGCCGGCGGTGCCGTCACCGGCTCCATCACGCTGCAACCAGACGCCTTGGGGGAAGACGACCGCCGGGACTTCGTCGTGCAAGTCCCGCGGGACCTCCGGGTACTGGTGGTGGACGGCGCACCGAATGCCGTGCGCTACCGCGACCAGGCCTTCTTCTACGAGGCAGCGCTCAGCGCGCCGGGCTCCCCGGCGCGCCCCACCCTGAGGGACGCGGAGGCCGCCTGGCGCGAGAAGCTGTCGGATTACGACGTGGTGGCGCTCCTCAACGTCCCGGCGCCGTCCAGCGAGGCAGCGGCCCGGCTGAAGGCCTTCGTCGAGGCGGGGGGAGGGCTGTTTCTGTCCATGGGAGACCAGGTGGAGGCAGACAGCTGGAACCAGCGCCTGGCGGCGCTGCTTCCCCGTCCGCTGCGGCTGGTGAAAAGCGCCGGGGCCACCGGGGAGACGGCGCTTCGCCCGGCGCGCCTTGGCGACGTGGCCTGGGAGCACCCGCTCTTCCTCCCCTTCACGGACAAGGCCCGGGAGGGGCTGCTGGCCGCTCGCTTCTCGCGGTACATGCTGGTCGAGGCGGGGCAGCATGCCGGAGACAGCGCCGAGGTCCTGGCCGCCTTCGACGACGGCGCCCCGGCCCTGCTGCTAGCGCGGCGGGGCAAGGGCCGGGTGCTTCTATTCACCTCGACCGTCGACCGCGAGTGGTCCGACTTCGCCATCCGGACAAGCTTTCTCCCCCTCGTCCAGCGCTCGGCGGCCTACCTGTCGGGTGGGCTGGAAGAGCGCGAGCGGGTGGAGGGCCACATCGGCCAGACGCTGGTGCTGCGGCCGGAGAAGGCCGGCGCGGTTGCCGAAGTCCGCGCCCCGTCCGGAGGCAAGGTGCCGCTTCGCCCGGACGCCGACGGCGGCCTGCGCGTCGGCCCCTTCCTGGAGCCCGGCATTTACCGGCCCCTGGACGCTGCCGGCGCACCGGTCCTGCCCCCTTTCGCGGTGGTGCTGGACGCCGCGCAGAGCGACCTCACCCGGGTGAAGCCGGAGGCGCTGGCGGCCTACTTCGGCGAGGAAGCGGTGAAGGGGCCCGCCGGGGCCACCCAGGCCAAGGCGCCCCTCTGGACGTGGCTGCTGGTGGCCGCCGCGCTCGTCTTCTTCCTGGAGGGGACGCTGTTGCGGACGCCCTAACGCAACAGCCGCCCTCAGCGGGCCTTGGATGCGGCGCGCCCCGGGCGGTCCCGGGCGAGTCGCTCGACGCTGGCCACCACGCGCTCCGCCAGCGACGTGCCGTCCAGCTTGGCCACTTCCACCAGGCCGGTGGGACTCGTCACATTCACCTCGGTCAGCCAGTCCCCAATGACGTCCAGCCCGACGAAGTGCAGGCCCTCGGCCCGCAGGTGGGGCGCCAGGCGCTCGCACAAGGCCCTGTCCCTGGCGGTGAGTGACGCGCGTACCGGCGTCCCGCCCGCTGCGAGGTTGCCGCGGTGGTCGTCGTCCCGCGGGACGCGCAGCACCGCGCCCAGGGGCTCCCCTTCCAGCACCAGGATGCGCTTGTCCCCCACGCGTGCCTCGCTCAGGTAGTGCTGCAGCATGGCCCACTCGGTGCCGGCGCGCGTGTACAGCTCGAGCAGCGCGGTGGTGTTGCGGTCCCCGCGGTGCAGCAGCACCACCCCTTCGCCGCCGTGTCCTTCGATGGGCTTGAGGACCGCCCCGTCCGGCGCCGCCTCGACGAAGGCCTTGAGCTCGCCGACGTGACAGCTCACCAGCGTCGGAGGCGAGAGGTCCGGGAAGCGCAGCGCCCAGAGGTGCTCGCTCGCGCCCCGCAGCCCGGCCGGCGAGTTGACGAAGAGCGGCGAGCGGCCCGGGGACGCCTCCACCAGGTGGGTGGCGTGCAGGAAGGCCGCGTCGACGGGCGGGTCTTTGCGCAGCCACAGCACGTCCAGTTCCTCCAGGGCCAGCGTCCGGCTCCCCACCACCCGGAAGTGGGCGCCCTGGATGGGCTGCACCTCCACTTCCCGGGCATGCACCGCGGGCCGACCCTGGGCGTGGATGAGCTGGCGCTGCTCGAAACACAGCAGCCGGTGCCCGGCGGCCTGGGTGGCCAGCATGAACGCGAAGGTGGTGTCGTGGTGCACCAGCACCCGCTCGAGCGGGTCCATGAGGAAGCCAACGTCCAGGCGCTCGCGGGAAGCCAAGGGGGACCCTCCACCAGTGTCGCCACTGCGCAATATCCACGGCGCCGCTGCGGCGCAGCCGAAGAATGGCCTGCCACGGGGGCTGCGGTCACCCCTGCCCCACCGGCCCGGGCCTGAAGGCCGGCCCAGGGCACGCGGCGCAGCTGCTACAGTGCCGACCTGCACGTGGCTTCCCCCCTCGAACGGGACTGCGCCCGACTCTTCGCCGTCGGCTTTGCAGGCACTTCTGTCGACCCGGACTTGGGCGCGCTGGTTCGCGACGGTGTGCTCGGCGCCGTCCTCTTCTCCCGCAACCTGGGCCAGCCGGCCGAGTCAGCCGCCCTGGTGGAGGAGCTCAAGCGGACGGCCGGCCGTCCCTTCCTTCTGGCCGTGGACCAGGAGGGTGGCCGGGTGGCGCGGCTGCGGGGCGCGCCCTTCACCGCCTTACCGCCCATGCGGTCGCTCGGCCGGAGAAAGGACGCGGGCCTGGCGCGTCGGGCGGGACGGCTGTTGGCGTATGAATTGGGGGCGCTGGGCATCGACTGGGACTTCGCCCCGGTGCTGGACGTAGACACCAACCCGGACAATCCCGTCATTGCCGACCGCGCGCTCTCCGCCGACGCCGAGCAGGTGGCCACCCTGGGGGTGGCCCTGGCCCAGGGCCTGGAGGAGGGAGGCGTGGCTTCCTGCGCCAAGCACTTCCCGGGCCATGGTGACACGCGCCAGGACAGCCACTGGACGCTGCCCGTCTTGACCCATTCCCTGGAACGGCTGCGCGCCGTGGAGTTGTTGCCGTTTCGCCGCTACGCAGAGGCAGGACTGGCCTCGGTGATGACGGCCCACGTGCGCTTCCCTGCCCTCGGGGAGGACCTCCCGGCCACCATGAGTCGCCGCGCACTGGGCGAGCTGCTTCGGGGAGAGCTCCGCTTCCGAGGCGTGTGCGTCTCGGATGACCTCGAGATGAAGGCCATTTCGGAGCACATGGGTGTGGAGGAGGCCACCGTGGAAGGAGCGCGCGCCGGGGTGGACGTCTTCCTGGTGTGCCAGCACGTGGACGTGCAGCGCCGGTGCCTGGAAGCCCTGGTGCGGGCGGTGGAGGCCGGCCACGTCAGCCGGGCCCGAATTGCCGAGGCCCACCAGCGCATCGACACCCTGGTGGCGCGCTTTGCCCACCCACCCGGCGCCCGGCTGGAACGGCTGGGAAGTGCCGAGCACCAGCGGCTGGCCGAGGGACTCTCCGCCGACGGCCCCGGCGGAGGTGACCCCACCGAGCGCGGCGTGGTCTGACACGAGGGCGAGAACGGGTGTCCGACCAAATCTTCCACGTCGCCTGGTACGTCGTCTTCGGCTCGCTCGAGATGCTCGGGCTGCTGCTCGCCATCCGCGCGGTGTTGAGGACGCGGACGGCCCAGGGCGCCATCGCCTGGACGGTGGGACTGCTCACCGTCCCGGTGCTGGCCGTCCCGCTCTACCTGGTGTTCGGCCGGAGCCGCTTCCAGGGCTACGTGGAGGCCATCCGTTCGCAGTCGGTGAAGCACCTGAGCGAGGTCCAGGCCAACCTCGAGCGCATCAGCGCCTTCTGTCGCCCCCTTCCCGGACGCTGGGAGGCTGCCCTGACGGTGCTCAACCGGCTCACCCGCGCGCCGTGCACGAGCGGCAACCACGTCGAGCTGCTGGTGGACGGCGAGGCCACCTTCGGTGCCATTTTCGCCGCCATCGCCGAGGCCCGGTCCTACGTGCTGGCGCAGTTCTACATCCTCCGCGACGACGTGATTGGCCGAGCCTTCCAGGCCGCCTTGATGCAGAAGGCGCGCGCCGGGGTGCGCGTCTTTCTCTTGTACGACGAGATTGGCTGCCTCTCGCTCCCCAACCGCTACCTTGAGCAGCTGCGCTCGGCCGGGGTGGAGGTGGCGGCCTTTCAGACGACGCGCGGGCGGCAAAACCGCTTCCAACTCAATTTCCGCAACCACCGCAAAGTCGTGGTCGTCGATGGACGCCTGGCCTTCACCGGCGGCAGCAACGTCGGTGACGAGTACATGGGGCGCAGCCATCGCTTTGGACACTGGCGCGACACGCAGATTGCCCTGGAGGGACCGGCGGTGCAGGCGGTGCAGCTGGCCTGGACGTCGGACTGGTACTGGGCCACCCGGACGCTGCCCGGGCTGGCTTGGGAGCCGGTGCCCTCGCTGCGCGGCGACGTCCCGGCCTTTGTCCTGGCGAGCGGGCCGGCCGACGCGGAGTCTCGACTTCAGCTCTTCTTCATGCACTGCCTCAGCGTCGCGAAGAAGCGGGCCTGGTTCGCCAACCCCTACTTCGTCCCGGACGGCCCAGTCTTCGAGACGATGCGCCTGGCGGCGCTGCGCGGCGTCGACGTCCGGCTGCTGCTTCCGGAGAAGAATGACTCGAAAACCATTGAACTGGCCGCCTTCTCCTTTCTGGAGGCGGCCGAGCGCGCGGGCATCCAGACGCTGCTCTACCGGGATGGCTTTTTGCACCAGAAGGTCATGCTGGTGGACGACGCGCTGAGCTCGGTCGGTTCGGCCAACCTGGACAACCGCTCGATGCGGCTCAACTTCGAGCTGACCACCCTGGTCGTCGACGAGGCCTTCGCCTCGCAGGTGGAGGCGATGCTGCTGCGAGACTTTCAGCGCGCGCGCCCGGTGACCGCGGCGCAGGTGCAGTCCCGGGGCTGGCCCTACCGCTTCTCGGTGAGGGCGGCCCGCCTGCTCTCGCCCATCCTCTAGGGCCCCTCGAGTTCCTTGGACTTGTGCTCGGCGGACGCGCGAAGCATCACCCGGATGTCCTGTGGCAGGTGGGTGTCGTGGTCCAGCGTCAGCAGCACCCGGCGGTAGCAGCGGAGGGCCTCCTCGCGCTTGCCGGCGCCGAGGTACGCCTCCGCCAGGCTGTCCCAGGCGTTGGCGGAGTCGGGGTACAGCTCTGCGTTCAGCTTGAAGATGGCCAGGGCCTTGTCCGGCGCGCGCTGGGCAACTTCATAGCCGAGGTCGTTGAGTCGCAACTCGCCAATGGCCGGGTCCGATGCGTCCAGCTGCTTCAGCTTCCGGTAGCCGTCGAGCGCGAGCTCCACTTTGCCAGCGAGGAGCAACTGCAGCGGCACCTGTTCGGCCGGCGTCACCCGGACGCCGGTTTGGTCGGAAAACAGCGTCTTGGCCGTGACGCCGGCCGCATCGAAGGCGAAGCGCGTGGCCGGGTCGAGCCGGACGAAATCCCCGGACTCGACGGGATAGAGGTCAAACGCTTCCCCGAGGAGAGGTTGGGCCTTGAGGACACCCCGGCCGGCGGTCACCACCAGCAGGGCGTCGGTGCCGAAGCGGTAACGCCCGGCCAGCTTGTGGAGCTGCTCCTCGGACGGGTGACCGCGCCTGGTGTGGGGGGCGGCCACCTCCGTCCAGCCGTAGAGTTCCGCGGCGCCCCGGACAATCTCGTCGGCAAGCTTGCCGCCGCCGTCGCCGTTCGTCATCACCACCACCCCGTACCCATGGTCCTCGCTCGCCACCAGGAGGGCCCGGAAGCCGTCGGTGCCGTTGGGCTGCTCGAGCGTGATGTGGGCGAAGGTTCCCTTGCCCCGCTGGTCCACGAAGAGCCCCAAGGCGTTGCCGGAGGACAACCCCAGGCCGCCTCCATCCGTGGACGCTGCGGTCAGCATGCGCTTGGCCGTCGCTTGGGAGAGCAACGCGCCCTTGGCCCCGGTGTAGGACTGCTGCACGGCCAGGGCGAAGCGGGCCAGGTCCGAGGGAGTCGTCCACAGCCCCACCGCAGCCAGCTCCGGGTAGACGTGCCACTTCCCTGGCACGGCCGCGCCATCGGCGTCGTACCCGGTGGCCGCGCGGGCCTGAAGCTCCGCGCTGGGCGGCTGCTCGAAGAAGCTGTCCTGCATGCCGGCGGGGCCGAGGACGGTGGCGTTCAGCAGGGCGGGGAACGGCTGCCCGGTGACGTCCTGGAGGAGCTGCTGGACAATTTCATAGCCGCCACCGGAATAGCGAAAGCTGGTCCCGGGCTCGACGTCCACGCGGACGGGCTTGTTGTTGGCCGGCGGCCGCCCGTCGAGGATGTCCTGCAGCGTCGGCAGCGACGCCCCCGGCCGGTAGCCCTGGAAGCCCCCCACCGTCACCCCGGCGGTGTGGTCGAGCAGCCGCTGCAAGGTGACCCCAGCGGTGAAGGGCCCGTTCGGCACCTTCCAGCCCTTCAGCAGGGAGTTCACCGGGGCCTGCAGCGACAGCAGGCCCTGGTCCACCAGCCGGAGGGCCGCCAGGGCCGTCACCGGCTTGCTCAAGGAGGAGGCCTGGAACAGCGTCTTCGGCGTCACCGGCACCTTGGAGGTGACGTCCAGCACGCCGTAGCCCCGCGCCCAGGCAATGCGCCCGTCGAGGATGAGCGCGATGCTGACGCCCGGGACGTGGTGGTGGCGCATGCGCTCTTCCAGCGTCCAGGCAGGGACCCCCTCCACCACCAGGCTCGGCAACAGACTGTGCTCGAGCGCGGCGGGCGACGGGGCAGCGGCTGGGGAGGGAGCGGCGACGACAGGCCCGCCTACCACCACGGCCACGAGGAGTGCGGGGAGGAGTGACTGCAGTCGTGGGGGCGTCATTGGCGCGACCGTGCCGTCTAGCAGGTTCTCCTCTTCGGGGTTGCATCCGCGTCGCAAAGATGGCTCCGATGGCGCCCCTGGGCCAGCGGCCCCAAGGCTTTCGGGCAAGCAAGGGGACGCCTGGGCCCACCACCCCTGGGGAGGACGTCATGACAAGCGAAGCGAAGACCGTGGCTCAAGAAGTCCGGAGTCGTGCCGGCTGGACCGCAGCTTCCGGCGTTCTGCTCATCCTCGCCGGCATCGCCGCGCTATCGGCGCCGTTCCTGGCCGCCGCCATTCTCAGCATCTTCATCGGTTGGGCGATGGTGTTCGGCGGTGTGGCGCAAGCCATCTACGCCTTCACCACCAAGGACAGCGCCGGCCACATCATCTGGAAGGTGCTCCTGGCCATCCTCTACGTGGCGACGGGCATCTACGTACTGCTCAATCCGGCCGCGGGCGCCGTGGCCCTGGCCTTCGTGCTGGGCTGGATGCTCCTCATCGAGGCTGCCCTGCTCGCCGTGCTCGCCTTCCAGGTTCGGCCGCGGCAGGGGTGGGGACTGTGGCTCTTCGACGCCATCGTCACCCTGGCGCTGGCCATCTTCATCCTCGTCAACTGGCCGGGCAATTCCTTCGTCATCCTCGCCGCCTTCGTCGGGGTGAGCATGATTTTCAGCGGCGTCAGCCGGCTGATTCTGGGGGCGACGGTGCGCTCGGCGGTCCCTCCGCCGCAGGGTGCGGCCAAGGCCTAGCGCTTCTCGAGCAGCTGCAGCGCGAGCAGCACCGCCAGCGACAGCTGCACCGAGGCCTCTGGCCGCTTCGCCGCGGCGATGAGCTCGGCGACGGTGCGACTGCCGTCGGCGTGGGAGAGCAGCTCCCTCTCCCACTTCTCCAGCCCGACGTCGCCCACTGGGTAGATGGGCTGGCGCGAGGGGCCGAGCCGGTCCTCGAGCGCCAACAGACGGCGCACCCGCTCCGGCTTGTACAGCTTCTTCATGCCCCGAAGGATGAGGGTGGCCGGGTGCACGTCCAGCTTGAGGACTTCCTGGCGCGCCGGCTGCCCGAAGCTCATCACGTAGCTGCCGTCCTCCCAGGCGAAGAGGGAGTAGATGATGGCCTTCACCTGCTGGCCCAGGTAGTACGGCCGGTCGTCTTCGGTGAGCAGGCCGCGCTCCACCAGGACGTCGCCGGTGCGTCGCCCGGAGCTCTGCGCCACCTGGGCGGCGTCGGCCAGCTGGTCCGGACGCACGCGCCCGGTGCGGACCAAGAACTGGCCGAAGCGGTCGGCCAGCAGGTTGGAGAGGGCGAACACCGGCTGCCCTCTCTCGAAGAAGACGACCTTCTTCACCGCGCCCTTCTGGACGCCCAGCTCGCCCGTCTCCCCCGACAGGAAGAAGGCGGAGATGAGGGACGGCAGGTTGTCGCGCAGCTCGCCCCGCCTCAGCTTCAGTCCCGGTGGCGTCGGGCGCTGTGGAACGGGCGGAGGCCGCGCGCCCGGGTCCGAGCCCTTGCGCATGGAGGAGGCCCGCAGCGGCCGTCCGGTCAGCTCCACCGGCCCGGAGGCACCACTGACCAGCACGCGACCACTCAGCTCCATGGTGTCGGCCGGCTCGTCCTCCTCGATGTCGATGTCCAGCTCGACTTCGAACTCCTCCTCGGCCGGCTGGCGCGGGGGGCCGGGCGGAACCAGCTGGGTGACCGCTTCGAGGAGCTTCTTGGCTTCGAAGGGCTTCTCGAAGTACGCGGCCGCTCCGTGCTTGCGCCGACCCTCCAGCGCGTGCTTGCCCCCCTTGAAGACGCCGGTGACGAAGATGTAGGGGACGCCGGGATGGGTACGCCGCAGCGCCTCGGCGATGGCGTAGCCCATGACGTCCGGCAGCAGCACGTCCAGCAATGCCAGCGCCGGCCTCTGCACGCGCAACAACTCCAGCGCCTGCTTGCCCTTGGTGGCTCCCAGCACTTCGTAGCCGGCGTCTTCGAAGAGATGCGTTAGCAGCGACAGCAGTTCGACGTTGTCGTCGACCACGAGGATGCACGGACGCGCCATGTGTCAGGTGCAGGTTAATCGGCTGCTCGCCTGCCGTCCCCTCCTCCGTTGAGTGGGGGAAAAGCCCACCGGCACCCACTAAAGGCCGCGAGGCCCTGGGCCGCCCGTCCCTAACCCCGGACGGCACTGGCCCCGACCGGCCTGGGGACTTGCCGGCCGCCCCCCTGCGCGCCCTGGGGCTGCTTCGCGGCCCCGCCCTCGCCTGGCACCGCGGCCCAGCCTCGCCGCGGTTGCATTCCCGCCTCCGGCTCGCTAGGGACCGCGGTTCGCCGCTGTTGTCTGTACAACGAAGAAGGGACGAGTCGAGCCGATGGCCGAGAAGCTGGCACCGCGGGAGAAGGGCTTCTCCGAGTGGTACGTGGACGTGGTCCTGAAGGCCAAGCTCGCCGACTACTCGGACGTCAAGGGCTGCATGGTGATCCGGCCCAACGGCTACGCGCTGTGGGAGAACATGCAGCGGGTGCTGGACCGGATGTTCAAGGAAACCGGGCACCGCAACGCCTACTTCCCGCTGCTCATCCCGGAGAGCTTCCTGCGCAAGGAGGCCGAGCACGTCGAGGGCTTCGCGCCCCAGTTGGCGGTGGTGACGCACGCCGGCGGCAAGAAGCTGGAGGAACCCTACGTCATCCGGCCCACCTCTGAGACCATCATCAACTCCATGTTCTCCCAGTGGATTCAGAGCTACCGCGACCTGCCGATGCTGCTGAACCAGTGGGCCAACGTCATTCGCTGGGAGATGCGCACCCGCCTCTTTCTGCGCACCACCGAGTTCCTCTGGCAGGAGGGCCACACCTGCCACGAGACGGACGGCGAGGCCGAGGCCGAGACGCTGCGGATGCTCGAGGTGTACCGCACCTTCGCCGAGGACTACATGGCGATGCCGGTGCTCGCCGGCCGGAAGTCGGAGTCGGAGAAGTTCGCCGGCGCGGTGCGGACCTACTCCATCGAGGCGATGATGCAGGACAAGAAGGCCCTGCAGGCTGGCACCAGTCACAACCTTGGACAGAACTTCGCCCGGGCCTTCGACACCGCCTTCCAGGGGCGCGACGGACAGCAGCACCACGTCTGGCAGACGTCCTGGGGCGTCTCCACCCGCCTCATCGGCGGCCTCATCCTCACCCACTCCGACGACGCCGGGCTGGTGGTGCCGCCCAAGCTGGCCGCCACCCACGTCGCCATCGTCGTCATCGGCAAGGGGGAGGAGCGCGGGCCGGTGCTGGAGCGCGCCCAGGCCGTGGCGGCTGACCTCCGGCGGACGGGCCTGTCCGTCCTGGTGGACGACGACGACACGAAGAGTCCGGGCTTCAAGTACTACGAACATGAGTTGACCGGCGTCTGTCTGCGCATGGAGCTCGGCCCCAAGGACTTGGCCAAGGACCAGGCGGTCCTGGTGCGACGGGACGACCGGGCGAAGGTCACCGTCCCCCTCGATGCGGTGGTGACACAGGCCCAGGCCATGCTGGACGCCATGCAGGCCTCCCTCTTCGCCCGCGCCAAGCAGTTCCGCACCGACCACACCTTCGAAGTCAACGGCTTGGAAGAGATGAAGGCCCGCGCCGACGACGGCTTCCTGCTGGCCCACTGGTGCGAGAGCCCGGCCTGTGAGGCCCAGGTGAAAGAGCAGACCTCCGGGGTGACGACGCGAAACCGCCCCTTCGACCTTCCCCAGCAACCGGGAGCGTGCATCGTCTGCGGCCAGCCTTCGCCTGGCCGAATGGTGTTCTCCAAGGCCTACTGAGGGCGCGGCACGGAAAGGGGGGCCGTCCTTCGTGCTCGAGCCCAACGCGACGGCGCTGCTTTTGGTGACGGCCGGGGCGCTTCTCGGTGCGAGCGCTCTCCTCAGCCGCCTCGGCACCCGCACCGGGCTTCCGGTGGCCTTCCTCTTCCTGGCCGTCGGCATGCTGGCCGGCTCGGACGGCCTCGGGGGCATCGCCTTCGAGGACTACCCGCTGGCCTTCCGCCTGGGCACCTGCGCGCTGGTGCTGATTCTCTTCGACGGTGGCCTCAACACGCCGCTGGCACGGGTGCGGTCGGTGCTGGGGCCAGCCGCCGTCCTGGCCACGCTGGGCGTCGCGGGGACGGCCGGGCTGGCCGCCACCGCAGCCCGCTTCCTCTTCCATGTGCCGTGGACGTACGCGCTGCTGCTTGGCGCCATCGTCTCCTCGACGGACGCAGCCGCCGTCTTCTCAGTGCTTCGTGGCAGCGGCACCCAGCTGCGCGACCACGTGGGCACCACGCTGGAGCTGGAGTCGGGCCTGAATGACCCGATGGCCGTCATCCTCACACTGGCCCTCACCGAGACGCTCGTCACTGGGCAGCCGCCCGGGCTTCGGCTGCTGGCGGAGGTGGGCCTGCAGCTTCTGTTGGGCACGCTGCTGGGAGCACTTCTGGGGACAGCGGCGGCATGGCTGCTCAGCCGCGTGTCCCTTCCCGCCCCGGGCCTGGTGCCGGTGGTGACGGTGGCCGTCGCCCTCGTCACCTTCGGCCTCACCACGCTGCTGCACGGCAGCGGCTTCCTCGCCGTGTACCTGGCCGGGATGGCCCTGGGGCGCACGACGCTGAAGGACCGCGCGGGCTTGCTGCGGGTGCACGACGGCCTGGCCTGGCTGGCCCAGGTGGGCATGTTTCTGCTGCTGGGTCTCCTCGTCTTCCCCTCCCACCTGGGGGCGGTGGCACTGCCCGGCACCATCCTCGCCCTGGTGCTGGCCTTCGTCGCGCGGCCGCTGGTGGTGGTGCTGTGCCTTCTGCCCTTCCGCTACACGTGGAGGGAGCGCCTTTACATTGGCTGGGTGGGCCTGCGCGGTGCCGTCCCCATCATCCTCGCCACCTTTCCGGTGCTGGCGGAGGTGCCGGGCAGCACCCTCCTCTTCAACGTCGTCTTCTACAGCGTGGTGGTGAGTGGCGTGTTGCCAGGGGCGACGGTGGCCAGAGTGAGCCGCTGGCTGTCCGTGCAGGCCAGCACCAGCTAACGGCCTGGCAGCGGGCCGGCGCTACCAGGGGCCGACGTTGCGCAGCAGCACCACCTCGCCCCGGTGGCCCTTCGTCGCCGGGTAGTACAACAGCATGTCGCTGCGGCCTTTTTTTTCGAGGTCCACCGACGTGAGGCGCCCCACCGCCCGCACCGGGATGCGCGTCGCAGGGTTGTCGGCGAACAGGGTTCCTTGCCCTCCAAGGAAGATGGACAGTTCCTCATCCCCCGTGCCGAAGGCCAGGTCGACGCGCTTGTCGCCGTTGTAGTCGCCCAGCATGTCGATGGCCTGGATGTCGGCGACACCGGACAGGTTGAGGGTGAAGCTGAGCTCGCGCTCGGCGGCCGGCGTCTCGGCGAAGCGCCGCTTGGCCGGCAGGAATGGGAACACCTGGAAGTTGATGCTCAGCGTCCGGTTGAGGAGGATTTTCACAATCGCGAAAATCCCGATGTTGACGGACGGCACCACCAGGTCCGGCCGCCCGTCGCCAGTCAGGTCGAACAACTCCACGTCCGTCCCGGTGGCACCCTCGCCCTTGAGGACCTGGTCCGGCGCCTGCGCGTACTCCCCGCCCTTGCGGCCGAAGAAGACATAGGTGGTGGTGGTGACGGAGGCGAGACCTCGGGCCACCAGCTTTCGCACCACCAGGTCGGCGATGCCGTCCCCGTCGACATCCGCCACGGTGAGCGAGGCCTGGGTCCCAGACTCCTTCAGTTCCTCCAAGGTGCGGATGGCGAAGTCCCGCCGGTAGCTGGGGGCGCTGGCGAAGGTGAAGCCCGGGGCTTGCCGGTAGACGGCGAGGCGGTCCTCCAGCGTCGCCACCACGTCCAGAAGTCCGTCGCCGTCCACGTCGGCAACGTAGACGGACGGGTGGGCGAAGCTGAGGCGGAAGTACGGCACGGAACCGCTCCGCGGGTGGTCCACCCGCCGCATCTGGTCGCCTGCGTTGAAGCCCGCCTGGACGTCCAGGGCCAGCTCGGCCACGCGGACGTAGTGGCCATGGCCCTCGCTCTTGTAGAGGCCCAGCTTGGTCGGGCCCGGGACGAGGAGTTCGCGGCCCCCGGGGCCACTGACATCCTCCACGATGCGAAGCCGCGGCATGGCGCCGGGGGCGGGGCGGGTGAAGGCGGTGACTTGCTCCACCAGCTTCACCGGTGGGCCGGCCACCCGGCCGCGGAAGCTGCGGGAGAGGACCCCCTCGGGGGTGACCAGCAGCAACTCGTCTCCGGGCTCGCCGTCGACCTCGGCCAAGTCAAAGCCGAAGGCCTCCACCTCATCCATGGCCAGGGCCAAGTCGGGCGCTGTCGTGAAGGCGCCGTCGCGGTTCCAGAAGATGGCCAGCGAGCGCTTGGTCCCGGGGCCGACCCCACTGGTGTAGCCGACGAGGATGTCCAGCTTGCCGTCCCCGTCCAGGTCCGCCGCCGTCACCGTGACGACGTCGCCCAGCACCTGAAGCTTCTTCAACTCGAAGCGCTGCGCCTCCGCCCAAGCGGGCGGAGCAGCCAGCAGCACAGACAGCACAAGAAGCGTCCGCCTCACGAAGCAATGTCCTTCCGCGACAGCAGAAGCCCACCCGTGGTGCCGACGGCCAGTAGCCACACCGCAAACACCAGCACCGCCCGCGGCGCGACGTCGGTGGCGTGCATGCTGGCCAGCCCCTGGGCCAGCTGCGCCACGCGGTCCAGGCCGGCGGTGAGGAAGGTGGTGGGCAAGAGCGGTTCCAGCTTGGGCCAGCGGCCGAGCGCGAGGAGGCCCGCGCCGAGGAAGGCCGTCGAGGCCACCGCCGGGCCGGGGCGGCCAAAGGCCATGCCCAGAAGGCCCCCGGTGGCCACTGCCACCCCCTGCCCCAGAAGGCAGATGGCCACCGCCACTGCCAATTCGCGCAGTAACAGCCCCCGCCCGGCCAGCACGTAGCTACCCTCGGTCGCCGCCTCCAGGCCGAAGCGGACGTAACCAGCCAGCAGCGCGCCCAGACAGGCCGCCAGCAGCGCCAGGCTGAGGGCGCTGGACAGCGCCAGGAGGCGAGCCGCCCACCAGGTCGTCCGCCCCACCGGACGGCAAAGGGCGGTGCGGGCCACGCCGGAGGCGAAGTCCGTGCCCACCGCGCTGGCGGCCAACAGCGCACCCACCGCCGCCGCGGTGATGGCCGCACCGGTGGCCCCCGCCGCCCCCAGGTAGAAGCCATTGGGCGCACCGAAGAGGCCGCGCTCGGCAGCCACGCCGAGAGAGGTCGCGTAGGCGGCGGCCAGCACCGCCACCAGCGGCAGCAGCCACCCGCTGCGACCGGTGGCGAGTCGCAGCCATTCGGCGCGGTAGGCACCTCCCAGCCCCCTCACGCGCCCACCGGCTGGGTGACGGAAAAGAAGAGCTCTCGGAGCGCACCGGTGTGGGCGGCGTCGACCGGCTCCTCCGCCACCAGGCGGCCCTTGGCCATCACCAGGACGCGGCTTGCGGTCCGCTCCACCTCGTCGAGAAGGTGGCTACTGACGAGCAGCGCCGTGCCACCCTGGGCCAGCTCCCGCAGCAGCGTCCCCATGTCGCGGACCGCTGGGGGGTCCAGTCCGTTGAGTGGCTCATCCAGCACCAGCAGGGAGGGGCGCCCCAAAAGCGCTGCGGCGATGGCCAGCCGCTGCTTCATGCCGAATGACAGCTGCCGGACGCGGCGCTGGGCCACCTCGGCGAGGCCCACCTGCGCCAGCACCTCGCGCTGCCGCGCCGCCTGCACCGGCTCCCCGCCCAAGTAAGCCACCCAGGCCAGCGCCCCCCACGCCGTCAACTCCCCGGGGAGGGCCGGGGACTCGATGAGGAAGCCGGCCGCGGCCAAGGCGGCCTGGCGGCCGCGCTGCACGTCGTGTCCGGCAAGGCGCACCGCGCCGGCATCCGGGTGCACCAGCCCGGCGATGAGGCGCAGCGTCGTGCTCTTGCCTGCGCCGTTGGGGCCGAGAAGGCCCACCACTTCGCCTGCGTGCACCTGGAAGGAGATGGAGTCGACGGCCTGGACGGACCCGTAGCGCTTGGCGATGCGAGAGACGTCGAGGGCAACCACGAGCCTGCCACCCTACCCCGCGCCCGCCGGCGCGCTCTACCCCTGGAGCGGTGAAGAAGGCGGTGCTTAGCTTGGCCGCAGGAGGACCACCCAGCTTTTGCGCCTCTTTGTCGCCGGACGTCTGCCGGACGCGCTTCAGGCCCACGTCTTCGAGGCGCTCTCGGCCGCACGGCGGGCCGCCTCTCAGGCGCGCTGGGTGAAGCCAGGCGCGCTGCACCTGACACTGGCCTTCCTGGGCGAGCAGGACGCGGCTGTCGTCCCTGCCCTGGGGCAGGCATTGCAGGCGGTGGTGCCCCGGCACCCGGCGGCGCAGCTCTGGCTGCAGGGGGCGGGCTGCTTCGGCCGCCCGCACCACCCGGAGGTGCTGTTTGCAGAAGTGTCCGGGGACACGGCGCCGCTTCAGACGCTGCAGGCCGACGTCCAAGCGGCGCTCCAGCCCTGGCTGCCCGGGCCCGGGACGGCCGGCCAGGCCTTTCACCCCCACCTCACCCTGGCGCGCGCACGGGGCCGGGCGGGGGATGCGGCACTGGCCCGCTGCCAGCGGGCCTTGCGCGGACAACGGCTCGGCGGCTTCCTGCTCGAGCGGCTGGCGCTAGTCCAGAGCGAGTTGACGGCGACCGGCGCCCGGCACACCTGGCTGGCCGAGTTTCCCTTGGGCGCCACGGCCGCCGCCCACCCCTGAAATTCCTGCGCCGTCCCGGGCGTCTTTGCGCACCGGAGCCCGTTGAGGATGGATGGTCCGCCTTGACGTGCGAGAGACGCTGCTTAGGTTGGTGTGGAAGGAGGAAGTCACCATGACCACCATTACCCGCTGGGAGCCCTTTCCTGGCATGAGCAGGCTGCAGAGCAATTTGAACCGTTTGTTTGAAACCAACCTCGGTGCAAACCGGGGGACCGAGTCCTTTGGCTGGGCGCCCCCAGTGGACGTCTTCGAGGACACGGAAGGCTTGACCTTCAAGTTCGAGCTTCCCGAAGTCGACGCCAAGGACGTGAGCGTGAACCTGGAGGACGGTGTCCTCACGGTGCGCGGCGAGAGGAAACTGGAGCGCGAGGAGAAGAGGGAGAATTACCACCGGATTGAGCGCGAGTACGGGACGTTCGCCCGTAGCTTCACGCTTCCGGCCACCTTCGATGCCAATAAGGTAACGGCCGAGACCAAGAATGGCGTGCTTCGCATCTACGTGCCGAAGCGGGCCGAGGCCAAGCCGAAGAGCATCCAGGTGAAGGTGAACTAAGTCGCCGTCCCCTTTTCCGGGGGCAACCCCGGAGAGGTGGAGCGCCCGAGCGAACCCCCTCCAAGAGGCGCTCCGCGGGCCCGTCCGCCCTGCTTCGTGCAGGCGCTGACGGGCCCGTCTTTTTTTACTCGCCGAGGTAAGCGCGCCGGATTTCCGGGCTGGCCAGCAGCGTCCGTCCCGCGCCCTGCATCGCCACCTCGCCCGTCTCCAGCACGTAGCCGTGGTGCGGCCAAGCTCGAGCGCCAGGTGCGCGTTCTGCTCGACGAGGAGGATGGAGACGCCCCGGGCGTTCACCTCGCGCAGGATCCGGAAGATGGTCTCCACCACCTGCGGCGCGAGTCCGAGCGACGGCTCGTCGAGCAGGAGCAGCTTGGGCGCGACTCATCAGCGCGCGGCTGATGGCCAGCATCTGCTGCTCGCCGCCGGAGAGCGTGCCGCCGACCTGCCTTCGCGCGCTCCTTCAGACCGCGGGAAGAGCCGAAGACGTAGTCCGCGGTCCTCGGCCACGCTGGGCCCGGTCGCGGCGCAGGTAGGCGCCGAGCTCGAGGTTCTCGTCCACGGTGAGGTTGAGGAAGATGCCGCGCCCCTCGGGCGCGTGCGCCATGCCCCGGGGCACCAGGAGGTGGGACTTCATCCCCTGCACCGGCTGCCCCTCCAGTCGGATGCGACCCGTCTTCGGCCGCAGCATGCCGGACACCGCGCGCAGCGTGGTCGTCTTGCCGGCGCCGTTCGCGCCGATCAGCGCCACCACCTCGCCCTTGCCCACCGTGAGCGAGACGCCGCGGAGGGCGGTGATGGCGCCGTAGCTGACGTGGAGGTTCTCCACTTCGAGAATGCACTCGCGCGCCGCCCGTTCCTCGGAGGACACCGCCGGGGCAATCATGCGCTGCCTCCGGGGACACTCATCCCCTGGGCCGCCAGGTAGCTGTCGCCGAGGTAGGCCTCGATGACCTTGGGGTCGGTGCGGACGCGCTCCGGGTTCCCGCGGGCGATGGTCACGCCGTGGTCGAGCACGGTGATCTCCTCGCAGATGCCCATCACCAGCTTCATGTCGTGCTCGATGACCAGGATGCCCAAGTCGAAGCGGCTGCGCAGCTCGCGGATGAGCACCATCAGGTCGGCCTTCTCGCGCGTGTTCATGCCGGCCGCCGGCTCGTCGAGCAGCAGCACCCGGGGCCCGGTGGCGAGCGCGCGGGCAATCTCGAGGCGCCGCTGCTCGCCGTAGGGCAGGTTCCGGGCCTCCTCGTCGCGCCGGGGCGAGCAGCCCCATCACGTCCAGGAGGGCGTCGGCCGCGGTGAGGGCGCGCTCTTCGCGCTGGAAGCCGGGGGTGAGCAGCAGCGCCCGCCACCAGTCGACGTAGTTATTGAGGGCGGCCATGGCCGCCGCGGCCCCACTGCGCTTGGAGGACCGCGGCGGGCCGCTTCGATGCGCGCCCGGGAAAAGCAGGGGTGGTGTCCGAAGGCAGGCCACGCGCACGTTGTCGAGCGCGGTCAGGGTCCTTGAAGAGGCGGATGTTCTGGAAGGTGCGCGCCAGCCCCAGGCGGTTGATTTGGTGCGGCTTCAGCCCGTTCACGCGCTCGCCCGGCGACACGCACGTCGCCCTGCGGTCGGCAGGTAGACGCCGGTGAGGACGTTGAAGGCGGTGGTCTTGCCCGCGCCGTTGGGGCCGATGAGGCCCTTCAGGTCGCCCTGGTCGGATCGTGCAGCTCGAAGTCGGAGAGCGGCCTTGAGGCCGCCGAAGTGGATGGCCACCCCTGTGGGCCTGCAAGAGCGACGTCGCTCACGTCGCGTCCGCCCTCCAGCCGCGGCGCCTCGACCAGCCGCGCGGAAGGCAGTCCCACATCTCGCGGCTGCCGAAGAGGCCCTGCGGCCGCGACGAGCATGAGGATGACGAGGAGGATGCCGTAGACGGGCATCCGGATTTGGTCGACCTTCTGGGCCAGCGACGCCCCGCCTTCCAGCCCGCCGACCTGGAGGAAGAGGCTGCGCAGCACCTCCGGCAGCAGCGTGAGGACGACCGCGGCGACGATGGCGCCGGTGATGCGAGCCCAGGCCGCCGGCCACCACCATCACCACCACCTCGATGCACTTCACGAAGGTGAAGGAGCCGCGGGTTGATGATGGGGACGAAGTGCGCGAAGAGCGCCGCCCGCGACGCCGGCGAAGAAGGAGGAGATGACGAAGGCGCGGACCTTGTAGCGCGGTGGTGTCCACGCCCATCGCCTCGGCCGCCACCTCGTCCTCGCGGATGGCGAGCAGCGAGCGGCCGTGGGCGCTGTCGCGCGATGCGACGCGCCACCAGCACCACCACGAAGACGCAGATCCAGATCATGAAGAAGCTCGCTGGTCTGCGGGATGCCCGACAGGCCGAGGGCGCCGCCCAAGCACCTCGAGGTTCTAGACGATCGACACGGATGATCTCCCCGAAGCCCAGGGTGACGATGGCCAGGTAGTCGCCCCGCAGCCGCAAGCGACGGCAGCCCCACCAGGAAGCCGGCCACCCCGGCGGCGGCTCCCCCGACCGCCAGCGACGCGACCAGCTGCAGCTGGTCGGACACCCCGGGGGGGATGCCGACTGATGGCCAGGTCCTTCATCTCCAGCGCCAGCTTCCCGCCGATGTACGCCCCCACCGCCATGAAGCCGGCGTGGCCGATGGAGAACTGCCCGGTCATGCCGTTCACGATGTTGAGGGACACGGCGAGGATGACGTTCACCCCCACCAGCGAGGACAGGTAGACGAAGAAGGGCAACTGCCCCACCACGACCTGCAGCGCGCCCAGCCCCAGCAGGGCCAAGAGCGACCGGGAGGACGCCGCGCAGCGGTGCAGGCAGGAAGGCCATCCGCGCGGTCAAACCTTCTCCGCGGTCACGGTCCCGAAGAGCCCGGACGGCCGCACCAGCAGTACCAGGATGAGAAAGCCGAAGGCCACCGCGTCGCGCCAGCTACTGGAGGAATAGCCGACCACGAATTCCTCCGACCAGGCCGAGCAGCAGCCCGCCCACCACCGCGCCGGGCACGTTGCCGATGCCGCCGATGACCGCGGCCACGAAGGCCTTGAGCCCGACGTATAGCCCCATCAGCGGCTGGACGACCGTGTCCTTGATTGCGAAGAGGATGCCCGCCGCCGGCCGCCAGAGCGCTGCCCAGCATGAAGGTGAGCGCGATGACCCGGTCCACCGGGATGCCCATCAGGGCGGCCGTGCGGTGGTCGAAGGACACCGCGCGCATCGCCCGTCCGAAGCGGCGTCCGGTACACCAGCGTCTGCAGCGCCACCATCAACAGCAATGCAATCAGTAGCGAGATGACCTGCCAGTTCCAGATGACCACCGTCCGGTCGCCGAAGACGAACCATTCGCGCGGAGGAATAACCTCCGGGAACGCCCGGGGCGCCGCGCCCGGCAGCGGCCCGAAGTCCAGCTGGAAACCGTAGGAGAGGGTGAAGCGAGATGCCGATGGCGGTGATGAGCGCGGTGAGACGCGGCTTCTCGCGCAGCGGGCGGTAGGCAAACCGCTCGATGACGAGCCCGAGCAGCGCGCAGCCCCCCATCGCCACCAGGAAGATGGCGGCGACGCCGAGCAGCGACGACTGGGCGGGCCGGCCCAGGCCAACGGCGCGACCGCGTAGGCGCCGAAGGTGCCCACCATCATCACGTCGCCGTGGGCGAAGTTGATGAGCTTCAGCACGCCGTAGACCATGGTGTAGCCGAGGGCGATCAGGGCGTAGATGGTGCCTGCCGCCAGTCCGTTGATGAGGTGCTGGACGCAGGTCGCCCATCAGGGATTGATTGTCGCTCACGTACTGCGAAGTTCTTGGTTGCTTGCCCACCTTGAGGACCACCGCAGGCTTCACCGCGTTGCGCCGTTCGTCGAGGGTGATGACGCCGGTCACGCCCCGGGAAGTCCTTGGTCTGGGCGATGGCGTCGCGGAGCGACTTCCCGGAGAGGTCGGGAGCCCGCCGCATGGCATCGATGGCCACTCCGGCCGCGTCGTAGGCCAGCGTCGCCAGCGCGTCCGGCACCCTGCCGTAGGCGGCCTTGTAGTCGGCGACGAATTTCTGCACCCGCGGAGACGGGTCGTCGGAGCTGTAGTGGTTGCTGAAGTAGCTGCCCTCCACCGCGCTGCCACCCAGTCTCAAAGAGCCGGTCGACGTCCCAGCCGTCGCCGCCCATGATCGGCACGGTGAGCCCGAGCTCGCGGGCCTGGCGCGCGATGAGCGCCCACCTCGGTGTAGTAGCCCGGCACGTAGATGCCGTCCGGGTTCGGCCCCTTGATGGCGGTCAGCTGGCCGCGGAAGTCGATGTCGCCCTGGTTGTAGCTCTCGACCGCCACGATCTTGCCCGCCCATCTCGGTGAACTGTCTGGCGTGAAGACGTCGGCGAGGCCGATGGAGTAGTCGCTCTTCACGTCGCGCAGGACCGCGACCTTGTTGAGCTTCAGGTTGTCCTGCGCGAACTTGGCCATCACGACGCCCTGGAAGGGGTCGATGAAGCAGACGCGGAAGATGTAGTCGCCGACCTCGCGTCACCTTGGGGTTGGTGGAGGACGGGCGTAGATCATCGGCACCTGCGCCGTGCTGGCAGACGTCGGCCATCGGCGAGGGAGTTGCGTGCGACGCCACCTCGCCGAGGATCACCGTGCACGTGGTCCTGGGTGATGAGCCGGGTGACGGCGCTGGCGGCCTCCTCGGGCTTGCCCTGGTCGTCGTAACGCGCGTCTCGAGCTTCTTGCCCTTCACGCCGCCCGCGGCGTTCGCCTCCTTGACCGCCAGCTCGATGCCGTTGCGGCTGGAGATGCCGAAGGTGGCCTCGCCCCCGGTGAGGGAGAAAATCTCGCCCACCAGGATGGAGTCACCGCCGGCGGCTACCGAAGCCGGGGCGGCCGGGGCCGGGGCCGCCGGGGTGGCGGACTTCTTCTCGCAGCCAGTGGCGAGCAGCACGAGGGCCGCGGTGACGGCCGGTAGCGTTCGCATGGGGAAGCTCCTGTTGGGCACGGCGAAGGAAGGCCGGGCACTTGTAGGGGGAGGGCGCGGCAGGGGTCAAGGCAACGCTTGCGCCGGCCTGCCACCCCGGCCCCTGTCACCTTCGCCCCAGCGCCCAGTCCAGCGCTTCTTCCAGTCGGTCATCGCCCCAGAAGAGCTCCCCTTCCACCCGAAAGCTGGGCGCCCCGAAAATCCCCGCCGCCTGGGCAGCCTCCACTTCGGCCCGCAGCGCCGCCTTCACCTCCGGCACCTGCGCCGCCTGCAGCACGCGCTCGCGCGTCTGGCCTTCGGCCTGCACCAGGGCCCCCACCACCTCGGGGGAGGCGATGTCCTCGTCCCGTTGAAACTCGGCTCGGAATACCGCCTCGCTGAAGGCCTCGCCCCAGCCCTCCTGGAGGGCCACCAGGGCCACCCGGGCCGCCAGCACGCTGAGTCGGGGAAAGCCGCTGGGGAAGCGGACGGAAAAGCCATGCCGGGCGGCCCGTCGCGCCACGTCCCGCCGGGCATAGGCTCCGCGCGCGGGGAAGACGTTGAGGGGACTGTCCTTGAGGCCCTCGGCCTGGAAGATGGGGCCGAGCAGGAAGGGGCGCCAGCGGATGGGGACACCCGTCGTCTGTGCCAGCGCACGAATGCGCAGCGCCGACAGGCAGGCATAGGGGCTGGCAAAGTCGAAGAAGAAGTCGACCACGGCCGAGGGCTTCATCCGCTGTCACTCCCGTTCTGCCTGCCCTGGGAGGGGGACTTGGCCTTCCCCCGCGGGGGGCCGTCGTGCGCCATCCCAGGTGTCGACTGCTTTTCCACCTACTGCTGGAGGTAGCAGTTGCAATTCGCTTCGAAGCCCGCGTCGCAGCCCAGCTTGCCCAGGCAGGCGTGAGTGGCGTCCGCCAGGCTTTGCGCAGCGATGACGCCCTCGAAGTCGCCGTTGCCGACGGTCGTGCCGCAGATGCCGACGCAGTTGTAATTCAAGTCCTGGCATCCTGCGGCGGCGGCGAAGCCCAGCGCGGCCAGCAGCACCACCAGCAGACGTCGTTTTCCCATGGTCCTGTCCTGCGCAGAGGCTGTCAGGGACGGACGCATCCGTCCTGCCGGCCCCCGGGCTAAAGGGTGCACCGCCACCGAAGGGCCCGCTGTCTAGCAGGGAAGTGGGCTGGGCGCGCCCTAGAGAAGACGGCTGGCCACTCCCCCGCCAGGCGACGGAAAGCCGGGAGTGAGGCTCGCCCGCCGGTCGCCGGGTGTGCGAGAAGCCGCGGGGCCCATGTCCCCCATGCCGCTCTCCCCGCTTCGGGGTGAATTCCACGCCCTGCTCCAGCTGGCGCTGCCGCTCGCGTTGACGCAGGCCGGTCACGCGCTGATGGGCGCGGTGGACACGGCTGTGGTGGGGCGCACGGGCGCGGTGCAACTGGCCGGGGTGGGGCTGGGCAATGGCATCTTCTTCGCCATCGCCTTCCTCGGCATCGGCCTGCTGATGGGCGCCGACCCCCTCATCTCCCAGGCGGTGGGGGCCGGGGACGCCCTGCGCGCCCGGCGCCTGTACTGGCAGGCGGTGTACACCGCCGTGGGGGCCAGCGTGGTGCTGGCGCTCCCCATCCTCGGCGTGCTTCCGCTGCTGCGGCCGCTGGGCATTCCGGACGACATCGCCGCCAGCGCCTCCAGCTTCCTGGTGTGGCGCGTCCCCGGCCTGCTTCCGATGCTGCTTTTCTTCGCTGCACGCGCCTACTTGCAAGCTGTCGGCCGCGCGCGGTGGTTGCTGTACGCCGTCCTGGCGGCGAACGTCCTCAACTTCCTCGGCGACTTGCTGTTCGTCTTCGGCGGGCAAGGACTGCCGGCCTGGACCGGCCCGTTGCGCTCTGTCCCGGCGATGGGGGCGGCGGGTTCGGCCCTGGTGACCAGCCTCGCCACCCTCTTCGAGTTTCTGGTGCTGACCCGGGTGGTGAGCCGCGTCGTCCTCCCCGCCGGGCCCCACCGTGGCTTGCATGCCCCGTTGCCCCGGGACTTGCGCCGCGTGCTGCAGGTGGGCACCCCCATTGCCCTGCACCTGGGCGCCGAGGTGGGGTTGTTCTCCGGGGCCGGCTTCCTGGCCGGTCTCCTCGGCGCGCCCAGCCTGGCCGCCCACCAGATTGCGCTGATGTACAGCTCCCTCACCTTCACCTTTGCCTCAGGGGTTGGAAATGCCGGCAGCGTGCGCGTCGGCTACGCGGTGGGGGCCCGGGACACGCCTCGCGCGCGGAGGGCGGGGCTGCTCGCCTTCGGGCTGGGCACCGCCTTCATGGTGTGCATGGCCGGGGCGTTTCTCCTCGCCCCGCGCGCCTTGGTGGCCCTCATGACGACCGACCCCTCGGTGGCGCGCCTGGCCATCCCGCTGCTCGGCATCACCGCGCTGTTTCAGGTGTCCGATGGCATCCAGGGCGTGGGGGCCGGGGTGCTGCGGGGCGCCGGGGACACGCACTTCACCTTCCTCGCCAACGTGGTGGGCCACTGGTGCATCGGCCTTCCCGTGGCCCTGCTGTTGGGCTTCGGCGCCCACCAGGGCGTCTTCGGCATCTGGTGGGGGCTGGCCGCGGGACTGAGTGCGGTGGCGGCGGCGTTGGCCACCCGGTTTCTGCGCCTGTCGGCCCGGGAGATTCGCCCGCTCGCCGCGGCGCACTGAGGAGAAGGGACACGCCCTGGCCGCGGGGCGCGGCCTGGCCCGGAGTCAGCCGGCCGTCTTGGCCTGGTCGCTGTAGATGGCGTCGGCGATGCGGTAGGCGCTGCCCTCCAGCCGCTGCACGGCTTCCTTCAGGGCCGCCGGCTCGGCGGTGCTTGAGGACTTTCTTCAGCGCTCTCCATGTCGGCGCGGATTTCGGCGATGTCGTCCTGAGTTGAGCACGTTGGAGTACTCCTCGAGGCTCTTCTCGGTCGTGTAGATCAGCCCGTCGGCGTTGTTGCGCAGGTCGGCGAGCTCCTTCTTCTTCTTGTCGTCCGCCGGCGTGCGCCTGGGCGTCCGGAATCATCGGCTGGATCTCCTCCTCGGTGAGGCCGGAGGTGGTGACCACGCGGATCTGCTGCTGCTTGCCGGTGCCGAGGTCCTTGGCGCTGACGTGGACGATGCCGTTGGCGTCGATGTCGAAGGAGACCTCGATCTGCGGCACGCCGCGCGGCGCCGGGGGAATGCCGACCAGCTCGAAGCGGGCGAGCGTCTTGTTGTCGGCCGCCATCTCGCGCTCGCCCTGCAGCACGTGCACGCTCACCAGCGGCTGGTTGTCCACGGCGGTGGAGAAGACCTGGCCCTTCTTGCAGGGGATGGTGGTGTTCTTGTCGATGATCTTGGTGAAGACGCCGCCGGCGGTCTCGACGCCGAGGGACAGCGGCGTGACGTCGAGCGAGCAGGACGTCCTTCACCTCGCCCTTCAGCACGCCGCCCTGGATGGCGGCGCCGACCGCCACCACCTCGTCCGGGTTGATGCCCTTGTGCGGCTCCTTGCCGAAGAATTCCCGCACCCGTTCCTGCACCTTGCGGCATGCGGGTCATGCCGCCCACCAGGAGCACCTGGTCGATGGCCTGGGGCTGCAGCCCGGCGTCCTTGAGGGCCAGTCCGGCAGGGCTCGATGGTGCGCTCGATGAGGTCCGCCACCAGCTCCTCGAGCGTGGCGCGGTCGATGGTCTCGATGAGGTGCTTCGGGCCGCTCGGCGTCGGCGGTGATGAAGGGCAGGTTGACCTCGGTCTCGGTGGCGCTGGACAGCTCGTGCTTGGCCCGCTCGGCGGCCTCCTTCAGCCGCTGCAGCGCCATGCGGTCCTTGCGCAGGTCGATGCCGTTCTGGTCCACGAAACGCTTGGCGAGGTAGTCGATGATGCGCTGGTCGAAGTCCTCGCCGCCGAGGAAGGTGTCGCCGTTGGTGCTCTTCACCTCGAAGACGCCGCCGTTCAGCTCGAGGATGGAGATGTCGAAGGTGCCGCCGCCCAGGTCGTAGACGGCGACCTGCTCGCTCTTGTTGTCCTTGCCCCGTCGAGGCCGTAGGCGAGCGCCGCCGCCGTCGGCTCGTTGATGATGCGCAGCACGTTGAGGCCGGCGATGCGGCCGGCGTCCTTGGTGGCCTGGCGCTGGCTGTCGTTGAAGTAGGCCGGGACGGTGATGACCGCCTCGGTGACCGGCTCGCCGAGGTAGTCCTCGGCGGTCTGCTTCATCTTCAGCAGGACCTGGGCCGACATCTCCGGGGGCTGAGCAGCTTGCCGCGCACGTCGATCCACGCGTCGCCGTTGGGCGAGGCCACCACCTTGAACGGCGAGGCGGTGACGGCGCTCTTCACCTCCGGGCGTTTCGAACTTGCGGCCGATGAGCCGCTTCACCGCGAAGACGGTGTTCTCGGCGTTGGTGATGGCCTGGCGCTTGGCGATCTGGCCGACCAGCCGCTCGCCGGACTCGGTGAAGGCGACCATCGACGGCGTGGTGCGGCTACCCTCGCTGTTGGGGATGACGACCGGCTCGCCGCCCTCCATGACGGCGACGCAGGAGTTGGTGGTGCCGAGGTCGATGCCGATGACTTTGCTCACGAAAGCCCCTTGGTCGCGGCCGCGGGCTCCGCCTCGCCGGCAGGCGCCGCCGGCTCGGTGGGGACCACCGGCGGCCGGGCCACCGACACCAGCGCCGGCCGCACCAGCCGGTCATGCAGCATCCAGCCGCGCAGCACCTCGGACAGCACCGTGTTGGGCGCGCGTCTCGGTGGACTCCACCGCGCCCATGGCCTCGTGCAGGTTGGGGTCGAAGGGCTGGCCCAGCGCCGTCAGCGGCCGGGCCCCGTGCCGGGCCAGCGTGTCCTCGAACTGCTTGCGCGTCATCTGCAGCCCCTGCTCGAGGCTCGCCCAGTCCCGCGTGGCGCTTCCGTGGCCAAGCGCGCGCTCCAGGTTGTCCATCACCGGCAGGAAGTCCTTCAAGAGCCTCTCATTGGCAAAGCGGACCCCGTCCTGCAGCTCACGCTGGGCGCGCTTTCGGGCGTTGTCCAGGTCCGCCGCCGCACGCAGCGCCGTCTCGCGCTCCGCCTTGAGTTGCGCTTCGAGTTCCGCCACCCGCGCCTCGGCGGCGGCGAGCGCGTCCTGGCCAGGTCCCTCCGGCTGCGGCTCCGCCGGCGCCGGGACGCCCGAGGCCTCGACCGCGGCGGGCTGCTCGCCGGAGCGAGTGCGCTGCTCGACGCTGTCGAGGGCCGCGGCGATGACGTCCTCGCCAATGTCGGCGGAGAACTTGCCCTTTTCAGTGGCCACCGTTGACCCAAGACTATGGCACAGCCCCCGGTCTGCGGCGGGGGGCTGTCAGCGCCGGCGCTTGGCGCCGCGCGCGGGCCTTCTTCTTTGCCCGGGCTTTTCTTGGCTTTCCTGGCCGCCTTGCGGGGCTTCTTGGCCGGCTTGCCGCCGAACGCCTCCTGCAGCTTGGCGGACGCCTCCGGCCGCCGTCTGCTTGGCGGCCTGGCCCAGCTGGGCCAAGCGCTCCTTCAGCCGCGTCCGCATCTCGGGGTCCGTCATCTCATCCAGCAGGCGCTGGGACTCGGCCTTGAGCTCCTCCCCCGTCCTGCGCAGCTCCTCGCCAGCGGCCTTCAGGTAGTCCATCAGCTTCTGGTCCCACGGTTGTTCCGCCATGCCTCGCTCCTTGTCGTTGGCTTTCCGTCTGTACGTCTCAGCCGCGGCGCCAGTACGCGGCAAGCGCCTCGGCCCACACCTGCTTCACCGGGACGCGGGCCTCCTCGGCCAATGCCCGGACGTCTTCGTACTCCGGCGCGGCATTCAGTGCCTCCGCGCCGAGTGTGCCCACCTTGATGCGCACCGGCCCGTACCGGGTGTCCACCGAGACATGGTGCCGCGCCAGCGTCGTGCGCTCCACTGCAAACGTCCGCACCCCCAAGGTGGTGGACTCGCGCAGCACCAGCTGGACCAGGGCCTCGCGCACTTCGGCGCCCAACAGCGCCCCCAACAGGTGCCCGGGCCGCCCCTTCTTCATCGTCGCCGGCACCACCCAGGCATCCAGCGCCCCGGCAGCCAGCAGCTTCTCCACCAGGTAGCCCAGCAGCTGCGGGGAGCAGTCGTCCAGGTTGGCTTCCAGGACCAAGGTGCCGGCGTCCGCGTCAGCGGACGGCTGACCGAGTGTCGCCCGGAGGACATTCGGCCGGTCCGCCAGCTCCCGCGTGCCGACGCCGTAGCCCACCCGTTGCACCCCAGGGGCGGCGGGGGCACCAGGCGCGCCAGCACCCGCACCAGCGCGGCGCCGGTGGGGGTGGTCAGTTCTCCCACCCCCTCGAAGCGCACCGGAAGGCCTTCCAGGAGCTCCAGCGTGGCCGGCGCGGGGACGGGCATGCATCCATGCGCCGTCTGCACGGTGCCGCTGCCCAACGGCAGCGGTGCGCAGTGCACCTCGGGGTCGCCCAACAGTTCCAGGGCCAGGGCCGCACCGCAGACGTCGAGGATGGAGTCCACCGCACCCACCTCATGAAACTCCACCGCCTCCACCGGCACGCCGTGGATGGAGGCCTCCACCCGTCCGATGGCCTGGAAGACGGCCGCCGCGCGCGCCGGGCCGCGCTCCGGAAGCTGGGAGGCGGCCACCAGGCGCAGAATCTCCGAGAGCGGCCGGTGGCCCGACGGCGGCGCCGGACTCCACCACCACTTGCAGGTGCACGCCGGACAGGCCATGGCGCTGCGCCACCGACGTCACCAGGCGCCAGGCCCAAGCCCAGCGTGCGCAGCCCCTCCTCGAGGGCCGTGCTGGGACACCCCGAGGTCCAGCGCCGCGGCGAGGAACATGTCGCCGGAGATGCCGCCCACCGGCTCCAGGTAGAGAAGCGGGCGACTCACCGTCGCCGTCTCCGGGACACCAGGGCCGCGTAGAAGCCGCCTCCGAAGCCGTTGTCCACGTTCACCACCGCGACGTTGGGGGCGCAGGAATTCACCATGGTGAGCAGCGCCGAGATGCCCCCGAGGTTGGCTCCGTACCCCACGCTGGTGGGCACCGCCACCACCGGCACCCCCACCAGTCCCCCCACCACCGATGCCAGCGCCCCTTCCATGCCGGCCACCACCACCGCCGCGTCGGCCTGCTGCACCTCGGCCCGGCGCCGCAGCAGCCGGTGCAGCCCGGCCACGCCAACGTCGTACACCCGGGACACCTGGGCGCCGAGGGCCGCGGCGGTGACGGCCGCCTCCTCGGCCACGGGAATGTCCGACGTGCCGGCGCACACCACCGCCACCCGGCCCGGCGCGCGGGCGCCGGCCCTGGGGCAGGTGAAGAATGCGTGCCTCGGCGTGCCACAGCGCCTGGGGCCAGCGGCGCCGAGAGGGCCGCGGCCTTGTCCTCCGCCAGGCGCGTCACCAGCACCGGCTGGCCTCTGCCGGCCAGCACCCCGACAATCCCCTCCAGCTGCGGCAGGCTTTTTCGCTCCCCGTACACCACCTCGGGAAAGCCAGACCGCAGGCTGCGGTGGGTGTCCACCGTGGCGTAGCCCAGCTCGGCAAAGGGCAAGTCCGCCAGCGCCTGGGCCGCCTCCTCCACGCTGGCCCGGCCCGCGGCCACCCGGCGAAGGAGCTTCCTGAGGGCGGCGGCGTCCATGGGGGGGACAGTCTTGTGTCAGACGCGCAGGGCCTGCAGCAACACCGGAAGCGTCAGCGCCTCTGGCAGCAGGAGGAAGTCGGCGGCGAACGCACGCGCCTGCAGCCTCGCCTGCAGCACCAGCACCTGCGGCTCGCGGCAGAGGCTTCTGGCCAGCATGGCGGCAGAACAGCGGCGCACCGGGGCAGTGGCCGCCTGCAGCGCAAGGCCGGTGAGGCGCGCCACCGCGTCAAGGGCGGCCGCGCCCGCTTCCTGCGCCACCTGGGCCAGGGCCACGTCCAGGGCGGGCTCCGCCGCCGGCGCCTGGCCCAGCAACCGGCCCGCCAGCGTGTCGGCGTCGGCCAGGCCGAGGACGAACAGCAGGGTCGCCCGCCACCTGGCCGCGCACCGAAAGACCAGCCGCCACGCGGGGCGCCACGCAGCGCCGCCCAGCCAGCCCGCCAGCTCGGCCTCGCTGAGGGTGCGGACCTCAGGCGGCTGGAAGGCCAGCCGCTCCCCCGACAGTCGCCGGGACAGGGCCGAGGCGGCATGGCCGGCGGCGACGTTGGTGAGCTCGCGCAGCGCGTCCCGCTGCGCCTCGTTCAGCGGCGGCTTGCAACGTCAACCCAAGAGCCGCGGGACGTCGAGGATGAAGACGGGCCGTCCACTGCCGAGAATGGTGACTCCGGCCAGACCAGGCAGCTGGTCCAGCGGCCGCGAGAGGGCCTTCAGCACCACTTCCTCCTGCCCCACCAGGCCGTCCACCGCAAGGGCCACCGGGCCCGGCTCGGCCTCCATGATGACGAAGGTGCGCCCGGCCGGCCCTTCGCTGTCGGCGAAGCCCAACAGCGCCGCCGAGGCCATGGACGGGCAGCTGGGCCTGCCCGTGGCGCAGCATCCGCAGAGGCGAAGCCGCGTCCAGCGACGCCGTCTCGGCCTCCACCGCGCTCAGCACCTTGGTGATGGGGAGCCCCACCACCTCGCCGGCGGCCCGCACCAGAAGCAGCTGCAGGACGGCCACGGTGAGCGGGCAGCCGGAAGTTGACGCGCGGTGCCTTGCCCGGGCTCCGAGGCGAGCTCCAGCGTGCCGCCCACCCGCTCCACCGCCCGCTTCACCGCGTCCATGCCCACGCCGCGGCCGGAAATGTCGCTCACATCCGCGCGCGGTCGAGACGCCCGGCAGGCAGGCCAGCAGCAGCGCCTCGCTCCGCGGCAGCCGCGCTGCCGCCTCGGCGGAGAGTGCGCCGCGCGCCACGGCCGAGGCGCGCAGGGCCCGCTCATCCATGCCCCTGCCGTCGTCGGCCACTTCGATGTTCACCCGGTCCCGGGCCCGGCGCACCGTCACGCGGACCTGACCCCGCGGCGGCTTGCCGGCGCTGACGCGCCCCGGGCCGTCCTCGATGCCGTGGTCGATGGCGTTGCGCAGCACGTGCAGCAGCGGCTCGGCCACGGCGTCGAGGATGGCGCGGTCCAACTCAATCTCGGCGCCCTCCACCATGAGGTCCACCTCGCGCGCCGCGCCGGCGCGCGACGTCCCGGACGGCGCGCGGCAGCTGGTCGGTCACCACCGCCACCGGCGTCATGCGGGCGCCCATGACGCGGCCGTGCATCTCCTTGGCCAGGCCGTGCAGGCGGTCGACGCCCTCCTCCAGCGCCGGGCGCTGGGCCTCGCCCAGGCGCTTGCCAATCTCCCGCAGGCGCGCCGTCGCCAGCAGCAGCTCGCCGGCCAGCTCCAGAAAGTCATCCAGCAACTCGGTGCGCACCCGCACGCTGCGGGCCCCTTCCAGGGCCAGAGGTGCCTCGGTGGCGGTCGCCGGTGCGACCGGTGCGGCCGCCACCGAGACGAGCTCCACCTCGGCCAGCGCGTCCAGGGCTGTTCGCACCGCCGCCTCGCCCGCCGGCCACCTCCACCGCCAGGGTGAGCTTGCCGTCCGGAAGGGCCCCGGCGCGCAATTCCTCCAGCGGCGGCTGGACGCTGAGGACCCTGCCCAGCGCGGCCAGCTTGCGGTGCACCAGGAAGGCCCGCACCCCGGGGCTTCCCGAGGACAGCGACACCTGCACCAGGACGTCCAGCGCCAAAGGCCCCGGCTAGCGCGGGCGCCGGGCCGGGGGTGAAGTGGATGTCGCGCGCGACGCGGGTGGGCGCGGCCTGCTTGCCGGTGCGCGCCTGCACCGCCTCGGTCAGCCGGGCCAGCAGGGCCGTGGGAGGAGCGACGGGGCGCTGGCCGCCGCCGCCGCCTGCACCTGCGCCTGCATGGTGTCGGTGGCCTCCAGCATCAAGTCGACCACCGACTGGTCCCAGGCCCCGGCGCGGCACTGCGCAGCGTCTCCACCAAGTCCTCCACCCGGTGGGCCAGGGTGGCGATGGCTTCCAGCCCCATCGACGCCGCCATGCCCTTCACCGAGTGGGCGTGGCGGAAGAGCGAGTCCACCGTCTCCGGGGTCCGCTGCTTCTCGAGCGACACCAGGTCGCGCGAGAGCGCCTGCGAGTGCTCGGCGGCCTCGGCCACGAAGAGGCCCGAGGTACCGGGACATGTCGAGGGTGGGCGGCACCGGGGCTCTCCTCGGCTGTCCCTAGCCGGCGACTTCCTCGCCCAGCACCTTGCGCACCACGCTCAGGACGTCCTCGGCGCGGAAGGGCTTCACCAGGAAGTCCGCCGCGCCGGCCTCCAGCGCCTCCAGGACCTGTGCTTCCTGGCCGAGTGCAGAACAGATGACCACCCGCGCCTGCGCATCGGCGCGGACGATGTCGCGGGTGGCGTCGACGCCGTTCCGGTAGGGCATGACGATGTCCATGGTGGTGAGGTCCGGCTTCAGCTCTCGGTGGCGCTGCACCGCCTCGACGCCGTGGCTCGCCTCCCCCACCACCTGGTAGCCGGCCTCCACCAGAATCTCGCGCAGCATGGCCCGCATGAAGGAGGCATCGTCGACGATGAGGACTCGCTTCGCCATTGGAAGACCCACCGGAAAGCCTATCTGCCCTGGAAGAGCGCCGTCACCCGGGCGTCGAGTGCCTCGGCGTCGAGCAGCTGCACGGCCAGACTTCGCCCAGGCGCGCTACACCCCGCAGCAGGCCAGTGCCCTCCGCCGGGACGAGACGGCTGCTCCAACTCGGCGATGGCCTCCACGTCCGCCACGCCGAGGGCGAGGTCGCGGCGGCCCCGGTCGAGCAGCAGCAGCTTGGCGGCCGGCCGGGCGGCCTCCCCGAGGCCGAGCACTGGGACGGAGGTCGACCACCGTCACCACCCGGCCGCGCAGGTTGATGACGCCGGTGACGGCCGCCGGCGCCCGCGGGACGCGGGTGAAGTGTTCGGGCGTCACCACCACCTCCCGCACCGCGGCCAGCGGCAGCGCGTAGCGGCCGGACTCGACCCGGAAGACGACGTGCCGCGCGCGGTCAGCCATGGGAGGGCGGGCCCGAGCGCCCCTTCAGGCGCCGAGCCGGAACCGCCGCACGACGCTCTGCAGCTCGAGCGACAGGTTGTTGAGCTCCTGCGCGGCGGACGTCATCCGCGCGACGGCCGCCGTCTGCTCGCGGATGACCGCCTGCACGGCGTTGGTGGACCCGGCATTGCCCTTGGCCACCTCGGAAATCTCCTGGATGGCCTTCACCATCTCCTGGCTGCCCTGCAGCTGCTCGCGCGCGCTCTCGGAGATGAGGTGCACCTTGTCGGCGCCCTTGCGGGTGGTGTCGGTGATGGAGCCCATCGAGCGCAGGATGCTGGTCAGGTCCTCGCGGCCCTCGGTGAGCTCGGCGATGCCCTCGCGCATCGCCGTCACCACGGCGGCGGACTGGCGCGAGATGTCGCGCGCCAGCTTGGAGATTTGCTCGGCGCTGCGCCCGGCGCTGTCCGCCAGCTTGCGCACCTCGTCCGCCACCACCGCGAAGCCCCGCCCGTACTCGCCGGCCCGCGCCGCCTCGATGGTGGCGTTGAGGGCGAGCAGGTTGGTCTGCTGGGCGACGTGGGTGATGGCGTCCACAATCTTGGAAATCTCCTGCGTCTTCTCGCCGAAGGCGAAGACTTCCTGGCTCGCCACCTCGATGCGGGAGAACACCTTGTTCACCTTCTCGCCCGCCAGCCGCGCCGCCTTGCTGCCCTGCTCGGCCGCGCTGCTGCTGTCGCCGGCGGCGCGGGCCGCATCCTCGGCACTCACCGCCGTGCGCTGGATGCTGCCGGCCATGCCGGTGATGACCTTGGAGGCCTGCCCCACCAGGTCCGACTGGGCCACCGCGCCCTGGGCGATGGTGAGGATGGAGTCGCCCACCTCCTCGGTCGCGGCGTTGACGTTTTCCGCCGAGCGCTCGCAGGTCGTTGGCCGAGTCGGCCACCGACTGGGCGGTGTGCTGGATGTGGCCCACCAGCTCGCGCAGGTTCTCCTGCATGTGGCGGATGGCGGTGGCCAGCTCGTCAATCTCGTCGCGGCCGAGGCTGGCCCGCGTCTCCAGGGGACTGGTCAGGTCGCCGCGCGAGATTTCCAGCGCCGAGCGGCTGAGCACCCGCAGCCGCGCCACCCGGGCCAGCACCGCCGGCACCAGGAAGGCGAGCCCCAGGGTGACGACGGCGGCCACCAGGAGCCGGACTTCCAGGGGCTGGCTGCGCACCAGGTGCAGCGCCAGAAACAGCGCCGCCCCCAGCACCAGGTAGCCGAGCACAATCTTGTTCTGCAGCGGCAGGGTGAGGCCGCCCTGCCGCTCGTCCACCGCCTGCAGCACACGCTGCGCCGGCTCCCGGCGCGGCAACAGCGCGGCCGAGAACTCGTCGAGCACCGGACGGCGCGGGGCGGCATTCCGGGAGGGAGGTTGGGCGATGGCCATGACCCTGGGGGCGCTGGGGCTGGCCATTGTGGACTGAATTGCTGCGCTTTTCACATTCCGGCCCGCGGCGGCGACCGGCTGCCGACACCTACCGCCGGGGTGGGGAGAGGGGACACCCCCCATAGGACGGCCCGGCACCCACCCTTCCCGGGGCGCCTCAGCCGAAGAGGGCGCGGTGGTCCTGCACCCAGCGGTGCAGGCGCTGGACGCCGGTCCGCACGTCCACCTGTGGCCGCCAGCCCAGGGCGCTGCTGGCCCGGGAGATGTCGGCAACGAAGACGGGCTGGTCCCCCGGGCGCCAGTCGGCAAACCGCGGGTGCAGCGGACGGCCAGTCAATTCCTCGAGCATCGCCACCAGCTCCAGCAGCGACAGCGTGTGGTCGGGGCCACCGCCCAGGTTGAGGACGGCCCCCTTCAGCGCATCGGCGCGCGCCACCGCCGCGTCATAGGCGTCGCAGAGGTCATCGATGAAGAGGAGGTCCCGCACCTGCTTGCCGTCGCCGTAGATGCACACCGGCTGCCCGGTGACGGCGGCAATGGTGAACCAGGCCACCCAGCCCTGGTCCTCCACGCCGAACTGCCGGTAGCCGTAGATGCAGGACTGCCGGAAGCACACCGTGCGCAGCCCGTAAATGCGCGCGTAGTCCCGGACGTACTGGTCCGCCGCCCCCTTGCTGCAGCCGTAGGGCGAGTGAAAGTCCAAGGGCTGCGTCTCCGGGATGCCACCCGGTCGTCGAAAGCGGTAGCGCCCGGCATGCTCCTCGACGCCTTCCGCTTCCAGGCCGCCGTACACCTTGTTGGTGGACGCATACAGGAGCACCGCCTGGGGGGCGTGCCGGCGCACGGACTCGAGGAGGTTGAAGGTCCCGAGCGCGTTGACCTCGAAGTCGTGGCGCGGGTCCACCACCGAGGTGGTGACGGCCACCTGCGCCGCCAGGTGCAGCACCACCGCGGCGTCCCGGTGGCGTGCGACGGAGGCGTCCAGGGCGGCCACGTCGCGGATGTCCACCTTCTCGAAGAGGAGCTGCCCGCCCTGCCGCTGCAGCCAGGCCAGGTTCGCCTCGGCACCTCGCCGCGACAAGTCATCCACCACCACCACCAGGTGGCCCGCCCGCAGCCACCGCTGGACGGCGTTGCAGCCGATGAAGCCCGCTCCTCCGGTGACGAGGTATTTCATTGCGCCGCAGTCTCGCACGCACCGGGGCCGCCAGGGGGTAGGCCTCCAGCCCTTCCAGGCGGTGCAGTGGAACCGCCAATTTCTCCGGGGACCGAGGCGGCGGCTAGCCGCGTCACGCCCGGCGTCCGGCGAAGTGGTCGAAACCCGGGACCTGCAGCCGGGTCCGTCGCCCGCGCCCGTCCACCAGCTGGACGCCCCGGGCCGGGACGAGGGTCCCGACGTGACTCACCCGTCGCTCGGCCCGGGCGCATGCCCTCTCGAACGCCGACGCCTTCCGGCGGGGCACGGCCAGCAGCAATTCGTAGTCCTCGCCGCCCGTCAGGGCCAAGGCGAGGGCGCGCCGCGGCCCGGCGGCCGACGCCAGCACGTCCGGGTCGACGGGGAGCGCGCGCAGCCTCGACGACGGCCCCCACCCGGGAGGCGGCCAGCAGGTGTCCCAAGTCCTGGACGAAGCCGTCCGAGACGTCGATGGCGGCGGAGGCGTAACGCGGCGGCCAGAAGGCCCAAGGCCACCCGGGGCTCCGGCCGGCGCTGCCGACGTTCGGCCCGCCGCCAAGCGCGCCGTGCGGGCGCGCAGCGACAGAAGGCCCAAGCCGGCCGCGCCCAGCGTCCCGGAGACGTACAGCCAGTCGCCGGCCCGGCCGCCCGAGCGCAGCAGGGGGCGTCGGCCCGCCGGTGGGCCGGCCGCCGTCAGCGTCAGCGACAGCTCGCGGGCCCGGCTGACGTTTCCGCCCACCAGCGCGATGCCGAAGCGCCGCGCCAGGGCGGCCATCCCGCGCGCCAGGGCGCGCACCTCCTGCCAGGCGCAAGGCCGGCGCCGCCAGCGCGCAGACGAACCAGGCCGGCCGGGCCCCCATCGCCGCCAGGTCTGAGAGGTTGACGGCCAGCGCCTTGTGCCCGACGTCCTCCAGCGGCCCGTCGGCGCGACGGAAGTGGACGCCCTCCACCACCGCGTCCGTGGTGACGCACAGCCGTCCGCGCCCGGACGGCGAGGACGGCGGCGTCATCGCCCGGACCGAGCAGGACCCGCGGCGTGCGGAAAGGCAGCGAGGAAGGCTCGAATGGCCGCCAATTCACTGAGGGCGGCGCCGCTCAGAAGCGGTCCTGCACCTGCGCGCCTCCGTCGGAGGCTGGCGGAGGAATGACGCTGCCCGGCGCAGGCGGCTTGGCGGGCAGCACCACCTCGAAGCGGGAGCCGCGGCCCACCTCGCTCGTCACCCGCACCACGCCGCTGTGGCCCTCGACGTAGCTCTTCACGATGGCCAGGCCCAGGCCCGCGCCGCCGAACTCGCGCGTCGAGCTGTTGTCCACCTGGTAGAAGCTCTGGAACACCTTGTCCTGCTGGTCAGCCGGGATGCCCACCCCGGAGTCCTGCACCACAATCCGGTACCCGCTCGCGCCGCCCAGCTCCGGCTGGGGCTGCAGGTCGGTCAGCACCACCTGGACCCATCCCCCCTTGGGGGTGAACTTCACCGCGTTGGACAGCAGATTCACCACCACCTGGCGCAGCTTCTCGCGGTCCGCCCGCGCCTCCACCGCCCGCGGCGGCAGCTTGGTGTCCACCATCAGCCCCTTCTTCTGGGCCTGGGGCTTGATGCTGGAGAGCGCCGAGGTGACGACGTCGGACACCAGTACCCCGTCGAAGGTGAGGCGCACCTTGCCCGCCTCTATCTGGCTGATGTCCAGGATGGAGGAGATGAGCTTCAAGAGCGTGTCCCCCTTGTCCATGATGGTGCGCACGTAGTCCGTCTGCTCGGGGTTGAGCGGGCCGACCAGGCCCTCGGACAGCATCTCCGAGTAGCCGATGATGGAGGTGAGGGGCGTGCGCAGCTCGTGGCTCACCGTGGCCAGGAAGCTCGACTTGAGCCGGTCCATCTCCTTGAGGCGGACGTTGAGCGCCTCCAGCTTTCGGTTCTGCGCCTCGAGGTCGCGGTTGCTCTCCAGCGTGGCCTCGATGTGGACCTGGCTGGTGAGGTACGTCTTCTGCCCGGCCGCCACCAGCGCTTCGAGGAGCTGGGCGAAGTGCAGCATCACCTTGGCCACCGTCTGCTCGGGAGCCCGGCGGATTTTCGCCAGGTGCCCCTGGGCCAGCGCGATGTCGATGCCCGGGGTGAGGTCGGTGAGGCTGGGCGGCAAGTCGCCCATCTCCTCGGGGGTGAAGGGGCCGAACACCACCCGGCCGAGCGCATCGCCCTCCCAGAGGATGGGCAGCACCAGGTAGCGCAGCCCGGTGAAGCAGGGCACGGTGACCATTCCCCGGAGCGGCAGGCCCGGGGGGACCTGGGGCGCGCGCGCATTCTGCACCGGGCCCACCGGCCCCTCCTTCACCCGCGCCACCGTCGCCGTGCAGCAGCGGCGCCCTTCGGCGAAGGAGAAGACGTAGCCGCAGAAGTCGCCGTTGCCGACCTTGATGTCGGCCAGCCGGTTGCCCTTCTCGTCGAAGACCTTGACCCCGACCTTGTAGAGCTCGGCAAAGCCCTTCGCCAGCTCGCCGAAGGTCTGCAGGTCGAGCAAGTCGCCCAGCGCCAGCCGGCGCTGGAGCACCGACTCGGGCGGACGCGGCAGGCGCCTCGGCACTCATGGCTCGTCCTTCTGCAGCTGCTCGAGCCAGCCGGCCACCTGCGTGCCGCCGGTGTCGATGCGGTCGAAGACTTGGGCCAGAAACCCCGCCTCGCTCAGACCCAGGTTGCGCGCCAGCCCGGCCTGCTCATCCATCTTGCGGTAGGCCAGCTGGATGACGGCGAACAGCGTCTCCAGCACGCCCTCGCCCCGGATGGCGACCGCGCCGATGACCGGCTCGCGGCCCCGGGTGCGCGTCTCCTCGAGCTCCTCCTCGGTCTTGGTGTCGGGCAGGTCCCGCTTGTTGAACTGGATGACAATCGGCACCTGCGCCGCGTCCAGCCCGTTCTCCCGCATGTTCTCGTGCAGGTTGGCCCAGTAGGCGTTGTTGTCCGCGTTGGCGGCTGCGGCGGCTGTCGGCGATGAAGGCCACCGCGTCGGCGTTCTGCAGCACCACCCGCCGGGTGGCGTTGTGGATGACCTGCCCGGGCACGGTGAAGAGCTTCACCTTCACCGTGTAGCCGCCCTTCGTCTGGAAGAAGACCGGCAGCAAGTCGAAGAACAGCGTGCGGTCGTCGTGGGTCTCGACCGTGAGCAGCTTTCCCCGGCCCTCGGTCTGCGTCCGGGCGTGGATCAGCTGCAGGTTGGTCGTCTTCCCGGAAAGTCCGGGACCGTAATAGACGACCTTGACCGTCAGTTCCCGCTGGGCGTGGTTGAGTTGCACTGAACGGGAGGGGCGGGCGACGAAGCACCCAAGCGAGGGTTACAAGAACGAGAAGTGCAGCATCCTAGCGAGAAAGGCGGCCCGCGACCCCAGGATCCAGCCCTCCTACACGTGGGGAGACGGGCTCCTCTGAGAAGAGGTGACCTGGAAGACGCTGAGCGGTTAGGATTTGGCTGGGTCGAGGTGAGGAGGGCCACAACAGATGACCATGAAGCGGGTGGAGACTCCCTCGGAACCCAGCGCCATGCCGGTGGTCGATGACGGCAGCCTGCCGACCGACCTGACGCCGCTGCTGAAGTACGGGCCGCTCGGCGACGACGAGCTGCCGCTGGTGGGAACGCTCCGGGCCGGGTACCGGGGCGAGGGTCTGGAGCAGTCGCTGGAGGCCCTCACCCCGCTGCGTCCCTTCGTCCAGGTGGTGCGGCTGCGCGGGCAGATTGTCGGTTACGTCACCGTCGAGCGGGACGGCCCGGTTCCAGGCGCTGCCTACCTGCGCAACATCGTCGTCAAGAATGAACTGCGCAAGCGGGGCATCGGCACCTCGCTGCTCAAGCACGCCATCCAGGTGTCCAAGGACATGTACCGCAAGACGCTCGCCTTGCGCGTCGACCCGGCCAATGCACCCGCCGTGAATTTCTACCGCTCGATGGGCTTCACCACCGTCGCCACGGTGGTCTCCAAGAAATCCGGCAAGCTGCGGCTCCTCATGTCGCGCGAGCTGTAGCTTGCTGCGCCGGCAACCCCGTTGGCTGCAGGCGCCCGCTAGAGCGCGACGGCCTGCCATAGGCTTGAAGAGCTTGGTGGTCGCCTTGCAACGTCTCCCGCTGCGCATCCTCGGTCTGTTCGCGCTGGGCATGGCGCCGGCGCTGGTCATCTGGACCAGTCCATGCTGTCCTCCCCGGAGGGCTCGGTCTTCAACGGCCCGAAGCAACTGGCCTACTACGCGCTTCCCTGGCTGGTCTGGGCCTTCTACTGCCCGCTCATCCGCGTCATTCTCCGACGCTGGGCTCCACTGGAGAATGCGGGGCGGGCGAGCTGGCTGGCCGTCCACGCTGCTGACCTTCTCGGTGGGCTGGATGGGCAATGAATCGGTGCAGAGCGCCCTCGGTCCCTGGTCCCCTTGGTCCTATGAGCGCGCCATGGGCTTCCTTCGCGGTCTTCCTGAAGATGCTCCAGCACTCCCTCGATTACCGACCTGCTGGCGTACGCCGGGGCCTGCGGCGTCATCTACGGCCTTGAGGCCCGCAGCCGGCTCCGCGCTCAGGAGATGACCGCCGCCCGGCTGGAGGCCCAGCTGGCCCGCGCGCAGCTCGAGGCGCTCCGCGTCCAGCTCCACCCCCACTTCCTCTTCAACACCCTGAACGCCATCTCGATGATGGCGCGAAAGGGAGAAACCGACGGGGTGGTCCGGATGCTCTCCGGCCTGAGCGACCTGTTGCGCCTGGCACTGGCCAGCGTGGGCAAGGCGGAAGTGCACCTTGCGGACTGAGCTGGACTTCCTCGAACGGTACCTGGCCCTGCAGCAAATCCGCTTCTCCGACCGTCTGCACGGTGAAGATGTGCATCTCGCCCGAGGCCATGGACGCCCGCGTGCCCTCGCTGGTGCTGCAGCCCCTGGCCGAGAACGCCGTCCGGCACGGCCTCGCCCCCCAGAATGCGGGGGGAGTGCTCGAGATTGGAGCCGAGCGCTCAGGGACCGACCTGGTGCTGTCCGTCCGCGACACCGGGGTGGGCTTGCCCCCGGAGTCCGAACGGCGCGGCGGGGTGGGGCTGCAAAACGTCCGGGCCCGGCTGGCCGTCCTCTACCCGGACACCCACCGCTTCACCCTGGAAAACCACCCGGCGGGCGGGACTCTGGCGGTGGTGGCCATCCCCTTCCACCAGGAGGCGCTGGCGGATGCCTGAGCGCGTGCGCGTCGCGGTGGTGGACGACGAGCCGCTCGCCCGGGAGGGCATCCGGCTACTCCTCGACCGCGACCCGGAAGTGACGGTGGTCGGGGAGGCGGGAAACCTGAGCGAGGCGCTGGCCCTGCTCGAGCGGACCCGGCCCCAGCTCCTCTTCCTCGACGTGCAGATGCCCGGCGGGGACGGCTTCGAGGTCCTCACCCGCGCCAGCGCGGCCGCTACCGCTGGTGGTCTTCGTCACGGCCTACGACGCGCATGCGCTGCAGGCCTTCGCCGTGCACGCCCTGGACTACGTGCTCAAGCCCTTCGACGACGACCGCTTCACCCAGGCCCTGGAGCGGGCCAAGCAGGAGCTGCATCGCACCGCCGCCGCGGAGATTGGCGAGCGGATGCTGCAGGGCGTGGAGGCACTGGAGCGAACCCGGCGTCGTGGTGCGGGACCGCGGCCGGGTGACGTTTCTGGACGAGGATGAGATTGAGTGGATTGAGGCCGCCGACTACTACGTCGAGCTGCACGTGGGCGCGCAGACGTACCTGCACCGCGAGTCGATGTCCGCCCTGGAAGCTCGGCTCGACGCCCGACGCTTCGTCCGCATCCACCGCAAAGCCATCGTCAACATCCGCTGCCTGCGCGAGGTCCGCCGGGACGCCACCGGGGGCCTGGTGGCCGTCCTGTCGAGCGGGGTGTCGCTGCCGGTGGCGCGCAGCCACCAGGCGCACGTGCGCCGGCTGGCCTGAACCGCCGCACGCCGCGGCAGGCTAAACGGGCCTTGTCCAGGCCCCAGCACCCCAGCGGCGGCCGGTCGAGGGCGGGCTTCTAAAACAGCTGGAGAAACGCGCCAGGGCCGGAAGCACGGGGGATATTCCAGCGCGCTGTCCTGAAGAGTCGCCTGCCGTCGCCATCCCAGCGGCCCCCCAGAGGCACCACCCCAAAACACTTCTTCAATGATGCTGGACAGGCGCCGGACTCCCTCGCCGCTGGTCGCCGGGAAGGCCAACGCACCACCCAGCCGCGTCCGTGCAACTCCCTGCACCGAGAGGCGCTCTGGCTGCTCCGGTCACGCAAGGACTGCGCCGCTGGGGCAGAGTCCTTGCTGCTGCGGAGGTCTCCTCATGCGTCGCCCATTCCTCCTCCTCCTTGTCCTGGCCTTCGGTGCGCTGGCCTTCGGCGTGCCCACGCTGGGCCGGCTTTCCAGACGGCACAACGCGCCCGCCACCAGCGCCCGGGCAGACGACGGCTTCATCACCACCACCGAGGGTCCGGTGCACTTCACCTTGTACTGGCCGACCGCGGCACGTAGCACCCACAGCCTCGTCATCCTCGCCGCGGATGCGCGCGCAGCCCACCCCCGGCCGCTGCGGCTTTGCCGCGAAGGCCGCCGCCGCCGCGGGCTTCGCGGCCGTCTACCTCGAGCCGAGCCAGGCACCCGGCGAAGCCGCCGCCCGTCTGAAGGGGCTGCTGCAGCGGCACGCGGCCAGCCTCGGCCTGGACACCACCCACCGTCTGGACGTGGGTGGAAGGTCGACGCGTCAGCGCACCGCCCTGCGGTCAAGTCAGCCGGGGCACCCCGCTGGCCACGCTCGGCCGGTTGGGCGGTCGCCTTAGCGCAGCCGGGCGCGCTTCTGCGCACGACCGTCGAGTCGCTGTCGCATTCCGGGTGCGCGTGGCCGCCACCTTTTAGCCTTGCCAGCGCCATAGGCAAGGGCCGCCCTCACTCGGCCGGCACCGCCGCCACCGCCGCGCCGGCCGAGAACCAATCCCCCAGCGCTTCCAGGCTGCGAAAGCGGCGGGCCGGCGGCAGTGACTGCACCAGCTGCCGGCCATAGGCGCGGCGCGACACGCGCACGTCCAGCAGCGCCACGATGCCCCGGTCCGCCCGACTGCGGATGAGACGGCCGAAAGCCCTGGCGCAGCGCCAACGCTGCCTCGGGCAGCTGGTAGGCCGAGAAGGGTTCCTCGCCTTGCGCGGCCAGCTGCTCAATGCGCGCGGCCGTGAGGGGATGGCCGGGGGAGGCGAAGGGCAGCTTGTCCATCACCACCAGCGACAGGGCGTCTCCCGGGCACGTCCACCCCCTCCCAGAAGCTGCTGGTGGCGAAGAGGACGGACGGCGTGGCCCGGAAGGCCTCCAGCAGGGCGTGCTTGGGGGCCTCCCCCTGCTTCAGCACCGGCCACGGCAGCCGGTGCTGGAGGAGGGCGTGCACCGCGTCCATGTTGCGCAGGGAGGTGAAGAGGACGAAGGCACGGCCACCGGTGACTTCGGTCAGGGAGAGGACTTCGGCGGCGACCGACTGCACGAAACCCGGCTGGTTGGGCTCCGGCAGGTGCGTGGGCAGGTAGAGGGCCGCCTGTCGCGGGTAGTCGAAGGAGGAAGGCACGGCAAGCTGGGTGAGGGGATGCACCGGCTCCCCCTCCTCGTCCAGCAGGCCGAGGCGCCTGCAGAAGTAGCCGAAGGAGTTGCCCGCGCGCAGCGTGGCGGAGGTGAAGACGAGGGTGTCCACGCTGCCGTACAGCTTCTCCCGCAGCGCCTCGGCCACCGAGATGGGCGCCGCCCGGAGGGCGACGCTCGCGGCCGCGGCCCTCGGCCCAGTAGACGTGGTCCTGCGAGTCGGCCCGTCGGACGAAGTCCAATTCTGCGCACAGCTCGCTGCTGCGCCGGCCCAGCGCCTGCACTTCTGGTTCCTCGGCCCCGGCGGCGAAGGCACCGAGCGCGGCCAGGCCCTCCAGCACGCCGTCCACCTGCCGTCCCAAGCGGCGCAGCAGCGCCGGCGTCAGGCGGATGGCCGCCTCGGACAGAAGGCCCAAGGCCCGCGGCGCGCTGCTGAAGAGGGACTCGGCCTGCGCCCGCACCTTCAGGGCCAGCGCGGCCAGCATCCCGGCCCGCTGCATCGGCTGGCTCGAGCGCCACCTGCGCATCCCGCGCCAGGTCCTCGAAGCGAAAGCTGCTGACGGCAGTCCCGAAGTATTCCGTCGCCGCGTCCTCCAGCGCGTGCGCCTCGTCGAAGATGACGGCGTCGTAGCGCGGCAGCACGCCTTCGCCGCTGCCCCGCGAGGTGCGCAGGGCGAGGTCCGCGAAGAAGAGGGCATGGTTGACGACAATGATGTCCGAGACGTCGGCGCGCGCACGTAGCCGGGTGACGAAGCACGCCTCGTGCAGAGGGCAGCGTGCGCCGAGGCAGGTCTCCCGGGTGGTGGACAGCCGCGGCCAGCCGGCGAAGTCATCCGGCAGTTCCAGTTCCGCCCGGTCCCCCGTCTCGGTGCGCCCGGCCCAGGCGTGCAGCTGAGCCCAGGCCTCCTCCGCCCCAGCGCCCAGCAGCGCGGGCTCTCGCTCGATCCGCTCCAGCCGGTGCAGAGCACAGGTAGTTGGCCCGCCCCTTCACCAGCGTGGCGCGGACGTCCAGGCCGAGCCCGTGCTGCACCAGGGGCAAGTCCTTGTGGAAGAGTTGGTCCTGCAGCGTCTTGGTGGCGGTGGAGATGACGACTTTGCGTCCGCTGAGGGCCGCCGGGACGAGGTAGGCCAGCGTCTTGCCGGTGCCAGTGCCCGCCTCGGCCACCAGCACGCGCCTCTCGCGAAGGCTCGCTCCACCTCGCGGGCCAGGGCCAGCTGCTCCGGGCGATGCTCCCAGCCGGGCAGCACCTGGGACAGGCGGCCGCGCGGGCCAAGCAGCGATTCCACCGACGTCGTCAACGCCGCCCCAGACAGCCGCAGCAGGACAAACATCAGCGTCGGCGCCAGTAGCAGCACGGCCGCCATCGCCACCGCCTTGGCGCGCCGGCTGGAAGGCGCGGCCGCCGTGTCCTGGCGCAGGGCCGCCACGCTCACCGGCGCAGAGGCCAGCTTGACGGCGGCCTCCAGGGACTGGCGCGCCACCGCATCCCCGGGCGCCCGTGCCAGGCGGATGCGGTACAGGTGTCCGGCCGCCGCCAGTTCCCCCCCGGCGGCGGCCAGGCGGAGGAAGCGGACGTGCTCCGCCGCGTCAGTCCAGCGGGCGGCCAGGGTCCTCCACGCGTCCGCCAGCGGCGGCGAGGGCTTCAGCGTGCCGTCCACCACGGCGGTGGCGAAGACGAGACCGCACGCCGGGCAGCTGAGGGCGCCCGCTGCCCGGGGCGCGACACACTTGGGGCAGAAGCCGGGCGGGACTTCGAATGCCGCCTCAATGGACGTCGGGCCTTCGCCGGCGGCGCGCCCGAGGGGACGGGCTGGCGGAGACGCGCTGCCCCGGCGTCGGTGGCCTGGGAGACGGACAGGCGTTCCTGCTGGCCGCAGCCCGTGCACCGGACGAGGACGAAGCCCTCGTCGAGACGGAAGTCGACCACCTCCACCGGCTGCCTGCACGCGGAACAAAGGCCATTCATGCGGGGGGCGTGCAGCTAAGCACACCTTGGGGTGGGCGCCGCTTCAGGGTGGCGCCAGCAGAACCCGCACCGGCGACGGCGTGAGGCAGAGGACGAAGACGAGCGACGCAGGCCAGGCAGATGAGAAGGCGACGGGTGTCCAGCGCTTCTTCCGGACGCTCCACCTCCGGGTGGCGAAAGCCCACCGCCAGGGTCGTCACCAGCAGCCATAGCAGCCACGAGACGTTGAAGAAGAGGACCAGCAGAAAAGGCCGATGGCCGCCAGCTTCCCGACGCGCACCGCCCGCCCGCCGAGGTTGGCGAAGGCCAGAGTGCCCGCCGTCCAGCTGACCGATGGGAAACAGGTTAAGGGTGGTGACGATGCAGCCGAACCAACCGGCGACGATGTACGGGTTGGCCAGGACGTCCTTGCCCTCGGGCAACGGGCCCACCACCAGCCGCTGGATGAGCAGCGTCAGCAGGTTGTCCCCGAAACTCTGCCCGACGATGGACGGGCTGCGCCCGTCCAGCACCATCCGGACCACCTCCGGCAGGGACTCGAGCGGCGGGAAGGACGTGGCAGACACCGGCACGTCGACGACGCTGGCGTGGGCGTAGCCCCACACCAGGATGGGAATGGCAACCAGGAAGCCGGCCAGAGGGCCCGCCGCGCCGATGTCCACCAGCGCGTTGCGGGTGGGGATGCGGCTCCGGATGCGGATGACGGCCCCCAGCGTCCCGAAGCCGAAGTGCGGCAGCGGGATGAAGTAGGGCAGGGAGGCGTCCACGCCGTGGCGGCGGGCGAGCAGGTAGTGGCCCATCTCGTGGCTGCCGAGGATGGCCACCAGCGACAGAGGCTGAAGGCGACGCCCTCGAGGATGTTGGACCGCGTCCAATCCCCCGACGTCTGGTCCGCCAGGAAGACCTCGAAGGTGGTGCCCAGCGTCAGCAGCAACAGGCCGAGGTGCAGCAGCGGCCGCTGGGCCGGGCGGAGGGCGACGCTTTCCATGGAAGGGTAGTTGTTAACCCTGTTCCAGGACCTGCCGCAGCGTTTGTGCGGTGAATTGCACCAGCGGGATGACGCGGGAGTAGTTCATCCGGGTGGGGCCGATGACGCCCACCGTGCCCAGGGTGCGGTCTTCGTTGCCGTAGGGGCTGGCCACCACCGTCACGTCCCCGGCCGAGGAGAACTCACTCTCGTTGCCGATGAAAATCTGCATCGCCCCCGCCTGCTCCACCCGGTCGAGCAGCGCCACCAGCTTGCTCTTCTCGTCGAGCGCACGGAACAGCGAGCGCATCCGCTCGACGTCGGCGAATTCGGGCGCCTCGAGGAAGGAGCCGGTGCCCTCGATGTGGATGCGCTCCGGGGCGTGCAACTCCGTCGCGGCGTAGCCAAGCCGCAGCGCCTTGGCCTGCAGCTGGTCGAGCAGCGCCTGCTCCTGGGCCTGCTCGGCCTGAATCCGCTCGCGCAGCCCCTCGAAGGGCACCTCGTGCAGCAACTCCGAGAGGTAATTGGAGGCGCGGATCAGTTCCGCCTCGCTCATCTCCACGTCCAGGCTGAGCGGCTTGTTCAGCACCTGCCCGTCGCGGCCCACCAGGATGGCCAGCACCCGGTTGTCGCGGAGCCGGACGAATTCAATCCGGTGGAAGACGCCGGCCGATGGCCTCGGGGCCACCACCACGCAGGCATGCTTGGTGACGAAGGCCAGGACGCGGCTGGCCTCCTGCAGCGACTCCTCGAGGCCGGCCCCGGTGGGGATGCCCCGCTGGATGAGCTCTCGGTCGCGCGGCAGCGGCTGGCGAAGCTGCATCAGCGAGTCGACGTAGAAGCGGTACGCCCGACCCGTCGGCACCCGGCCGGCCGAGGTGTGCGGCTTCTCGAGGTAGCCGAGGGCCTCGAGGTCGGCCATGACGTTGCGTAGCGTGGCGCTGGAGACGTCGAACTGGCTGCGGGCAAGCTGATGGCTGCCGACCGGGCCGCCGGTCGCGATGTACTCGCGAATGACCGCATGCAACACCGAGCGCGCACGCTCATTCAGGTCTTCCATGAAAGAGCCGCTGGCAAATGCTAGGGCCCCCGCCGGGCCGTTTCAACGGCAGAGGGCACTCAGGTAACCCCCCGCAACCCCTGGTAGCGGCGCGGAATTTGCGCGGAGAAGGCTGCCTTGGGGGCCCGGACAGCCCCACCGGACGCACAGGCTGCACAGGCCTGTCGTTCGTCGTTTCCTTTTCTGTCTCCTTGAGGCTTCATGCCGAGCTTGGCGCAGGGCGGCAGGCACACCATTCGTCAGGAGGCGAGCGTCGATGAAACCGAAGGAAGTGCTGGGGCTGGCCAAGGAGCACGGCGCGGTGATGGTCGACCTCAAGTTCATGGATTTCGTGGGCACCTGGCAGCACTTCACCGTGCCCGTCCACGAGTTGAAGGAAGAGATTTTCGAGGAGGGCCTGGGCTTCGACGGCTCCTCCATCCGCGGCTGGGCGGAGATTCATGCCTCGGACATGCTGGTGATGCCCGACCCCACCACGGCGGTGATGGACCCGTTCGCCAAGGACCCGACCTTGAGCGTCATCTGCACCATCGTCGACCCCATCACCAAGGAGGCCTACGGGCGGGACCCGCGCAACATCGCGCTGAAGGCCGAGAAGTACCTGCGGTCCACCGGAATTGCCGACACCGCCTACTTCGGGCCGGAGGCGGAATTCTTCGTCTTCGACTCGGTGCGCTTCGACAACCGAGGTGAATGGCGCGTTCTATGAGATCGGCTCCGACGAGGGCGGCGTGGAGCAGCGGGCGCGAAGAGGAGGGCGGCAACCGCGGCTACAAGATCCGCCACAAGGAAGGCTATTTCCCGGTCGCGCCGCTCGACAGCCAGAGCGACATCCGCACCGAGATGTGCCTGGTGCTGGCCGCAGTGGGCATCGAGGTGGAGCGGCAGCACCACGAGGTGGCCACCGCCGGCCAGGCCGAAATCGACTTCCGCTTCAACACCCTGGTGAAGTGCGCCGACCAGCTCAGCTGGTTCAAGCACATCGTCAAGAACGTCGCCTGGCGCAACGGCAAGACGGCGACCTTCATGCCCAAGCCCCTCTTCGGCGACAACGGCAGCGGCATGCACACCCACCAGTCGCTGTGGAAGAACGGCAAGCCCCTCTTTGCCGGCGACGGCTATGCCGGACTCTCCGAGATGGCGCTGCACTACATCGGCGGCATCCTCAAGCACGCGCGCGCCCTGGCGGCGCTCTGCAACCCCACCACCAACAGCTACAAGCGTCTGGTGCCGGGCTTCGAGGCGCCGGTCAATCTCGCCTACAGCAGCCGCAACCGCAGCGCCTCCATCCGCATCCCCATGTACAGCCCGAGCCCCAAGGCGAAGCGGCTGGAGTTCCGCAGCCCGGACCCCTCCTGCAACCCCTACCTGGCCTTTGCCGCGCAGCTGATGGCGGGCCTCGACGGCGTGGAGAACAAAATCGACCCCGGGGACCCGCTGGACAAGGACATCTACGGGCTGACGCCGGAGGAGCTGAAGGACGTCCCGAAGATGCCGGGCAGCCTCGAGGAGGCGCTCGACTGCCTCAAGAAGGACCACAAGTTCCTCCTCAAGGGCGACGTCTTCACCACCGACGTCATCGACACCTGGATTCACCTGAAGACGGAGCGTGAGCTGAATGCGGTCCGACTGCGGCCCGCACCCGATGGAGTTCGCGCTCTACTTCGACATCTAAGCGCGCCTCTGGGGCGGGCTTCGCCGCAAGGGGCCCTCCGCCCCCGAGCCCCCGGGGCGCCCCCATGGCCCAAGACGACATTGCTTGCTACGTCCTCGTCCGCCCCGGCCCGGGGCGGGTGCCCTCGCCGTGAACGCGCCGGCGCCCGACGTCCCCACCGTGCGTCCCCGGTGGCCTGGCCAGCTGCTGCTGCAGATGCAGCGGGACCCGCTCGCCTTCTTCGCGCAGGCGCAGGCCACCCACGGGGATGTGGTGCGCTTCGCCTTTGGCCAGGAGACGGTGTTTCTGCTGTCGCACCCGGACCTGGTGCGGGACGTGCTGCTCACCCACGCCCAGAAATTCCACAAGGGCCTGGGGCTGCAGAGGGCCAAGCTGCTTTTGGGCGAGGGACTTCTGACCAGCGAGGACGAGGTGCACCTCCGGCAGCGGCGGCTGATGCAGCCAGCCTTCCACCGACTTCGCATCGCCAGCTATGCCACGGCCATGGTGGACGCCGCCCTGGCCACCGCCGCCCGCTGGCGGCCCGGCGTGGAGTTGGACGTGCCGAGGGAGATGGCCCGCCTCACCCTTCAGGTGGTGGCCAAGACACTCTTCGACGCCGACGTGGAGGGGGCCGCCGCCGACATCGGCCAGGCCCTCACCGACGCCCTGGGCCTCTTCGGGGCCCTCTCACTGCCCTTCGGCAACCTCGTGCTGAAGCTACCGCTTCCGGCCGTCCGGCGCTTTCGCCGGGGCAAGGCGCGGCTGGACGCCGAGGTCCAACGCATGCTGAGCGAGCGGCGCAGGGACGGACGCGACCGCGGCGACCTCCTCTCCATGCTGCTCGCCGCGCGCGACGAGGACGGCCAGCCCATGTCCGACGGCCAGCTGCGGGACGAGGCGATGACGCTTTTCCTCGCCGGGCACGAGACGACCGCCAACGCGCTGGCCTGGGCCTTTCACCTGTTGGGGCAGAACCCGGCGGTGGACGCCGCGCTGCAGGAGGAAGTGCGCACCGTCCTCGGCGGCCGCCGGCCGGGGCCGGACGACGTGCCGCAGCTGCGCCTCACCACCGCCGTCTTCTCGGAGGCGCTGCGCCTGTACCCACCGGCGTGGGTGATTGGGCGGCGTGCCCTGGAGCCGGTGCGCCTGCAGGACGGCACGCTGCTACCCGCCGGCACCCTCGCCGTGCTCTCCCCCTGGGTGGTGCACCGCGACGCCCGTTGGTTTTCTGACCCGACGCGCCTGCAGCTGGGGCACTGGACGCCGGAGGCCAGGGCCAGCCGCCACCGCTTCGCCTACTTCCCTTTCGGCGCCGGGACGCGGTCCTGCATCGGCGAGCCCTTCGCCTGGATGGAGGGCACCCTGGTCCTGGCCGTGCTGGCCAGCCGCTGGCGGCTTCTGCCCGTCCCGGGAAGCGCGGTCCGCACTGAGCCCAAAATCACCCTTCGGGCGCGGGGGCTGCACATGCACCCGGCGGCAGTCCACACAGCCAGCAGCTGACGGCGGCAACCCGCCGCCGTGACATGACGGGAGGGCGACGGGATGTCTCTGCACGATGCGGTGTCCACTTACTTTCAGGGCGAGAAGATCGAGTGCCTCGTCTTCGTCCTCCCCTTGGGGCTGCTGAGCGTCGTCTTCGGCTGCTGGTTGCTGGTCGATGCCAAAGGGGCGTTTGCGCGCGGCGTCGGGGTGCCCTTCGTCGTCCTGGGGCTGGCGCTGGCCGTCACCGGAGGCACCGTCGGCTTCCGGACGCCCGCCCAGGTCGAGACGGCTGGAGGGGGGCCTAGCGGCGGCGCCGCAACAGACGCTGGCCCTGGAACGGGCGCGGATGGCGAAGGTGAATGCGGCCTGGCCCGCCTACGCCGCCACCTTCGCCGCGTTCGCGCTGTGCGGCCTCGGCCTACGCTTCGGCGTCCGCTCCGACGTCGCGCGCGGCGTCGGCGTGGCACTCACCTTCTTCGCCGGCGTTGGCTTCCTCATCGACGGCTTCGCCGAGCGTCGGGCAAAAGTCTACCTGGCATCCCTCGAGGTGCAGGCCGCGGCCCCGAAATAGAAGGGGGCCGCGCCCTCCCGGGCAAAGGGCCGTCAGCCCGCCGGCGAGCTGGCCGCGGGCGGGAGCGCTTCGGTGTCGTGGAACTTGGTGTAGTCCACCTGGCGCGTGCCGTCCGGCAGCAGGCGGAGGACGTCCACGAAGCGGGCATTCCAGCGGATTTCCTCCGCCACGTAGCTGTGCCGGGCGTGGATGGTTTGCGAGAGGGTGGCGTCGAAGCCGGTGAAGCTGACGAGAATCTCCACCTGCTGTTCGGCCAGCTGCTCGAGCGTCATGCCGTACAGCGGGCTATGGGCATTCAGCGGATGCATCGCCGTCCAGGTGAGGATGAAGGCGGACGACTGGTTGCGCATGAGGGGCAAGTCCACCATCCGCCGCAGGCGGTCCCCCTCCTTGGTGACTTCCGGGGCCATCAGCGTCACCCTGAGCTGTGCCTCGGCGATGTGGTTGGCCCTCTCGTTGGCCACCCGGAACATCAGCGTCGGCACGCCGTTGCGCGGCGCCACCACCGCCACGTCGCTGAAGACAACGCGGGCCCGGGGCCGGCTGAACTTGGCGAAGACGAGGCCCGTCACCACCGCCAGCCCCAGCATGCTCAGCATGGCCTCGGCGGTGACCAGAAGGTGCGCCGAGGTGGAGCGCGGCGTCATCTCCCCGTAGCCGATGGTGCCCATGGTCTCCACGCTGAAGAAGAAGCCATCGACGAAGCTTCCGGGCCGCATGTTGTCCACGCCGCCCAGAACGGCATAGGCCGCCCCGAAGAGGGCGTTGGTGGCGAGGAAGGAGACGACGAAGGCCGTCAGCAGCACCGGCCAGCTGGTGGAGATGAGGAAGTAGTAGAAGTCGTGCCACCAGTCCGGCTTCCAGCCGATAATCTCCGTGGACTTCCACAGCGGTTCGCCGTCGCGCGGAAACAGCCGGGGCTGGGACCTCTTGCACGCGCCGGCGTCGTGGGCGGCACGGCCTTTCTTCTAGCAGCCGAGCACCTCGCGCAGCAGCGCCGTTCCCTCCAAAAGCGGTCAGGTACAGGGCGGTCCCTCGGTCCAGGCGCAGCGGGCCAGTGAGGCGCGCCGGCGCAAGCTGCAGCAGGAAGGACGGACCGGGTGCCGTAGCCGAGGGCGGCCGCGTGCAGGCAGGTGCCGTCGCGCGGGTTGTCTTCGCCGTGCACCCGCAGCACCTCGGCCCAGGCCTCCAGGGGAGGCGGCCCGGAATGGCTGTGCACGAAGACGCCGGGCCCGGGCCGTCCGGGCGCCGTCCTCCCCGGCGTCGAGGCTGCGCTCGGTCAGGACGTGCAGCCCGGGCCCAAGCAAGCGCTGCTGGACCGGCAGCCGTCACAAAACGTTAGCCCGGCGTGCCCGGCCGCGTCGGCGTACAGAAGGTGGAACGGGTTGTAGTCCCGGGCCGAGGGCCCTTCAGCGACTGGTGCAGTTCCGTTCCACCGAGGGGGCTCGCAGCGCCCGGGCCACCAGCTGGCCGCGCGAGGCCAGGCGCGGTCCCGGCGTGGCCCCGTGCCGGTTGGTGACGCCGACGAAGAGGCCGTGCGCGTTGACGCCCAGCCAGGTGCCGCCGGCCTGCTCATCCCGGGGCGCTAGCACCGCCGGCACCCCCGGCCAGCGCCTGGGGCGCGGAGGCGGGGCGGGCCAGGAATTCGTCGCGGTTGGCCGCCACTTGCAGCACGCCGCCCGGCGACGGGACGAGCGGCGAGGAGGGTACACATAGGCCCCCCGTCTAACGCCGGCCGACCCGGAGGTCAGCCGAACAGCAGCTGGCGGAGCCGTTGTGGGCCCGGCGGGTGTGTCGGGTGGCTCGCGCAGTCCGCCACTGCGTCTTCCAGTTCCAGGTCCGGGTGGATGTCGGCCAGCGTCTCCACCTCGTCTCCCACCACCTGCAGGACGCCCCAGCGCCTGCGCCAGTGGCTGTTCCACGTCGTCGGAGAGGGCCGTGCGTCGGGCCTGCGGCCCGCCCAAGACGCCGCTCCAGCTCGCGCATCGCCGTCAATTCCTCGGTGAGGTAGGCAAAGCGGGGGGCCGGCCAGCCGGGGTGGGCAGCGGCACACGGTGGTGCGAAACCTGGCAGACGCCGTGCACCGTGCGCGCCTCCCATTCCCCGCGGGTCGCGACATGGCGCCGCTCGGCGTCGACGCCGCCAGCGCCCCAAGGCAGTGAGCGCACCGCCGGCACGCCCAGTTCACGGGCCCGTCGACCGCGGATTTCCTCCGCCGAACGTCCCAAGCGCGCGGCGGTGCTGGGATTGACCGACAGGTACCGACCGTCATCGCCCAGCCACTCCAGCACGCCCACGTACAGCGGGGACTGGGTGAAGAGGAGGTCGCAGAGCGGGTCATCTCCTCGGTCCGGCGCAACGTGGTGGAGAACGGCAGGAGTTAGGGGCGGCGGGAACGGAGAGGGGTGCGACATTTCTTCTTTCGACGAAGGGAGGGGAGCGACGGCTTTGGAGGGGCGGCCTCCTCCCTCCTTCTGACAGCCGGTGACAACACGTCGCCTAGTTCATCCTAATGGAGTCCAGTGGCGCCCCCCGGCGGCGTTAGCCAGGGCGGGGTGAGGACGAGGATGAGGACCCCGGGCCCGTGCGGGCCTGCCTGCAGGTAGACCGAGCCCTCTCGGCCGAGGGTATAGGTGGTGTGCAGGGGCGGCAGGCTGACGGACACCTGGCTCTGGCTGCCCTTGACGCTGAGGAGGGTGAGCGTGGCAGCCTTGCCGTTGGGCAGCCGCACCTCGGCGGGCTTGCCCAACGACAGCTGGAGGGGTTCTCCGACAGCCGGCGGTAGGACTTGTAGATGATGCCACTCTTGGCGAACTGCTCGCGCATCTTTTCCAGACCGGCGTCCACGCCGGTCTCCGTCGTTGGAGGCCTGGACGACGTCGGCCACCAGCGGCGACGCGACTGTCGGCCCGCGCCGGGAGGGCCAGGAGCAGCGCGGCAAGCAGCGGCGCCGGCAGCCGGGCCGTCACAGCTCGCCGCCCTTGGGACGCGCCGTGGGCGACGGCGGCACGTCGGGCACCGAGGCGTCGGTGCCGAGGTTCAGGCTGGGTCGGTCCGGGTGGTCCACGAGCCAGATGATGGCATCTCCGCCTTCCGTCTTCAGCACCACCGGGGCGACATGGGACGTCTCGTCGGTGGAGACGGCCTGAAGCGACGGGTACCCGGCCTCCGCCACCCGCCTCGGGCCCGAGCGGTCGAAGGACCAGCACGGCCACCAGCGCGGCTGCGGCCAGCCCGACGCCGCCCCACAGCGCGCCGGACCGGTGCGTCTTCCACTCCGAGAAGGCGACCTGCAGCCGCTCCCCCAGGCGGCGGACGGTGGGGCTGCAGCCGGGCCAGCACACCCTCGGTGAAGCCCGAGAAGTCGGCCGCCTCGGCCTGGGCTTCAAACTGCCGGCGCAGGGCCTCCCCCACCGCCCGAAGCGCGGCCAGCCGCCCCCGGCAGCCGGGGCAGCTGTCCAGGTGGGCCTCCAGCGCCACCCGCGCCGCCGGGGAGAGCTCCCCGTCGAGGTGCGCGGACAGTTGCTGGACGGTTGTGCAGTGTGCGTCGGCCATGCTTTTCCCAGGAAGCACATCAAGACGAGGGCACCCGGCCCTTTATTCGCTGCCCGGGCCCCCTTTCCCCTGGCCCTTGGTCCCGGGCGCGTCTGCCAGGTAGTCCGCCATCAGGCGCTGCACCTTGGCCCGGGCGTGGAACAGCCGGGACATGACGGTTCCCTTGGGGATGTCCAGCGTCTGCGCCAGGTCCTCGTAAGACATGCCCTCTAGCTCGCGCAAAAGCAGGATGGCGCGGTGCTTCTCCGGAAGCTGGGCAAGCGCCTCCTGTAGCTTCTCCCCGAGCTCGCGGCGCAGCGCGCTGCGGGCCGGACTCGCCTCCAGCTGGCTCCCCAGCGCGCCGAGGTTGGCCTCGGTCAGGTCCATCTGCACGCTGTCGTCGTACTCGACCGACTCGGCACTGCTGGTGCCGCGGCGACGCAGCACGTCGATGCAGGTGTTGGTCGTGATGCGGTACAGCCAGGTGTAGAAGCTGCTGTCGCCCTTGAAGTGGTCGAGGTAGCGGTGCACCTTGACGAACGCCTCCTGCGCGACGTCCCGCGCTTCCTCGGCGTCCTTCACCATGCCCAGGGCGACGGCGTACACCTTCTTCTGGTAGCGCTCGACGAGCAGGCCGAAGGCCCGCTGGTCGCCGGAACGGGCACGGCGGACGAGCGTGAGGTCGTCAGTCGGCAAGGGCGCTCCACCTTACCAGGGGGCCGCGCCGCCGGGCCTAGGCCCACGCGCGCGGGTGCCGCAGGACCTCCACCAGGCGCGCCTCCTCGCTTCCCGGCTCGGGCTGCACGTCGTACACCCAGCGCACCCGCGGAGGCATGGAGACGAGGATGCTCTCCACCCGGCCTTGCGTCTGCAAGCCGAACAGCGTCCCCCGGTCGTGCACCAGGTTGAACTCGACGTAGCGCCCGCGGCGGATTTCGGCCCAGGCGCGCTGGGCGTCGGTGAAGGGAAGCCCTTTTCGCCGCGCGACGATGGGGAGGTAGGCCGGCACAAAGGCCCGCGCGCAGTCCTGCACGAAGGCGAAGTCCGCCTCCGGCTCCCGGCCGGTGTCCTCGAAGAAGACGCCGCCCACCCCGCGCGACTCCGCACGGTGGTGCAGCCAGAAGTACTTGTCGCAGGCCTGCTTGAAGCGCGCGTAAGAGCCAGCCTCGTGCTGCTCGCAGGCAGCCCGAAGCGTGCGGTGGAAGTGTGCCGCGTCCTCGTCGAAGAGGTAGTGCGGGGTGAGGTCCGCCCCGCCGCCGAACCAGGCCTTCGCCCCGTGTTGGATGAAGCGGAAGTTGGCGTGGACAGTGGGCACCAACGGGCTTCTCGGATGCAGGATGAGACTGACGCCGGTGGCGAAGAAGTCACGCCCCTCTCCGCCCAGCCTCCGGGCGAAGGCCTCGTCCAGCTCCCCCCACACCGCCGAGACGTTGACGCCAGCCTTCTCGAAGACGCGGCCCTCCTCCAGCACGCGCGTGCGGCCGCCACCCCCGCCCGGACGTTCCCAGACGTCGTCGCCGAAGCGACCCGCGCCATCCTCGCCCTCCACCGCCCGGCAGATGTCGGCTTGCAGGCCTTCCACGAAGGCCTGCATCCGCGCTCCGAGATTGTTGAGGGTCCGCGCGGGGCTGGTCACTAGTGCACCGGGAGGTCCGGGCTCAGCGTCTCGATGACGCCGAAGCGGGCCTCGTACTTCTGCAGATTGTCGGACATCGCCGCCAGCAGCCGCTTCATGTGCCGGGGGCTGGTAATGATCCGCGCGCGCACCGCGGCCTTGGGCTGCTGGGGCTGGACATAGATGAAGTCCAGGGTGAATTCCGCGTCGGTGTGGTTCACCAGCGCCATGTTCGCGTAGAGACCTTGCGCCACGGTCTCGTCGATCTCGGATCTGCAACGCAGTCTCGGGCACCTTGGGGTCGGACATGGCCTCCGTGCATACCGCCCCGATGGGCGCCGGTGCCAGGGGGGCGCCGTCCGACGCGCCCCCCTTGGACCCGACGCTGACGGCGCCCTTCGAACTGGGGGTGGGCCCCGGCGCCTGCCTCCTCCTCCACGGTTTCACCGGCACGCCCTGGGACGTCCGACCCCTGGGTGAGGCACTCGCCGCCGGCGGCTTTCGGGTGCGGGGCCTCCGGCTGCCGGGCCATGGCACGACCCCCCAGGCGATGCTGGACGCCGGCGCGGACGACTGGCTGGCCGCCTGCGAGGAGGGGTTGGCGGGCTTTCGCGAGCCGCGGGTGGCCGTGGTGGGGCTTTCCATGGGGGCACTGCTGGCGCTGGTTTTGGGCGCCCGGCACCCGGACCGCGTCCAGGCGGTGGTGGGCATGGCACCCGCCGTCCGCTTCAAGGACCGGCTGACGCGCGGCTTGCGCCTGGCGCGACCGGTGTCCCTGGCGGTGGCGGAACGCCTCCGCCCGTGGGTGCACAAGTCCACCACGGACCTGCTCGACCCAGTGGCCCGGGCGGACGCCCCGGTGCTGGCCGCCTGGCCGCTGCGACGGCTGCGCGACTTGTGGACCATCCAGGACCTGGCCTGGGCGGCGGCCCCGAAGGTGCGCGCCCCGGTGCTTCTGGCCGTGGCCCGCCACGACCAGGTGGTGGACGCGGGCGGCACGCAGGAATTGGCCCGGCGCCTCAAACGCGCCGCCAGCGTGCGCTTCATTGAACTGGACCGCGGGGCGCACATCATGCCGCGGGACGAGGGACGCCTGGTGCTGCAGCAGGAAGTCCTCGCCTTCCTGCGTCGTGCGCGCACGCTCGATAGCGGCGCGCCAACGGTATAGGTTCGTCGGACACCCCTCGGGGGGGGGCGGCGGGGGCTGGTGGTCCCCACAGTTGGGGCGGCAAGCGTGAAGGAGGAAGCATGGCCAAGCGGCGCTACATCCTCGCCGTCGACCAGGGCACGACCGGCACGCACGTCACGGTGCTCGACGACCGGCTGAAGGTTTCCGGGCAGGCCTACCGGGAATTTCCCCAGGCCTTCCCGCAGCCGGGTTGGGTGGAGCACGACCTCGAAGACATCTGGCACTCGGTGGAGCGCTGCATCACCAAGGGCCTCAAGGATGCCGGCATCGACCCGGCTTGGGTGTCCGCTATCGGCATCACCAACCAGCGCGAAACCACCGGCCTGTGGCGGCGCGACAGCAGCAAGCCGGTACACCGGGCGATTGTCTGGCAGGACCGGCGCACGGCCGAGGCCTGCGCGGCGCTGAAGGCGCGCGGGGAAGAAGCGGCGGTGCGGGCCAAGACGGGCCTCGTCCTGGACCCCTACTTCAGCGCCACCAAGCTGGCCTGGCTGCTCGACAACGTGGAGGGTGCGCGCGCCCGGGCCGAGGCCGGGGAATTGTGCTTCGGCACCATCGACAGCTGGCTGGTGTGGCGCTTCACCGGCGGCGCGGCCCACGTCACCGACGCCTCCAACGCGAGCCGCACGCTTCTGTATGACATTCACGCCGGCGGATGGGACGACGGCCTGTGCGCCCTCTTCGGCGTGCCCAAGGCAGTGCTGCCGGAGGTGAAGTCCTCGGCCGAGGTGTACGGCCTCACCCAGGGCTGTGGCGTGCTGCCGGACGGCATCCCGGTGTGCGGCATGGCCGGCGACCAGCAGGCGGCCCTCTTCGGCCAGGCGTGCTTCCAGCCGGGCGAGTCCAAGTGCACCTACGGGACGGGCGCCTTCTTGCTGATGAATACCGGCCTGGTGCCGGTGGAGAGCCGCCACGGCCTACTCACCACGGTGGCCTGGCGGCTGGGCGGCGTCACCACCTATGCCCTGGAGGGGTCCAGCTTCGTCGCCGGCGCTGCGGTGCAGTGGCTGCGCGACGGCCTCGGCCTCATCCGCAAGGCACGCAAGGTGGAGGACCTCGCCCGGCAGGTGCCGGACACCGGGGGGTGCACCTTCGTCCCGGCGCTGGCCGGCCTGGGCGCGCCGCAGTGGCGGCCCCAAGCGCGTGGCCTGCTCATGGGCATGGACCGGGGCACCACCGCCGCGCACGTCGCCCGCGCCGTCCTGGAAGGCATTGCCCTGCAGACGGCCGACTTGGCCGAGGCGATGCGGAAGGACAGCGGGCACGCCATCCCCCTCTTCAAGGTGGACGGCGGGGCGGCCGGCAATGACTTGCTGATGCAGATGCAGGCCGACATCCTGGATGTGCCGGTGGTGCGTCCACGCAACCTAGAGACCACCTCCCTCGGCGCCGCACTGCTGGCGGGGCTAGGGTCTGGACACTGGAATTCCCTCGAGGAAATCCGCAGCGTCTGGAAGGCGGAGAAGACTTTCAAACCCAAGGCCACGCCCGAAGCCCGCGCCGAGGCGATGGCCCGCTGGCGGCGGGCGGTGGACCGGGCCTGAAGGCCCCTCTTCCGCCTGCGCAAAGGAGGCAGCCCGTGGCCCGTGACAGGACGAAGCTGACGGAGGGCGAGGTGCAGGCGTTTGTGCAGTCCCATCAGGGGTGGGCCGTCGCCGGCGGCATGTTGAAGAAGACGTACGGCTTTGCGGACTTCCGCGCCGCCATGGCCTTCGTCAACCGGGTGGCGGACGCCGCCGAGGCGGCTGACCACCACCCGGACATCGACATCCGCTACAACAACGTGACGCTGGCCCTGCAAACCCACGACGCCGCCGGGCTCACGGCGCGCGACACGGCCCTTGCGGCCCAGGTGGAGCGCTTCGCCTAAAGGGGCTCCCGCGGCCCAACGGGGGGGACATCCAGTGTCCCACTCGACTACCAGTGACGTGCTCACCGGGGCCCGGGTGGATGGGGCTCCCGTCTCGACCGCTTGGGCCTTGCATGGCCCCTGTTCTCAGGTTTCCCTATCCAGCACCGCGGCCAGCGCCTCGTAGGCGGCCCCCAGCGCCTGCACCGAGGCGCTCTCACCAGCCTGGTGCGCCTGGGCCGTTTCCCCTGGCCCGAAGTTGACGGCCTCCACGCCGTGCTGGGCCAGGCGGGCCACGTCCGTCCAGGCCTGCTTGGCGGTGGCCGGACGGCCGCTGGCCTGCACCAGGGCCTGGCAGAAGGGGTTGGTGGTACACACCGGAGCCGAGGGAGAGCGGTCCGTCACCTCCACCTCCGCCCGGCCCGCCACCAGCTGGCGCAAGTCGGCCTCGGCGTCCTCGGCCGTGCGCCCCGGCGCGAAGCGGACGTTGACGTTGAGGGTGAAAAGGTCCGGGACGACGTTGCGGGCGCGTCCCCCCTGACCCAGGGTGGCCGTCACGACTTCCCGAAATTCGAAGCCGCCGCAGTCCACCTGCCGTGGGGGCAGGGCCAGCAACTCCGCCAGGACCGGCCCGGCCAGGTGCAGCGCATTCACCCCCTGCCAGGGGCGCGCAGCGTGCGCCGCCTTGCCGACAAAACGCAGGGTGGCGTGCAGCGAGCCGACGCAGCCCACCTGCACCAGCCCGTCGGTGGGCTCCATCGCCACCGCGAAGCGGGCCCGGGCGAGCGCCGGCACCCGTTGGAAGAGGGGACCGAGGCCGCTCTCGGCGTAGGGCCCCTCCTCCCTCTCGTACAGGACAAGCTGCAGGTTGACGGCCAGGCGCTCGCGCGGAAGGGACTCGGCGAGCGCCATCATCACCGCCACCCCACCCTTCATGTCGCTGGCGCCGGTGCCCACCAGCCGGTCGCCGTTCCGCCGCGCTACCCCGGTGTCCGCGTGCGCTGGGACGGTGTCCAGATGCCCCACCAGCACCACCGTCGGACGCGGGTCCGCCCGCCGCCCGAGGACGAAGCTGTGGCCCACCCGCACCCGTTCCTCGGTCGGCCACACCCGGGCCGCCCAGGCCTCCACGTAGTCCGCCAGCGCACCTTCCGCGCCGGTCGGGCTGGGAATGGCACACAGCGCAAGGGTGGTGCGCGCCAGCGCCTCCGGGTCAGCCGCGGCCATCCCCGCCATCCACCCACAGAAGGGCGGCGCAGACGCACGCCGGCCCGGGCAGGCCCCACATGGAGTGCTGCGTCCCGGCGGCCATCTCCAGCGTCTCCCCCGGCCACACCACGTGGCCCTCGGAGTCCGCGAAGCCGCCCTCCAGGACGAACAGTTGCTCGCGGCCCAGGTGGGGGTGGGCCGACAAGCCCACCCCGGCCGGGAGCCGGACGAGCGAGGCCAGGGCGTGCTGCACCCCGGGGCCAGCCTGCACCGGCAGCACGGTGATGCCCGCGTCGGGGCCCTCCATCCACTCCTCCGGTACATCGATGCGGGAGAGCAGACGGCGGGCCTGCGCCTCGTCGAAGGCGAAGAAGCGCGCCAGCGCGTCGCAGAAGCGGTCCAGGCGGCGCGGCCCGAGGGCCGGTCCGGGCACGGTGCGGAGGACTTCCCGCCCCGGTTCCACCATCTTCACCATGGCCTCCACGGCCCGGCCCACCCGGTCCATGTCCTCTTGAGGGGCGACGCCGTCGATGAGTGGTCGCGGCGTCTCTGCCTCGTCGGCCGGGGTGGCAGCCACCAGCGACGCCACCAGCAAGTCAATCGGACGGTCGGTGTCGCTCACGGGAGGAGGCCGGCAAAAAGGGCGGGCAGCCTATATCAAGCCGGCACCGCGAAATCGCGGAGCGCACTCTCCAAGGACGTCTTGCGGTCGGTGCTGGCCGTACGCTGGCCGATGATGAGGGCACACGGCACGCCGTAGGTCCCGGCCGGGAAGGTGCGCGGAATGGTGCCCGGGATGACGACGCTGCGGGCCGGGACGCGGGCCCGGTACTCGCGCGGCTCCGGCCCGGTGACGTCGAGAATGCGGGTGGAGGCGGTGAGCACGACGTTGGCGCCCAGCACCGCCTCCTCCTCCACCAGCACGCCCTCCACCACCACCGAGCGACTGCCGATGAAGGCACCGTCTTCGATGATGACGGGACTGGCCCCCGGCGGCTCGAGCACCCCGCCCAGGCCGACGCCGCCGGAGAGGTGGACGTTGCGCCCCACCTGCGCGCAGGAACCCACCGTGGCCCAGGTGTCCACCATGGTGCCGCTGCCCACCCGTGCCCCGATGTTGACGTAGCCGGGCATCACCACCGCGCCCGCCTCGACGTGCGCGCCGTAGCGGATGACGCCCGGGGGAACCAGCCGTACTCCGGCGGCGGCGAGGTCCTTCTTGAGCGGCACCTTGTCGTGAAACTCGAACGGGCCGACGTGGAAGGTCCGCGTTTCGGCCAGGGTGAAGTACAGCAGGATGGCCTGCTTCACCCAGGCGTGCGTCACCCAAGTGCCGTCCCGCTTCTCGGCGACGCGCAAGTCTCCGCGGTCCAGCGCGGCCAGCGTCAGCAGCACCGCGCTGCGCGTGCCGGCGTCGGTGAGCAGGGTGCGGTCGGCGAAGGCCGCCGAGACACGGGATTCGAGCATGGCAACGTCCACAGCGTTTCTCTCCTTCCCGGTAGGCCTCTCAGGCCTCGGGCAGCCCGGCCAGACGCCGTACCGCCCGCGCAATGGGCTCAGGCGCTTCTTCCTGCAGGAAGTGCCCGGCGTCCACCTCCGTGACACGGGCCTCCGGAAGCGCGGCGCGGTGCCGCTTCAACGCCCGGCCGAGAATGGGGTCCCGGCGCCCCCACACCAACTCGATGGGCCCGGGGAAACCACGCACCCAGCGTTCCACCAGGCCCAGGGCGGGGACGCTTGCGTGCCCCGGCCCGTCCGGCACCATCCTCGCCAGCGCCAGCGGACCCGCGCGGTCGCGCAAGTGGCGCAGCGGCCAGCGGTAGGCATTGGCCACCTCGCCCGAGATGGAGCGCCCATCCGCCTGCGCCCAGCCGAGAACGCCCAAGGGAAAGCCCAAAAGACGGAAGGCGACGTCGCTCACCACGGGCAGCCGCGCCAGCCGGTGGAAGGCCGTCCCCCGGAAGCGCAGGGGCAGGACGACGGCGGTGTTGAGGAGGCACACGGCCGTCACCCGGGGTGCGTCCTGCGCCGCGGCCCAGCAGCCCAGCGGTCCACCCCAGTCTTGCACCACCAGCACCACGTCCCGGAGGTCGAGCGCCGTCATCCAGGCGGCCAGAGCTCGGCCATGGGCCTCGACGCTGTGCCAGGCCAGCGAGCGGGGCTTGGTGCTTCGTCCAAAGCCGAGGAGGTCCGGAACAAGCAGACGCAGCGGCGTGCCCCACAGCGCGGCCATCACCCGGCGCCACAGAAAGCCCCAGGTGGGGTTCCCGTGCACCAGCACCACGGGCCGGCCGGCCCCCACGTCGACGTAGCCCAGCGTGCCACCGGGGACGCCGAGGGAGAGGGCGGGGTAGGGAAACTCGCGTTGCACGATGGGCGGAGCAGGGGTTTCCATGGTTTCCTTGTTGGCGGCCGGCACGCGCCCCTTCCTGCAAGGGGCACTAGCTTGCCTTGCTTGCCCCTGCCCTGGAGAGTCCCCGCCCGTGCCTCCATCCGCGCCGCTCGTCTCGCTCGTCATCCCCGTCTACAACGAGAAGGGCACGCTCGCCGAGCTTCTCCGCCGGGTGGTGGCGGTGGACATGCGCAAGGAACTGGTCCTGGTCGATGATTGCTCGACCGACGGGTGCCGGGAACTGCTGCAGCAGCTGGCCAGCGAGGGCCTCAGCGTCCTCGGCCCTGCCCGGCCAAGCAACGAGACAGCGGTCCGTGTCCTCTTTCAAAGCGTCAACCAGGGCAAGGGCGCGGCGCTGCGCCGCGGTTTCCAGGAGGCCACCGGCGACATCGTCATCGTCCAGGACGCGGACCTGGAATACGACCCGCGGGAAATCCCCCGCGTCATCCAGCCGATTGTGGATGGCGACGCGGACGTCGTCTTCGGCAGCCGCTTCACCGGAACGCCCCGCCGAGTCCTGTTCTACTGGCATGCGGTGATGAATGGGCTGCTCACGACGCTGTCCAACATGACCAGCGGGTTGAATCTCACCGACATGGAGACTTGCTACAAGGCCTTCCGCCGCGAAGTCATCAAGTCCATCACCATCGAGGAAGACCGCTTCGGCTTCGAACCCGAGATTACCGCCAAGGTCGCCCGCGGTCGGTACCGGGTGTACGAGGTGCCCATCAGCTACCACGGGCGCACCTACGAGGAAGGGAAGAAAATCGGCTGGAAGGACGGCGTGCGCGCCCTGTACGCCATCTTCAAGTTCGCCGTGAAGCGCGGCCCGGCGGTCCGGAAGGTGCCCCCACCGTTTCCCGCACTCTCGGCACCGCCGCCGCGTTCCGAGGCGACCGCCACCAGCGACGCCGCAAGCAGCCGGGCAAGCGCGCAAACACCGCGCTAGGTCCGCGAAACCTCAGGGTGGTAGCGTGGCTATGACGCTGCGCGCCTTGGCTTCGGTTGGGGTGCAAACACTTCCCCGACGCCCCGGCTGCCTCCCTTCCAGGAATCACCTCCACGATGCTCGACTGGCTGCACAACCTCTTCTCGCGCGACCTGGCCATCGACCTCGGCACCGCGAACACCCTCATCTATATCCGCGGCCAGGGCATCGTCTCCAATGAGCCATCGGTGGTGGCCGTGCAGCAGGACGCCCGTGGCACCAAGCGCGTGCTGGCGGTGGGCAAGGAAGCCAAGGAGATGCTCGGCCGGACGCCGGGCAACATCGTCGCCATCCGTCCCATGAAGGATGGCGTCATCGCCGACTTCGAGATTACCGCGGCGATGCTGCGCTACTTCATCGAGCGCGCCCACAACCGGAAGCTGGGGGTCCGGCCACGAATCATCATTGGCATCCCTTCGGGCATCACCGAAGTGGAGCGGCGCGCCGTCCGGGAAGCGGCCGAGAACGCCGGGGCGCGCGAGGTGTACCTCATCGAGCAGCCCATGGCCGCCGCCATCGGCGCCGGACTGCCCGTCACCGAGCCGAGCGGCAACATGATTGTCGACATCGGGGGCGGCACCTCGGACGTGGCCGTCATCTCGCTGTCCGGCATCGTGCACGCCAAGAGCGTGCGCATCGGCGGCGACAAGCTCGACGAGGCCATCATTCAGTACGTCAAGCGCAAGTACAACCTGCTCATCGGCGAGCGGACGGCGGAGCTCATCAAGATGGGCATCGGCACCGCCTACCCCACCGATGAGGTCATGACGATGGAGATTAAGGGCCGCGACCTGGTCGCCGGCGTGCCCCGCACCCTCACCGTCAGCTCGGACGAGGTGCGCGAGGCGCTCAGCGAGCCGGTGAATGGGATTGTGGATGCGGTGAAGATGACGCTGGAGCGCACGCCGCCGGAACTGGCCGGCGACATCGCCGACCGCGGGATTGTGCTGGCCGGCGGTGGCGCACTGCTGAGGAACCTGGACACGCTGCTGCGCGAGGAGACCGGCCTGCCCGTCTTTCTAGCCGAGGACCCGCTGTCGGCAGTGGTGGTGGGCGCCGGCAAGGCGCTCGAGTCCTTGGACATCCTCCGCCAGGTGTGCCGACCGGTGTGAAGCACTCGGTCGAGACGCTGCCGGTGCCCAGTCGGGCCCTGCACCGCACCTTGCCCTGCACGCTGCTGCTTCCCACCGGCCGCCCACCCCAGGCCGTCGTCTACCTTTTGCACGGTGGCTACTCGCACCGCGCCGAGTGGGCCGAGCGGGTGGACCTCGCCCTGTTGGCCGCGCCCTGGCCTTTGGCCCTGGCCCTGCCCGAGGGGGGCTTCTCGCTGTGGGTGCACGGCCATGACGGCCAGCACTACGAAAGGTATGCGGCCTTCGACGTCCCGGACGCCGTGGAGAGACGGCTCGGGCTTCAGCTGCCGCGCGAGAAGCGCGCCGTGGCGGGCCTCAGCATGGGCGGCTTCGGCGCCCTGCACCTGGGCCTCACCTACCCCGAGCGCTACGCCGCGCTCGCCTCGCTGTCCGGCGCCTTCGGGATGACGTGGTGGAACATCGGCCGGTTTGAGGGCTCCCCCTTTCTAAGCGCACTGGGGCCGGTGGGTAGCGGCACCCGCGCCTGGGTGGAACCCACCGCCACCCTGGCCCGCGCGCTTTCGCGCGTCGGCCCGCGCGGGCTTCCGGCCATGTGGCTGGCCACCGGGACGGAGGACGACCCGGAAGTCACAGCGGCCCACCGCGCGCTTCACCGCGCCCTGGCCGACGCCGGGGTGGCGCACACGGCTGTCGAAGCGCCCGGGGGCCACAGCTGGGACTTCTGGCGACAGCAGACACCAGCCCTTTTGGCCTTCCTCGCCGGGGCCCTGCAGCTGGAGGGCGCTACCACAGCACGTCCTGGTCCTCGGTAACGCCGGGGAGGTCCGTCAGGGACAGCACCTCGCCGCCAGCGTGGACCGTGCCGACGAAGAAGCCCTGCAGTTGCCAGAAGCGGCTGCGGACGACGCCCAGGGCCCGCTCCTCCCGGTGCAGGTGCAGCGGCCGGAAGCGCAAGGAGAAGTCGCCCGTCTCGGATTCCAGGCGCCACAGCGCCAGGGGGTCATCCCGCCCAAAGCCAAACCGGGCGCGACCCAGCGGGTGCAGCGCGCCGCCCACCCAGGCCGCGTTCTCATTCTCGCCCGGCCCGTCGTTAATCCCTTCCACCAGGTTGAGGCTAAAGGGGCGGCCGTCTTCCAGCCGGCCGGCGCCCATCCCCCAGCGCCAGGCGGTGGCCCGCGCCGGCAGCCCCATGGTGGCGTCCAGGCCGGCGACGCCACCCTCCAACGCAATGGCCCGCCGGCCCACCCGCAGCAGGCCCGAGGCGCGCAGGGCCCCCGACTTCTGGGTGACGTTGAGGCCGCCCCCGGGCACCTCTGCCACCACCGCCAGCGGGGGAGGGGCGTCGTCGCGGGACAGCTGCAGGTCCAGCTGCACCGCGCCAGCCCCGTGCGTGCGGATGGCGGCCAGCGCCGCGCTGGCATGCACGGTGGTGGAGGTGCGCTCGCGGGAGAAGGCGAAGCGGGCCCCCGGGGCCCGGAAGTGCGCCCGCATGCCCGCCGCCGGCCTGTCATTCACCGCGGCAAAGGGCGCAGGCAAACCCACCGTGCCGAAGTCGACGAGGGCGCGCTTGTCCCGCAAGTCCACCACGGTGAGGAAGGCGTTGGAGGCGTAGCCCAAGTCGACGACCGCCGTGGCGAGGATGACGTCGGGCGTCGTCACCAGCGCATACACCCAAGCCTTGCGGCGAAAGGGCAGCTTGAAGCGGGGGACACCGTGCGGGGCCAGCAATTCCGAAAGGCGCACCTCGCCCACCTCCCCCCGGTAGGTGCCGAGGCAGGGGCGCCCGGCAGCGTCAGGGATGAGTTCCGGCGCAGGCGGAAGCGGGGCCATGGCGGACACCATCGCCTCGCCGCCCGGCCGGACGCAATGACCGGCCCGGTCGACCCGTATACTGACAATGGCCATGCAGCTGGACGACGTGAAGCGAGCACTCCGCAGCCTCGGCCCGGCCGGCCTCAAGCGGCTGGCGGGCCAGCGGCTGTCCACGCTGGTGCTGCAGGAGGCGCGGCGGGCCAAGCATCGCGTCAGCGAACTCAAGTCCCGCTACCCCTCCGCAGCACCACGCGAGGTGTCACAGCACCTCATCGAGCAGAAGAAGCAGGTGGCCGCGCTGGTGGGCGGCATCTCCGGGGCCTTCGGCGTGGTGGGCATCCCCGCGGACTTGGTGGCCATGGCGGTCCTGGAAATCCAGCTGCTGGTCGACATCGCCACCGCCTACGACGTCCGACTGGAATTCGCCCGCTCTCGCGAGGAATTGCTGGACGTGCTGGGCACGGCCAACGGCGTCGGCGCGCTGGGACGGGCCAGCCCCAAGGTGGTGGGCAAGCTGGCGCAAGTCCTCTTTGAAAGGGGCGGCTTGGCCAGCTTCGGGCGCGCCTTCCCCCTGGTGGCGGCGCCTGTCACCAGCTGGCTCAACAACCGCGACATCCAGAAACTGGGGGACGCCGCCCTGCTGCACTACCAGGGCTTCGCCCGCGCCTCGGCCAAGCGTTCCTCCTGAACACCGCCGGCCCGGCCCCGTCCAAGGGCGGCCCGTGCTACGCACCGGGGCGTCCATGAGGAAACACCCCGTCCGCCCGTCCCGGCGTGCCCTGGCCCTGTGGGTGGGGCTATGCGCGTGCGGCGGGGGCATCTACGTGGACGGCAACGTGCCACTGACGGTGCCCTCCATCACCGCCTTCACCGCGGTGCCTGCGGCGCTGGACGCCGGCGGCGGCACCAGCACGCTGTCCTGGACGGTGCTGTACGCCGACAGCCTGTCGCTGCAGCCGGGCGTGGGCAACGTCACGGCCCTCACCAGCTGGCACGTCGCACCCACCGCCACCACCGCCTACACCCTCACCGCCTACAACGCCTACGGCAGCAAGTCGGCCACCGTCACCGTCACCGTCGGCCCTTAGCGGGCTTACCGCGCCCGGGGGGCAGCGGCGGCGGCTTGGTCCGCGCCGGGGGCGTGGCCTTTGGCCGGTGGGGCCAGGCCCACTCCGGCGCATTCACCACCGGCAGCTGGAGCGCGCGTTCGCGGTCAAGGTCCAGGTTGCCAAGGTGCAGTGACAGCGGCGCCTGCACCCACTTGTAGATGGAGCCGAGGAAGAGGCGGACGAACTTCTCCACGTGGGCGTGCACCACCTGCCGGGATAACTCCGGGAACATGGTGCGCAGCACCTCGTCCACCTCCTCCGGCGTCAGCTTCTCCTCGGCGAACAGGTGGAAGCAGGCATCCAGGACGGGGAAGGGCATGAGCTCCTCCTCCCCCAGTTGGTGCAGCGCCAGTTCCGGTCCGGCCGGCAGCGCAAGCACCTGGCGAATGCCGTCCAGCTTCAGCCTCTGCTGCAGGTAGTCCAAAAGCACGGCCACCACCGTCTTCGGCACGTTGGCGATGACGGCCAGGCCGCCCTCCAGGTCGCCGCCGACGGTGGTGTAGCCCACCGCCCGCTCGCTCATGTTGCCCGTCTGCAGGAAGAGGGCGCCGGCGGAGTTGCTCCAGTTCCACATCCTCTGGCCCCGCAGCCGGGCCTGGATGTTTTGCTCCGTCACCGGCGTGAGGGCCTGCCCCGGCCCCAGCATCTGCAGCACCGCGCCGCGCTCTGCCTCGAAGGCCGCGTCGATGCTCACCACCTGGAAGGGGATGGACAACTCCTCGCACACCGTCCGGGCGGCGGACTCGGTCTGGGCGGAGGAGAAACGCGAGGGCATGTAGAAGGCCTTCAGCAGCTCCCCCGGGTTGTCCGGCCGCACCCGGGAGGCGTAGCGGTGGGCCACCAGCAGGGTGAGGAGGGAGTCGCGCCCGCCGGAGAGGGCGACGCCCAGACAGCGGAAGACGCGGTTCTTCTCGAAGTAGCCACCGACGCCGAGGGCCAGCGCCTCGAGGAGTTCCTCGCAGTACTGGGCGCGGGGGCTGTCCGCCGGCCCTTCCGGGGGGAGGAAGAAGCTGCGGTGGGCGGGCACCGGGTAGCGCAGCCCGGCGCGGCGGGTGGCGAAGCTGGCCGCACTTACGCTGCGCACGCTGACCGGCGGGTGGTGCGAAAGGTAAGCGGCCCGGTCCTGGCGCCAGGTGGTGTTCTCCCCGCGCAGGCGGCGCGTCCGGTCGAGGTCCACCGTCACCGCGGCGAAGCCCTCGCGGAAGCGCGGCGCGTCCAGCATCTGCCGGCCGTTCTGGAAGACGAAGCCCCCGCCGTCGAAGATGAGGCCGTCGTTGGCGCCCACCAGGTTGACGTAGGCCAGCGTGCACTGCCGGTCGGCGGCCCGGGTGGCCAGCAGTTCCCGGCGGGTGGCCTGTGTCCCCACCCGGAAGGGCGAGGCCGACACATTCACCACCAACTCTGCCCCGGCGTAGGTGCGCCGACGCATGGGGCCGTCGGCACTCCACACGTCCTCGCACACCTCGGCGGCGAGGATGCCGAAGTCGAATTCAAACACCTGGTCCCCCAAGGGGACCCCCCGGTGTTCCACGGCGAGGCCGGGGTGGCCACGGTCGAAGGTGCGCCCCTCGTAGAAGACGCTATAGGTCGGAAGCTTCTCCTTCGGCACCAGGCCCAGCAGCCGGCCGCCCGCCACCACCGCGGCGCAGTTGTAACGGATGCCCTGGTGCGCGACGGCGACCCCCAGCAGGTGCACCACGGGCTGCGCCGCGGTGGCCGCGGCGAAGCGCAGCAGGGCCTGCCACTGCCGCTCGAGGAAGCCCTGCCACTGCACCAAGTCCTCGGGCGGGTAGCCGCCCACCACCTGTTCCGGGTAGGCGGCGACGGTGACGCCATCCTTGGCCATGGCCACGGCCTGGACGAGCGCGCGCTCGACGTTGGATTCGACGGCGCCCACCGTCGAGTCGATGGAGGCGAGGCCGATGCGGACCAGTCGCACGTTGGAGGAGGGCGCCCCTTTCCTTGCTGGCTGCTAGTTCACCGGGCCATCGGGTCTCACCGGCTGCAGCCGGGCGAGCACCTCGCTCACCTCAGCCAGCACGGCGCGTAGCCGGGCACCCACCTGCAGCTCGCAGAGGAGCTCCTGGCGCCGTTCCACATCCGCCACCACGCTGCTCGCCACCACGTCCGCCAACGCCCCGCCGGCCGTCCGCGCCGCCGCCTGCAGCAGCCCCTGCGCCACCAGCGGCGGCAGCCGCGCCGCCAACTCGAAGACGGCCTGCCGCAGCTGCTCCTCCTCCGGGAAGTTCTGCTCGACGTCCGGCAAGAGCGAGGCGTGGATTTCTCGGTAAGGCATGCGCGCCGGCAACTCTTCGATGATGCGGGCGCGCGTCGTCCCCTGCACGATGATGTTGAAGCGGCCGCCCTCCAACTCCTCGTGCCAGGCAATGACGCCGGCGCACACCATCGGCCGCATGCGGGGACGCCCCGCGTAGCTGCCCTGGTAGCCCGGCTCGAGCTGGGCCAACGCCATCACCCGGTCCTCCGTCAGCGCATCCCGCACCAGCTCCCGGTAGCGAGCCTCGAAAATGTGCAGGGGGAGCACGGTGTGTGGAAACAGCACCACCGAAGGAAGGGGAAACACTTTGAGCGCGTTCTTGGCGCGCTCCAGTCGCTCCAGCGCAGTCATGGGCCTGGCTTGCAAACTAACGCGTTTCCCACGGGCCCGCCCGCGCACCGGCGCTGCTAGGCTAGAAAGACTGCCCCTATGGAAGACACCATTCCCGTCGCGAAATCCGGTTGGGTGACCCGTCTCTACCTCCGGGTCGAGTCCTATGCCGGAACCCCGGCCGCCCTCGCCGCCTTGGTGGCCGTGTCCTTCGTCGACTCCTCCTTCTTCCCGGTGACGCCCTTCGCGCTGCTGGTGCCGATGGTCATCGCCGAGCCCAGACGCTGGGTGCGGCTGGTGGTGTTGGGCACCGCCGCCTCGGTGGCCGGCTCCGTGCTGGGGTGGGCCATCGGCCTGGCCATCCGCGCCGGCGTCTTCCACTTCTTCACCGTCGAGCTCAGCCTGCGCATCGACCGCTTCGGCCTACATGGCACCATCGGCGAGCTCCTCGGGGGGAACCTCTGGACGCTGGTGGTGCTCTTCACCCTGACCCCCCTCTTCAAGGTGGTCACCATCGGCAGCGGGCTGGTGGCGGTGCCGCTGCACAGCGTCCTCATCGCCGCGGGCATCGGTCGCTCCATCCGCTTTCTCTTCTTCGCCGCGCTGGCCCGGTTTGGAGGCGCCCGGGTGCGGACCTGGCTGCTCGGCCGCTACCCCCACGCGCAATCCGTGAAGGTGCCGGACGTAGGAACGGGGTGAGCCCCTCGGAAGGAGGCTTGCCCATGAATCGCCCGCCCGTCGCCGCCCTGCTGTCGTTCCTCATCCCCGGCCTGGGCCAGCTGTACAACCGCGAGTACCTGCGCGGGCTGTTCTGGCTGCTGGTGACGCCCGGGGTGTGGGTGTTCTCCGCCGGTCTGCTTGGCTGGGCGGTGCACCTGCTGTCGGCCGCCACGGCCTACCACCGCGCCGAACTGCTGCAGCGCCGGCAGTCCTGGCCGGTGGGCTTGGAGGTTTGAAGGCCCGCCCCGGGCGGGGGGCCTTCAGCTCCTTTTGCTAGCGTTCCGCCGTCTTGGTGCCCTCGGGCTTACTGCCCGAGTCCAGCACGGCGAAGTTGAGGTTGCCGTAGCCCGCGTTCTGGCAGCTGAACATCACGCGCTTCAGCACCTTGAAGGGGATTTCCTTGTGCCCCTGGATGTTGACGTCGCCACTGAAGGCCTGTCCGTCGGCCGCGGCGATGTGCAACTCCTCGGTCTGCTTCTTCTCCTCGCGCAGCCGCTCCTCCAGCGCCGGGATGCTCAAGTAGTCCTCCCGGGACAGGTCGCTCACCCGGGCCACCGCGACGCCATTCATGATGACGTCGGTGGAGGAAATCATCACCACCGGCGCCAGCTCCAATTCCTTGATGTGGCTGGCCGACGGCAGCTGTACGTCCTTCGTCATGTTGAGGATTTCGCCGGTGGCCGAGAAGTTGGCGATGAGGAAGAGCACGATGATGACGAACATGTCGACCAGCGGCGTGATGAGCAGGTCGGCCGACGTCGACTTCTTGGCGCTCGAGTGGTGGCCACTGAAGAAGTGCGAGCGCGCCAGACGGGCGCCATACCGCTTGCCTGGAACCTGGATGGCCACGCTTAGCTCGCCCTCATGTCGCCACCGGTGAGACGGAGACTGCTGGAAGCCCATCGCCGATGCACTCGTCAATGACGCGCACCAGGTCTTCGTAACGGACGTCGTCCTCGGTCTGGACCGTAATCGCCGTCTGGTCGGGAATCTGCTCGCGGATTTTCTTCAAGAGTTCCTGCACCTTCACCAGCTGAAGCTGGCCCTTCTCGTCGCGGGTGTTGGGGATGGCATCGCCCAGCTGGGCCGAGCCGACCGAGACTTTGATTTCCTTCTCCGCCAGCAGCAGGGTGATTTGCGGCAGCTTGTCGTCCTTGTCCTGGTTCGGGTCGCTGTCGCCGCCTGAGCTGCTGACTTGAAGCCGGCCAATCTGCGTCCACACCGCCGTCATGATGAGGAAGCTGATGGTGACCGCCATCAGGTCGATGAAGGGCACCAGGTTGATGGTGGCATCGAGGGCCTTCTTGCCGCCCTTGCCGTTGGTGCCGAGGTCCATTCCTCCGGCCATCGCTGCTCCCTCTTCCTAAGCGTGTCTGAAAAAAACGGCGCGAGCAGCCCGGGACGAAGCGTGCCCGGGCAGCGCGGCGCGAAAAGTCACGTCAGCCTTCGTCGGCACGTCCGGCAGAGACGGTGGCGTTCTTGAACTTGTCCTTGTTGTTCACCACCAGGTTGAGCACCGACACCGACGTCTCGTTGATGTCGTTGATGAGGGACTGGGTGCGCCCGTTGAGCACGGAGAACGCGACCAGCGAGGGAATCGCCACCAGGAGCCCAAAGAACGTGCAGTTCATTGCCTCGGAGATGCCGGTGGAGAGGATGGTCGCCTTGTCCGCCGCGTTGACGTGGGCCACCGCCTGGAAACAGGTGATGAGGCCGTTCACCGTGCCGAGCAGCCCGGCCAGCATTGCCGCGTTGCCGAGCATGGCCAAATACCCGGTGCGCGCTTCGAGTTTTGGCGTCTCGCGCAGGGCGGCCTCATCCAGCGCCGCCTGCACCTCTTCCTCGCCCTTGGGGACGTTCATCAACCCGGACTTCACGACGTTGGTGAGGGGCGTGTTCTTCTGCCCGGCGACGTAGTTGATCGCCTTGTCCAGGTCGCCGTTGTAGATGTACTTCTTCAGTCCGCGCAGGAAACCGTCCTTGCTGATGGAGGCGGTGAAGAAGAGGACGACCACCCGCTCGACGATGATGGCGAGGGCGATGACGGCGCAGAGGGCAATGGGGTACATGCCGCCCTTGCCGGCACGGAAGCGCTGGGCCAATTCATCGAAGCCGAAACCCGAGCTGGCCCCCTCGACGGCGAGAAACATCAACTTGCTGAGCAACCCCGAAGTCATCCCACGTCCTCCACACCATTCGTGAATCCACCCGTCGTGACGCGTCCCTTACAAGCGCCTGCCCCAAGCGGGTCAGGCCCCAACGGCGAACGCCCGTGTGCGGGTGGGATGAAGCCCCTTCAGCCGTCCATTCAAGGATGGGTCCCCGGGTGTGTCAAGCTTGGGGGTAGGGAAGTGCGCGGAATCCCTATACAATTGGCACCATCATTCCGCTGGAAGTAAACAGACGGGAAGCCATGGCCCGGAGAAGACTGGGGGAAGTCCTGCTCGCCCGCGGCGCCATCACCAAGGCGCAGCTCGACGACGCCTTGCAGTACGCCCGGCGCACCCGCCAGCGCCTGGGCGGGGCCCTGGTCCAGAAGGGCCACCTCACCGAGGAAGCCCTCGTCAACGCGCTGTCGGAGAGTCTCGGGCTGGCGGCCGTCGACCTGGAGCGCGTCTTCGTCGACTGGAATGCCGTGCAGCTGCTGAGCGCCCAGGTATGCGAGGCCTACGGCCTGTTTCCCTACGCCGTCGAGACACTGCACGGCCGCCGCCAGCTGCTTCTGGCCATGGTGGACCCACTCAACCTGTCCGCCGTGGAGGAGGTGGAATTCACCGCCGGCCTGCCCGTCTCCGCCCGCCTGGCCCCGCTGGCCGCGGTGCACGCCGCCATCCTCCGCCACTACCACCAGGTGAACATCCCGGCCGAGGCCCCGGAGGAGGACGAAGTCATCGAGGGGGAGGAGATGGCGCCGCCCCCGGCCCCGCCGCGCATCGCCCCGGTGGCCGCGCTGTCCGCCCAGGGCCAGGTGCACCGGGACGACTACCCGCCCGACTTCCTGGACGACGGGCTGTCGGACGAAATCTGGCGTAGGCGCTTCTGGGCCCTGGTGCGGCTGCTCGTGCAGAAGGGCGTCGTCACCCAGGCCGAGGTCACCCGCGCGCTGCGCGAGCTGGAGTGAGCGGCCCCACCTCAGGGCAGCTTGGACTTCGTCGCCGCCTCGCCCGCGGCCTTCTCCTGGGCCTCCTCCGTCTCGTCCGAGGTGCGCTCGAGGTCCAGAATCTGCGCATCCCCCACGTAACTCTTCAGTTCGAAGCGGGTGATTTTCCCAATCTTCTTCACAATCTCCTTCATCCGCTCGGCCTCGCGGAAGATGGTGTCCACCCGCTTGTAGGCGTCGTCGTCCGTCTTCAGCTTGCGCTTCAGCAGCTCGGCGAAGCCGAGGACCGAGGTGAGGGGCTGGTTCAGCTCATGCGCGGTCGTCCCAGCCAGCGCCATCAGCACCGCGTTCCGCTTGGACTCCTCCAGGCGCACCTCGGCGTCCGACAGCTTGCGCTCCAGCTGCACCCGGTCGCGCAAGTCGGTGACGATGGCCACCGTCGCCACCTCGCGCTCTCCCTCGTAGAGGATGGAGGCCGTCATGTTGACGGGCACCCGCTCGCCTCCCTGGGTGAGGACCTCCACCCGGGTGGCCGACAGACGGCCCCGGCCGCCAAATTCATCGCTGCGCAGCCGCTCGATGAGATTCTGTGCCGTCCCATCCGGGTACAGCTTGCGCAGCTCCAGGGACGAGAGCGCCTCGGACGCGCTGTACCCGGTGAGGGCCTCCGCCCCGGAGTTGAAGAGGATGATGCGCCCGTTCACGTCGGCGGCGATGATGGCGTCCACCGAGGAGTCGATGAGCTTCTCCAGAAACTCCTTGGTGTGGCGCAGCTCGTCCGCGATGCGCCGCGGCGCGGTGACGTCGCGGAAGCTGAGGATGCTTTTCGCCTCCCCCTCCTGCAGGGCCGCCCCGTTGAAGGACAGCGTCACCGTGCGCCCGGCGGTCGTCTGGACGCTGAGGTCCACCGGGTGACGGGGCCGGCCATGGGCCACCGCCTCCAGCAGCTCTGAGAGCGCGGCGTCGGCCGCCCCCCGGGTGAGCGCCTGGATGGAGGCGCCCTGCGCCGTAGCGGCCTCCACGTCCAGCAGCGCCGCGCCGGCCGGGTTGAGCGAGAGCACCCGGCCCTGGCCGTCCAGCACCGCAATGCCGTCGGAGACGTGGGCGAAGTAGACGGCGAAGCGCTGCAGGGTGGCCGCCTGCTGCTCGGCCACAATCCGTGCGGCCTTCTCCCGTTCCGTCTGGCCACGCACCGTCTGCACCAGCTTGGCGTTGCGCAGCGCCACCGCGGTGGCGTGCGCCACGGTGGCGAGGAACTCCACCTCCCCCGCGCTGAAGGGCGGACGCCTCCCGGAGCCGCGCACCAGGAAGACCCCCGTTACCGCCCCGCCTACCACCAGGGGCAGCGCGGCAATGGCGTGCACGCCGGCCGCACTGACTTGCGGATGCACCCCCTCCAGCAGCGGGTGGCTGGGCGCGTCTGCCACCGTCACCGGCGCCCCGGTGCGAAGCACCTCCCGCACCTCCGGGTACAGCGACAATTCGATGCGCAAGTTCTTCAGCGCCGGGTCGTCGCTCGCCGCCACCACCACGCCGGCGTCGCCGTCGACGACGATGAGGGAGGCCCGGACGATGTCCAGCGCCTCGGCCAGTTCCCGGGTGACGTCGTGCAGCAACGCATCGACGTCGGCCGTCTCCGCATAGCGCGCAGTCAGTTCCAGCAGGAAGGCCAGGTTGCGCTGGCCCTCGGCGGAGCGGCGCTCGGCCGCACGGCGCGCCCTGGCTTCCCCCACCCGCGCCACCAGTTCCGACTCCACCCGGTCCAGCGCCAGCTGCGCGTCGGCCCCCGGGACGCCCACCAGCGGCCCGGCTGGGCCGGACGGCACCAGCACCACCACCGGAAGCGCCTCGCCGCGGAAGCCCTGGCGCAGCCGCGCCACCACGTCCGCTCCCCCGGCCTGCCCGAGGTCCACCACCGCCGCGCCGGCACCGGCCAGCGAGCTGCCAGCTCGCAGCTGCAGCCCACCCTGGGCGAGCGCCCTGGACACCCGGTCGCGTGCTGGGGACTCCTCCGGAAACAGCACGACAGCGGCGGCCCCTGGCTGGGGGGGGAGGCGCTCGGGAGCGGGCTCTAGTGCAGGTTCTCTTGGGCGCAGAGGATGTTTCCCTCGGCGGGGACTGTAGCGCACCCCCGGGCGGCGACATGCTATTGGCTCCGAGGTGGGGAAGCCCGTGCACCTGCACACCTCCTTGCCACTGCCCGCGGCGCTGGCCGACGCCGCCGCCGCACTGGACGCGCTCTTGCCCTCCCTCGACGCGGACGACGCCCAGCGGGCCCGCCGGCTGGGCGAGCGTCTCCGGCGCGATTTGCTGCCCCGCCTCGACGCCGAGGCCCCGCTGCTGCTGGCGGCCATTGCCGGCCCCAACAACGTCGGCAAGTCCACCCTCTTCAACGCCTTGGCCGGCGAGCGCCTCTCACCCGCGCACCCGGAAGGGGGCCTCACCAAGCAGTGCCTGGCGGTGGCCCACCCGGAGACGGCTTCCGGGCCGGGGCAGCAGGCCCTCGCCCGCCGCTACAGCGTCGTCCCGGTGGCGGCCGGCGAGACGCCGCCGGTGGACGTGCCCGGCCCCGTCGGACGGCTGTACCTCGCCCAGCCTCGGCAGCTGGCAAAGGGCCTGGTCCTGCTCGACACGCCGGACCTGGACAGCGTGGTGGCCGACAACCGCCAACGCACCGAGGCCCTCCTCGTCACCGTCGACGTCCTCGTCTTCGTCGTCTCGCGCCACACCTACCAGAATGCCGCCCTGGTGGCCTTCATCCGCGAGGCGGTGGCCCACGGCCGCCCCTGGCTGGTGCTGTACAACGAGGCCCCGGACGCCCAGCTGGCGGCAGCCCACCTGGACAAACTCACCCGGGACGTGGGCCAGCCGCCGCTGGCGCGCTTCTACAGCCCGCATGACGCCGCGGTGGAGGCGGGCACCGCCGACTTGCGGCCACTGCCCCTCGACGGCGGGCCAGCGCTGTCGGCGCTTTTGTCCGACCCGGTGCGGGGCGCCGGCCTGCGCCAGCAGGCCCGGGCCGCCTCGCTGCAGCAGGCGCAGGCGGAACTGCGTGGCCTGGGGGAGGCGGTGCTGGCCGCGGCGGCGGAGCCGGAACGGCTGCGGAGCCGGCTGCGGGACGCCCTCTTCTCCACCGGCTCCCAGGCCGCCCTGCACGCCGTCCCGGCGGACATTCTGGTGGAAGCCTTCCGGGAGGAACTGGACGCCAGAAGCCGCCTGCACCGCTGGGTGCGCACGCCCTTCCGGGGCCTGGCCACGGTGGTGACGGCCCTCGGCCGGCGCATGCGACGTTCCTTCACCGGCGACGCCGGCGCCGCCCAGCTCGACCTGGCCCACACGGTGGACGGCCTGCTGCGGGACGGACTGAGACGGCTGGTGGAGTCGCTGGCGCCGGAACTGTCTGCCTGGAAAGGGGAGGAGGCTGGACGGCGCCTGCTGGAGGCCGCCCTGGGCGAGGAGACGCTGCGCGCCTTGCGCACCCCAGGGCCCCTGGTGCCGGACGACGCCCCGGCGGACCGCGACGCGCTGCACACCTTCTGCCGCCAGCTGGTGCGCCAGGAATTGCCGGGCGGCCTCGCCGAGGGCGCCCTGCAGACGGTGGCCACCCTCGTCTATTCGGTGCCCGCTGGCGCGGCCGCCGTGGTGACGGTGGCCTTCGGCGGCATCGGCCAGGACGCCGCGGTGTGGGCCGGCACGCTGCTGTCCACGCCCCTCATGGAGCGCTTCGTCGACGCGCTGGGGACGGGCATCCGCCGCAACGTCTCGCTGGCCTGGGCCGAAGGGCACGGACGCACGCTGGCCCAGGCCCTGGAAGCGCGCTTCTTCCGGCCCCTCCTCTCTCACCTCGACGGACAGGTGGCCGACGCGACGGAAAAGGCCGACCGCCTCGCCCGCGCGGCCGAGGCCATCGCAGCCGAAGGTGCAGCGTGAAACCTGAAGACGTCCCTTCGCTTCTGGAAACGGCGCTGGCCCTGCCCGGCCTGTCGGCCGAAGCCGAGGCCCTGCGTCCATTGGCCCGGGACGTGGCGCGCACGCGCGCGCTGGGGGCGCGCCCTCTGCGCGTCGCCCTGGTGGGCAGCACCGGGGCGGGCAAGTCCACCCTCCTCAACGCCCTGGCCGGCGCCCCGCTGGCCGAGGAGGGCACCACCCGCCCCACCAGCCGCCAGGCCGTGGCCTATGCCCCCCTTGGCGCGGACCTCGGCCGGCTGCAGCAGGTGGTGGGCCAGGTGGTGCGGTACACGCCGCAGGAGGGCGGACGGTGGACGGGCCAAGTCCTGGTGGACACGCCGGACTTGAATAGCGTCGCCGTGGAGAATCGCGACCGGGCCCTGGACGTGCTGGCCGAGTGTGACGTGGCGGTGGTGGTGCTGCACCGGGGCAGCGTGGCCGAGGCCCGCCCCAACCAGGCGCTGCAGCCCTTCGCGCGCCGGCGTGCCCTCCTCCTCGTCCTCAACCACGCAGACCAGCTGGGCGCCCAGGCGCGCGCCACCCTCTCCGCCCAGGCCGCCCGGGTGGCGGTGGAGGCCCTGGGGGCAGCCACGCCGCCCCCCGTCTTCGTGGTGAGTGCCGCCCGGGCCCGCGACGGCCAGCCAGGGGAGGACTGGGAAGCCCTGGTGGCGGCGCTGCGCCGCTTCGCGGAGGAGGCCGTGGCGGCCCAGGTGCGCGGCGACAACAGTGCCCGGGGCCTGGCCGAGCTGCAGCAACGCGTCGCAAGGGGGCTGGACGCCACCCGCGCCCTGGAAGCCACCGTCCAGGCAGCCCTCACCCAGGGCCTGGACACGGCCCGGCCGGCGCTGGCGCAGGATTTCGACCTGCGCCTTCAGGCCGCCGCCATGGCACTGCAAGCCGCGGTGCGCCGCGCGGCGGCGGCCCGCCTCTCCGGCCCGGCCGCCTGGGGCTTGCGGCTGTCGGCCTGGAGTGGCGGTGGACTGCTCGGCGGTACGCTGCTTGCCCGCGCCAGCCTCCCGGCCGGCCTTTTGGTGGCCGCCACCGGGGCGGTGCTGGACTCCGTCCAGGCACGCACCCGGGCCCGCGCCACGGCGGAACGCATGTCGGGCGGGGGCGAGCCGCTGCTGGAAGCAGAGGCCCGGGCCGCCCTCACCCCCGCCCGCGCCGCGGCCCAGCGGCAGGGGGTGAAGCCAGCATTGCTGGGGCTGCCGACGCCCGAGGCGTGGGCTGCCACCCTGGAACGCACCCGGGCCGCCGCGTGGCGGGACGCGGAGGGATTGGGAGTGGAACAGGCGGTGGCCCGTTGGTGGCGCTGGGCGCGGGTGCTTCTGGTCCCCGTGGTGCAGCTGCCACTGCTGGTGCTGTTGGGGGACGTGGCCTTCCGCACGCTGCGGGCCTACCTCCTCGGGCCCCTGCTGGACGTCCGCTACTACGTGAATGCGGCCGCCCTGGCGCTGGTGTGGACGGCGACCGGGACGCTGCTGGCCGGGCTTTCCCTGGCCGGCGTGGCCACCCGGGTGCGGCGCCGGGGCGCCCAGCGCTTCGCCGAGGGCCTGGCCGCGGCGGAGGCCTCCCTGCAGGGGGAGGTGCACGGGGCCCTCGCCCTCCCCCTGGCTGCGGCGGAGGCGCTGCTGGCCGAAGGCACCGTCGTGCAAGCGCGGCCGTCAGCCGGCCCGCAGCAGGCGCCGTAGCCGTGCCGTGACGTGACGTCCGGCCGGCCCTGGGACAGGCGCGCCCCGTCCCACAGCGCCGGCGTCTGCCCGCCGCCATGGCTGGCCAGGGCCGCCTCTGCCTCGGGAAAGGCGACGTTGCGAAACTGCACCTGCGTCTCCAGCCCCTCCTCCAGGACGAAGGTGCGCAGCTGCGCCGAGTCCGCCTCGGCAATGCGATGGAAGAGCTCGAGCTTCGCCAAAGGGGGGAGGGCCGTCCTTGGGGGGTGCGCCTGGCGGGCCTCGGCAGGGGCCCTGCGTCAGCGCCGCTGGCGGGCGGCGTACAGCCGGCTTCGCTCGCGCTGCACCGCCGCGGCGGCGGCCGGCAGGCCTGGGTCCCCCGGGCCCAGGGCCGCATAGCGCTGTTCTGCCTCCCGCAGCCGCGCGCTGGCCCCCTCGACGTCCAGCGAGGCGAGCGGCTCGGCATGGTCCGCCAGCACCCGCACCGTGTCCTCGGCCACCTCGAAGAAGCCCCCGGCGACGAACCAGGCTTCGGTTTGCGACGCCGTCCGCACCGTCAGCGGCCCGGCGGCCAGCACACCGAGGAAGGCACTGTGGCCGGGTCGCACCCCGTACAGGCCCTCGGAGGCCGGAGCCACCACCTCGTCGGCCGTCAGCTGCGCCACCCGGCGTTCCGGGGTGACGATTTCCACGTTGAGCTTTGCCATCGCCAGTGTCCCTTCCTTCAGAAGTCCAGCCGGAACTGCTTCGGCTCCACCGTCTCGAATTCCACCTGGTTGGCCTCGGTGATGCGGGGCCGGCGTCCGGGCACGCCCACCACGCCTTCCAGCCAGCTGAAGTGCGCGTCCAGGTCTCTCAGCTTGTCGAAGCGCCGGGCCATGAAGTCGTGCAGCGTGCGCTCGGTCAGCACCTGGCCCTGCCGGTCGAACAGCGTCGCCACCACCGCACGCACGTACGGCTCGCCGGGCGGCGGCGACTGGGGCTTGGCGGTCTTCGGCTTCGGCCGCGGCGGAGGCATCCGGGGCAGCACCGTCAGCACCCAGAAGTGCTCGCCGTCGTTGCTGATGAAGAAAAGGTCATCCACCGTCCCCACGCACCGCTCGAGACTCCAGGCCGGGTCGGCGTCGCGCGTCGCCTCGATGCGGCAGTGGTCCGGCGAGCTCTCCACCAGCTGGATGCTCCACACCCCGTTGGAGGAGGCATGCGCGCTGCTCTGCCTGGGCGCCGCCACCACCAGCGCCGGCAGAGCGAGCAGCGGTGCCAGCGCGCGAATGTCCAAGCGTCGACCCTTCGGTGGTTGGGGGCGGGGCCGTCAAGCCGCCTTGGTGGCGTTCTCGACGGCCTCCTCGATGGTGCCCACGTAGAAGAAGGCGCTCTCGGGGATGTCGTCGCACTTGCCGTCGGCAATCTCCTTGAAGCCGCGGATGGTGTCGGCGAGCTTGACGTAGCTGCCCGGCCTTGCCGGTGAAGACCTCGGCGACGAAGAACGGCTGCGACAGGAAGCGCTGGATCTTGCGCGCGCGGGACACCATCAGCTTGTCGTCCTCGGAGAGCTCGTCCATGCCGAGGATGGCGATGATGTCCTGCAGCTCCTTGTAGCGCTGCAGGATGCTCTGCACCTCGCGGGCGACCTCGTAGTGCTCCGCGCCCGACGATCGGCGGGTCGAGGATGCGGCTGGTGGAGTCGAGCGGGTCGACGGCCGGGTAGATGCCGAGCTCGGAGATGGCGCGGCTGAGCACGATGGTCGCGTCGAGGTGGGCGAAGGTGGTGGCCGGCGCCGGGTCGGTGAGGTCGTCGGCGGGCACGTAGATGGCCTGCACCGAGGTGATCGAGCCCTTGCTGGTGGAGGTGATGCGCTCCTGCAGCTCGCCCATCTCGGTGGCCAGCGTCGGCTGGTAACCGACGGCGGAGGGGATGCGGCCGAGGAGCGCCGAGACCTCGGAGCCGGCCTGGGTGAAGCGGAAGATGTTGTCGACGAAGAGGAGCACGTCCTGGCCTTCGTCGTCGCGGAAGTACTCGGCCATCGTCAGCGCCGACAGCCCGACGCGGGCGCGGGCCCCGGGCGGTTCGTTCATCTGGCCGTACACCAGCACCGCCTGGCTCTTCTGCAGGTCATCCAGCCGAATGACCTTGCCCTTCCTGGAATTCCCGGTAGAGGTCGTTGCCCTCGCGGGTGCGCTCGCCGACTCCGGCGAAGACGCAGAAGCCACCCTTCTCGATGGCCGCGTTGCGGATGAGCTCGGTGAGAAGCACTGTCTTGCCGACGCCGGCGCCGCCGAACAGGCCGATCTTGCCGCCGCGGGTGAAGGGACACAGCAGGTCGATGACCTTGATGCCCGTCTCGAACTGCTGGACCTTCACGTCCTGGTCGGTGAAGGTGGGCGGCGCGCGGTGGATGGGCCAGTGCTCCTCGGCCTTCACCGGGCCGAGGCTCGTCCACCGGCTCGCCGATGACGTTGAGGATGCGGCCCAGCGTGGCCTTGCCCACCGGGACGCTGATGGGGGCGCCGGTGTTCTTCACCACCTGGTCGCGCGCCAGCCCGTCGGTGCTGTCCATGGCGATGGTACGAACGGTGTTCTCGCCCAGGTCCTGCGCCACCTCGAGGACCAGGTTGTCCGGCTGGTCCCCCAGGCTGGCGTTGCTGACGCGCAGGGCGGTGTACATCTCCGGAATGGCCCCCGGGGGAAACTCGACGTCCACCACCGGCCCGAGGACCTGGGTGATTTTTCCGTCGGTGTGTGCGGTCGCGCTCATGGCTCCTGGCACTTTCCTGGTTGGCTATTTCAGCGCCTCGGCGCCGGAGACGATTTCCATCAACTCTTTGGTAATCGCCGCCTGCCGAGTGCGGTTGTAAAGGAGGGACAGCCGGTCGATTGCGTCGTTGGCGTTGTTGGTGGCGCTGTCCATCGCCGCCATCCGCGCGGCATGCTCGGAGGCCACCGACTCAAGCAGGCCCCGCCAGATGCGAAGGGACCAGACGTGCGGAAGCAGCTGCTCCAGCACCTGCTCTGTGCTCGGCTCGTACTCGAAGTCCACCAGCGAGCGCGGACCGGTCTGCGGCGGCGTGACGCTGTCCGGGACGAGGTTCTCCAGCGGCAACACGCGGAGAAACTCGACGCGCTGGCTGATGGCGGAAAGGAAGGTGTTGAAGCAGATGTACACCTCATCCACCCGGCCGGAGAGGAACTCCTCGCCGACCTCCGCGGCCAGCTGCGCTGCCGCGGCGTAGCTCACCTTGCTCAAAAGGCCTGGATAGTCCTTGCGGATGTGGACACCACGGCGCCGGAAGAATTCCAGGCCCTTGCGCCCCACCGTGGAGAGCTCGAATGCCCTCATCGGCAGAGCCCTTCTCGTAGAGAAAGCGCGAGACGCGACGCAGGACGTTGGAGTTGAAGGCGCCGGCCAGCCCGCGGTCCGAGGACAGCACCAGCACCTCGACGCGCTTCGGCTGGGCGCGGGGGATGAGCAGTGGGTGGGTGACGTCACCGTGCCGGGCCGCGACATCGCGGAGCACCCGCTCGAGCAGCATGGAATACGGCCGCGTGGCGAAGAGAGCCTCCTGGGCCCGGCGCAGCTTGGCCGCCGAGACCATCTTCATGGCCTTGGTAATCTGCTGTGTGCTCTTGAATGAGCGCACACGCTTGCGGATGTCTCGGAGGCTAGCCATCTGGAGAAAGGGGCCCGGGCAGACAGGCCCCGCCCGGGGCGGCGCAGCGTATGTCGCAGCCCCGGCGAAAAATCAACGTCGGTGATGACAGTCAGACTGCTGGATGCTGACAGGGGGTTGCCCCGTCGCTACCCCCCCTTTGGACATGCCCCGCCGCCCTCTTCGCCGCCTGACCCTCATTGCCTTGGGCCTCGTGGTGGGCCTCTGCGTGCTGCCATCCGTCCTCATCGACGTCGCCTACGCGCCGCAGATTGTCCCCTTGCCCAGCGCGCCGGCCGCCCCGGTGGGGGTGGTGTTTGGCGCGGGCCTCGCGCCCGGGGGGGAACCCTCGCCGCTTCTGGCCGAGCGACTGGAGACGGCCCTGGCCCTCTTCCGCGCCGGGAAAGTGCAGCGGCTGCTCCTTACCGGCAATGCCGAGGCGCACCACGACGAGATTCGTGCCATGCGGCACTACCTGGTGAATGCCGGGGTGCCGGAGCGCGCGCTCCTGGGCGACCTGGAAGGGACGTCCACCTTCGACAGCTGCTGGCGGGCCCACAGTGTTTATGGCGTCCAGGAAGCGCTGCTGATTACCCAGCGCTTCCACCTGCCGCGGGCACTGTTCCTGGCGGCCCGCGCCGGCATCACCGCCCATGGCGTTGCCGCGGGCGGGCGCCCGCGCTGGACGTCCCTGGCGGTGTGGCGGGAATTCCTGGCACGGCCGCTGGCCGTGCTCCAGGTGCTGACGCACGCCCCGCCCGCGCCCGCGCCGCAGACGCCGGCGCTGCCGGGCTGACCGCGTGGGGTCCACCGGAGCCCCTTTGGCCACGCCAGCAAAGGCCCTCCATCTGCAGACACCGGAGGGACCGCCCGGTTGGGGCAGACCCTCCGGGAATGCAACTGCGGCGGGGACTTACTTCGCCGGGGCGGCGTCCGCCGGCTTGTCCGCGGCGGGCTTCGTCGTCGTGGTCTTCTTCGTGGACGAGGAGGACTTGTGGGTGGAACTGCTGCTGCTCTTCTTCGCCGGGGCAGCCTTGGCATCCGCAGCCGGGGCCGCCGCCTTAGTGTCATCGGCGAACGCTGCAAACGACGTCGCAAGCACAAGGGCGGTGACGAGATTCTTCACGTGAGGGGACTCCTGGCGTTGAGCGGGGCGGAAGCACCCCGTCAGCGGTGACGCCCAAGCACGCCGCGTGCCAGAAAAAAAGGAAGGCGCCAGCCCGGACTTCGGGCGAGCGCCTTCAAACGGAAAGACCAGCCGACTTACTTCGCCGGGGCCGCCGCCTTGTCGGCCGGGGCCTTCGCGTCCTTCGCCGGCTTCGCGGCGGGGGCAGCGGCCGGGGCAGCGGCCTTCTTGTCGGTGCTCTTCTTCGCCGGGGCAGCCTTGGCATCGGCAGCCGGGGCCGCCGCCTTGGTGCCATCAGCGAAAGCTGCAAACGACGTCGCAAGCACCAGCGCGGTCACGAGGTTCTTCATAGTGTGTCTTCCCTTTGGAAAGCCGGCGGAACGTCATGCCCCGCCGTGTACCGGGGGGTAGAGCAGCTTCCATGCCACGCGGAATGACGCCTCCTGGCGCCTGTTATGTGAGGAAGGATTCCTCACCCCGCCCGCCGGACCTGAGGACAAACTCCCCACACTGCCGGCTACACCCTCACTGGAAACACCTGCGCTGGCTCCAGTTGCCTATGTCAGGATGCGCTCGCCTTTGACTGACTCCGCGTTTCACTCCTCGTTTCGCCGGTACCGCGCGGCGTTCGTCTTTATTGTTGGGCTGCTGACGCTGGTGGCCGGCTTCACGCTCTGGAACGAGCTACACACCAACGTCCGCATCGATGAGCTGTTTGAGCAGGCCCTCGAACGCGAGCAGCTCATCGGCCGCATTCGCGCCGACGCCCTCGACTTACAGGACAAGGTCAACGACCACATCGAGGCCTCGACCGACGAGCTGAGGCAGGAAGCCGACGCCCGGATGGAGGAGGTGCTCGCCGACGCCAAGGAAGCGCGAGTCCAGTACACGCGCGACCTTCCGGAGGGGGAAAAGGAAGTCTGGAACCGTTTCGACGAGACGGCGCGGCAGCTCGCCCAATCCGCCCGGGTGGCCCTCAAGTTCAGCAACCGTAGGGAGCTTGAGCGCGCGCGCCAGCACCTGGAAGCCGAGCTGCGCCCCATCAGCACCAAGCTGGACACGCTGGCCGCCGAGCTCTCGGTCAAGAATGGCGAGGAGACCCGGAAGCTGCTTCACCAGCGGGAGAACCTTCGGACCAAGACCACCCTGGTTGGCACGCTGGTGGCCGCCATCTCCATCATCATGGCGCTCCTGGTGGGCACCAGCATGGTGCGCATCCTGCGGCGCCAGGAGCGCACCATCGAGGCGCAGCTGGAGGAGCTGGACCGTCGAAACAAGGAGCTCGACGCCTTCGCCAGCCGCGTGGCACACGACCTGGTCGGCCCCCTCAACCCCCTCAAGGGCTACCTCACGCTGATTGCGCGCTCGCCGGCCGTCAACGACCCCGACGTGCGGGAGATGCTGGCCGAGGCCGAAGCCTCCGCCACGCGGATGGTCGAGCTGGTGGAGGGCCTGTTGCGATTCTGTCGCGCCGGCACCCGCAGCGAAGCCCCCGGTGCCGAGGTGGACACCGCCGTCACCACCATCCTGCTGGAGCTCGACCAGGTGGCCGCGCTGCAGCACGTGCGGCTGGACCGGCGGCTGCAGCCCCACGTCCGGGTGGAGATGCCCGCGGCCCTGCTGCAGTCCATCGCCCGCAACCTCATCTCCAACGCGGTGAAGTATTCCGCCGGTCGCGCCAGCGCACTGGTGGCCGTGCGCGTGCTGGCCGAGGGGCCCTGGGCCGTGCTCGACGTCAGCGACAACGGCCCGGGGATTCAGGAGGAGACGCGCCAGCGCCTGTTCCAGCCCTTCTTCCGCGGCCCGGAGGCCCGGGGCCTCCCCGGCCACGGCCTGGGCCTGGCCACCACCAAGCGCCTGGTGGAGGCGCATGGCGGCACCATTCAGGTTCAATCCGCACCGGGGGCCGGCACGCTGGTGAGGGTGCGGCTGCCCTTGTCCCCACCCGAAGTCCGAGCGCCCGGGCCCACCCCGGTTCGAGCTCAAGTGCTGGCCGAACCGCGATGACTCCCCGAATCCTCGTCGTCGACGACGACCCCCACGCCCGAGGCCTGCTACGCCGCCTCCTCGCCCCGTTGGGCGAGGTGACGGAAGCCGCCGGCGTGGCGGAGGCCGAGGAGGTGCTGCGCGGCGCTGCCCAGATGGACCTGGTGCTGACCGACATGGCCATGCCGGATGCCCAGGACGGCATGAAGGTGCTCAAGGCCACCCAGGACGCGAGCCCGGACACCGCGGTGGTGGTCATCACCGCCTTCAGCAACGTGGAGGGCGCCCTCGACGCCATCCAGCAGGGCGCCTTCGATTACCTGTCCAAGCCCTTCGACGTCGACGCCATCGTCCGGGTAGCGCGCCGCGGGCTCGAGCAGAAGCGGCTGGTCGAGGAGAACCGCACGCTGCGCAGCCAGGTGAAGCAGCCCGAGCTGGTGGGGCGCAGTGCCGGGCTGCTCGAGGTTTACAAGCAGGTGGCCCGCGCTGCCTCCACCAACGTGCCGGTCCTCATCACCGGGGAGACCGGCACCGGCAAGGAACAGGTGGCCCGAAGCCTCCACCAGCGCTCGCTGCGCAGCGCCGGGCCCTTCGTCCCGGTGGACTGCGGCGCCATCAGCGAGTCGTTGATGGAGAGCGAACTGTTCGGCCACGCCAAGGGCGCCTTCACCGGCGCCGCCGGCTTCCGGCGCGGCCTCTTCGAGGAGGCCAACGGGGGGACGCTGTTTCTGGACGAGATTGGGGACGTCGGCCCGAAAATCCAGAGCCAGCTGTTGCGCGCCCTGCAGGAGGGCACCATCCGCCGGGTGGGCGAGAGCACCGCGGTGCGGGTGGACGTCCGGGTGGTGGCGGCGACCAACAAGGACCTGCCCCAGCTGGTGAAGGAAGGCCGCTTCCGAGAGGACCTCCTGTACCGGCTGGACGTGGTGCACCTGCACCTGCCACCCTTGCGCGACCGCCGGGGAGACATCCCGGCACTGGTCGAGCACTTCGCGGCCCTTCACGCCCGGGGCGGTGCACGCCCGGTGGTGACGGAGGAGGCCAAGGCACGGCTGCAGGCCTACGACTGGCCGGGGAACGTGCGCCAGCTGGAGAATGTCGTCGCCCGGGCCCTCGCCCTCAACGTCATCGGCGTGCTCGGGCCCCAGGACTTTCCGGCCCCCATCGGCGATGCCCAGGCCAAGACCGAAGGCCTCTTCGACGACATGCCGTCGCTGGCCGAGCTGAGCCGGCGCTACGCCGCCCACGTGCTGCGGGCGGTGGGAGGCAACAAGAGCGAGGCCGCCCGGCTGCTGGAGGTTGACCGGAAGACCTTCTACAAACTCATCGAGGCGGCCAGCGCCGAGGCCGCCGCGGGCGTTCCCGGGAAATAGCCCCCGGCGCGCAGGCGCCCTGTCAGGCGGCGGCCGTCTCCATCAGCGTCGTCAGCCGACGGGTGACTTCCGCCATCTGCTGGCGGTTTCCGGAACGGAAGGCCGAGCGGCCCAGGGCCACCAGCCGGCGGACGCTTTCCACCAGGGCGTGGGCGTCGGCCCGCTCGGGGGCGGCCGCCTCGCTGAGCGCGCGCGTCAGCTGTTCGCCGCGCGCCAGCAACTCCGAGAAGGAACGCATCGCCTGCACCTCGGGCGGGGATTGGTTCTTGTGGTAGGCCTTCTGTTCCGCTCGGAGCTGCTTCACCTCCGTCGGCGAGAGCTCCGTACGCTGCTCGAGCTTCACCGCCTGCGACAGCCCGGAGGACAGGTCCATCGCCCGCACGCTCAGGGTACCCTCGCTGGACAGCTCAAAGGTGACCTCCAGCGGAGCCTCCGAACGCGTCTTCGCCCGCAGGTCCGAGAGCAGCACCTCGCCTAGCTTGGCCTTGTCCGAAACACCGTCGCTGTCGCCCTGGAGAATCTCGATGCGCGCCCGCGCCTGTCCGGCGCTGGCCGGGAGGAAGACTTCGCGCGCCACCACCGGAATGGGCGTGTTCTTCGCCACCAGGCACCGCATGCCCCCGCCGTAGACGGCCACCCCGATGGAGTGGCTGGCCACGTCGATGAGGAGAGCCTCCCCGCCGCGCTCTGAGAGCTCGCTGGCGTGCACGGCCGCGCCGAGGGCCACCACCTCGTCAGGATTCACGCCCACCACCGGCGACCGCCCGAAGTACTCCGCCGCCAGCCGGCGCACCATCGGCACGCGCGTCATCCCCCCCACCATCAGCACCGCGTCGAAGTCCTTCGGGTTGGCGTGGGCCTCGACCATCAGCGCCTGGCAGGTCTGCAGGCAGCGTTCGCTCAGCGGCTCGCACAGCGTTTCAAACTCCGCGCGGCTGAGCGAGGCTTCCATGTCCACCAGCGTCCCCCCCGGCCGGTGGTCGCCCAGGCCGGTCACCGAGACCAGGGCGGCCTCGCTGAGGGTGAGCTCGCGCTTGGCCAGCTCGGCCGCCACCTTCAGCCGCTGCATCGACAGGGTGTCCCGTGCCGCGGCCTCGCGGTGGCTGTCCGCCACCTGCTCGAGCAGCCACTGCACCACCCGGGCGTCGAAGTCCTCGCCACCCAAAATGGGGTCACCGCCGGTGGCCTTCACCTGGAAGACGCCATTCTCCACCTCCAGGATGGAGACGTCGAAGGTGCCGCCACCAAGGTCGAACACCAGCGCGCGGCCGCGGAAGTTGGAGGTCAGCCCGTAGGCGACGGCGGCGGCGGTGGGCTCATTCACCAGGCGCAGGACGTTGAGGCCGGCGATGTGCGCCGCCTCCCGCGTGGCGGCGCGCTGCAAGTCGTCGAAGTTGGCCGGGACGGTGATGACGCAGTTGCTGACGGGCCGGCCGAAGTGGGCCTCCGCGTCCAGCTTCAGCTCTCCCAGAATCATCGCCGAGACCTGGGTCAGCGGAAGCACCCGGCCCGCGATGCGCACCCGCACCTCGCCATTGGGTCCTTCCAGCAACGGGTAGGGCACCAGCGCCCGCGCCGAGCGCGCCAGCTCCGGGGTCCAGCGCCGGCCAATGAAGCGCTTGGTCGCCGAGGCCACGTCGGCCGGGTGCTCCTCGGCGACACTCCGGGCCCCTTCCCCCACCACCCGCATGCCGTCCGGTGCAAATCCGACCAAGGACGGCGTCAGGGCGCGCCCCCGCCGGTTGGGGATGATGCGCGGGCCTCCCTCGTCCACGGTGGCAACGGCGCTGGTGGAGGTACCGAGGTCAATGCCAACGACGGGCTGGGACATGGGGAACCGTCGAAAGCTTCCCACTGTGCCTTTGGGTGGGAGCAAGGCGCAGCCGAGGTGACACCCGCGCCTGCATTCGTTGCCGCTTTCCCAAACCGTGTGCTAACTGCGCGCTCGCCATGGTCCATGTCTCCGTCGCTCGCCGCTACGCCCGCGCGCTCCTCGAGGCCGCCGCCGGCGCCGACACCGACCGCCTCTCTGCCCAGCTCGAATCCCTCACCGCGCTGGTGCGCGAACGCGCGGAGTTGCGCGCCTTCATCGACGACCCGACGTACACGGCCACACAGCAGCACGCCGTGCTCGACGTGCTGATCCGGCAGCTTCCCATCGACGCCGAGCCCCTGCCCCGCTTCCTGCGCCTGCTGGTCGACCGCCGACGCCTCCGGTCGCTGAGTGACATCACCCGGCAGTTCCGGGACCTCGCCGACGAGCGGGCCGGACGCGTCCGCGGCCGGGTGGTGAGCGCCACTGCGCTTTCCCCGGACACCCTCCAGCAGCTGCAGAAGGCCCTCGAAGCCGTCACCCACGCCCGCGTGCTGCTGGAAACCGAAGTGGACCCAACCGTGCTCGGCGGCGTCTCAGCGCAGGTCGGCTCGGTGCTGTACGACGGCACGCTGCGCACAGGCCTGGACGAGATTCGCCGCGCACTGAAACGCTGAGTTGACTACAGATCCGCAGCGCACCCTTCCCGCACCGGTGTCCAGGTGGGATGGCCGGATGCTGTCCACCCCTTGCCAGTTGTGGTTTCATCGGCTGGCAACCGCGCGTCGACAAAGTTGTCGCTGCCTCTCTCTCCAGGAGACACAACCCCATGCTCGAGGGCGATCCCCAGGGCCCTTCCGCATCGACGTTTCCCGCAGCTGATCCGCTGATTGGCCGAGTCCTCAACGGTCGCTTTCGCATCGTGGAGCCACTCGGCTCGGGAGGGATGGGCAAGGTCTACAAGGCGATGCAGTCGCCGCTCGAGCGCGTGGTGGCCCTGAAAATCCTCAACCCCAATTTCCCGGCGGAGAAGGACCCGGCGTTCAAGCGGCGCTTCTTCCTGGAGGCCAGCCTCACCTCCAAGCTTCGTCACCCCAACACCGTTACCGTCATCGACTACGGCCAGACCGACGACGGCATCTTCTTCATCGCCATGGAGTACCTCGAAGGCCAGACCCTGGCCGAGGTGCTCGCCTTGGAGAAGACGCTGCCCTGGACGCGCGTCCTCGACATCGGCCAGCAGGTGTGTCGCTCGCTGCGCGAGGCCCACAAGCTGGGCGTCATCCACCGCGATCTCAAACCGGCCAACGTCATGCTGCTCAACGAGGCCGACCAGGACATGGTGAAGGTCCTCGACTTCGGGCTGGTGAAGTCCTTCCTGAGCGACCTCACGCCGGGGGACCCGGAAGTCACCCAGAACGGCGTCTTCCTCGGCAGCCCCCAGTACATGGCCCCGGAACAGGCGCGCAACGTCGCCGACCCGAGGAGCGACGTCTATTCCCTGGGCATCCTGATGTACCAGATGCTCACCGGGCGTCCGCCCTTCCTCGGCAAGGACTACCTCGAGGTCATCTTCCTGCACATGAAGGAGCCGCCCAAGCGGCTTCGGGATGCGCGACCCGGGTTGGACGTCCCGGCCGAGGTCGAAGCCGTGCTGCTGAAGTGCCTGGAGAAGGACCCCCTGGCACGCTTCCAGTCGATGGATGAGCTGCTGGAGGCCATCCGCTACGCCGCACAAATCAGCGGAGCGAGCGGCATCTTCCAGGACCGCCGGTCCGGCGTGCACCCCACGCCCCCGCCGCTTCCGGCGGTCACCACCGGCGCGCACCTGGCCTCGCTCACGCCCCCGCCCGAGGCCAACACCATGGCCATCGACATCGCGGAGGAAGAAGGCCCGGCGGCGGTCCGCGCCCGGGCGCTGCAGCGCCTGGTCCTCATCGCCGGCCTGCTGTTGGCCCTGGGCGGCGGCTTCGCCCTCACCTGGCTCTTCATGTCCCACGGAACGCACCCCCAGCCCGAGGCCACCGCGCCCGTCGTCGCCACACCGGCACCGGCGGTGAAGCCGGCACCCCCGCCCCCGGAGGCACCAGCACCGGTGGAACGCAAGATGGTGCGCTTCCACGTCTCGACGGAGCCGCAGGGCGCTCACATCTTCGTCGGCAGGCATGACCTCGGCTCCACGCCCGCCAGTCTTCGAGCTCCCCGCTGGGGCGGACGGGATGGCGAGTGCGGAAATGGTGCTCGTCCTGGAAGGCTACCCGAACCAGGCCATCACCTCGGGCGGGTCGGGTGACGTGGTGGTGAATGCCAGGCTGCAGAAGAAGGTGGTCACGCGCGTCGCCACACCGGTGCCTTTGACGCGTGAGGAGCGCGAGAAGGAGCGCGACGCCACCGTGCCCCTCCCCGTCCCGGCGGCGGCCGCTGCCGCGGCCACCACCGCCCCCGCGCGGCCCGCCGCCGGCCCCCCGACTGTCACCACCGCCGCACCGGCGCCCGCGGCCGCCCCGATTCTGCCCGGCGACGTGGTGCCCTTCGGCGAGGGAATGACGCGCCCGGTGCTGACCACTCCCGGCAAGCCCGTCTCCTACAGCCGCGAGGCCCTCGAAGCGCACGTGGAAGGGACGATGATTGTGAAGTGCAGCATCACCGTCGAGGGACGGGTGGAGCGCTGCACCGTCCTCAAGACCCTGCCCTTCCTGGAGGAGGCGGTGCTCGAAAACCTCTACTCCTCGCGCTACGCGCCGGTGACCTTCCAGGGCAAGCCGGTCGCGGTGGGCTACACCTTCAACGTGAAGCTCGTCCCGCCGCGCTGACAGCCCGCCAAGGCCGAGCGGCAACGCCGCGCCAGCGGCCGGCGGCGAGCGGGAGGCAGCTGAGAAGCGGGACCGGTGCGGCGCAGGCGCGGGCCGCTCCAGCGTTGCCCTCCCGAGCCGCCGGTGGTACGAGGGCGCGCCCTTTCGCGACCCGGGAGCGCCATGGAAATTCGCGCCGACGAAATCAGCAGGATTATCAAGGAACAGATTCAGGACTACGGGAAGAAGGTCACCGTCGCCGAGACCGGCACCGTCCTCTCCATCGGCGACGGCATCGCCCGCGTCTACGGCCTGGAAGGCGCGCAGGCCGGCGAGCTGGTCGAGTTCGCCAGCGGCGTGAACGGCCTCGTGCTCAACCTCGAGGAGGACAACGTCGGCGTCGCGATCATGGGCGACTACCAGGACCTGCGCGAGGGCGACACCGTTCGACGCACCGGGAGCATCGCCTCGGTCCCGGTCGGCAAGGGCCTGCTCGGCCGCGTCGTCAACGCGCTCGGCAGAACCGATCGACGGCAAGGGACCGATCGAGGCGACGGAGACCCGCCGGATCGAGGTGAAGGCGCCCGGCATCGTCCAGCGCGCAGGCGTGCACGAGCCGCTGCAGACCGGCATCAAGGCCCTCGACGCGCTCGTCCCCATCGGCCGCGGCCAGCGCGAGCTGATCATCGGCGACCGCCAGACCGGCAAGACCGCGGTCGCCATCGACGCCATCATCAACCAGAAGGGCCAGGACGTTTACTGCATCTACGTCGCGATCGGCCAGAAGCAGTCCACCGTCGCGCAGGTGGTCGACAAGCTGACGCAGTACGGCGCGATGGAGTACACTGGTGGTCGTCGCCGGCGAACGCGTCGGACCCGGCGCCGATGCAGTTCTTCGCGCCCTACACCGGCGTCACCATGGGCGAGTACTTCCGCGACAACAAGATGCACGCTCTGATCGTCTACGACGACCTCTCCAAGCAGGCCGTCGCCTACCGGCAGCTGTCGCTGCTGCTCCGCCGCCCGCCGGGCCGCGAGGCGTACCCGGGCGACGTCTTCTATCTCCACAGCCGCCTGCTCGAGCGCGCCGCGAAGCTGTCGGATGACGAAGGCGCGCGGCTCGCTCACCGCGCTCCCCATCATCGAGACCCAGGCCGGCGACGTCTCGGCCTACATCCCGACCAACGTCATCTCCATCACCGACGGGCAGATCTTCCTCGAGACCGATCTCTTCTTCTCGGGCGTTCGCCCGGCCATCAACGTCGGCATCTCGGTGTCGCGCGTCGGCGGCGCCGCGCAGATCAAGGCCATGAAGCAGGTGGCCGGCACGCTCAAGCTCGACCTCGCCCAGTACCGCGAGCTGGCGGCCTTCGCGCAGTTCGGCTCCGACCTCGACAAGGCCACCCAGGAGACGCTCGCCCGCGGCGCGCGCCTGGTGGAGCTGCTCAAGCAGGGGCAGTACGCGCCCATGCCGGTCGAGCACCAGGTCATCCAGATTTACGGCGGCGACCAACCGGGACGACCCCGGTAAGCGCGGCTGGGCCCGGGACATCCCAGTGGCCGATATGACCCGCTGGGCCACGGAACTCGTCGAATTCGTCGACAGCAAGTATCCGGCCGTCACCGCCACCCTCCGCGAGAAGAAGGAACTCACCGCGGACGCCAAGGCCACCCTCAACCAGGCACTGGGGGAATTCAACCAGCTCTTCCAGCCGACGGCCGCCGCCGGCACCTAAGCCCCCGCGCGGGGAACGCCCCCCGGGCCGCGAGGACTTCAGGCGGCGGAACGGCTGCGCTGCCGCAGGGTGCCCACCAGCGCATCAATCCAGCGGTGGCTGATGCCGAAATTCCTGTCCGGACAGGCGAAGTGGTGCGCCATGTGGTGCGAGCGAATGGCCTTGCCCCAGGCCGTCCTGGGCTCACGCGCGTGCGTGGAGTAGTGCACGAAGTCGTACCAGAGGTACCCGCTCACGAAGCCGGCGAACAGCGGCAGGGTGACGAAGGGCGTGCCGAAAAGGTACAGCCCGCCGGCGATGACCAGAGCCAGCGGGATGCTCGCCCCGAGCGGCATCACCAGACGCATCGGGTCATCCGGGAAGCGGTGGTGGTAGCCGTGGATGACGTCGTGGATTTTGCGGGTGAGCGGGCCGTTGCCCTCCCAGTGGAAGAAGCCGCGGTGGATGACGTACTCCGCCACGTCCCACACCAGCCAGCCCGCCAGGAAGAAGGCCACCGCACCCCAAGGGGTGGTCAGGCCGCGCGCCAGGCCCCAGGCAAGCGTGCCGACGACGACCGGGAGGTACACCACGAAAGGCACCGCCGGGTGCACCTTGGAGGTGACTTCGAGAAAGTCATTCTGAAACAACCGCGCGTGTGCGTGCCGTGTGTAGTCGACGTCCATCTTGGGAAATGCCCTCCTGCCGCTTCTGGGGCGACGGGGTTTTGCTGCTGCGCGTCTCGGATGTCAACCCAAGCGCCGCCCGCCCCCGCCCCGGCCCGAATTCGACTGCAATGGCGAGGGGTTCCACTGGCTGTCACCGGGCGTCGCGGTGGCGCTTTTCGACGCACGTTTTGCGTTTGACGCTGCCGTCCCTGCCGGCTACTGCACTGCCCCGTCCGAAGACAAGATGGAACAGTCCGCCTCCCCTGCGTTGCGCGCCATCAGCCATCCGGCGTTCTGGACGTTCTTCCTGGCTGCCATCCTCGCGCTGCCGCTGCTGCGCCAGGCACTCGGTCCGCCTTCCCCGCCACTTCCCGTCCTCGGCACGGTGCCGGCCTTCCGCTTCACCGACCAGAACGGAGTGGCCTTTGGCCCCGAGGCGCTGGCCGGCAAGCCCTGGGTGGCGGACTTCGTCTTCACCCGCTGCCCCAGCGTCTGCCCCCTCATGACGGAGCGGCTGGCCGCGCTGCAGCCCCGGCTGGGAGAGCGCGTCCACCTGGTGTCTGTCAGCGTCGACCCGGACTTCGACACGCCAGAGCGCCTGCGCGCCTTCGCCGCCCAGCACGGCGCCACCTCGCCGCGCTGGCATTTCCTCACCGGAGACACAGCCAGCGTCCAGCGCGCCGTCACCGAGGGTTTCAAAATCTCGGTCGTCCACGAGGGCGCCGCCGACGACGTGCTGAATCTCATCCACGGCGTCCACCTGGTGCTGGTGGATGGGCAGGGGCGCATTCGCGGCTATTACGACTCCACGGACGCGGACGCGCTGGAACGCCTCGCCCGCGACGTGCGCCGGCTGGACTGACACGTCCCGACCGGGCCCGCTAATGCCGCGAGCGCTTGGCCGCGGCCGGCGCACGCTTGTGGCGCTTCACCGCCTTCTTGGCAGGCGTCGGACGCCTGGCCGGGCCGGGACGCGCGCCAGGGCGGGGGCCGGTGGGCACGGACGCCGGCGGAGGGGCGGGTCGGCGCGCACGGCGCTTGGTGAGGACGTCGCGCAGGCCGGGTTCCTCGAGGTCCACCCGGGCCAGGCGCAGGGCGTAGTGCAGGTCCAGGCGCAGGCCCTCGCTGGCCACCGTGGCCGCCGCAGCAGACGGCACCGCCACCACCAGCTTCGGTCGCTCCTCTTGCGTCTGCAGGCACCGGACCAGCTGCTGCTGAGCAGCTTCGCCCAGCGCCAGGACGTCCTCGACCAGGACGACGCCCTGTTTCAGCGCCAGCGCCGCGGGCAGCGCAGAGGCCATCGTTACCCCGGTGACGGACCAGCCGAGCCGCATGGCCGCCTCTTCCGCCCAGGCCCGGCGCTCGGCGGTCGTGCCCCCAATCAGGAGCACTGAGACTCGGTTCTGGACCAGCTCGGCTTCGGCGTATGTCGCTCGGTCCAAGGGTGCGCCTCCCGCAGGGAGACCTCTGTGGCGGCCGCCGGACAGCGTAGTGCCCGGCCCCGACGCTGCCCGGCCTCTCTACGTCGGTGGCTGGAGCTCGGTGCGGACGTCCCACAACTCCGGGAAGAAGGTGAGGTCCAGGGCCCGCTGCAGAAACGGGACGCCGGAGCTGCCGCCCGTCCCCGGACGGCCCCCGATGATGCGGCGGACAGTAAGCATGTGGCGGAAGCGCCAGAGTTGGAAGCGCTGCTCGACGTCAACCAGCTTCTCGGCCATCTCATAGCCATCCCAGTAGCGCTCGGGGGCCTCATAGATGGTTCGGAACACTGCCGTCACGCCCGGGTGTCTTTCATACGGAAGGGTGAAGTCGCGCTCCACCCGTTCGGCGGGCACCGGCAGGCCGCGCCGGACCAGGTGCCGCAGGAACTCGTCATACAGGCTGGGCGCGGCCAGCAATTCGCTCAACCAGGCATGGACGTCCGGGGTGTGCCGGTGCGGGAGCAGCGCCTTGCTGTCCTTGTTGCCGAGCAGGAATTCCACGGCGCGGTACTGGTGGGACTGAAAGCCACTGGCCGGCCCCAGGACGTTGCGAAAGGAGAGGTACTCGCTGGGGGTCAGTGTCTCCAGGACGGCCCACTGCTCGAATAGCATCCGCTGGACCTGCCCCACCCGCGCCAGGATTTTGAAGGTCGGTTCCAGCTGGTCGGCCTGGACGTGGCGCCGGGCCGCCAGCAACTCATGGACCAGCAGCTTCAGCCACAGTTCGCTCGTCTGGTGCTGGATGATGAACAGCAGCTCGTCGTGGTGCTCCGGGCTGGAGCGCGGCCGCTGCGCCGACAGGACGAGGTCCAGGCGCAGGTAATCCGCATAGGTGGTGGACCCGGCCAGGTCCACCTTGATTCCAGGCTCCAGTTCCCGGCCGGGCATTGGGACGGGCGAACGGCACTCAGCTGCCGCTCGAGTCCTTCTTCTTGTGCGCGGCGCGTCCGCGCGGAAGCACGAGGTCCGTCACCGACTGGGGTGCGGCGTAGTCCTTCCAGTCCGCCGGACGGCGGTCGCTGCGGCTGAGCATGCGCAGCTTCTGGTAGTGCGCCGAGCAATAGCCTTTGGTCCGGCTGGGCCGCTTGCAGCCGATGATGGCGCAGGCGCCCCCGGCCGGCAGCCGGGTACGGCGGCCACGCCGCCCGGCCGCCTTGCGGCCAGCACCCGGAGGGCGGCCCGGGCCACGGCGACGTCCACTCGGCGAGGAGACCCCCAACAAGCTGGCGATGGGACCGAGACCCTCCACCAGCGCGCGCAGGGCGCTCAAGTCACGCACGAGGGTTGTCTGAAACGACTTCAGCTGCTGTTGCACCTCCGCGCTAATCATTTCTCGAAAGGCCTTGTCGACGGACATCTCCGGATTCGCTCCTCTCTGGTGCTTCCCCCGAGCGGCGGACACTGCCACAGGGGGCGGTGGCTTCAAAGACATATGCCTTGCATTGTCTATTTCGACGCTCGCGCTGTAAGCGTTGCTTAAAAGCGCACAGGACGACAATTTTGTCACCGGCGACGGGTTGCGCGACCCCCGGGAGCTGACGCAGCCTCTGCAACCTGACATGCGGAGGCCCCTGCCCAGCCGCCGCGCAGCACCGCCCTGGGGGGAGCGCGCCCGGGAAGAGCTGACGCTGGCCCGCGAGCGCCTCCTGGCGCTGCTCGCACCTGTCCCGGCGGAAGAACTCGTCCACCAGCACTCGGAGCTGATGTCACCGCCCGTGTGGGACTTGGCCCACGTGGCCAACTACGAGGAGCAGTGGCTGGTGCGCGCGCTCGGCGGGGAGGCGGTGGGGGACAGGCGCCTCGACACCCTCTACGACGCCCTCCGCAATCCGCGGCCCGACCGCTCCAGTCTCCCGCTTCTCGGCCTGGGGGAGTCCCTGCGCTACGCGGCGCGCGTTCGCGAGCGCACGCTTGCGCTTCTGGAGCGCGGCCCGGGGCCCGGAGCACCGGAGCGCCTGCTTGCCGGCGGCTTCGTCTACGGAATGGTGGCGCAGCACGAGCAGCAGCACATCGAAACGCTGCTCGCCACCCTGCAACTCATCACCCGTGTCCCGCTCGCCCCACCGGTAGGCGACGGGACAGCCCCGCCCCCACCGACGCACCCGATGCGCGGCGAGGTGCGCGTTCCCGGCGGTCCAAGTACCCAGGGGACGGACGACGCCTGGGCCTATGACAACGAGCGGCCGGCACACACCACCGCGCTGAACGACTTCTTCATTGACCGCACCCCAGTCACCAACGCTGACTTCGCCCACTTCATCGAGGCGGGCGGCTACCGCGACGCCGCGCTGTGGACAGGAGCGGGCTGGGAGCACCGGCTGACGGCGGGCCTCGAGCACCCGGCCTACTGGCGTCCCACCCCGGGGGGCTGGCAACGCCGGCGCTTCGGCCAGTGGGAGCCGCTCCCGGAGGAGGAGCCCGTGGCGCATGTGTGCTGGTACGAGGCCGCTGCCTATGCCCGCTGGGTGCGGAAGCGCCTGCCCACCGAAGCGGAATGGGAGAAGGCAGCGCGCTGGACGCCGACAGGGACACCCCGCACCTTCCCCTGGGGGGAGCAGCCCCCCGGGCCCGCGCACGCCAACCTCTGGCCACGCGCCGGGCACCCGCTCGCTGTCGGCAGCTTCCCGGCGGGCGCCAGCGCCTGCGGCGCCCTCGGCCTTGTGGGAGACGTCTGGGAGTGGACAGACTCCGACTTCCAGCCCTACCCAGGCTTCGACGCCTTCCCCTACCGCGAGTATTCCGAGGTCTTCTTCGGCAGTGGCCACAAGGTGCTGCGCGGCAGCTCCTGGGCCGGCTCGCCTGTCGCTGCCCGTGCGACCTTTCGCAACTGGGACCTGCCCATCCGCCGGCAGATTTTCTCCGGCTTTCGCTGTGCCCGTGACGCCTGAGCCTCTTAAAAGGACTCCCCAGATGCGCCTCGACACGCTCACCGGCTCCCAAGCACTCCGCGCCTCGTCCGTCCGCCTCGACGTGCACCTCACGGCGGAGGACCTGGCACGCGCCCTTCGGGCCGACGCACGCACTGGTCTCGGCACCCGGCCCCGGGAGCTGCCCCCCAAGTGGTTTTACGACGAGCGCGGGTGCCGCCTCTTCGACGAGATTACCCGGCTGCCGGAGTATTACCCGACCCGGCGAGAGCGGGAGATTCTGCTCGCGCACGCACCGGAGATTGCGCAGCGCACGCGCGCGGCCGCCCTGGTCGAGCTGGGCTCTGGCAACTCGGAGAAGACGCGCCTGTTGCTGTCGGCGCTGCGCGAGCTCGGAACCCTGGAGCGCTTCGTCCCCTTCGACGTCAGCGAAACCACGCTGCGGACGGCTGCCGCGGCCATCGCCGAGGAATACCCGGGCGTCCGCGTGCATGCCGTGGTGGGGGACTTTGAAAGACACCTGGCGCACCTGCCCCGCGGGAGCGCGCGGCTGGTGGCCTTCCTCGGGGGAACGGTGGGCAACCTCAAGCCAGAGGCCCGCGCCCGCTTCCTCCACCGCCTCGCCCTGCAGCTGGGCCCCCGCGACGCGCTGCTGTTGGGAACCGACTTGGTGAAGGACATCCCCCGCCTGGAGGCCGCTTACAACGACCGGCAGGGCGTCACGGCCGAATTCAACCGAAACGTCCTCCATGTCCTCAACCGCGAGCTGGGCGCCAACTTTGACGTGGAACGCTTTGAACATGTCGCCCGTTACGACGCGCGCCAAGGGTGGATTGAGATGCTTTTGCGCTCCACCGTGGCACAACGGGTGGAGCTGCCCGGGCTGCCGCTACAGGTGGATTTCAGCGCAGGGGAACTGCTGCGCACCGAGGTCAGCGCGAAATTCCAGGTCGAACAGGTGGAAAGCGAGCTGGCCATGGCCGGCTTCACGCGCGCCGGCTTCTGGACCGACCGCTGGGGAGACTTCGGCCTCACCCTTGCCGTCCCTACCGTCTGAGGCGGCGACGCCCGTGCCCCTTCACCGGGGTGGGCTGCCGACGGCCTGGCAGGCACTCTGCGCCAGGTCGAGCTCCTCGTGCGTCGCACCGCGCAGGCTCGCGCACAACAGCGTGTCCTCCCCGAGGGCGGTGGCTGCCAGCAGCGCTTCGGTGTCCGCGCCCGCTCCCGCGTCGGGCTCGGTCAGGACGAAGCGCACGGCGATGAAGCCGGGGGCCTCCACCACGCTTTCGGAGCGCTCGCGCAAGTGGCGCAGCCCCCCGAGGAAGCCGGTGCGCAGGGTGGCTTGGGTGGGCAAGCCCACCCCGCGCTGCACCTCCGCCCGCAGCATGGGCTGTCCGCGCGGGCCGGAGGCGCGCACCACGCCGTCGGCGCCCGCCGTCACCACCCAGCCGGCCGGCAGGTTGAGGGAGATTTGGGGAGGCGCCGCCGCCCGGGACGGCACGCCGGCGTCCAGCAGCGAAGCTGCCGGCCGCGCCGGACGGCAGCCGACGCTGACCAGGACGAGCACGGCGGCAGCCACGGGCGCTGAGCGGTGGGCTGCCACGGTGTTCTGAGGGGAGGCTAGCGCCGGGGGAGCTCGGACGGCGGTCCGAGGGGCGCGGGGGCCGGGGCCGGAGAACCTGACTTGCCGGCACTCTCCATCTTGCAGGTGCCCTCGAACATGACGCCCTTGTCCATGGACAGCGACGGGGCTTCCAGGCTGCCCTTCATTCGGCCCGGGGGGTGTAACTCGATGAGTTGCGTGGCGCGCACGTTGCCCTCCACCGCACCGTTGATGATGACGGTGCCGGCATTTATCTCCGCGTTGACCCGCGCCCCCTCGCCAATGACCAGGGTGTCCTTGGTGAAAATCTGTCCCGAGAACTTCCCGTCGATGCGCACCTGACCTTCGAAGGTCAGCTTTCCTTCGAATTCGCTGCCCTTGCCAAGCAAGGTGTGGACGTCACCGCCGCGGACCACCACGTTCTCCTCCTCGCGCTTCAGCACCGGCATGGAGCTGTCTTCTCGCTCGTCTCTGCCGCCGCCCGTTCCCGGGAGGGGAAAGCGGTTCACCGGCGCAGGAGGCGGACAATACGCTCCAGGTCCTCGTACGAGAAGAAGTCGATGCCCAGCGTCCCCTTGCCCCCTCGGTCCTCCAGGTGCACCTTGGTCCCGAGGGTGCGCTGAAGCTCTTCCACCAGGGCGCGCGCCGCGGCGGTGGGGGGCTTGCCCGTTGAGGAGGCCTTCTTGACCGGCCGGTGGTGGGCCTGGACGAGGCGCTCCGTCTGGCGCACCGACAGGCCGAGGGCAAGGACGCGCTCGGCCAGCCCGAGCCGGTCCGCCGCCGCCACACCGAGAAGGGCACGCGCATGGCCCATGCTGAGGGCGCCCGAGGCCACGGAGGCCTTCACCGCGTCTTGGAGGCCGAGAAGGCGCAGGGCGTTGGCCACCGTCGAGCGCTCCTTGCCCACCCGAGCGGCCACTTCCTCCTGCGTCAGGCCGAACTCATCCACCAGCCGGCGGTAGCCTTCCGCCTCCTCGATGGGGTTGAGGTCCGTCCGCTGGAGGTTCTCCACCAGGGCGAGGCCGAACGCCTCGGCCTCGGTGACGTCCCGGAGGATTGCGGGAATTTCTTGGAGTCCGGCAATTTGCGCCGCACGCCAGCGCCGCTCTCCGGCGATGAGTTGGAAGCCAGCGCCGTCGCGGCGGACCAGCACCGGTTGCAGGACGCCCTGGGATTGGATGGAGTCGGCCAGTTCCCGCAGGCCCTCCGGCGCGAAGTGCTTGCGCGGCTGATGCGGGTCGCGCGCGATGCGCTCGAGTGGAAGGCGGAGGATGCCGGGCCCGAGCTCGCCGGTGAGGGGCACGGCGTCCGCCTGGGGGATGAGGGCGGAAAGGCCCCGGCCGAGGGCGCGCTTCACGGGGCGGTCGGAGGGGGCACTCACGGGGCTGGGCGCCATGCTCAGGCGGCCCTCGGGACGGTGGGGCCAGCGCCGCGCCGCAGAATCTCCTGTCCGAGGGCGAGGTAACTCTCGCAGCCCTTGGATTTGATGTCGTAGAGGAGAATGGGCTTGCCGAAGCTCGGGCACTCCGAAAGGCGGACGTTGCGCGGCACTACCGCCGAGAAGACCAGGTCCTTGAAGTATCCCGGCACGTCGTCGGCCACCTGGTGGGCGATGTTGGCGCGGACGTCGAACATGGTGAGGAGGATGCCCTCGGTGGCCAGGGAGGGGTTGAGGCCCCGCTTTACCAATTCCACGGTGTGCATCAGCTGGGAGAGGCCCTCGAGGGCGTAGTACTCGCACTGCAGCGGGATGAGGACGGAGTCCGCGGCGGTCAACGCGTTGAGAGTGAGGAGGCCGAGCGAGGGCGGACAGTCGATGAGGACGTAGTCGTAGTCCGCCGCCAGCGGCCCCAGCGCTTCCCGCAGTCGGAATTCCCGCCGCTCGACGCTGACCAGCTCCACCTCGGCTCCGGTGAGGTCCGGCGTTGAGGGCACGACCGACAGAAACCGCAGCTCGGTGGCGTGCACCAGCTCCCGCATGGGACGACCGCCAAGAAGCGCCTCGTACACGGTGCCGTGCATGGCGTCGCGCTTCAGGCCGAGGCCGCTACCGGCATTGCCCTGAGGGTCCATATCCACCAGCAGGGTGCGCCTCTCGGCGGCGGCCAGGCTGGCGGCCAGGTTGATGGCGGTCGTGGTCTTGCCCACGCCGCCCTTCTGGTTCGAAATGCAGATGACCCGGCCCATGCCCTGGCGGCTCCTTGACGCGCCACTCCAGTGACGCTGGATGCGGGTGCTACCACGCTAGGATGACAGGGGAAATTCCTTGGGTAACCGGGGGTGTTCCACGTGGAACACCCCCGCTTTGGAGGAGCTGGCACTCAGGCGGCGTCCGACAGGCGTCGGTAGGCAAGCACGGTACGGCCCGCTCCCGACGGCAGCTGGAAACGCCGGACTTCGGCCGGCCCCCAGCCCGGCAGGACGGGCGCTTCCATGCCGCCGCCTGCCATGGCCAGCAGCTGGCCGCCCGGGCGCACGTAGCTTCTTGCCAACGCTGCCCACCCGTGGACGTCCCGGAAGGCGCGGGAGATGGCAGCATCGACGCTCGGCACTCCGGCCTGGCTCCCGGTGCCCATCACCAGCGTGGCGTGCACGGCGCGCACGCGCGGCGCCAAATGCAGGCCGGCCACGGCATGCTTCAGGAAGCCAACCTTCTTGGCCCGGGCCTCCACCAGCCAGACCTCCAGCGCGGGGCGCAAAAGGGCAAGGGGCAGGCCGGGGAATCCGGCACCGGTGCCAACGTCCAGGAGTGTCCTCGTCTCCGGTGCGAGCAGCGCCGCGGCACCGAGGGAATCCAGAATGTGCTTGTCGACGACGTCAATTGGGTCCACGATGGCTGTCAGGTTCACCTTCGCGTTCCAGCGGAGCAGCTCGCTCCCAAGCCAGAACAGCGCCTCTTCGGCCTCCAGCGGGACCTGGACGCCGAGCGAGGAAGCGCCCCGGCGAAGTCGCTCCAGAAATTCCGGCTTATCCACAAGCGCACCTAAAATGGGTCACGCCAAGTGCCTGTAACAAGGCCCTATGTGTCCATTCGCAGGGTTTCCCCCACTTTCTCCACAATTGGGGTACCTGCCTTCACTCTGCCTGCTGCAGCCTGCTGCACCGCTGAAGCCGCTCGCCCGGCACACAGGGATGTTCCACGTGGAACATCCTCGCCGGGCGGCATTTCAGGGCGCGCTGCCACGGGCGGCCGACTCCACTTCGGCGCGATGTTCTTCGATGTAGCGCTCGATGGCTTCGTCGTCGAGCCCGAGGTCCCGCAGGACGCCCGGATAAATCGCGCTGAAGGCGGGCGAAGCCTCGGCACCACGCAACCGGAAACTCATCTTGAGGACGGCCGCCCCGAAGAGGCGGTCCTTGAGAGGCTTCGCCTTCCCCATCGCGGTCCTCCTCAGCGGCCCGGCTCATCGGCGACGCCCGCCTCGTCCACGTCCACTCCCATCGGGTGCGCCTTCTTGGGCATGGGCGTCGGGCGGTCCGGCGTCAGCACCAGGCGGCGAAGCCGGCCCTCGCCCTCGACGGCGGCGCTGACGCCGGGGACACCGGCCACGGCGCGCACCATGCGCACCCCGTCCGCCGCCGTAAGCGCGACGACGCCATAGAGGCGGCCCGCCGTGGCCGACGCCTGCGCCAGGGCACGGGCCGCCAACGTCAACTCGGGGTCCTCACTCGCCTCAACTTCCTCAGAGGCGCTGGCACGGGGCGGCGCCGGCGGCGGGGCTGCCACCGTCACGGCGTCCTTTGGGGCGGGGCGGGGCGGGGCCCCGGGGCCGCCCGTCGCCGTGGCGTCGACCGGCACCCGGGGAGCCGGAGGACGCGGCCCACGAGGCGGCGGGTGTTCCCCAACGCCGAGCGAGACCCACCTGCGCTCGCGGCCCGGCCGGTGGGTCAGCTTGTTCACGAGGAATTGCAGGGCATCCACGAAGGTGCCGCGCCGGCCCACCACAACCCCGGGCACCTCCACCCCAAGCGCCATGGCAATGCTGATGCCGCCATCGGCCGCGTCCTTCACGTCCAGCGTCGCCGGCACGTCGGCCAGACGCAGCAGCTCCCTCAGCACGGCGGCGGCCTCTGCGGACCTGTCGGCCGGCGCCGAGGCGGCGGATTCGGGGGCGTCCGTCACTTCCGCTTCTCCGCGGGCGGCTGCGCCTGAAGCCAGCGCTTCAGCGTGTAGGTTTGCGCCACCGTCAGCACGTTGTTGGTGAAGATGTAGAGCAAGAGGCCGGCCGGATAATTCAACATGATGCCGGTGAAGAAGAGCGGCATGAACCACACCATGATGCGCTGCTGCGCAGCATCCATCGCCATTGGCTGCAGCAGCCCGGTGACAATCTGCGAAAGGCCGAGGAGCACCGGGAGAATGTAGGTCGGGTCCTTGAAGGTGAGGTCCGGCAGGTAATTGTGGAGGAAAGGCTCGCGGTAAATCTCGAAATTGTTGCGCAGGGTGGTGAAGAGAGCGGCCCAGATGGGCAGCTGGACCAGCAGCATGAGGCAGCTGCCGAAGGGGTTGACGCCCGCCTCCTGGTACACCCGCATCGTCTCCTGCTGCTGCTTCTCGCGGTCGTTCGGGTGCTTGGCCTTGAGCGCCTCCAGCTTCGGCTGAAGCGCCTTCATCTTCTCCTGGCTGACCATCATCCGGTGGGTGAGCGGAAGCAGCAGCACCTTCACCAGCACCGTCAGAAGGACGATGGCCACGCCCCAGTTGCCCACCAGGCCGTGGAAGAAGCGGAGCACCACCAGCATCAGCTTGCAGATGACGGCCCAGATGCCGAAGTCGACCGCGCGCTCCAGCCGCGGCGACCAGCCGCTCGCCCCCCGGTTGGACGCCAGCGTGGGCACCGCGGCCAGCAGCTCGCTATCCTTGGGCCCGAGGAAGGCCCCGAAGCTCTGCGTCACGGTTTCCCCGGCCGCCACCTGGAAGGGAAACCAGGACACGGCCTCCCGTGCGCTGGGACTGGCGCCGAGGACACACCGACCTTCGCGGGCGCTTCCCACCGGAAAGACGGCCGCCAGGAAGTACTGCTGATTCACGCCGGCCCAGGAGATGGCCCCCGCGTACTCCTTCGTCACGGGCTTGTCCGAGGGAGACAGCTTCTGCAGCGAGTCCTTCACCAGGCAGGCCGCGTCGGAGAGGTTCCCCACCCCGCCAAACATGCTGGGCTTCTCCTCGTGCGTCGGGTCGATGGCCCGCACTTCATGCACACCCAGCTCGCCACTCAGCGGGGCGCGGGTGAGATTCTTCAGCGAGACGGTGACGTTGATTTCAAAGCCCTCGCGGCTCCATTCGAAGCGCTTCGTCACCTCAAAGGCGTCCGTCCGGCCGACGAGGACCAGCCCGTCGGGTCCCTCGGACGCCACCGCGTAGCGCAGGTCCGCGCGCACGGGCGCAGCGCCGGCCACCGAGACCGACAGCGGCAGCGGCTGCCCATCGACCGCGAGGGCGAGATTCATGCGCGGCGCCGGCGGAACCTCCTTGCCAAACAGCAGCGCGAAGCCCTCGGGAATGGACAGGTGACTGACCTCGCGCATTCGCGCGCCCTGCAGCACTGCCGACGTCAGCCCCGCGCCATCCGTGCTGATGGCGAAGTGCACCTCGGGCCGCTCCACCTGCAGCGTGCGCGAGGGCAGCTCGCTCGTCGGCGCGGTCCCCACGGCGGCGACGCCCGGGGGCGGAACTGGGGGAGCGGCCGGCGCCAGCACCGGGGACACCACCCCGGCGTCCGGGCGGGCCGGCCCCGGCTGAGAGGTGCCTCCACCCGCCACCAGCATATAGACAGCCGTCAGGGCGAAGCTGGCAATCAACGCCAGCATCAGTCGCTTCTGGGAGTCATTCTCCACGTCTGGTCATGTCTTTCTCGGGGCGGGCGGTACCAAGTCCACGCCACCTGGGTTGAGGGGATGGCAGCGGCCGAGGCGCCGCAGCGACAGCCAACTGCCCCGCAGCGGGCCGTGCAGCCGCAGCGCCTGCAGCGCGTAGGCCGAGCACGACGGGTAAAAACGGCACGCCGGCGGGAGAAGCGGTGAGACCAGCCACCGGTACAGGTGGATGGGGATGGCCAGCAGGAAGGCGAGGACTCTCAACGTGAGGCCCTCTGTAACGTGGACAGCAAGCTGTTGAAGGCGGCGGTCAATTCGGCGGCGGTCGCCGCGCCGGCGGCCGGACGGGCGATGAGCACCAATTCCACGGCAGGACAGGCCAAACGTCGGCGACGGAACACCTCGCGCAGATGTCGCTTGACGCGCGCCCGAACCACGGCGTTGCCCACCTTGCTCGAGACCGTCAGCCCAAGGCGCGCGCTCGCCCCGACGGTCGGCAGCACCAGGGCCACCAGGGGCCCGGAGGAGAGTTTCTTGCCGCGCTCCTGGACGCGGAGGAAGTCGGCACGCTTGCGGATGCGCGCCGACCGGGGAAACCCCTCCGCGGCACCGGCGGCGACCACGACCGTCCCGTCCGGACTACTTCTTCGGCGCGGAGGCGGCCAGCCGCTTCCGCCCCTTCGCACGGCGGCGCTTGAGCACCGCGCGCCCGGCCTTGGTGGAGTTGCGCTTGCGAAAACCGTGGGTACGGTTCCTTCGCAGCTTGGAGGGCTGGTACGTACGCTTGGGCAAGGTCCTGATCCGTCCCTTCGGGAGGCGGCGCGCCTTAACGCAAAGCAGTGCCACGAGTCAACGACGGCCAGAAGGAAAGGGATGGGTCGGCGGACCTCCTCTCAGTTTTTTTCTCGCCCCGGCGGCTTCAGGCGATTGTACAACTGCCGGCCCGCCAACCGGTTCGAAGAGGCACCATTCCCTTGTCAGCTCCCGCGGAGAAGTCAGCAGGCTCTCCCAGTGCCTCCCAGCTTTGGGCGCAAGCCCTCACCATGTTGCGCGAAGACGGGAAGAGTTACGCCCTCACCTGGCTGGAACGAATGCAGGCCATCGCCTTGCGCGATGGACAACTGGTGCTGGGGGTCCCAGACCGGTTCTTCCGCGACTGGGTGGACGACCACTACCGGCCGCTCTTGGAGGAGGCGCTCCTGCGCCTGGTGGGCAACCCCACAGGCGTCGGCTACGAAGTCATTGAAGCCGCCACGTCGGACGTCACCCTGCCCGCGCTGCGCGAGAGCAACACCACCACCGTCCGGCCGCCCCGGCTGAACGACCGCTTCACCTTCACCAACTACGTCGTCGCCGAGAGCAACCAGCTGCCGGCCGCGGCCGCCTCGGCGGTCGCCGAGAGTCCGGGGCGCGCCTACAACCCGCTCTTCATCTACGGCGGGACAGGGCTCGGCAAGACGCACCTGCTGCACGCGGTGGGCAACGCCATCTTCAGCCGCAACCCGGCGGCCCACATCGTCTACCTCTCGAGCGAGGAGTTCACCAACGAGTTCGTCGAGAGTGTCCGGGATCACCGGATGTCCGAGTTTCGCCGGAAGTTCCGTGAAGAGTGCGATGTCCTGCTTGTCGATGACATCCAGTTTCTCGGGAAAAAGGAAGAAACGCAGAAGGAATTCTTCTACACCTTCAACGCCCTCCACGAGATGTCCAAGGCGATGGTGCTCACCTCGGATACGGTGCCGGCGGAGATTCCTGGACTGGAGGAGCGGCTGCGGAGCCGGTTCACCCAGGGCCTCATCACCGACATCCAGGAACCCAACTACGAAACCCGCATCGCCATTCTCAAGAAGAAGGGCGAACTCGAGGGGTTCGAGCTGCCGGACAACGTCTGCCACTTCATCGCCCGGCACGTGCAGAAGAACGTCCGGGAGCTGGAGGGCGCGCTGGTGAAAATCTCGGCCGTGCACAGCCTCACCGGCCAGCCCATCACCGAGGAATTCGCCGCCCAGGTGCTGCGCGACATCCTCCCAGCTCACCGGCCGGTGGACATCGAGCAGATTCAGCGCGAGACGGCGCGGTACTACAAGGTCGCTGTCGAGGAACTCCGGGCCGACCGCCGCACCAAGCACCTGGCCCATGCCCGCCAAGTGGCGATGTACCTGGCCCGCCGACTGACGCAAGAGCTCCTTCCCGGAGATTGCCGCGCGCTTCAACAAGGACCACTCGACGGTCATCTCCTCCGTCCGCAAGGTGGAACGTCTCAGGGAGATGGATGCCGTCGTTCGCAAGGAACTGGAGGAGCTGGAGGCAAAGCTCGGTGTCCTCTGACTGGCAGGGGGCCCCCTGCTGCGCTTCAATGCCATTGGAGCGAGTTGGTTGGCGAGGCCTTGGTCTCTCTCTGCGAAGGGTCAACTTGTTGGCAACTTCGCCTTTCCGAGGACCTTGCCACGCCCGTGTCACCTCAGCGTCACCTGTGGGTAGAGCTGTGGTGAGCAGCCCGGTCATTTCCCCCGCAGCTGGGGGTTCCAGGCCCCAGTCCTAGTCCTGCACGCTCCTTGGGGGCATCCATCCCCAGCTCTAGCCCACAGGCAGCAAGAGTGAAACGCTGAGTGCTTTCGTATGCTTCGCTTGTTTCTCCACAACACCCACTGGGCCTACGACTCCTGCTAGTTAATTCAATCCACTTATTTAGAGAGAATCTGGTGGTGCTGCGATGGGACTTCACCCCTTGGGATTGGCCTCAGCCATGGCCATCAGGAACTCCTCCAATCTGCTGTCGCTGCTCCCCCGTCAGCTTCACCTTCTGCACCGTCACCATTTTCTGCACCAGGGATGGCCAGCGTTGGCTGGGAAACTCTCCTGGCAGGTGAAGGGCGTGGCAACCGCTGCAAGTCTTGACGTACGTCCTCCTGTCGGACGTCAGTCCTTCCAGTGTTACCCCGGGCGTCGCCGTCTGCGCCCGAGCCACGTCCGTCGGAGTGGGTTGGGGCAGGGAGACACAAGCCGACAGGCCGAGAGCGAAGCTGCCAGCCATCAGAAGAGAGCGGGTATTCATTGAGAATGAGAGTCATTCTCATATAACGGCCAATGTCAAGGGACTGCTGGCGGGGCCTAGGGCCGGCTGGCGAGTCGCGGCTGTCTTGGCCAACTTCCCCCCCCCGGGCGTCGCCTTCCTCGGGTGTCGGAGAGAGAGGTCAAGTTGGCGCCTGCGCATTCGTTGACTGGCCCCGCATGCCAGCGCTACACGACGAGACTCTCCGGGAGTGAGGGACGGCCATGGAATTTCGCATCGCAGCCGACGAGCTCAAGCGTGCCCTGTACCGGGCCCAGGGCATCGTCGAGCGCAAGACGACGATGCCCATCCTGTCCAACGTCCTCATCACCGCCACCAAGACCACCGTCCAGGTCACCGCCTTTGACCTCGACGTGGGCGTGGTGAGTGAACATTTCGCCGAAGTCACCAAGCAGGGCAGCATCACCGTTTCGGCCCGGACACTCTTCGACATTGTCCAGAATGTCCCGGAACAGCAGCTCACCATCCGCAAGCTGCCCAATCACTATGCGGAGATTCTCAGTGGCACCGCCCACTTCAAGATTGTCGGCATGTCGCCCGATGAGTACCCGAAGCTTCCCCGCGAGGACGACGCGCCCTCGGTGACGGTGAGCGGAGAAGTGCTGCTGGAGATGATTCGAAAGACGTCTTTCGCCATCTCGAGCGACGAGACGCGCTACATCCTCAACGGTGTCTTCTTTGAGCCGCACCCCACCGAGAGGGTGCGCATGGTGGCCACGGACGGGCACCGTCTCGCCCTCGTGGAACGTCCGATGCCGGGGGACTTCAAGCTCAAGGGGGGTGTCATCATTCCCCGCAAGGGATTGCTCGAGCTCAAGCGCCTGCTGGAAGAGGCCCCCGACGCGGAATGCCATCTCGGCTTCGCGATGAACTCGGCGCTCTTCAAGAAGAAGGGCCTGACGATGGTGATGCGCCTCATCGACGGACAGTTCCCCGAGTACCAGCGCGTCATCCCTAAGGAAGGCGACCGCAAGGTGCAGCTCAACCGCGTTCGCTTCCTCGAAGCGCTGCGACGTACCGCCCTGTTGTCGGTAGACAAGTCCAACGCCGTGAAGCTGACCCTCACCGAGAACCAGCTCCGTCTCACCTCACAGAACCCCGACCTGGGTGAGGCAAAAGACGACCTCGACGTGGCCTTCAACGGCGGAGAAATCACCATCGGCTTCAACGCACGTTACCTGTCCGACGTGCTCTCGTCGCTCGACGATGACGAGGTGGTCCTCGAACTGGGGGACGAACACAGCCCCGGTGTGCTGCATGCCCCCGGTGACCGTAGTTATACGGCTGTCGTCATGCCGATGCGCGTCTGAGCCGGCTGGCGTTCCCCCCGGGTTGCTTCTTCAGCGCCTCCAGCTTCGCGACTTCCGTAACCTGGCCCAGGTGGACTTCTCCCCCTCCCCCCGTGCCACCGTGCTTTTGGGCCGAAATGGGCAGGGGAAGACGAACCTGCTGGAAGCTGTGTACTTCCTGTGCACGCTGAAGGCCCTTCGGGCCGCCCGCTTGGTGGAACTGGTGCGCTTCGGGCAGCCATCCGCTCGCGTCGCCGGTCAGTTCGGGCTGGCCGGGGCCACCCGGGAGATTGCCGTCACCATTCAGGACGGCCTCCGCGCGGCCTCCGTCGACGGCAAGCCCGTCCGGGCGGTGGAGGACTATTTCGGCGGCGTCTCGGTGGTGGCCTTCACGCCCGATGACCTCGCCGTCGTCAAAGGCGCCCCCGAGGAACGCCGGACGCTGCTCGACCGGGCCGTCTTCAACCGCTTCCCCGGCTTTCTGCGGGCCTCGCGGGTGTACCTGCGGGCCCTGCGAAGCCGAAACCGGCTGCTCAAAGACGGCGCAGCAGCGGACTACCTCCGGGCGTATGACGAGGCGCTGGCTGAGACCGGCGCGCGGATTGTCGCCCTCCGCCGTGCGCTGCTGCAGGAGCTCGCCCCCCGCGCCCAGGCTGCCGTCGCCTCCATCGCCCAGCTGCCAGAGACGCAGTACAGCTACCGGCCGGTCCATCTCGACGTGGACTTCGGCGCCGCCGACGGGCCGGCGCTGGCCTCGGCCCTGCTGGCCGCGCTGCAGGCCCGTCTTGGGCGGGACCGCGAACGCGGCTTCACCTCGGTGGGGCCGCATGCCGACGACCTCGACATTCGCCTTCAAGGGCAACCGGCCCGGGCTTACGCCTCGCAGGGCCAGGCGCGGGCCCTGGTGCTGGCGTGGAAGATTGGGGAAATCGAAAACCTCCGCGCGGCCTTTGGCCGCACGCCGCTTTTGCTTCTGGACGACGTCTCGAGCGAGCTGGACCCGGAGCGCAACGCCTTCCTCATGCGCTACCTGTCGCAGTCCGGCGCCCAGGTGCTTCTCACCACCACGGAGCCCTCGCTGGTGCGCGGGGCGGCCGGGGCGGACACCCACTGGCTGACGGTCACGGATGGAGAAGTGCTGCCTGCCTCCGGCCTGTCGGGCTAGACTCCGTCGACCTCGCCCGTGAGCGTTCGGTTCTTCGCCTTCCGTCCCCGTGGCCTCCGCCGTGCGCTTGTCGCCGCGGCCACCGTCGCCGTGGTGCTGTCGGCCTGGGCGCTGGCCTCGGGCGTCCGCGGCGCGGAGCGCTTTGGGGCCCTGCGTGCGCTGCTGCTGGCGGCCCTGGCGGTGGGCTTCGTCATCGGCTGGGTGCTGCTTCGTCCCCGGCCGGACTTTGGCATCCGGCTGGACCCCGCCGGCATCGACGTTTCCCGCGCCTGGGGGGCGACGCCGCTGCACATTCCTTGGACCCACGTTGGCGACACCCGCACCGAGCACCGCCTGTGGACGCGCCTGGTGCTGGAGGTGCGCCCAGAGGGCAAACTCCTCATCGCCCGGCAGCTGGTGGGCAGCCACGAGGCCTTCGCGGAGCTGGTGCGGGCGCTCGATGAACGCCCTCCGCGGCCCCCCGGCGACGCCTGAGCGCGGGCGTCGCCGGAGGGCTTATTTCCTCTTGCATTTCAAAGGGTTGAGCCAGCGCCACACCCTTGTGGCACCCCGGGTCGCGTGTTAGGAAACAAGTCTCTTGAACGGTATCTCGAAACCCGCGGCCGAGGCCTCGACGACCTCGGGACCGGCGGAGTACGGCACAGCGCAGATTACGGTGCTGGAAGGTCTGGAGGCGGTCCGGAAGCGCCCCGGCATGTACATCGGGGACACCAACGTCTACGGGCTCCACCACCTGGTTTACGAAGTGGTGGACAACTCGGTGGATGAGGCCTTGGCCGGCTTCTGCACCACACTCGCGGTCACCATTCACGTCGACGGCAGTGTCAGCGTCAAGGACAACGGCCGGGGCATCCCAGTCGGGCCGCACCCGACGGTGCACGGGATGGACACCGTCGATGTGGTGATGACCAAGCTGCACGCCGGCGGCAAGTTCGAGAATTCGGCCTACAAGGTGTCCGGCGGTCTCCACGGCGTCGGGGTGAGCTGTGTCAACGCGCTCTCGGAGTGGCTGCGCCTGGAGATTCAGCGCAATGGGAAGGTGTACGAGCAGAAGTACGCGCGCGGCATTCCCCAGCAGCAGGTGGCCGAGGTGGGGGTCACCGATGGACGCGGGACGACGGTGTGGTTCAAGCCCGACCCGACAATTTTCGAAACCACCGACATCAGTTTCGACACCCTGAGCCAGCGGCTGCGGGAGCTCGCCTTCCTCAACGCCGGCCTCAGCATCACCATCACCGACGAGCGCACCAGCAAGAGCCACAGCTTCCAGTTCGACGGCGGAATTGTGTCCTTCGTCGAATACCTGAACAAGTCGAAGGAGACGCTGCACCCGCCCATCTTCTTCAAAGCGGTCAAGGACGACGTCGCGCTCGAAATCGCGATGCAGTGGAACGATGGCTACGACGAGCGCATCTACACCTTCGCGAACAACATCAACACCCACGAGGGCGGCAGCCACCTGGTGGGCTTCAAGAGCGCCCTCACCCGGTCCATCAACGCCTACGCCGAGCGGGGTGGGGTGTGGAAGGACTTGAAGGAGGCCCCCACCGGCGAGGACGCGCGGGAGGGGCTGGCGGCGGTCATCAGCGTGAAGTTGCCCAATCCGCAATTCGAAGGCCAGACCAAGACCAAGCTCGGCAACTCGCGAGGTCAAGGGGCTGGTCGAGCAGATGGTCAACGAAAGCCTCGGCAACTTCCTTGAAGAGAACCCCGGTGCGGCCCGCAAAATCATGGCGAAAATCGGCGACGCGACGCGGGGGCGCATTGCCGCCCGCAAGGCGCGCGAGACGGTGCGCCGCAAGGGGGCCCTGGACGGGCTGTCGCTGCCGGGCAAGCTGGCCGACTGCCAGAGCAAGGACCCGTCGCGAGTCCGAGCTCTACATCGTCGAGGGCGACTCCGCCGGCGGTTCGGCCAAGCAGGGCCGGGACCGCCGCAACCAGGCCATCCTTCCGCTGAAGGGCAAGATCCTCAACGTGGAGAAGGCCCGCTTCGAGAAGATGCTGACCAGCGGGGAGATTGTTGCCCTCATCACCGCCCTGGGCACCGGGGTGGGCCGGGAAGACTATGACCCGAGCGCGGCCCGCTACCACCGCATCATCCTAATGACCGACGCGGACGTGGATGGCAGCCACATCCGCACCCTGCTGTTGACGTTTTTCTACCGGCAGATGCCGGAGCTCATCGCGCAAGGGCTACCTCTACATTGCCCAGCCGCCGCTCTACAAAGTCACGCGGGGCAAGAAGGAGCTCTTCCTCAAGGACCAACGCAGTCTGGATGAGTACCTGCTCCGCATTGCCATGGAGCGCGCGGTGGTGGAGACCTCGGCAGGCGAGCTGAAGGGCCCCGCGCTGCGGGCGCTGCTCGAGCGGGTGGCGCAGTACCAGGACCGCCTGGCGAAGCTGAGCCGACGCCGGGACCCGCGCGTCCTCGACGCGCTGGTGCAGGCGGCGCGCATCGACGAGACGACCCTGCTCGACATGGACGCGCTGGCCCGGCAGGTGGAGGCCATGCACGCCTGGATGGGAGAGCGGACGCCCGACGTGCTGGGGCACCTCAAGACCTTCCGCAAGGACGACCCCGAGCACCAGGCGAAGAAACTGGTGTTCCGCACCGAGATGAACGGGAGTCCCCGGGAGACGGTGGTGGACCACGCCTTCCTCACCAGCCCGGAGTATGCGGAGCTGGTGGCGCTGCGGGAGGTGTTTGCCCAGGGCGGTCCGCCGCCCTACCGCGTGCGCTTCGAGGAAAGCGAGGCGTCGGCGAAGAGTGTGCAGGAGATTCTCGCCGCGGTCCGGGCCGATGCCTCGCGCGGGCTGGCCATCCAGCGCTTCAAGGGCCTGGGGGAGATGAATCCCGAGCAGCTGTGGGACACCACCATGAATCCGGAGACCCGGACCCTGCTTCAAGTCCGGGTGGAGGACGCCGTGGAATCCGACGACATCTTCGCCCTTTTGATGGGCGAGGCGGTGGAACCGAGGCGGGAATTCATCGAGAAGAATGCCCTGGACGTGCAGAACCTGGACATCTGAGGCCGGGAACGCCCTTTCCGGGACCCGCCTGCATTCCGTCGTTTGCCCCCGGGTCCGAAGCCCATATGCTCAGAAGAGCGACGGGGGAGCGGGACCCTCGCTGTTCTGGGGCGTCGTCTAACGGCAGGACGTCAGACTTTGGATCTGACTATCAAGGTTCGAATCCTTGCGCCCCAGCCAGTCCGCTCCCGAAAGGATGCGCCCTGACGGATGTCCTCCCGGGTGATGCAATTGGCCGCCATCGGTTCCGCCCCGCCGGCGCTGCTGCGGGAATTGGAAGCCCCGCTCACCATGCAGCTGGGGGTCACGCCGCTGTACGCGCGCATCTCGCTGGCGGCGCCGAGTTACGCCTACAACAAGGACCGAAACCAGTACCACTCCAACGCCATCATGCGGCGCCTGGTGCCCCTGCTCGAGCCGGGGCAAACTCGTCCTCGGGCTGGTGGACGTGGACCTCTTCGTCCCGGACAGTGGCTTCGTCTTCGGGGAGGCCGACCGTGAGTCCCGGGCGGCCGTTCGTCCATCGCCCGGCTTCGTCAGGGCGCGGACGAGGCGCTGCTGCGGCGCCGTGTCCAGGTGGAAGGCCTGCACCAGGCCGGGCACCTGGTGGGGCTCTCCTACTGCGAGGACGCCCGCTGCGCGATGTTCCTCGCCACCACCCTGCCGGACGTGGATAGAAAGCAGACGTCGCTGTGTCACATCTGCCGGAACGAATTGGCCAAGCTGAACCGTTAGCTGTCGTTTGCCCCGGCCGGGCAATTTCTCCGGCGGCGGCCACGCGCGTCATACTCGCTTCGAAGGGCTGGAGGTCCTCCCCGCAGCCGGGAGTGCTCCCCCGGACATGTTGGGCACCGTGCCGCTGTTCGCGACCCTGGACGCCGCCGAACGGGGCGTGCTCGCCTCACAGGCCGAGGAGCGGTTTTGGGCCGCCCAGACACGGGTCTTCAGCCGCGGCGACCCGGGTGACTGCTTCTATGTGGTGAGCCAGGGCAAGGTGGAGATTTCGGTGGAAGCCACCACCGGGGAGCGGCGTGTCCTCGGGACTGCCGGTCCGGGCGAATTCTTCGGGGAACTATCGCTTCTAGATGGGGGGGCGCGCAGCGCCGATGCCACCGCGCTCGAGGACACGCGCGCCGTGGAGATTGACCGGGCTGACCTCGCCCACCTCTTCCAGGTCCACCCCAGTGCCGCCCTCGACGTGCTCAGCGTCACCGGGCGGCGGCTGGGACACCAACCGGGCCCTGTTGTCCAGCGTCGGCACCAGCCCCAACCAGGTCGTGGAGGAACGGTCTACCGCCGTCCAGCGGTCCGCCGACGCCTTGGCCGCCTTCAGCGGTTCGGTCGCCTTTCTCGTCCTACACGCCTTCGCCTTCGCGCTGTGGGTGGCGTGGAACCTCGGCGCCATTGCCTTTCTTCGCCCGTTCGACCCGTTCCCCTTCGGGCTGCTGACGCTGGTGACGTCCCTGGAAGCCATTTTTCTCAGCTGCTTCGTCCTCATCAGCCAGGAGCGCCAGGCGTCCAAGGATCGCATCCGCAGCGACGTGGAGTACGCAGCGACCATCAAAGCCGGGCTGGAAGTGACGCAGCTGCACACCAAGCTCGACCGACTGTATGAACAGGCCCTGGCCAAGCTTTCCCTGCTCGAGCACCAGGGCCGGCCGCACCCCTGAGGGCGAAGTCGGTTCTGTCCCGGCCGTCCGCGGGGCTGCTTTCCGCCCTTAGGCGCGGGGACTTGTGTCCATCGCCTCGGCCACCAGCTCCGCCACGTCCCGCACCTTGACGTCCTCGCGCCCCGTGTCGTTGGCGGCGTCCCGCAGCATGGTGGTGCAAAAGGGACAGGCCACGGCGACGGTGCCCTGGCCGGCCCCTGGTAGTCGCCCACCAGGCCCGGCTTGTGGCGGTCGGTGGCGGAGGGGAAGGGCACGGCCGGGTCGGCGGCATGGGCCAGGGTGAGGGCCGCCTCGTTCACCCGGTTGTGGTTGATGCGCGTGCCCAGAGCGTTCCTCCATCCACATGCGGCCGCCGCCGGCGCCGCAGCAGAAGGACTGCCGGCTGGCTGCGCTGCATCTCGACGATCTTCAGCCCGGCGATGGCGCCGAGGGCCTCGCGCGGCGCGTCGTACACGCCGTTGTGCCGGCCCAGGTAGCAGGGGTCGTGGTAGGTGAGCGTCTCGTCCATCACCCGCGACAGCTTCAGGCGCTTGTCGCGCAGCAGCTCGCTGATCAGCTGGGTGTGGTTGATGACCCGGTAGTTGCCGCCGAACTCCGGGTACTCGTTCTTGAGGGTGTTGAAGCAGTGTGGGCACTGGGTGATGATGGCTCTCACCTCGGGCGGCGTTCCAGGTCTCGACGTTGCGCCTTGGCCAGCGTCTGGTACAGGTACTCGTTGCCCAGCCGCCGGGCGGTGTCGCCGTTGCACAGCTCGTCCTTTGCCCAGCGTGGCGAAGGAGACGCCCGCCTCGCGCAGAATTCGCACCATCGCGCGCGACACCTTCTTCTGCCGGTCGTCGTAGCTGCCCGCGCAGCCGACGAAGAAGAGGTACTCGTACGTCCCGCCGTCGCCCCACTCGGGCAGCTTCAGGTCCGCCGCCCAGTCGTCCCGGCTCTCCTGGGCCACGCCCCACGGGTTGCCCTGGCGCTCCATGCCCTCGAAGACACGCTGCACCTCCGGGGGAAAGTCCGCCTCGCACCTGGACCTGGTAGCGGCGCATGTCGATGAGGCGGGGGATGTTCTCGATGAACACCGGGCAGGCCGTCTCGCACCAGCCGCAGGAGGTGCAGGCCCAGACTGTCTCCGGTTGGAGGATGGCCCCCACCAGCGGCGGAAAGTCGACCGGGGCAGCGCCGGCCAGCCTGACGCCGACCAGCTCCTCCTGGTGGTCCCAGGCCAGTGCTTCAGGGTCTGGTTAACCCCCTTGTGGGTGAGCGGCTTGCCGGTGACGTAGGTGGGGCAGTGCGTCTGGCAGCGGCCGCACTCGGTGCAGGAGTAGAGGTCCAGCCCCTGCTTCCAGGACAGCTCACGGAAGGTGCGGGCGCCGAATTCCTCCGCTTCCAGGTTGGGGGTGGTCAGACGCCCGCTGGGGGTGAGCCGCTGCAAGAAGACGTTGGGCAGCCCGGTGATGACGTGGAAGTGCTTGCCCAGCGGCAGGAAATTCAAGAAGGCGAGGATGATGCAGAGGTGGGTCCAGAACATCAGCCCACCCGCAACCCACACCGCGCTCGTTGGCAGCGTCCGCAGCCCCATCGCCAGCAGCGAGGTGATGGGTTCCTCCGGCCGGAAGGGCTGCGCGGCCAGCACCATGCGCGAGGCGCCGAAGAAGTACTCGCTCACCATCAGCCCGGCGATGAAGCCGAGGATGAGGAGCGCCTCCCAGGACGCCGTCAGCCGGTCGGGCTTCACCCAAAGGCGCAGGTAGACGAAGTAGCCGACGCCCACCAGGGCCAGAAGCGCCACCAAGTCCTTGGCCAACAGGTAGGCCTGGTAGCCCGCGTCGAGCAGCCGGTGGTCCGTCCAGAAGCTGTCGCCCGGGTCCGTCAGCGCCACCAGGGCCGTCTCTGAGAAGCCCATGGCGAACAGCATCAGGGTCCGGAGGGCCAGCACGACGAAGGCGGCGAAGATGAAGACGTGCATGAGGCCCGGGGTGCGTTCCTCCGGGTCCACCATGCGCCGCTGCCCGAAGCCGAAGCGCAAAAGGGCTAGGGTGCGTCGCCCGGGGTGGTCCAGGCGCCCGGCGGGCTTCATCGCGAACAGCGCCGCCGTGCGGCCGTACATGGTGTGGACGAAGAAGGCCAGGCCGGCGAAGACGAGCAGCAGTGTGGCGACGAAACTCATGGGCGGAGCAGGTTAGTGGGGCCACGTCTTTGGGGACAACGCCGAAGGTGCCCGCCCGGTGCGCCCGTGGCTTCTAGCCTCCAGTGGCTGGCGCCTCGGCGGGCAACAGCTGCAGCGGCCGGAAGCCGGCGGCGTCGGCGGAGGCCAGCACGTAGCGCACGCCCCCGTGCAGTCCAATGAAGCCGGCGGAAATGCCGGGCCCGTGCAGGTGCCCGTAGACGCACACCGCCGGGGCGAAGTCCTCGATGAGAGGGGAGAAGGCGGTGGGCACTCCGCCCGCGTACAGGGGCGGGAAGTGGGTGGCCACCACCTTGGTGAGCTGCGGCTGTCGTCGCTGCAGGCCCCGCGCTTCCTCCAGCGAGCGCGAAAGCCGTGTGGCCTCGCGCAGCACGTAGTCCGCAGAGGCCGGGACGTCGCCCATCTCACCTCCGGGCAGCGGCGGGGCCTCGGCCGTCGTCCACAGCCGCGAGCCGGCCAGCAGGTAGGGAGGGACGGCCAGCGCCGAGCCGTTGTGGAGAAAGCCAACAATGCTGGGGGTGGGGGCGAGCAGCTGCCGCAGCTTGTTGGCCGAGTCCCCCCACCAGAAGTCGTGGTTTCCCTTGAGGAGGACCTTCTTGCCGGGCCGCGCCTCTATCCACCCAAGGTCCGCCGCCGCCTCATGGGGCTTGGTGGCCCAGGAGATGTCGCCCACCACCAGCACCAAGTCCTCCGGCCGCACCAGCGCGTCCCAGGCCGTGGCGAGCGGGCCCGGGTGGCCCGTCCAGCCGAAGCGCTCCATGTCCTTGGCGCGGCTGGACGGCAGGTGCAGGTCACCGATGGCGAAGAGGCGCATGGCGGTGCTGCCACTGTAGCCGTTTGCCACCGGCCCCAGGGCCCGGCCCCTACAGTCCCGGTCGCCGGCCTGCAGCGTCGTTCTGCGCCCGGGCCACGGCCAGCGCATGGTCGACGATGGCACCGGCGATGTCGACGCCGGTGGCCCGCTCCAGCCCCTCGAAGCCGGGCGAGGAGTTGACCTCCAACACCTTGGGCCCCTCCCGCGTCTCCAGCATGTCCACGCCGGCCACCTCCAACCCCACCAGGCGCGCCGCCGTGACGGCCGCCTCCAGGTAGGAGGGCGACAGCTTGGCCGCCTTGCCCCGCCCGCCCCGGTGGAGGTTGCTGCGGAACTCGCCCCGCTTGGCCCGCCGGCGCATCGCGGCCACCACCCGGTCTCCCACCACCAGCGCCCGGACGTCCCGCCCCCGGGACTCGGCGATGAATTCCTGAAGGACGATGTCCTGACCCAGGTCCGAGAAGGTGGCGAGGATGCCTTCCAGCTCCGGCAGCGTGGAGGCGAGCATGACGCCCACCCCTTGGGTGCCGCGGACCAGCTTGACGATGGCGGGCAGTCCGCCGACGTCCTTCAGCAGCCGGGGTACGTTGCTCCGGTCCCGGGCCATCACCGTGCGCGGGATGTCCAGGCCGAAGCGGGCGAGCAGCTGCAGACACCGCAGCTTGTCGCGACTGCGGGCGATGGGCGCCGCACCATTCAGCACGGCCACGCCCATCATGTCGAACTGACTCACCACGGCCAGGCCGTAGCCGGTGATGGAGGCCCCGATGCGGGGGATGACGACGTGCACGTTGCGCAGCGCAACGCCCCGGTACGTCATGCGCGGCTCGCCGCGGGAGAGGATGAGGTTGCAGCGCAAGGTGTCCAGGACGAGGGGCCGGTGCTGGCGCGCCTTCACCGCTTCCACCAGCCGGCGGGTGGAGTACAGCGCACGTTTCCGGCTGAGAATGGCCACCACCTTGGCGTCCAGGGGCCCGGCAGGTGCGTGCCGGAGCGTCACCGCCGGCCGCGCCTTTTTGCTTCGCTTCGATGGAGGCACGGCGCGCGGTTCCCCCCGGGGGGAGGCGGGGGCGCGGGAAGCTACCATGGCCGCTGCCTTTATTGCCCCCTCCGGCCGCCGCGTGCTAGCCGCTTGCACTAGACACCATGGGTGACGCCGAGGAGCCGCGCGACTGGAAGCACACGCTGAACCTTCCGCGGACGGACTTCCCGATGAAGGGGAACCTCCAAGCGTTGGAGCCCCGGATGCTTGCCCGGTGGCAGGAGGAAGGCACCTGGGCGGCCCTGCTGGCGGGCAATGCGGGCCGGCCGCGCTTTCTCTTCCACGACGGCCCCCCATACGCCAACGGCCACATCCACGCCGGCACTGCGCTCAACAACGTCCTGAAGGACTTCGTGGTGAAGGCACAGAACATGTCGGGGCGGCTGTGCGACTTCATCCCTGGCTGGGATTGTCACGGCCTGCCCATCGAGCGAGCGGTGGAGAAGCGGTTGAAGGAGGAGAAGGTCGACCGTCGCACCCTGGCCAGGGAGGACTTCCTTCTGCGCTGCCGGGCCTACGCCCAGGAATTCATCGACATCCAGCGCAGTGAATTGCGGCGCCTGGGCCTCTTCGCCGACTGGGACACTCCCTACACCACGCTCGCCTTCGGCTACGAGGCGCAGGAGATTCGCGAGCTGGCGGCGGTGGCCCGCCGCGGTCTGCTCTTCCGGAAGAAGAAGGCGGTGTACTGGTGCGTCACCGACCAGACGGCGCTGGCCGAAGCGGACATCGAATACGCCGACCACGAAAGCCCCTCCATCTACGTTGCCTTCCGCACGGAGGCGGCCCACGGGCCCCTCGGCAAGCACGAGCGGCCGGAGGCGCTGGCCGAGGCGTTCCCCTTCCTCAACGGGCGGGCGGTGGACCTCGCCATCTGGACCACCACCCCCTGGACGCTGCCGGCCAACCTGGCAGTCGCCGTCCACCCGGACTTGGACTACGTCTTCTACGACTTGGGGCCGCGGGTGGTGGTGGCGGCCAAGGACTTGCTCCCCCGTCTTCTGGTCGAGATTGCGCCCGAGCAGCTGGAAGTCCGCACGCTGAAGGCGCAAGGCGCGGAGGTGCGTGCGGCGGCCATGGTCGAACCGGCGCGCATCCTCGGTTACGCCACCGGCAGAGACTTGGAGGGCTTCGCCTACCGGCACCCCTTCGCCCCACGGCAGGGCTTCGTGGTGCTGGGCGAGCACGTCACCCTGGAACAAGGCACGGGCCTGGTGCACACCGCGCCCGGGCACGGGGCGGAGGACTACGCCGTCGGCGAGGCGTACGGGCTGGAGGCCTACAACCCCGTCCTGGCCGACGGGCGCTTCGACGACACCGTCCAGCCGCCGTCGCTGAAGGGCGTCCGCGTCTTTGACGCCAACCCGGCCATCGTCCAGCTGCTGGTGGAGAAGGGCGTGCTGCTGAACCGGGCCGGCGAATCCGTCGTCCACAGCTACCCCCACTGCGACCGCTGCAAGAATCCCGTCATCTTCCGGGCCACCCCCCAATGGTTTGTCAGCCTGGACCGAGCGCTGGACGGCGAGCAGGGCCCCTCCCTGCGCGCCCGGGCGCTGCAGCAGGTGGACCAGGCGGTGGAGTGGATTCCGGAGTGGGGCAAGCAGCGCATCCGCGGCATGCTGGAGAACCGGCCGGACTGGACGCTGAGCCGTCAGCGCAGCTGGGGTGTGCCTATCCCGGTGGCCCTGTGCGCCTCCTGTGGCGAGGGACTGGTCAGCCCGGCGTTGATGGAGAAGGTGGCCGAGGCCGTCGCGCAGGAGGGCGCCGGGGCCTGGTACCGCCTCCCCCTGGACGCCTTCCTGCCGTCGCCCCCGCCCTGCGCGTCCTGTGGCGGCCGCCGCTGGAGCAAGGGCACTGACATCCTCGACGTCTGGTTCGACTCGGCCTGCTCCTTCGCGGTGGTGATGGAGCCGCGCTACGGCCCGGGGCCGGTGGACCTCTACCTGGAGGGCTCCGACCAGCACCGGGGCTGGTTCCACAGCTCGCTGCTGGTGAGTGTCGCGACGCGCGACCGGGCGCCCTACCGGCGCGTCCTCACCCACGGCTTCGTCGTCGACGGCGAGGGCCGGAAGATGTCGAAGAGTCTTGGCAACGTCGTCGCCCCGGAGAAGATTATTTCCCAGTACGGAGCGGAGCTGCTGCGGCTGTGGGTGGCCTCGAGCGATTACCGCGACGACATTCGCCTCTCCGACGGCATCCTGAAGAGTCTGGCCGAGGGGTACCGAAAAATCCGCAACACCCTGCGCTACGCGCTGAGCAACCTGGCCGACTTCGACCCGGCGCGCGACGCGGTGCCCGACCCCCAGCTGCTGCCGTTGGATGGCTGGGCCAAGGGCCGGCTGGAGGAGCTGGTGGCGCGCGTCCGCCGCGCCTACGACGCCTATGAGTTTCATCTCGTCTACCACGCGGTGGTGGACTTCTGCGGCAATGACTTGAGCGCCCTGTACTTCGACATCTCCAAGGACCGCCTCTACACTTGGAAGACGGCTGGGCTGCCGCGCCGCAGTGGCCAAACGGTGCTGTACCGCGTGGCTTCCGACCTGTTGCGGTTGCTGGCGCCGGTGATGTCTTTCACGGCCGAGGAGGCGTGGGCCTTTTTGCCCGCCGCCCCGACGCGCAGCGTCTTTCTGGCCGGCTTCCCCGAGGTGCAGGGCCGCATGCCGGCCGAGCTGGGTGAGCGCTTCGAGCGGCTGTTCGCCATCCGCTCGGTGGTGCAGAAGCAGCTCGAGGCAGCCCGCCGGGACAAGGTCATCGGTGCCTCGCTCGAGGCGAAGGTGCTTCTGTACCCGGCGGAGGCGGACCGGGAATTCCTCGGCCGGCACCTGGCCGAGTTGCCCGGCCTCTTCATCGTCAGCCAGGTGCAGTTGCTGGACGCGCCGAGCGAGCGCCTGCAGCAAGTGCCCGCCGGCAGCCACTTCGAGACGCTGGGGGTGGAGGTCCGGCCGGCCGACGGGGCGAAGTGCCCGCGCTGCTGGACGTATGCGGTGGAGGTGGCCGCCGGTGCAGCCGTGTGCGCCAAGTGCCAGGCGGCGCTCGGCTGACCGAGCAGAGCCGTGGTAAGGCCCCCGGCTGTGAAAAAGAAGCTGACCATGCTGTTTGCCATCGCCCTGGCCGTGGTGGCGGTGGACCAGGCGGTGAAATTCTGGATGGTGGGCGAGCTCACCAGCCGCTTCGACGGCCTGCCCACGCTGGGGGCCCGGCTGCAGGCCCTCTACGGCGTGCCCCCGCCCGAGGGCTTCGACGGGTTGCACTACCGCCCCAAGCGCTCCTTCACGCTGAGCGCGGACTATTTACGCATCCGCTACGCGGAGAATACCGGCGCGGCCTTTGGCCTCTTCCGGACGCTGCCCCCGCCGGCGCGGGGGCTCCTCTTTCACCTGGTGTCCCTCGGCGCTGTGGTGCTCATCACGGTGTACTACCTGCGTCTTTCCAGCACCGCGCCCGAGGAGCGCTTCGCGCGCATCGGCCTTCCGCTGGTGCTGGGGGGGGCCCTGGGCAACTACTTGGACCGGCTGGCCCGGGGCTTCGTCATCGACTTCATCGAAGCCCACTGGCACGACCGTGCCACCTGGCCATCCTTCAACGTGGCCGACAGCTGCATCGTGGTGGGGGTGGGGCTTCTGCTTCTCGACGGCCTGTTGCGCCGGGAGAGCAAGGTCGAGGTGTCCCCCGGTAGCTGAGCGGGCAGCCTCCGCGCCTGGGCACGGCGTGTGTTAGGAATTCCCCTCACAGCCATGCTTCCCGTCCTCTTCGACATCCACTTTGAGTCGCCCACGTCCTGGGCCGTGCTGTACGTCCTTGGCATCCTCGTCATCGCCTACGGCGCCTGGGCGGGCTGGCGGAGCGCCGTTGGCCCCGTCCACCCCAAGACTGGGGCCCCGGCGGTGGCAACGGGCAAGGAACGGGCGAACCGGGCGTTGACGTATGCCGCCATCTTCGCCGTCTTCGTCCGCTTTGGCCTGTATTACGCGCTGCCGGCGCAGGCCTTCCTCGGCAAGCGGGGCCAGGGCTTCCCCCTGCACACGTACGGGCTGCTCCTCATGACGGCCTTCCTGGTGGGCGCCGCCGTGTGCGGGCGGCTGGCGGAACGCGAGTGGCCGGGCGAGGAGGGCAAGCGCAAGCGGGACCAGATGCAGGACCTCGCGCTGTGGGCTCTCATCGGAAGCTTCGTCGGCAGCCGCATCCTCTTCATGCTGGTGAACTGGCAGGACACCGTGGCGGCCGTCCCGACGCTGCTCCAGGACTTCCCCGTCCGCCTGGTGGACTGGCTCTTCGGTGGCCTCGTCTTCTACGGCGGGCTCCTCGGGGCGATGGGGACTTCCTGGTGGTTTGCCCGCAAGCACAACATCTCCTTTCTGCGCATGTCCGACGTCGCCATCCCCAGCGTGTCGCTGGGGCAGGCCATCGGTCGGCTGGGGTGCTTCAGCGCCGGCTGCTGCTGGGGGCGTCCGGCGGCGCACGTACCATGGGCGGTGCATTTCCCCGGAGGCTCCCTGGCGCGCGATGTGGTGGGTCGGCTGACGCATACCGCAGCCCTCGCCTTCACCTCGGAGGCCAACGACACGCGCCGCTGGGTGGTGGAGTCCACCGGGGAGATTCTGCGCCAGCCCAAGCCGGGCGCCATCCTGCTCAGCCAGTGGGTGGCGGAGCACGGCACGACGCTGCCCCTGCACCCCACCCAGCTGTACGAATCCATCGGTCAGCTGGCGCTCTTCGCGCTGCTGATTGTCGCCCGGCGCTACAAGCGCTTTCACGGGGAGATTCTTGCCCTCTGGCTGATGGCCTACGCCGTGCTGCGCACCACGGTGGAGCTGTTCCGGGGGGACCTGGAACGGGGCACCCTGCACGGCTTCCTCGAGTCGTTTGGGCTGGAGGGCCTGTCGGCCAAGTTCCCACCCGAGGCCTGGTACAACCTGTCCACCAGTCAATTCATCTCCATCGGCCTGTTTGCCGCCGGGGCGGCGCTGATGGTGCGGGGCCGCCGCGGGGTGCAGCCGCTGCCGCCCTTGCCGACCGCCGTGCCCGCCGCCGCCTAAGTCCATGGCAGGGCCCGTGGTAGCGTCGCCGCCCAAGGCCAGCGCCCCCGAGCAGAGGAGAGTTCCCGGTGCGAAACGCGGGAGTTTGCGGTGCCGTCGCGTGCGGCGTCCTGTTGGTGTTGGTGGGCTGCTCGGCCTCCAGCAGTAGTCCGGGGACGTGCGCGACAGGCTGTGGCGGTGGGCTGAGCTGCGTCACCAATGGAGACTTCCCGACCGGGATGTGCACTGCGGTGTGCACCGTCGGCGGCTGTCCCTCCGGCACGGCGTGCACGCCACCGCTCTCCACTGGGAACAGCTATTGCCTGCCGACGTGCGGCTCGGGGGGCACCAGCTGCCCCGATTCGCTGGTGTGCACGCCCACCTCCAAGGGGAGCCTCTGTCTGGCCCCGGCCGTTGGGCCGTCTTCGCCCGCCAGCTGTGCAACCCCGCAGCTGGTGGTCGGCCCCACGGCGGGTCCAGCAACCGAGCCAGCGTGCCGGATACCGGTGGTGGCCAGCGCCCTGCAGGCCAGTGATGTGCAGAAGCTCGGCACGCACAGCCCGGGCGAGTCGGTGGTGTTTCAGGTGCCCGTCGGTGCCACGGGTTTCTCCATCGTCAGCCAGGCAGAGACGACGGTGAATCCCTTCATCGACTGTGGCTCCGGGTTCGGCCTCATTCCCAACATCCCCGTGCCGTCTCCCATCCTCACCCCGGCGGGCACCACGTTCTACGACGAGCTTCTCCCCCCGCCGCTCGATTTGACCACGGCCTCCCTTCTCTTCTTCCGGGCAGGCGGCCAGGTGCCCTATTCCCAGGCGCTGACCTTCCCCAACACCTCGGCCGGCCTGGCGCTGGCGCTGGACGGCGGCCTGCCGACTGGGCAGTGGCGCTTCGAGGTGAACGACTACGCCAATGCGTTCTCCGGTCCCGGGGGAGGGTGTGACGCCGGGCCGCTCAGAAACACCTACGACGTCCAGGTGGTGGTCTCGCCCGGCCCGTTGCCTGCCACCGCGCACCTGTCCCTGGACGTTTACCTGGTGACCCAGCAATTCCGTGCGGCCACGGCGGTTAACAATCCGGCCGTGCAACGCTTTGCCGACTCCTACGCCAGCGTCTTCGCCAGCGCGGGCGTGTGCGTGACAACGGTGACGTTCCACGACGTGCCACCGTGGGCCATCAACAAGTACTCCTCGCTGTCGTCGGTGGACGACGCCGTTGTCCAGCAGCCCTGCAGCGACTTCCGGCAGATGATGACGCTGGCCGAGCCGGGGCGCACCATGGCCCTCTTTCTGGTGGATGAGCTCGCGCCGGTGGATGCGCAGGGCAACCAGACGGTCGGCCAGGACGGTGCCATCCCCGGGATGGGCAGCTACAACGGCGCCACCGTGGGCGGTGCGGCGGCGTCGCTGGCCGACCTGAACGCCACCGGCAACTGCGGCTCAGGCTTCTCTCCCTATGTTTGCGGCCCCGACTTCACGGCCCTCATCGCCGCCCACGAGACAGGCCACTTCCTCGGCCTCTTCCACCCCACGGAACAGACGGGCGACTTCTTCGACCCGCTGGTCGACACGGCGGCGTGCGTCTGCGCGCTGTGCGAGACGGGCGTTGCGGCCACCAACTGCAGCGACGGTGGAGAGCCCACCCTCGTCGACGACAGTGTGTGTTCCGGGGCCACAGCGCAGTGTGGAGGGGCCAACCTCGCCATGTTCTGGTTGCTCACCCAGGCGGACCGGGGGCAATTCTCCCCCCAGGAGGCGGCCATCCTCCGCGCCAACCCGCTGCTCTCGGCGCCGTAAGGAGCGTCTGCCCCGGAGGGCCGGTCCCCCACGGCCGGTGCGGGCGTCGCTTGCGCCCCGCCCGGGGGACTGAAATCCTCCCAAAGGCGTATGGCCGTGCAGCGTCCTGAAGCGGAGCAGCGGGTGGCGGAGGCCGAGGCGCTGACGCGCGAGCTGGAGGAGCTGGAGGTGACTCTGGCCGAGCTCAAGGCCCACTATGAACAGTATTTCCTGGGCGTCGACCGCCACCCTCCGCGGCAGGCCGATGCCGAGATGCGCCAGCGGCTGGCGCGCCTGCGGGGGGGCCAACCCCGGCAGCGCGGTGGTGAAGTTCCGAATCCAGGCGCTGCAGCAGCGTTTCACCACCTATGACCGGCTCTGGAAGCGGACGCTGAGCGAGATGGAGAACGGCACCTACCAGCGGGACCTCTTCAAAGCGCGCCGGCGCCGAAAGACGGGCGAGACGCCGCAGCCTGAGGCGCGCCCTCCGGCGGACCCCGCGCCTCCGCCGGAGACGCCCCGGCCCGCGCCGCCCGTTGCCGCCATCCCAATGGGGACGCAAAGCGGCGTACCGAAGGTGGCGCCGGTGGCCATTCCCACCGGGACGCAAGGGGGGGCCAGCCGCCCGGGGCCGGTGCCCGCGGTGGCGCCGGTGGCGATTCCCTTGGGGACGCAAGGCGGCGTGCGCCGGCCGGGCGCGCCCCCGGCGCCCATTCCCACCGGGACGCAGGGCGCGGTGGCCCGGGCCGCCGCGGAGGCCCTGGCCGAGCCCCGCCTGCGGGCGGTGTACGAGGCTTATGTCGCGGCGAAGAAGAGCTGTCAGGAGGATGTGAGTCGCCTCAGCTACGAGTCGGTTGCCGACTCGCTCCGCAAGCAGGTTCCGGAGCTCCTCGAACGACACGGGGCGCGCGACGTGGAGTACAAGGTCGTGGTGAAGGACGGGAAGGCCGTCCTGCGGGCCGTGCCCAAGAGCTGAAAGACGGCTGTTTCCGCCTCGCCCGGGTTGTTGCTACACACGCCCCCGCGTCCTTGGGAGCCACTTGCGCCGGTGCACCTTCTTCCTCCTCGCTGTGGCAGCGCTGGCTGGCGCCGCCTGCACGCCATGCAAGGGCGTGCGCTTCTCGCTCTTGGAGGCCGACGGCGGTGCCGTGCGATGCGTCAGCGGCGAGGATTGCCCCCGGACGGGGAACGACACGGTGTGCGTCACGACCTCCCCGCCGATTTACACCGGGACGTGCGTCGCCTGCGTCTCCACCGCGTGCGTGCGGACGGTGGAGAGCTGTCCGTGAAGCCCGCCGGCGTGCTTCTTCTGGGACTGGTGCTGACCGGCTGCAGCCGCTCGGCAGAGGAGCACCTGGTGGCCGCCAGGGACGCCGTGTTTGAAAAACGGCCGCAGACGGCCCTGCGCGAGTACCGGCTGGCGCTGGACGCGGTGGACAAGGACCACTCGGCCTCCGGCTTGGCCCTGCGCGCCCGGGCGCTGCGGGGCGCGGCGGACATCTACTACCTGGAATTGCGCGACGTGGCCAAGGCCCTGGGCATCTACCGCGAGCTGGTGGCCCAGGCGCCGGAAGCCCCAGAGACGGTGGAGGCGCACGTGCTGATGGCCGACATCCTCCACCACCACTACCACGACTTGCGGGGGGCCATTGCCGAGCTCACCGCAGCCTTGGCGCGCAAGCCCGCCCGCGCGGCGGACCTCTCCTATGACGTGTGCAAGCTGTACTTCGAGTTGGGGGATTACCAGCAGTGCACCATCGAGTCGGAGAAGCTGATGCAGGCCTACCCCGGCTCGCCGCGCATCCCCGATGCGCTCTTCCTCGCCGGGCAGGCGTACGCCATGCAGGAAGGGATGCACGTCCAGGCCGAGCGCGCCTTCCAGACACTGGCTGAGAAGTACCCGAGCAGCGAGCTCGCCCCCCACGCCCTCTTTGAGCTGGGCAAGCTGCGGGCCGAAGCCGGGGACAGTCCGGGCGCCATCAAGGCCTGGGTGGCGGCACTGCCGCACCACCCGGACCCCAAGGTGGTGCAAGCCGCCATCGCGCGCATCCGGGCGCGGATTGCCCAGACGACTCCCGCGGGCCTGGGCCAGGCGGCAGCCTTCTCCAAGGGCGAGCTGGCGCCGCACCGGCCACGGGAAAACCAGGCGAAGACGAGTGTGGAGGCTGCCGGTGGAACGGCGGCCGAGGCAGCCAAGGAGCACGGGGACTAGCGATGGAACATTCCGGAAGTCAGGGCCTCTTCGCGCGGGCGTTGCAGCACATCCCCGGCGGGGTGAATTCGCCGGTGCGGGCCTTCCGCGGCGTGGGTGGCACGCCCATCTTCTTCCGGGAGGGCGCCGGGGCGTGGCTCACCGACGTCGACGGCAACCGCTACGTCGACCACGTTGGCAGCTGGGGCCCGCTCATCCTCGGGCATGCCTACCCGGCCGTGGTGCGCGCGGTGATGGAGGCTGCCCAGCGCGGGACGTCCTTCGGTGCCCCCCATGCCGGCGAGGTGGAGTTGGCCGAGCTGGTCAGCCGCCGAATGCCATCGGTGGAGATGCTGCGCCTCACCTCCTCGGGGACGGAGGCCACGTTGGCGGCGGTGCGGCTGGCGCGCGGCTTCACCGGCCGGGAGGCGCTGGTGAAGTTCGAGGGCTGCTACCACGGCTGGGGGGACAGCTTCCTCGTCAAAGCGGGCAGCGGCGTGGAAACGCTGGGCCTGCCGGACTCTCCGGGCGTCCCCAAGACGCTGGCGCAGCTCACCCTGACGCTGCCCTACAACAACCTGGAGGCGGCCAGGGCGCTGTTTGCGGCGGAGGGCCAGCGCATCGCGGCCGTCATCCTTGAACCGGTGGTGGGAAACATGGGGGTGCTGAAACCGGCCCCGGGGTTTCTGCAGGGCCTGCAGTCGCTGGCCCGGGCCCACGGCGCCCTCCTGATTTTTGATGAGGTCATGACCGGCTTCCGCCTCGCCGCTGGCGGCGCCCAGGAACTGTACGGGCTGAAGCCGGACCTCACCTGCCTGGGCAAAGTCATCGGCGGCGGGCTGCCGGTGGGGGCCTATGGGGGCCGGCGGGACGTCATGCAGCACGTGGCGCCGGCTGGGCCGGTGTACCAGGCCGGGACGCTGTCGGGGAACCCGCTGGCCGTCGCCGCCGGCCTGGCCTGCCTGAAGGCGCTGGAGGAACCGGGGGCCTACGCGCGGTTGGAGGCGGTGGGCCGCGCGCTGGAGGAAGGGCTTCTGGCGGAGGCGAAGGCCGCCGGCGTCAGTGTCACCTGTAACCGCGTCGGCAGCATGTGGACGCTCTTCTTCACGCCCGGGCCAGTGTACGACTACCCGACGGCGAAGACGGCGTCGGTGGAGCGCTTCGGGCGCTTCTTCCACGCCATGCTGGAAGGCGGCGTCTACCTGCCGCCCAGCCAATTCGAGGCGGCCTTTGCGTCCCTGGCCATGGGGCCGGACGTGGTGGCGCACACGCTGGAGGCTGCCCGGAAGGCCTTTCGTTCCCTCTGAGAAGTTGTAGCTGTTGCGGACGGTTGCGCCCCCTGGGGGGCGGGTGCTACAGCGCGCCGCGGTCCTGCCAGGGGGTTGTCGTGCCAACCCCCCCTCCGGTCGGGCTGATGGAGGAGTGGCCTTTTTTGTGGCAAAGCCCGAAGAGGACGAAGGGCTGGCCGGCGCGCAGCGCCGGGCGGCGCCTTACCTGGATGCGGTGTGGCAGATGGTGGCCGCACTGGTGGCCGGCGCGTTGGTGGGAATGCTGTTGGACCGCAAGTTGGGCAGCGGTCCTTGGGGCGTGGTGAGCGGGTTGGGGCTGGGGTTGGGGTTGGGGTTCTGGAGGCTGGTTCGCACTCTGTCGTCCTTGGGAAGGCAGCCGTGACGCGCGTTCTTCTTCCGTTTGCAGCGGCCATGGTGGCCCTTAGTGCTGTCGCCTGGGCGCTCGCGGCGGCCTGGCCGGCTTCCGTGTCCGGCGCGCGGACGGGCATTGCCCTGGCCGCCGTGGCGGGCGTGGGCGGCCTTTGGGTGAAGGCCCAGGCGCTGCGCAAGGGCGTGAATGGGGCGCTCGGCTGGACAGTGGCCCTCTTCTTCGCGCGGGTGGCGCTGTGGGGCGCGGGCGTCCTGTGGCTGAGAAGCCAGGGCGGGGATGTGGCCGCCTTCACCGCCGGCTTCTGCGCCGTCTTCGGCGTCGGGCTGTGGCTGGAAATCTCCTTCATCCTGGTGGCGTCCCGCCGCCGGCGGCGAGGTGCGGCGTGAGTCGGTATGTGGTGCTGTTGGGTTGGATGCTGGCCTCGGTGGCGCTGGCGGCCGAGGAGCCGGCGGAACGCGCCACCAAGCACGTGCCGCCCGGAAAGCTGCAGGCGGTGGCGGAAGAGACGGAGGAGCCGCCCCAGGACACCGCTGGCTACATTCTTCACCACGTCCTCGACTCGGAGACTCTGGCATTCCAGGTCCCGCTCCGGGACAAAGAATTCACGTTCCGCTTCCCGGTGTGGCGAATTCCGCTGAAGGCCGGTGCCTGTCCGGCCAACGTGTACGAGAAGGCTTCCCTCGGCGCGGGCTGCCTGGACCTCAGCCTCAGCAAGATGAGCGCGATGCTGGTGCTGGCCACGGTGGTCCTGGTGCTGGTCTTCCTGTTGGGCGCGCGCCAACAGAAGGGCGGCCTGGTGCCGCGGGGCCGCCTCGCCAACTTCCTGGAGATGATGGTGGTCTTCGTCCGCAACGAGATTGCCATCCCCAACATCGGCAAGGAGGAAGGCCCTCGCTACGTGCCCTACCTCCTCTCCGTCTTCTTCTTCATCCTCACCGTCAACCTGCTCGGCCTCTTCCCGTGGATGTCGAGTGCCACCGGCAACATCGCCGTCACCGGGGCGCTGGCGGCCATCACCTTCGTGCTCACCCAGGTGGCGAGCATCCGCTCGGCGGGCTTTCTGGGTTACCTCAAGCACCTCACCGGCGGCGTCCCCGTCTTTCTCTGGCCCATCATGATTCCGGTGGAGGTCCTCGGCCTCTTCACCAAGCCCTTCGCCCTCACCTTGCGTCTGTTCGCCAACATGCTGGCCGGGCACATCGTCCTGTTTTGTCTCATCGGCCTCATCTTCTTCATTGGCCACATCGCCGTGGCGGCGGTGGCCGTCCCGCTGGGAATGGCCATCTACTTCCTGGAACTCTTCGTGGCCTTCCTGCAGGCCTACATCTTCACCATGCTGTCCTCGCTCTTCATCGGGATGGGCGTGGCCATGGGTCACCACCCGGAAGTTCATGAAGCGGAGGGCACGCACCCGCCCACCGCGCACTAGCCCTCTCACACCCCGAGGCCGAATGGTCGGCGACGGGAGGTAGCCCTGGGGAACACTTGACCCCCCCTGCCATCCAAGGGTCCCACTGCAGCCCTTTAGGAAAGAGAAATGACCAACCTTGCCCTTGCATTCTTCGGTGCTGGCATCGCCGCCGGCCTCTCCGTCCTCGGCGTCGGCGTCGGCATCGGCCGCCTGGCCGCCTCGGCACTCGAGGCGACCGGTCGCCAGCCCGCCGCCACCAATGACATCCGCACCAGCATGCTGATTGCCGCGGCGCTCATCGAAGGCGTCGGCTTCGCCGGCATCGTGGTGGCTTTCCTCCTCGCTGGTAAGACCTAACCCCCCCTTGGTCCCTCTGGCTGGCCCCCCCCAGGGAGGGCCAGAGGGCCTCACTTCCTGTCCTGCCTGCCCATGCCCCTCCTGCTCGCTGAAACCAGTTTTCTCGAGGTCCGTCCGGGCCTCATCTTCTGGACGCTGGTCACCTTCGTCCTCGCCGCCCTCGTCCTGCGGCGGGTGGCCTGGGGCCCCATCGTCGCCCGCGTGGACGAGCGGGAGAAGACCATCCAGGCAGCCATCGACGCGGCCAAGCACGAGCGCGCAGAGGCGGAGAAGCTCCTGGGTGAGCAGAAGATGGCCATCGCCCAGGCGCGGCGGGAGGCGGGTGAAATGGTGCGCAAGAATGCCGAGGACGTGGAACGCCTGCGCGCCGACCTCCTGACCAAGGCCCGGGCCCAGGCCGAGGAGTTGAAGGCCGACGCCAAGCGTTCCATCGAGGACGAGAAGGCGAAGGCGGTGGCCGAGGTGAAGGGCGTGGCGGCGGACCTGGCCATCCAAATCGCCGAGAAGCTGCTCGGCGAGAACCTCGACGCCGACAAGCAGCGCAAGCTGGCGCAGCAGTACCTCGACTCCCTCGGCCGCCCCTCCTCGACGCGGCCCTCCTGACGGCGTGGGACTGAGCATTGGCATCGTCGGACTGCCCAACGTGGGCAAGTCCACGCTCTTCAACGCCCTCTCCGCGGCGGGAGCGCAGGCGGCCAACTACCCTTTCTGCACCATCGAGCCCAACGTGGGCGTGGTGCCGGTGCCGGACGTGCGGCTGGACCAGCTGTCGGCGCTGGTGAAGCCGAAGCAGACGCTGCACGCGACGCTGGAGTTCGTGGACATCGCCGGCCTGGTGCGCGGGGCCAGCAAGGGCGAGGGCCTGGGCAACCAGTTCCTGGCCAACATTCGCCAGGTCGATGCGGTGCTTCACGTGCTGCGGTGCTTCGAGGACCCCAACGTCGTCCACGTCGAGGGCAGCATCGACCCGCTGCGGGACCACGACGTGGTCGACACCGAGCTCTGCCTCAAGGACCTGGACACCGTCGACAAGCGCCGCGAACGCACGCAGAAGGCGTCCAAGGCGGGAGGCAAGGCTGGGGAGGAGGCCAAGCTGGAACTCCTGTTGCTCGACCGGGTGAAGGCCGGCCTCGACGCCGGCAAGCCGGCGCGGGCGCAGGGCCTCTCCTTCGACGAGCGCGTCCGACTTCGGGACCTCTTTCTCCTCACCGACAAGCCCGTCCTTTACGTCGCCAACGTCTCCGAGGCCCAGCTGGGGCACGAGGAGCAGGACGCGCACGTGCAGACGGTGCGCGCACTGGCCGACGCCGAAGGCGCCGAGGCGGTGGTGCTGGCCGCAGCCGATCGAGGCAGAGATCCAGCAGCTGCCCCCGCTGGAACGGCCGGCCTTCCTCGCCTCGGTGGGCCTCACCGAACCCGGACTTCACAAGGTGGTGCGCGCCGGCTATGCGCTGCTCGGGCTCCAGACCTACTTCACCGTCGGGGAGGAGGAGTGCCGAGCCTGGACGTTCCACAAGGGGGCCAAGGCCCCGGAGGCGGCCGGCGTCATCCACACGGACTTCGAGCGGGGCTTCATCAAGGCCGAGGTCTTCGACTGGAAGGACCTCCTCAAGTACGGCAGCGAGGCGGCCGTGCGCGAAAAGGGCCTTCTGCGCGTCGAGGGCAAGGAGTACGTGGTGCAGGACGGCGACTGCATCCACTTCCGTTTCAACGTCTGAAGGCCCCCCACAAAAAAACGTCCCCCTTGCGGGGCAGCGTCAGAGGCCCATTTCGGAGAGGCCGGGGTGGCCCTCGGGCCTCGGCCCCAGGGGCCAGCGGAACTTTCTGTCCTCCTCCCGAAGGAGGACGTCGTTGATGGAGGCCTCGCGCCGGCGCATCAGGCCCTCCGGGTCGAACTCCCACTGCTCGTTGCCGTGGCTTCGAAACCAGTGCCCGCTGTCGTCGTGCCATTCATAGGCGAAGCGCACGGCGAGACGGTTGTCGGTATAGGCCCACACCTCCTTGATGAGGCGGTAGTCCAGCTCGCGCGCCCATTTGCGCTGGAGGAAGGCGATGATTTCCACTCGGCCCTGGAGGAACTCCGCCCGGTTGCGCCAGACACTGTCCGGCGTGTAGGCGAGCGCGACGCGCTCGGGCTCCCGGCCATTCCAGGCATTCTCGGCCAGGCGCGCCTTGCGCGCCGCGCTCTCGGCGGTGAAGGGCGGCCGGACGGGTGTCGGCGGGGTGGGGGTGGACGTCATGGGCGTTCTCCTGGCTTTGGTTGGCCCTGGGCCTGGGTCAGTTCGGTGCGCAGCCGTGCATTCTCCGCCTTCAGGGACGCCACGTCCTCCTCGAGCTTGCGCACAGCAGCAGCGACGTCCTGGGCGTCTAGCTTCTGCGGGATGTGCTGAGGGCAGTTGACGTCCCAGGCCGTCACCCGGAAGAGGATGGCCTGCTCCGCCCGGCCGCTGTAGCCCTCGGGCATCAGCTTCGCCAGCAGCGTGGCGTCCGGCTCGACGACGCGGGCATGGCCCCACACCTTGACGCGGCGGCGGTGGGCGTAGTCCATGAGGAAGAGGAAGGCCTGGTCGTTCTCGCTGAGGTTCCCGGTGGAGATGTACTGCCGGTTGCCGGCGTAGTCGATGAAGCCCAGCGTCTTGTCGTCGAGGGCGCGGATGAAGCCCTTGGGCCCGCCCCGGTGCTGGGCGTAGGGCTGCCCGGCGGCGCTGGCGGTGGCGAGGTAGGCCGTGTCCACCTCGGCCAGGAAGGCCGCCAGCTCCGCGGTGACGGCAGTCTCAAAGCCCCCTTGGGCCTCCACGCGCGCGTAGGCGCGGCGGGAACCCTTGCAGCTTTGCACCGCCTTCACCGCAGGGGTGAAGGCGACGTCACTCGAGGCGGGGTCGGACATGGCGCGCTCCTCTTCTTCTTCAGACGGGGCTGCTCAGGTGGCCCGGCGGGTGTTGGCGAGAACGACTGGTCCGTCCTGGCGACGAGATTCAAATAGCTGGTGAAAATATTCAGCACGGTGTTTCACCTCCGCCCCTTCGCCGTCCGTGACGCCCCGGCTTGGCGCAGACCGGCCCACCCCGGCTTCCCGGGAGCGCCGTCTTTGCCTCGCTGGCGCGTCCTGGCCCGAAACGCCCCTGTCCCAGGGCCATGGTGAGGGAGAGTGGCCCCTTGGGGGCTTCGGGAAATGGGCGGCGAGGCAGTAGGGCTTGGGGACTGGCGAGGAGGGCTGGGCCTTTGGGAGAGCGGCGGCACTTTCAAAGGTGGAGATGCGAAACCGGGGGGCGGTGACGCGAGGGAAGGGGTTGCGGGCCAGTCTCTATTGCCACCAGCATTCGGCGTGAACACTTGAAAATGGAATGGATTGATGTGGGTTATGCAACAATAGTGGGCTGGTGGACCGCTTCGACGCGATGCGCACCTTCCTGGCCGTCTGCGATGCGGGCGGCTTTGCCGCGGCCGCCCGGCGACTGAAGCGGTCACCGTCCGTGGTGACGCGGGCGGTGGCGGGCCTGGAAGCGCGTCTGGGGGTGCGGTTGCTTCAACGCACCACCCGGACGGTGCGTCTTTCCGAGGCGGGGACGCGCTTCCTGGAACGCGCCCGGCGCATTCTGGCCGAAGTCGAGGAGGCGGAGGCGTCGGCGCAGCAGGAGCGGGCCCAGCCGACGGGCCGCCTGGTCGTTGCGGCGCCCCTGCTGTTTGGCCGCCTGCACGTGGCGCCGCTGTTGTCCACGCTGCTGGAGGCGCACCCGACGCTGTCCGCGGAGCTGCAGCTGTCGGACCGCCTCGTCAACCTGGTGGAGGAGGGCGTGGACGTGGCCCTCCGGATTGGGAGTCTTCTGGACTCCTCTCTCGTCGCCCACCGGCTGGGCAGGACGCGCCGTGTGCTGGTGGCCAGTCCTCGCTACCTGGAAAGAAGCGGCGGGCCTCCGGCGCACCCCTCGGAGCTGCGCCGCCACGCGCTGGTGGCCTTCTCGTCCCTTACCCCCGGGCCGTTCTGGACTTTCCACGACGCGAAAGGCGCGCCGTTCTCAGTGGAGGTGCAGCCGCGCTTTGCCACCAACGGCGGAGACACGGCGCTCGACTACGCCGTCCAGGGGGGCGGCATTACGGCGGCCTTCCGCTACCAGGTGGAGGCGTCGCTGCGGGCCGGGGCGCTGGTGGAAGTGCTGGCCGGCTTCGCCCCGCCCCCGGTTTCCATCCAGGCCGTCTTTCCTTCCTCGAGGCTGCTGTCGGGCAAGGTGCGCGCCTTTCTCTCGGTGGCCGAGCGGGTCGCGCCGACGTGGCAATTCCTCGAGAAGTGAGGCCGTTGGCGCTCCGCGGCACCTAGGCTGGCCACCGACGAAGGGGGCCGGGAAAGCGTCCCGAGTTGAACGAAAGGCCGGCGCCAGGGTGGGGGTCGCCGAAACCCCCGCTGTGCCTCCTCGGCGCTGAAGTACAGTTGGTGCCCTCGTGGCACTCATCGCGGGGCGCACGCCCGGCTTCATTCGGACCTGGCGCATCGCGCTGGGGCGCTTCCGGCGGGCCCTCCAAGAACGAAACCGCCTCGTCGTCGAGGCGGGCGAAAGCGGCGAGCGTCTGGTGGCCCGCGTGCGCCTGGTGTCCATCGGGCTTCTGGCGCTCATCCAGCTGACGCCGTTGCTTGGGCTAGAAGGCGTCCCGCCCAAGGTGGCCTTCGCCAGTCAGGAGGCGGTGGTGGGGCGCTGGCTGACGGGCGTCGGCCTGGCGGCGGCACTCCTCATTTACCTCGCCGTCCGCTACGGCTACCGGCCGTGGATTGGGGTGCTCAGTATTTTGCTGGACGTCACACTGGTGAGTGCGGGGCTGGCGGTCTTCTTCCTCCTCGACCGTCCCCTCACCGCCCTCAACAGCCGCGTCGTCTTCGAGGTGTACTTCCTGGCCATTGCCAGCGCGGGGCTGCGCTACGACTGGCGGCTGTGCGTGCTGGCCTCCGCGCTGGCGGTGTCCGAATACCTGGGCCTGTCGCTGGTTGCCGCTACGCACTGGGACCTGGAGGCGGCGGCCCGGGCCCACCCGGGGTATGGCGCCTTCTCCTGGGCCTCCCAGGTGTCGCGCACGGTGGTGCTGGCGGGTGCCGGGGTGATGGGGGCTGCGGTGGCGCTGCGTGGCCACCGCTGGCGCTACTTGTCCGGGACGGATGCCCTGACGGGCCTGGCTAACCGCGCCTGGTTCGAGGAGCGGCTGGAGGAGGAGATGAGCCGAGCGCGCCGGCACGGCGAGTCGCTGGCCATCGCCGTCGCCGACTTGGACAGCTTTCGGGAGATGAATTCGGCGCACGGGCACGCTGGCGGGGACCTGGCGCTGCAGGCGGTGGCCCGTCGGCTGCGCCAGTGCATCCGGAAGAGTGACCTCGCGGCCCGCCTCGGGGGAGATGAATTTGTCCTGGCCTTCCCGGCCACCGACGTCGCCCAGGCGGTGCAGCGGCTGGACGGCCTGCGGCAGGAGATTGAAGGCCTGCGCGTCTCGGTGGGGCGCACCGCGCTGACCCTGACGATGAGTGTCGGCGTCGCCAGTTGGCCCGCGGACGGAGAGGACTTTGAGGGGGTCCTGGCCCAGGCTGATGCGCGCACGTTTGAGGCCAAGCGTCTGGGGAAGAACTGCGTGGTGGGCCCTCGTCCGGCCAGCGCCGACGCCTCGGTCCGCAGCTAGACTCTGGCCCCTTGGAGCTTCGCGCGGACGCTTGGGCAGCGGAAGGGGTAGCGATGACGGCGGCGGACCTTGACCGCCTCGCGGCACTGGGGCTTCTGCGGCCCAAAGGCCCTGTCCCCCAAGGCCAGGCTTCACTGCGGGCCCTGTGCGCCGCGGGCGCGCTGCAGGGAGGTCTGTCGGTGGCGGCCGACCTTCGGCCGGATGAGTTGGTGGGCCCCCTCTGCACCTACCTCGGTGGGCCGGCGTCCCGCCTGCGGGTGCTGGACGCCCGGGCGGACCCGCCGGAGCTATGGCTTCGGGTGGGGGCCAAAGAGGAACGCTGGCCCACCCCGGACGTGGCCGCGCTGGTGACGCACCTCAACCGCTGCTTCCGTGCAGAGGCCAGCGTCCCGGCAGTGGCGAGGCTGGGCGTGGACGAGGACGGCTGTCAGCTGTGGTGCATTCCCAAGCGCGCGCTGGCGGCCGTCCTAAACGAGGACTTCCTCTTGGCCGAGAACGCCAGCGAGCTCTCGGCGCTGGTGAAGGACTGACGCCTCAGGCCAGGTGCGCCTGGGCCACCAGCGCCACCACCCGGGCATGCGAGGCCGTTGCCGCGAGCTCGCCGGACTTCACCGCCTCCACCACCAGCGCCGCAGCGCCGAGCGCGTAGAAGAGGCACAAGGCAATCACCAGCAGGGGCAAACCGAACGACTCGATGCGCTTCTCGGCGATGATGGAATTCATGGTGCAGCACTCCCTAAAGCAGGCTGCCCTCTCCGACCGCCTGCACCTGGAAGGACGCTCCAGGGCGCCGGCCATTGCGTGACGGCCTGGTGTCATCGGCTGCGCCAGAACGCGCACTCGCTGCAGCCAGGCGGGCCGGGTGTTACAGCTGGCAACATCCCGCATGCCTGACCCCTTTCCCCGCCGTCGCCGGCTGCTGTCCTTCTTCCTCCTCCTCTCGGCCGTCTTCGCCCTGCTGCACGTTTACCCTGGGGTGCGCCTGCTGTCGGACACCCAGCTGCCGGCGGGCTGGGCGGTGGCCGGCTGGGCGTGCCTGGCCCTGGTCGTCGCGTCGGTGCCTTCGGGCTTCTTTCTCGTCCGCGCCACCGGCAACCGACTGACGCGCGGCCTCTTCGCCTTCGCCACCTTCTGGCTGGGGGCGGCGGGCATTCTCCTCACCGCCACCGTGGCCACGGACGCTGGCCGGCTGCTTTTCAATGCCCTGCAGGGCACCCCGGTGGGCGCGGCCCGAGTGCACCAGGCGCGCGTGCAGGCGCTTCTGACGGTGGGCCTGGCTGTCGGGCTGACGCTGTGGGCCCTGTTCAGTGCGGCGCTCGTCCTGCAGCTGCGCCGGGTGACGGTGCGCCTGGCCGGCCTCGGCCACGGGCTGGAGGGGCTGCGCATTGTCCAAATCTCCGACCTGCACATCCACCGGCCACTGGACGTGCACTTCCTCCGTCGCGTGGTGCGGCGGGTGAATGCACTGGCCCCGGACGTGGTGGCGGTGACGGGGGACTTGGTGGACGGGCCGGTGTCGGCGGTGCGGGACTTCATCGCGCCGCTTGGGGACTTGCGGGCACGCTTCGGCGTCTACTACGTCACCGGGAACCACGAGTACTACTGGGGCGGGCCGGAGTGGGAGGCGGAGGTGCACCGCCTCGGCCTCACCGTGCTGCGCAACACCCACCGCGTCATCCGGGATGCGGGAAGTGAACTGGCCCTGGGCGGCGTGCCGGACTTGCAGGGCATCCGCTTTCACCCGGACCACGCCTGCCGCCCGGACTTGGCCTTCGCCGGCGCTCCGGAAGGGGCGCCGCGCGTGCTGCTGGCCCACCAGCCCTCCGCCGCGCGCACCGCTGCCGGGGCGGGGGTGGACCTGCAGCTGTCCGGGCACACCCACGGGGGGCAGATTTTCCCCTTTCACCTTCTGGTGTGGCTCACCCAGCCCGTGCTGAGCGGCCTGCGGAAGCTGTTTGGCATCTGGGTGTACACCCACCGCGGCACTGGCACCTGGGGGCCGCGGATGCGCCTTCTGGCGTCGCCGGAGATTGCCGAAATTACCCTGCGCGCTGCTTGAAGCGCCCAGGGCCTGCTTGCACTGGTGCGGGCCTTGGGGGGAACATTTCCAGCCGCCGTGCCGCGCGCCCTCTGCGTCAGCTTGTTGCTGGTGGCCTTGGCCGGGTGCGCGACGGAAGCGCGTCCCAATGCGGAGGGCCGGCCGCCGGCCTTCATCGGCACCCCGGGGCCGGCCAAGCCGGATGGCTGCCAGGTGGTGCTGTTGCTCTCGCGGCGGGACCGCCCGGCCGAGCCGGTGGAGGACATCGCCACCGTCTCAGCGGAGGCCACCACCCTGGAGGAGTGCAAGCAGCAGCTGGTGGTGCGTGAGGCGTGCCGCTATGGCGGAGACGTACTGTACGTCTTCGAGTCGGGCCAAACGTCCCTGGGGCTGCAGACGCCGGTGGTGTGGTGCGCGGCGAAGCTGGGACGGCTGCTCGGCCCCGTGCATCCGCACTAGGCGGTGCTGGCGCCGCGGGACGGGCCCCGGGCCCGGCGGGGGGCGGCCAGTTCGGCGGCCCGCAGCAGCGCCGTCACCATGGGGGTGGCGCTGGCCTGTCCCGTCCCGGCCAGCGCGTAGGCGACGCCGTGGTCTGGGGAGGTGCGTGGCAGCGGCAGGCCCAGGGTGACATTGACTGTCTTCTCGAAGTCGAGGGCCTTGGCCACCACCAGTCCCTGGTCATGGTACATGACGAGGACCGCGTCGAAGGGCATGCGTTCGGGGTGGGCGAAGAGTCCGTCGGCGGGAAGCGGTCCGGTGCAGTCCACGCCGCGCCGTCTGGCGCGCGCCACCGCCGGGGCGATGGTGCGCACCTCCTCGTCTCCCAGCAGGCCTCCCTCCCCGGCGTGGGGGTTGAGGCCGGTGACAGCCAGGCGCGGCGGCCGGCGAAACCTCGGCTTCAGGGCCGCGGACAACAGCTGCAGCTGCGCCGTCAGCCTGGGGACGCTGAGGGCCCCCGGGACGTCGCGCAGGGGAAGGTGGTTGGTGGCCAGGGCCACCCGCACCCGGGGGCCATCCATCAGCATCAGCACTTCGCAGCCGAAGGCCTCCGCCAGCAGTTCCGTGTGCCCATAGAAGCGCGCGCCGGTGCGCAGAATCTGTTCCTTGGAGACGGGCGCGGTGCACAGGGCGTCCACGGCGCCGGCCTTGGCCGCCGCCACCAGCGCCTGGACGTAGGCCAGCTGGGCCTTGCCGCCGGCGCGCGAGGGCCGTCCGGGACGGGCGTCCTTGGCCGCAAGCTGCGTCACCAGCACCAGGGCCGGACCGCTGTGGGGGGTGAGCTCCCCGGGCAGAAGCCGCCTCAGGCCACGCAGCGTGGGGAAGCGCTCCAGGGTGGGCCCGTCGCCGAAGAGGATGGGGACGAGGCCCTCCCGCACCGCGGGGAAGTCGAGCGCCGTGGCGAGCACTTCCGGGCCAATCCCGGAGGGGTCGCCCATGGAGATGCCCACCCGGGGCAGCGTCACGGCGTCTTCTGGGCCGTCTGTGGCGGGGGCCCGAGCTTGATGTCCACGACGGCCGCCGCCCGCAGCTGCTTCACGTACTGCACGGAGGCGCGCTCGCCCTGTTCGCGCCGCAGCTTCTCCTCAATCTGCGGCTTCAGCTCGGCCAGCGGCAACAGCCCGATGGCACGCGTCTCTTCCAGCTTGAGGACATGCCAGCCGAGGCTGGTGCGCACCGGGTCGGACACCTCCCCCGGCTTGAGGCTGAAGGCCACCTTCTCGAAGGCGGGCACCATCGCCCCGTGCCGGAAGAAGCCCAGGTCCCCGCCGTCGGCGGCGCTGGAACCCTGGCTGCGCTTCTTCGCCAATTCGGCGAAGTCCACGCCGGCCTGGCGGGCCTCGATGGAGATGGCCTTGGCCACTGCGTAGGCCTTGTCCACTTCGTCCTGCGGCGCATTGGCCGGGACCTGCACCACGATGTGGCGCACGTGCACTTCAAGCTCCTTGCCCTCCTCCCGCGCCATCCGGTCGTACTCGCTGCGGACGTCCGCATCGGACACCTTCACCAGCTTCGACACCTTTTCCCGAAGCAGCTGGTAGCGCCCCAACTGCTTGCGCATCTGCTCGCGGTAGTCGGAAAGGCTCAGTCCCTCGTTGGCGACGGCTTGGGCGAACTGGTCGGCAGTGAAGTTGTAGCGCTTCATCACCTCCTGCACGCTCGCGTCCACCTGCTTGTCGTCGATGGTGATTTTGGCCTCGCGTAGCTCCTGGTCGAGCACCTTCTCGTCAATCAGGGCGTCGAGGGCCTTGCGGATGATTGCCTCGCGCTTGCTGGCGCGATTCTCCGGGGCGGTCTCCTGGTCCGAGCGCTGCAAGTCGGGGCCGGCGCGCTTCATCACGTCGCCCAGCGTAATAATCTCGTTGTTCACCACTGCCGCCACGCGGTCCACCATTTCCGCCCAGGCGGTGGTGGCCAGAAGGCTCAGGGCGCAGGCGAAGGCGGCCCGGGCGGCTTTCGTCCAGCGGTGCTTCATGGGCGGGCCTCGACCGCAGGGCGCTGGGGCGTCAGGGAGGGGGGGGCCTTCACCGCCGCCAGCGCGGCGTCGTTGGTGCGCAAGGCAGCGTGCTCGCGCAGCGTCTGGACGTAGGCCGCCTGGGCCTTCTCCTGCTTGTCCCGCAGCAGGCGGCGCTCCACCTCTCGGCGCACCTGGGCCAGGTCCTTCTTCCGCGCCGGCCGGCGCTCGAGGACTTTGAAGAGATGGAAGCCGTATTCGCTGGTGACCACGTCGGAGATTTGCCCTGGTTGGAGGGAGAATGCCACCGCGTCAAATTCCGGGGGCATCACGCCGCGCGGAAACCACCCCAGGTCGCCTCCTAGCCGAGCGTCCGCGGAGAGGGAGTGGGCCCGGGCTAGGTCGCCGAATTTCGCCCCGCGGTGCAACTCATCGCGGAGGCGCCGGGCGTCCTCCAGCTCCTTCACCACAATTTGGGCAGCGTGCACCTGTTCTGGCTCCTGGAATTCCGCGGCGTGGGCATCCAGGTAGCCCTGGAGCTCCTCCTCGGTGACAGCCACCCGTTGGTACACCACCTCGTCCACCAGCTTCTCCACGATGAGACGGTCGGCCGTCTTCTGCTCGAATTCCGGTTCCGTCAGCCGCCCCTGGGCCAGGGCGTCCTGGAAGCGGCCGTCCTGGTACTCCGCCTTCAGCTGCGTCACGGCCGTGCGCACGGCCTCGAACGGGATGGAAATGCCCTTTGCCTTGGCGTCCTGCAACAGCAGCTGGCGGTCCACCAATTCCCTCAGCACGGTTTGCTTCAGGGCCACCAGCTGGTCCGGGGCCGGGGCGGTCGCCCCCTCGGGCACCTCATAGGCCAATGACAGCTCACGCTCGAATTCGGCCACCGGGATGGGCTCGCCGTTCACCAGTGCCACCACGCCCGGGTCGAGCGGGGGCGGGCCACGCCGCGCGCACGCCGCCAGCACCAGGGCGATGGCGAGCCGGCTCGCCCGTGGCGTCATCGCTTGGCGGGCGGGGCCTGGGGCGGTGCGGCCTGAGGGGCGGGGACGGGCATCATGCCCCGCGGGGCCGGCTGGTCGGGGCCGCCCTCCACCATCACTTTGGCCAGGGCCGCGTCGTCCACCTTAAAGTCAGCCTTGGCCTTGAGGTCGGCGATGAATTTCTCATAGGCCTGGTTGCGCCGTTCATTCTGCAGGCGGGTGCGAATCTGCCCCTGGACCTCATTCAGGCTGGTCTGCGTCTGGGCGGTGTGGGCGCGCAGCTTCAGGAAGAGGACGCCCGAGCGGCTGTGCAGAAGGCCCGACAGCTCGCCCGGCTCCTTCAGAGCCTGGGCCGCCTGGGCCACCTCGGGCCCGTAGCGGGTGGACAGCTCCACCGCGGACAGCGCCCGGAGGTCGCCCTCCATCGCCTTGGAGGGGTCCTCGGAGTTGGCCTTGACCAGCGCGCCGAAGCCGGAGAAGTCGTCCGGCTTTAGCTTCTTGGCGTCGGCCAACAGCTTGGCCGCCTTGGCGTCCTGGGCCTTCTGCTTGGCCGCGTCATTGGGCGGAATGGCCAGCAGCAGCATGCTCACCCGCCAGGTTTCCGGCCGAACGAAGTCTTGCGCGTGTGCGTCGTACCAGGCCTTCACGTCCTCGTCGCTCACCGTGGGCGGCGCCTTGTCGCGCTCGTCCTTCACCACCTTCTGGGCGAGGACGTTCTTCACGCTTTCCACCACGTCCGTGTCCTTGGCGTGGCCGGCGGCCACCGACTGGCGGGCCAGCAGGTCCAGGATGACCAGTCTCTCGACGAATTCCTTCTTCTGCGCAGGCGTCTGGTAGCGCATGCGCACCATCGGCGGCAGCTGCCCCATGGCCTTGCTGACGTCCTCGCTGGTGATGACGCCGCCGGCGTAGGTGGCCACCGGGGTGCCCTGCGAGGAGCGCCTCAAGTCGAAGGTGACTTGGTCGGTGGACCGGGAGCAACCGGCCGCGGCGAGGACGGCGGCGAGGCAGGCGGCAAACGACGTCGAGAGTGCTTTCATGGCGGGGGGCTCGCCTAGCACGGCTGTGCCATGGGGGCCAGCATGCCGGGGGCCGGGTGTTACCCTGGGCGGCCGTGGCGACGGCTGGCTGGACGGTCTACATGCTGCGCTGCCGGGACGGCAGCCTGTACACCGGCATCACCAACGACGTCGCCCGCCGGCTGGCCGCCCATTCCGCGGGCAAGGGAGGTGCCTACACCCGCAGTCGCTGCCCGGTGCGCTTGGTCTACCGGGAGGTAGCCCAGGACAGGAGTGCGGCGCTTCGCCGGGAGGCCGCCCTGAAGCGTCTTCCCCGGCCGCAGAAGTGGGCGCTGGTGCGCGGCGTCACTTCGGCGAAACGGGCGGCGGGGCCGCCGGCTTCTTCTCGCTCGCCATCGCGCCCAGGACGCCCAGCACCAGGCCGACGGCGGACCCCACCAGCGTCCCGATGAGGGTCCAGTGGAACATGGAGGCCGCCGTCCCCAGCGTGACAGAGGCGCAGTCGCACTGGGCGTACACGCCGCTGATGGGCGCGTTGAATTTGGGCACCAGGTACTGCGCAGCCAGCGAGGTGACGAGCCCGCCCAGCAGACCGCCGGTCGTCACCCAGAGCAGCAGCTTGCGAAAGGCATTCATCGGCGGACTCCAAACAAGTTGGGAAGCCGCCCCGAGTCCTGCTATTCGGCGCGGCGGGATGCACTCTACGTGACGCTGCTCGGCTGGGGAGGCGCTTTTTTCGCCGTGGCAGCGGGGCTGTTGTCCCTGCCCATTCTCCGCTTCGCGTTCCAGCGCAGCCTGGGCACCGGGCTGATGGTTCTCCTCATCCCCTTCTACGTCTTCTGGTTCGCCGTGAAACACTTCCAGCACCCGCGCAAGGCCCTGTTGGTGTGCGGCTGGCTGGCCTGCCTCGGGCTGGCCGCCATCCTGCTCGCCATCCATCAGTCGGCGGGGCTGCTGGCTGCCGACGCCTTCAACTGAAAAGCAACGCGGCCGGGGTGCCACCCTTTCGGGAACGGCGTGGCACAGCAGTCGCTGCCCGCAGCTGGGGCCGGGGCGTCACCCCAGCACCTGCGCGGCCTGTCGGCCCTCCCTGGCCGCTAGACGCCCCGGGCGTCGGGGTCCCACACCACCTTGTGCTGCTGCAGCTGAAAGCGCACCGGGAGGCGGTCAGCGACAATCCACTCCGCCAGCGTCCTTGGGGACAGGCTGCCGTGGACGCAGCTCATCAACAGGCCGAAGGGGCGTTCCGCCAGGCGGTGGGTCGCCATCTGCACGCGTGCCCAGTCGTAGTCCTCGCGGGTGCCGAGCACGAATTTCAATTCATCCTGCGCCGTCATGGAGTCCAGGACGCGGAAGTCGTTGCGGTCGGACTCCCCGGATGAGGGCGTCTTCAAATCGACAATCTTATGCACCTGGGGTGGCACCAGCCGCACGTCGATGGCGCCGGACGTCTCCAGCAGCACGGTGAGGGAGGCGGCCAGCAGCTTCTCCATCAGCGGGTAGACGGCGGGCTGCAGCAGCGGCTCCCCGCCGGTGACTTCCACCCTGGGTGCGCCCAGGGCCCGCACGCGCCTCACCACCTCGTCCACCAACAGGCGCTCCCCGCCGTAGAAGGCAAAAGCGCTGTCGCAGTAGCTGCAGCGCAGGTGACACCCCGTCAGCCGGACGAAGCTGCACAGCAGGCCCTGGTGGGAGGACTCCCCCTGCAGCGACAGGTAAATCTCCTTCACCACCAGCGCGCTGGCGTCCGGGCGTCGGTGCGGTTCGAGGTGGGGGCGTGCGGCCAGCATGGGACGTCTTCCTGGTGCCTCCTCTAGCACCAGGGCCATGCGCCTTGCCCACGGGGCGGGCTTTCGAGTAGCTCCTCTCGGACTTGGCCAGCCACGCCCCCATGCGGTCCTTCGTCCAGGGCAAGGCGGGCCGGCTGCACGTGGAGGTGGCCGGCAGCGGGTCCTGCAGTGTGCTCCTCGTCCATGGCAGCGGCGGCGACACCTCGCACTGGGCCGAGACCTTGCCCCACCTGGCCAAGAACCACTGGACGGCGGCCTTCGACTTGCGGGGGATGGGCGAATCCGACGCCCCGACCGATGGCAGCTACGCCCTTCGGGACATGGTGGAGGACGTGGTGCAAGTGGCCGACGCCGTTGGATTCGGCCGCTTCGTCCTCGTCGGCCACAGCTTCGGCGCCTCGGTGGTGGCTGCCGCGTGCCGGCACATCCCGGAGCGGCTGGCGGGGGCCTTCTTCCTCGACGGGGCCGGGGACGTGCGGGGCCTTCCCCAGGACGCCCTGCAGGCCTGGCGGGCCAGCCTAGAACCGGAGCGCTACGCCGAGTCCGTCCACAATTGGTTTGTGCAGCTGCTGGCGCCGGCCATCCCACAGACGCGCTCGCGGGTGCTGGACACCCTCTCCCGGACGCCGCGCACGGCGTACGTCGGCGCCATGGCGCAACTCTTCAGCTTCGACCCGGCCGCCGCCATCCGCGGCTACGGCGGGCCCAAGGCGCTGCTGGCCGTGCGCAGCCTGGACGGCCCGCTGTCGCTGCGCCAGGCCGTGCCGGAGTTGCCGTGCACCTTCGTCGACGACGTCAGCCACTGGGCGCAGCTGGACCGTCCGGACCTCGTCCACGCGGCGCTGGACGGCTTTCTGGCCACCATCCCGGGGGACTAAGTCCCCCCCACCGGCCAGCCACCGCCGCCCGTCTCAGCGCGGGATGGGCCGGCCGGCCAGGAAGGCTTGCGCGTCGCGGCCGGAGCGCTCGCCAATCTCCTCCATCGGGACGTGTCCCACGCCCGGGTAGAGCACAAGTTGGGCCCCCGGGATGGCGCGGACGAAGCGGTCTGCGTCGGTCGGTGGGATGAGGCGGTCCTGGTCCCCCCACATCACCAGCGTCCGCGCCTTGATGCGGGGCAACTCGGCGGTGCGGTCCGGTTCGGTCTGCTGGGCGCGGTCGACGAAGGCGCCCCGGTTGCCGGCCCGCAGCGCCAGGTCCCGGTAGCGCTGCCGTAACTCGGGCCTCACCCGGCGCGGGTCACCATAGGCATCGCGGAGGGACCTGCGCACCATCGGCCCCGGGTCGAGTGCGGTGAGAAGCCGGGACAACAACGGAATGCGTGCCAACCGGAAGACGACGGCCGGGTGCGCGATGGGAAAGCCCGCGGGGTCCACCAGGATGAGTTCGGTCACCTCGTCCGGGTGCGCCAGGGCGAACGCCCAGCCAATGTGCCCGCCGAGGGAGTTTCCGGCCAGCGCGAAGCGCTCCAGGCCCAGTGCTTGGCGGAACGATTCGAGGAAGCCGACGTAGGCCTGGACCGAGTAGTCGGCGGTTGGGGTGGGGCCGGTGAGGCCGAATCCCGGCAAGTCCATCCGCAGGACGCGGAAGTGGGGGGAGAGCACCGCCGTCCAGGCGTCCCAGGTATGCAGGGAGGCGCCGGTTCCGTGCAACAGCACCAAGGCCGGGCCCTGGCCCTGGTCCCGGTAGTGGACCCGCGCGCCATTCAGGTCAAGAAAGCGTGAAGTCTGGTCCGTGTATTGGGGGAGCAGCGTCTGCAGGGGGATGTCGGGTGTCAGCGCCAGGGAAACCAGAAGGCCCAGTGCGATGAGCACGGCGCCGGTGGCCAGCAGCCCTGTGCGCTTTCGGGACAGCGGCTTCATGGAAGACTTCCCCTTGCGGAGGGCCAGGGTGCGCCGGGGCTACTGCTTCAGCTTGTACCCCCGCGCCAGCAGAGCGTAGGTGACCAGGGTCGCCAGAAGCGCCAGGGCCAGCAGCAGGGCCCCGCCGAGCAGCGGCGGAAAGACGGAAGAACCCAGCATCCCGTAGCGCAGCCCCTCCACCATGTACACCATGGGGTTGAAGAGGCTGACGGTGTGCCAGGGCTCCGGCAGCTGCTTCACAGAGTAGAAGACGCCACCGAGGAAGGTGAGGGGCAGCATGACGAAGGTGGGGAAGAAGTTGATTTGCTCGAACTTCTCCGCCCACACCGCGGCGATGAGGCCGAGGACGCTGAAGACGTAGGCCGTCCCCACCAGGAAGGCGAAGGTGGCGCCGGGGTGCACCAGCTGCAGCGGGGTGAAGAGCAGGGCCACGCCCCAGGTGAGGAGTCCTACAATCAGGCCGCGCACCATGGCGCCCCCGACGAAGCCCAGCAGAATCTCCCCGGCGCCCAAGGGTGCGACCAAGAGGTCCACCACCGTGCCTTGAATCTTCATGATGAAGAGGGAGCTGCTGCTGTTGAGGAAGGCGTTGTTGGCCATCCCCAGGAACACCAGCCCCGGGACGATGAAGGGCAGGTAGGGCTGCCCCGTCACCTGCTCCATCCGCCCGCCCAGGGAGACGCCGAAGACGACGAAGTACAGCGAGGTGGAGATGAGGGGCGAGAGCACCGTCTGCCCCGGGACCCGCAAGAAGCGCCGGACCTCCTTGGAGAGGAGCGTCCGCAGGCCCAGGCCATTCATGGCGCCACCTGGTGGCCGTGCAGCACCTCGATGAGGACGTCTTCCAACTTGCTCGCCCGTGTCTCGACTTCCTGGACTGGCAGGCCGCTCGCGTACAGGGCGCGCAGCACCTCGGCTGCCCGCGGGTGTCCCGGTCGTTCCGTGTAGACCAGGCCCAGGCCATCCTCGGACAGGACACTGCCGCCGGTGAACGCCTCCGGCAGCCTGGAGACGGGCCTCTCGAAGGACACCACCAGGCGCTTCTTGCCCATCCGCTGTAGCAGCGCGCGCTTGTCCTCCACCAGCAGCAGCCGCCCCTCGTTGATGATGCCAACGCGGTCGGCCAATTCCTCGGCCTCTTCCAGGTAGTGGGTGGTGAGCACCACCGTCGTCCCTTGCGCCCGCAGCTGCCGGACGTACGTCCAGAGGTCCCGGCGCAATTCCACGTCCACCCCGGCGGTGGGTTCATCCAGAAAGACAAGCTTCGGCCGGTGCACCAGCGCCTTGGCGATGAGGAGCCGGCGCTTCATGCCACCGGAGAGCGCCCGCGTCTGGGCGTTGGCCTTGGCGGTGAGGTCGAGCGCCTCCAGCACCTCGGCGATGCGCGCCTCATCCGGCAGACGGCCGTAGTACCCAAGCTGGATGCGCAGCGACTCCGTCACCGTGAAGAAGGGGTCGAAGTTCACTTCCTGTGGCACCAGCCCCACCTGGAAGCGCGGGCCCAGCGGGTCCACGTCGAGGTCCGTCCCGAAGAGATGGATGCGGCCCGACGTCTTCTTCACCAGCCCGCACACCGCGCCGATGAGGGTGGTCTTTCCGGCGCCGTTGGGGCCGAGGAGGGCGAAAATCTCCCCCGCCCCAATCTGCAGCGAGACGCCGTCCAGCGCCACCACGTCGCGGTAGCGCTTCACCAGTTTTTCGACTTGAAGGACGGGGGCCGCCACGGGTGCCGGGGCCGTGTAACCCATTCGGCGCGGAGCCGCCCCCTGAAATGGTGGGCCCCCAGGGGGCGCGCGCCTTTGGGGGCTCCTACAGCTTGAACGGGTCGGGGTGCTTGGCGCGGGTGCCGTGTTCCGGCGTGGCCACCGCCTGGGCCGCGTGCCGGCGCACCAGCAGCCGCACCTCCAGCTGGATGTGGCCATGGGCGGCCACGCTGCGCACCACCGGGGCGTGGCCCGGCGCGGTGAGGCGCAGCACCAGCTTGCCGTCCATCTCGGGAAGCTTCGTCTCCAGGGGCGTCGTCCCCAGCACCTCGCCGGTGTCCATGCGCTCGACGCGGGCGCCGCGCGGGGTGCTGTGGACGCGCAGCGACAGCTTGCGGGGGCGGGGCCACAGGCGCCTCCGGCGCCGCTGCTTCCGGGGGCGCGGGTGGCTCCACCGGGGGCGCGGGCAGCGTGGCCACCACCGCTGGTGGCGGCGGCGTCCGCTGACGTCGCAGCATCAGCAGGCCAGCGGCGCCCAGGGCGAGGAGGCAGCCGGCCACCGCTGCGGCCCAGGGCCAGGCGCGGCCTGTCCACGGCCGCGGGGCGGGGGGCAGCAGCGCGGCGGCCAGAGCAGCTCCCAGGGCTTCCATGTCCCGGAAGCGGTCCACCGGGTCCTTGGCCAGACAGCGCATCACCACTGTGCGCACGGCGGCCGGCAGCCGCTCGCCGGACGGGGTGCGCGCCGCCAGCGGAGGGGCTGGTTCGGTCAGGACTTGGGCCACCAGCTGGCCAAAGCTGCTGCCGGAGAAGGGCGGGTGGCCGGCCAGCATTTCATACAGCACGCAGCCCAGCGCGTACTGGTCCGTCCGCGCGTCGGCCCCCAGGCCGTTGGCCTGCTCGGGCGCCATGTAGGCTGGCGTCCCCACAATCGTCCCTTCGACGGTGGAGGTGAGGGGCAAGTCGCCGATGGGCGTCATCAGCTTGGCCACGCCGAAGTCCAGCACCTTGACGAAGTCGCGCTCGGTGCCGCGGCGCACGAGGAAGAGGTTGTCCGGCTTCACGTCGCGGTGGACGACGCCCACCTGGTGCGCCGCGCCGAGCGCCCGGGCGACCTGCCGGGCGATGTCCACCGCGCGCGCCACGCTGAGGTGTTCCTGTGCCAGCACCTCGGTGACGCTGTGGCCATCCAGCATCTCCATGACGCAGTAGACGCGCGTGCGGCCGCTGGGGCCCGGCTCATGGACGAAGTCCTGAATCTCGACGATGTGCTCGTGGTTAATCTGGTTGACGGCGCGCGCCTCGTGGAAGAAGCGCTGGATGAGGTTTTGGTTCTGCGCATGCTCGGCGCGCAACACCTTGATGGCCGCCGGCCGCCCCAGCGTGATGTGGCGGGCCAGGAAGACGCGCCCCATGGAGCCCTCGCCCAGAAGGCGCTCCAGCTGGTACTGCCCCAGCAGGTCCCCCTCGCGCTCGCGCACTGCCTCCTCGACGAGGAGCAGCGGCGTGCTGCCGCTGGGCCGGTTGCGGAGCTCCTGCGTCCGGGGCTGTGCCCCGTCCAGCGCCCGGGCCAGCGCCGAGGGGTCGGCGAAGCGTTCGGTGGGGATGCTTTCCAGGCAGCGGCGGATGATGGGCTCGAGCCATCCGCCCGGGCCGGCGCCAAGGGCCTCGCGCATGAGGTGGCCGAGGGCCAGCACGTCGGCGCGGCTGTCGGTGTCGGTGTCCGGCCCGGGCTCATCGGCCAGCCCCGGCCCGACCAGCTTCGGGGCGTAGCGGGACAGGCCGCCCACCAGGAACACCTGGTCGGTGGGCAGCGCGTGCACCAGGATGCCGGCGCTGCGCAATTCACTGAGGGCGCTGCACAGGGCGGGGACGAGGAGGGCCAGCTGGTCCGGGGTGAGGGGCCCGGCCCGGCGCAGGTGGGTGGCCAAGTCCTCGCCCTCCAGGTACTCGCTCACCACGAAGGGCCGCCCGTCGGGGAGGCAGCCGGCCTCCAGCTGTCGCGCCAGGTGCGGGTGCTGCACCGCCTTGAGGGCCTCGGCCCGGTCGACGAAGTGTCCGCGCGCGTCCGGCCGGCGCCACAGCGTACCGTGGAAGACGCGCACCAGGGCGTTGGCGCCGCTGCCGAGGTTTCGGCCGAGCCACGCCGCGCTGCCGGCGTTTTCGGCAAGCTTCGTCATCAGCTGGTAGTCGAGCGAGGAAGCCATGGCACGGGGCGAGGAGAGACCCCTACCACTCCCGTGCCGGGGTAGAAAGCGGGTCAGCAAGGAGTCCCATGGCCGAGAATTTCATCTTTACGATGCAGGACTTGCGGAAGGTCCGGGGTGGAAAGGACATCCTCAAGGGCATCTACCTGTCCTTCTTCCCGGGGGCGAAGATTGGCGTCATCGGCCCCAACGGCGCCGGGAAGTCGACGCTGCTCCGCATCATGGCCGGCGTGGACAGCGAATTCTTCGGCGTGGCCCGAAAGGACCCCACGGCCCGCGTGGGCTACCTGCCCCAGGAGCCGCAGCTGGACGGCAGCTGGACGTGAAGGGCAACGTGGAATTGGCGGTGAAGCCCATCCGGGACCTGCTTCTGCGCTTCGACGCGGTGGCGGCGCAGCTGGGCGAGCCGATGGACGACGCGGCCAGATGGAGAAGCTGCTGGCCGAGCAGGCGCGACTGCAGGACGCCATCGACGCGGCCAACGCGTGGGAATTGGACCGCACGCTCGAGGTGGCCATGGACGCCCTGCGGCTTCCGCCCTCCGACGCCGCGGTGGCCACGCTGTCCGGCGGCGAGAAGCGCCGGGTGGCGCTGTGCCGCGTCCTTCTGGAGAAGCCCGACCTGCTGCTTCTGGACGAGCCCACCAACCACCTGGACGCCGAGAGCGTGGCGTGGCTGGAGCAGCGCGCTGCAAGGAGTTACCCGGGCACGGTGGTCAGCATCACCCACGACCGCTACTTCCTCGACAACGTCGCCGAGTGGATTCTGGAGCTGGACCGAGGCGAGGGCGTGCCCTGGAAGGGCAACTACTCCTCCTGGCTGGAACAGAAGCAGAAGCGGCTGGAGATGGAGGAGAAGGCGGAGTCGGCCCGCCAGAAGCAGCTGAAGCGGGAGCTGGATTGGGTGCGAAGTAGCCCGCAAGGCACGCCAAGCGAAAAGCAAGGCCCGCCTGCAGGCCTACGAGGAACTGGCCGCCACGGGCCCAGGCACGCGGGAGACGACGGGCGAAATCTAGATTCCCCCCGGGCCGCACCTGGGCGGTCTGGTGGTGGAGGCCCGTGCGCTGCGCAAGGGCTACGGCGACCGCCTGCTGATGGATGACCTCAGCTTCAAGCTTCCCCCGGGCGGCATCGTCGGCGTCATCGGCCCCAACGGCGCTGGCAAGACGACGCTGTTCCGGATGCTCACCGGCCAGGAGCAGGCCGACGCCGGGGAGCTCCGCATCGGCGAGACGGTGAAGCTGGCCTACGTCGACCAGAGTCGCGATGCCCTGGACGGGGAGAAGACCGCATTCCAGGAGGTGACGTGGCGGCCTCGACCTGGTTGACTTGGGGGGCAAGCAGGTGCCATCGCGCGCCTACCTGGCCGCCTTCAACTTCAAGGGGCAGGACCAGCAGAAGCGGGTGAAGGACCTCTCCGGCGGCGAGCGGAACCGCGTCCACCTGGCGAAGATGCTGAAGAGCGGCGGAAACCTGCTGCTCTTGGACGAGCCCACCAACGACCTCGACGTGGAGACACTGCGCTCGCTCGAGGAGGCGCTGCTGGGTTTCGCCGGCTGCGCCGTCGTCATCAGCCACGACCGGTGGTTTCTCGACCGGATGGCGACGCACATCCTCGCCTTCGAAGGAGACAGTCGCGCCGTCTTCTTCGAGGGCAACTACCAGGACTACGAAGCCGACAAGAAGAAGCGGCTGGGGGCGGAGGCGCTTCAGCCGAAGCGCATCCGCTACAAGCCGCTGCACCGGGCCTGAAGGCCCCGAGGGCGCCCCCAGGGTGGACTACTTCTTGGCCGGCTTGGCCGCCGTCTTCACCTCGATTTTGGTCGCCGTCATCTTGTAGTGCACCGTCACCTTGTCACCGACCTTGACGGCGGTGGTGTCGCCGCCGCGGGCAATCTCGAACTTCTCGGAGCCCTTCATGACGGTGATGGTGTCGGCGTCCGTCTCCTTCACCGTGCCAGTCACCTGGTAGGCGTCCGGCGAGGAGGCGAAGGCGGGGGCGGCGAACAGGGCGGCGGCGAGGGCGAGGCGCTTCAGCATGGCGGGGACCTCCGTGCAGGGGAAACGACGGGCGCACGCTCACGGCACAGCCGGCTGGCTGTCAAGCCTGGCGGTGCCCCGGGGTTGACGCGCGCCGTCGGCCCGGGCACGGCCCGCGGGCTGTCGGGCCACCCACTCCCCGAGTGCGGATGGCGAATCCGTCCTGTAAGCTGCGCCACCCCAACTGAAGCGCGGAGGGCTGTGGAGACGGTGAGCGACGCGCGCGCGGAGGCGCTTCTCAAGAGCGCTCTCGAGAAAATCGTCTACTTCGAGGCCCGCTCCGGGCAGCTGGAAGCAGACGCGGCAACGGCGCGTGCCGAGGGGGACCGCTTGAAGGCCGAATTGGGGGCAGCCGGGGCGCGGGAAGTGGAACTGCGCCAGCACCTGGCTGAATTGGAAGTCAGCCTGGGCCGGGCGCACCGGGACTGCGAGGAGCTGGGCCGGGTGGTGGAGGCGCTGCGGGCCGAGCGCACCTCCCAGCTGGACAAGCTGCTGGACGCCGCCCGCATCCGGGGCGTCCTGTCCGACGAGGACGGTTCCTTCGACTTGGCGGCCTTCATCTCCCAGCTGCGCAGCGAGGTGCTGGTCATCCGGGGCGCCCCCGGGGCGGGGCCGCCCGTCCAGGCCAGTGCCGACCCGGCGGAGGCGGAGGAGGTGGCCGACGACGCGGTGGCCTTCCAGGCGGAGGTGGCTCGGCAAATGGCGCGCGGGGTATGGGGCGAGGGTTCGGAAGCCCCAGTTGGGCCGCCCGCCGGCCAGGTCGCGGCCTGGCCGGTGGAGGCCAGCCCGCGGGGCGAGCGTCCGGCGCGCGCCGTGCTGCAGCTGGACCCGGAAGGCCCCTCCGCCAGTGGCTGGGCGCCCTCCGCCGCGCCGCGCGCCGCCCCGCCGTCTGTGGGCGTGGCCACCGCCCAGGCCGAACGGCTTCTGGCCGAGGGGCGGCTGGGCAGTCCCCGCGTCGCCCCGCGCGCTGGGCGGACCCGGGCCCCCGGGGACGACACGCTGTACGGCTTCTCGGTGAGGGAGTTGTCCGCCCCCGAGGTGGGCGCGCGCATCCGCGCCGCCGAGCGGCTGGGCGCCCTGGGCGAGCGCAGCGCCGCCCCGGCCCTGACGGCGGCGCTGCACGCCGAACGGAACTCCCGGGCCGCGGTGGCCTTTCTGGAGGCGCTGCGGCTATTGGCCGGCCGGGAGGCCGCCTTGGTGGTGGAACCCTTCGCCGACGCGAGAGAGGCCGAGGTGCGCATTGCCGCGCTGCGGGCGCTGGTGGCCCTGGACCCTCCGCGGGCGGTGGCGCAGCTGCAGCGCGCGGCCCGGGACACGGACCCGTCCGTCCGACGCCGCGCGACGCTGTTGTGCCTGCAGCTGCCGCGCGAGCAGGCGCAGGTGCTGGGGTGCGAGCAGGCCGCGGACGTGGACCCGGAGGTGCGCCGCGTCTCGGCGCTGGCCGCCGGGGCGACCGGCGGCGCCTCGGCCCGGGGCGCGCTGCTGGCGGCGCTGGACGACTCCTCCCCGGAGGTGCGCCGGGCGGCGGCGCGCAGCCTCTCCCGGCTTCTGGGGGTGGACGCCGAAGCGGTGGCCGTGCTGGAAGGCCCGCCGCGGCGGAGGGAAATCCGCCGTCTGGCGGCCCTCCCGCCGGCCCGGGTGGCCCCCTCGGCTCCGCAGCGGCAGCGGCAGCCCGTGGCGACACCCACCACCCAGGTGGTGGTGGAGGCAGACCGCCCGGCCGTCGGCGAGGCGCTCGGCGAGCGGGTGCTGGGCGAGTTGCAGTCCTCCATGCGGGGGTGCACCCTCGCGGAGCTGGTGCGGCAGCTCGGCGCACCGCCGGAGGCAATTGACAGTGCCTGCGCGCTTCTCACTGCACGGTCACAGGTGGTACGGCGTGGCATGAAGTTCTTCGTCGCCTGAGAAGCGGGGGACACCCAAAACCCATGGACGCACCCAGCTACAGCGCGAAGGAGGCCGCCGAAGTCCTCGGGCTGCCGCTGCGCACCCTGCAGTCGGCACTCAAGCTCGACAAGTACTCCGGCGTCGACCTCTGGGCAGTGCGCCATACCCTGCAGAAGTTCCCCAGGCCCCTCGGGCACCGCCGCCAGCTGTTCCTCAACTTCAAGGGCGGCACCGGCAAGACGGCGCTCTCCACCTCCTACGCTTGGCGCATGGCGGAGCTCGGCTACCACGTGCTGCTGGTGGACCTGGATAGCCAGGGCCACGCCACCAAGTGCCTGGGCTTCGAGGGGGAGGACTTCGAGAAGACGCTGCTCAACGTCCTCGTCCGCAAGGCGCCCATGGACGAAGTCATCCAGCACTCGCCCATGCCGAACCTGGACTTCGTCCCGAGCAACCTGACGATGAGTACCGTCGACCTGGCGCTGATGCCCATGTCGGCACGGGAATTCAAGCTGAAGAACGCCCTCAAGGACGTGAGCCAGCGCTACGACGCGATTGTCTTCGACGCCCCGCCGTCCTTCGGCCTGCTCAACCTCAACGCCCTCATGGCCGCCGATGACCTGTTCGTCCCGGTGCTGGCGGACTTCCTGTCCTTCCACGGGCTGAAGCTGCTGTTCGAGACGGTGCAGAGCCTCGAGGAGGACCTGGCCCACGTGCTGGACCACGTCTTCATCATCGTCAACGCTTTCAACCAGAGCTTCAAGCTGGCGAAGGAGGCCCTCGACGCGCTCAAGACGCACTACCCGGAATACATGCTGGCGGCCATGGTGCGCCAGTGCACCAAGTTCGCGCAGGCCTCCTCCGAGGGCGTCCCCGTCTTTTTGGCGGACCGCGACTCCAAGGGGGCCACCGACATCGACGCCATGGTGAAGGAAGTGCTGGCCCGCATCGAAGCAGCCCAGGGCCGGACCACCACCACCGCCCGGGATGAGAAGAAAGCCGGGTGAGGTGCACGGCATGAAGAAGGCCTTCGAGCAAAACGTCTCCCGTGCTCGGCCCCGCCTGAAGCTGGGCAGCCTCCTCGAGGAGCCCCAGGCGCCCGAGGCGTCGGCGCCCGCCGAGGAAACGGCGACGCCGGCCTCCCCCCGCGCCCAGCTGCCTCCGGAGGCCCAGGCGCCGGCCGCACGTCCGCCGGCCCCACCGGTGGTGGTGGACCCCCCCGCACCCAGTGCCGCCTCCGCCCGGCGTGGCGCGGAAGCGGTCGCGGACATGCTTGCTCGCCACGCCGCTCCGGCCGCACCGCCGCCGTCCCCCCGGCGCACTGCCACGCCGGCCCGCCCCCCGCCGCCCTCGCCCCCCGCCGCGGAGGACGCCCCGGCGCGCCGGGAACGGCTCCGCCAGCGGCTGAAGGCTGCCCGCGAACAACCCCGGCCTGCGCCGCTGCCGGCCACCGCCGCGGCCGCCGGCGTGCTGGCCGTGGAACGCATCGCCGCGCTGCAATCGGAACTGGCCGAGGTGCGCGCCCTCAACCTGGGGCTGGTGCAGGAGTTGGAAGCGTCGCGGCGCCATGCGGAGCGCGCCACCGAGGAGGCGCGCCTCCGGGTGGACGAGGCCAAGCGTCTGGCCGCCGAGGTGGACGGGCGCACCAAGCTGCTGGCGGACCTGGAGCGGGAACTGTCGGCGCTGGAGGGCGAGCGCGACGAGATGCTACTGGCCGTCCAGGACTTGCGCGCCCGCGAGGCAGCCAACGCCGAGGAACGCGCGCGGCTAGACGGTGAGCTGGCGGAGAAGGACCGGCAGATTTCCGACGGGCTGGCCGAGGAAGAACGGCTGGCCGGCGAGGTGGAGAGTTACCGCGAGGAACTGGACGCCCTGCGCCGTAACGGGATGGCGCTGGGCGCCGAGCGGGAGATGCTGGCCCGGCAGGTGGCGGAACTCACCGCGGAACGACAGGAACTGCTGGAGGCCCGCAAGGCGCTGGAGGCGGTCCACCGGGCCCTCAGCGAGGCGACCTCCCGCTAGCAGCCAGCGCACGCCGCCGTCCTCTCGGGTCGCGGCGGCGCGAGTGCCTCGAATTTGGGGGGAAGGGCCCAGGGTGGACGCCCGGGGTGCAGCGACGCCTCTCCTCCTTGGCGTCCCCCACCGGGGTTGGGCGAGGGCGAGAGCAGCCCTTGGGGGGGGCCGGCGTTCTCGCCCTGCAGCAGGGGAGGAGAGGCCTTGCAGCTAGCTGTGGGCGGCGGTGATGGCGGCGGTGTTCTGCGCCGTGGCGCCGGTGTAGGCGCCCAACAGCGCACCTGAGCCGCCCACGCCGACCGCGAAGAGGATGCAGGCCGCGGCAAACAGCCCCAGCGAACGGCTGCTGCGGCTGGAGGCGAAGAGGGCGTTGGAGGTTGCCATGACTCGTACTCCGGTTTTTGCCCGGGCGGAGAGTCGCTCGGGACAAGCCAGGGACTTGCAGTCCCAATGCCAGCCGAAAGCTCGAGGAAGCGCGGGCACTTCACCCGTCTGGCACACGGCGTTTGTAGCGGCCGCAGCTACCGTGCCCTGCCGCTGTAGCGCCAGGCGCACTCTACGGCGGCGGTGCGACGCGCTGCGTCTCGGACGTGGTGGGTGCCCCGGCGAGGAACGCCTCCACCGCGGCCGGCTCGGCCGACAGCCCGCCGGTGAGTGGGACGCAGCCGCTGTCGGTGACGCGGTAGGTGTCCTCAATCCGGATGCCCAGCTTCCCCGGCAGGTACAGGCCCGGCTCGATGGTGAGCACCATGCCCGGTTGCAGGGGGCCTCCGGTGCCGACGTCATGGACGAAGAGGCCCACCCCGTGGCCCAGTCCGTGGCTGTAGCCCTTTTCCCCCAGGCGCTCCTGCAGGACGCGGTGGGCCACCGCGTCCAGGGACGGGCCGCCGTCCGGGGCCTTCCCGGAAATGACCGCGCCCGGCCGGCAGGCGGCGGCGGCCGCCTGCTGCGCGGCGTACACCGCCGCGTAATCCCGGCGCTGCGCCTCGCTGAAGTGGCCGCCCACCGGGAAGGTGCGCGTGAAGTCGGAGGCGTAGTGGTGGACGGAGCAGCCGACGTCCACCACCACCAAGTCCCCGGTGCGAAGCGGAGCGGCGCTGGGGGAGGCGTGGATGGAGGCAGCGCGCGCCCCGCTGGCCACCACCGGCGGGAAGCTGTCCTCGCTACAGCCGGCGGCCCGGGCCTCCCGCTGGACGGCTTCGGCCACCGCCAGCTCGCTGACGCCGGCTGTGCGCCCGGGGGCCACGGCCCGCACTGCGGTGACGATGGCCGTGGCGGCTGCCTGCAGCGCCTGCAGCTCCGCCGCGTCCTTCACCGCGCGCAGCTTTTCCACCTCGCCGTTGAGGGTGAAGCGCCCGCGCAGGCGCGAGGAGCCAGGCAACAGGAACAGGCCGCGGTCGTCCGTCCCGGTGAGGTAGCGCACATTCAGGCTGTCCCAGAGGCGGTAGCCGGTGGCGTCCTCCCACGTCACCGTCTCGGACAGCGCCGGCCACAGGTAGCCCCCGCGGGGGGCGAGGGACTGCAGCCGCTGGAGGCGCACGGCGAAGGCGGCGTCCGCGGGGCGCAGTTCCGGCGTGAAGGCGGCCACGGCGGCACAGGCCAGCAGGATGAACAGCGCGCCGCCAGCCCCGGCCCGGGTGGCCAGGCGCCTGCTGCCATGGCCGAGCTCCGCCCGCCAGGAAGCGGCCGCGCCCACGGCGAGAAGGCCCAAGCCCACGACCGGCCACTGCCAGGCGGCCGTCTCTCCGGGAAGCGCGGCCAGAAACAGCCGGGCCCCGACGGCGGCGGCCACCAGGCGAAGCCCGATGGCAGGCCGAACGACGCCCCACACGGCCAGGGCCAGGCACCCGACGCCCAGGACGAGGGCGGCCGGACTGGGGCGGCTGCCAGTGCCGAACAGCAGTGGCGCCACGCCCACCAACAGGGCGAAGAGCAGAGCGGGGACCAAGGCAAAGCGCGGCCGCCGCACCGCGAGCCACACCCCCACCGCCTCCAGCAGGATGAGGGCGAAGGCGGCGCCAAGGAACGTCCATCCCCCAGCGCCGGCGCGCCACGCCAACACCAGCGCCAGGAGCAGCGCGAAGAAGGCCGCCAGCAGCGCGCGCCCCCAGCGGGGGCCCCAAAGGCCCAGGGCGAGTCCCAGCGTGGCGGCGACGACTGTCACTGGGGCCAGGGCCTGTAGCAGCCTTGGCCCCGTGTTGACGAGGGGCCCTCCGGGCGGCCCCCGCTACGCCGCGGCCCGTGTCCCGGCGAGGTGCGTCCGGGCGACTTCGCGGAACCAGTCCGCCGTCTCGGCCACGGCCTGCTCGGCCGGCGTCGGCTGCACGCCGAAGGCCGTACAGAAGCGCGCGTCGTCCAAAAGGTAGGGCAGCTTCCACTGGTACGTCATCTCGGCGGCGGCACCGAGGGCCGGGTCCACCAGGCCCATGGCGCGCAGCACCCAGTCGGGGAAGGCCTGCACCTTGGCCGCCCTTCCCAGCCGGGCGGCCAGCGCCTGGACGAGGTCTCGCGTCGTCCCCTGCCAGCTGACGGGCAGGTGCCACGCCCGGCCGTCGGCTTCCGGGTGCAGGCCCAGCACCGCCAGGCCATGGGCCACGTCCGGGCCGTAGCTGTAGCTGTGGGGCTGGTCCGGGTCTCCGCCCATTTGCAGGGCCTTGCCGGCCATCAGGCGTTCCGCGAACGCCTCCCCGAACAGCGCGGCTTGTACACCGGGGCCGAAATAGTCGGACGCGCGGCCGGTGCTGGCCCGCACCTCGCCGCGGCGGTGGGCCTCGAGGAGTTCCGTGGCCAGCTGCGCCCGCCAGCGCCCCCTTCTGGCTGCATGGCAGAAGCGGCGTGTCCTCGTCGAAGGGGGCCTTGCCCGGCCGGCCGTACATGTACAGGCAGTCCAGCACCACCAGTCGGGCCCGAGCCCGGGCCGCCGCCTGGCGGACGCCGCGTTTCAGGGGTGGAAGCAATTCCTTCCAACGGTGGTACTGGGCCGGGTTGGTGCAGTCGTACACCACCGCCGCACCTGCCGCGGCGGCGTCGGCCTGGGCACTGTCGGTGACGTCGGCCTGCCCCCAGCTGAGGCCCGGCCGGGCGGTCCCGGCGGGGCCGCGGCGGACGAGGCGCACCCGGACGCCCTGGGCGAGCAGCTGCTGGGCGAGGAGGGTGCCGATTTGGCCGGCACCGAAGATGACGTGCAGGGGAGGGGGGACGGCGTCGCTTGAGGACATGGGGACATGTCTCCTTTCGCCCCCCACAGTGCTTCATGCAAGAATGCGGAGCAATACCAATAAATGCGGGTTAGCATTGCGTTTATGCAAAGCCCTCCCTCCGCCCGTCCCCGCCCACCGGGGCCCCCGGCGTTCCCGGCGTCCGCGCTGCACTGGGACGACGCCCGTGTGCTGCTGGCACTGCTGCAGGCCCGCACGCTGTCCGGGGCCGGTGCCCGTCTGAGCGTGAATGCCTCGACGGTGTCGCGCCGGCTGGAGGCGCTGGAGGGCGCGCTGGGGGCACGCCTCTTCGACCGGACGCCGGACGGGGTGCTGCCCACCGCGCTGGCCGAGCAGCTGGGGCCGCACGCCGAGGCCATGGAACGCGCGGCGGCGGGGCTGACGCTTGCCGCCCAGGGCCGGGAAACGCTGCCGGAGGGGGAGGTCCGGCTGACGGCCCCTCCCGGCGTGGCCGAGTTTGTTGTGGCGCCGGCGTTGCCACGCCTGCTGAAGCGCCACCCGAGGCTACGCCTGCTGCTGGACGCTAGCGTCGGCTACGCGGACCTCACCCGCCGGGAGGCGGACATTGCGCTACGCCTGGTACGGCCGACGTCGGGCGACCTGGTGGCGCGGCGCGTGGGGGTTTCAGACGGCGGCGTCTACGGGGCCGCCCGGTACGTGCGGGAGTTGGGAGTCCTGCGCCACCTGGGGGACGCCCGGTGGATTACCTGGGGGGAGGACCTCGCGCACCTGGCGCCGGCGCGCTTCGTCAGCGAGATGGTCCCGGCTGAGCAAGTGGTCCTGCGGACCAGCCACATGGGAAGCATGGTGGCCGCGGCGGCAGCTGGGCTGGGCCTTCTCCTTTTGGACCGGCCAATGGGCGCCGCCGGTGGCCTCGCCCCGGTGCGGCTGGACCCGGAACTCCGCCGACGCCTGCCCTCCATGGAGGCGGCCAGCGAAGCATGGCTTGTCGCGCACCGGGCGCTTCGCGACGTGCCGCGCATCGCCGCCGTCTGGGACTTCTTAGTGGAGGCGCTGGCGCGCCTCGGGCTGCAGGGGTCCGCTGTCGCCTCGGCTTCGGCGCAGCGCCGCGGGCGGACAGGGCGTTGACAGCTGGCCCCTACCCCCTCCCAAGCAGTGTCCCGTTCTCTGGCTCCGGGCCAGCGGGGTACCCTCAGCCGTCGCGCTCGTCGCAGGGCGCCTTCGTCACGGCCAGGGCGCGCCGGGCCGCGGCCCCGGAGACAATCTGCCGGAGCAGCGCGAGTGGCACGTCCTGTAGCGTTCGGAAGCGGATGCAGCCCTTGCCGACGCTCAGCTTGCCAAGCTGCGGACGGAAGCGGTCCAAAAGCTTCGTGTCCATGACGTACAGGGAATAGTGCTGCTTCTGCGCCGCGACGGAGCAGAGCAGCTCCCCGAGCTCATAGCTCGGGACCCCATAGCGCATGCACTCCGTGGCGGTGGGTGCGGCCTCGCGAATCAAGGCGCGCAACTGCCCAACAGCCGTGCGCCGGGCCTCGGGCAGCTCGGCAAGGTACTGGTCGACGGTGGTGGCCTTGGATTGCACGGCGGCCTCGAGCATGGCTTCCCGGTGGGGGGTCGGGAAGGAACTTCAGCCGGGACCGCTGGGCCGAACCAGGGGCGCTCAGTGCGGGCCGGCCTCCGCCGCGAGCGGCATCTGCGTCACAAGACCGGAGCCAGCGTCGGCCAAGCATGGGAGGCCACGAGGTGGCATCCCGGGCTCCTTCGGACATTCACGCAACGGGTGGCCGCGCCGCTCCGTGTTTGCGCCCGGGGCGCTCGCGCGACTCCCCTCCACCATCCGTGGGGGGAAAAGGTTGCGCCGCCCCGGGGTGGACAGGGGCGCTGCCGCCCTGGGGGTGCAGCAGTGCCTGCGCCCTCTTCTAGGGCTCCCAGGGGCCGCCGCCCCACCCGCCGCCCTCCATGCCGTGCTTGTGGAAGGAAGGCAGGGCGTCGCAGGGGACGAGACAGGTGGCGGGGCCACCGGAGGCGGGCACGACGCAGCTACCCGACGGGGCGCCGTCCCAGTCATGGTGGTGCTTGAAGCCCAACGTGCAGCTGGCGCCCGCGTCCAGGCCCGAGCATGCCGCCACGCCAGGCGCCTCGGACGGGTGGACGCCCACGCAGGCCAGCGGCCCGGCGTCCGCCGGACCGGTCGAGCAGACACCGGGCCTGGCGCCGGCATCCCAGCCCCACCGGCCGGGCCGCGTGCAGGCGTCCCCGGCGTCCGCATTGGCACAGGCCGTCACGGCGGCAGCGGGGGGCGAGTGGACATGGCGGCAGAAGAGGGTGGTGGTGCCCAGCGCCGTCAGGCACGTGCCCTGGAAGGTGTCACCGAACTTGCCTGGTGCCGTGCAGGCGTCTCCAGCGCCCTTGCCCGAACAAGCATCCACCAAGTCGGCGGGTGGGGCCGGAGGGTTGGGGAGGCAAGCCATCTGCGTCCCGTCCAGCGTGGGGTGGCACGTCCCGGGCAGCGCCGTCCCAGCGTCCCCGCACAGCGCCAGCGTACAGCTCGCACCTGCATCGCTGCCCAGGCAGGCGGCAAGTTGGCCGGCGGATGGCGCGCACTGAAGCGTCTGGCCCAAACTGGCCAAGGCCGAGTCCGAAGACTGCGCGCCAGTGGACCCGGTGCCGCTGGTACACGCCGCGGCGGTCACAAGGGACGCGAGGGCCAGAGAGGCCCAGGAAGCGATGGGTACCTGTTGCATAAGTCAGCCTCCCCCAGGGTAGACAACTACTCCTGCCGCGCGCCGAAGTTAAGCGCCTGCGCGTCGACGTCTCTCCCCGGTGCAGACAGGCCTCAACCGACAGCGTGGGGCAGCCATTAGGGCAGCCGCTTGGCACTTTGCCGGGGACCTGTGCAGGCCCTAGTCCCGCAGGGCGACGTCCACCGTCATCCCGTCGTGCGCCACCTCCACCGGGCCTCCGTACTCGGCCCGCGCTTGGGCCAGCAGCCGGGAGGGGTCGGTGTCATGGCGCGAGCTGAGGTGGGTGAGGATGAGGCGGCGGGCGCCGGCTTGCTTGGCCACGCGGCCCGCCTCGCGCGCCGTGGAATGCCGCGTCTCCAGCGCCCGCTGTTGCTCGTCGTCTGAAAAGGTGGACTCGTGGATGAGGATGTCCGCGTCGCGCGCCGCGTCCACCATGGCTTCGCAGGGCCGGGTGTCGCCGGACAGCACCAGGCGCCGCCCTGGCCGTGACGGTCCCACCACGTCGGAGGGTTGCACCGTCTTGCCGTCCAGGGCCACCACCGCCTCGCCCCGCTGCAGGCGCCCAAAGTCCGGGCCTTCCCGGACGCCGAGGGCGCGCGCCTGGTCCAGGTGGAAGCGCCCCGTCCGCTCGTCCTCCTCCAGCACGTAGCCTAGGGCATTAATCCGGTGCTGCACGCCCACCGCGCGCACCGCGTAGCCAGAACGGGGGACCCGTTCTCCATCCTTCAGCTCCAGAATCTCCAGCGGAAAGCCCAGCGCCTCCACCCCCAGGTGCACCGCCTGGTTGAGGAGGCGTTTGGCGGGCGGGGGTCCGTACAGCGTCAGCCCCTGCTCGCGCCCCATCATCCCCAGGGTGCGGAGAAAGCCAATAATCCCCAGGTAGTGGTCGGCGTGGAAGTGGGTGAAGAAGACGGCGTCCACGCTGAAGCCCGTCCCGTAGCGAATCATCTGCCGCTGGCTGCCCTCGCCACAGTCGAAGAGCAGCAAGTCGGCATCCGCCTTGACGCTGAGGCCGGACAGGTTTCGGTGGATGGTGGGCTGCGCGGCGGAGGTGCCGAGAAAGGTGAAGCGCAGTACGGACATTCCGGCGGAGGCCACGGCGAGGCGAGCGGTTAGCACGCGCGTGGGGCCAGCGCCAAGCGAGGCACCCCAGAGGCGAAACTGCCCGCCCGGGCGCTTCCCGGAGCGGGCAGGGAACGTTTCTTGGCCTTCGGGCCGGGCCGCCGCCTTCAGGCGGCCTTGGCCTCGGTGCCAGCGCTGCTCGCCGGGCTCGCGACGATGCGCATCCCGTAGAAGGACCGCCAGACGAAGACCATCGAAGCCACGAAGAAGACGGCCGACAGGACGATGCTGGTGCCGCGCTCGAGGGTAATCGCCAGCTCCACGGCCAGAAGCCCGAAGAGGGTGGTGAACTTGATGATCGGGTTCATCGCCACGCAGGAGGTGTCCTTGAAGGGGTCGCCCACCGTGTCGCCCACGACCGTGGCCGTCGTGGAGCGGCGTGCCCTTGGCCTTCAGCTCCACCTCGACCAGCTTCTTCGCGTTGTCCCAGGCGCCGCCGGCGTTGGCCATGAAGATGGCCTGGTACAGGCCGAAGATGGCGATGCTGATGAGGTAGCCGATGAAGAAGAACGGCTCGAGGCAGGCGAAGGCCAGCGTGCTGAAGAAGACGGCGAGGAAGATGTTGAACATGCCCTTCTGCGCGTACTGGGTGCAGATTTCGACCACCCTCTTGCTGTCGTCGACCGACGCCTTGTTCACGCCCTCGAGCTTGATGTTGCGCTTGATGAACTCCACCGCCCGGTAGGCGCCGGTGGACACGGCCTGCATCGAGGCGCCGGTGAACCAGTAGATGACCGCGCCGCCCATCATCAGGCCGAGGAGGAAGGGGGCGTGGAGCAGGGTCAGGTTGTCGAGGCCGGTGGTCAGGCCCTTGGTGAGGATCACGATGATCGAGAAGATCATCGTCGTCGCGCCGACCACCGCCGTGCCGATCAGCACCGGCTTGGCGGTGGCCTTGAAGGTGTTGCCCGCGCCGTCGTTCTCCTCGAGGAAGTGCTTGCCCTTCTCGAAGTCCGGGGTGAAGCCGAAGTCCTTCTTCACCTGGTTCTTCACGTCCGGGACGTCTCGATCAAGCTCAGCTCGTAGACGGACTGGGCGTTGTCGGTCACCGGGCCGTAGCTGTCCACGGCGATGGTGACCGGGCCCATGCCGAGGAAGCCGAAGGCCACCAGGCCGAAGGCGAACACGGGGCTCGCGTCGATGGAGCTGCCGACGACGGGGAACAGCGCCCCCAGGCCGGTCGGTGCTGACGCCGTAGGCGATGCCCATCAGGGCCACGATGGCCAGGCCCATCCAGTAGGCGCTGAAGTTGCCCGCCACCAGGCCGGAGAGGATGTTGAGCGAGGCGCCGCCCTCGCGGGAGGCGGTCACGACCTCGCGTACGTGCCCCGACTCGGTGGAGGTGAAGACCTTGACCAGCTCGGGGATGATGCGCGCCGGCCAGGGTGCCGCAGGTGATGATGGTGGAGAGCTTCCACCAGAAGCGTGCCGTCGCCCAGCGTCGGGATGAGCAGCGCAGGAGACGACGTAGGTCATGCACCACCGAGACGATCGAGGTCAGCCACACCAGCGCGGTCAGCGGGTGCTCGAAGTTCATCTTGTCGGCATTGCCGTACTGCGCCTTCTGGACGAATTCGTTGACGATGTAGGAGAGGACGCTCGCGATGACCATCACGATGCGCATCACGAAGATCCAGACGAGCAGCTGGACCTGCACTGCCGGGTCGTGCACGGCGAGCAGGATGAAGGTGATCAGCGCGACGCCGGTGACGCCGTAGGTCTCGAAGCCGTCGGCGGTGGGGCCGACCGAGTCGCCGGCGTTGTCGCCGGTGCAGTCGGCGATGACGCCGGGGTTGCGCGCGTCGTCTTCCTTGATCTTGAAGACGATCTTCATCAGGTCGGAGCCGATGTCGGCGATCTTGGTGAAGATGCCGCCGGCGATACGGAGCGCCGAGGCGCCGAGCGACTCGCCGATGGCGAAGCCGATGAAGCAGGGGCCGGCGAAGTCCGCCGGGATGAAGAGCAGGATGAGGAGCATCATGAACAGCTCGACGCTGATGAGCACCATGCCGATGCTCATGCCGGCCCGGAGCGGGATGGCGTAGCAGTGGGAAGGGCTTGCCGCGGAGGCTGGCGAAGGCCGTCCGGCAGTTGGCGAAGGTGTTGATCCGGATGCCGAACCAGGCCACGCCGTAGCTGCCGGCGATGCCGACCAGGCTGAAGATGAGGATGATGGCCACGACCGTCGCGGGCCAGGTGCCGCAGCACGCCGAAGTAGACGACCATGATGCCGCCCGATGAGCACCTCGAGGATGAGGATGAACTTTCCTTGCGTGATCAGGTACGTCTTGCAGGTCTCGTAGATGAGCTCGGAGATCTCCCGCATCGCCGCGTGGACGGGGAGGTTCCGCAGGCGCATCAACTGGTAGACGCCAAAGGCCCAGCCCAGGGCGCAGATAAGCAGGCCGCCGAGCAGGAGGTTCCGGCCAGACGTTCCACCGAGGAAGCTGACCGAGTTGAGGTCGGGCAGCAGCAGGTCCGCCTCGCCGGCCGAGGCGACCGAGGCCAGACAGAAAGCAGCGAGACCGGCAAGGCGCGTGGTGAGCCTCCGCAGGCCCCGAATTGCCGGGGTGCGCCCCGGTGTCGGTGACAGGACCGCATTCATGGTGAGCCACTCCTCAAAGGAAGGTCGAGGGGTTGGCCGCCCGCACCGGCGTGCGGACGCTTCAGCGCAGCCTCGCCCCGGGAAGCCCCCGGGGAGGGGGCTGCCCTGTACCACAGCCTGCCGGGACGGTGTAGCGCCGAAAGCGCGTCATCGCCGGCGCGCCAACCATTTAAAGTTGCTGAGAATTCACCCCTGGTGACGAGTCCACCGACGGCGGCGGGGAACGGGCGTTTGTGAGCGGCTGTCCCCCGTAGCCGAACAGCGGCTCAGGGCTTCTTCGTCTGCCAGAGGCCGAGCGTGGCGCCGCTCGGGTCGACGATGACGCTCATCCGCCCCATCTCACCCACCGGCGTCACGTCCAGAGCAATTTGGGCGCCCAATTCCTTGGCCTTCTTCGTCGACGCGACGATGTCGGCCACATCGACGTAGGGCAGCCAGTGCGACGGCATCCCCTTCGCCTGGTTCTTCATCATCCCGCCGCCGGTGCCGGTGCCCACCTGAATCATGGTGTAGCCGCCGAAGCCGGGTACCTCGGCGTCCTCCAGCTTCCAGTCAAACAGCTTGGCGTAAAATGCGCGCGCCTTCGGCAAGTCGTTGCTCTGCAATTCCACGTGCACAAACGGGTTGGCCATTTGTTACGGCCTCCTTCCTAAGGGACGGCTGAGCTGTAGACACCCCCCACGGTGCAACTTCAAGCGACCGGCCATCGCTCCCGCAGTCGCAGTGTTTGGCGGGCAACGGCCGCTACCGCAGTCCCTGCCCTTCAGCCCGGCAGCCTCTCGAAAATACGGGTGGGCAGCAGCTTCAAAATCGTCATCACCAGCCGCCAATAGGCCGGCGCGTACACCACCGGCCACCCGGCCTCGAGGCCGCGGTGAATGCGCCTTGCCACCTGGTCCACGTCCGAGAGAAGCCCCGGCCGCCGCATGCGCCCCGCCGTCATGGGCGTCGCCACCGGCCCGGGCTTCACCGTCACCACCCGCACGCCCTTCTTGGCAAGGCGCTGGCCGAGGCCGCCGGCGTAGGTGTTGAGGGCGGCCTTGGAAGCCCCGTACACGTAATTCTCCGCGCGCCCCCGGTCGCCGGCCACCGAGGACAGCACGCCCAATGTGCCGCGCCCGGCTTCTGCCATGCGCTGGCCGACCGCCTCCAGAAGGGAAGCGGCGCTGACAAAGTTGGTTTGCCAGCACAGGCTGGCGATGCGGCTGTCGGCCAGCGCCTCGGCCTGCAAGGGAAGGACGCCGTGGGCCACCAGCGCCAGGTCCAGCCCGCCGAGGGCCTGCTGGGCCCGGTCCACCAGGGCCGCGTGCCGCTCCAGTTCCAGGAAGTCGGCCACTTCCGTCCATAGCGCGGAGGCGCCACGGATGCGCAAGTCCGCGGCCACCACGTCCAGGTACTGGCGGTTGCGCGCCACCAGGGCCAGCCGGGCGCCACCTTGGGCGTACCGCCTGGCCACCGCCTGGGCGATGGCGCTGGTGGCTCCGAGGATGAGGACGCGGCGCGGTGGCATGGCCCGGGCTACAACTCCCCGCGGACACGCCGCCAGAAGCCCGAGGAGAAGCGCGGGTCGACGTGCGCCGCGAAGGCGCGCCACTCCGGGAACCCGGCGCGGAAGGTGTCCACCGACATGCGGGCGTCCTTCGCCGGGTACACCCGGCCGCCGTGCGCCCGCACCACGCCGTCCAGCTTTTCCAGAAGGCCGAAAGTGGCCGCGCCCCGGCCGGGAAAGTCGAGCGCCAGCGTCCAGCCGGGGCGGGGGAAGGACAGCAGCCCCGGGCTCGGTACGTCCGAAAACGTCTTCAGGACGGTGAGGAAGGAGCCCTGGCCGCTGTCGGCCGCGGTGGCGAGCAATTCCTGGACGGCCTCCGGCCCCGGCACCACGCTTTGGTGCTGCAGCAGTCCCCGGCGGCCGTAGAGGCGGTTCCAGTTCCCCACCGCATCCAGCGGGTGGAGGAACTTCCAGGTGGACAGCCGCTTCGTCCCGCCCCGCGGCCACTGGCGGTACACGGCGTTGAAGGCGCGGATGAGGGGGGCCGACAGCAGCGCGTCCGGGGCGTCGAAGGGGACGGACAGCCGCAGCCGGGGCGCCGGGACGGCGCCACCGCCCTCGGCGTGGTTTCCGCGAAAGAAGATGCCACGGCCAAGCGCCGTGCCACGAGCCAGCCCGTCCACCCAGGCCACCGTGTAGGCGTGCGTCTTGTCGGATGTCGCCGTCAGTTCAGCGAAACGGTGGAGGCCCCAAAAGGGCACGGCCTCCACCTCCATCCACGGCCCCATGACGCTGGCCAACTGTAGCTCCACCCAGGTGATGAGGCCGGTCAGCCCGAGGCCGCCCACCGTGGCCCGGAAAAGGTCGGTGTTGGCCGAGGGGCCGCACACCAGGCGCGTGCCATCCCCGCGCAGGAGTTCCAGGGCCCGCACGTGCCGGCCGAAGGTTCCGGCGCGGTGGTGATTCTTGCCGTGCACGTCATTGGCCACCGCCCCGCCCACGGTGACGAAGCGGGTGCCGGGGACGACCGGCGGGAACCACTGATGGGGCAGCGTCAGTTCCGCCACCTCACCGAGCGTGCAGCCCGCCTCGCAGCGCAGCACGCCGGCCTGCGTGTCGAAGGCAAGGAAGCGCCGGAGCTCGCGTGTCAGCAGCACGGGGCCATCCGGGTTGAGGCAAACGTCCCCGTAGCTGCGCCCCAGCCCGTAGGGCAGCAGTGGCTCGCTGCCCTCGGGCAGCGGGTCGCTCGCCCAGGCCAGCGCAAGCGCGCGCTGGTCGACGTGTGGGTAGCGGCCCCACGAGGAGGGCCCGGCCGTCTCCCCGGGAGCCATGCAGAAGGGGGGCTTACCACGCAGCGGCGGCCCCCGGGATGCTAAGGCTGTCGCTTCGGCGCGCACCGGGGGTGTGTCTCGGTTAGGAAGCCAATTCAGATGCCCCAAGACAGTGGCGGCCCGCCGTCCTCCCGTTTCAAGCGTCTCAGCAAGCTGGCGGGCCTGGGGGCCGCCCTCTCGACAAACGCCGTCTCCCGCGGGGTGAAGCGCCTGGCGGGGGCCGACCCGACCGGGCTGTCCCGGGCCGCGGCCGAGAAGCTGGTGGCCACCCTCGGCGACTTGAAGGGCGTGGCGATGAAGCTGGGCCAGGTGGCCAGCATGGACCCGGACCTCTTTCCCGCGGAGATTCGCGCCATCCTCTCCCGGCTGCAAAACGAAGCGCCACCGATGGGCTTTCCCACCGTCCGCCGCGTGGTGGAACAAGAACTGGGCGCGCCCCTGGAGGCGCTGTACCGGGAATTCGCCGAGGCGCCGATGGCGGCCGCCAGCCTGGGGCAAGTCCACCGCGCCTGGCTGCTGGACGGCCGCGAGGTGGTGGTGAAGGTGCAATACCCGGGCATCGACCGGGCGCTGAAGAGCGACATCGACAACCTGGGCGCGGTGGTGAAGGCCCTGGCCCTCACCGGCCGCGCCCTGGACGGCCGGGCCTATTTCCGGGAGTTGTCGGAGGAACTCACCCACGAGCTGGACTACCGGCGCGAGGCACGCCTGGCGATGGAGTTTGCACGCGCCTCGCGGTGTTTGCCGGATGTCAAGGTGCCGGAGGTGGTGGAAGACCGCACCTCGACGCGCGTGCTGACGCTGGAGCTGCTTCCCGGGCAGACGCTGAAGGACTTCCTCGCCAGCGAAGCGAGCAACGTCGAGCGCCTGCGCGTCTCGGGGCTCCTCATCCGCGCCATCCACGGCACCTTCCTCGTGCAAGGCACCGTCCACGCCGACCCACACCCCGGCAACTACATGGTGATGCCCGACGGTCGCCTGGGCGTCATGGACTTCGGCAGCGTGAAGACGTTCAGCCGGACCTTCTTCCTTGCCCACCGGGCCGTCTTCGGCCAGGTGGTCGAGCAGCGTCCCTTCGACGCCCTCGGCCTGGCCCGCACCGTCGGCTTCACGGTGGACATTCCCGACGCGGAGGCGCGTCCCCTCCTGGACGAGTTGGTCCACATCGCCGGACGGGCGCTGCGCACGGACGACTACGACTATGCCGCCGACACCGTCCCGGCCGACACCCGGCGCCTCTTCGCCAAGAATCCGGGCAAGGTGCTGAAAATCCGGCCCCCGGCCGAGGGCGTCTTCTTTCTCCGTGCCTTCGGTGGTCTGCAGCAGAACCTCCGCCTGCTGGGGGCCCGGGGGGACTTTCGCCCCTTCTACCGGAGCCTTCAGCCACTCGCCGGCTGACGGTGGTTGGGTGTGTGCCCACCCCGGTGGCCAGCGCCTAGCGTTGCCATGCTGTGCTAGCCCTGGGGCCGTGATGGCTTCTCGCGTTCTGGCGGTGTGCCTCCTCCTCCCCCTCCTCTGCTCCACGGCATCGGCCCAGGCGCCCGACGCGAGGCTGCTTGCAGACATCCAGAAGATTAAGGGTGTCGATGCGCACTCGCGTCTTTTGGTGAATGCGGTGGAGCCGCCCAGCACGGCACCGTCGCGTCGGGAGCCGGCAACCCTGCCGCTGCGGCTGCGCGGCGAGGGCCCGGAGTGGACGCGCGCCTGGAAGGCCCTGTACCGCATCAACCTCGCCGACGCGGACAGCGACGAAACCATCGCCATCCTGCAGGAGGCGCGCGAGAAGCTGCGGCGGGAGAAGGGCGCGGCCTTCGCCGACAGCATGCTGGACGTCGCCGGCGTGGAGATGGCCCTGGTGGAGGGCGTGCCGCCGCCGACGTCCGGGCCCGCCCCCAGCCGTCTCCGCTTTCTACCCCGGGTGGACGTCTTCCTCCGCCCCTTCAGCCAGGACTCGGCCGAGGGGCTGAAGCCCTTCCTCATCGCCGCGCGCACCTACACGCTGCCCAAGACGCTGGACGACTTTCTCAAGCGGATTGTGACACCCGGCCTCGAGCGGTGGCTCGGCGGCGGGGCGGTCGGGGTGGACGTCGCCATCGCCGAGTACCGCCCCATCAACTTCGACGAGGTGAATGCCGAAGTGGCCCGGGCCGCCTATGGCCGGCTGGTGGTGGCGGGGGAGCTGGGGGCGTCCGCCGCGGACTTGAAGGCCTTCCAGGACTACACCTTCCGCTACATCGCACGAGAGGCCGGCCGACTCGGGCTGGTGGTGCACATCCACACCGGCATGGCCCGTGGCGCCGGGCGCGACGTGGGCAACGGCAACCCACTCCTCCTGGAGCCGATGCTGAACGACCCCAACACCCAAAAGACGCGCTTCGTGCTGGTGCACGGCGGCTTTCCCTTCGACAAGGAGGCCGCCCCCCTGCTGCTGCGTCCCAACGTCTGGGCCGACACCAGCGTCCAGAACCAAGTGCGCTCGCCGACCGAGTTGGCCGAAACGCTGCGCTGGTGGTTCGAGCTCGCGCCGGAAAAAGTCCTCTTCGCCACTGACGCCTGGTCGGACCCCACCGCCGCCCAGCTGCGCTGGCCGGAGCTGACGCTGCTGGGCGCGGAAACCACGCGCCAAGCGCTGGCGCTCGCCCTGGGCCGAATGGTGAGCGAAGGGCTCATTACACGCGCCCGTGCCCTGGAGATTGCCGAGGCGGTGCTGCGCGACAACGCGCTGGAACTCCACGGCCTTACCGAGAAGCAGGGCTGACCCAGCGGAAGAGTTCCGCGCCCTCCAGCACCACGCCCAGCGGCGCCCGCTCCCTGGCGCTGCGCACCAGCCCGAAGGCTAGGGACGCGAGCGGGATGGGCTGGAAGCGCCGCAGGCCGAACACCCGGGTGAAGGCAGCCAAGCCGGGCGGCGGGTGGTGCGTCTCGCTGACGAAGGCGGAGGGGCGGAGGATGGTCCAGGGAAGCCCGCCGTGCTGAACCAGCTGCTCGGCGGCGGCCTTCGCCCGCAGGTAGGCCCCCACCGGGAAGCCCGCCCCCGCCGAGCTGAGCAGGACCAGGTGGTCGATGCCAGCCTTCTGGCCTGCGTCCACCAGAGCCTTGGTGGTGCCAACGTCACTCGTCTCGTAGGTGTCGCCGGTGGCGAAGCGCCGCCGCACCGTCCCCACCAGCTGTAGGACGGTGGTGCAACCCCGCAGCGCCTCCACCAGCGCGCGTGTGTCCGACAACTCAAAAACGGCCGTCCGGGAGTCCGCCACCCGGCCGGGCTTCGGCCGGACGTGCGCCAGCACGTCGAGTCCCTCGGCGAGGGCCAGCGGGACCACCTTCTGCCCGGTGGCACCGGTCGCGCCGGCGACGAAGATTTTCCTGGGCCGCATGCGTGTGCCTTTCACCACACCTTGGCCGCTCCTGTCGCCGGGCCCTGCCCCTGGGCACGGGCCAGCCGGCTGAGGCATGTTGCACCTGTGACGACACTTCGCCTGCCTCCAGACGCCTTGTGCTTCCTGCGGCTTTTGGCGGGGCAGTCGGCGTGGGCGGTCAGCCCGCTGGCCGGCGGCCAGGCGGCCTTGCAGCAAACACCCAGCGGCGGCCCTGTCGACGACGCGCTCCGGGCTTGCGACGCACGCCTCTGCGAATCTGCTTGCCAGAACGCCAGGCGCGACGTCCTGGCTGCCCCGGGCGCCTGCCCCGGATTTGGACGGGGGACCAGCCTCGCTCGGCTGGCCGCGGCCTGCGAGAAGGCGGACGGTGGCCTTCACGGCGTGGGGCACCAGCCGCTGTGCAAGCGCCGCCCGCCGCCGCCCCTCTCCGCCGAATTGTTCGCCGGCTGGGGAAACAACTTCCAGACGGAGGTGCGGCGACCGGAGTGCGTGCCCGCCACCGAAGCGCTGTTGCACGCGCTGCGCGCGGGATGCCCGGCGGAGGTAGTGACGGTGGTGGATGTCTGAGGGCTCCGCCAGCCAGGTGAAGCGCGTCCTCCTCGCCGGCCTGGTGGTGCCGCTGGTGCTGCTCCTCGGGGGGGCGGCGTACTTCCTCACCCGGCGGGTGACGCCCGGTGAATTCGTCGTGCGCCTCACCCCTGCTGGCCAGGCGTCACGCAGTTTCCAACTCGCCCTGCGCGGGCCAGGCGGTGGGGTCCTCGGCCTGTGGGGCTTTCAGGGCGTCCCCGGGCCGTCGGTCCTCGCCGGCCTCCAGGAAAAGGTGCCGTGGAAGGCGGTTTCCACCAACGCCGGGCCCAGCCAGCCGTGCGTCACCCTGGAAGTCGCGCCCGGCGTGCCGGAGCCCGTGGTGGCGCCCGTGGAACGGCTGCTGGTCGCCCAGTGCTGCCCGGGGTTGGCGGCGCCGGAAAACTGCCCCATCCGCCGCGTGCTCCTCGGCCGCTGAGTTCTGCGCCACCAGCAACGGAGGTCGCGGGCCCACCCTCACGGCTGTCGACGCGAGCGGCCAGGGCGCGTACCTTGTCCGGGTATGGCGCTCGTCCCCGGCATGAAGGTGCGCTACCTCCCCCAGCCCGAGTGGGGCGTTGGGCACCTGGTGCGCCTGTCGGTGGACGGTGGCAAGGCCGAGGTGGTGTTCCCCTCCAGGCCTGAGCCCACCATCGTCTCCACGAAGGGAGGCGCCCTGGTGCCGCAGCCGCTCGGGACGGGCGACCGCATCCACACGGCCAAGGGCCGCGCCGGGGTGGTGACAGGCGAGGTCCCCGGGGGCCGGGGGCTGCGCCGCTACGAAGTTCGCTTCGACGACGGCGCAGAGGACGAACTGCCCGAGTCCGAAGTCCACGCCGAACCTCCCCCCCCGGATGTGCTGGCCGCCCTCAGGGAGGGGCGGGTGGCCAACGCTCGTGCCTTCCTGCTTCGCCGACAGGCACTGCGCCTGGACGAGGAGCGCCGCGACGACGCCCTGGGCGCGCTTTTCGCCTCTCGCGTCATGGTGAAGCCGCACCAGGTGGGCGTGGTGCAGCGGGTGCTGTCCGCCCGGGCGCCTCGCTTCGTTCTGGCCGACGAAGTGGGCCTCGGAAAAACCATCGAGGCGGGCATGGTGTACTCGGCGCTGCGCCTCTCCGGGCTGGCGGCCCGGGTGCTGGTGGTGGCGCCCAGTCACCTGACGGTGCAGTGGCTCGCCGAGCTCTTTCATAAATTCAACCAGCTCTTCACCCTGCTGGACAGCGAGCGTCTCTCGGCCAGCCGTGAGGAGCAGCCCGACGTCTCCCCCTGGGCTCGCTTCCCCACCGTGGTGACCAGTCTCGAGCTGCTGTCGCGCAGCGACGCGATGGCCGCCGAGGCGGCCGGTGCCGGCTGGGACCTCATCATTGTCGACGAGGCGCACCACCTGCGGGGAGAGGCCGCCTTCCGGGCCATCTCCGCCCTGGCCCCCCGCACCTGGGGCCTTCTTCTCCTCACCGCCACGCCGATGCAACTCGACCCGGAGGAGTACCGGCGTCTGCTGACGCTCCTCGACCCGGCGACGGCACCCACCCCGGAGCAACTGGCCAAGCGGCTGGTCCGCCAGGAGCAGCTGTCGGAGGTGGTGCGGGCGCTGCTGGCCTCGCCGGACAAGGTACCGGCCAAAGCCCTGGCGGACCTCCGGGCGCGCTACCCGGACGACGCCCGGCTGGCCAAGCTGCGGACGCCGGCCGCGCTCCTCTCCCACCTCGCCGAGACGTACAGCCTCTCGGACAGACTCATCCGCAACCGGCGGGCCCGCGTCGGCGGCTTCAGCGAGCGGCGGCTGCACCGGCACCCGGTGCGGTTGTCCGAGGCAGAACGGACGGCGCGCAGTGCGGTGCGGCTGGCCCTCGCCGACGGTGCGCTGCGCGGTGCAGCCCTGGCGGGGCTGCTGCGACGGCTGGACTCCTCGCCGGTGGCCTTCGCCCAGGCCGCCCGCGCCCTGCCGACCGTCTCATTGTTGGCCGGTGGCCTGCCGGCCCGCGACGCCAAGTTCCTCGCCCTGCTGGCGCTGCTGCGTGACGTCTGGGCGCGCGAACCGGGGGCCAAGGTGCTGCTCTTCACCGAGGCCCGGGAGACGCTGGAGTCGCTGCGGGACTTGCTGCGGGCCGAAGGCATTGAGGCGCTCGGCTACCACGGTGACTTGGCTCTGGTGGAGCGCGACCGACAGGTGGCGCGCTTCCGGGACCCGGACGGCCCACTCGTCCTATTGTGCACCGAGGTGGGGGGCGAGGGGCGTAACTTCCAGTTCGCCCACCACTTGGTGCACTACGACTTACCCTGGAGCCCGGCCACGGTGGAGCAGCGCATTGGCCGCCTGGACCGCATCGGCCAGACCCACCCGGTGGAAATTCACGTCTTCGACGTGGAGGGGTCGCTGGCCGCGGACGTGCTGGTGCTGCTGGCCGACGCCGTCGGCGTCTTCGGCGAGACGGTGGGAGGCCTAGATGCGGTGCTGGAGGGTGTCGAGGGGCGGGTGCTGGAGCTGGCGCTCGAGCCGCCCGCGGCCCGGGCCCGCTACCGGGATGAGCTCGCCCGGGCGGTGGCCGAGGCACGCGATGCCGCCCGGCGCGCCTATGACCCGCTCCTCGACGTCCGCAGCTTCGACCGGGAGGCGGTGGAGGGGCTGGTGGCGCGGGCCCAGGCGCGTCTCGCCATCGAGCCCGACCCGGACGCCACCGTCGACGACGCACTGTGGGGTGTGGCCCGGGACCTCGACGAGCGACTGGAGGAGGCTGTGACGGAGCTGGCCGAGCGCCTTGGCATCGGCGTGGACACCGACCGCGAGGTCAATGCCTTCCAGTGCGCCTTTCACTTCGGGCACGCACTCACCGTGGAGGCACTGCCGGGCCTGGACGTCAGTCAGGAGAAGACGGTGCTCGGAACCTTCTGGCGGGACACGGCGGTGGAGCAGGAGGAGATTGACTTCTTCGCCACCGGACACCCGGTGGTGGAGGCCCTCTTCGGCTTCCTGCGCGACGGCCCGTACGGCCGCACGGGCTTCCGGGGCATCCAGCGGCGGGGCGCCAGGCGCGTGCGGGGGTTGGAGGTGTTGTTCCACCTGGTACCGCCGGAGCCAGCGGACACCTCTCCGGGCGCCCGGGTGCCCTCCCGGCAGCTTGCGCGCTTTCTCGACGCAAGCCTCATCCGCGTCGCAGTCGTCGCCGGCCCGGATGGCAAGGCTGTGGCCGACTCCGCGTTGCTGGAAGCACTGGAGGAGGAGGGGCGGGCGCTGCCGCACGACCAGGTGCGCGCCGCTTTTCCGGACCTTGCCACCTTCGTCGACGCGGGCGTGGCCGAGGCGCGCCACGCAGCCGAGGACCAACTGGGCACGCTGCGGGCACGGGCGCGCGAGGCGCTCATCGCCGAGCGTGACCTCACCCTGGAGCGCCTGTCCCGCGCGCTTGTGCACCAGGGCCTGCCGGAAAAGACCGTGGCCGCGCAGCTCGCCCTGGAGCGCGCCTACGCCACCACCCTCGAGGAAACGCTGCAGAAGGTGACTCTGCAGCTCGACTCGGTGTGCGGCTTCGTCATCGACCGCTGAGCCAGCGGCCAGTCCGCCCGGGCCCTGCTAGGCCCGGCCCTTCAACCCCTGGTTCATTCTCTTCACACACAAGCCACCGAGGAGGACGAAGGCGATGAGGACGAAGCCCTGCGCCAGCTTGAACGGGGTCTCGGTTTGAGTCGGTGCCAGCTCCTTAAGCGAAGGGACCTTCGCGAATAGCTGTGCCACCAGCACGAAAACGTTGAGGTACTGAGCGGCGACCGAAGTGATGACGAAGACCCGGCGCCAGGGCCCCACCAACTTCTGTTTGTAGAGCGCGTAAACCGCACCGGCAAGAATGACGAGCGACAACAGCCCGACTGCGTGGGACGGCATGAAGTGATTCGCTGGAAGGAAGAACCCAGTGACGCTTGTCAGGGAAGTCGTCGCGAGGAACCAAGCAGCCCACCCGGGGAGGTCTCTGCCCTTGAGGAACCCAAGGAACATGACGACGAAGCCGGTGGCAATGCCAATCAGGCTGATGAGCGTGTGGATGAGCGTGAACGGCGGCAAACCGAAAAGCATCTGAGCCCCCTCCTTCATTGGTCAGCGCGGTTCACTACCTGGCCCCCGCGCGGGGGATAACACCCGTTCAACCACAGTCCTTCAAGCGCTGGTGTACCCCAACGAATTTCTAAGCAACGGGCGGTGGAAGCTCAGCACAGGGGCGTCGGCCGAGCGCCAGCCGGGGTGCCCACGGGGCCACTCGCTCGGGCCAGGTGAGTGGAAGTGTTGTCGTCCGAACCTGTCCCCTCCCCCCCGGGGAGGCCTTTCCTCGGGGCTGGCTGAGGAGGGAACCTGCAAACCTCTCGCTGGAGTGTCGCCCCCATGTGCACGCGCCTCGCCCATCTGTTGGTCGCCCTGCTGGCCACGACAACGCTGGCGGAGGAGGCGCCGCCGCCGCTCAGCGTGCTTGTCCTCGGCTCTGGCGGGCCCCGGCTCTCCAGTCGCGCCTCGGTGGGAAACCTGCTGTTGGTGGACGGCAAGGCGCGCGTCCTAGTGGACGCCGGGCCGGGGACGTTTGCGCGGGCCGGCGAGGCCGGCGTGGACCTCTCGGCATTGGACACAGTGCTCCTTACCCATCTGCACGTCGACCATTCGGCCGAGCTGCCCGCCTTCGTGAAAGCGCGAGCCCTGGACGCCACCGAGCCGGTTCACATGCGTGTCTTCGGCCCGACCGGCAACCCCCTGTTTCCCTCCACCGTCTCCTTCGTCGAGGGACTTTTCGGCCCGCGCGGCCTGTACCGTTACCTGAGGGACTTCGGGGCCGAGATGCGAGTGTCCGCCGAAAATGTGCCGGCCCGTCTCGGCAGCCCCCCGTGGGCGGTGACGGTGGCTGGCGACATTGCCGTCACCGCGCAGGCCATCCACCATGGCGACACGCCGGCGGTGGCCTTTCGCATCGGGGTGGGGCGCCGAAGCGTCGTCTTCTCCGGAGACGTGGACCCGTCCGGACTCGCCTCCCTCGCGCAGCTGGCCAAGGGGGCAGACCTGCTGGTGGTGAGCTGCGCGGTGCTGGACCCGCCGGGCTCCCCGGAGGCGCTCTACCAGCGCCACAGTCCTCCCAAGCGGCTCGGGGAGACGGCGGCCTCCGCCGGCGTGCGGGCGCTTCTTCTGACGCACCTGCCGCCGGCGGTGTCTGCGCAGAAAGCGCAGGTGCTGGCCTCTGTGCGGACGGCCTTCCCAGGCGCCGTCACTTTCGCCGAAGACGGGCTGCGCGTCAGCATCGAGGTGCCGCCGCGCTAAGGGCCCCCCGGCTCGCCGGGCCCTGGGCCCCTCAGCCGCGGATGGAGAGCACGGCCGCCCCGCGGAAGCGCCCGGCGCGCAGCGCCTCCAAGGCCTGGTTGGCCTGCTCCAGCGCGAACACCGTCACCTCCGGTCGCACCGGCACCCGGGGCACCAGCTGGAGAAACTGCGCGCCGTCCTCCCGGGTGAGGTTGGCCACGCTGCGCACCAGGCGTTCTTCCCAGAGAAGCTTGTACGGAAAGGATGGAATGTCACTCATGTGGATGCCGGCGCACACCACCTTGCCGCCGGGGCCCACCGCCTCCAGCGCCCGCACCACCAGCGTTCCCACCGGGGCGAAGAGGATGGCGGCGTCGAGGACTTCCGGCGGCCGCTCGCTCGAGCCGCCCGCCCACTCCACCCCCTGCTCGCGGGCGAATTGCTGGTCAGCCACGTCGCCGTCGCGCGTGAAGGCAAACACGCGGCGGCCCTGGTGGCGCGCCACCTGTGCCAGCAGGTGGGCCGAGGCGCCGAAGCCATACAAGCCTAGCTTCTCGGCGCTTCCGGCAAGGCGCAGGGCGCGGAAGCCGATGAGGCCAGCGCACAACAGGGGGGCCGCATGCACGTCGTCAATCCCGTCCGGCAGCGGAAAGCAGTAGCGCGCGTCCGCGACGGTGCGCTCGGCGTAGCCCCCATCCAGCTGGTAGCCCATGAAGCGGGCGCTGGGACAGAGGTTCTCGCGCTCCGAGCGGCAGTAGGCACACGTCCCGTCCGTCCACCCAAGCCAAGGGACGCCCACCCGCTGGCCAAGGGCGAGGTGCTCCACTTGGGCGCCCAGTGCCAGCACCCGGCCCACCACCTGGTGCCCCAGCACCAGAGGCAGCTTGGGATGGGGAAGTTCACCGTCCAGGATGTGGAGGTCGGTCCGGCACACCCCGCACGCGGAGACGCCGAGCAGGACCTGCTCCGGCCCGGGGACGACGTCGGCCAGCGTCCGCAGGACGAGGGGCCCACCGGTGCGCTCGAGCACCATGGCCCTCATCGCGCCGTCCCCAGGGTCTTGCGCAGAAAGACGGCCTCGCCCCACGGGCGGGGCTGCTGCTTGAAGGCCTGGTAGCCGAGGCCCCGGTAGAGGGCGAGCGCGGCGGCGTTGGTGGGCCGGGTGTTGAGCGTCAGCACGCGGACGCCGCGCGCGTGGGCCTGTTCCTCGGCGAACAGCGTCAGGGTTCGGCCGAGTCCCTGCCGGGCCGCGGCCGCCGTCACGGCGAGGCTGGTGACGGAAGCGGTGCCGTTGCCGTCGGCCACCTCGGGGTCCGCGTCGAAGAAGTCCAGGGCCACCATGGCCAGAAGCTGGCCATTCAGTTCCGCCACCCACATGGCGCGCTCTCCGCGCGTGACGGCGTCAAACCAGGCAGGAACCGCCTCCGCATCCCAGCCGGCTTCGACGCGGAGCGCCTGCAGCACGGCCGCGTCCTCGGGGCGGGCCTGGCGAATGGCCGGCTTCATGACGTCTCGAGCAGCCAGTGCACGGCCGTCGCGCACACGGCGTCGAACTCGCGTTCCTTTCCGGTGAGGAGGTGGTCGGCCTCCGGCAATTCGAAGAGGCGAGCGTGGGGAATGCGGGCGACGAGGGCGCGGACGTCGTCGACGGAGGCAAACTCGTCCCGGAGGGACTGGATGATGGCGACCGGCTGGTGCAGCGACTCGGCCACCGAGAGGTCGAAGAGGCGGGTGGCCATGCCCACGGCCAGCACGCGCGCCACCCGCGGCTCCACCGCTGCCAGCTCGAGCGCCGTCCGGGCGCCGAAACTGAAGCCGGCCACCGCCAAGGGGACGCCGGGGACCTGGGCCTCGAGCCAGTCCAGGGCGGTGCGCGCGTCTTCCAGCGCGCCGGGGCCACTGTCATAGGCGCCGGTGGAGGCGCCCACGCCGCGAAAGTTGAAGCGCAGCACGCTGCAGCGGGCGGTGCGGAAGGCGGCCGCCACCCGGTAGGTGACGGTGTTGTGGAGGTTGCCGCCGGCCAGAGGGTGCGGGTGGCACACCAGCGCCGCGCCGCGCGGGGACTCCTGCGTCCAGAGCAGGCCCTCCAGGTGGCCGTGGGGGGCCGGGATGTCGACCTGTGCCACGGCGCCGCAGGTTAGGCCGTCAAGGCCAGAGCTGTCCCCTCAGTGTTCGGGCTCGGGTCTGCAGCTCGGGGTCCATGCTGGTGAGCTCGATGGACTTGAGGCGCTCATCCAGGCTTTTCGGCAACTTCATCTTCAGCTTGCCCTCGTCGTTGAGGGCCTCGAGGCGGCCCAGCGCCTGGCCCACCACACGTTCCCGTGGATGGTCCAGCAGGGAGTCGAGGAAGTACGGGTCCTCAGGGAGCTCGGGGTACTTCTCCAGGTAGTCGAGCACGCCCTGCACCCACGTCTTCCTGTCCATCTCCCGCAGCTGCAGCATCGCCTCGCGCTGCGCCTTGCGCTTTCCTTCCGGGTCGAACGTCTTGGCCAGCCCCTCCGGTAGCTCTCCCCCCTTGAAGAGGGAGTCGGCCGCAATCTTGTAACGGCTGTAACTCGCGCTGCGCTCAATGCGCTGCTGCGCGGGGTCGTCCTGACGAGAGTGGTACTTGCTCTTGCCGCGCTGGGCATCAATCTCGCGCCAGCTCTTGTTGCGCTTTCCGCTGAATCCGCCGCCCTCGTCATCCTTGGGCATGTCTGCCACCTGCCTTCACGTACGCCGCGCTGCCCAGAGGGCCGCGACGAGCTGTCTCACCCATGTCCGCAGCACGGCAGCTTCCTTTGCCGGTACGGGCGCTTCCTCGTCCTGTTCGGCCGCGAAGAGCGCTTCGTCCGCGTAGGCAACCAACGCGGACGGGCCCCCATCGCCTTCGGGGCTTCCCGTCAACGCCGCGGGGTCGACCCGGCCCGGCGCTGCCCCGCACCCCAGCTCGAGCATCGCATGAAGCTCGAAGGCCAGATGCCGCAGGACCCCATACCCTTCATCGGATAGGCCCTCCTCGTCAAGGAAGGTCAACAGGGCGTCCTGGCGATTCTCGAAGGAGTGCAAAAGCCGGGTCCGCGCCCGGAGGTCCTGCTCCAGAAAGCCAAAGGCCGAATCCACCCATTCCGGCGTGGGTGGCCCTCCCACAAGGGGCGCCGGCGGGAGGGGTTTCACCTTCTTCGGACGCGGGCCGGGCAGGGCGAGACTCACCTTCCCCAGGCAGACGTCCCACAGGCCGAGAAGGTTCTGGAACAGGCGTTTCGCCTGGCTCGGGTCCGCAAAGCGCGGCTCGCCGGGGAACAGGCTGGGCAGGACGTCGGCTGGCGCCAGCCCGGCGGCGCGCGCCTGACGGAACTGGGCGAGGACGTCCTCGGGGCCGTAGGGCGAGCCGCTCAACTCCAGCAGCTCAGCCAGGACGGCCGCGCCCTCGAAGTGCCTCTCAAACGGATGTGTGCGCCGGGCCATGCGGTGGAGGGTCGTTGCGCCGTGGCCTCCCGCGAGGCCTGCGCCGGCACCTCCTGGGCCCCAAGCATCCTCCGGGACGCGCCGGGCCGTCGAGGGTCGCACGGCGGTAGGCGTGCGGCCGGAAGCCGGCGCGCCATGCTTGGTGCGTGGCAACGTGCGCCACGGGACGCGCGCCGGGGGGCGACGGGAACGGCCGGGCCCTCTGCCTTCGCCGATTCTAGCTTTAGCGGACCTCCGGTTCTTCTCGCAGCGCGGCGCCCTGGGTGAGCAGCCGCGCGTAGACGCCACCGCGCGCCACCAGCTCGGCGTGGGTCCCGGCCTCCACCACCTGGCCGGCGTCGAGGACGTACAGCACGTCGGCGTGGCGGACGGTGGACAGCCGGTGGGCGATGACCAGCGTCGTCCGGCCCTGCATCAAGTCCCGGCCAGCCCCTCGCGCACCTCGGCTTCGGAGGCAGCGTCGAGGGAACTGGACGGCTCGTCCAGCAGCAGCACCGACGGCTGGCGCAGAAAGGCGCGCGCGATGGCCAGCCGCTGCCGCTGTCCGCCGGAGAGTCGCGCCCCACGCTCCCCCACTTCCTCGTCGAGGCCGTGGGGAAAGCTGCGGACGAAGCCCTCAGCGTGCGCTTGCCGCAGCGCCTCCCACACCTGTGCGTCGTCGGCCTCGGGCCGTCCGAGGAGCACCGCGTCGCGCACCGAGCCGGAAAAGAGCAGCGGTTCCTGCGCCACCCACGCCATCTGCGCCCGGAGGGCGGAGGGCTTGAGCGCCCGGAGGTCCTGGCCGTCCCACGTCATGCGCCCCCCGGAGCACTCCACGAAGCCGAGCAACGCCGCGAAGGCGGTGGATTTTCCGGCTCCGGAGGCCCCCACCAACGCTGCCATCTTTCCGGCGGGGACTTCCAGGCTGAGCCCGGAGAGCGCCTCCGCACGCCCGTCGCCGTAGCGCACCCGGACGTCCTCGAAGCGCACGCCGGTTTGCAGGGGCCCCACCGGCGCGCCGGTGTCGGTCGCCCGGGGAAGTGCCTCCAGCTCGAGCAAGCGCTCCGCGGCGCCCAGGCCGGACAGCACCTGGGCAAACGTCCCGGAGAGGCTCTTCAGGGGCCCGTACATCAGCATGACGGCGCCCACGTAACTCAAGAGGTGGGTGGCCAGCGGCGGCTCGGCCGCCACTGCCCGGGCCCCCACGGCCAGGGCCAGCGCCAGCCCGGTGACGCCCAGCACTTCCACCGTCGGACTCGCCGCTCCCCGCAGCAGCAGCGAGCGGTCCATCTCCCGCAGGTACAGCCGCTGCTCGGCCTCGAAGCGCTTCTGGGCCCGGCCCTCGGCGCCGTAGGCCTGAAGAATGGGCAGGCCGTGCAGCTGCTCTCCCACCAGGGCTGTCAGCCTGCCGAGGCTGCCTTGCGTGGTGCGGGCCGCGCGCGTCACGGCGCGGGCGAAGCGCCGGACCGGAATCAGCGTCACCGGCAGCACGACGAAGGAGAGGACGAAGAGGCGCCAGTCCAGCACCGCGCACAGCAGGAGGAGGGCCAGCAGCTGAAGCCCCTCGCGCACGTAGGAAGTGAGGCCTTGGGTGACAGCGAACTCCAGCTGGGCGACGTCGGCGGTGAGGCGCGCCACCACGTCGCCGGAGGCGCGGTCCTCCAGCGTCCGGGCCGGCACCCAGACCAGATGTTCAAAGACTTCCGCCCGGAACGCGGCCAGCACCCGCTGCCCCACGGACTGCATCCATCCGGTTTGAAGGAATTGGGCCGTCGCTTTCAGCAGCGCCGCGGCCACCACGGCCGCCGGCAAGACCCACCGCCACGCCGACGCTTGCAACTCCACCGTGCCGAGGCGCACGCTGCCGCCCAGAAGGACGCCCTTCAGCAGCGGCCCCACCAGCCAGGCGTAGGCGGCCGCCGCGGCGGCGGAAACGGCTGCCGCCACCAAGGCCAGGGCCACCCGCAGCCGGTACGGACGCAGCAGCCCCAGCAGCCGCCGAAGCGGGGTGGCCAGTCCGGAATCGCGCGTTATAGTCACTGGCACCCGTCAGGAGCCCAAAGATTGCCCGCGGCAGCAGCTCGGAAGCGCGACTACTACGAAGTGCTTGGCGTATCACGCCAAGCGTCCGCCCAAGACCTCAAGTCCGCGTACCGCAAGCTGGCCATGCAGTACCACCCGGACCGTAACCCGGGGGACAAGCCCGCCGAGGACCGCTTCAAGGAAGCCTCCGAAGCCTACGAGGTGCTTTCCGACCCGGAGAAGCGTGGTCACTACGACAGGTTTGGGCATTCGGCCATGCCCTTCGACTTCGGCGGCTTCAACAGCTCGGGAATTAACGACGTGCTGTCGGAGATTTTCGGGGACATCTTCGGCGGCCGCTCCCGCCGGGGAGGTCGCGCCCGTGGCTCGGACCTTCGCTACAACCTCGAGTTGTCCTTCGAGGAGGCCGCCTTCGGCACCGAGGTGTCCGTCAAAATCCCGCGGCCCAAGCGCTGCGAGGTGTGCGAGGGCACGGGTAGCAAGGACAAGCAGGTCCGCGCCTGCCCCTCCTGCGGGGGCTCCGGCGAGCTGCGCCACACTCAGGGCTTCTTCTCGGTCAGCCGTCCGTGTGGGACGTGCGGGGGCTCCGGCTCGGTGGCCACCGCCCCTTGCACCAAGTGTCGCGGCGTGGGCCGGACCGAGTCCGAGACGACGCTGTCGGTGAAGATTCCGGCCGGCGTCGACAGCGGCACCCGCGTCCGCCTGGTGGGCGAGGGCGAGCCGGGCGAGCAGGGTGGTCCGCCCGGGGACCTCTACGTGGTGGCGCACGTGCGCGAGCACCCCATCTTCGTCCGCGAGGACGCCGAGGTGCTGTGCGAGGTGCCTATCTCCTTCGCCCAGGCGGCCCTGGGCACCCACCTCGAGGTCCCCACCCTGGAGGGAAAGGTCAAGATGAAGGTGCCGTCCGGCACCCAGTCCGGCAAGGTGTTCCGCCTCAAGGGGAAGGGCATTGCCCACCTGCACGGCGGGGGCCGGGGCGACCAGCACGTCCGGGTGGTGGTGGAAACCCCGACCGAGCTTTCCTCCGAACAGCGGGAGCTCCTCGAAGCCTTCGCCGAACTGAGCGGGGAGCGCTCGCAACCCCAGGTGAAGAGCTTCCTGGAGAAGGTGCGCGAGCTGTTTGGCTGAGCCCCGGGGGAGGCAGCCACCGGTGCCGTCCTTTGCCCGGCTGCTCTTGCGGCAGGCCCGGGGGGGAAATGCTCGAAAACACTGGGCCACCGGTAAGCCCTGGGTGCCAGGCGGGGTGGATGGCGCCGCGTGTGCAAGCACGGCCTCTCCGCGCGCGTTGAGCGCTGGAGCACCCCAGGGCTTCTGCTATGCCACCTCCCATGTGCCGTCTTCCGTCCTCGAGGCTGCTCGCCCGGCTTGCCCCGGCGTGCCTCCTCGTCCTGGGCTGCGCCACCACCCGCCCTCCGGACAACCCCAATGTGCCGCCCATGGGCCGCAAGCCCGAGGTGGAGCCGCGGCCGGACACCCGCGCCGCCGACGCGCTGCAGGCCGCCAGCCTGGCGGCGGCCGGACAGCCCAAGGCCAAGCAGGTGGAGCTCTACCTCAGCGTGCGCCAGGCCTACCCCTCCACCGTGGCCGGGGAGGAGGCACTCTACCGGGCGGCCGTCCTGGCCTATGACTTGGGGGAGTACGCCGTCGCCCGCAAGCAGCTGAATGAGCTGCTCTTCGAGAACCCCCTCTTCGACAAGGCGGTGGACGCCCGGCTGAAGCTGGGAGAGAGCTCGCTGCAGCTGAAGGCCTACCGCGACGCCTACCAGACGCTGCTTCCGCTGCGCGAGAAGGTGCCCGCTGGGCAGCGGGTGGAGCTAGAGGACGCCCTGCGTCGCGCCGCGGAGGGGGCGCGGATGGCGAATCAGGCGCTGCGCCTGGCCCTGGACCGTGCCGAGTCGGCGACGACGCCGGAGGAACGGCAGGCGGCCCTCGAGCAGGTGGCCTCTCTCATCGACACCTCGGTGCCGTTCGACGAGGTGGCCCGGATGCAGGATGAGCTGTCCCCGTCCCATCCGGCCTGGCCGATGCTCACCTTCAAGCTGGCCCGCGTCTACGCCCACCTGCGCGACAGCCGTCTCAAACCGACGCTGGAGGCGCTGGTGCAGAAGGCCCCGGCCAGTCCCTACAGTCAGCAGGCCCAAGCCATGCTGGCCCGGGTGGACCGCGTGGGCAGTGTGCGCGGCCGGACGCTGGGGGTCCTGGTGCCACTCACTGGCAAATACCAGCGTCTCGGCGAGGCCGTCATGCGGGGCATTAAGCTCGCGCTCAAGGACAGCGATGTGGAGTTGGTGGTGAAGGACACGCAGGGCGACCCGGCCCGCGCCGCCGCTGCCGTCGAGGAGCTGGTCTTCGAGGACGGGGCCGCCGCGGCCATCGGGCCTCTCTTCGGCGAGGACAGCCGCCGGGCGGCGGTGGTGGCGCAGGACCTCGGGCTGCCGCTGCTGACGCTGACCCGCAACGAGGACATCACCGAGATTGGCCCCTTCATCTTCCGCAACATGCTCACTTACTCCGCCCAGGGGCGGGCGCTCGCCGCCTGGGCCGTCGACGTCATGGGCTACAAGAGCTTCGCGGTCCTCTACCCGAATACGCCCTACGGCGTGGAGATGACGAGCGACTTCTGGGACCAGGTGAGCGCCAAGGGGGCCTCGGTGCGTGGCGCGGAGTCCTACGCCAACGACCAGACCACCTTCACCACCGAGGCGAAGAAGCTGGTGGGCCGGTACTACCTGGAAGACCGCACGGACTACCTGGAGGCGTTGAAGGAATTGAAGGAGGCAAACAAGGAGAGCAACGCCGACGCCTTCCGCCGCCGCAAAGCGCTCGAGAAGGCTCGGAAGGACCTTCAGCCGATTGTGGACTTCGAAGCCCTCTTCATCCCCGATGAGTGGTCGCGGGTCGGGCTCATCGCCCCGGCGCTCGCCGTGGAGGACATCATCACCAACACCTGCGACGCCAAGGAGAATCGAGAAGCTGAAGAAGACGACGGGCAAGACGGACATCCAGACCGTCACTCTCCTCGGAGGCCAGGGCTGGAATTCGCCCAAGAATGCCGAAGGCGTGCCGAGGCTCATCGAGCGGGGCGGCAAATTCGTCCTCTGCAGCGTCTTCGTGGACGGCTTCTACGCCGAGAGCAGCCGCGACGCGACGCGGCGCTTCGTCCGTGCCTACACCGAGGCCTACCCCGAGGCGACGCCGCTCCTGCTCGACGCCGTCGCCTACGACTCGGCGCGCATGCTTCGCCAGGTGCTGGAGGCGCAGCGGCCGCCGCTCACCCGCGACGCAGTGCGCGCCGCGCTGACGCAGGTGAAGGACTTCGACGGTGCCACCGGCCGGACCACCTTCAACGAGCGGCGCGAAGCGGAAAAGCCCCTTTTCTTCCTCACCGTGGACCCCAAGGGAGTCCGCGAACTCCAGCCCCAGGAGCGCCTCCGTGGCTCGTGAACGAAAGACGGTGAAGGCACCTCGGCCGGCCGCGGGCCCGCCCAAGGCGAAGCGGCGTCGGCCGGCTGCCCCGCGGACGCCCCGCCCTCGCCCGCGGCAGCGGGAGGCCGGGGCCCGCACGGTGAATGTCGAGCCCGGCCGCATCGAGGAGATGTTGCAGAAGCTCCGCACGGAGCTCTCCGCCTTGGCGAACAAGGGGCGCTACACGCGCGTGCGCTTCAAGTTCCGGGGCAAGCAGCTGCTTCCGGACCTACCGCTTGCGGCCGTCATCGCCGCCGAGGGCCTCACCTTCTACTGGACTGGCATTCTCCGCGCCCTGCTGGTCAACGTCGCCGGGCGGAGCGTGCTCTCGGTGGAGCTCATCAACGACTCGGGCCGCTTCGTCGAGGCCGGCAAGGAGGAGTTGTTGTCCGGAGACGTCGACCGGGCCATCGAGGCGTTCCGGACGGCGCTGCGGATGGAACGCGACAACCCTCGGGCCTACCTTCACCTGGGGGCGGCGCTACGGCTGAAGGGCTCGCTGGAGGAAGCGCGCGCGGCCCTGGAGCGGGCCCGCTCGCTCGACCCGCGCGGCGAAGTGGGTCGCGAGGCCGAGGAACTGTTGCGCCGCATGACGGGCGCTCCGGCGAGGGGCCGGCGCCCAAGGCCGGCGCATGAGAGCGGTGCTTGGCGGCGCGTAGAATTGGCACCCACGCCTCTCCTCGGCAATCGTCCGGCTCGCCGGACGTGAAAAGGGTAGGTATGCGGGCCATTCTCAATCTGCTGTGGTTCATCCTCGGCGGCGGCTGGCTGATTGCACTGGAGTACCTCATCGCCGGCACCGTCCTGTGCGTCTCCATCATCGGCATCCCCTTCGGGCTGCAGTGCTACAAGCTGGCAGGCCTGGGGGCGTTCCCCTTCGGAAAAGACGTCGTGGACGCGAAGGGCGGCGCCATCCACACGCTGGCCAACGTGCTGTGGCTCGTCTTCGCCGGCTTCTGGATTTGCCTCAGCCACCTCGGCCTGGCCATCGCCTCGGCCGTCACCATCATCGGCATCCCCTTCGCCGTGCAGCACCTCAAGTTCGCCCTCGTCGCCCTCTGGCCCTTCGGTCAGCGGGTGACGCCCTAACCTCCCATCCGGCGACCAGGCACACCGTAAAATCTCAGTTTCTTGGTACGCTGACGACGGCGCTCGAAATCTGCTCGCTGGACGGATTGACTGAAGGGTTCCGGGCAGTTACGTGTGCTACAGGCCTTGTAGAGGCCGACCTCTGACTGGGGCGAGACTCGCCCCTCAGGCCTCCATCCATGTCCGACGAAATTCCGACTCCGCCCGCTCCTCCTGCGCCCCCTGGAGGGGCCGGTGACCTCGTCCCCATCAACATCGAGGACGAGATGCGGCGCAGCTACCTCGACTACTCCATGTCCGTCATCGTCGGGCGCGCGCTGCCTGACGTGCGCGACGGACTGAAGCCCGTGCACCGGCGAATTCTCTACGCCATGCAGGACGAAGGTCTGCTGCACAACCGCAAATACAGCAAGTGCGCTGGCGTGGTGGGTGAAGTCCTGAAGAAGTACCACCCGCACGGCGACGCGTCCGTCTACGACGCGCTGGTGCGGCTCGCCCAGCCGTGGAACATGCGCTACCTGCTGGTGGACGGGCAGGGGAACTTCGGCAGCATCGACGGGGACTCGGCCGCGGCTTACCGCTACACCGAGTGCCGGATGACCGAGCTTGCCGAGGCGATGCTCGCCGACATCGACAAGGAGACGGTCGACTTCGGGCCGAACTTCGACGACGCCACCACCGAGCCGCTGGTGTTGCCGACGCGCTTCCCCAACCTCCTGGTGAATGGGAGTTCCGGCATCGCCGTGGGCATGACCACCAACGTGCCACCGCACAACATGCGCGAGGTCATCGACGGCACCCTGCACCTCATCCATGAGCCGAAGGCCTCGGTGGCCGACTTGATGCGCTTCATCCCGGGGCCGGACTTCCCCACCGCCGGCTTCATTCTCGGCCGCGAGGGCATTCAGCGGGCCTATGAAACAGGCCGTGGCCAGCTGACGCTGCGGGCCCGGACGGAGATTGAGGCCCGCGACGGCGACCGGGAGAGCATCATCGTCACCGAAATTCCCTACCAGGTGAACAAGGCACGCCTGGTGGAGAAAATCGCCGAGCTGGTGCACGAAAAGCGTCTGGACGGCATCTCGCAGATTCGCGACGAGTCCGACCGGCGGGGGATGCGCCTCGTCCTCGAGCTCAAGCGGGATGCCATTGCCGGGGTGGTGCTCAACAACCTCTTCGCCCTCACCCCGCTGCAGACCACCTTCGGCGTGGTGCTGCTGGCCATCGATGGGGGCCAGCCCCGCACCTTCAACCTGAAGGAGATGCTCGAGCGGTTCATCTCCCACCGGCGGGAGGTTGTCACCCGGCGGAGCCGCTTCGAATTGCGGAACGCCGAGAAGCGCCTTCACGTGGTGGAAGGCCTTCTGGTCGCGCAGGACATCATCGACTTGGTCATCACCATCATCCGCCGCTCCAAGGACCCGGAGGAGGCCCGCTGGGGACTGACCCACGTGCTCTCGGCGTCCCTGTATGAGCATCCGACCTTCCACGACCTACCGCGGCTCGACCTCGACCAGGCCATGGTGCAGATGGAGCAGCTGGTGGCGCGTGCCAGGGCGGAGGAGCCCCGCTACCCGGGCCTGCAGCACCGGTACGAAGGCGGAGGCTTCAGCGAGGAGCAGGCCAAGCAGATTCTGGAAATGCGGCTCCAGCGCCTCACCGGCATCCAGCGGGAGGAACTCTTCACCGAGCTCATCGAGCTGACGCGCTCGGTGCTCCGGCTGCGCGACATCCTCGAGAACGAGTCGTCGCTGTTGGCCGTCATCCGGGCGGAGCTGAAGGAAATTCGCGAGAAGTTCGGAGACGACAGGCGCACCGAGATTACGGGAGATGCGGCCACCTTCACCAACGAGGACCTCATCGCCGAGGAGGACATGGTGGTGACCGTGTCCCACGCCGGCTACATCAAACGCAGCCCGCTCACCGAGTACCGTGCGCAGCGGCGCGGCGGACGGGGAAAGACGGGCGCAGCGACGAAGGAAGACGACTTCGTCACCGACCTCTTCGTCGCCTCCACCCACGCCTACATTCTCCCCATCACCACCCGCGGCAAGCTGTACTGGCTCAAGGTGCATGAGATTCCGCAGGCCGGACGCGCTGCCCGTGGAAAGCCCATCGTCAACTTGGTGCACATGGCCGAAGGGGAGAAGCTGGCCTCGGTGGTGGTCACCAAGGGCTTTCCGGAGAGCCAGTACGTCTTCTTCGTCACCCGCAAGGGCGTGGTGAAGCGGACGGACCTGGCCGCCTTCTCCAACGTCCGGCAGGCCGGCATCATCGCGTTAGGCATCGAGGACGGCGACAGCCTGGTGGCCGTGCGCATCACCGACGGCAGCAAAGACATCCTGCTCTCTACCGCCCAGGGCATGTCCATCCGTTTTCCCGAGAAGGAGGTCCGGTCCATGGGCCGCACCGCCTTCGGCGTGAAGGGGATTACCCTCGAGAAGGACGACGAGGTAGTGGGGGCGGACCTGGTGGAGCCGGGGACGGCGATCCTCACCGTCACCGAGAACGGCTACGGCAAGCGGACCGAGGAGGCGGAGTACCGCGTGCAGGGGCGCGGCGGCAAAGGCATCATCGACATCAAGACCACCGAGCGAAACGGCCTGGTGGTCGGCGCCGTCCCGGTGCACGAGCGTGACCAAATTATGCTCGTCACCTCGGGCGGCATGCTCATCCGGATGAAGGTGGGAGACATCTCCGTCATCGGCCGGAACACCCAAGGGGTGCGGCTGATTACGCTCGAAAACGCCGACGAGAAGGTGACCGGCTTGTCGCGCCTCCCCGAGGAGACGGACACCAACGGCGGCGGCGAGGAACGGGGAGGCGAGGGTGAGGCACAGGAGCCCTCGACCGAGGAGGCCCGCGTGGAGGACGAAGGCCGCGAGCCGAGCGACAGTGAGGAATCGGGCGAGGAGCCCTGAGCGAGAAGCCGCCGTGGCCTTCGAGAGGACACGCATCCTGCACAAGCTGTGGCGCTACTTGCGCGATGGTCGGGTGCCGCTCTGGCGCAAGCTGGTAGGGGTGGCCGCGGTGGCCTATCTGGTCTGGCCCTTTGACCTCATTCCGGACTTCATTCCCATCCTCGGCTGGCTGGACGATGCCGGCGTGCTGATGGCGGCGGCGGTCTTCCTCGTCCGTGACGTCCGCCAGCATGAGGAGCGCTACCCGGAACTCTCACCCGCCCCCGACCCGGTGGTTCGTTGATGGCCAACCCCGGGGTGCTGAACTGCGCCACGACAGCCGAGGTCGGTGAATGCTTGACGACCGGGCAAACCACGTGGCATCCCTTCCGCCCCGTCGCCTGGAGCACTTCGGCCGAGCAGCGGGAAACCATACGCCCAGGTAGCTCAGTCGGTAGAGCAGGGGACTGAAAATCCCCGTGTCGGTGGTTCGATTCCGCCCCTGGGCACTGATTTTAAGCCTTTAGCGCCCCGCCAAAATCCATTCCGTCCACCTTTTCCCCACCAAATCCACTTTGTCTGTCACACCGGCGGTGCAGTCGGAGAAGTGGGCTGACAGAAGGGCGCCGATTTCCTCGGGCGACAGGCGGCCGTAGACGCGCTCCACCATGCGGGTGTCCCTGTGGCCCATGGTGGGCGCCACAATCTCGGCGGGCACCCGGGCCAGGCGCATCCACTTCGCGTAAGTGCGTCGCAGGTCGTTCGGGGAACAGGCTTCGATGCCGGCCTGGGCGCAGGCCAGGTGCAGGTCGCGGCGCACGTTGGTCCAGGCCGGGAAGAGCTCGTCCTCACCGGGCGCGTGCTTCAACGCGTAGCTGAGAAGGCTCGCCAGCGCAGGATGGCGGATGGCGATGCGTCGGTTCCGTGCCGCACGTTTTGTCCCGCGAACGTGGACCCAACCTGACTCGAGTTGGACGTCTTCTCGGCGAGCCCTGACGGACTCGCTCCAGCACGCTGACGTCGCCACGATGAACGCCACCTGGGCCGCGCGTGCCGTTGGAAGCCTCGCGAGTAGCTGCCCGAGCTCTTTGCTTGAAAGCGCACGCGTCCGCGGCCTGTACTCGGGGGCGAAGCCCGCTGGCAGCAGCGCATCGATTTCACCGAGCCAGAGGCTGGCGCGCTTGGCCAGCCTCAGCGCCGCTCGGAGCGTGACGAGCTCCTTGGCGATGGTGTGGTCGCTGACGGCCTCGGCCCGTCGACTGGAGATGTAGCTGTCGACATCCGCCGCGGTCAGGTCCTTGAGTAGGAAGGGCTGGTAGCCACCCTCTGTCGAGTGCTCAAAAAGACGCGTGAGGTGTCCTGCCTTGCACTTGTAGAACGCGACGGTCTCGTGGCTCTTTCGCCCGGCCGTCGCTTCTTCCGTCCGCCGCTGGACCAGCAGGTGCAGCGCGTCGGTCAGCGAAGCTCTTTGCGTGGCTGCGTGGGCGGGATTTGCTCCGTTGCGCTCGAGTTGTCGTAGCTTGAGCTCTGCAGCCTTGAGGTCTGTGCAGTGCGTCGAGACGAAGCGACGGACGCCGTTCTCGTAGAAGTGTGCGTGCCAGACCTTTCCGCGCTTGGTGAGTCGGTATGTGTCCTTGCCCATGGAATCCTCGCTTCCTTGGAGGTAGCCCCGACACGGCGAGGTCGGCGTGGTGAGCGCGCTCGACGTCGATGCGGTCGGCTCGCTTGCGTCACTCAGAACGCTGCTGAACGCTGGATTTGACATGCGGGGGGCGGCTAGACGTACCTGGGGAGCGGGGAATCGCCCCGCTCTGTGACGGGCATGGCTCGGAAGGAGCTCGATGGCCAGGCGACTTGGTGGTTCGGGCAATAAGCACTCCACGGCGCCTTCAGCGCGCCCCGCGAGCTACGCGGAGCGACGCGCAGCCGGGAAAGCGCTACGCGACCGCGTACCGCACGAACAGCACGGCAAATGGAAGCCCCCGCCGAATCGGTCCAATCTGGTCGACACGGTGGTCGCATCGAGCAAGGGCCGCATCCCGGAGCTCATTCCCATCCGCTACGGGCGCATGGCTGTCTCGGCGTTCACGTTCTATCGAGGTGCGGCGCTAAACATGGCGGCCGACTTGGCCAGCACGCCGAACACTGGGTTGCGGACGCAGCTGTGCGGCGACTGCCATCTGATGAATTTCGGTGCCTTTGCGTCTCCCGAACGTCGGATGATTTTCGATATCAACGATTTCGACGAAACGCTCCCGGGTCCGTGGGAATGGGACGTCAAACGGCTCGCCGCGAGTTTCGTACATGCGGCTCGTTCCAACGGCTTCGCCGCAGCCGACCAGCGCGATGCCGCGAGCGCCTGCGTGCGTTCGTATCGGGAGCGGATGGCCGAGTACGCCAAGATGCGGGCGCTGGACGTCTGGTACTCGCGCATCGACATCGATGCCGTCATCGCGTCACTGTCCCAATCCGAAACAAAACGACGGCTCCGGAAGCGCCTAGCCAAGGAAACGGCTCGCAGCGTGGTGGAAAGCGATTTTCCGAAACTGGCGGAAAGCAGCGGCAGTCAGTTCGTCATCAAGGACAACCCGCCGCTCATCTACCACCATCAGCTGATTAATCTGTCGTCCGACCCAGACAATGTCCTGAAGACGTTTGCCGCGTACCGGAAGACGCTTCCGGACGATCGCCGGGTGCTGCTCGACCGGTACCACCTGTCGGACTTTGCAATGAAGGTGGTGGGCGTCGGTAGCGTCGGCACATTCTGCGCCCTCCTGCTCATGATGGCCGAGGAGGGCGATCCTCTCTTCCTCCAGGTCAAGGAGGCGCGCCGCTCGGTGCTGGAGCAGTATGCCGGCAAAAGCCGCTACCCCAACCACGGAAAGCGTGTCGTGGTGGGACAGCGCCTGATGCAGTCCGCGAGCGACATCTTCCTGGGCTGGACCGAGGGCAAGGCGGGGCGGCATTTCTATGTGCGCCAGCTTCGCGACATGAAGATGAAGCCTCTGGTGGAGGTCTTCAAGCCCACCACCATGCTCGACTACGCCGCGCTGTGCGGCTGGACGCTCGCGCGCGCACACGCTCGTGCCGGCGACGCCGCGATGATCGCCGGATACGCCGGCAAGCACGACACGCTCGACCGCGCCATCGCGCGCTTCTCGATGCTCTACGCCGACCAGGGCGAACGCGATCATGCCACCTTCATGGCAGCGATTCGAAAGGGCCGAATCGAAGCGCACATGGAGCACTGAACAGCGGCACTGCAGCATCGTCCGGAAAGCGAGAGAGGGGCGTGTCTACCCACCACGTCGTACTCATCATCCTCGTGGCAGGGGTCGCGGCACCGTTGCTCGCCGAGCTCCCACTCGGCTTCCGTGTACCGGTCGTAATCATCGAACTCCTGCTCGGAGTCCTCATCGGCCCGCATGCGCTCGGACTGGTCCGATTCGACGGATTTCTTGTGCCGATGTTCACTTACGGGATGGCTTGCTCTCTGTTCATGGCAGGGATGGAGCTCGACTTCGAGCGAATCCGCGGGCGTCCACTCTTCCTGGCGCTTCAGGGCTGGATGGTCTCTCTGCTGATAGCGGGCGGCGCGGCCTGGCTCCTCCACGCGATGCCGGGGCTACGCGCCCCGATGTCGGTTTGCCTGGCTCTCGCCACGACTGGACTTGGAGTCCTGCTGCCGGTGTTCCGTGATGGCGGCGTGCTCGAAACGCAGTTCGGGCGCATGGTCCTCGCCGCTGGCACCGTGGGCGAAGTCGGTCCCATCGTCGCGATGTCGCTGCTGCTCTCCACTGCCTACAGTACCTGGCAGGAGATGGGCTTCCTCGTCACCTTCTTGGCCATCGTTGGAGCGGCAGCGTTCTTTGGCACGCGTTCCACGCTGCCCTGGATTCTGGGTCTGCTCAGTCGAACCATGCGGGGGAGCACTCAGTTGCCGGTCCGCCTCTCGCTGCTGGTTCTGGCGGCGCTGTTCGTCATCTCCGAGGAGTTCGGGTTCGAGAGCATCTTCGGCGCTTTCGCAGCGGGGATGGTCGTCGGCCTCGCAACGCGAGGTGAGCAAGGCAGGCCGCTTCGGGAGAAGATCGACGCCGTCACCTTCGGCTGGTTCTACCCGTTCTTCTTCGTGGGCGTCGGCATCAAGCTCGATCTCCCTGCACTCACCCGCGACCTCACCACGATGCTCCTGGTCCCGGGATTTGTCGTCCTCTTCCTGGTGGTCCGGGGAGCACCGACCCTTCTGTATCGCCGGGAGCTCGGGCCGGCAGAGCACTGGCCCTTCGCGCTCTCCACCGCGGTGCCATCGGTCTCTATCATCGTTGTCATCACAGAGGTCGGAACGCGGGCGCGGACAATGAACTCCGACGTCTCCGGGGCGCTCGTGGGTGCTGGTGCGCTAGCGACGTTGCTCTTCCCGACGATTGCCAGTGCTCTATTGTCCAGGAGGGCTTCGTCGCATCCCAAGCCTACGTAGAGAGCCTTCAGCATTGGCCGCAACTGGGACCAGAGAGCTGATGGGCAGTCCCCGATGTTGAAAACGAGCGCAGCTTGAGTGCGTCGGGCCCTTTCGTCGGGTCCGCCGGGTACGCGACCCTCGGATTCCAACCAATGGTGGTGACCTAACTGCGGCCCAGCGTCTCCAGCCAGCGACGACGACGCGCGGGCGTCGGGGCGGGGTACCCGCCTATCAGATGGCTGGCTGGGCTTCGCAAGCTCGCAACCGGGCGCTGACTATCACGAACAGCCGACCTGGCTGCACGGACGTGACGGACATCGGCGCGAGCAGGAGACGTGGACGGCCACTCAATTCCGGCGCGAGAACCATTTCGCGCGGATTCTTTCGTACGTCCCATCCTGGTAGAGCCCGAGCAGCGCGAGGTCGATGCGCTTGCGTAGCGGGCTACCCTCCGCCACCGCCATCCCGAGCTTTTCTGGCCGAAAGACCGGGCCGACGACCTCGATGTGGGCGCCACCCTCTTGAGCGACCCAGTACTGGACGGTCGGCGCGTCGAAGACGACGGCCTGTACCTCGCCTCGCTCGAGCATGCGGATGGCGTCGGGGCCGCTGTTCACCGCCAGAAAGGCCAGACCGCGCTGGCTCAGGTAATCCGCCGCGGAGCTCCCTGGCAGGGTGGCGATCGAATTGCCCGGCAGGTCGTCCGGGCCGTTGATGACCGACCGAAGGCGCTGGACGGTCTGGGACGAGGTGACCGTCGCTGTCAACTGGGCGATCAGGACGACGCCGAGTAGCCACATCGAGGCCACGGCGACGCGTTTCACCACTCCGGGCGCAGCACGGTCCCCGTGCTCGCCTGTGGCGATGATGAGCATGGTTCCCCAAAGCGCCTCGCCAAAGGCCCGCACATACGGCTTCTGGAAGTCCGGGTTGCTCCGCCGCTCGATGAGCCAGAGCACGTTGGCCAGCACGAGAAACACGACCACGGCGATGCCCAAGAGCTGAACGAGGGTGAGCCACGGGACCGACCTCAAGGTGGCGAGAAGTCGGGTCTCGTCGTGTGCGCGAACCATGATTTGCAATCCGGAGTCAAAGTAGGGGTGCGAGAAGTCCACCAACTTCTCGCCCCCCGGCGTCATGGCGATTGCCGCAATGGCGACGTCGGCCTCGCCACGCCGCACGGCCTCTAGCAGGTCGGTCTCCGGCGCGCGCAGGCTCCACGAGTATTCCACGCCCATCCGCCGGGCCACCTCGTTCCACAGCTCGACGCTGAACCCCAGCGGCGGCTCGGTTCTCGGGAAAACGAACGGCGCCACTGGCTTGGTGACCACGCGCAGCGTTGGCCCGTCTGGGGATGCCGCTAGTGCTGGGTATGCGGCAACCGCGGCGAGATAAGCGATGGCCAGCACCAGACCGAAATTCCCCGGGCGCGCCACCTGTGGCCACACGCCTGCGAAACCGGACGCGCCCGGGGCTCCAGGGCTCCAGGGCTCCTGGCCATGGTTGTACGAGCCATCTGCAAGGGCGTGTGTGCAGCTGTGGCGGTTTGGCGCCTCGGTCCAGTCCTGAAGCTTCTTACGAGGCGTTCTTTTGCCCATGGCGGTCATGCTCATCCGCGCCAGTGGCGGTACGCCTCGATCCACTCGGCACCGTCCGGGGGTGGCGTGGGCAGCGGAAGATCGAGGATGGGGAGCGCCTGGTGATCTGGCCCGCGCGCGCACACCGCGACAATCTGCTCGGTGCCGTTCAGGGCAACTCCCTCGACAGTGACTAGGACGCCGAAGACCGTCGTCTGGAAAGGTACGGCCAAGTTCTCGTCAATCATCGTGAACCAGCCTGTGATTTGCTCTGACTCGCCGTAGGCGTCGACCGTGGCGGTGTCGATCATCTCCTCGACTTGGGCCTTGGTAAGCCGTGGCCGCACCGAAATGTGAACGTCCGGCTCTTCGAGTGATCGCAGGACATCCTCGTCGTACTGGACGACGACGTCGTCTCCGGGCTCGGTGTAGCCGAGGGGCGCCTCGCCGGCCAATTAAGCGCCGTTGAATAGCACCGTAGCGAGGCAGCTTCTTGGCTAAGTCCTCGGGGAAGTCGTCCAAGTGGAGCGCGAATGCGCTGAGGCTGTAAAGGCGAGGGTCGACGGTGCGCGTCCATGAATTTACCGCTCGATTGCCGAGCCGACAGTCTCGATAGAGAGGAACATCGGAAGCGGTTCACCAGAAAGCAGTCCTTCCCTTACGCCTTCCAGTGGCACGAAGCCGAGCGCCTCGTAGAACCGTACCGCTTCGGCCTTGGCGTCCGTCACGACGCCGACGCAGCCCAAGCGGTCGCGCTGGTCGACGGCCTGTTCGAGCACATGGTGCAGCAACGCCTTGCCGATGCCCAAACCTTGCGCCCGCCTGTCCACGCCCAGCCTAGCGAGGCGAACTACCGGCAGCGGATAGCTGGGAAGGCGCCGCCGCAGGCGGGCGTTCGGGATGTTCGAGCGCTCAAGCGCTGAGGCGGCGACGGTCGCAAAGCCGACAATACGCCCTTGCATGACCGCAACGTACGTGACGGCAAGATGCAGCTTAAACTGATTCTGGCCAGCGTAGTGCTCGAAGAATCGGTCGAGGTCCGGCTGCCCACACGAGAAGCTACTGCGGTCGTCATCGCGAGCGAGTCGCCGGATTTCAATGGCCTTGGCCACGCATCAACTCGCGAAGAGTCTCGGTCGGAGCGGGCGGGCTCTCGAGGAGGTCGACCACTCGGTCGAACACCTTGTCCTCGAGGACCAAACGCGGCGGAATCAGCCCTTCGTCAGGCAACTCCTTGCGCGCCTCCATGAAGAAGAGCAAGGCCTGCTCGACCACGAAGTTCTTCTTGAGCCCGTGACTCTCTGCGAAGCGGTCGAGACTTTCCTTCGTGGCCGCCGAAATGGTGGCCGAAATCTGCGATTCGTCGCTCATCATCCTCTCCTGGTCGGACCATACATAAGCCATGGCCGACCATGTAAAAACTAGCATGTCATGGCAGGAGTGGAAAGGTTGGAGCGTCGGCAATTGCTGCGACACCGGCGGTGCAGTCGGCTTCAAACGTGCCGTTTTCTCTTGGACCCACGGGGACTTGGCCACTCCGCTACGGGGACTGAAAATCCCCGATTAGGCACACGCGCTTAGGAGTCTGAGACGGTAGTTTCGGAAGCTCCTATACAACCCGTAAGCCCGCCGTTTCACGACCTTTGCCTTGTTGTTGAAGCCCTCGGCGCGGCCGTTGGTGAGGCCCGTGGCGAAGTAGGCGAGGATTTCTGTTCGCCACCGCATCAGCGTGCTTCGCAGCGTCTTCAGCTCCGGTAGTCGAGAGCGAGCGAGTTCGTCTGCTCTGCCCAAGCCACGGACTCGGTAGAGCGAGTGCATGGCCTCCTTCACACGGTAGACCTCGTTGAGCTCGGTATGGAGTTGGAGCCAGCGGTTGAGCAGGAAGCGCTGCCCGGGATGGAGGTGAAAGCCGTACGCCGGGCTTCACTTCCCTGTCGTCTCATGGGTCGCGCCGGCCGAAAACTGCGCTGCAACTTCCTCAACCCTTTGGGGACTTCGCGCGGTCGTAGCCTACTCCGAGGAGGAGCCTTGCCCCTCCGGACGACGACGGCGGTCCCGAATAACCCTCGCGAGCGATTCTCTATCAGGCTCGAGGCAGTCCAGGGCCCAAGCCAGAACTCGCTCAATCGTTTCGGTGCGAGTAATTGCCTTGGCCTCGGCAATCGCATCGATGCGTTCGAGCAGTGGAACGGAAAATCGCAAGCTGGTGGATACCCTCATCAGCCGATGTTCAGTTCCGTCGGGGAATAGTTCACCGAGACCGGGCGGCAACTTTCCCTCAGTTTGCAATCGATTCCTTCGCTTTGAGCTCATCGACACTCCTCGACGAAGCAGTTCTAAGCTCGCGAGAACTCAGCGCTCCGACACGGCGAAGCTCTAAGTTCCAGCGCGCGTCTAGTTCGAAGGAACCGGCTGAATGGTGGGCGAGAAATACGGGTCGTTCGCGTGCTGTCCGACCACGTAGCAGAGGCCCTGAGCGTTCAGGTGCGATTGCGACTGCGCGCTGAAGGCCATGAACACCGCCATCGAGTTGGTGAGTCCCGTCGTCCCATTCTGGTTGAGGATGACTTGCGTCCCGTCGCCGGTGCCGTCGTTGTTGGGGGGCACGGCGTTCGTGCAGGTGGGTTGCAACTGGTAAGGCGCCCGGTCTGGGAGCGGCGCCAGGCTGGCGTTACCGAACGTGGTCTGAATCTTCTGCGGGCTGTTGTTGATGTAGAAGGTGCCACCGTCCGTCGGCGCAAACGCGGCGATGGGGTCGAAGCGCAGGTTGGCCCCTTCTTGCCGAAGCTTGTCCCAGAAGGTGTGGTCGGTGTGCATAGTGATTTGGGCGATGTACGTGCCGCTGGGATTGGTCTGAACGCCGCGGTCGGCGAGGTTGTCCTCCGAGGCGCTGTAGTCGTAGTTGACGCAATTCAGCATCTGCGTGCCGTCGTTCCAGCCAAAGGCGAAGTTCACCGTGACCGGCAAGGCGGCGAAGAGAGCCTGCGCCGCAGCCGCATTCGGGTCACTCGGGTTGGCATACGTCCCCGTCCCGACGTACGTGGCCGTGCCGCGGATGAACTTCGACCAGCCGTTTTGCACCATCAGCTGATAGTCCGCGTACTCCGACGGGGTCAGGTTGACGGAGGTCGCCGGATAGGTGGCTGCGACAACATCATAGGAGAAGGCGTAACGGACGCTGGTGTCGAAGGGCTGTCCGTTGTCCAACTGCTTCCAGAGGAACAGCCCGCTGGCCGGTTCCACGCCGTCCTTGCCCACGAAGCCAGAGGCGCGGTGCGCATCAATGACGTAGGGCCCCGGCTTGATGGCCACCTGCGGCCCCATGTCCTGCCACGTCTGGTTCATGAGCGGATTCGTGTTCAGCCGGACATTGGCGACGACGAAGAGGTACTCACTGAAGGTCATGTCCCAGCCGTCCACGAAGCTTGGGTCGCCTGCGTTGACCGGACAGAAAGGCAGCCCGGAGATGCCGAGCGTCTCTCCAGAGAACGTCACCCCAATGCTGTTGGGGATGCTGGTGGTGGCTTCGAAGCCGGGGTTGAAATTCGTGCAGAGGCCCGCGTCACACGGATTGGTGGGCCCACTGGGGGAGGAAGAGCTGCTGCAGGCTGAGAGGGCCAGGAGAATCAAGGTCGCCCCCAGGGTGGTCTTGCCGCTATGCGTCGCGATGCTGTGGTTGTTCATCACTTCTCCTCGAAGGGCGCAACGGCGCCCGGCTTTACAGCTGTTGGTTGGTGTCCTGCGCTTCATGGAGTCGAGAGCTGAAAGGTGTAGACGCCCGTCGTGTTTTGAATCCCGTTCAGGACGGTGCCGGCAAAGGCGGAAACATCGGTCCAGCCGTATGGGCCGCCGTCCGCAGTCCCGGCGTCGGCCGGCAGGAGTGTCGAGAAGTCCGAGCCGTCGAACCAGGTGGTCGGGTCCACCTGCAGCGTCAACACTCCGCCGTCCGTGGTGAAGCTCAAGTCGCACAGCGCCCCGTTGACGCGTTGAATCCAGGGCAACGGGTCATCGACGGACGCGAGGCTCGCATCGATGACAATCCACCCGCGGAAGGGAACTACCACCCCGCCCTTGGCGGCCACGCCGGCGAGGTACGCCGAGGCGTTGTTGTTCGGTCCACCGACGTCAGGGTCGAAGATGGCATCTCCGGGGGCTAACAGGTCGATTTCCACCGCGACCGCCGGGCCCACAGTTCCGCCGGTTATCCCCTTCACGCCGCCTGGGACAGGAATCACCCGCGGATTCAGCGTGTCGACCGTCACCTGGAGCAGCGACTCCGCGATGACGACGCCAGAGCGGAACTGCCCCTGCTCCGGGGGGGCGATGTTGAAATAGAAGGGCCCCAGGTCAATCTTCGCGGCATCCAGCTCGACGTCCCAACCCAGGGCGGTGGTGAAGAAGAGCGGCCCCGCGTCCGGGCGCTGCAGCCCGGCGACGGAAAAATCGACCACGAACGAGCTGCCGGCGGTCTGCTTGGAGCATCCCGCTGCCAACAGGAGCGCGAACAGCGTGAGTGCGACGTGCCTCCTCATCGGTCGGACTCCTTGTCGAGGATGACCGCTAGCCCGAAGAGCACCGCGAACGGCGACGCGGCGGTGAAATGGTCGGCCGGCGTCAGGGAGGGGTACGTCGTGTGGTGGAAATCCGAGGCGTAGAAGAACTGGCTCGCGGGGTAGTGCGAATTGAGGAGGTTCTGCAGGTTCACGCTCAGCTGCAGAAAGCTCCAGCGCAAGGTACCGGACGCGCTAACGACGAACGTCGGGTTCGCACTCTGGCCCAGGGGAAGGCCTCGGTAGCCGAGATAGCTGAGTCCCAAGCCCACTGTGCCTGTGAAGGCGTGGTCCGCGACGCGCCAGGGAAGCCGTCCGAAGACGACCGTGTCCGACCGCGCGACGATGTTCGGGACGTAGGGAACCAGCGTGTGCCCGGCGTCCAACGTCGCGTAAACGTAAGTGAAGGAGGCGGACTCGTCGATCCAGCGGCCGGTCAGCCGCGCAGCGGCCACGGCCCCCTGGCGGGTGGTCCCGCTGCCGAGCGCCAGCACGCCCAAATCCGGATTGAAAATCAGGTCCTGGCCAACATGCGTGTAGAAGTAGAGCGCCCGCGCGCTGGCCTGAAGAGACGGAAAAATCTTGTGGTAGATGAGGCCAATCTCGGCGGCACTGACGGCCGAGAAAGGGGCCTTCTCGTCCTGAATGATGACGTTCTCTGGTAGGGACGAGGCGCCGACGCCATAACTCGCGGTGGCCGTCAAATCCGCCGGCAACTCGTAAAAGACGGTGAACTTCGGTTCGGTGATGAGCGCCTGTGCCGTGATGCGCTGTTCCGGCAGCCGCGACCCACCAGTGGGGTCGACGGTTCCGCAAATCACGTTGGTCTGCCCGCTGTGCGGCACGTACTGTAACGGCAGCGCGCAGAGGTTGAGGACGTTGTAGTTGTAGTACTCGAGCCGCAGCCCAGCGAGGACCTTCAGCTGTCGAAAGGGCTGAAGGGCCAGCGCTAGGTAGCCTGCAATGTTGAAGATGTCGGTGGTGTAGTTCTCGGCGTACTCGTATGGCGTGTTCGTGCCGAACTTGACGCGCTGAATCTCCGGCGTGGTGTGGTCGTAGCGGGCGTAGTAGCCAACCTCGAGCGACTGGTTGAACCCGAAAAGATTCCGTTCCAGCCGGTAGGCCCCACTCAACCCGGCGGTAACCGCGGTGTACTGCTGGAGAATGCCGTCGCCGCGCTGCGGATGGTAAGTCTGACCTTGGAGCACCGGGTCGAGCAGGAAGCCGGTGAAATCCTCGAGGATGCGGACCTGGTTGTAGATGACCCACGCGTTCTGGGTGAGCACCCCGCTCTTCGTCGGCTCAATCAGCTGCAACGACAGCGAGTAGTGCTGCGCGTCCCCGCCCTGACTCGGGTCTTCGGTTCCGTAGTAGTCGACGGTTCCGTTGGCGACGTCGTCGGCACGCACCACCCCAGCGCTCTTGTAGTGCGTGGCATAGGCGGTGCCGAGCAGTCGCCACAGGCCGTTGGACCCGAGTTCCCCTTCGTACTGGGCCATCGCGCTCGCGGCAGAACTGGACCGGTTCGTCCCGAAGCCGTCGGTGTTGGTGAATTGCACGGCGGCGAAGGTGCCGTCGCGTTCCCCCGGGGGGGCCCACAGGAGGAGCGCCCGCAGTGTATTGAAGGAGCCAAATTGAAACTGGCCGAGCAGCTGTCGGTTGGTGACGCCAAGCTGGTAGTCGGCGCTGCCAGCCACCGCGAAGTCACCCTGACGGGGGTCGAAAGGGCCTTCGATGATGTGCAGGCTCTGCACCAGTTCCGGAATGATGAAGTGCGTGTCCGCGTATCCGTGGCCGTCAGGGTTGTCGACCTGGTTGATGGGCACCCCATTCACGCTGAACTGGATGTCCTGTCCCTGGGGAGCATCGAAGCCACGGAGGATGACCTCGTCGGCGTGACCGGCACCGCCTTCGTTTCCGATGAAGATGCCGGGGGCCAACTCGAGCAGCTGCTCGGGACTGTTTCCGAGAAGGGTCGCCATCTGGCCGACCTCAATCTGAAAGTCGCTCGCACCGACGCTTCCGGGGCGCGGCGCCCCGCGGACGTTGACCTCCTTGACGGTGGGTTCAGGCGTCTCCGTGGTGGTGGTGCCTGGCGCGGCCGGAAGGGGCACCACAACGGGCGCGGCCGGCGCCACAGTCAGAGGAACGCGTGGCGACGAGGGGGCGCTGACGGGCGGCGGTGGTTGCCCAGCCGCTCCCGGAGCGCCTTCGGGCGGCCCGGCCGGCGCCACAGCGGCTGGCGGCTTGAAGATGAAGGGAATGCGAATACGGGCCGGGTAGGGGACACCGTCCCGAAGTGCCGGCCGGAATTTCCACGTTGTCACGGCGGCGACGGCTGCTCCGTCGAAGTCGGCACCCCCACTAGCCACCACGACGGGGTCCTGCACGGAACCATCCGCCTGCACCGTCACCAGCACGGTGACCGTCGCGGAATCGGCATGGTTGGGCGGATAGATGGCCGAGGGATTCTCGAGGACCTCGGGAGGGGCGATGTTCTGGGCAAGGGCGGCTCGCCCCAGAAGGAGTGCCAGGAAGCAGGCGCGCGCCAGCAAGAGTCTCATCATCGAAAGAAGTGCACGGAGAAGGGGGGCGTGGTTTCGGAAATGGCGCGACCGGTTTCATCGCGCGCGAAGACGTAGGACTCGTTGAGGGCACACTGCCGCGCCGCGCGCTCGAAGGGCGGCGCCGCCGGACCGAGGATGTCGACGCGCTGCGCGTCTCCTTCGCGGTCGACGTGGACGGCAATCAGCACCCGCACGTTGCGGAGGTCGGTGTTTTCTTCTTCTTCCTTGGGCCAAGCGCAGGCCCAATCGGTGCGCGCGGGCGCCGCCGCGCGGGCACGGCTTGGTCCGGTGCCATTTGCGGTCGCTCGGGTATCCGTCACGGCCGTCAAGCTGGTTCCGGCGGCCGCCGTGACGCCACCGGCGTACACATTCCCTTTGCCAATCACCATGTCGAAACTGGTCATGTCGATGGGCTGGTCGGGCGCCGGAGCCACCGCGATGACGTGGCCCGCGACCGCCGCGGCCGGGGCCTTGGCCCGCGCGGGGCGAGGCGGGGGCGGGGGTGGTTCCAGCGGCGGGACAGGCGCCTTTTGCAAAGTGACGGTCTGGGTGAGAACGACGGGCGGTGAAGGCGGCGCCGGCGTGGGAACGACGAAGCTCGAGCCGATGAGGGCCACATGCACGAGCAGCGCGAGCACGACCGCCGCGACAAAGCGCCACCGCCGGCCCTCATCGCCGCCCAGCCACTTCGCATAGAAGGGCCCCGGGCGCGGACCGAGAAATCCGCGTGGGATGGGGTAGCGAAGTGGTCGACGTCCCACGGACATATTCAGGGGGAAACTGCTGGCGTGCGCTCAGGCACTACGACACCGAAGGCGATGTGAGTGATGTCGGCCCGCGACAGCAGGTCCATCACGTGGATGACGCGCTGGTGGTAGACGTGCCCATCGGCCTGAATGACGACATTGACGTCGGGGTGGGCCGCGCGCTCCGCTCGCACGAGTGTCAGAATCGCGTCGTCATTGGAGACCGGTTGGCCATTCACCTTCGTGCTTCCGTCGGGGAGCAGTCCGATGGAGAAGATGACTTGCGTTGCTTCGCCGCTTGAGGCCTTGGGCAACTCCAAGGGAAGGGCCGTCGCCGGGGCAATCACCAGCTTCGCCGTCACCATGAAGATGATGAGCAGCACCAACATGATGTCCACCAGTGGCGTGACATTGATGCCGGAAATCATCTTCTTGGAGCCGTTCGCACTCGGCGCCATGTCACCGACCTCCGTGGACGCTTTCGTTGACCTCTTCGACGCGAGGCGGATTGGGGGCTTCCTCAGCGTTCAGGTGCGCGAGCAGCACCTTGGACAGGGCCTCAGTGTTTGCGAGGACAGCGTCGATGCGGCGTTGGAAGTAGTTGAACGCCACGACCGCTGGAATGGCGACGAAGAGGCCCACGGCTGTCGCCACTAGGGCCTCTGAAATGCCGGTCATGATTGCCGCGGACGAGCCCGCGGTGGCCCGGAGCGCGTCCGCGGCTCCCAGCACCTCAAAAGCCTCGATGACGCCGATGACCGTCCCCAAAAGACCGATGAATGGTGCGTTGTTGCCCAGCGTCCCCAGGAAGGCGAGGCCCCGCTCGAGCCGCATGCGTTCGAGGGCAACCGCGCCCTCCATGGCCTGCTGAGCAGCAATCGGGCCCATGTCTGCGTGCAGAAGCCCCGCCAGCACGACGTTGGCCTCCGCGGACTTCGACTTCTGCATCCGGCGAATGGCATCCCGGTAGCGGGTGGCACGCAGCAGCTCATCCAGTTCGCGGGCAAGCCCAGGCACGTCGTCCCGGATGGAGCGAAAGAACAACCCCCGCTCGATGATGAGCACGAGGCTCGCAGCGGAAAGGGCGAGGAGCAGCCACATCACCCAGGACGCAGAAAGTCCGGTGAGCGCCTGTTTGAGATGCGAGACGATGTGCATGCGATGCCCGGTTTGACGGCGGGGTGGACGGTGGTCCCTCAAATCTGCGCGAGGTTCCAGAAGGTGGCTTGATTGGCGAAGCGCGAACGCGCGTACGCAGGAATGACGGAATCCGGCGGATCGCCGCGGGAAATGACGGAAACCTGAGCCGCACCGCAGCCAACGCCACGACGAGACCCCGATTCAGTTCAGGGACCCGTCCGCGTCAGGCAGCCGGAAAGCTCAGGCGTTTGCGGGGGGAGACTGCTTTGGTGCGCGCAGAAGCAGCGCATCGTCGGTGCGAGCTGAGAATTCGGCGAGGGCAAGGACTCTCAGGTGCGGTAAAGCTGGCTCGGCAAGCCCGGCCGGAGCTTCGGGCGTCGTCCAGTTGCGGCGTGAGGCCTGAACAGGGCAATGGTGGTCCGTGTCTTCGTCGCCGATTACCGCCGCACCGCCTCGATGGAGTCCGGCCGGCTCGTCGGCGGTTGCTCCGGGACCGTACGCAACCTCCGAACCCAGGGAAACGGAAACGCCTCCACTCTCGAGTTCGGTGACTTTCCCGTGCTCCCAGCAAATGCCGTGGCGATCAAAGGCGAGATGCACCAGCCCGAGCAGTTGCAATCCAACCAGCAAGACGGTGAGCCAGCGAGTGAGAGCATGCGTCCGACTCGTGGCTTCGCTGTGTGGGCGGATTGGCATCGTCAGCGCATCTTCGTACGTCGATGCAGTGCCGCCTTTGTAGTGCACGCCTCGCTGGGCTTGCAAGCTGGAGGGAACGTCCTGGCCGAAGCGATTCAGAGAAAGTACAGCGAAGCGAGGTCCCAAAACGCCTTCAGGTCTTCGTACGCAATACGAACTGTGGTCATGCGGTTTCGGCGGTTTGGAATCAAGCCGACACGAGGGCACCCGTGGAGCTAGCTCACAGCGCGAAAGTCGCTAGCGGCGAAGCTCTCCAGGAGTGCTTCAAGGACTCCCAAAGTTGTCCGCGAGGAGCGCATCGATTTCGCGTTCGTCACGTAAAGGACAGATGCCCTAAGTCACACGTTACCCTCTCACTGGGAAGCGCTCGTCCGGCTCTGACCGTCAGGTGGGCCCAGCCGTCCCTTCCGCAGGGCACGTGCGTCATGTCCGTCGCCCACCGCAGGTTGCTTCGCTCGGCGATGCTAACGCGTTCCTGCACCCTTGGACGAGGCGTCCAGATTCGCTGGTGGACAAACCAGCGCTTCTGCTTCAGCACTCGGTAGGCGGCCTTGGCGTTGACGCGTGCGCCCTGCCGGAAACGAAGCATTGCCCAGACACGGCGGTAGCCAAACGTCGGGTACTGCTGGATTAGCTCCTTCACTCGAGCGACCAGGAGCTCGTCCAGAGACCGAATCTGCCTTGGCCCCTCACGCCTGCGCGCTCGATGGCCCGAATGAGGAGTTCCACCGGTTCCACGGCCGAGTCAATCCGCGGCGCGAAGCCCCCCTCGTCACCCACTGCGGTGCCGGAGCCACGCTCGCGCAGGACCCCGGCAAGCGCGTTTGCGAGCCCGCTCTGCGACAGAAGTGAGAAGGAACAGCCGGTCGGGACGTGTCGACAGCGCCGTAAAGCCGAAGCTGGCGTAGAAGTCCCTAGCCGGCCTGGTGAGCGCATCAACGACGATGGCGTAAACGCCCAGACTCTGTCGGGCGGCGAGGACCCGGTTGATGGCGTCCGCCAGAAGGACATCCCCCACTCGCAGCCCACGACTCCGGAGGTCACGGGCCAGCCGGCCGATGAGCGCTGCGGGAATTGCACTGTAGCGGGGGAGCTTCTTGGCCAAGTCCTCTGGGGAGTCATCGAGCTGCAGCGAGAATGCGCTCAGGCTGTAGAAGCCCACGAGGCCGAGCTCGTCGTCAATGGCGACGAACACTTGGGCAAGGTCACGCTTGGCGTCCTGGGTCGCCCTATTCCTGAACCAATCGTCCAGGGTGGGCTCTCCGCAGTTGAAGGCACGACGGTCGTGATGTTTCTGCAGCGGTAGGATGCGAATCGCCAAGCAGGCCTAACGCGAAACCTTGTCTGCGTGGAGCCTAAAGGCCTCGCTCAGGCGAGGCGAAGGCTTCGCCGGGTTGCGGACCGCAGCCAGGAAAACGTCACGGTCGGCTCCACGCAGCACCATGCGTTCGTGGTCGTCGAGTACCTGCTTGGCGCCCTGGAGTGCCAGGTCACCCGCAGGGAGGCCAGAGACTGCCATCGCGCGCAGGATGAGGGCCTTCGCCGAAGGGGCGACTCGCAATTCGAGTCTCTGGCTCTTCAACTCCCTCTTCTGCTTGTCTTTCGCCGCCGTGGCCATGAACGAGATGTACGTCAATTCGCCGTACACGTCAAAGGTGGTCGGCAGCAGTCGGCTTCCCATTGCCAGTTCGAGGTCGCCCTTCGTTGTCACTCAGTGGTGGGTTTTGACGAAAAGCTGATTAGGCACACGCGTTTAGGAGTCTGGCGCATCGCCTGTTCCAGCCCCCGCGCCACCTGGGCTGCTGACGCGCGAGCGGATGCGGCCAGCTCTCGTCGTCCCTCGAGGTGGAATACCAGCGGGACTGCGGTGGCGAAGAGGCCGGAGCTGACCAGCACCAGCGGAATGAGCCGCCGGGCAAAGGCTGGACGAGCTCCACGCGAATCCTTGTCCGCCCTCCGGCAGCGGGAGGAAGCCAGCAGAGCGGATGACAGCCTGGCCCTCGGGCGAAACAACGAATGCCAACAGCCCTGTCAGCGTCCTCCCCTCGTTGAGTGAACCGCGGCATCAATTGCGTTACTGGGCAATGCGCGCGCGCGCCTGCTTGATCTCCGCCCGGTCCCCGTCGGCGCGGGTGCACTGCTCGACAATCTGTGCGTAGTAGCTCTTCGCCTTGGCGGCGTCGTCGGCCTCCTCGGCGGCACGGGCAGCACCGTAGAGCGCGGCCAGCCGGTGGGGCGCGTGGCGTAGTGCCGTCTCGTACTCGACAAGTGAGTGCTTGCCATCGTGCTGTTCCAGCAACAGCTCGCCGAGGAGCTCGCGCAACGGCAAGATCGAGCCGGGCGTGACCGGGTGCTTCTCGGTGGCGTCCTCGAGATCCGCAGCCGAGCGCATCAACGCCAGAGCTTCCGGCTCGCGGTGCTCGCTGTGCGCGATCCACGCTTGCAATCCCCGCCGGAGCGCTTCGATGTAGTCGCTCCAAAATGGGTCCTTGGGCCGCGCCATCTCATGCTCGATGCTCTCCAGCACAGCCAGCTCTCGACGGCTACCGGCGAGATCCCCGAGACGCGCCAGCCCGTAACCCTTCGTGAAGGCAGTGAGGCCGCTCGGCCATTTCAACTTGCTTTCGTGCAGTGACGTGATCACCGCCGCCTCCGCCCAACTACGCCGTTCAAGCGCGTAGCGCGCCGGGAGAGCGGCGAAGGCGTAGGCGGTCTTCACGTTCTCCGGCTGCACCTTCTTGATCGCGCGTAGCTCGTCGAGCACCGCCTTTGCGTCGTGGTCCTGTCCGAGCTGCAGAAAGGCGTAAGCGAGGTAGTCCATCGCGTGAAGCTGCTCGTCCCACACGCCGTCCATCTTCCTCTTCGCCTCGTAGTCTTTCGCGGCCAGCTCAGACGCGATGTTGGAGGCGATCGAGTCGCGCCAGAGCCCGAGGCGGGTAAAGATGTGCGACGGCATGTGCAGCGCGTGCGGCGCCGCTGGCGCGATCTTTGAATAGTTGCGTGCAGCAGGTAACCCCAGCTCTGCCAGCTCCGGATAATCGAAGGAGTGGATGATGTAGTGGGAGGCGCCCGGGTGATCGGGCTGCGCGGTGAAGATTTGCTGGAGCAGCACCGCCGCCTTTTTCTGCTTGGCGTAGGTCTTGTCCTTGGGCGAGGCAGCGGTGATGAGGGCGAGACCGTAGAACGCGGTTACTTCGCGGTCGTCCGGGAATCGACCATGCAGTTGCTCGAAGGCTTCTTCATAGGCGGTAACGCGCGTCGCGTTGTCGAGCTTTTCCCCATCGCGGTAGAATAACTCGAGTGCATCGATGAAGCCTTGCTCGCGAATGGTCTGCGGACGCGCGGATTTCGCTTTTTCGATTGCTGCCCAACCTGTCTGCAGCGCGGTGGCGTCCGGCGCGTACCACAGCGGATGCCATTGGCTCATCGCGATACCCCAATAACCCATCGCACAATCCGGGTCTTCCGCGACAACCTTCTGGAACGCCTCGAGGGACGCCTCGTACCAGAAGGAGTGCAGCATCGCGACGGCGCGCTCGAATGTCTCTTGCACCGACTGCTTACACGAAATCGGAAAGGTCACCCTGCCGAGCGTCTCGGGCGTTGGGAGCGTTTGGTCGCCGTGGCTATGGTCTTGGTCGGCTGCTGCGAGAGCAGCTAGCCAGATGGGTGCGGCGAAGACGATGACTGAGAGCATCCGGATTCACCTCTCCCACCCGAACCGTTGGAGTGGTCCATCGGCGGTTCATCACCCAGGCGCTAAACAGCAAGTCCAACCCTAACGTCAAGCCTCGGAAGGCGCGGAGGTTCCAGAACGTTTAAGGACAGCTGAGCTCACTAGCTACGAGCCGAAGGCCGTTCCTAAGGAGCACCGGAAGTTTGTCGCAGACTCATTTACGAGCTTGCTCGGCGACAGAAGTGAGAAGGAACAGTCTGTAGGGACGTGTCGGCAAAGCGCTGAAGCCGATAACGGTCTTGGGCCATCGTGCTGAGCGCATCCACGACGATGGCGACTGCGACACCGGCGATGCAGTCGCTCTCAGCCTTGCCGGTTTCTCTTGGAGCTATAGGGGTTTCGCCACCGGCCCCGCGCCGGATGCCCGCCGACCCAGCACTGGCCAGCCGCGCGTCTACGATGGGTCTGGAGGTGGGGCGCGGCCGGAACATCTACTTCATTGTCTCTTCCGCCGCCGCGTGAACAGCCACGGCGCCGCGAGGAACCAGGGCAGCGGAACGGCACCGCTGCCGCCGCCAGACATCTGGCAGCCGCCGCCCGACATCCCCCCACCGCCGCCTCCGCCCGTTCCGCCATCGGTCAAGGGAGGTGGTGCGACGAGGATCGTTCCCGAGACAGTCACGTGTGCAGTCCCGAGTGCGTCGGTCAGAGCAGTCTTGACCGTGACCGAACCGCCGATGGCGTAGGTGTGTGTGCCCTTCACCACCAGCGGCGAGCCGCTGCCCCCACTGACCGTCCCGGTCGAGGTCGTCCCCTCACCCCAGTCGATCATCGCGGTGAAATCCGAGGAGGCCTGGGGAATCGAATCGGTGAACGTGGCCGTGGTCACGTTCGTCGCCGGCACCGTCGCCTGGGCCGTAAAGGCAGGGCCGGATGCGACGGTCAGCACGTCGCCCTCGCTGACGGTCACTTGACTGTGCCCACTCCCGCTCACTCCGGTGTGGACGTTCACCACGGTGACGGTCAGGGTGTAGACGCCCTCGTGCGTATAGGCGTGGCTGGGGCCACCGGTGGCGACGGAGAGTGTGGTCCCCGAGCCGGCCACCACGCCCACGGAGGTCGCTCCATCGCCCCACTCGAGGGTGGCGGAGAAGTCGGAGGCGTTCATCGACTGGCCGTTGGAGTCAGTGAAGAAGGCGGGCGTCCCGTTCAGCGCCACAAACTCGACGACGTTCAAGTTGGCCACCGTCAGCACTGGCGAGCCGGTCGCGGGGAGCGCCACGACCAGATACGCGTCGGTGGCTGTGTAAACTGGGGCGAAGGTAGGCGGGTACTGTATGTTGCCGCAGCTGGTCTCGTCGCAGGCGACGAATCCGGTGAAGGCACCGCTCAGGGTTCCGCCGTGCGTCTGATGGACCAGCGGAATGTGGTCGCCGTTGTGCAGCTGGTAGCCCGTGGGAATGACCACGTCGACGATGCCGCCGAGACTCGAATTACCGTCGACCCAAAGGGGCCCAGCCATCTCGTTTGCTGGATCGGCGCTCACCTGGAGGAACCCGCCCTGGCCGATGGTGAAGTTGCCAAGGACGTGCAGCGAGGCATCGACGATCGAGCCCAACGGACTGTTCGCTCCGTAGTTCGGGTTGAGGATGATCAGACTGGGCTTGAACTGGGCGACCGGGTTAGCTCCGCGCTTGCCCTTGAGCTCCCCGCCGGTCTTGGTCACCGTCGCGTCGCCGTACGTCGTGTAGTCGTTCTGGAGCGTGGCACCCGACTCGACAATCTCCTCGACCGACGCGCCATGCGGGTCCCACTTCCCGATTTCCAGCGTGCCGGTCTTCACCTGGATTAGCCCGCTGTCCTCGGTCGGAACCAGCAGCTGGGCCGTCCCAGCGGACTTGTCGCGGGTGATGGTGCCCATGTTCTTCAGCACCCCGCCGCAGCAGCCGATGAGTCCGCCGTATGTCGTCTCAATCACCGGCTGGGAGTCGTTGTCGATTTCCAGCGTGCCATTGTTCACCAGCGTGGCCTGGTTGAGGGAGATGGTGCTGGGATTGTCGTTCTGATCCCAGATGAGCGTGCCGTTGTTGATGAAGGTATGGCCCTCGTCGAAGGCCGCACCCGCGCTTCCACCGTTCGCCGAGAAACGCCCGGTCGCTCCAGCGGCCAGAACCGTCGTGCCAGCACCTCGAACTGTCCCCGAGTAACCCGGGAGTCCGAGCCAGAGCTGGCCGGAGACCGTCAGGGCCCCCGAGCCGGTGCGCAGACCCTGCGAGAGCCGGACCACCGGGACCGTGACGTCCTCCTGCAGCTCGATCTGCCCTGGCCCGGTCACGTCGAGTTCGTGGGGAGTGAAGTTCGTGCCCGGAGGCACGACGACGTTCCCGGCTGACCAGCTGCTGTAACCCAGGCCGACCTCGATGGCGCCCGCCCCGTTCACTCCCGCCGGCGGGAGCACTCGCGGGCCACACAGGCACACCGTGCCACCGGCCCCGGGAGCGAACGGGCCCGTTCCACCGGCAGCGGCATCCATCGCATTATTTGGAGCGCCGAAGACCTGCATCCGCCCGAGCGAGGCGGTAACCACTCCGTCGTTAATCAATCCGCTGGTCACCACCCCACCAGCAGTGGTGTCGGAGGTGATTGTTCCGTAATTGTGAAGGATACCGCCGGTCTGGAGGTAGGCGACGGGCGGCGGTTGGTCGCTGCGGGGATTGCTGAAGTCGAGCGTGGCTCCTGCGTTTACGGTAATCAGACCGTTCTGGCTCGCCGACAGGGCGTAGCTGCTCATGCTGAGCATGAACGTCCCGTTGATCTCGAACTCCCCTCCGTCGACCGAGAGCCCGGCTCCGCTGACGCCCCCCCCCTGGTCGACCGTGAGATGCCCGCCGGGCCGGATGCTCAACCCCCCCGCGGTGATGGTTAGAGACTTCACACTGACGTTGCTGCTGAGGAGACCCAAAAACTCCGAGGTGCCGAAGATCACGTCATCGTCGAAATTGGGCACCCGGCGGTCAGCCGGGGTGGCCCCGTCACAACCGCCACCCCAGTTGGTGGGGTCCTCCCAGTTCGGGCTATTGGAGTAAGCGAAGATGCAAGCACCTCCGGCCATGGCCTCGCCGGTGAGAAGGGGCGAGAGCGCCAGCCCCACGCCCAGCAGACTCCACGAGGACCGCATGCGGTGCTCCTTTCGCCGACCTCGGTGGCCGACGGCCGAGGCACGCTCCCGACGCGACAGCGTGCGATGGACCGTTCCCCCGGCGACAGGTGCACTTCGCCGAAAGGGGCTGGGCCACCCCTGCGACCGCTGCGAGGCGGGCCTTCCGCTGCACCGGGTTGATGCTCTCCCACTGTTTCAGCCGGGAGCTCCCATCGTTGAGCGGATGGAGACAGGGCAAGACGAAGCAAGTACCCCGCAGCGCTTCGAGAGCTGGCGGTACTTCTGGTTCTGGCTCAACAGGGGGCACACGATTTCGGAGTGCGCGGCGATTGGTTCCATCGCCGCGAAGATGGCCTGCACGGCGGAGACGCACCGGAAGTGGGCGCGGTCTTTGCGCTTCAGCTTCAGCCGGGGTGGTCGATGATCAGCCTCCGCAGCCCAGCGCCGCCAAGCCGTTGGGGCACGTGTCGAGGTGGGCCGCGCCGAGGATGCCGGTGAAGGCGTTGGCGGCGTTGACGTTCCCGAGCGTGGGTGACACCTCGCCGATCTTGCCCACCGTGTTGTCCGAGAGGGCATTGCAAGCGGCCGCCCCCGCGATTCCCTTCATCAACGCATCGGGGTCGTAGGTGAAGCTGGGGTCCGAGGCCCCGTCCAGGATGATGGCCGTGGCCACGAAGATGGCGGCAACGGCCTTGCCCAGTACCCCGTAGACGCCGAAGGGCCCCAAGTCGCCCATCAAGCCAAGCACGTCGAGGGCGCCGCTGGCGACGTCCAGGTCTGCACAGGCAGCGGTGTGCGAGGCGCCGCCGGTGCCGTCTGGAAGCACCGCCAGCACTGTCCCCGTCCCGGAGTGGATGGCCCAGAACGCCGTCAGTGGGCCCTGGGCGGGGACGAGCTTGTAGAAGTCCTGGTAGAGGTTGAGGGTGTCCGCGGCCGCCTGGCGCTCGGCGGCGGGAATGGTAGTCAGCTGGTCGCCAAAGACGCTCACCGCATCGAGAAACTGCAGGGTCGTGCCGGCAAGGAGACCTGCGGCACTCACCGCACCGCTGTCGAAGACGTGGTTCTCCACCACCGCGGCCCGGGCGCTGCGGGCCAGTGTCGTGCCGAAAGAGGTCTGCGCATCCGCGGCGAAGGTCAGCCAGCCGGGGAAGCCGAGCACGTCCAGGGTTCGGATGCGCCCCACGCCAAGGCTCAGGTGCTCGGTGAGCGCCACCACCCGGAGGCCGGAGGGGTAGGTCAGCGTGGCCGAGCCCCCACCGGCCCCCGTCCCGGGGATGTCCAGTGGACACTGGAGGAGGGCGAGCTCCGGCGGGAGGTAGTAGCGTGTGACGCCCAGCGCGGCGCGGATGGCGGAGACGTCGGCCGCCTGCACCGCGTCCCACAGTGGCCTCATCGCCAGCTTCGCGGTGAGGAGGTCGTCCAGCCACGCGGACAGCGTCGGCGCGCCTCCCTCGAAGGAGAGAATGGTGGCGCCGAACATCGCGCCGTGGACCTCGTCCAGCATCGAGGGTGTCAGCGGCTCCTGGGGCCCGGGCGGCTGGGTCCCCGGGTAGCCCGCCAGGGTGCGGGTGACGGTGCGGGTGCCGACGGTCACCGCCAGGTGGATGCCGCAAAGCGCGGACGGGAGGTCACCCGTGGCAACGCCGGGTGCGACGTAGGTACCGCTCGCCGAGAGACGGCCGTCCGACGTCTTCACGGTGACGGTGCGGTTGGAGGCCCCGCTGGCCGGCGCGCTGTAGGAAAGGGTGTAGGCGCCGGCCTGGGCGCGTGCGTTGAGGAACCCCTGCACCGCCGCCAGGGCGGACCCGATGCCTGCGCCAGGCAGCGACTGGCCTCCAGTGGCGGCCACCAGGGCGGTGACGTCCGGGGGAACCGTTACCTGGCCACTGGGGTCCGGGACGCCCACCGCGATGACCGGCGGACCAGCGGACACCGTGGAGCGGTACGGCGCCCCGTCGGCCCCGACGAAGCCCACGAAGTCGCTCACCAGCACTGTCAGCGGCGCTCCCGCCACGGCCGCCGCGGCGACGTCCATCCAGCCGGCGTCATCGTCTGCCTCCCCAAAGGCGGAGACGACGGCAGCCGGGTCGGTGAAGGGACCGCTAGCCAGCCCGCCGGAGATGACCGTGACGTCGCCCCCCGCCGCCGCCACTAGGCTCGTCAGCTGTTGGGCCAGGTCCAGCGCCTCCTCCCCGCTCTGCAGTGGCCCGTCCACGTCCACGATGAGGGCCAGCGACGGAGGCTGCATGGGGCTGCCCGTTTCTGCGAAACCCTGTGGCACCCCGCCCTCGGCCACGCCGAAGGCCGAGGCGGGAAGGCCGGTAACGGCTTGCCCACCGGCGTCGGCCGCCCTTACATGGAGGCTGACGGAGGGGAAGCCCGAGGCGTTCACCGTCACCACCTGGAGGCTCGCCACGCTGGACACCTTCGAGGCATCGGTGCCTGCTCCCGGTCCGACCACCGGCTGTCCGTTGAGCTTCACCGTCCCGTCCGGCCCTGTCGTCACCACGTCGCCCTCGAGGGTCACGTCGGAGCCGATTGCCAGGCTTCCGGCGAAGGTGGCGTCGTCCACGTCCACGCCGCGAAGCGCGAGGGCTGGCCGGAAGACGTGCAGATCCTTCACCTGCAGGCCCGCCAGCGCATCGTAGCTCCCCACTGTGGGGATGAACTGCAGGGCCACCTGCCGGCCCACGACCTGGTCGGCGGTGAAGCTGGCCCTGGCGACTGAGAGACGCTGAGCGGGCTGAGCGGTCCTGGAGACGAACACCTCCACCGCCACCGGCAGCGCCGGGCCGGCCGGCGGGGCGAGGCCCGGCGTCGCCTCGTCGGTGTAGGGCTGGCCGAACGCCGCCGAAGGGAGCAGCGGATTCGCGTAGGTCACCTGGCCACCGACCATCACCCCCACCAGCGGCACCTCGCCGAGCGCGAGGGAGGAGGGGGTGGGGGGCGTCCCGTCTAGGCTGGCGCTCGCCCCCGGTGGAAGCAGCGGCTGGAGGGACTGGACGATGGCCTGCCGCTCCATGTCGGACGGGTCGATGGGCGAGGGCGAGGTCGAGCCGGAGAGCTGCGCGCTCCATCCGTCCAGCGTGCTCTGGTCCACCGTGGGCTCGAAGCTGCGCTGGAGGGTGCGTCCGTACACGGTAGAGGCGGCGTCTCCGGACACCGCGAGGTATCCGGCGACCACCGATGCTTGCAGGCCCGCCTGCTGGTACAGCCACACGAGCAGTTCGGCCTTCTCCCGGGGCGTTCCCATCCCGCAGCGTAGCGTCCCCCGCACGCCCCATCGCACCCCCGTCACCGCCGCCCCTGCCGACGCCGGCGGACAGGTGAGGATTCTGGTCGCGAACGAACTCGAAAAGTGCCTGCGGGTCGCCTCCTGTCACCAGCCGCGCGGCCACCTGCGCCAGATGGTCCGGGCTGGTGCGGACGGCGTCCCGGAGCTTCGTCCAGATGCCGTAAGGAACCGCGTCGGGAGTGGTTCCTGCGTCGGGGGTGGTGCCTGCGTCGGCGGGGCCCGGCATGGAATTGGAGCACCCCACGGATGACACCCACGCGGACCCCCCCAGGGCGATCACCGCTTGGAGCAGCTGCCGCCGGTTCAGCCCAGTGTGGCTGTGCTGCTGCGCAGTCTCGGGGCTGAGGGGAGATTCCGGACGGTTCGTCAAGTGCGATTGCTGGCTCATGACACCAGGTACGCAGTTCGGACGGTCCAGAGGACACGGTGAGCACCGCTAGGGGGGCCCGCCGCCGTTCGGGAAAACTAGGGTTCGAAATTAGCCGAGGGGGCAAGCATATCGAGTGCTTAGCGCGGTCTGGCTCGTGGTTTCGCGCATTGGAGCCGGCCCGTTCCTTAGCGTCCAGCTTCCCGCCCGGGCCCGGCCGAGGCTGTCAAAGCTTGCGACCGGCACTCCGGCGTCCTGGGCCTGTCTCGGTCAGCGCTGGCGCTCGACTTCCGCGCGAGTCCGAAGGGTGTCGGCATGTCCGGCGGCCAAGACTCTCTCCTGGATTTCAAGTGCTTTCGAAAGCTCCGCCCGCGCCTGCTCCCGCTGGCCCTGGTCGAACAGAGAGGCTCCAAGTGCATAGTGGGCCCGCGCGGTGGTGCCGTGCTCCTCGCCAAAACGGCGCTGTGAGATGGCGAGCGCCCGGCGCGCCACCTGTTCTGCCTCCGCGAGCCTGCCCGCATGTCGGAGGGCGCTCGACTCGTAGGAGAGCAAAGACGCCACTAGTCCATGCTCAGCCCCAAACTCCCGGGTCGCACGTCGGACCGCATCCTCGAAGAGCTGCAACGCCTGCTCCGGATTCCCCAGCGCGTCCATTGCCCGGGCGTGCACATTTTCGGCGTAGGCCAGGTCGCCCGATTCAGTTCCGAAGATGGCGACCTGCGCGGCTTGGACGCGGGCGGAGATTGTCTCGGCCTCCTTTGCCCGTCCGAGTTCGAGCAAATCGCGCCCCAGGTTGTTCCAGCAGACGAGCGTATCGACGTGCTCCTTGCCGTTGACTGCTTCCATCAGCTTGCACGTTTGTTCCTGGAGCTCCGCGCTCTCCGCGAAGTGCCCTTCGTCACCGAGCAAGACCGCCAAGTCATTCATCACCCCGAGCGTCTCCGGGTCTCGCTGGCCGCGCGTCGCCAGGTAGAGGGCAAGTGCCTCCCGGCGGAGCCGTTCCGCTTCGCCGAAACTGTTTAGGCGTCGCTTCACGCCTGCCAGGTCATTGAGCGCGCGCCTCACGGTTTCCCCACGCGGTCCCTCGACTTCCCTTGCCATCAGCAGCGCCTCTTGCAGGAGTCGCTCGGATTCGGGGTACTCGCCGAGCTCAAAGCGGATTTCACCAAGCTGAAGGAGCGTGCCCGCTATGCCGGCGCTGCGCGGCGCGAGACCGCGCTCGATGCCCAGTGCCCGCTCCGCAGCAGCTCTGGCCCGCTGGTAATCGCCGAGGTCGTACCAGGTCTGGGTGAATGCCCGGAGCAGTCGTGCCTGGACCTCGGGTTCGTTTGCGAGCTCGTCCAGCCGCGTCTCGCCTTTGGCGAGGATGTCGCTCTGGGTCAGCGGTTGGCCGCTGGTGCTTCGCGGGTCAAAACTTTGAAGCATACTGACCAGGAAGTCCTGCGCCAGCTCAGCCCGTCGTGCCTCCTCACGCGCCCGCCGGTTTTGCCAAAGGGTGGCGGCCAACCCCAACACCAGCGCGAGCAGCAGGATGGACGCCAGCGCAACCGGGGTACGGTAACGTTTGACGAGTGTGCGGAGGAGGTAGCTCGTCGCATCACCTCGCGCTGTCACGGGCGCCCCAGCGAGGTGCCGACGAATGTCGGCCGCGAGCTCGCCGGCCGACGGGTAGCGATGGGAAGGCTCGGGGCGAAGGGCCTTGAGGGTGATGGCGTCCAAATCGCCTCGGAGCTTCCGTCGTCGGTCGCGGAGAGACTCTCCGGCGCCAAGCTGTGAGATGTCGATGCGGGTGCTTGGCCGCGGCGGGTCAGCGGCCAGAATCGCCGCTTCGACATCGGCCCGGCTGTTTCCGGTGAACGGTCGACCGCCCGTCAGCAGCTCGCAGAGAATCACCCCGAGTGCCCAAACGTCGGTGCTGGTGGTGATGAGCTCGCCGCGGATCTGCTCCGGCGCCGCGTACTCCAGCGTCATCGGCCGTTCGTCGACGTGGGTGTTCACGCCGTCGTCGCTGCCCCCCTCCAGGAGCTTGGCAATACCGAAGTCGAGGAGTTTTGGCTCGCCGGTGTCGCCCACAAGCACGTTGCCCGGCTTGAGGTCCCGGTGGACGACGAGGTTCTGGTGAGCGAACTGCACAGCATCGCAGACATTAGCGAACAGTCGGAGACGAGCCTCAACGCCTAGACCCTTCGTGGCGCAGTGCTCGATGAGGTGGGTCCCCGCGACGAACTCCATCGCCAGCCAGGGGTGCCCGGCCGGCGTCAGCCCGCCATCGAGAAGCTTCGCGATGTTGGGATGCGAGAGGCGTGCGAGGATGCGCCGCTCGCGGCGGAACCGGGCCGCCGCGGCGACGTTGCCGGACCAAGGTAGGAGCTTGATCGCGACGCGTTGCTGGAAATCGGCGCCCTCGCGCTCGGCGAGCCAGACCTCGCCCATGCCCCCCGACCCAGGAGCGAGAGAAGATGGAACGGACCAACTCGCTCACCAGCTGCGACAGCGTGCTCCAGCCCGGCCAGCGCGGCGACGGCCGACGGCAGGTATCCAGCCGCGGGCTTACTCAACAACACTTCGGCGCGTTGATCAGCTTCCAGCAGTCTCTGAGCCTGGGCCCGTATCTCGGGGTCGGTTTCGCGGTTAAGGAGTGCGGCTCGCCCAGAGGGAGGAAGGTCAAAAGCCTGGTCCACGAGCTCAAGGACTGCATGGAAGCGAGCCTGCTCAGGAGTCACGGCTGCTCACCGAGCTCGACGAGGACGAACGCACGGGCTTTTCGAAAGACACGGCGGACCGTGCGCTTGTCCACCTCGAGCGCGTCGGCAATCTCTGCCTCGCTGAGGCCACCAAAGAAGCGCCATTCGAGGACGCGTGCCAATCGCGCGTCCAACGCCTCGAGCTTGGCGAGTGCCGCGTGGACGCCCAGGACGAGTTCGACATTCGCATCGACGGGAGTTTCGTCGAGTCCTGTCGTTACGAAAATCGCGCCGCTGCCCCGCTTTTCAGCCTTTCGCCTCCGGGCGTGGTCCACGAGAATCTGACGCATGGCAGTGGCGGCAAACGCGAGGAAATGCCCCCGGCTCTCGAAAGCGGTCTTCCGTGCAAGCCGCATCCAGGCCTCATGGACCAACGCCGTTGGGTCCAGGGTGCTTGGCCCGCGACGGCGAAGCTGCCGGTGGGCAAGGCGCCGGAGGACGGCATAAACAGCGCTGAAGCTCTCTTCCTGCGGCCCGGCGGCACCGATTCGCATCTGCGTCCAGAATACTCCGGGGGGAGGCTGGTCGGGAGGGCCGACCCGCGCGGAATCGGGACTCGCACGGGCCCGACACCCAAGCGTGAGCTCTGGCAGAATTTGCGGTCAATCACTCCCGGGAACCGTGTCGAAGGGGGGGCTCGTGCGGTGGTATTAGGCCACGCACTTCGTCAGCCGTTAGCTCGCACGGTCGTCAGCCTTGGGCCGGAACCAGTCCATTCAGAATGAAGAGACTCCCAAGGATGCGAACAGAGTCGAATGCGGCAAACGCCCCATCGGGGTGACGAAGAAACGGTGCGGATTGCAATCCAAACCAATGACGTCGCTGGGCGCTTCTAGGGTGGCATCGGAGCGGCGGCCCGTGTGAACGTCCACGCGCAGCAGCTGGCGAGCTGACCACGCCTTGTCGCACCCAAAGCTCTCCGTCTTCGGACCCAGTTCAGCGCAGGGGGACCAGCTTCTCCTCTTCGTTCAGATGCGCCACCGGAATGACCCCAACCTATCCCGGCGAGTCTCGTACGAGTCGACCAGCCCAAGGGATGCGCCTGATTGGGTCGCTCGCTCGCAAGTAGGTGCATGCCAGGACGCCCGCGTGGCACGTAAGTGAGGACTCACAAGCCGGAACGCCGGCGATCTGGAAGGCTCGCGTGGTCGTCGTCCTTGGCGCCACGTGGGCGACGTCGCCATCAGACCGCGCGCCGAGCAGAAATTAGCGTAAGAGATTGGGGATCGCCGAGCCAATCGAATCTGCCTCGAAATGAGGTCGATTCTAGGGGGTAAAGGCGGCCGGCAACGCAGCGCGGCGCGGCCTCCCCTTGCAAGCCGCCAATCCGTGCGCTACATACTGAACCGCATGGTTCAGTATCTTCCTGCCCGCCTCGATGCCTCGTTCGCCGCGCTCTCGGACGCCACCCGACGCGGAGTTCTGGAGCAGCTCGGGCGTGTAGACGCTTCGATTACGGACCTTGCCGAGAAGTTCCACATGACCCTCACGGGCATGAAGAAGCATGTCGGCGTCTTGGAGCAGGCCGGGCTCGTTACCACGGAGAAGGTCGGGCGCGTGCGGACCTGCAAGCTCGGCCTGGGCCGCCTTGAGGATGAGACGGCGTGGATCGCGAGGTACCGCCAGCTTTGGGACGCACGATTCGACGAGTTGGACAAGATTGTCGAGGAACTAAAACGCAAGGAGAAGGTCAATGGACGCAAGAAGAGAGAGTGAGCCCACCGCTGTGAAGAACCCCACGACGGTGGAACAGAAATCCGACCGTGAGGTCGTCGTTACGCGAACCTTCAACGGCCCGGCGCGCATCGTGTTCGAGGCGTGGACCAAGCCCGAGCTGCTCAAGCGGTGGTGGGTACCGAAGTCGATAGACATGTCCATGGTTTCCTGCGAGGCGGACGTTCGTGTCGGGGGCGCGTACCGTTTCGTGTTTCGCCTCGGTACCTCAGAGCCCATGGCGTTCTACGGTAGGTACCTTGAGGTAATACCGCACTCGCGCCTCGTCTGGACCAACGAGGAAGCCGGTGACAGTGGGGCAGTCACCACGGTGACCTTCGAGGAAAATGCTGGCAAGACGTTGCTGGTCGTGCACGAGCTCCATCCCTCGAAGGAAGCTCTCGAGGTCGCCCGCGCTTCCGGGGCAGAGGCTGGGATGCTCGAGCAGTTCGAGCAACTGGACGAGCTTCTCGTCGCCCTGGGCGCGAGCGTGGGACGGTCGTAAAGTCGTCGAGCTCGTGGTCTGCGCCCTGACTCTTCACTCGCCGTCGAGCTCGTCGCCGCCCTCGACGACGAGACCGAGGCTCTTGGGACACGCGCTGGTGTCAGGGGTGCCATTCCCCATGTTGCGGCGAAGGCCTCGACGACTCGGCGTCAGCCTCCGTGTCGAGCGCAGCTAAGGTCTAACTCCACGGCTGTTCGCCCCGGACTCCATCGCGCTAGAGAGCTAAACGTTCACTGGTGGCGACACGACCGATACCTCTACCTCCTTCGTCTCGGCCCCATCGACGTGGGAGGGTGCGACTCTTGGCTCGTCGCCGGCGTGAACGGCCAAGGTGCCCTCGTCTCTCTGCAGATTGAGCGCACTCAGTCGAAGGCGCTCGGCCATGGTGAAGCAGCACGCAGGCGAGTCGTTTCGCTGCGAACCCGCCCTCGGGCCGCTCGCCGGTTCGCGCGGCATCGCGCCGGCCCCGGTGCCGAAGCGCGTGCTGGAACCACGCGCACTCTTCGCGTTCGCGTTCAGCGGCGCTTTTCAGGGTGCGCTGCCCGATCGGGCCGTCGTCAGCCATTGCTCGAGGCATGCGCCCACTTCTGGGCGGTGCGTCCGTGGGAGCGCCGTGATTCCGACGCTGCGATTCCCGTCCTCCTCCGGGCCGGAGGGCGCCGGCCTAGAGCAGCGGTTCGACGTCTCGACGCTGCGCCAGGCGCTGGGCCGGGGTGTAGGGACGAGGCCTTCGCGCTGAGTGCCCACTGGCGAGAGCCGACCGAGACGCCAAAGAGCAACGCGCGCGCAGCACAGGAAAGTGCATCAAGGGCTCGCTGTGCCAACGCTTCACGCGATGCCTAGGGCGAATACCAGATGGGCGACGTGTATGCGCGGTCTGTGACCGTCATCGGAACGTACGCCGCCATCCTGATGCCGAAACGCTTCTGGTCATACGCCGTCGTCCGGCGGGACTCCGCCAGGAGGGCTTCCTCGCTCCGCGGCGCTTCGCAACGGCCTCTCGCGACGGCCTTGGTGAGACGAGGCGCAGCCTTCGCCGGCTTCCCGACCGCCCCCAAGGACTCGCCGTCTGCTGCCCGCAGCACCATACGTGACCGCTGAGACCCAGCGCGAAAGGCTACATCTTGATGATGGTAGCCAGGAGGCCTTTCACGAAAAGGGAGTTCGGCGAACGGGGCAGTTGCGCGGGGACACAAGTCCTCACCCCGCCAGGCGAATCTCGCACCTTCCGGAGCGATGCGCCGGCGTGCCGCTGACCGGGTCGAGCGCGGCGGGACCGACCAGCAGGTTAAAGTTGCTCCCCGCCTCACTAAATGGGTCATAACCCGGAAGGTCGAGGTCCGGACACGCCTGCCACCAGCCGTTCTGGCCAGAGACGACCCGTGGATCGAGGCTGGGGTTGAAGCGCGCCCGCGCCCGGATGCTGCCCTCCGCCGTCTCGATTGCCACCCAGTCCCCCGCGACGATGCCGCGTTCGGCGGCGGTCTGCGGGTGCAATTCCACCTCCGGATGAGGCACGCGCCGGCGCAGGCTCGGCTGGGCGCGATTCTGGCTGTCGCAGAACACGGGGTGCTTCGCACATGTCAGCACCAACGGATACCGAGCGGCCAGCTCTGGCCCCGGCGCGAGGCACGCCCCGGACTCGATGAATTCCGGCAATGGCGGATAGCCATGCACGAGCAAAGTCTCGCTGTAGATTTCCACCTTACGCGACGGCGTCGCGAACCCGGCGGCAACGCCGGACGCATCGCGCTGCGCATACTTCGCGTACTGCGTCTTGAGCGGTCTCTTAATCCCGCCAGGTGCGGCCCGCAGTGCCTCCAGGGACAGGCCCGACGGTACAAGCTGGTGACGGAACCCCGCTGCGATGTCACCGTCCCAGAAATGGTCGCCCAGCCCCAGGCGTTGAGCGAGTGCGACGACGATTTCGATGTCCGACCGGCTTTCACCGCGTGGCGGGACGAGGGGCTGGCGAAGTTGGACCTGCGACTGCGCGTCCTCGTTCACCTCAAAGCCGATCCGCAGCGCCTCCCGCTCGAAGGCGGAGGCGACAGGCAGCACCACGTCGGCCAGCTCCGCCGTCGGCGAGAGGAACAGATCCGCGTGGACGAAGAACTCCAGCGCGGTCAGCGCTTCGCATCCGCGCCGCACATTGCCCCGTCCGATCAGCAGGTTCGACCCCCAGCCGATCAGCGCGCGGATCGGGTACGGTTTGTCGTCGAGGATGGCATCGTAGAGCGCGTTGGTTACGACGGTCCCCGTCCGCGCCGGTCCGAGCGGGCGCGTCTCGAAGCCGGCAGTCCCTCGCATCGTCTTCGCCCCCGGCAGGTCCTCGCCGGTAATCGTGGCCTGCGGCACCGACGGGAACAGAACGTTGCCGCCTTTGATGTCGAACGAACCCGTCAACGCGTAGAGGATCGACATAGCGCGGGCCGTCTGGGTCGTATTCGCGTGCTGCTCGTGACCGGCATAGGCGTAGTAGGAGACCGGCCGCGCCGACCAAATCAGCCGGGCCGCCGCCTCCACCTGATCGCGCTCGATCCAGCAGGTCGCCGCGACCACTTCGGACGGATAGCGTCGGCACAGCGCCGCATACAGCGAGAACGCCGTCTCGCACGCCACCTCGCCGGTGGCCGTTGCAATCCGCCACGCGCCCTCGAGCGCCGGCGCCGTAGCCTCGCGCTCGTAGGTTCCCTTCGCCGGATCATAAACGACGGCGCCGCCGCACGCCTCGTCCCACGCGACGAAGCGGCGTTCGGAGCCGCTGGGCATAAGGTCGCGTTCTGTCAGCAGCCGGCCGCTATCGGCGCGGACAAGCAACGGCCCGTTGCTCCAGTCGCGCAGAAAGGCGCGGTCGTACCAGCCGCGCTGGATCATGATGTTAGCCAGCCCCAGCGCCAGCGCACCGTCAGTCCCTGGCTTCACGCGCAGCCAGAGGTCCGCCTTGTTGGCGAAGCCAGTTTGGCGCGGATCGATGACGATTAACTTCATTCCGCGCTTCAGCGCCTCGGCGATCGCAGTCGCATGCGTGATGCGCGAGCCACTCGGATTGTAGCCGCACAACAAGAGGATGCCGCTGTTAGCGATGTCCGGCATTGCGCCGCTGCTGGCGGAATGGACGCTGCCGACGCCGAACGTGAACCTCGTCGCCTGATTGCGCGCCCAGCCGCACAGCTCGATGTGGTTGGCCGCGTTGGGCGTGCCGAACGCGTTCATCAGCCGGCGTATCCAGTTGGCGGAGTCCACGATGGCCGTCGTCGACGGCGACGGCAGGCTGAACGCCACCGCCTCCGGCCCATGCGCGTCCGCGATTCGCAGCATCGCCGCCGCAACCGTGTCCAGTGCGTTGTCCCAGGTTATCCGTTGCCATCCCGGATCGGGATCTCCCTTCGGCCGTGTCCGCTTCATCGGATACAGCAGTCGCTCCGGGCTATGCACCAGCTCCGGTGCCGCCCGTCCCTTGGCGCACAGCGCGGCACCCGTCGGATGCGAGGGATCGGGGTCCAGCGCCATGAACCGGTCCCCCACCACGGTCGCGATCGCACCGCAGCGGGCGATGCAGAGCGCACAATAGGTCTGCACCTTTCGCTGCCCGGCCAACTCCGTCACGAGGGGGGACCTCCGGAACATCGCGTGCCTTTGTCCGGAGAAGCGTATGCCGTCTTCCGCGCCCGCTCAAAGGCGGAGACCCGGTCGCTCAACGAGATGGCCGCGCCTGGAACCGCTGTCGAAGGGAGGTAGCGAACGCCGAAACCGAGAGCGACTGGTGAAGTCCCGGCTCGGGATGGCGCAGGAAGCGCAGGAAGCAAGAAGGGAGCGATACCTGAAGAAGACGACCCGAGGCACCCGCAACGTCCGTTCGGCGTCATGGGGTGCGTCTTCTCTTGGGGCTGAGGAGGAGGACATTCCGTCAAGTGGACCGAAAATGAAGGCTCGGCCCAGCCGAGGAGGGGTTTCGGCGGTTTGCGGACCGTAGCCAAGAAGACCTCACGGTCGGCTTCACGCAGCACCACGTGGTCGTCGTCGAGTACCCCCTTTCCGCCGCGGGCGCCCTCGCCCTCCAGAGAAGCGCGCTAGCCCGAGGGCGAGGGACGCCCGAGCCACGCTAGGTCTCGGGCGTGTCGAGCGGTTGCCAGAGCTCCACCCTGTTCCCGTCGCAGTCCTTGATCCAGGCGAAGCGACCATAGCTCTCGTTCTGGCGCTTCGGGTCGATCCAGACGCCAGCGGCGGCGAGGTCCACCAGGAGCGCGTCGAGGTCGTCGACGCGGTAGTTGATCATCACCGCCTGGTTCCCCTCACCAAAGTAGGTCGTGTCCATCGGGAATGGATTCCAGGCCGTCATGCCCGTCCCCTTCGGCACTTCGTCCTTCCACCAGAAGGTCGCCCCGTAGTCGCCGATTTCGATGCCCAGGTGCTTCGCATACCAGGCTCCGAGAGCCTTGGGGTCCGCGCTCCTCAGGAACACGCCCCCAACCCCTGTCACCTTCGCCATGTCGTTGGCTCCTTGTTTCTTCCTCTACCTCGCTCACTCGCGTGGCGGCAACGCCGAACCGAGAGCGCCCCGACTCAGCGCCCAGTGTCGAGTTCGCTGCCAGCACCGAACGGCTCCAGGCCGAAATTCTTGAGCACTGTTGGCGTGCGGACTTCCAAAGCTTTTGCTGGGCTCTACACGTCCAACGAGCTCGACGCGTCTCTTCTTCTGATGGTGCCCCAGCGCTTTCTGCCTGCTGGTGATCCGCGGCTCGGCACGACCCTAGAGGCCATCTCTCGCGTACTGGGACAGGGCAACTGGCTCGACCGGTACGGGCACGATGATGGCTTCGGTAAGCCGAAAGTGGCCTTTGTACTCTGCACCTCCTGGCTCGTTCAAACGCTGCTCGGCCGCCATGAAGAGGCGCGCCGTCGCCTTCTGGCTTCATTTGAGGCGCTGTCCCCGCTCGGGCTCCTTTTCGAAGACTTCGACCCGAGCACGCACCGATTGTGGGGAAGTTTCCCTCAAGCCTACTCCCACGTGGGGCTCATCCACGGTGCCTTCGATGCGTCTCCCCGTTGGCCGGAGCTCCTGCGAAGGCACCTTACTCCATGGTGCGTCGCCGCTCGACCCTCGGAGCTGGGTCCCCAGCTGAAGCCGGCCGGTTCAAATTGGCGCGGGCCGTGCTCACCAACGTCGCGACAGCCGGGTGTTCAATGCGTCGGCCGGAGGTCACTGCGAAAAAGCGCTCCCGAACGTCGTCACAGCGTCCGACCAGCTTCACGTCGTGCAGGTCCTCAACCTCGGCCTTGAGTGCGGCACGCACAGGGAAGATTCCCCGCCCGGCGCTTCCGAAGGCGCGAAGCAGGCCCGAATCATCAACTTCTGCGCTGACCATGACCTCAACGTCCTGCTGGGCAAACCATTCGTCCAGACGCTTTCGCAGCGGGGCTCCGCTCGGGGGAAGGACCAACGGTAGCTGTGACAGAGACTGCGGAAAGCGACGGCGTGCGACGCGGGCAAGGTCGGCTCTGCCGTACAGCAAAATATCCGTCTCGCCTAACAGGTGGCAATGCATCCCACTTCCGGGCGGCGTGGTGGGAACGTCGTTCGTCAAGGCAACATGGAGCCTGCCCGCTGCTAGGGCCGAGACCAAGTTCGAGGCTGAATCCTGACGGATGGTTGACATCCCCTTTGTCTGGTCCAGCGCTGGCGCGAGCAGATGGTGCACCAGAGTCTTTGGGATGCCGGCGACCACGCCGACCCGAAGCGTCTCACGTCCCGTACCGGGCCGCCCTCGCGCGACCTCCGCTAGCTCACGCCCCAGTCGAAAAATGTCAGTCGCGTACCCGGCAACGTCAGCTCCAAACGGCGTCAGTGCCAGGCGCTTTCCGCGACGGTCGAACAGCGGGCTGCCCAGGTGTTCCTCTAGAGCACGGAGCTGCGCGCTCAGCGTTGAATGGGTGAGGCGCAGCTTGCGCGCGGCGGCTGCGACGCCTCCCTCTTGCGCGATGACCCAAAAATAGAAGAGGTGATGGTAGTTGAGCCATTCCATGGCGCTGTTATGTCGGTCCAAGCGACAAACAATGTCAATCTTTCGTTATGGACGACATATGGCCTTCGGGCGTATTTCACTCTTCCGAACCAACCGGACTTCGGAGAACGAGAGATAGAACATGGCATCGGCGTCAAACCTGGCTCAGCTGACGGTGGGCCTCCCCAACACTGACCTGGCTCGGACTGGGACTCCTCCGCAGTTGGCAGCGGCGCGCCGACTCATCCTCTTCGCCTTTGCTGATTCACGGTTCCCGACGGCGAGCTTGGAGAGAGCCTGCTTACTCGCGCGTCGCCTCGATTCAGACCTCCACGTCCTGAGCGTGGTTTCGCCAAGCGACAGGGTCCGCGGGAGTATTTCAACGCCGGGTGGCGGGGAGTTGGAAGCAACCCGGGCGTGGGTTCGCGTGACCCTCGGCACGGGCATCGCAGAGTCGAATGTTGGCGTGCAAGCGGGAGATTTCGTCGAGCGAACCGCCGTTCACGCGCGCCGGGTTGGCGCAGCTTTGATTGTCACGCCGCCTGGCCGGGGGCGAGCTGGAACGACGGTCACCATGCTCGCAGAGCGCTCGTACTTGCCCGTCCTCGTCGCGCGCGCTTCTAGGTCACATGGTGCCGTCATTGCTGGCACGGACCTTCAGGACCAGGAGTTTCGGGTACTCAGGAAGGCGGCTGAACTGGCCGAGCGTCTCGATGCACAGGTGGTGGTCGTCCACAACCTCGCCCAGCTGGAATTGGTGACGGGGCGGGGCGCTGCTGGACCATGACCGTGACGCCGGATCCACAATTGCGAGAGATTTGCAGGCGGAAATTGGCGCGTGCGGCGAGGCGCCTGCACACCCACGCCGAGACAGTGGTGGCGTGCGAGGCCACTCCAGCCGATGCGATTCTTCGAGAAGCTAGACTCCGCAACGCCAACCTGGTGGTCGTCGGAATGCGTCGCTCCTGGGTCGACCGCTTACCGGGCGCCAGCGTCGCCGCTCAGGTCGTCAACCAGGCGTGGCGATCCGTCTTGGTAGCTCCGCTCGACGCCGCCACCTCTCCCCTGGCGCCCCAGCCGGGCCGTGCCTGAAGTCCCAATCAGATTGTTCCGGCGTCGCCTTCGCTTCGACGCGCCGCGCCCGCGGGCCTTCCGGGTGTGGGTCAGCCGCTCATCAAGAAGATGAGTGGCCGAACATCGTCTTCCCGGGTCCATGCCCAGTACCTGAGCAGAATCCTATAGACCATCAATCCCGTCTCGCCCTCTCCCAAGACCAAGTAGCGGAACGATTGGGTCATAAGGTTCTTGCCCGTTAAGCCGAGGAACAGGCTCTTGGGGTCGAGCTGCTCGCTGACGTAGGCGATGGTGTTGGCGATCGCGAAATGAGCAATCAAGAAGGACATCGGAGTCCAAGTCCCTATTCGAGGGAGGCCGTTCTTTTGGCTCCGTCGCCGTAGGGAATTGCCAAAGAAAATTGTCCCCAGGATTGCCGCTCGAGCGTCGCTATAACGAGGAGGAAGTCATGGCCCAATTCGCGTTCTTATACCGGGGCGGCGATCCGATGCCGGCGTCCCCGGCCCAGATGCAGCAGCGCATGGAAAAGTGGCTGGCATGGTTCAAGGACCTCGCCGACAAAGGTCACATCAAAGACCGCGGCGTCCCGCTCGACCGCGCTGGCGCGGTGGTGACGCGCAGTCCGAAGCACGCCATCACGGACGGACCATACGCGGAGAAAGACCTCGTCATCGGGCTGACAGTGGTTGAGGCCAGGGACCTGGCTCACGCCAGCGAGCTCTCGCTGCCCTGTCCTATTTTTGAGCAGGGCGGGTGTGTCGAGGTGCGGCCTATCTTGACGCTCTGATGAGTTCGCTCGAGCACCTATTCCGCCGCGAGGCGGGGCGCATGGTTGCCACCCTTACACGGGTCCTGGGCGTCGCCAACGTCGCGCTCGCCGAGGACGTGGTTCAGGACGCACTGTGCCGGGCACTCGAGACCTGGAGCATCCGTGGCATCCCCGAGGACCCCGCGGCATGGCTGATGACAGCGGCGAAAAACCGGGCGCTCGACGTCCTTCGTCGGGAGCGAACCGTTCGCAGGTTCGCCCCGGAGGTGGCCTGGCACATCGAGTCTGACGCGGCGCTCCGGCCGCGCTTGGACGAGCTCTCGGCCGGCGCGCCGATTGCGGATGACCAACTTCGGATGATGTTCTCCTGCTGCACTCCGCGGCTGACGGAGGAGTCGCAGATTGCGCTCGTGCTGAACATCCTGTGCGGGTTTAGCGTCTCAGAAATCGCGAGCGCGTTTCTAAGCCGCGACGAGACGGTCAAGAAGCGCATTACCCGCGCCAAGGCGCTCTTTGGCCGGTTCCAAGCGTCTCTTCGAATTGACCGATGCGGACTTCGCTGAGCGCTTGTCGTCCGTGCAGCGCGCTCTGTATCTGCTGTTCAGCGAAGGATTCCACGGTGCGTCGACGGATTCGGTGGTGCGCGCGGAGCTGTGCGACGAAGCGATGCGGCTGACGGCGCTGTTGTGCACGAACAGTTCGACGGCAACCCCGGCGACCTACGCGCTGGGTGCGCTGATGTTCCTGCATGCGGCGCGCCTGCCGTCCCGCCTCGACGCCGCAGGCGAGCTGAGCGCAGCTGCTAGACCAGGACCGCTCGCGCTGGGACCAACGGCTTGTGCTCGAGGGGCAGCGGCTGCTCGAGGCGTCAGCGACGGGAGAGGAGCTGAACGCGTACCACCTCGAGGCGGCCATCGCGTCGCTGCACGCCGCCGCCGCCGACGCAGCGAGTACGCCGTGGGTGGCCATCGTCTCCCTTTACGACGTGCTGATGCGTGTGCGGCCGTCGCCTGTGGTCGCGCTCAACCGAGCCCTTGCAATCGCGATGTGCCACGGCCCCGCCCGCGGTCTCGAGGAGTTGCGAGCCATCGAGAATTGCGATCGGCTGTCAGCCTATCCCTTCTATTCGGCGGCGCTCGGCGAGTTGGAGCTGCTCGCCGGGCGGGCAGCGGAGGCGTCCGAGCGCTTCCGCGAGGCGCTAAGTTTGGCCCGCAATCCGACCGAGCGGCGTTTTCTGGAGCGTCGCCTTGCTGCCTGTCGTCCGGAGGGGCAAGAAGCCCCCCTGGCGAAATAGTTGTCCCCGGCAAGCCCCCTCGTCCGTTGATAGGCCGAGGAGGGTCGACGATGTGCCCTGCATGCATCACCACCATGGCGCTGGTCGCGGCCGGTGCCGCCTCGACGGGCGGGCTGACCGCATTCATCGCGAGAATGCTGCATCGAAAGCACGCTGCCGCAACGCCCGCGGCGCAATCCAACCCCACACTTGGCGAGGACGCGGTCCTCGAGCAACAGCTTCACCGGCAAGGAGACGGCATATGAATATGGACGGCATTGCTGTTGTGAAGAATCACCCCGTCGTCAAGCACGAGGAGTGGATCGCCGCACGCAAGACTCTCCTCGCCAAGGAAAAGGAACTGACGCGGTTACGCGACGAGCTCAACGAACAGCGCCGGGCGCTCCCATGGGAGCGGGTGACGTCTAAGTACCTGTTCGCGACGTCCGCCGGACAGAAGACACTCGAGCAGCTCTTCGAGGGAAGAAGCCAGCTCATCGTCTATCACGCCATGTTTCACCCGCACAAGGCGACGGCACGCACGCCCTGGACGCACGACGCGGCCTGCCCGATGTGCTCGTTCTGGATGGACAATTTCAACGGGATCACGACGCATCTCAACCACCGAGATGTGACCATCATCGCGGCATCCAGAGCGCCGGTGGACAAGCTCGAGGCCTATCGCAAGCGGATGGGTTGGAGCTTCAACTGGGTCTCGACCGCGGACAACGACTTCAACACCGATTACGGCGTCTCCTTTACCGATGAGGAAGTTGCCACACTCGGCGGAACGTACAACTACCGGCGCGGGGCAAACTTTCCGGTTTCAGAGCACCCGGGCATCAGTGTCTTCTACCGCGATGAAGCGGGCGAGGTCTTCCATACTTACTCGACGTATGGGCGTGGGCTCGACATGCTGAACGTCGCCTACCACTACCTGGACATCGTCCCCAAAGGACGTGACGAAGGCGATGGCAACGGCGGGCGCTGGGTGCGTCGGCGGGACGAGTACGAGGACCAGCACGCTGTCGCCCACAGCTGAGGAAATCGTCCGTCGGGCTGCTCGAGCGCTCAATTCGGAGCAGGCAAGGTAGGAGGCCGACCCTGGGGACGGTCACGGTTAGTGGGGCGCGACAGCCGTGGGGTCCCCCGTGTGATGGTCGTCAATCTGAAAGCGCAGGAACGCGTGCACCGCGTCAACTGCCACGGCGTCCTGGCTTGAAATCAGGACCCTTCCACCCTGAGGCATCACCTCGAAAACGTAGCGGATGGTGGACCGTCGTTCCTTCATGGTCGCAACGCCCGGAGGAACCTGGCCATGAATTTGCTCGGGCATCGCGAAGTCGCCCGAGGCGAAGGCGCGCGCGACTCTTGAGAGGTGCGCCTGGATGGCGGCGATGGTGGCGTGGTCCGCGTCGCTTATCGCAGAAACGACGATGACCCCGCCGGCGGGGGTCAGCTGAAAATGGTGAACCGTCTCCTGGTGCGAGAACCCCATCACGTGGTCGCCCCGGTGCGTGACGCTGGCCGAGTGCTCTGTTTGCTGGACCTGGTGGCTGGCGTGCATTGGGCAGTCCGCCATGGAGCTAAGGCCGCCATCGGGTTCCGGAGAGACGGTCAGTGAGAACAGGAGAAGAAGCGATGTCGTCGATGTCATGAGAAGGGTCCTCGCGGCTTGCGCCTGTGCCGGTGGAGGGGCAGTGGGTGGAGGCGACTTGCGAGGGCCTCCAGCAAGCCCGCGCAAGAGCCTGGCGCGGTCCGTGCCAACTTGGCGTCCCACTCGGCTAACGTCTCAATGAGAGCAAACCGCACGCGGGCCAACTCGGCCATCCGCAGTTCGACCGCCTGCAGCTTCTGCTCGGCGAGCGCTCGGACCTTCTTGCAGGGCGCATGACCCCGGGCGCGCTCTCGAAGCACCGCGCCCAACTCATCCAGCGTGAACCCGAGCGTGAGCGCTGCTTGCACCATCCTGACGCGCTGCTCGGCGTCCGGCCCATAAAGCCGGTACCCGCCAGGCGAACGTGGCGCCCGAGGGAGGAGCCCCCTTCGCTCGTAGTGGCGGAGCGTGTCCGGGCTGACGCAGCTGCGTCGAGCGACATCGCCAATCCGTAGAGGCGTTTCCGTTTCCATCAGCGCAGTCTGCACCCTGGAGCCGGTTCCAGGGTCAACAGCCACACGCCGTTACGCCATCACACGACGCGTCAGGGCTGGGGTGAGCCGAGTCGCGCAGCCTCCTACCGCTGACTCGGGGCCCGGCGCCGGCCGGCCACTTCCCAGGAGCCCTCGCCCGCCGTGGGCGGAATCTGCCCATCGCCGGGGTCGGAACCCCTTCCCTCAGCCGACCTTTCCTATAAAACGCAGGCTGGACCGCTTTCTGCGGCCAATTGGAGGGGCTTGTGAAACTCGCGCGGATTTGCACCCTGGTTGTGGGTGTCTGCTTCGCAGCCACTGCGTATGCGGACGACGTCACTTGCAAGGACGGGACGACTTCAAAGGGCGGAAAGGGCGCCTGCAGCGGCCATGGCGGCATCAACAAGGATGCGCCGGCTCCTGCCAAGGCAGCTGCGCCAGCAGCGGCGCCCACAACCGCCGAAGCCACGGTGAACTGCAAGGACGGGACGACCTCAAAGGGCGGAAAGGGTGCCTGTAGCGGCCACGGAGGCGTGAACAAGGAAGGCGCCGCCCCGGCCAAGGCAGCGGCTCCCGCGGCAGCGCCTGCCAAGTCGGCTGCCCCGGCGGCAACCGACACCGCCATGGTGACTTGCAAGGACGGGACAAGTTCCAAGGGGGGCAAGGGCGCCTGCAGTGGCCACGGTGGCGTGAACAAGGAGGCCAAGGCAGCCCCGCCCGCCGCCGCGACGGCTCCCGCAGCGGCCCCTGCCGCAGCAGCGGGCACGGTGACTTGCAAGGACGGGACGAGTTCCAAGGGGGGTAAGGGCGCCTGCAGCGGGCACGGAGGCATCAACAAGGAGGCAGGCACGAGCGCGAAGGCGGCGACTCCAGCGGCCGCGCCCGCCCCCGCGGCGGCCGCCCCGGCAGCGGCCCCTGCTGCTGCGGCACCGGCTGCCGCCGCGCCGACGACCAAGGGCTCTGGTGAGTCCCCCAATTCCGACCCGACCGGAGCCATCGCCAAGTGCAAGGACGGCGTGTATTCGCACGCCAAGCAACACGAAGGCGCCTGCTCCAGCCATGGGGGCGTCGCCCAGTGGTTGGACGGCAAGTAGCCGTCCTCGCCCACACGCCGCGCCGCCGCCGGCAGATGCACCGGCGGCGGTCGGCAGGGCCCGAGGGCCCGCTCGCCGAGGCACAGGACGTCTTCAGGCCCTGGCGTGACTCAGCTCAGCCCAGTCCCTCGACGACGTAGAGGTCGGACATCTGCTTGATGTAGCTGTAGCCGTACCGGCTGCCATTCGTCGCAACGACGGGACGCCCGACGAAGACGATGCCGGTGGGGTCCGGCGGCTGAAGAGCGCGCCAGGCGCTCCGCTCGCCGGTCTCCATGTTCAGTCGGTCCACCCGCTGCTGCAGGTGGGTCCCACTGGCGACGTACAGCGTGCGGCCCGAGTCGTCGAAACGCATGGCGTAGTCGCCTGGCCCCAGCCCCCGAACCGGTTCGGCCGCGCCTGTTGTGCACGAAAACACGACGTGCTCCCCTGAGACACGTCGAAATGCCAGCCGCTCTCCGTCCGGCGAGATGGCCATGCCGGCAATGCGGTCGATGCCAACCTCCTCGTCCCATAACAGTCGGGGTGTGCCCCCGTCGGTGGACAAAAGGAAAAGGCGGTTGGGGTGGCCGACGGAGGAGCCGACCGCGAAGACGTGTCGTCCGTCGGGGTGAAAGCCAGCCCAGATGAGCCGCTCAATGCCGTCGAAGGGGATGAGGTGGGGCTCGCCAATGCCCGTCGGGTACATGGCCAGCCGATGCTCCGGCTGATGGAGGATGGCCAGCACCCATTGCCCGTCCGCCGAGAGGCGGGTCGCCGTGCCATCCCCGAGGCGCACGGCAGGCGCACCTTCCACGTCGCGGAGGTAGCACGCGTAATGGGGGTTCTCGGCCTCATCGGCCTCGAACAGGAGCACCTCGCGGCCGTCGGCCGAGAAGTCTGCGACGACGGACCCATCAAACCACGACAGGTCCACCTCGCGGTCGCCCCCGTCGCTGCTGACGTTGAGGCCGACCCGGAGACTGCCGCTGCTCATCAACACCCGGCCATCCCGAGCAATGTCGTGGAGATTGACCCGGATGGGGGAGGAGAAAATGGCGCGCTGGCCGCCCTCCGGCCGAACGCCCCAGATGCCGTGGCGTTCCAGTTCGTTGATGCCGGAAAACCAAACCTCGTCCTTGGCCGGGGACCAGGCGATGCCGCTGACGCTGGTCATCCGCGGCGTGAGAACCCGGGTTGCCCCGGAAAGTTCGACCAGCCGGACGTCCCCGCCCGTATCTCCAAACATGGGGTGGTAGGCGAACGCGACATTCCGGCCGTCGGGCGAGATGCGCACGCTGCTCAGCCATTCGGTGGTCTCGAAGACAAGCTTTCCGGCCGGGTACTCCAGCCGGCAGCGTCCCTCCGCGTACCGGATGAGGGCCATCGTCTTGCCATCCGGGCCCCAATCCGCAGCCCCGACGTCCTTCTGCAGCTGCCGGATGCCCCCACCGGCCAGCGCCACGCGCGCCAGGGTTCCAGAGCGCTGGAGCCAGTAGTGGTTTCGAGAGTCGAGCGACAGCGCCATCTCACCGGTGGACGAAATCGACAGCAGGTTGGCCTTGGTGACGCCCAGGCTGCGGGCCGCTGGGCTTCCGGGGTGGGAGATGAAGAGCTCGGCCGGGCGGCCCTCCCACATCGCGCTGAAGGCGACACCGACGCCGTCGGGCGTGAATTGAGCGCCGAGGACGACGCCGTTGCGGTAGCTGATGCGCCGGAACGTCGCCAGCCCCTTGGACGCTTCGCCCGAGTTCGCGCTCAGGGCCTTCGTCGCACCGGAGCTGTTGGAGACTCCCTCCAGCGCGAAGCCCAGGTCCGCGGCGGAGCGGAAGCGGCCAGCCGGGTTCTTCTCGAGACACCGGCGAATGAAGCGCTCAAGCGCCGGCGGCACGCTGACTGCGAGCCGGGTCAACTCCCGCGGCTCCTCCCGCAGGATGGCGGTCAGGGTCTCCGCGGGAGATTCGCCCTGAAAGGCGCGCCGGCCCGTCACCATCTCGTACATGAGGGCGCCCAGCGCGAAGATGTCCGAGCGCGCGTCGGCGGGTAAGCCGCGGACCTGCTCGGGTGCCATGTAGCCCACCGTGCCGAGGATGAGGCCCGGTTCCGTCCCGGCCACGTGCGTTGGCCCGAGGCTGAGGGTGCCCTCGTCGGCCGGGGTCACCCGCTTGGCCAGCCCGAAGTCGAGGATTTTTGCGTGGCCGTCCGGCGTGATGATGATGTTTTCGGGTTTGAGGTCCCGGTGGATGACGCCCCGGTCGTGCGCGGCCGCCAGGCCATTGGAAATCTGGATGGCCAGCGACACCGCGCGCTGACTGGACAGCGGGCCGCCGAGCAGTATCTCGCGCAGCGTTTGCCCCTCGACCAGCTCCATGACGGCGAAGACGACGGCCCCCTCGGTCCCGATGTCGTGGATGGCAAGGACGTTGGGGTGTGACAGTGCGGCGATGGCCTTCGCCTCGGTCTCGAAGCGGGCCCGTCGCTCCGGGTCCTGGGCGAAGGCCGCCGGCAGCGTCTTGATGGCGACGTCCCGGCCGAGGCGCGTGTCCCGGGCTCGGTACACCTCGCCCATGCCACCCGCGCCGAGCGGCGCGAGAATTTGGTACGGACCGAGCTTGGTGCCGGGTGCGACTCCCATCCAGCCCCTACCGTAGCTCAGCCGAGAGGCGGTCCGCCGTCTCTCAACACCGCGGGAAAGTCCGGCCGCCGCCTAGGACGTCTGGGCCTTCACCCAGGACTGGATGCGCTGCTCCAGCACGTCCAGGGGCAGGGCGCCGGCGCCGAGGACTTCGTCATGAAATGCGCGAATGTCGAACTTCGCGCCGAGTTGTTTCTGGGCGTACTCGCGCAGCTCGAGAATCCTCAGCTGGCCCACCTTGTAGCCGAGCGCCTGGCCCGGCCAGACGATGTAGCGGTCCGTCTCGCTTTGGACCGAGACTTCATCCTCGCCGGAATGGGCGTGGAAGAAGTCCACCACCTGCTGGCGGCTCCAGTGCTTGGCGTGCAGGCCGGTGTCCACCACCAGCCGGATGGCCCGGAGCATCTCGTCTTCGAGGAAGCCGTAATAGCTGTAGGGGTCCGTGTAGAAGCCAAGCTCCTTGCCCAGACGCTCGGCGTACAGCGCCCACCCCTCGACGTAAGCGTTGTAGCCCGCCTGCTGCCGGAAGGGAGGCAAGTCCGGCAACTCCTGGGCAATGGAAATCTGCATGTGGTGGCCCGGAAGCCCCTCGTGGTAGGCGGTGCTCTCAATCTCCGGGGTGGTTTGCTCTTCGAAGTCGCCGGTGTTGACCATGACGTGCCCGGGCCGCGAGCCGTCTGGGGTGCCCTGGTCGTACGCCGTCGAGGCCTCTTTCTCCCGGTATTCCTCGATGGGCAGCACCAGAAGCTTGGCCTTGGGTAGCCGGCCGAACAGTTCAGGCAGTTTGGCCTCCATCTGCTGGATGTAGCGGGAATACAGGTCCAGCATCTCCTGGCGCGACTTGGGGTGCAGCGCGGCATTCTTCGCAAAGGACGCGTTGAACGTCTTGAGGTCCTGAAAGCCCAGCTTCCGGGCGACCACCAGCATCTCGCCTTCGATGCGCTTCACCTCCCGCAATCCAATCTCGTGAATCTGTTCCGGGGTGAGGTCGGTGGTGGTGGAAACCTTCACGGCATACGCGTAGCGGGCCGGGCCGTCGGGAAGCGACCAGACGCCCACCTCGCGGCGGCCCTTGGGGAGGTATTCCTTCTCCACGAAGGCCGCGAACTTCCGGTAGGCCGGGTCCACGTCGTCTTGGATGGCTGCGAGGACGGCCGTCCTCAGCCGCTCCTTGTCCTTCTCGGAAAAGGTGGACGGGAACTTGGAGAGAGGCTGGGCGAAGGGGGAATCGACCGGCTTTGCCTTGTAGATGTCCTCGCACTGGCGGACGATTTTGGGCAGCAGGAACTTGGGCGGCACCAGCCCGTCCCGCATGCCGTTGCGCATCTGCGCCGTGGTTTGCGCAAACGCCAGCGGGAGCTGCTTGAGTCGAGCCAGGTAATCCTCATAGTCCTTCACCGTCTCGAAGGAGAGCGAACTCACGAGGTGCGGCAAGTCGATGTGGATGCCCGAGTTCTGAAAGACGGGCATTTCCCAGTCCTTGAAGCGGGCGCCCTCCAGCTTTTCCCGCAGCTGGCGGACCATCAGCTGCTGGTTGAGCTGTTCCTGGGGTGGAAGCCCTTTGGTGTCGATGGCCTCGAAGCGCTTGAGGAAGTCCCGCGTCTGGGCGAGGTCCGTTTCAACGAAGGCCGGCGAGTAATCCCGCAGCCGGTCGTTGTAGCGCTTGTCGCCCAGGATGGAGGCGAACTCGGGCTGCGTCCGCAGGGTGTATTCCCACTGCGCCTTCACCAGGGCGTCCAGGGCCTTGCGGCTGCTCTCCACCTGCGCGGCCGGCAGCGCCTGCGCGGGCGCTCGCGCCGGTGCCACGCTCAGCGCGACGGCCAGAAGAATCCGTTTCAAGTTACCGTCTCCCTTTCTCTGCGGCATGCAGGGACGCCTCCCATGAAAGGCGGGTCCGGGCAAGGTGGACGGCCGCTTTTTGACGCGTGAGGGGAACCGGTGCCGCAACGCGTCCTAGGACTGGGGCGAGACCGTGGCTTGGGACTGGGACTGCGCGGGGACGGCCGGGGCTGGCTGGCTGGTCGACGCCTTGTCCGGCGGAGCCGGCACGGCTGCCGGCCCGGCGAGCAGCTCACGGCCCAGTTCCGCGCAGGCCGTCGTCGTCTCCTCCACAATGTGGGTGAGCAGCTGGTGGAGGCCTTCCCCACCTTCACGCCACCGCGATTGCTGGGCGATGAAGTCCTCCAGCCTCCGCAGCCGCTGTTGGCTTTCCAGCTTGGGCAGCACCAGTTCCGCGGGCGAGCGGATGCTCGCCAGACGCCGGGAGGCGTGGTGGACACAGAAGCGAATGGAGCGTGGGAAGGCGGGTTCCAGGATGAGGAAATCCGCCACCGTGGTCGGCGTCACCTTGCCCGCGCTCCGCTTCATGAATGCTTCGAATCCGGAGCACGCCCGGAGCAGCGACAGCCAGAGCGTCTCCTCGAGAATCATGCTTGGGGAAAGCTGCAGCAGTGCGTGGTGGTGGACGTCGAGGATGCGGGCCGTCTGCCCCACGCGCTCGAGCAGCACGCCCAGGCTGATGAAGTCGTAGGCGTTGTCATGCAGCATGCTGTTTTGGATGGTTCCGAGGACCAGCTGCGTCGACTCGCGGACACGCCGGTAGAAACCTTCGCGGCCGAGGGTGTAGGCGTCGTGGCCGCGCTTGTCGTGAAACCAGAGGTGAAACTCGTTGACGGCCTCCCACGCCTCCAAGGACACCACCTCGCGGATACTGCGGGCATTCTCCCGCGCAGAAGTCACCGACCGGACGATGCTTGCCGGGTTTTCGGTGTCCCAGGTGAGGTATTGCTGCACCAGCTCCCCATTGCCGCGCGCGGCCAACTCGAAGCGCGCCCCGAAGGCCTCGTCCTCGCCACTGACCGTGATGGCCGTCCCCCACACCTGGGCTGGCGGCAGGATGCCGTCCAGTGCCAGGGCCGACGTCACCCGCAGCACGCGCGAGCTGCTTTCGGCTCGCTCCAGGTAACGGCCCAGCCAGAAGCAATGGTCGGCGACGCGTGAAATCATCCCCTCGCCCTCTGCACCCAGGTGTCCTTGCTGCCGCCGCCCTGACTGCTGTTGACCACATAGCTTCCCTCCCGCATCGCCACCCGGGTTAGCCCGCCGGGTAGCACCCAGGGCCCGTCCTTCCGGGTGAGGATGTAGGGACGCAGGTCCACCCGCCGAGGCACCATCCGTCGGCGTTCCGCGTCCCAGGTGGGGCAGGTGGAGAGCTCGACCAGGGGCTGGGCAATGTAGCGGCGCGGCTCGGCGAGGATGCGCTGGCGGAACTCCTCGCGCTGCGCACTGCTGGATGTAGGCCCCATCAGCATCCCGTAGCCGCCCGCCTCGTCGACGGCTTTCACCACCAGGCGGTCGAGGTGCTCGAGCACGTAGCGCCGGTCGTCCTCTCGGACGCACTGGTAGGTGGGGACCTGCTCGAGGAGTGCCTCCTCGCCGAGGTAGAAGCGCACCATCTCCGGAACGAAGGGGTACACCCCCTTGTCGTCCGCCACGCCATTTCCAGGCGCGTTGGCCAGGGCCACGTGGCCCTTGGCCCAGGCGCGCATCAACCCCGGGACGCCGAGCACCGAGTCGGGGCGAAACATCTCCGGGTCGAGGAAGGCGTCGTCCGTCCGGCGGTAGACGACGTCCACCTGCCGACGGCCCTTGGTGGTGTGCAGGAAGAGTCGGTCGTCATCGACGAAGAGGTCAGCGCCCTGCACCAGTTCCACCCCCATCTGGCGGGCCAGGAAGCTGTGCTCGAAATAGGCCGAGTTGTATGGCCCCGGCGTCAGCACCACCACCGTGCTCAAATCCGGGTCCACCGGGGACACGCTGCGCAGCGCCGCGGCCAGCCGGGCCGGGTAGTGGTTCACCTGGCGGACGCGGGCCGCCTCGAAGAGTTGGGGGATGAGGCGCTTGGAGAGGAGACGGTTCTCCAGCACGTACGAGACGCCGGACGGCGTCCGCAGGTTGTCTTCCAGCACCCGGAAGACGCCCGCGCCGTCGCGCACCAGGTCGATGCCGGAGACATGGATGCGCACGCCCGCCGGCGGACGGATGCCGCGCAACGCCGGGAGGTAATGCTTGGCCCCCAGCACCACCTCCGCGGGAATGGTGCCTGTCTTCAGAATGCGCTGCTGGCCGTAGACGTCGTCCAGAAAGTGGGCCAGCGCGAGCACCCGCTGCACCAGGCCGCGCTCCAGGTGGTCCCAGTCGGAAGCCGAGATGACGCGCGGCACGAGACACACCGGGAACACCTTCTCCATTCCACGGTTGTCCGTGTAGACGGAGAAGGTAACGCCCTGGTTGACCAGCGCCGTCTCGGCCATCTCCTGGGTGCGGGCGAACTCCTCCGGGCTGACGCGGCCCAGGCCGAGAAGCGCGCGGAACTCCGGCCGAAGCGTCCCGCCTGCCTCGAGCAACTCGTCATAGGCGCCGGGGAGAACCGGGTACCCGTCCAGCAGCGACGGGTGGGGGGGGCTGCCAGTTGTTGACACCGTGCGTCTAAGCTAGCGCGGCGTGAGGCTCCTCATCCAGCACCGCAGTCGGTATGCCTACCCGCGTCCTGCGGCCTTGGGACCGCAGCTGGTGCGGCTACGGCCGGCCAGCCACGCCCGGGCGCGCGTCGAGACGTACGGCCTCACCGTCCAGCCCGACGCGGACGTCCGCTGGCAGCAGGACCCCAACGGCAACCATGTGGCGCGGGTGGTGTTCCCCAAGGACGACCGCCTGGACTTCATGGACCTGCTGGTTGAGGTGGCGCTCGACCTCAGGCCCGTCAACCCCTTCGACTTCCTGCTGGAGGAGACGGCGGAGAACGTCCCCCTGCGTTACACGCCGGCGCTGCTGGACGAGCTCGCCCCGTTCCTGTCCCTGCAGACACCCGGCCTGGAGGGGGGGGAACGCTTCCTCGCCTTGGACGCGGAGCTGCCGCGGAGTGGTCCAACACTCGGTCTTCTGACGGCCATCAACCAGGGCGTCAACCGGCGAATCCGCTACGTGGTGCGCAGCGAGGCCGGCGTCTGGACGCCGGAGCAAACGCTGCAAGAGGGCCGAGGTAGCTGCCGGGATTCGGCCATGTTGCTGGTGGCCCTGTTGCGCTCACGAGGCATGGCAGCCCGCTTCGTGAGCGGCTACCTGATTCAGCTCACCGACGAGGGCATGCTTCCGGACCAACCGCGCGGCGTCAGCCACGACGTGGTGGACCTGCACGCCTGGGCGGAAGTCTTTCTCCCAGGCGCCGGATGGATTGGGCTGGACGCCACCAGCGGGCTGCTCTGCGGCGAGGGGCACGTCCCGCTGGCCTGCGCCTCCAGCCCGGCCCTGGCCTCGCCGGTGGAGGGGACCTCGGACACCCGGGCCTCGGACGTCACCTTCGAGCTCAGCGTCACGCGCCTCGGCCACGAGGTGCGGCCGAGCTCGCCCTTTCCGGAGCCGGTGTACCGGGCCGTCCTGGAGGGAGTCGACCAGGCCGACGCCGCGCTGGCGTCCGCCGGCCTCAGCCTGACCACCGGCGGCGAGCCCACCTTCAACTCCCGCGAGTCCCCGGAGGCCGCGGAGTGGAATGGTGCGGCCCTCGGCCCCAGCAAGTGGACGCAGGGCCTGCGCTTCTGTACCGAGATTCGCTCGCGCCTCATGCCCGGGGCGGCCCTCGTCATCGGCCAGGGCAAGCACTACCCGGGGGAAAGCCTGCCGCGCTGGTCGCTCAACCTGGTGGGACTGAGCGACGGCGGGGCGCTTTGGAGTGGCGACATCGGACTCTCCCCCCGGAGAGCCGCCGCCGAGGATGCGAGGCGCCTGGCCGAGGTCCTGGCCGAGCGACTGGGCGTGTCGCAGGGCCTGCTGCCCGCCTTCGAGGACCCGTGGCACTTCCTCGAGGCCGAGGCGAGCCTGCCTGTGGGCGTCGACCCGTTGGAGGCCGACTTGAGGGACCCGGAGGAGCGCCAGCGGCTGGCCCGGGTGCTGGGCCAGGGACTGGGGGAGGCCGCCGGGTACGTCCTGCCGCTGGCGCACCTTGGCGGAGGCTGGGTGACGGACAGCTGGCGGTTCCGTCGCCGGAACCTCTTCCTCGTGCCGGGCGACGCCCCGGTGGGCTTGCGGCTTCCGCTGTCCTCCCTGCCGCCGGGCTACGTCCCGGAGCCGGAGGAGGAGCCGGTGGCGCCCCCGGACCCGCGCCGCGCGAAGAAGGAGGAGCCGAAGCCCCGCCACTTGCGCACCGCCCTGTGCGTGGAAGCGCGGGAGGGTGGGCTCTTCGTCTTCCTGCCCCCCTCGCCTCGGCCCGCCATTTTGTCGCGCTGGTGAAGGCCGTGGACGCAGTGCGGAGTGAAGCCGGGCTGCACGCCCAACTGGAGGGCTACCTCCCGCCGCGCTCGGCGACGCTCCGGCGCTTCGCGGTGACACCGGACCCCGGTGTTCTCGAGGCCAACCTTCCGCCGTCGGCGACCGGCCGCGCGCATGCCGCGCTGCTGGAGACGACCTTTGAAGCTGCGCTCCACGCCGGGCTGCACACCGAGCGTTACCTCCTCAACGGACGCATCGCCGGCAGCGGTGGCGGCCACCACCTCACGGTGGGTGGGCCCACCCCGAAGCAGAGCCCGCTCCTCGCCCGGCCGGACGTGCTCGCCAGCCTCATCACCTTCTGCCAACACCACCCGTCTCTCAGCTACCTCTTCACCGGCCTCTTTGTCGGCCCGACGTCACAGGCGCCGCGGGTGGACGAGGCGCGACACGACGCGCTGTACGAGTTGGAGATTGCGCTGGCCCACGCCTTCGAGCCAGGCGCGGCGCCGCTGCCGCCCTGGCAAGTGGACGCCCTCTTCCGCCATCTGCTGGTGGACGTGAGTGGCAACACGCACCGGGCGGAGCTCTGCATCGACAAGCTGTTCGACTGGCGGACCCCGCACGGCCGACAGGGGCTGGTTGAACTTCGCGCCTTCGAGATGCCGCCCCACCCGCGGCTTGCCGTGGCGCAGGCCATCCTGGTGCGCGCGCTCGTCGCGGCCCTCGCCCAGGCCCCCTACCGGCGTCCCCTGGTCCGGTGGGGCACCGGGCTTCACGACCGTTTCCTGTTGCCCTACTGGATGTGGCGCGACTTCGAGGAGGTCCTGGCCTTCCTCGCCGCGCGCGGCATTGCGCTTCCGGCCGCCGCCTACCGGCCTTTCCTCGAGCTCCGCTGCCCGGTGGCGGGGCGCCTGGATTTGGGGGGACTCGTCCTGGAAGTGCGCGACGCGCTCGAGCCCTGGCCGGTGCTGGGGGAGGAGCCGACCACCACTGGAACCACCCGCTATGTGGATTCCTCGGTAGAGCGCGTGGAGGTCCGCGTGGAGGGGCTGGTCCCGGAGCGGCACCAGGTGCTGGTCAACGGGCTGGAGCTGCCGCTGCGCCCCACCGGCAAGGTGGGCGAGGGACTGGCCGGTGTCCGCTTCCGCGCCTGGGCGCCGCCCAACAGCCTGCATCCGCACCTTGGCGTCCACCACCCGGTGCGCTTCGACGTCATCGACACGTGGGGACAACGTTCGCTTGGTGCCGTCGGGTACCATGTCTGGCACGCGGAGGGCCGTGCCTTTGACGCCCCGCCGCTCACTGCCTTTGAAGCCGAGGCCCGGCGCTCCCAGCGCTTCACCCGCGAATCACCACTGCCCTGGCCGGTGAGCGCGAGACAAGTCCCGGCCAGCCCGGAGGCCCCCTGGACGCTCGACCTTCGCCGCTTCGCCGGCGACCATCCGCTGCCCGAGGTCGACCAGGAGCCGGAGGCCGAGCACGCCGTCGTCACGGAATCGACAGCGTCGTGAATTAGGATTCGACCGTGCCGAACTTGCTGGCCATGTGTTTCGAGGGGGAGCTGTCGCCCACCTTCGACTTGCGCTGTTTGCAGCCCGGGGCCGCTCATCCGGATGGGTGGGGGCTTGCCTACTACCCGCCGGGGGAACCCTCGGTGGCCCTCTTAAAGGAGCCGGCGCCGACGCACACCAGCTCACAAGCGGAGGTGCTGCACACCGGCGAGCGGTTCGCTTCATCCATCTTCCTCCTGCACCTGCGCACCGCCACCTGGGGGGCCCTCAGTGACGCCAACACCCAGCCCTTCACCCGGGCGTGGGGAGGCCGGGAGTGGATTTTCGGGCACAGTGGCAGCCTGGACCGCAGGCCCGAGTTGCCCCCGGACGCGGTCTTCGAGCCCATCGGTGCGACCGACAGCGAGGTCATCTTCTGCGACCTGTTGAATCGCTTCGCGGAGCGCAAGTGGCGGTCGCTTGGCGAGGCGGACCCGGCCGTCCTGCTGGACTGGCTGGGCACCATCAACACCCTCGGCACCCTCAACATCGTCCTCTCCGACGGGCAGGACGTGGTGGCCTATTCCGACAAGCACCAGAGTGGGCTCAGCACCTGGCAGCTTCTGCCGCCGTACGAGCAGGTGGTGGTGGGCGACAAAGACGTCACCATCGACCTCACCCGGCACGGCATCAAAAGCCGAAAGGGAATCTTCATTTCAAGCCGCCCGCTGACGGCAATGGGCGCCAGCAGAGAACCCGCTTGGCAGCCGCTCGAGGCGGGCTCGCTTTGGGTGATGCGCCAGGGGGCCCTGCAAACGGTGGTGCAGCCCCCCGGGCCACCGGTGCAGCGCGAGCGAAACGGCAACCGGCACATGCGTCTGCACCGTCCGGAGACGGCAGAGACGAAGCGCCTCCAGGTCCTACACCGAACGGTTTACCGGTACGCCGAGCCGGTGAGCCAGAGCGTCCACGTCCTGCGGCTGATTCCGATGCATGACCGCCTGCAGAACGTGCTCGACCACTCGCTCACCGTCTCCGTGGAGGGGCAGTCCCGGGAGTATGACGACGTGTTTGGCAACCGCGTCCGCCGGGTGCGGGTGGACACCCCCTTCCATGAACTGGCGATTGAGGCGAGGAGCCGGGTCGAACTCCTCGAGACGGACCCATTTGCCTTCCGGCAGCTCCGCGCCAAGTCGTCCTTCCCGCTGGTGTGGATGCCGTGGCAGCACAACCAGCTGGCACCTTACTTGCTCCCGCCCGAGCTTCCGGAGAGCGAGCTGAACGACCTCACCGACTACGCGATGAGCTTCGTCCTCCGCAACGACTACGACCTCTTCGACACGCTGCTCGACGTGAACGCCACCATCTTCAAGGAGTTTCGCTACGTCCAGGGCAGCACCACCCTCGGCACGACAGCCTTCCAGGTGTACTCGACGCGAAGTGGCGTCTGTCAGGACTTCAGCAACCTCTTCATCTGCATGATGCGCCTTCTGGGAGTCCCGGCCCGCTACATGTGTGGTTACGTTTATACCGGCCCGAAAAACCTCCGCCATCCGCAGTCGGAGGCCAGCCACGCCTGGGTCCAGGTGTACTTGCCCGAAGTGGGCTGGCGCGGCTTTGACCCGACCAACGGGATTCTCACCCAGACCGACCACATCCGGGTCGCCTGTGGCCGTGCCTATGCCGATGCGACACCCACCTCGGGAACCATCTTCGTCGGCGGGGGCACCGAGCACCTGGAAGTCAACGTGCAAGTCGACGTCTGCGACTGACGGACTGCCTGTCGGCGTCGGCTAAGGCGGACTGCTGGATGCGGAGAGCACCATGCCGCGTGCGCGTAGCCGCTCCACCAGGACGTCCCCCAGGCCCACCGCAGGCGTGAGAATGCCTCCCCGTCCTTTGCCCCCGGGCAGCCGGGCCGCGTCCTGGGCCAGGGCCAGCGCCGACTCGCACAGGCACTTCACGGTGATGGCGTTGCCCGGGTCGCCCGTGTCCCGGACGAGGCCGTAGGCCTTGCGGCCATCCTCCCCAACGGCCAGAAAGTCGCAGCGAAGCCAGCCGGCGGTGATGACTTCTTCTGAGGGGCCGGTGCCAGGGCCCGGTAGCAGCCGTTTGAGGAGGGGGCGCACGGGCGAGCCGAGCGCTGCCTGGAAGACGGAGAGCCCGGCGGCCATGGCGGATGCCTGCAGCCGGCTTTTGACGGAGAGGTACTCCTGGTAGGCGAAGTGCGCGCCGTACGCCTCCCCGGCGAGGGCCGCCAGCGCCGCGCTGCGGCGGACGACGCGCGTGTTGACGGGCGCCATGACAAACGGCGCCAGCCAGTGACCGAAGTCGGCGTCCCACCGTGGCCGGAGGGGGTCCACGCTGGCGGCGACTTCCTCGGGCGTGTGCGCGACCGGCCCGTCCAGCAGGAAAGGCTCCTGCGCGCGGTGGGCCTGGCCGCTCTCGAAGAGTTGGATGGCCGATGCCACGGTGCCCCCATTTAGGCCGCCGCGGAGGCGAAAGGCGGCCTTCACTGGGCCGCAGCCCACGCCTTGCGCGCGCAGAAGACGGACAAGGAGGAAGGCGCCAAGGTCGGACGGCACCGAGTCGACGCCGCAGAAGGGGATGATGCGGACGCCGTCCGCCGCGGCGCGCGCGTGGTGACGCTGGATGAGGTCCGCGACCCAGGTCGTCTCGCCCGTGATGTCCACGTAGTGTGTGCGGAAGCGCACGCAGGCGTCGACCACCGGGTCACCATAGAGGGCGAACGGTCCGGCGGTGTTCAGCACGACGCGCGCCCGGGAGACGACGCTGTCCACCGACGCCCGGTCCCGGCTGTCGGCTTTCAGCACCTCCACTGGCTGCGAGCGCCCGAGGGCGGTGGCGCGAGCTGCCTCCAGCCTATCCAGGTGGCGGCCCGCCAGGGCCCACCGCAGGCCCGCCGGGGCGTGGGCGGCGAAGTAGGCCACCGTCTGCCGGCCGGTAAACCCCCCCGCCCCGTACAGCAGGACGTCAAACGGGCGGCTGTCCATTGGGTCACCCTAGACCAATCGAGCCCGTGGGGGCGGCTGCCGCGAAGGCTGGGCAAAAGGGCGGGCACTGCCGTTAAGTTCAGCGCCGGCCCTGATTCGCTCGGTCGCCCGGTACCCCGCGGCCGCGTGGTGGTGGATGCGGCCAACCGCTCCGCGACGTTACAGTTCTTCGCCCTGCCGGGCTGGGAACGCTGGTGGGTCAAGCCACCGGCGGGAACCAACAACGCCGTCGGTCGCGATGCGGACATGGCGGCGGCCCGCGCGGTGTTGAGGCGCTGAGATTCACGTCGTCCTCCCCGGGTGGTGGTTGACGCCCTGAAGGCGCTCGCCAGAGAGGTGCAGCCCACGCATCCGGCCCGTGGCCTTTCTGGCCGACCGCGCCGCGCCCGACCGCCGGCCCCTCAGGTGCAGCTGAGGCAGATTCCGGCGCCGCGGCAGTACTCAAGGTACTCCGTGCAGGCCGTCAAATGGTCCGGGGCCTGCATGATGAGAATGGGCATCGGCTCGCCCTCGCAGTAGCCGGTGCACGTGTAGTTGTTCAAGCTGATGCCGCCGGTATTGCAGCCGGCGCCGGCGAGACCGAGGAGCGCGGCGAGGACCAATTTCAAGCGTTTGCCATTCAAAGGGGGGGGAAGCCTCCCAGGAAATTTCTGAGCATCGCCGGGCGCGCGTTCCGAAGTCGAGGAAACAAGATGGGCGGCCGTTTGCCTTCCAAGCAGCCGCTGCCCAGGGGGGCGGGCGCCGCCCGGTGCTCAGGTACTGTCCGGGACGGAGTGGGCGAGAACCGACGTCAAGCTCAAGCCCAGCTCGGGGCCGAGCAGGCGCATGAGACTTTCGAGCTCGGGCGGGCCGAGCTGGAAGCGCTGCTCGAGGCGCTCCCGGGTCTTCGCCAGAAGCGTTTGGCGCGCCTGGCTCAGGCGCCTTGAGATGGTGGACTTGTTCACCTGGTAGACGGCCCCAATCTGGTTGAAGCTGAGGCCGTCCAGAAAGTGCAGCTTGAGGAGGCTGCGCTGCTGCGCGCCCAGCTCCGCCATCGCCTCTTTCAGCGCGGCACCAAAATCGGGCCCGAACCGTGCCAGCAGCAGGTCGAACTGGAGGTCGCGGCTGGGCGCGGCGACGTCCATTTGCGAGTCGACCGCTAGCTGGTCCGGCGCGCGCCGCGCGCTTCGACGGGCGTTGAGTGCCATGCGGAGCGCCGCCGCCCGCAGCCAGTGCTCGAGGGAACCCCGGCCGGCGTACTCGAGAATCCGGGGGGGACCAGCCGCAGCGACCAGAATCCGCTCCAGAAGCTGCTGCGTGACCTCCTCAACGAAGGTCTCCGAGGCGTCCACCCCCCGCACCGTCGAGATGGCGAAGGGGACGAATTCGGCCTGAAACAGCCGAAGCCCCTCAGGGTTGCCGCGCCCGCACGCGAAGGCCAGGCAGAGGTCGGCCAGGTGCAGCCGGTCCAATTCGTCTTCTGGCACCAGGCTTCGCGACAGGTGCGTGGCCCAGTGTGCGGCGAAGGCCCCCGGGTCAACGCCCAGCGTGGGGCGGACCGCGAGCGCCAGCGCGAGGAGCTTGCCAAGCTGCTCGTCGATGCCCGGGCGCGCGCGCAGGGCTGCGGCCCGCGGCAGTTTTTCCCAAAACACGCGGGAGTGCGGAAAAGAGGTCACGGATGGCCGCTCCCCGTCTCGGGGACGGGGACGCTACCACTCGTACCGGAGCCAGAGCCATGCGAGCCAGCCGAGCGCTGCCAGCGAAGCGATGGCCAAGCCCCAGCGAAGGGCGGAGGAGTCGGCAGCCCCTGCATCCGGAACCAGTTCGCGGTAGACAAAGCCCTCGCCGGCCGGCGTGTGGGAGCCAGGGGCGCCGAGCTGGACTCCGTAGACGACCAGCTCGCGGCCGTCTGCGCGCAGTCGGCTGAAGCGGCCCACCGGTGGCACGGCAGTCCAGTTCGCGCCGGCCCAACCCCCGTCCGGCGCGTGGAGCGCCACGCGCGCTCCGGCGGAGCGGGCGAGCTCCTCGAGCAAGCCCCCCCCGAGCCAGCTTCCGGTGAGCATCGCCCCCACCACCGAGGCGCCGCGCACGACGGGCCGTGCCGAGACGAAGAGCAGGTCTTTCTGCCGCACCGGCTTCACCAGCGGGATGTCGATGCGCTCGAGCGTCGTCGCCGACCAAAGCTCATCGGCCGCCACCCCGTCCATGGTGCTCACCAGCAGGGGAAGGGCGGGGGCGGCGGCCCCGTAGGCCTCGGGGTCGGCCAGGTTGAGGATGACGCGGCCCCAGGAATTCACCAGCAGCAGTGCGTCCCGTTCCTTGAGGCCCGGCAAGTCGGCCGAGCGCATCACCTCGTGCGCCTCGACGAATTGCTCTTCCTTGGAAGCGTTCTCCGCCAGCCCGAGGGCGGCGTCCATGTTGCTCGCTTGCCCGAAGGCGTCCAGGACACCCTCGGCCCGCAAGCCGACGCTGGCCTGAAGGTCGATGAGGTCGTGCTGAGCCCGGAGCAGCTCGGGCAGCCGCTGCGCGGCCGCGCTCAGCTCGTGCTCGACGCGCAGGATGGATTGCGCATGCCGCGCCCACACCGCCGTGGTGAGCAGGAATAGCGCCGCCGCGGCCAGCAGCGTCCTGCGCCGAAACGGACGACGCGCCTCGCGGAGCGCCTCCACCAGGGCGTCCATCGACGTCCAGCGAGCGGCGGGTGCCGTCTCCAGGCCCCGGGCAATCACGCGGCCGACGCCCGCCGGGACGCGGGCCAGGGTGCGCGTCGGGGAAAGGGCGGGAGGCGCCGACGCGGTGGACACTGCCGGCCGGCGCAGGGGCCGGGTGCCGTAGAGCGCCTCGTACAGGGCGACGCAGAAGCTGTACTGGTCGGTCCGGGCGTCGGCCGCGGCCCCCCGCCACTGCTCCGGGGCCATGTAGGCCGGGGTGCCTGCCATGCCTGCCTCGACGTCGTGCGTGGGCCGCGCCAGGCCGAAGTCCGTCACCCGCACGCGGCCGTCGTCACCGACCAGGACATTCTCTGGCTTGAAGTCGCGGTGGATGATGCCGGCGGCGTGGGCTGCCGCCAGCCCGGTTCCGGCCGCCAGGTAGAGGTCCAGCAGCCGGCGTGGGCGCAAGTCGGTCGCGGTCTGCGCGCTGCGCAGCGTCTCTCCGCGGACGAATTCCATGGCGAAGAAGACTTCCTCCTGCCAGGTCCCGGCGTCGAAGACGGTGATGACGTTGGGATGCGACAGCCGGGCCAGGGCCTGGGCCTCGGTCAGAAGCTGCGAGCGTCCCGGCCCGGCCGCGGGCGTTGCCACGTCGGGACGCAACAGCTTGAGTGCAACCTTCCGGTCGAGTTCCGGGTCATAGGCGCTGTACACCACGCCCATGCCGCCGCGCCCGATGAGGTCCAGGACGACGTAGCGCGAGAGGTTGGTGCCGCGCGGCAGCGAGCTCGTCACCGGCTCGTCGGGCTCGGCGCTCACCAGCGTCCGCACCAGCCCCGCGACGAGTTCTCGGCAGACGTCGCAGGTGTCGAGGTGGCCGCGGACGGCCTCCCGTTCCCCCTCCGGCGTTTCTGCGGCCAGGTAGAGTGCGACCGCATTCTCGTCGAGACAGGGAATGGGCGCGGTGGGGACCGACCGCTCGTCGGCCGACGCGCTCATTATGGCGCGTACCCGGCGCGTGCGCGGTAGGGGCGCCCGAATTTGTCGAGGTGGGCGGGGTTGAAGGCGCGCGGGCTTAGCACCAGCTCGACGGGCGGGCCTTTTGCCTCGCTGACGGTGACCTCGGTCTCGAAAGGCTCGAGGTTACGCCCCCAGGCGTGCAGTGGATAGCGACCGGGCGGGACGCCTCGAATGACGAAGCGCCCACGGCCGTCGACCAGCGCGAATGCGCGGTTGGGCAGCACCAGCACGTTGGCAAACATCGCCTCGTGGATGTTGCAGTAGACGTCCACCAGGCCGGGCGTGGGGAAGGAGATTTCCCGCGTCTGTTGGGGCCCTGGCTTGCCGAGGTCGAAGGCCCGGGCGGAGGAGGTGGAGAAGACGTTGTGGACGACCGGGTCATCGTTGGTGAACTGCACCGACTGCCCGGCGACGATGACGCGCAGGTTCGGGACGAAGGTCTTGTTCTTCTGGGAGATGACCGGCGTCTCCAGAAGAGGCGGCTGACGAAACCCGGTGAGGTAGACGACGATGGTCTGGCCGGTGGGCGGCACCTCGCCCGGCTTGGTGTTGAACCGGACAGACCCCTCGACCTCGGCGGCCAGGCCCGGAACCGACACGGCCAAGGCCAGCCAGGTGACTAGAAGGTAATGCCCCACAGCACCTTTGGCACGTAGCGGTAGGAGTTGTTGGTCAGTCCGAAGAGGGTCCCGAAGGTGACCCAGATTTGTCCCCGCGTCCATGCGACGGAGGGCCCCAGGTAGAGCTGCGCCAGGTTGGGGTAGGGCTCCCCCCCCAATGGCAGCTGCCCGTCGAGCTCCGCGGCGATGCGGAACTCGTGGCCCAGTGGGACGGACACGGCCAGTGCCGCCGTCCCGAGCGCCGAGACGTTCCCCGAACAAGGGTAGGGAAGACCCCTGCAGCCAGCAGTCGAGGAAAAAAGGAAGGGCAGCCCCAGCTGCACCCCCACGTTGACGGTGCCCCGAACCCCGGTCAGCGCGCCGTAGGTGGCCGCCAGCAGCAGCTTGAGCGTGGGGGGCCCTGCATAGTGGCTATCGCTCAGAGGCTGCTGGTATTCGACGCGGAGCAGAGGCTGCAGGCCATCGTCCTGTTCCCGCGGGAAAAGGCGGTAGCGCGCGACGAGGCTGATGGAGTTGAGCTGAATCCACTTGGAATCGTCGTACAGCACCACGGGCAGCGACATCTCAAGGTGGTTCGTGATGCCCACCGTGGGCCCGAACCAAATCCAGCCGGTGGTGGGGTACTGGGTTTTGCCGGCAGGGTCGTAACTGGAGGGAATCTGCCCCTGGGCCCACACCCAGTTTTCCAGCTCGACATCGCCCTCCGGGAGAACTTGCGTCTCATCCACGAAGAGATGGCTGGTGCGGTCAGCGAAGGCAGGGGTCGCGCTCAGCGCCAGCGCCGACAGGAGCGCCCGTCCTGCGCGTCCCATCCCGTCTGCGCGCCACCTGGTCATGGTGCCTCCGGTCGGTGCTTGGCGCGGACGTTTCGCGGGCCTCCTTCGCAGGGCCCGCCCCGCCTATGGTAACTGAAGACCCTGCACTGCGGGACGAGGCCGCGCCCGCTGTGCGCTCGTCACCCCGCGATGGGGCCAGCGTCGGACAGTGTCTTACCGAGCCAGCTTCTGACGGCAGCCGTGTCCACGCCGAGTGACTCGAACCCCGGGAAGACGACGCCCTCGAGCGTCTCGACGTACACCTGGCGGCGAAGCGAATGGGGCACCACTCCCTGCCGCAGCAAGTCCGGGTCGTCTGCGCCCTCCGGCGCGGGCTTGAAAATCTCCGGGCCGGCGCTGCCTGCCACCATTCCCGGCAGCAACGGGCCGAGGAAGCTGAAGTCCACCCGTGGCCGCGCCCACGCCAGGTACCCCCACCCGAGGCGACTGTGGTGAACTTCGTCTCGGGCGAGCTCGTGCAGGACGGCCTTCAGCTCCTGGCTCTCGGCACCCTCCAAAAGCGTGACCAGGCTTGCGGTGCTCTGCGTCTCTGCGAGGCAGGACTGGGCGACCACTTCATAGGTCAGCCGCTGTGGTTCGGCCCAGCTCGCTGGGGCGTACTCCACGACGCGGTCGACGCCCGTCAGCTGTTGCCCTCCAGCGGCGCGGAAGAAGCGCTCGCAGTGCGCCGCATGCCGCGTCTCGTCCCGGGAGGCGCGCTCGGCAAGCTCCGACAGCGCCCGGGGCGCGCCGAAGGCGTCCAGCCTCCGGGCCAGGGCGCCGAAGCGAAGGGAGGCCTCGGTTTCAATCCGGTACCGGGCGCCCCAGGTGCCGGCCACGACGTCCTGCAGGGAAGGCACCTGAGACACGCTCACCAGCCGGGCGGGCCTCCAGGCATTCCACCCGTTCCGCCGGTGCCGCCGTCTGGAATGCCGCCGTCGGGGAGCAACTGACCGCCGGTGCTGTTGCTGCCAGGCGGCGTGGACGTGCCGCCGCCACAGTGCACGGCGCCGAGCGCCGTGCCGGCAAGGACCAACGCATGAAAGAGTTTTTTCAGCTTCACGAGGGTCTTCCTCCTCAAGAGTTACCAGTTACCCCTGAAGACACCAACCGACCAAACCGTTGCAAGTTGCGGCGCAACTGCCCAAGGGCGAAGCGCACCCTGGGACGCGTCTGACCGGCTGCTATTCACCACATTCCTTCGGGCGGGGGGCAGGACCGGGAGCAATTCCGGGCGCTTGGCTGTCTGGTTCTTCACACTTGGTCGGACTTCGCCGGCATGCCCACCCCAGCCGCCGCCCGGCCGTCCAAGGGTCGCCGCCGGGGGGGGATGCGGGTGAAACGTCAGGGACGTCCCCCGGCTTCAGGCGGCTGCCGTCCCCAGCTGAGACCGGGCGACATGCACGTGGTGCATCAGCTGGGGAATGTCGATGGGCTTCCCCAACCGCCCCACCACCAGCGGGTGGTTCTCCGCCGCGTGTTCCACCCGCGCGCTCGCGGACACCAGGACGAAGCGCAGGTAGGCCGAGGAGCGCGGATGAAGCTCGGCGAGCAGCTCGACACCATTCCTGCCGGGCAGCATCAAGTCGAGCACCACCACCACCGGCTCATCCACCTGGCGCAGCAGCGTCGCTGCCTCCTCGGCGTCACAGGCCGTCAGCACCACCTGCCCGCGCGCCTCCAACTGCCCACGCAGCAACGTCCGGATGAACGCATCGTCATCGACGACGAGTAGCACCGAGAATTGTGGCTCCGCCTCATCCTGGGACATGGATGGGCGCAAGCTTAGACGTGGCGGGCCTGGGCGCGCGAGCGGACCGTAAATAGCCCCGCGCAGGCCCTGCGGGCGGGACGCGCTTCTTCTCGCCGTTGCGGTGTGGGGGCGGAACGCGCGCTTGCCCACTCCACTGGCGGCTCCAGCGCAGAAGGTACCTTCCTTGCGCGCCGAGGGTGGGTAGATTGTTGTCCGGACGCGCCTTCGGGGGGCCGTCCGCGGAGGAGTCGCCCATGGAAGACAGGCTTCACACCGAGCCGTTCGCCCTTCCGACCGCCACCGTTCCGGCTCCGGACCGCGCCCCAGAAGGCCTCGCTGGCGGGACGCCGCCTGCGCTCCGGCACGACCTGGAAGCGCTGCTCGGTGCGGACCGCGTCCTCAGCCGTCCCATCGACTTGCTTCGCTACGCCTCGGACGCGAGCCCGTACCGGCTTTTCCCGAAGGTCATCGTCATCGCGCAGGACGTCGAGGACCTGCGCAAGCTCTTCGAGTACGCCAGGGTGTGGGGCGAGACGGTGACGTTTCGAGCGGCCGGGACGAGCCTCAGCGGCCAGGCGCAGGGCGATGGCATTCTGGTGGACGTGCGGCGCCACTGGGCCGGCGTGACGGTAGAGGAGGGCGGCAAGCGACTGCGGGCCCGCCCGGGCACAGTGATGGCCCACGCCAATGCCGCGCTGGCCCGCCATGGGATGCGTCTCGGTCCGGACCCGGCGAGCGCCAACGCGTGCACCGTGGGCGGCGTCATCGCCAACAACGCGAGTGGCATGTGCTGCGGGACGGCGCAGAACACCTACAAGACGCTGTCCTCGCTCACCTTCCTGCTGCCCTCGGGGACGCTCATCGACACGGCAGCACCCTCCGCCGAGCGGCACTTCGCCCAGGCGGAACCGGCGCTGGCGCGCGGGCTTCTGGACATCAAGGCGCAGATTGAGGCCGACCCGGAGCTGGTGGCCCGGCTGCGAAAGAAGTTCGCCATCAAGAATACGACTGGCTACCGGATGGATGCCTTCCTCGACGGCCAGACGCCGCTCGAGATTTTCCGTGGCCTCCTGGTGGGCTCGGAGGGCACCCTGGCCTTCGTCAGCGAGGCCGTCTTCGAGACGGTGCGCGACGACCGCTACCGGCTGACGGCGATGCTGGTGTTCGCAGACCTGCACGCGGCCAGCAACGCCGTGAAGCCCTTCGTCGACCGGGGCGCGGCGGCCGTGGAGCTCCTCGACCGGGCCTCCCTGCGTTCGGTGGAGGGTAAGCCCGGCGTGCCGCCGCGCTGGATGTCCCTTCCGGAGGGCGCCGCCGCCTTACTGGTCGAGTTCCGGGAACCCGACGCCGCCCATCTGGCCCAAGTGGAGGCCGAGGCCCAGGCGCTTTTGGCGACACTTCCGCTGTTTGAGCCGGCGCAATTCACCCCCGACGCCTCGCTGGCCCGTCAGTACTGGCAGGTGCGCTCCGGGTTGCTTCCGTCGGTGGGCGGGGCGCGACCGAGTGGTTCCTCCTTCATCCTCGAGGACGTGTGTTTCCCGCCCGAGCGCCTCGCCGACGGCACCCTGGACATCCAGGCGCTCTTCCGCAAGCACGGCTACGCAGGTGTCATCTTCGGGCACGCCTCGGCCGGCAATCTGCACTTCCTCATTACCCCGTCGCTGAACGAGGCAGTGGAAGTGGAGCGCTACGGCCGCTTCATGAGCGACCTGGTGACGCTGGTGGTGGAGAAGTACGACGGCTCGCTCAAGGCGGAGCATGGCACCGGCCGCAACATGGCCCCCTTCGTGGAGAAGGAGTGGGGCGCCAAGCTCACCCGGATGATGTGGCGCCTGAAACGCCTGGCGGACCCGGAGGCGTTGCTTGCCCCGGGCGTCATGCTCACCCAGGACGCCGAGGCGCACCTCAAACACCTGCACACCACGCCCTCCGTGGAGTCGGTGGTGGACCGCTGCATCGAGTGCGGATTCTGCGAGCCGGTGTGCCCGAGCCGCGACCTCACCACCACCCCGCGGCAACGCATCGCTCTGCGAAGGGAGATGGCCCGGCAGGGCGTGCACAGCCTGGTGCGCGAAGCCGTCGTGCGCGACTACCCCTACGAGGCGGTGGAGACGTGCGCCGGCGACGGCACGTGCGGGCTGGCTTGCCCGGTGGGCATCAACACCGGTGTGCTGATGAAGCACTTCCGGCACCTGGAACACTCCCCGGCCGAGGAACGCGTGGCCCTCGCCCTGGCCGAGCGCTGGGGCGAGGTGGAGCGGGGCGCCCGGCGGGCCGTCCAGCTGGGCGGTTTGCTGGGGCCGGCGGTGATGAAGGGCCTCACCGGGCTGGCACGCACCGTCCTCAGCAAGGACTTGGTGCCGGAGTGGCTAACGGTGATGCCCAAGGCGGCCAGGTCAACGCTTCCCCGCACCGAGCGGACTGGCGCGCGAGCCGCGTATTTCCCGGCGTGCGTCAACCGGATTTTCGGCCAGGCCGCGGGCAGCGCCGGCGGCCTCAGCTTGCCCGAGGCCCTGGTGGCGGTGTCAGCGCGCGCCGGCGTACCCCTGTGGATTCCAGAAGACGTGGTGGGCAACTGCTGCGCCACGGTGTGGCACTCCAAGGGGTACCACGATGGCAACGTCGCCATGGCCAACCGGGTGGTGGAGAGCCTCTGGCGCTGGAGCGCCGAAGGGACGCTCAGCGTCGTGGTCGACGCGAGCTCGTGCACCCATGGCCTGGTGGAGGACGTGGGGGAGTACCTGACGGCCGAGAACCGCGAGCGCCACCGCAGCCTGCGCATCCTCGACGCCATTGCCTGGGTGCATGACGAGGTGCTGCCGCGGCTGACGGTGAAGCGCAAGGTGGAGACGGCGGTGCTGCACCCGGGCTGCTCGGCGCAGCACCTCGGGCTGTCCAGCAAGGTGCTGGCCATTGCCGGCGCGCTGGCCGAGGAGGCGGTGGTGCCGGTGCACGCAGGCTGCTGCGGCTTCGCCGGCGACCGTGGCTTCCTGCACCCGGAACTGACGGCGTCGGCCACGGCCAGCGAGGCCGCCGAGGTGTCTCAGCGCACCTTTGGTGCCTACCTCGGCACCAACCGCATGTGCGAGGTGGGAATGCAGCGGGCCACCGGGGCGGAGTACCGCTCCTTCGTCTACCTGTTGGAGGAGCTGACGCGCCCCGAGCCAGCCGCGGGCTGAAGGGCCCCCCGGGGCGGCCTTACCCCGGGTTGGCGCGGAAGAAGGTCTCCCGGTAGTAGCGCAGCTCGGCGATGCTGGCGCGGATGTCCGCCAGCGCCCGGTGGTTGGACTCGGGCTTCTGGAAGCCGGACGACTCCGGGTACCAGGCGCGGGTGAGCAGCTTCAGGCTGGAGACGTCCACCTGGCGGTAGCTGAGGTAGCGCTCGACGAGTGGCATGTAGCGCGCCAGGAAGCGCCGGTCGTGGTGGATGGTGTTGCCGGCGAGGAGGCCCTCGCCCGGCCCACAGTGCCGGGCCACCAAGTCGAAGAGGTCCCGCTCCGTCTCCCGCAGCGAGTGGGGAGAGGCGCGGATGCGGTCGGTCAAGCCGCTCTTGGCGTGCATCTCCCGCACGATGGGCTCCATGCGCTCGAGCACCTCGTCCGGTTGCCACACCACACGCTCGAACTCGTCGCGGGCCTCGAGCTCCGGGCCCGTGACGAGTGCCGCCACCTCGACGATGGCGCAGCTCTCGGGGTCGAGGCCGGTCATTTCCAGGTCCAGCCACAGGAAGACGGGGGAGGATTTGGCCATCGCGCTCGCTCCTTACCACCTCTTCAGGGTGGGGCCGCCTGCAGCGCGGCGATGGCCTGGCGGGCCGCCTCCGGAACGCGCACCTTCTCCCCGGTGGCGTAGTTGAGGAGCACCACCACCGAGGTGCCACGGGCGAGGATGTGTCCCGGGGCGCCCACCCGCCACACCCCATGTTCCAGCGTCAGGCTGGTGTTCCCCAGCTTGGTGGCCCGGGCCCCCACCGCCAGCCGGGCGGGAAACACCACCGGTTCCAGGTAGTCGCAGTGCGCTGCGGCAAGAATGGGGGCGACGCTGTCACGCGGGTCCAGGGACACCCCGGCCGCCTGGAAGAAGGCAATGCGCGAGGATTCGAACCAGGTAAAGAAGCGGGCGTTGTTGACGTGCCCGAAGGCGTCCATTTCCCCCCAGTGGATGGGGAACTCGACCGTCACGGGGTAGCTCATGAGAGGCTTTACCCTGGAGCAAGTCGCCCCGGGAGTCGAGCCCGAGGGAAGCCTTGGAGTTGCACCATGCCCCGCGGCCGGCTGGCCCCCTCCCTTTCCGCGCTGGTCCAGGACCAGGGCCTGCTGTCGGAGCGTGCCCTGGTGGACGCCGTGGCGGGGGCCCCGGTGCGGGGAAGCTGGTGGGGACACCCGGCGAGCCATGAGATTTTCCGTGCGCTCCAGCAGCTGCGCGAGGACCCGGACGTCTTCCTCTGCAAGCTGCACGGCGGGAAGCAGACGTACGTCCACCGCCGCCTGTGGCCGGCGCTGCTTCGCCTCCAGGCGGAGGCCTCGGCGTGGCCGCCCCTATCCGCCGCCGCGCGGCGACTTTTGCGGCAGGTGGAGCGCACGGGCATAGTGCAGGCGACAGGGCGGCTCCGGCTGGAACTCGAATCGGCGCTGCGGGTGGTAGCGCGCTCCGAACACACCCCGTCGGGGGCGCATGCGGTGGTGCTGACGCCCTTTGTGTCGCACTTCTCGCCGGCAGACCGCGCTGCCGCAGCAAGGCTGACCTTCGACGAAGCGCAGGCGGCGCTGGGTCGTCCGTCGGCGACACGGCCTCGGGGGCGCCGCCGTCCAGCCTCCAAGGCCTAGGCGGGGCCCGGCCGGCTGGAAAGGGTCAGCCGGTGCAGTACAGGCGCACCGTCACCTGGGTGTCCGTCTGGCGGCGCACGCAGTCTCCCTGGAACTGGATGCGCGGGAAGCCGCCATCCGGTGCCGCGTCGTAGCGGAGTCCGCCTGTGTCCACGGTGCACACCTGGGTGGTGCCGTCGGCCCGCACAATCGCGACGTTGAGCAGCCGCGGGTCCGGGACATTCGAGTCCAAATCCAGCGTTTGGGGGACGGCGGCGATGTCGGCCAGGGCGAGCAGCTGGTCATGGTAGCTGTCGGCGCAAATGGAGTAGAGGTTGTTCAGTCCGAGGTCGAAGAGCACGGCCATCTCGCGCATCCGCGTGCCCGGTGCATTGCTGGTGGGGCAGTCGGCGTTGCAGAGGGCGAAGCCCGCGTCCTGGTTGGCACACGGCACGGCCTGGGCACTCTTGTCGAGGAGCGAGACCGGCGCCAGGGTGCCCCACACCACGTCGCGGTTCCGGCCCTGCCCGTCCGGCAGGTTCTGCAGCTGGGTGAAGTAGTCTCCCACGGGCGTGAGGAGCGCGCTGTTGTTGATGCAGAAGTTCTCGCCGTCCACGTCGTTCTCGTGCACCAGCGGTGGACGCCGCGTCTCGCTGCAGTCGTCCTCGTCGGTGACGGCCACCACCATCAGCCGCGCGCCGTCGCGCAGAAAGCCGCGGTTGGCCGGGCCACCGTCGGCAAGGCTGAGCGGTGCGACGGCATTCTGCAGCGCAATCCGGGTGGCCTCGAACGGCGTCTCCTGTCCGCTTCCGGAGATGCCGACGGAATTCATGGCCAGGGCGAAGCGCGGCACCAGTTCCGGGTCAGTGTCGTCGAGGTAGCGGGCGGTTCCGACGCCTCCGTCCAACAGCGGGATGTTCAGCAGCCACCCGGCCTGCGGGTAGTAGTAGTCCACCACGGTGTCGAAGTACTGGTAGGCGAGGTAGACGGACGTCGTCGTCACCCCGACGCGAAAGCTGTTGAGCACTCCACCGGACTTCTGCAGCTCGGCGACGAAGACGGGTATGTCGTCGGCGACGCGCTTCTGGCTGGGCGCCATGGAACCGCTGTTGTCGACGACGAAGAGAATGTCTGTCTTCACCGGCTGGATGGCCGGTGCCAATATCTGGCACTGGGCGGGGACACCGGTGCCCGGCTGGGAAGCCGGCGACTGGCAGGCGGCGAACACCAAGGCCGCGGCCGGCACGGCGAGGGCGAGCCAATGGCCCAAGCGCGCGGGGAATGCGCGCCTCGACGACTCGGTGCAGGCACCACGCCGGATAGGGACCAAAGCCTCCGCTGAACGAACACCTTTAGCGCAACTTCCCGGCTGCCTCACAACCCCCGGGGTCTCTAAGTGCCGGGTGGCGGAGGACCCTGCGGACCCCCAGCTGAATGGTTATGTTTTGACACCCGCTTTCCACCCAGCCCAAACCACCAAAGGAGACATCCATGTACGCGACGAAGAACGACTTACCGGCCAAGAAGCGCGAAGCGCTGGCCGACTTACTCAACGGCCACCTGGCCCTCTGCCTGGACGTCATGCTGCAGACGAAGCAAGCCCACTGGAACGTGAAGGGCGCCAACTTCATCGCGCTGCATGAACTCTTCGACAAAATCAACGAGGACTTCGAGGAGTACACCGACCTCCTCGCTGAGCGCATCGTCCAGCTGGGCGGCGTCGCCGAGGGGACTGCCGCCACGGTGGCCAAGCGCAGCACGCTGAAACAGTACCCGCTGCTGCTTGCCGAGGGTCTGGAGCACGTCGACTACCTGTCCTCCTCAGTGGCTGCCTTTGGCAAGGCCATCCGGGAGGCCATCAAGACCAGCGGTGACGAATTGGGCGACGCGGACACCGCGGACATCTACACGGAGATTTCACGCGGCGTCGACAAATGGCTGTGGATGCTCGAGGCACACCTCAACACGCAGCGCTGAGGCCGTGCACCCCGGGGCGGGGCCCGGCCCTCAGACGCGCCGCCAGTGCCCCGGCACCCACTTCCAGCCAGAGGACGTCCCCTTCCAGTGGCTGGGCACCCAGGCGAAGCCCGGCCGCGGGGAAGACCAAGTGCCGGCGACCCAGACGTACCGGCGACCGGTCCAGGCCCAGTAGCCGGGAATCCACACCGCACCGGTGAAGGGAGGCGCCGGTTGGACTTCGGCACCGCGTTGGGCGGACTTCGGCCACCGCCGTTGGAGGCGCCTGCTGGACGGTGACGGCCGCCGCAGGCGGTGGGGTGTACACGCCGGCTGGGGACGGCGCCTTCCAATGTCCCTCGCGGAAGTACCAGACGCCGCCGCGCTGGGCCCACTCCGCCGGCACCCACACGTCGCCTTGCCCGGGCGGGCGCGCCCAGTGGCCCGGCACCCAGACGTAGGCGCCGTGTTCCCACCGCCAGTGGCCGGCAAGCCAGACGTGTCCCGGGGCGGGGGGAGCCGGTTGCACCTCGACGCGGGCGGCCGGGGGTGGCGTCTGGGCGTCGACGCGCACCTCGGGAACCTGAATCTCGACGCTGGCCGCCTGGGCGTGGCCCGTGGCCGGGGCGATGAGGAGGGCTGCTAGGGCAGAAGCAACAACCGACAGTCGCATGGGGACGTTTCTCCTGGGCCGTTCCAGACGTGGGCCCGCGCCACGCCATTCAAACCGTGGGGCCACGGGCACGGCTCCGGGGGCAACACCGCAAGGGGGCGCAAGGTTGCGGCGCCCGGTGGTGGAATTCGGGAGTGCGACACCATGTCGCATGGTGGGGGAAGGGGCGCTGGGGCATGTCTGCCCGCCACCGCATGCAGCTCCTTCGCGCCTCCGCGTGCCTTTTTCTGTGCGCCGTCTTTTGGGTCCCGGTTGCCGAGGCCTGTTCGGTGTGTGGCTGTGGCGACCCGCTGTTCGCCGCTGGCGACTCGAAGCCCATGGCCGGCACCCTTCGGGTTGCGTTCGACTACCTGGTGCTGAGCGCCCGCGCCCAGAGTGACGACAACCCGGCCCAGACGGAGTCGCTGGTCCAGCAGACGTTTCTTCCGGTGCTGGTCTACAGCCCGACCAACGAACTCAACCTGGTGCTCCAGGTGCCCCTCAGCTGGAAGCAGTGGACCCTGGTCGGCGGTGGACTGCCCACCGAGAGTGCCTCGCCCTTCGGGGTGGGTGACATCGAGTTCGGGCTTCGCTACTTCGTCTGGACGGACACCGACTTCACGGAACTCCGTCGCCACAGCATTGCGTTGAGTGCGGGGACTTCTACGCCGACCGGCGCGGATGACATCGAGGTCGACGGAGAACGCATCGACCAGCACGCGCAGCTGGGCACCGGCGCCTGGGGACCCTACCTGGGCCTGCTCTACACGTTTGCGCAGCCGCGCTGGAACGTCACGGCCACGCTGACTGGGCGCTACCGCACCACCAACTCCTATGGCTACCAATTCGGAGCCGCGGTGCTGTTCGGCGTCGCCGCCCGTTACTTCTTTGTGGAGAACTTCGGACTGAGCATCGGGCTGGATGGGCGCCAGGCGCTGCACGACGTCCAGAACGGCCAGTCGCAGCTCAACACCGGTGGCTTTCTGCTGGCCCTGGTGCCGGGATTCAGCTGGAACCTCACCGGCGCCCTTTGGTTGCAGGCGCAGGTGCAGATTCCCGTCGCCTCTCACCTCTATGGCGTCCAGTCGGTGGGGCCAGTGGTGACGGCGGGGCTGCAGTTCCTTTTTCGCTGAGGTGGCCGTCGAGGAGGCGCGCCGCCTCCATCACGGAGGTCGCCACCCGGGCCTCGAAGAGGCCTTCGGTGAGGCGGGCCACGATGGCGGCGGCGCCCGGGGCGGCCCCGACGACGCGGACCAGCCGTCGCATGCCTCCCTCGACGAAGGCCGTCGCCGCTCGCCGCAGCAGAGGAAAGGCCGCCGGCGCCACGCCCCCGAGCCGGGAGACGTCAGCGACCACGTCAAAGCCCGGCCGAAGCCGGACCAGCGCCCGCTGAATGTCCAGGAGAATGGCCTCGCCCTCGGCCACGTCGACAAAGCCGCGCAGGGCGCAATGCAGGCGGTTTGCGTCCAGAAGGACTTCCACCGTGTGCGGCTGCACGCGGGGCCGCGGGCGGGGCTTGGCGCGCGGGCGGGGCGGGCGCTGCGCAGCGGCCAGGCGGCCCTCCAGCAGCGCGCTGGCCCTCAGCAGCACCGCCCGGAATCCGTCAATGTCCACCTGCTTGCCCGGCCCACGCACGTGTCCAGTCCCCCAAGAGGAAGCGTCTGTTGCGGGGGACACCGCCGCCCAAATTCGTTGCGGGCGAAAATGCACAAATCTGGCGGGTGACTTTTCGACAGTGCCCCCCCGGGGCGAAGGCTGCCAACGGCAGGCCCCAGGGGGAGGGCTACAGCCAGCCGCGCACGGCGTGCGGGAGGTACGGCGCCTCCAGGGCCTGACATTCCGACTCGCTCAGCGTGACGTCCAGTGCCCGGACCGCCGTCTCGAGGTGTTCAATGCGGGTGGCGCCGACAATGGGCGCGGTGACGCCTGGCTGGTGCAGCAGCCAGGCCAGCGCCACCTCGGCCGGGGGGAGGCCACGTGCGGAGGCCACCTTCAGCGTCGCCTCCACCACGTCCCAGTCCTCCTTCGCGTCGTACAGCTGCGAGGCAAGGCCGGCGTCGGTGGCGGCCCGCGTGGTGGCGGGCGCCTCCGTGCGTCGCCGTGTCCCGGCGAGGAGGCCGCGCGCCAGCGGGGACCAGGGAATCACGCCCAGGCCCTCCTGGCGGCACAAGGGAAGCATCTCCCGTTCCTCCTCGCGGTACACCAGGTTGTAGTGGTTTTGCATGGAAGCAAAACGTGGCCAGCCGTGGCGGTCCGCCAGCGCCAGGGCCTGCATCAGTCGCCAGGCGTAGGTGGAACTTGCACCGACGTAGCGCACCTTGCCCTGGCGGACGAGCTGGTCCAGCGCCGCCAGCGTCTCCTCCAGCGGGACGGCCGCGTCGAAGCGGTGCAGCTGGTAGAGGTCGATGGTGTCCAGGCCGAGGCGCACCAGGCTCGCCTCGCACGCCTGCACCAGGTGCTTTCGTCCGAGGCCGGACATGTTGGGAGCGCCCCCGCGCATGTCCGGGGCGGCCTCCCCTCGCATCGGGAAGTACACCTTGGTGGCGACCACCAATTCATCCAGGCGTCCAAACTTGCGCAGCGCCCGGCCCGTCACCTCCTCGCTCACGCCCAGCGAGTACATGTCGGCGGTGTCGAAGAAGTTGATGCCCAGCTCAATGGCGCGCTGGAAGAAGGGCTGCGCTGCCGCCTCATCCAGCACCCAGGGCCGCCAGCTGGGCGAGCCGTAGCTCATGCAGCCGAGCGCGATGCGGGACACGCTGAGGCCAGAACGGCCGAGGGTGGTGTATTTCACGCTGCCCTCTGCCCGGGCGTGCCCTCAGTGGCGGTGGTGGTGGTGCGCGTCAGGGACATGGGGATGGTCGTGGGTGACTTGGGCGTGCTGGTGGGGGTGGCTGTGCGGTTCGGTGTAAGGCCCGGCGTGGCGGTGCTGGTGGTGAACGTCGTGGACATGGCGGTGCTCGTGCGCCACCGTGTGGTGGGTGTGGGAATGCCCGTGTCTGTCCGAAAGCAGCAGCCACACGCCCACCGCCATGCAGCCGCCGGCCAGCAGCGTCGCCGGAGACAGCCGTTCACCCAATAGCAGGACGGCGCCGAGGGCACCCAGGAAGGGGGCCGTGGCGAAGTAGGCCGCCTCTCGGGCGGCGCCCAAAAGCCTGAGCGCATAGGCGTCGAGCAGGATGCTGGTCCCGTAGCTGGCCGCCCCCAAGCCCAAGCCCAGCAGCGTGGTGCGCAGCGAGGGCCAGGCCTGGCCCGTCAGCCGGGCCAGGGCCAGCGTGCAGGCCCCGGCGCCCAGCGTCTTGGCGCGCACCAGCGCCAGCGGGTCCCGCAGCGAGAGGGTGCGCGTCAGGTTGTTGTCGAGGCCCCAGGCCAGGCACGCCCCGGCCACGCACAGCGCGGCGCCCAGGGACAGCTGCACCGGCCCGGTGGGGAGGGCCAGCACCACCGCGCCGGCGACGACGGCCAGAAGCGAGGCCACCCCGCGCCAGCCGACGTGCTCTCCAAAAGCGAGGGCCGCCAGCGCCAGGGTGAAGGGGCCTTCCAGGTTGAGGAGGAGAGAGACGGCGGAGGCGCTGGCGCGCTGCAGCGCCACCAGCATGAGGACTGGGCCCACCACCCCGCCGGCGAGGATGAGGAAGCCTAGCCGGGGCAGGTCCTCCCGGCGCAAGGGCGCCTCGTGGGTGTGCCGGCGCAGCGCCGCGGCCAGGCTGAGGGCGAGTCCGCCACCCAGGTACAAAAGCGCCGCCAGGGTGAGCGGCTCGGTGGTGCCGAGCAGCGGCTTGGCCAGCGGAGCGCTTAAGCCGAAGAGCGCTGCGGCGGCCAGGCCGCACAGCGCTCCCCGGGTGGAGGGGGAGAGGCGTGGCGACAACCCAGGCACGCTGGCGACGGGCTACTTCTTCTTGGCGGCTGGCTTCCCCACCACCTGGAATTGCTTGCTCCCGGCCGGCTTGTCGTCGACGAAGAGCTGCACCGTGTACTGGCCCACCGGCCAGCCAGAGGGCTTCTGGATGTGAAACTGCGTGGCCTTCGGCCCCAGCGTGGCGATGGTCTCGGTGGTCTCGTTGACGGCGATGGCCTTCGGTCCAAACGTCCACTTGGCGCGCAGCGCCACCGACGGGGCGACACCGTCAGACACCACCGACAGGTAGATGGTGTCCTTCGGGCTGAAGCTGTCCGTCGCGGCGGTCACCTTGTTGTCCGGGCCCACGGCCTTGCCGAGTTGCATGGAGGTCACGCTGAAGGGCGGCGGGGGTGGAGGCGGTGGGGGCGTGGGCGCCACCACGGGGGGCGGTGGCGGCGGTGGGGGAGCGGGTTTGCTGCAGCCCGACAGGGCGGCGACGGCGGCGAGCAGGCCGAGCGCCAGGGCTCCGCGTAAGCGTGACATGGGGACCTCTGGTTTGGGGGTTCGGGGGAAACGGCGAGGGAGAGGCGAGGAGGCGTTCAGCTGGCCGGAATCTTCAACACCTGTCCGGGATGGATGAGGTCCGGGTTCTTGATGATGTCCTTGTTCGCCTCGTAGATGGCGCGCCACTTCTGGGCATCGCCCAGGAGCGCCTTGGCGATTTTGGAGAGGCTGTCGCCCTTCACCACCGTGTAGGTCCGCCCCGGGGTGGTGTCGACGGAGGAGGCGCCGGCCTGCACGTCCGAGAAGTCGGGGTCTTCATCAGGGGAACTCATCTCGCGTCCTCCTCGCTGCGGGTACAGGTGGGGCAGTGTGGACACCCCGGGCGCGGGCCGTCAACCCCGGGCGGCGAGGTGCGCGGCCACGCGCCGGCCCACCGCCCCGGCGGAGGCGGGGTTCTGGCCGGTGTTGAGACGCCTGTCCTCCTCGACGTGGGGCGCGAAGGGAAAGAAGGCCCGGTGGGACTTCCCGCCGCCCTGCGTGAGACGGTCCTCAAACCGGAAGGGGACGACGTGGGTGAGAGGCGCTCCTCCAGGTTGGCGAAGCCCGTGACGCGCCGCCCCCTGCAAAAGCGGGTTCCCGGCCTTGTCCTTCACGCCGAGGAGTCCGGGCCGAGCCATGGCACACGGCCGAGACCCGACCGCCACGTCAGGGCGAGAAAGTCTGCGTGCGTACCGTGGTCAGCTGGATGGCCGTGGCGCCGTAGGGGAAGTCGAAGTACTCGTTGCTGACGTACTGTCCCAGCAAACCCGGGCCGCTCGAGTAGAAGGGCCCGTCGACAATGGGCCCGGGCAGCTGTTCTTTGGTGGCCGAGCCGTCCAGGGCAGCAATCCACCGCACGTTGGAGCCGGAGCCGTAGGGGAATGTCAGCACGAAGTCTGACCGCAGACCGGGATTGCCGACGTCGACGGTGAACGCGCCGCCCGGACGCGCGAAGGGCCCCGGGTTGTAGTTGCTGCCCAGGACGCCCGCGGCGGCCCCATAGCTGGCTGGGGTCATGGTGTGCACCCGACCCCAAACCCAGTTGCTCTGCGCGCCGAGGGTTTGGCTCACCTGGTCATAGGCTGCCGTCATGGCGGCTTGCGCTTGCTGGGCACATGTCTGGGGGGCGCAAAACGTCTGGTCCACCGTGGGCAAGCCCGGGGTGAGCATGAAGAGCATCGCCTTGATGGCGTTGACGGCATTCACTCCCAAGCCAACCGGCGCCAGGCTCGGCGTGAAGACGGTGACGAGGAGTCGGTTGAGAAAGGCGTGGAAAAGCAAGCAGGCGGCCGAGTCCTGCGCGTTGGTGCCGCTGGTGTCCGGCAGGCTGGCCACCGGGTCGGTGCCGGTGAGGCCGCTCGGGCAGTTGAGTCCGTTGGTTTGCCAGGCGCTCATCAGCGTCATCGCCGCGGCGTAGGAGCCGGTGGTGGAGGAGGGTGCCGGCATGAGCGGGAGGAAGGCCCCGGCGATGGTGGCGATGTGGTCCGTCTGGATGGATTCCATGTCTGCCAGGGACACCGTGCCGCCGTCGGCGGTGTAGGCGGCCAGGCGCGAGTCAATGCGGGCGGCGCGGAAGGCGGTCGCGTCGTCCCAGGCGAAGCTCAGGTAGGGCGTTGCCGGCGCGGCGGTCGGCGAGAGCCCGAGCGAATAGGGGATGGGGATGCTGGGGTCCGTCGTGCAGTTCTTGGCCCAGGGCGCGGCGTTGGCGGTGGCGAAGTAGCCCTTGGTGGGGTTCTTCCCCTGCGGTAGCTGGGCGTCGGGAGTCCAGAGGTTGCCGGTGCCATCCCCCCACTCGGCGACGCCGACGCCGGGCATGGCGGCCCAGGGCCACAGGTTGAAGGTCCCGGCCGCACCCAAGTTGGCCACGGCGCCCGCCCACGGCCGCAGCGGCACGAAGGCGTGCGGGTCAAAGCCAATGTTTCCGGTGTCGTCGGCGATGACGAAATTCTGCGCGCCCGTGTCGTAGTAGGCCAACGCGGTGAAGGCGTCATCCACGCTGGCTGCCGTCAGCAGGCCGAGGAAGGCCTTGAGGGGGTTGCAGGGCTGGTTGCTGGTTGCCCCGCAGCGGCTGACCTCCAGGCCCACCCACCGCATGCTGAGGAACTGGGTGGGCGCCACCTGCTGGATGAAGGGTCCATGGACGGGCGAGAGCTCGACCGCGTACGCCACCGTCTTGGTGTCGTTCGCCGTGCCAACGCTTCCGGTCCGGACCGTGATGGGGGACGGAACCACCAGGATGGGGATTTCGCTGCCGGGCGGGCCGAAGAGAATCTTCCCGGTGGCTGGGTCGATGGTCTCGAGGTAGACGTCGGTGACGTCGTAGCCGACCACCGTCACGCCCCAGCCGATGTGCGTGCTTCGGCCGATTTCATACCCCGGCGTGCCGGGGAAGGCTGCGCCCACCGCCTGCAACCCGTCCGTCGAGGTGAGCGAGGAGAGGTGGAACAGGGGTGGGTACTGCAGAGGCAGGTGCGGGTCGTTGGCCACCATGGCCGCGCCGCTGGCGGACGACGTGCCCTTCACCACCCAGTTGTTGGAGCCGGCACGCTCATACGCGCCGCTGAAGGACTGCTTCAACCCCTTCAGGCGGTCCGACAGCGCGCGAAGCCCCTGCGTCCCGCCGGCGAATGCCGGGACGGAGAGGACGCCCTTGGCAGGCGCCGCCGACCGGGAGGCGGCCACCGGCGGGCTGCCGGCCACAGCGGCGGTGATGGTGTAGGCGTTCGGGACGGGCTGCTGGCAGCGCATCCAGGCGTTGACTTTGGCGAAGTCCACCGCCGGGCCCTGTCCATAGGCCTGGAGGAAGAGGGTGTTGTCGATTTCCTCGCTCAGCGTCTCGGACAGCTGGAATTGGAACAGCCGGACGATGGCCATCGTGTCGGCGGGCACCCAGTTCTCCACCACCGAGGGCCCCAGGGTGAAGGGGATGGCCAGCTGCCCGTATTCGGCAGGGAAGGGGGCACTCGGGTCTCCTGCCTTCATCGCCGAGATGTAGGCATTGGCCCCGTTGGAATAGGCCTGAAGGATGGCGAGCTCGTTCGGGCCGAGCGAGCCGAGGAGGGCCTGGCCGAGAGACTGGCCCGGCGGGCTACTGAAGGGCGTGGTGAAGAGCGTCCGGAATTGCTCGTCCTGCGACAGCGCGGCCTCGCCGAGAATCTCTGACAGCTTTCCCTCCGCCTCGCGGCGCAGGAAGTCCATCTCGAAGAGGCGGTCGTGCGCGTGCAGGTACCCCTGCACGGTGAAGCAGTCGAGCTGGTTCTGGCAGTTGATGTTGGGGATGTCGCGGCTGTCGTAGGTGACGGTGACGTTCGCCTTCAGGCTGGGAATGGTCTGCGCCGTGACGACGGAAGGCGCCAGGTTGATGATGACCGCGCTGGTGGCGCCGGTCCCATTGACGGAAGCCCTGAGGGTGACGGCCAGCGACGCGCCGGCACTGGCCGGCGGCGTGTAGACGATGCTGCGTCCGGACGCCGGGGAGATGGTGCCCGCGCCAATCGCCGGGGTCAGCGTCCACGTCACCTGGTCGCTGGTGTTGTACGTCTGGGCGCTGAAGCCCGTCGGCGCCCCGCCCGGCACGGCCGCGATTGGGCCGGGAGGGGTGATGGTGACTTTGACGGTTCCGCCGTTGCTGGTGGAGCTAGTGCAACCGACGGCGACCGCAGCAAGGGCGGCGGACACCAGGGCCAACGTGAGACGAGCGCGCATGCGGAACACCCCAGGAGACCGAGGAAGAATGCGCATCGCTCGCGCGTGTTGACACTCAAGTCAACAAGAGAACGACGACGCGCCGCGGTAAAGTCGGGCTTTCCTCGGCCCTTCTCCGACGGCGCCCAGTTAGCGGGGCTTCTTCGGGCCCGGCGGGCCGTGGGGCCCCGGGGCGGGGGGGGCGCCCCGTTCCCTCAGGCCGGCTCCTGCTGCGTCATGCAGTGGAGCGTGCCCAGGCCCCAGACCAGGTCGACGGCGTGGATGCCGACCACCGCGCCGGTCGGGAAAGAGCTCGGCCAGGATGCTGCAGCGCGCGTCGATCGTTCGGGATCGTTGAAGGTCGGCACCAGCACGACCGCGTTGGCGATGTAGAAGTTGGCGTAGCTGGCCGGCAGGCGCTGGCCGTCGAAGAACACGGCGCCGGCATCGGCAGCGGGACGACCCGCAGCGCGCTGGCCGTCCTGGTCGCGCATGCTCCGCAGCCGCCGGAGGTTCTCCTGCAGCGGCTCGTAGTTCGCGTCGGCCGGGTCGGCCTCCTGCGACCAGCGACCACCGTCGTCGGCGTCGACGAAGCGCGCCAGGTCGTCGACGTGCCCGTGGGTGTCGTCGCCGGCGATCCCGCGCCCGAGCCAGAGCACCTTGCGGACGCCGAGGTAGTCCGCGCAAGACCGCTCGAGCTCCGCGCGGGTCGAGCCCCGGGTTGCGCGCCTGGACGTCGCTCGAGCAGGCATTCCTCGGTCGTCAGCAGCGTGCCGCGCGCCGTTGACGTCGATGCGCCGCCTTCGAGGACGACCCGCCAGGCCTTGCCGGCGACTGCCGACGTGGGCAGCCACTGCCGCAGTCGAAGTCGGCGCGCGATCTGCGTCGCGACCGCGTCGTCCTTGCTGGTGGTTCGGGTACTTGGCCCAGCCGTTGAACCGCCAGTCGGCGATCGGCCGACCGTCGCCGGCTCGCGTTCTGCACGAAGATGCGGGCCGTAGTCGCGCGTCCAGGCGCGGTCGGTCGGCGCGCGGAAGAAGTCGACGCATCTTCAGATTCGACGCCGGCGCGCGTCGAGCAGGCGTCGCGCGCCCGCTGCTCGGTCGCGGCGTCGTTCGACCAGGATGTCGCACCCGCTCGGCCGCGGGTCAGGTGGCGGACGATCTCGCGCGTAGACCCAGGGGATCGGCGCGAACTTCCCGGGCCAGTCGCGTGCGCTCGTGCGGCCAGGCGAGCCAGGTGGCCGCGTGCGGCTCCCACTCGGCCGGCATGCGGAACCCGAGCGCGGCCGGCGACGGCTCGCGCGCGGGCGGTCAGCGTTTCATTCGTCGATGAAGCGGCTGGGTGATGCCGCCGTAGGCGTCGATGCGGCGGTCGCGCAGGAACGGCCAGTTGCGGCGGACCGTCCTCCTGATGCTGCGAGGTCGCAGCGTCGACGATCAGCGTCTCCTCGTCGGTGCGCGACGCCTCGGCCAGACACGACGCCGAACGGATCGGCGACGAAGCGAGCCGCCCCAGAACTCGATCCCGTGCCCGCCGTCCGCCGGGCGGCCCTCGTGCCCGACGCGATTGACCGCCGCCACGTAGACGCCGTTGGCGATGGCGTGCGCGCGCTGCATGGTCTGCCAGGCGTCGAGCCTGCGCCGCGCCGAACTCGGCCTTCTCGGCGGGGTGCCAGCCGATCGCCGTCGGATAGAAGAGGATCGTCGGCGCCCGCGCAGCGCGGTCAGCCGCGCGCCTTCGGGGTACCACTGGTCCCAGCAGATCAGCGTGCCGATCCGGCCAACGCGCGGTGTCGAAGGCCCGGAAGCCGAGATCGCCGGGCGTGAAGTAGAACTTCTCGTAGATAGAGCGGATCGTCGGGGATGTGCATCTTGCGGTAGCATGCCCGCGGTCGCGCCGTCGGCGTCGAGCATGACCGCCGTGTTGTGGTAGAGCGCCGGCCGCGCGCCGCTCGAAGAGCGAGGCGATGATGACGACGCCGCAGTCTCGCGCGCGACCTCGGCGAGCGCAGCCGCTGCGTCGGGGCCCGGGATCGGCTCGGCCAGGTCGAAGCAGGCGTGGTCCTCGCGCTGGCAGAAGTACTGGCTGCGGAACAGCTCCGGCAGGCAGACGATCTGGGCGCCCTCCTGGGCCGCCTCGCGCACCCGCTCCACGGCCTTGTCGAGGTTCTCCGCGGCACTGGGGCCACAGCGCATCTGCACGAGCCCGACGGTGAAGGGCTTCTTTTCGCTCATGGCCGGGGGCGGACGCTGCCCACCCGCGGTGCCGGCTGTCAACCGGCCGAGGATGCGGCCCGTGCCAGGGGGGGTCAGTGGCCGGCGGCCATCAGCCGCTCCAACTCGGCCGGGTCCTTGGGAATGGCGCCGGTGAGGAGCTCGGCCCCTTTGGGGGTGATGAGGATTTCGTCCTCAATTCGGACCCCGAAGCCCCGCTGTGGCAGGTAGATGCCCGGTTCCACGGTGATGACGGCGCCGGCCGGCAGCGGTGCGTCGTAGTCGCCGGGGTCGTGCACCTCCAACCCCACGAAGTGGCAGCAGCCGTGCACGTAGTAGTCGTAGTAGCCCGCCTCCTGGATGACGCGCCGGGTGGCAGCGTCGATGTCCGCCACGCGGACGCCGGCCCTGGCCGCGGCGATGCCCGCCGCCTGGGCCTTCAGGACGATGTCGTAGATGGTGCGCTGCTCGGCCGTGAATTTCCCGCTGACGGGAAGGGTGCGCGTGACGTCGGCGGCGTAGTACTCGGCCTCCGCGGCGACATCCAGGAGGATGAGTTCCCCGGCCTTCATGACGCGGTCGTCCTTGCCGTAGTGCAGGAAGGTGGAGTCGGACCCCGAGCCGACGATGGAGTCGTAGGCCAGGTGGCGGGAGCCCGCGTGCTTGAAGGCCGCCTCCACCGCGTCTTTCACCTCGTACTCGTGCGCGCCCGCGTGGACGGCCTTGAGGCCGGCGGCATGGCCTGCCCCCGTGTACACAATGGCCTGGCGCATGAGGGCCAGCTCGGCCGGCTCCTTCACCTCCCGCATGCGGGCGATGGCGCCGTTGAAGTCATTCACCTTGCAGCCGTACGTCCGCTCCTGGGCCCGGGCGTAGGCGTCCATGGCCTTGGGCCGGGGAGCGGGCTCGGCCCGGTACTGGCCGACAAAGGTGAGGCCGCCGCGGTGCACGCAGGCCTCCACCAGGGCCGACGGCAGCCAGCGGCTGCGGTTGAGGGCGGCGATGCCGGTGGCGACTTCCAGGGCGTTGGAGGGCAACTGCGCGCGCGCCCCATGCACCCGTTCCCCCTCCGTGTCCAAGGAGGTGAGGAAGAGGGCCTCGCGTGCCAAGGTGTAGAAGGGGGTTGCCGGCGCGGTGGGCTCGAGCAGCAGCGCCGCCCCGGCCTCGTCGATGCCAGTGAGGTAGTAGAAGTCCATCCCCTCGCGCAGGCCGTCGAAGCTCATGTCATTGACGACCAGCGCCGCCCCTGTCTTGAAGGTGGCCATCAGGGCCTGGCGCCGCTTGCGGTAAACGTCGGCGCCCAGGGTCCCCCGCGGCCCCACCGCCGGGCGCTCCGGCATGCCCGGAAGCGGCGACACCAGTGGGCCCACCGGGGCCGGGCGTGGCACCGGCGCCTCGTCGGCCGCCCAGGACGGATGAGAGGACAGAAGCGCGCAAGCCAGGGCGAGGCGGAGGGGTGCAGCGAAGCGCAGGGGATGGGGCATGGCGGCACTCTCCCAAGCCGCGGGCGGCCAGGGGAAGCGCCAAACGCAGGCAACGCCGAGGAAAAGCGGTGCTGGGCTAGGCGCGTCGCAGGCTGGGAGCACGGGGGCGTCGCAGCAGCTGCTGGGCAATCTCCCCCAGCGTGCGCAGTGCCTGGTGGATGCGCTCGTCGTCGGGGATGCCGGTGTTGATGCGGATGCAGCTGGGGTAGCCGGTGCCGGTGGCGGAGAAGATGGGCCCCGGGGCGACGGCAATGCCGCGTTCGAGGGCCTCGGCGTGCAGGGCGAGCGCATCCACCCCGTCCGGCATCTGCACCCAGAGCAGCGTGCCGCCGTCGGGGCGGGTGATGCGGGTGCCCTCGGGCAGCACGTGACTCAGCGTCTCCCGCATGCGTCTCCATCTGCCCGGCCAGCGTGCGCCGCAGCGTGCGCAGGTGTCGGTCATACCCGCCGCCCTGGAGGAATTCGGCGACGGCCATCTGCGGCAGCGTGGGGGTGGCCACCGTCTGGGCGAACTTCAACAGTTCCACCCGCTCGGCGAAGCGCCCGGGCGCTGTCCAGCCCACGCGAAACCCCGGGGCCAGCGTCTTGCTGAAGGAGCCGCACAGCATCACCCAGCCCTCCTTGTCCCAGGCCTTGGCCGCGCGCGGGCGCCAAGGGCCCGAACTGGAGGTCCCCGTAAATGTCATCCTCGATGAGGGGCACCTCGGCCCGTCGCACCATCTCCACCAGTTCCTGCTTGCGGGCGTCGGGCATGACGGTGCCCAGGGGGTTGCTGAAGTTGGTGACGACCAGCACCGCGCGCACTGGGTGGCGGCGCAGCGCCTCGGCCAGGGCGTCCAGCTGGATGCCGTCCCGCGGGTGGGTCGGAATCTCCAGCGCCCGTAGGCCGAGGGCCTCCACCGCGCGCAGCACGCCGTAGTAGGCGGGCGATTCCAGGGCCACAATGTCTCCGGGGCGGGCGACGGCCAACAGGCACAGGGAAACGGCCTCGCTCGCCCCGCACGTGGTGATGAAGTCCTCGGCCGACAGCGCGCAGCCCCAGGTGAGCGAGCGTCGGGCCAGCTGCTGGCGCAGGGGCGGCCAGCCCGGGGGCATGTCGTACTCGAGGCCCACCGCGCCCACTTCCCGGGCCAGGGCTGCCACCAGCCGGTTGAGGGGCTTGCTGGGCAGCAACTCGGTGGAGGGGACGGCGGCGCCCAGCTGCACCATGCGCTCGTCCCGGGCGGCCGCGTAGACGCGGCGGACCAGCTCGCTCACCTCCGGTTCCGCCGCGCGCCGCGGGGGCCGGCTGGTGGCCGGCTCCGGCGCGGCCGCCAGCCGCGGCGGCAGCCGGACGTAGTGGCCCGACTGGGGCCGCGCTTCCACCAGGTCCCGACTTTCCAGAAGCTGGTAGGCCTGCAGCACTGTGGAGACGCTGACCCGTTCCTGCAGCGACAGCTCGCGCACGGACGGCAGGCGGTCTCCTGGCAGGAGGATGCCGGCCGAGATGGCATCTGCCAGCTTCTCCGCCACCCGCTCGAAGAGGAGCCTCCGGGGGGCCCGTGCGGGCTGTGCCATGAAACACCTCTCTCGCGCGGCCTGGGGTGGCCGACACTGGGGGGGGACTTAGCCACGGCCCCCGGCGGAAGGCCAGTACAGTGCCCCCGGGGGTGGGGCTGTCCTGTCGCTGACTGTGCTGGTCGGAATCTTTCGGGGTGGGGGGCCGGCCCGCGCGGGGGAGGCGGGGTCAGTACCGCCAGCTGGTGGTGTCCGCACCCGCCGGGGCCGTCTTGAGGAAGTGCTCCACCAACAGCGGGATGAAGCGCGCGTGGTAGGTGAGGCGGGACTCGAAATTCATGTGCTCGGCGTCCCCGCTCCAGCAATGCCCGTCCCGCACTCCGTAGCGCACCACCGCGTCGGAGCGGGGGTTAGTGGTCGAGCGGAGAAAGGCATCCAGGCGGCGCACCGCCCCGTCGAGGAAGTAGGTGTCCATGTTTCCGACGTTGACCCAGAGCTTGCCCTGTAGCTTCGGGCCCAGCGTCGCCCAGTCCCGCTCGAGCAGGTGCGTCAAGTCGTAGTGCTCGCGCCAGTAGCTGGCCACCGCCCGGTCCAGCGTGCCGGTCTGCTTGTCCCAAATGCGGGCCGGGTAGCCGTCCTTGGCCTGGGGCGAGTACACGGCTTCCCAGGCGTCGAACTGGCCGCCGGAGCGCGTGTGCTCACCCAGCACCAGCTCCGCCCAGTTGTCCTGCTCCATGGTGCTCTGCGTGTAGCCGTCCGGGGTGCGGGTGGCCACCCGCGGTGTGCGGCGAAAGGGCCCTTCGCTGAAGTAGGCGTTGGTGTCCTGGGTGAGGTCCACCGCCATGAAGGCGCGGAAGTCCACCGGGTCCGGGCAGTTGGCGATGGCCCCGTTGTAGGCGTCCGGGTACAGCACTTGCTCCGCCAGAGAAATCCATCCCCCGGTGGAGCCGCCGTACATGCCCCGGGCCCACGGCCCCAGCCCCCGGTACGTCTTCTCCAGGTAGGGCACCAACTCCTCGGTGATGGCGTCCCCGTAGGGGCCAAGGTTGGCCGAATTCACCCCGTAGGAGTCGTCGTAGTAGGGGTTGGCGTGCTGCAGCTGCACCAGCAGCACCCGCGGAAAGGCCGGCCCCGTCCACGCCTGGTGAAAGCGCCAGGCGTACTCCTGCACCATGCGCTGGTAGCCGTAGCGCTCGCAGTCCTCGTGGCCGTTGGGGCAGTGGCTTTCCAGTCCGGCCAAGTCCACCGGCGGCAGGTGCGCCTCCGGGGGCTGGCCACGGTAGCCCTGCAAGTCCGCGGAGAAGTGCGACTGGTAGATGACCAGCGGGTAGTGCGCCGCCGGGTGGCTGTCCCAGCCTTCGGGCAGCAGCACCAGCGCGCTGAGGAAGGTGTCGCGCCCCCAGAAGCTGGACAGCTTCTCGCTGCGGTACCGCACGTGCTTCAGGTACGGGGTGTCGGCCTGTTCGGGAAGCGGTGGCAGCGCGTGGTCCAGTTGCAGCGCCACCGTCCAGCCGTTCTGGGCGTCCACGCGCACGCGCCGGGGCGTGCTGACGAGGTTGCCCGGGGCCTCATTCCACTGCTGTCCCTCGCCCCGGTCCGGCGCCAGCTTCACCACGCTGCCGTCGCCCCGCCGAAAGGTTTCATAGCGGTGCAGCACCGCCTGCACCCAGTACTCGCCCGGCGGGACTGAGGCCAACCAAGCATGGGGGTAGCCGTGCGCGTCGCCGGCGACGACGGCCTCAGCGCCCGGCGCCCAGCCGTCCACGTCCACGCCGAAGGCTTGCGGCGTGGCGTCGGTGCTGTGCTGGGGGTTGAACTGCAGCCGCGGCTCGGGGACGTCGGCCGCCGCGATGAGCACCACCAGCCGGCCGTCCAGCGGCCCGGGGGCAAGGGTGCGCGGGTAGCGGACGGCGAAGCGCAGCGGCGTCGGGGGGCCGCCGTGCGGCTCCACCGTCTGGCAGGACAGGACGAGGACAGAGGAGGCAGCCAGCAGCAGGGTGCGCATGGGCCAGGCCTTTTAGCCGGCCGCGGACGGCTTGGGGGGCCGCTTCTGGCTAGACGGCCCCGGCCGTCCTCCGCCGGCCACGCCAAAGCCCTGCCCCCGCCAGCAGGGCCAACCAGAGGCTGGCCCTACCGCCCCCCGACGCGGAACAGCCGCCGCCTTGCTGCACGGAAAGGGTGGCGGTGGTGCGGTGGCCGGCCGGCTGCGAGGGACTGGTCCCCAGAAGGGTGATGGGGGTGGCGGGCGCCTTCTGCGTACCGCTCGGGGCCGTCAGCGTCAGCGTTGCCGTCCGTCCGGCCGTCACCTGGGCCGGGGCGAAGGCGGCAGAGACGCCCGGCGGAAGCCCGCTGACGCTGAGGGACACGACCTCCGGGTTGCCGGCGGCCAGGGCCGTGGTGACGGTGAGGGTGGCCGTGCCGCCGATGGGGAGGGACACGCTGGCGGGCGCCGAAGAGAGGGTGAAGTCGTTGAGGATGTTGACCACCGTGACGACCACCGAGGCGGAGGCGGTGGCGCTGTCGGTGTCCAGCGCGGTGACGTGCAGGGTGTGGTTGCCGTTGGTGGCCGTCTTGGTGTCCCACGCCACGGTGCTGGCCGTCCCACTGGACAGCGGCGCGTCACTGTCGACGGCAATGGTGATGCTGGCCAGCGAGGCATTGGCCCCCGGTGTCGCCACCACCTGCACCTGCGTCGTCCCCGCCACCGACGCCCCGGCCGCGGGACTGGTGATGGAGACGCTGGGCGGGGTGTCCACCTGGACTTGCGCGCTGACGGTGTGCCCCGCCGTCTGCGAGGGGCTGGTCGCCGTCGCCGTGAAGGTGGACGCCGGCGCGCCGGCCGCGGTCGATGAGGCGCTCAGCGTCAGTAGCGCGGCCGAGGCCCCGGGCGTCAGCGTGGACGGGCTGAAGGAAGCCGTCACGCCCGGCGGCAGCCCAGTCACCGTCGGATTCAGCGACACCAGTTCGGCCTTGCCCGACGTCACCTGGCCATTGACCGTGAAGACACGGCTGGTCCCGGGCAGCAGCGCCGCCGAGGAGGGGGACAGGGTGAGGCTCCAGTCATTCTGGGAATTGGCCACCTGCACCAAAAGGGAGGCCGAGTGCGTTGCCGCGCCGGTGGCGCGCACCACCAGCACCCCGTCCCGCAGCAGCGGGGCATTGGCGTCGGCCGACACGGTGAGGCTGGCCGTGCCACCCGAATTCAGCGTGGTGCTGTCGAAACTGGCATGCAGGCCCGCCGGGATGTCCGTGACGGACAGCGTGACGGGCTGGGCGGCGCCATTGGAGATGGTGGTGACGACGGGAAGGGGCGCCGAGGTGTCTCCCGGCGCCAGCGTCAGGGTGTTGGGGGTGAGAGCCAGCGCGTAGTCATCGACGTCGTAGCGCGCGGAGACGCACGCCGCGGTGCTGGGCACGGGGTTGGCGTTCCAGACCTCCCGCGAGAAGATTTGCTGTACCGTGTAGCAGCCCGCCGCGCCGGCGGTGCACCCGGTCAGCCCGCGGGTGTCCACGGTGTCCGAGGACTGGTTGCACATGTCGCCGACTTCGCCCTGACTTGGGTTTTCGGTGTCGTACCAACCCGCCGGGTAGTCGACGTTGCTGCCCGTCACCAGGCCGATTTCGCTGTCGGTGATGGCCTCCGCAATCTCGTGCGAGGCGGCCGCGCAGGTATTTTGAAAGGCGGTGCCCAGGCCACAGCCCTTCTGGCACCCGTTGGCGCTCACGTCCGGCATCACCGCGTAGAAGACGGGCTGGGGAACGCCGGCCTGGTAGGTGCCCTGGAATGTGCTGTGGTAGGCGCAGAACTGCTGGCAGGCCATGTTGCCCTTGTCGCCAACCTGGACGGTGGGCGGAAAGTGCACCATGAAGAGGGTGTTGGCGTCCGGGACAGGAAGGCGCCCGTGACGGACTTGCCAGTCGAGTTCCGCCTCCACGTCCGCGCTGCTGACGCACGTCAGCAGCTGGTTGGGCGAGGGGCAGGCCGGGTACGTCTTGGAATAGGCGGTCAGCGTGACGCTGCCGGCGAAGGTGCCGCGCCCGACGACTTGTCCCGTGCCGGGTTGTCCCTGGTGGCTGCCGGCGTCCGCCGCCCCCTGCGTCGAATATTCGGTAAGCCAGTCCACCCACTCGCTGTTGGTGAGGGTCCGGTAGAAGCCGCCCATGCCGCCGGAAATGGCGGGGCTGACGCCACTGCTCCAGTACACCGCGTACACCTTCACGTTGCTGAGGACGGCACCGCCGAAGTACTCCATGGCCACCGCGCACGGGATGAGCATCGTGCCGGCCGCGTTGGTGCACTCCGGCGCCGTTCCCGCCGCCTGCAGAAAACTCTCACCCAGGCCGAGGCGCTGGGCCTCCGGCGGCTGGCTGCGCGGACGCGCAATATGAATGACGTCCGCGCTGGCAACCGAGGCGAAGAGGAGCAGCGCGAGGGGAAACGCCCGTGTGGGCATGGGGCCGGCCCTAGCAAGAAATGACATGGGCTGGGGTGCCTTTGTTTCACCAATTGGAGGGGGGGTGCGAGGGAGACCCACCCGTTTCGCGAGATGCCCGCAATTGGCTGGGAGGCCCGCGCGTGCTGAAGGCAGGCATGTGGCGACTTTGGCGGCTACATGGGGGCCGGTGAGTTGCTTCCGCTGCCCTGGGCTGCCGAAGCGGGGGCCCTTCCCCGCCGCCCGGGCTGCCATTCTTGCCCTTCTGGCGACGGGGTGTGCCACGGCGCCTACCCCGGGGGCCTTCTACCGCGCCGACTCCGTCCCGCCGGCAGGGCACCCCGGGGACATTCTCCGGGTGGAGGACATGCCGGGCGCGCCTTGCTGGCTGTCCGCCTCCCGGGTGCTGTACCTCTCCACCGGACTGGACGGCAGGCTGGTGCCCGTCTCCGGCCTGGTGCTGGCCCCGCGGGGCCCAGTGCCACCTGGCGGCCGGCCGGTGGTGGCCTGGGCCCACCCCACCACGGGCGTGGCGACAGGCTGCGCGCCCTCGCTTTTGGGCCGGCACTTCTTCGAAGGGACGCTGGGCATCCCGGGCAGCATCTCGGGGCTGTCCGCCTTGCTGGCGGCCGGTTTCGCCATCGCCGCCACCGACTACCCGGGGCTGGGCACGCCCGGGCCCCACCCCTACCTCGTCGGGGAAAGCGAAGGACGGGCGGTGCTGGACTCGGTGCGGGCCGCCCGCGGGCTCCTGCAGGTGGGCGCGGGCAACCGCTTCGCGGTGTGGGGCAATTCCCAGGGAGGCCAGGCAGCGCTGTTCGCCGGGCAGCTGGCCGCAGCCTACGCGCCCGAATTGTCCCTTTTGGGCGTGGCCGCCGCCGCGCCGCCGACGGACCTCGCCGCGCTTCTGGAAGTCGGCCTGGGGACGGACATCGGCAAGGTGCTGGCGGCGTACAGCCTCTGGGCCTGGTCCCGCGTCTACCAGGCTTCCCTTTCAGGCGTGGTGTCGCCGGCACAACAGCCGGCGGTGGACAGTGTCGCCAGCACCTGTGTCACCAACGCCTGGCAGGCGCTGGCTGTCCTGAGCGCGGCCAAGCCGCTGCGGGAAGGTTTCCCCAGCGTCAACCCAGGCACGCTGCAACCCTGGCAGACGCTGCTGGCCCGCGAACCAGCCCGGACAGTCCCCGGCCGGTGCCCCCCTGTTCATCGCCCAGGGCACTGCGGACAGCATTGTGGCCCCGGCGGTGACGGCGGCCTTCGTCGCCTCGCTGTGTCGCCGCGGCGAAACGGTGCGCTACCTGGAGATGGCGGACGTCGGCCACGTGGAGGCGGGCGACCGCGCCGCCGTGTCGGCCGTGGGCTGGCTTCAGGACCGCTTTACCGGGCGCCCGGCGCCGAATGACTGCGCCCCGCAGGGCCCACGGGAAGACAGTCCTACGTCCCCCGCCTTGCACCCGCGGGCGGCGGTGCACTACAGACAATAGCTGCGGGGGGTGCTGCACTGCACCCCGCCTTGCAATGCAGAAACCCCGCCGACAGACGCGCCGAACGCCGATGGCCGCAGGCCTGTCCCTGCTGCTGCTGGGGCTGCAGCTCTTGGGCCTCGGGCACCTGGCCCTGGAGAGGCACGGCGTCTGCTGGGAACATGGCACCCTCACCGAGGCCCGGCCGTCCGAGGCGCACGCCCTGCTCGCCCCGGTGGCCCCGGTGGCGCCTGGCCTGCACGCCCGCGCGACGTCCAGCGCGCTGCAGGACAGGGACGCGCACCACCACTGCCCGGTGCAGGCGTCCCGCCGTCACTGGGGCGCTCCCCCGGCGGGTGCAGCGCTGCCGCTAGAGGCGGTGGGCGACCCGGGGGCCCTGCTACTTTTGGCCGCGTGGCAACGGGTGGATGGGGCCCTGCTGTTGCGGGCTCCCAAGCAGTCCCCACCGCTGGCCGCGTAGCGTCGCCCTGCCGCGCCGGGCCTAGCGTTGCTGGCCCGCGGGCGGCCTCCTCTTCCCCCCGGGGGGACTTCGTCTTCCCCCCCCGGGCTTGAAGGAGCGCCGCCGCCCCCCCCGGCGGGGCCGCAGCGTTTCCCTCCCCTTTCTTTTCTAAGTCCACCGGGTCGCAGTCGGGCCCGGGCCGTCGCACGCGAGGAAGCACATGGGCATTGTCGAACACCTCAAACACGTCCTGTTGGACCTGCGCGCTGCGTGGGTGCTGTGGATTTTGCTGGCCCTGTCGGTGGCCAGCGTCCTGCTCATCGCCGAGCGGGCCTTCTTCTTTCATTCCCTGCGCGACGACGTGCGGCGGCTGGCCCGAGAGCTGGACGGCCTTTTGCGCGCCGGACGCTACCGCGACGCCTTGGAAGCGATGGGGCGTTCGCCGTCCCCGGAGGCGGCGGCGGTGCTGGCCGGTCTGCGCAACGCGGACCTCGGCCCGGCGGCCGCGGAGAAGGCCATCGGCGGCGCGCTGGCGCTCGAGCGCACGCGCATGGAGCGGGGGCTGGCCTTCCTTGGGACGCTGGGCAACAACGCCCCCTTCGTCGGCCTCCTCGGCACCGTCATCGGGATTATTGAGGCCTTCGAGGTGCTCGGCCGTCCGGAGGGAGCGGCGGCGGCGGGCGGCGCGCTGGCCCCGCAAGCCATCATGAGCAGCATCGCCGAGGCGCTGGTGGCCACCGCGGTGGGCCTCTTCGTCGCCATCCCCGCGGTGGCGGCCTTCAACTACTTCCAGCGCCGCATCGCCACCATCCTCTCCCGCAGCGAGGCACTCACCAGCGTGCTGCTGGCGCACCTCAACGCCGAGGAGCCGGTGCTGCCGGCGGCGGCCAGCGCGGCCGAGCCGACGAGGGCGGGCTGATGGCGTCAAGCAACGGAGACAACGGCAGTAGCAGCCTCATCGCCGGCATCAACGTCACGCCGCTGGTGGACGTGGCGCTGGTGCTCCTCATCATCTTCATGGTGACGGCGCGCATGGTGGTGGCGCCCAACAGCGCGCTGAAGCTGACGCTTCCGACGGCCTCCACCGGAGAGCAGGTGACGCCGGTGTTCGCCGTCACCCTCACCCGGGACGGCCTGACGCGCGTCAACGGGCAGCTGGTGCCCTCCGACGCGGTCTTCCTGGAGCGGGCGCGGGGCGAGCACCACAGCCACCCGGACTTGCGCGCCGTCATCCAGGCCGACGGAGAGGTGCACCACGCCCGGGTGGTGAAGGCGATGGACCTCCTCTCGCAGGCCGGGGTGACGCAGATTGCCTTCGCCGTGCAGCCGGACTCCGCCGCGCCGTGAGCCAGGGCCGCCGCAAGGGCTACGTCCTCAAGTACCGCGTCCCCCACGCGGACGTGGGAACGCTGTCCGGCGGGCCGTACGCCATCGCCGAACAGATTGGCGGACACAGCGCGCGGTGGCGCTGGCCGACGGCGCTGGGGGTGACGCTGGCGGTGCATGCGCTGCTGGTGTTTCTGGGCGTGCTGGGCGACCAGGAACACCGACGCAAGGCACCGGTGGAACAGCAGGTGGTGACGCTGGAGCGCCCGCCGCCTCCGCCGGAGCCGCCGGCGGAGCCGGAGCCCCCGCCACCCCCGCCGCACCGCACGCCCCTCCCCTCCGCCGCCGCCGGGAAGGTGGTGGCCGCCGCGCCGGACCCCAGCCAGCCGGTGGACATGACGTCCTTCTCCATGCCGGTGGGCACCAGTGACGCCTACGCCGGGGGCTTCACCGCGCCCTCCGGGACAGCGACGGTGGCGGTGGCCGCCCCGCCCCCCCGGGCGGCACGGCCCAGCGGCCGGGCGCGGCCGGCTGGGCCGGCCCGCCGGGACTGGAGCTGCCCGTGGCCGGAGGAGGAGCAGTCCGGGGACTTGCACGACGTCTCGGTGCGCATCCGCATCCACGTCGCCGCCGACGGCCGGGCGCGCGCGGTGGACGTCCTCAGTAGCCCCAAGGACAGCTTTTCCCAGGCCGCGCAGGCCTGTGCCCTGTCGGAACCCTTCCGGCCGGAGCTGGACGACAGCGGCCAGGCGGTGGCCGGCCTCACCCCTCCCATCTCGGTGCACTTCGTTCGATGACTTCCCGACTCCTCGTCCTGGCAGTCTGCTTGCTTGGCACCGCGGCCCTCGCGGACGTTGTCGCGCCCAAAGTCCTCGACAGCCCGGCGGCCATCTACCCCGCCGGGGCCACCCAGGCGGCCGCCGTCGTCACGCTGGTGACGCTGGACGCCCAGGGGCAGGTGACGGGGGCGGAGGTGGTGGACAGCGGCGGGCCGGCCTTCGACGCATCGGCGCTGGAGGCGGTGAAGCGCTGGACGTTTAGCCCCGCCCGACGCGACGGGACGCCCATCCCGGCCCGCATCCGCATTCCGTTCCGCTTCGAGCCGCCGGCCCCAGTGGCCCCGCCTGACGCCGGCGTGCCCAGCCCCGTCGGCCCGCCCGCGGCCGCCGCCCCGGTGGTGGTGCCGGTGGCGCCGCCGCCCGGCGCGGGCGGCGCCGGGGAGGCCGAGGCCATTGAGGAAGTCACCGTGCGCGGCACCCGGCACCAGGACTTCGGCACCGGCGACTTTCAGATTGAGATGGGGGCGCTGGCCGCGACCGTCGGCGCCTCGGCGGCCAAGGCGCTGGAGATGGCGCCGGGCATCGTCATTGGCAACGAGGGCGGCCTGGGCCACGCGCAGCAGATTATTTTGCGCGGCTTCAACGCCGACCAGGGCACCGCGGTCGAATTTAACTTGAACGGCGTGCCCATCAACCAGGTGGCCAACACCGACGCCCAGGGCTACGCGGACCTCAACTTCATCATCCCGGAGGTGGTGCGCGAGGTGGTGGTGCTGGAGGGGCCCTACGACCCGCGCCAGGGGGACTTCGCGGCGGCCGGCAGCGCCGACTACAGCCTGGGCGTGCTGGAACGGGGCATCCGGCTGCAGGCCGGCTACGGCAGCTTCGGGACGGTACGCGCGCTGGGCGTCATCGCCCCGGCGGAGGAGCGCACCGGGACGTTTCTCGCGGCCTCCTACATCAAGACGAATGGCTACGGCGCCAACCGCTCCGGGACGGCGGTCAGCGTCATGGGCCAGTACGAGGGGACGCTGGGGGCCCGGGGGCTGTGGCACCTGCTCGCCACCGGCTACACGTCCCAGTACCAGATGGCGGGCGTGGTGCGGCAGGACGACGTGCAGGCGGGACTCATTCCCTTCTACGGCACCTACGACACCCTGCTCGGTGGAGAGGCGCAGACGTTCAACCTCGCCGCGGACCTGGAAATCCCGGCTGGCTCCGGTGTCTTCAAGCTGCAGGCCTTCCTCATCTGGCGCACGCTGAAGATTCTCGAAAACTTCGAGGGCATTTTTCCCAGCGAGGAAAACCCTCCCCAGACGCCTCCCGGCACTGTCGGCGAGGGCATCCAGCAGTCCTACAGCGCCTTCACCACCGGAAGCCGCGGCAGCTACCGGCTGAGTGGGCCCTGGCTTGGCCGCGAGCAGTCGCTGGAGCTTGGCTTCTACGCCCGGTACGACCATGCGACGCCCAACGTGTCGCGTCTCATCGAAGGCACGACGACGCCCTACGCGCTGGAGAACGACACCACCTCGGACGTCGTGAACCTGGCCGCGTACGTGGATGGCGACTTTCGCCCCACCGACTGGTTCCGGCTGCGCGGCGGGTTTCGCCAGGAGTACTTCTCCTACGACGTCCTCTTCAACTGCGGGGATTTGGGCGGGGCCTACGTGGCCGGCACCTCCCTCAGCCGGGTGTGCACCAGCACCGCCCCGGAAAGGAAGTCCACCGGCGCCGGCCTTTTTGAACCGCGGGTGACGGCCCTGGCGCAGGTGACGCCCAGTGTGACGCTGTCCGTTAGCTACGGCGTGGGGGCGCAGTCGCTGGACGCGCAGTACGTGGGGGTGCCGGTGCAGGCAGGCCAGCCGCCCCCCAGCCCCTTTGCCAAGCAGCAGGCGGTGGAGGGAGGGGTGCTGTACAAGCGCCGCTTCGGGACACTGGACGTGACGGCGCGCGCGGTGGGCTTCTACAGCGTGCTGTCGAGTGACCTGGTCTTCGACCCGAGCGTCGGCTACGCGGTGCCCTCGCCCGGCACCACCCGGGTGGGCTTCGTCGGCTCCTCGCGCGCGACCGGGACGTGGTTCGACGTGCTGGGGACCCTAGCCTATGCGGACGCCTTCTACACGGACAGCCAGCAACTGGTGCCGCTGGTCCCCGCCTGGGTGGCGCGCCTGTATGGCGCGGTGTTTGGCCCGGTGCCTGGCCTGACCATCGACGGGTCGCCCTTGGTGGGGCAACTTACCTTGAAGGCCAGCTACATCGGCTCGCGCCCGGTGGGCGACGGCGTCCGCAGTCCCGCCACCTTCACCTTGGACCTCGACGCCACGCTGCGCTGGCGGGTGCTGGAGCTTGGCTTTCGCGCGGAAAACCTCACCAACCTTCAGTACGCGCTGACGCCCTTCTACGGGCCGGCCAACTTTCCCGTTGGAAGCCTGACGACCCCGCGCACCCCGTACAACGCCTACACCTTCACCGCAGCGCCGCCGGCGGCCTTCTACGTCACCCTGGCCGTCATTTTCGGCGGTCCCTAGCCGGGCCTGGGCAGCAGTGCCCGCTCGCGCCACCAGCGTAAGCAGGCGTGCACGGCCCAGCTGGCCAGTAGCCCAAAGGCCACCCCCAACAGTGCCCCGGCCAGCACGTCCGAAGGCCAGTGCACGCCGGCCACCACCCGGGTGAGGCCGGCCAGCGCGGCCAGGCCGAAAAGGACGGGCCCCACTGCCGGCGCGGCCACCGCCAGCGGCGTCACCGCGGCAAACCAGTTGGCCGCGTGCAGGCTGGGCAGGCTTCCGGAGTTGGAGACGGCCACCAGCTGGCGAAAGGAGCCGTCCGGCAACGCATAACAGGGCCGCGTCCGGGCGATGACGGGCTTCAGCACGCGGGCGCCGATGAGGTCCGTCGCCACGGTGGCCAGCACCGCCGCCAGGACAATTGGCACCGCCCGGGCGCGCCACCGCCAGGCGGCGTACGCCAGCAGAAGGACGGTGAAGAGGATGGCCGAGCGCGGTCCGTGGAAGAAACGCACCAGGCCATCCACGCCGGGGCCGAAGTCCCGGTTGAAGGCGTGGAAGAGGGCCGTGTCCCACGCGTTGGGTTCGACCTGCAGCGTCATGTCGCCACCATAGCGTGGTCCGTCTTGCCCCTGGGTCGGCCCGGCTTCACTGTGGTGGACAGTCTTCCTCGCCTCGGCCTGCACCCCGCAGCGGAACGCGTGGCCCAGACGGAAGTCCCAGGGCACGACAATTCAGCCGGCATGCGGCACGAATCCTGCGACTGCTTTTGTGCGCCATGAAGGACGGTCTCCCCGCTGACCCACCTGCGTCTGGCTTCGCCCTGGAGGCCCCCGCCTTGTCGCGGGCCAATCCAGCGTCGCTGGAGTTCCTCCGGGCCTGGGTGTCCGGCGAACAAGTCAGCGTGGAATTGCGCGAGGACTTGTGGATGGACCCCGCCGCCTGGGGTGTTGCCCTGGTGGACGTCGCCGTGGCCGCCGCCCGTAGCTATTCCCGCAAGGGGCTGCCGGTGCAGGTGGCGCTGGAGCGCATCCGCGAGGGCCTGGACGCCGAGTGGGAGGTGGCGGCCCTGGGGCCCGACCGCGTGGCCGCGGCCCTCTCCCCAAAAGCGGCGGAGCGCCGGCCGACGGCCCGGGCGCGCCGCAAGCCACTGCGCCGCCGGGCGCCGCGGGGAGGCCGTTGAGGCACGTCGGCCAGCAGACTTAAACTTCGCTGCCAGGAAAGAAGACGGATGTCACACGAAAACGAACTGTCCATCCCCCCCCGAGTCGCCGCGGATGACGAAGCCCGCGAAGTGCTTCGCTTCTGGAGTGCCCGGGGACGCCTGCACGTGACGGTGCGGGCGGATGCCTACCGAGACCCGGCAGCCTGGGGAATTGTGCTCGCCGACTTGGCTCGCCACGTCTCCAACGCCTATGCGCTGGAGGGCCACGCGCGGGCCGACGCGCTGGCCCGCTTCCGGGCCGGCTTCGACGCCGAGTGGGGCTTCTCCACGACGGACCCCTTCGCCGAGCCGGTGGCGCTCGCCACCCGGCGGCCTCCCGCGGCGGACGGGCCGCTGGACGGCTGACACCGCTTCGCTTCACCCGGGCGGCGACGTGCGGGTGACGGCTTCGCAGGTGGCGCCGACGCGGCCCAGCAGTTCCCACGCCCAGCCCACCGCCTCATCCACCAACTCTCCCAGCGCGGTACTGCCCCACACCACCGTCAGCGTCTGCGTCGTCGCGTCGTCCGTCTTCGTCCGCTGCGCGTCCTTCACCGGGTTGGCGCAGGGCCCGTCGCCGTCCTCCAAGCAGAGCAGGTTTTCCACGTCAATCTCCTGCCCCGCGGCGTTGAAGACGTAGCGGCTGCCGGCCGGGGCCAGCCGGACGACGAGGGGCGGCACCAGGTGCGCCACGTCCACCACGCTGACCGGCAGCCCGGAGTGCAGTGCCACCACGTTGCCCACGTCCACGGCGGGATTGATGGCCTTGAGTTGCCCCGCCGTCGCCGCCCGCGCCAGGTACTCCGACGCCGGCTTGCTGCGCCCGGTGGGCTTGAAGCCGCCGTGGCGGAGGAGGTCCCGGATGGCGGTGCGGACGACCTCCGTCGGGCTGAAGGGCGCCTGCGCCGAGGCAGACAACAGTGCGCCGTAGGCCGCTGTCTTTAGCGTGCCCAAGGGCGCGGGAAACTGGGTGAGGAAGGCGCGCAGCGCGAGCAGCGGGTGGGAGTGGACGGTGAGGGAGGGCACGCGCTTTTCCAGTGTCCGCCGGGGGACAGCCAGCCTAGCAGCGGCGGGAGGTTTCGCGACGGGGCGAGCGGGCCGTGCTACCCCCTTGCGGGGAGTTCCCCAAGGTGCTGCGTCCCATCCAAGCAGAGCTGGTCACCGGCGAGGCGCTCTACCGCAGCGTCATCCTCGACAAGCTGGCCCACGCACGCGAGTCGGCGTGGATGGCCACCGCCAACGTGAAGGCCATGTTTGTCGAGCAGGACGGGCGCTTCGACTCGGTGCTGGGGCTGTTCCGGACGCTGGCGGCCCGGGGCGTGGAGTTGCGGCTGTTGCACGCCGAGCTCCCCAGCCGTCCCTTCCGGCGCGCCTTTGACAAGCTGCCGTCGCTGGTGCGCGGTGGGCTACAGCTGAAGGTGTGCCCGCGCGTCCACTTCAAATGCGTGGTGGTGGACGGGGGGTGGGCCTACCTCGGCAGCGCCAACCTGACGGGGGCCGGGCTGGGGGCCAAGCATGCCGACGCGCGCAACTTCGAAGTCGGCCTCCTCACCGAGGACTTCGACGTCATCGACCGGCTGCGGGCCCTCTTCTCCGCGGTGTGGAGCGGCGCCGAGTGTGGCACCTGCCGGCTGCACTCGGTATGCCCGGACCCCATTGGCGAGGCCGCCCCGCGCCGGCGCCGCGCCTCCGCGCCTGCCCCCCGCCTGGGACGCGCGCGCCGGCTGTCCCGCGCCAGGTAGCCCCTGCTTGCCGCCGGCACGCTTCGGGCGGGGCCGTCGTGCCCTAGGGAAATTGACAGCCCAGACGCGGCCGGCCGACGCTTGCCGGCTGAAAGCTGAAAGGGGACGAGGCGCACGCGCGTGAAGCGACGAGACGTGACGCGAGGGGCGGTGGGGGCCGCGGCGGTGGGCATGTCCATGGGCGCCCGGGCGGCGGGCCCGGCGGCCTGGGCCGCGCTCAGCGCGTCGGGCCACGGGCCTCTCATCGACGGCGCCTTGGCCTGCCTCAAGGTGGGCCAGCAGCGGTGCCAGGGGCGCGAGAAGGCCCGCTGCAAGCAATGGGCACACCACGCCATTTGCAAGGCGGGTGCAGACAGCTGCGCGGCGTGCGCCAAGGTGCAGGCCTGACGTTTTCGGCCGAACCATTCGCGCCGGCGCCCGGCCTGTCCCACGCCCAAGCGCAGACGCTGGGGGCCTATTTGCTGCGGCGTCCCGCCACGCTGGCGCTGCGGCGCGAGCGCATTGCCACGCCCGACGGGGACTTTCTGGACCTGGACTGGCTGGAGGCCCCGGCGGAGCGGCCGCACCTGCTGGTGCTGCACGGACTGGAGGGCAGCAGCGCCTCGGGCTACGTCCGCCAGACGCTGCACGAGGCAAAGGGCCTTGGCTGGGGGGCGGTGGCGATGAATTTCCGCTCCTGCAGCGGGGAAGCCAACCGGACGCTGCGCAGCTACTGCTCCGGCGAGACGGGGGACCCACTGCACGTGGCCGGACACATGGCGGCGCGCGTGCGGGGGCCCCTGGTGGCGGTGGGCTTCTCCCTGGGCGGCAATGCGCTGTTGAAGCTGTTGGCCGAGACGGGACAGGCAGCGCCCTTCGTCGCCGCGGCGGCCGTCAGTACGCCCTTTGACTTGCTGGCCTGTGCCCTGGCCCTGGACAGGCCGTGGGGGGGCTGTGGCATTTACCGTCGGCACTTCCTGAAAAGCCTGAAGAGGAAGGCGCTGGCCAAGCTGGCCACCCACCCGGGCCACGGCCTGGACGCCCGGCGCATCGCCTCCGCCCGGCTGCTGCAGGACTTCGACGACGCCTTCACCGGGCCCAGCAACGGCTACCAGGGCGCGCTCGACTACTACCGGCGCTGTTCCAGCGGCCCGCGGCTGGCCGAGGTGCGGCGGCCGACGCTGCTGTTGAATGCGGAGGACGACCCGATGATTCCCGCCGCTTCCTTGCCCGCGGCGGCGGCCCAGCCCTCAGCACTGACGGTGCTGCGCACCGCCCTGGGAGGGCACGTCGGCTTCCTCTCCGGCCAGGCCTGGGCACCCCGCTTCTGGGCGGAACGGCAGGCAGTGCGCTTCCTCGCGGCCCAGCTCGGCACCTAGTAGGCCCCCCGGTTGCCCCCGGCAGGGGGGCGGCACAGGAACGTTGCGCGCGTCGTGCTTTCCCTCGCTTCTGGCAGAGTGCTACGCAGCCTGGCCCATGGCCCACCTTGCAGGACCCCACTGGAATGTGGCCGCGCTGACGCGCCGCCGTCACCTGTTCGGGGCCTTGGTGGTGCTGGCGGCGTGCGGCAAGGAAAAGCCCGTTGCCGCGCCCCCGGACATGTACGAGCGGCAGGGCACCAGGGTGCTGGTGCCCGAGGGCAGCCCGCTGCGAAGCCGCATCAAGGTGGAGCCAGCCACCGAGCAGAACATCCAGAGCCAGCTGCTCGCCACGGCCTCGGTGGAGAGCGACCCGGCGCGCCTGGCGAAAATCTCCCCGCCCCTGGCGGGCCGCGTCGAGAAGCTGCTCGTGCACCTTGGCGACCGCGTGGAGAAGGGCCAGCCCCTGCTGCTGCTCAACTCGCCGGACCTGGCCCAGGCCCGGGCGGATTACGTGAAGGCCAAGAGCGGGCTCGCCCAGGCCCAGAAGAACTACGCGCGGCAGAAGGACCTCAATGAGCATGGCATTGGCGCGCAGCGCGACCTGGAGCAGGCGGAGGCCGACCGCACCGTTGCCCAGAGTGAGTTGGAGCGCGCCAGAAAGCGGCTGGAGCAGCTGGGGGTGAGCGCGGATGGGCCGCCCGGGCCGCTGGTGGTGCGCTCGCCCATCTCCGGCCGCGTGGTGGACCTGGCCGTCACCGGCGGGGAATTCAAGAACGACCCCAACGCCATCCTCATGACGGTGGCGGACCTCAGTACGGTGTGGCTCACCGCCAGCGTCCAGGAGAAGGACGTGCGCCGGGTGAAGGTGGGAGACCAGGCCACCGCCGTCTTCTCCGCCTACCCCGATGACCATTTCGTCGGGAAGGTCTTCTCTGTGGCGGACCTGCTCGACCTCGACACCCGCACCGTCAAGGTGCGGGTGGCCATGGACAACCCGGACGGACGCTTCAAGCCCGGCATGTTCGCCACCGTCCGCTTCTCCGGCACCTCCACGCCCCGCGTGGTGGTGCCCACCGCCGCCCTGGTGCTGCGCGGCGATGAAAGCTTCGCCTACGTCGAGGTGGAGCCCTGGGTCTTCGAGGCGCACCGCGTCGTCACTGGACAGCAGCAGGGTGAAGTGACCGTCATCTCCGAGGGACTCGACGCCGGGACGCGGGTGGTGACGAGCGCGGCGGTGGTGCTGCAGTGATTGACCGTTTCGTCTCGTTTTGCCTGGACCGGCGCTGGTTGATGGTGGCGCTGTTTCTGCTGGTGGCCGTCTTCGGCGTCTATTCCTGGACGGAGCTGTCGGTGGAGGCCTACCCGGACATCTCCGACACCACCGCCCAGGTGGTGACCACCTACCCCGGCCACGCCGCCGAGGAGGTGGAGGAGCAGGTCACCATCCCGCTCGAGCGGGAGTTGAATGGGATTCCAGGCCTTCAAATCATGCGCAGCAAGAGCACCTTCGGGCTCTCGCTCATCACCTTGGTCTTCAGGGATGGCGTGGAGGACTATTTCGCCCGGCAGCGGATTCAGGAGCGCATCAACACCGTCAACCTGCCCACCAGCGCCACCACTGGCCTTGACCCGCTCACCTCGCCAATTGGCGAAATCTTCCGCTACACGCTCGAGTCGCCGAGTCGCAGCCAGCGCGAGCTGAAGGAGCTACAGGAGTGGGTGGTGATTCCCACCCTGAAGCAGGTCTTCGGCGTGGCCGACGTCACCAACTTCGGCGGGGAGACGACGCAGTTCCAGCTGCTTCTCGACCCGTCCAAGCTGGCCCAGTACAACCTGTCGCTGAAGCAGGTGATGGAGGCGGTCTCGTCCAACAACTCCAACGCCGGCGGCAGCATGGTGCGGCGCGGGGATGAGGCCTTCGTCGTGCGCGGCATCGGCCTCATCCGCAGCCTGGATGACCTCGGCAACATCGTCATCAACCAGAAGAATGGGACGCCGGTGCTGCTGCGCAACCTTGGGGAATTGCGCCTCGGTGCGCTCGAGCGCAACGGCATTCTCGGCAAAGACGACAACCCGGACGGCGTCTCCGGGATTGTCCTTCTGCTGCGCGGGGAGAATCCCTCCCGGGTGCTGGAGGGCTTGCACGCCAAGGTGCACGCGCTCAACCGGGGCCTTTTGCCACCGGACGTGAAGGTGGTGCCCTACCTCGACCGCACCGACCTGGTGAAGACCACCCTCAACACGGTGTCCCATACCCTCTTGGAGGGCATGACCCTGGTGGTCCTGGTGCTGATGCTGTTTCTGGGCAGCGTGCGGGGCGCGTTGATTGTCGCCATCACCATCCCGCTCTCCCTCCTCATCGCCTTCATCCTGATGCACCTCACCAACATCCCGGCGAACTTGCTGTCGCTGGGCGCCATCGACTTCGGCATCATCGTGGACGGCGCCATCGTGGTGATGGAGAACATCCTCCGCCGCCGCGAGGCCCATCCGGACAAGCCGGTGGAGCTGGAGGAGGCGCGCACGGCGGCGACGCAGGTGGCGCGGCCGATGTTCTTCGCCACCATCATCATCATCACCGCCTACATCCCGCTCTTCGCCTTCCAGCGCGTGGAGAAGAAGTTGTTCTCGCCCATGGCCTACACGGTGGGCTACGCGCTGGCCGGCGCCATCCTGGTGGCGCTGGCGCTGGTGCCCGGCCTGGCGCTTCAGGCCTACAAGCGGCCGCGGAAGTTCTGGAGGAATCCGGCGCTGGTCTGGGTGACGGCCGCCTATGACAGGAACCTGCGCAGCGTGCTGGGGCGGCCAGCGCTGGCGCTGGTGCCTGCTGCCGTGGCGCTCCTGGTCGCCATCGTCCTCACCATCACTGTCGGGAAGGAATTTCTGCCGGAACTCGACGAGGGCTCCATCTGGTTACAAGTCCAGCTGCCGCCGGGAATCTCGCTGCAGAAGGCGAGCGAGATGGCGGGTGAGCTGCGCAAGGCGACGCGCGAATTCAAGGAAGTCTCCTACATCGTCACCCAGCTTGGGCGAAACGACGACGGGACGGACCCCTGGACGCCGTCCCACATCGAGGCCTCGGTGGGGCTCACCCCCTACAACACCTGGAAGGCGGGGAAACCAAGCACCACCTCATCGAAAAGCTAAGCGCGCGCTACGCGCGCCTCCCGGGCATCTACGGTGGGTTTCTCCCAGCCGATGATCGACGGCGTCAATGACAAGATTGCCGGCGCGCACAGCGAGCTGGTGGTGAAGGTGTACGGCAAGGACTTCGCCGAAACCCGTCGCGTGGCCCAGGCCGTGGCCGAGGCCCTGGAAAAGACGCCCGGCGCGGTGGACGTGGCCATCGACCAGGAGCCGCCGCTTCCGCAACTTCAAGTCAAGGTGGACCGCGAGGCGGCCGCCCGCTTTGGCATCAACGTCTCGGACATCGCCGACCTCATCGAAGTCGGCATCGGCGGCCGCGCAGTGGGTCAACTTTTTCTCGGCGAGAAGCGCTACGACATCGCGGTGCGCTTCATCCCCGGCGTCCGCAGCAACCCCGAGGAGATTGGAGACCTCACCCTCACCGCCCCCGGGGGTGCGCGCATCCCGCTCAACCAGGTGGCGGACGTCACCCTGCGGAGCGGCGAGAGCACCATCACCCGGGAAACCAACCGCCGCCACCTGACGGTGAAGCTGAACCTGCGGGGCCGCGACCTGTCCTCCTTCCTGAAGGAGGCGCATGAGCGGATTGAGAAGGATGTCGACTACGACCGGGCCACCACCGAAATCAGCTGGGGCGGCCTCTTCGAAAATCAGCAGCGGGCCCAGGCCCGGCTGGCCTTCATCATGCCGGTGGTGCTGGCGCTGATTTTTCTGCTTCTGTACGGGGCCTTCGGGACGCTGCGGCATGCCGCCCTCATCCTCATCAACGTGCCCCTGGCGGTGCTGGGCGGCATGGTGGCGCTGCACCTGCGGGGCATGACGCTGAACGTCTCCAGCGCGGTGGGCTTCATCGCGCTCTTCGGCATCTCGGTACAGAACGGCGTCCTCATGGTGTCCAACCTCAACCACCTGCGCGACAGCGGGCTGGAACTGATGGAGGCCGTCGCCCGCGGCGCCGAGGAGCGCTTCCGGCCGGTGTTGATGACGGCCACCGTGGCCACCCTGGGCCTCATCCCCGGCAGCGCTGGCCCGTGGCATCGGCAGCGACGTGCAGCGGCCCCTGGCGACGGTGGTGGTGGGGGGCCTGGTGTCGGCCACCACACTCACCTTGCTGGTGCTGCCGGTGCTGTATGAAGTCATCGAGCGCTGGGTGCAGCGGCGACACAGCGTCGCCCGGACGGAGGTCGCCGCAACAGCGCCGGTGGAGAGTCGGGCGTGAATGCGGCCCTGCTGCTGTGGGGCCTGCTTTCGGGGGCGACGCCCGCCCCCGGGGGCCCGGGCATCAGTTTCGAGGAGTACCTGGCCCAGGTGGGGTCGGCCAACTTGGAACTGGCTGCCCAGCGCCTCAACGTGCCCATCGCCGAGGCGCAAATCTCCCTGGCCCGCGTCTTCCCGGAGCCGGTGCTGTCGGCGGGGGTCGGTTCCCTGGACTTGAGCAACGTCGGCTCGCCCACCACCTACGACGTGGGCCTTTCCCAAACCATCGAGATTGGCGGCAAGCGCGGCGGGCGCGTCGAGGTGGCCAAAGCCGGGCTGTCCCAGTCCAAGAGTGACCTGGATGACTTCTTCCGGACGCTGCGCAGCAACGCCAGCAACGACTACATCGACGCGCTGCACAGCCGGATGGTGCTGGAACGCAAGAAGCAGACGCAGGCCGGCTTCGCCCGCCTGGTGGCCGTCAACGCCGAAAGGCTGCGCGCCGGCGACATTGGGCAGATTGCCTACATCCAGTCCCGGGTGGAGGCGCAGCGCTTCGCGAGCGAGGTGCTGGCCGCCGAGGGCGACGCCGAGAGCGCGCGGCTCGCCCTCGGGCTGCGGATTGGAAGCTCGGCCGGCGCCATCACCCCGGCGGGCACGCTGAAGATTGCGACCCGCACCTTCGACGTGGACGTGCTGGTGGCGCGCGCGAAGGCCGACCGCCCGGACCTCGCCAGCAAGCGCTACGCGCTGGAAGGCGCGCGGGGGAAGCTGAATTTGGCCCACGCCAACCGCTGGGAGGATTTGACCCTCAACCTCGGCTACGCCTACTCGGCCACCGGCACGGGCGCCTTCACCCAGCCGGCCTTCAGCGCCCTCAACTTCGGCTTCTCCATCCCGCTGCCCTTGGCCCGAATTTACAACGGAGAGGTGGACGCCGCGGTCGCCGGCACCACCCAGGCCACGCTGCAGCTGCGGCAGGGAGAGCTGGCGGTGGAGATTGAAGTGCGTCAGGCGCTGGCCCGCTACGGGGCGGCGGTGCGCCGGGTGGAACTGTTTACCGGTGGCGTCCTGTCGGACGCGGACAAGGTGGCCGAGGCCACCTTCTACAGCTACCAGCGCGGCAGCGCGACGCTGCTGGAGGTGCTGGATTCCCAGCGGACGGTGAATCAGGTGTACCTGGACTACTTCGACGCGCTGAGCGAGCACGCCAAGGCGCTGGTGGCGGTGGAGTCCTCGGCCAACTTCTGGGACGTCTCCTTCCTCGAGAAGCTGTAACCGCCCCCCCCCCGGCCCCTGGAGGGGGGCGAAGCGGCCAGGCGGCCCGTGCTAACAGGGGGCCTTGCCGGGCAGTCTCGGGCCTTGCCAGGAGGCAGCCGTATGGACTGGGAAGAAGGACGGCGCAGCGACAACGTGGAGGACCGCCGCGGCTTCGGCCGTCCGGTGGCGGTGGGCACCGGGGTGACGCTGATTGCGCTGCTGGTGGGCTGGCTGTTCGGCGTCGACCCCTCGCAGCTGCTGGCGCTGCTCAGCCAGACGGGCACCGCCCCGACCAGCGCGCCCACCTCCACCGCCCCGGTGAAGGGCAGCCCCCAGGAAGAACGCCAGAAGGACTTCGTGTCGGTGGTGCTGGCCAGCACCGAGGACACCTGGACGCCGCTGTTGGCCGCGCGCGGCGTGCGCTACGTGCCACCGAAGCTGGTGCTTTTCCGCGGGGGAGTCGATTCGGCTTGCGGCTTCACCGAGAGCGCGGCCGGGCCCTTCTACTGTCCGCTCGACCAGCGCGTCTTTCTGGACCTCGCCTTCTTCGACGAGTTGACGCGGCGCTTCGGCGCGCCGGGGGACTTCGCGCAGGCCTACGTGGTGGCGCACGAGGTGGGGCACCACGTCCAGAAGCAGCTGGGGATTTTCGACAAGACGGACGCGCTGCGCCGACGCGGCGACCGCGCCCTGTCCAACCAGGTGTCGGTGCTTCAGGAATTGCAGGCGGACTGCTTCGCCGGGGTTTGGGCCAACCAGGCCAACCGTCGGGGGCCGCTGCTGCAGCCGGGGGACATGGAAGCCGGCCTGCGCGCGGCGTCCGCCATCGGCGATGACACGCTGCAGAAGCGCTCCCGGGGCTACGTCGTCCCGGAAAGCTTCACCCACGGCACGTCCCAGCAGCGGGTGACGTGGTTCAGCCGCGGGCTGAAAGAGGGCAAGCTGGAAAGTTGCGACACCTTCGCCGCTGCAGCGCCCTAACCCGCCGGCCCGCGACGTCCCGGGTCCCCCCGAAATGGTCCCTTCCCTTTCCACGATGATGCAGTTCCCGCTCACGCTGGACCACCTGGTGGCGCGCGCGGAGAAAGTCTTCCCGGGCGTGGAGGTGGTGTCCCGGCGGGTGGACAGAAGCCTGCACCGGACAACCTACGGCGCGGTGTGTGCGCGCGCGCGGAAGCTGGCCGAGGCGCTGGCGCGCTGGGGCCTGCGGCCCGGCGAACGGGTGGCCACCCTGATGTGGAACCACGCGGCCCACTTGGAATTGTACCTGGGGGCCCCGCTGGCGGCCGGCGTGGTGCACACCCTCAACCTGCGCCTGCACCCGGATGACTTGGCCTACATCGCCACCCATGCCTCGGACCGGTTGCTGGTGGTGGACGAGGTGCTGCTGCCGCTGTGGGAGAAGTTCCGCGACCGCACCCGCGTTGAGAGGGCGGTGGTGGTCCCCTCCTCGGGCGGCGGGGAATACGAGGGGCTGCTTTCCACGGCCGAGGGCCGCTGGACGCCGCCCGTCCTCTGCGAGGGGGACGCCGCCGGCATGTGTTACACGTCCGGCACCACCGGGCAGCCGAAGGGCGTCGTCTACACCCACCGCAGCAATGCCCTGCATGCCCTCGGGGTGGCGCTGGTGGACAGCCTGGCCCTCAGCCACCGCGACACGCTTCTGCCGGTGGTGCCCATGTTTCACGCCAACGCCTGGGGGCTGCCGCACGCGGCCACCATGATGGGGTGCAAGCTGGTGTTCCCCGGACCGCACCTGGACGCGGTGTCGCTGCTGGACCTCATGCAGGCCGAACGCGTCACCTGCGCCGCCGGCGTGCCCACGGTGTGGATGGCCATCCTCGACGCCCTGCAGAGAGAGCCCGGGCGCTGGAAGCTGGCCCCTGGCCTGCGCATGGTGGTGGGCGGCTCAGCCGCGCCGGAGTCGATGATTCGCGCTTTCGACAAGCACGGCCTCACCGTGGTGCACGCCTGGGGGATGACGGAGATGTCCCCCGTCGGTTCCGTCAGCCAGCTGGGCCCCGACGCGCCCCGGCTGTCCGAGGACGAGGCCTACGCGCAGCGCGCCCGGCAGGGACGGCCCACCCCGTGGGTGGACATCCGCGCCGTCAGCGAGTCCGGTGAGGTGCCCTGGGACGGCCGGACGCCGGGAGAGCTGCACGTGCGCGGCCCCTGGGTGGCCTCCGGCTATTACCAGAACGACGAGTCCAACGACCGCTGGACGCAGGACGGCTGGTTCCGCACCGGGGACGTCGTCACCCTCGACGCCACGGGCTCCATCAAGGTGTGCGACCGGCTGAAGGACCTCATCAAGTCCGGCGGGGAGTGGATTTCCAGCGTCGAGCTGGAGAACCGCCTGATGGCGCACCCGGCAGTGAAGGAGGCGGCCGTGGTGTCCGTGCCCCACCCCAAGTGGAGCGAGCGGCCGCTGGCAGCGGTGGTGCTGCGCGAGGGGGCCAGCGTCGCCCCGGCGGAACTGCGGGACTTCCTCGCCCCACACTTCGCCGCCTTCTGGCTCCCCGACGCCTTCGTCTACGTCGACGCCATTCCCCGCACCTCGGCTGGGAAGTTCCTCAAGTCCGCGCTGCGCGAGCGCTTCGCCGACTGGAGGTGGGGCTAACCCTGGACGGCCCCTACTGCGGGTCGTAGATGCCGGCCGCATTCTCCATGGCCAGCACCCCCAGCTGGGCATTCAGCGTCTCCTGGATGAGGAGCAGCTGGGCCTGGTTGAGGCTACTGATGGCGTCCTCTTGCTCGAGGTAGGTGGCCGCGCCGGCCTCGGTATTAATCTTGATGAGGGCCAGGTTCTCCTGGGCCAGCCGTACCTGTTCCGCCGCCTTCTCCCGGTTGGCCCGCGCCGATTCGAGGGCCAGCTGCGCGGCGCGCACCTGTTCCTTGGACTGCAGCTCCAGGGACTCGGCGCTGGCCACCGCCGCCCGTTCATTGGCCTGGGCCTCGCGCAGGCTGGCCTCGCGCAGCCCGCCGTCGAAGAGAGTCCAGTTGAGGGCGACGTTGTAGTACCAGCTGTTCTGCAGGCCGGTGAAGCCGGTGGCGTTGGTGACAAGGTAGGCGCCGCTGAAGCGCACCGTGGGCAGGTAGCTGAGCCAGATGCTGGTGGTGTTGGCGCCGGCCGCCTCGGCCTGCGTCTTGAGAGTCAAGACGTCCGGGCGCTTCATGGGGGCGATGTCTTCGAGTTTCTCCAGGTCCGCGGGAAGCACCGGGTCCGGGGGAAGTTCCACCTCGAAGTCCGGGCTGCGCTCGAGCAGCACCGCCAGCGCGGCCTTGGAGGAGGCGTAGGCGTAGCGCGAGGCGCGCAGGTTCTGCTCGGCCTGCGACTTGCCGATTTGAGCGCTGAGCAAGAAGATTTTGTTGACCGAGCCTGCGCCAAAACGCACCTGTGCGTCCTTCTCCCGGTAGGTTTCAATCTCCAGCTGCTGGGCCTGGACTTCGGCGGCGCGGCGGAGCGCGGCGGCGCTGTAGTACTGCTGGGCCACGCCGAAGAGGATGTTGCGCTGGGTGTTGGCCAGGTTGAACTCCGCCGCGCGGGCGGTCAGCGTCGAGGAGCGGATGGAGGCGATGAGGGAGAGGTTGAGAATGGTTTGGCTGCCCCCAATCTGCCCGTTCCACTGGTTCTGCTCCTGGACGATGATTTTCGAGTACACCGGCACGACGGTGAGGGCCGGGTTGGGCACCGTGCCGGGCAGGTTGGCCGGGGGTGGGGCGTAGTAATTCGTTTCCGGGACGCCCTGGCGGATGTAAAGGCCTTCCGGTGCGGCGAAGGCGGCGCCAATATTGTTGCGCTGGTAGCTGCCTTGCACCGCCAGCTGGGGCAAGTAGCCTGAGGACGTCTTCCAGATAATCTCCTTGGCCGCCTCATAGCGGGCCACCGCCGCCTTGAGGTCCAGGTTCCGGGTGCGCGCCTGGGTGATGGCCTCCTCCAGCCTCAGCAGCGGCAGGCCGCTGTCGTGGGCCGGCACCATCGGGTCCGGGGTCCCCTTTGAGGAGAAGTTCGGCGGGGGCAGGTCCGCCTTCTGGGAGGTGGCGGCGGGGGCGGGGGCGGTGGCGGGGGCCTGGCCCAGCAGCACCGCGACAGCGACGAGCGCGTAAGTCATGGATGGGTGTCCTCTCCTTGGAGGGCCCAAGGCTTAACCCTGGGACTCGGCGGGCGTCGTGCTTAACTTCGAGGGTCAATGTTGGCACCAGTAACTTAAGGGGCAGAGCCGCCCGGCCCTGGCCCCCAGCGGGCCTTTCCGGGGCCAGTCCTCCTTCTGGGGGAGGGGCACCCCGGGCCGCTGGCATTTTTGCCAGCAGGTGCTGCAACGTGGGCCCGCAACGAGGGGTTTGGAAGGGAGCGACTCCCATGTCCCAGCTCGTCACCGCCGACGGCAACGTCCTGCCCGGTTTTCTGGAGGACTCGGCCGGGGCCGGAGCGCCTGCCGTCCTCGTCGTCCACGAGTGGTGGGGGCTGAATGAACAGGTGCGCGGCATTGCCCGGCGCCTTGCCCCGCAGGGCTTCCAGGCCTTCTGCGTGGACTTGTATGGCGGCACGCTGGCGAAGGACGCGGCCGAGGCCGCCGCCCGCATGCAAGCCTTGGAAGCCCAAGCCGTCCTCGCCCAGCTGCACGCCGCCGTCCAGGCCCTGCTGCCGCGCTGCCAGGGCGCCCTGGGTGTCCTCGGCTATTGCATGGGCGGTGCCTACGCCCTGGCCACCGCCGCCCATAACCCGGAGGTGAAGGCGGCCGTCGCCTTCTACGGCATCCCCTCCGCTGCCATGGCCGACGTCTCGCGCATCTCGGCCAAGGTGCTGGGCCACTACGCCAACCGCGACCCCTTCGTCAGCCCGGAACGCGTGGATGCGCTGGAACGCACGCTGCGCGCCGCGGGCGTGCAGGCGACGCTGTACCGCTATGCAGCGGACCATGCCTTCGCCAATGAGAGGCGGCCGGAGGTGTACGCGCCCGAGGCGGCGGAGCTCGCCTGGCAGCGCACGCTGGCCTTCTTCCATGAGGTGCTCAGCGGCTGACCAACCCCCCCCCGCGCCTGCTGGCTGGGGGAGAAGGCTGGCGTTGAGGGGCGCGGCGCGCGCGGAGTAGGGTGCGCGCGCCCTCGCCGCCCCGGAGTCCGTCCCATGCACCTTGCCCGTTCGGTCGTCCTCCTGGCCCTTGCCGGCGCCCTCTCGGCGCCTGCCCAGACGCCGCCCGCCGCCGCGCCGGCGGCCACACCGTCTGCCGCGCCAGCGCTCATCCCCCGCGACGTCCTCTTCGGCAACCCGGAGCGCGTCAGCCCCAGGCTGTCCCCCGACGGCAAGCGGCTGGCCTGGCTCGCCCCGGACAAGAAGAACGTCTTGCAAGTCTGGGTGAAGACGGTGGGCAAGGACGACGACGCCCAAGTCACCGACGACAAGCGCCGGGGCATCCGCCTGTATTACTGGGGCGAGGACTCGGGCACGGTGTTGTACCTGCAGGACTCGGACGGCGATGAGAATTACCACGTCTACGCCGTCGACCTGGCCGCCAAGAGCGTGCGCGACCTCACCCCCTACCAGGGCATCCGCGCCGCGGTGGAGACCACCAGCCACAAGTTTCCCTCGCGCATCCTGGTCACCATGAATCTGCGCAACCGGCAGCTGTTTGACGTCTACCGGGTGGACTTGAAGACGGGCGCCCTGGAACTGGACACCACCAACCCGGGCGACGTCTCCGGCTGGACGGCCACCGACGACCTCTTCGTCAAGGGCGCCCAGGCGACGCTTCCCGACGGCGGCACCGAGGTGCGGGTGCGTGACTCGGCCAAATCGCCCTGGCGGGTGCTGCTGTCGGCACCGGCCACGGAAAACCTCGCCCTCTACGACTTCAGCGTCGATGGCACGCAGGCCATCCTCCTCAGCTCGCTGGGGCGGGACACGGCGCGCATCGTGCAGCGCTCGCTGAAGACGGGCGCGGAGAAGGTGGTGGCCGAGAGTCCCGCCTCGGACGCCGGCAACGTCTTCCTTCACCCCACCAAGCACGTGGTGCAGGCCGTGAATTTCGACCCGGGAATGCCCTTCTGGATGGTGGTGGACGAAAGCGTCCGGCCGGACTTCGACGCGCTGGCCAAGGCCTCCCCCGGCGCCTTCCGCGTCGAATCCCGGGACCGGGCCGACAAGACGTGGCTGGTCGGCTACACCCTCGACCAGGGGGGTGTTCGCTACTACCGCTGGGACCGCAGCACCAAGACGGCCCAATTCATGTTTGCCGCCCAGCCGAAGCTGGACAGCGCGCCGCTGGTGCCGATGACGGCGGTGGAGTTTCCGGCCCGCGACGGGCTGGTGCTGCGGGGCTACCTCACCCGGCCGATGAATGCCTCCGCCCCGGGCCCGCTCGTCCTCTTCGTCCACGGCGGCCCGTGGGCCCGCGACTTCTGGGGCTACAACCCCTACGCGCAGTGGCTCGCCAACCGCGGCTACTCCGTCCTGCAGGTCAACTACCGGGGCAGCGAGGGCTTCGGCAAGGCGTTCCTCCACGCCGGGGACAGCAGTGGGGAAAGAAGATGCATACCGACCTCATCGACGCCGTCGACTGGGCGGTGAAGAAGGGCATTGCCGACCCGAAGCAGCTGGCCATCTTTGGCGGCAGCTACGGCGGCTACTCGGCCCTGGCCGGCGCCACCTTCACCCCGGACGTCTTCTGCGCCTCGGTGGACATTGTCGGCCCCAGTAACCTCCTCACCCTTTTGGCCACCATCCCCCCCTACTGGAAGACGCTGAAGTCCGTCTTCAACGTGCGGCTAGGCAACCCCGATGACCCGAAGGACGCCGAGTACCTGCACGCTGTCTCGCCACTCTTCTCGGTGGACAACATCCGCATCCCCCTCCTCATCGGCCAGGGGGCCAATGACCCGCGGGTGAAGGTGGCCGAGTCGGAGCAGATTGTCGCCGCCATGGAGAAGAAGGGCCTGCCGGTGACCTACGTCCTCTACCCGGACGAAGGGCATGGCTTTGCCCGCCCGGAGAACCGCATCGACTTCAACGCCCGCGCCGAACTCTTCCTGCAGAAATACCTGCGCGGTCGGGCAGAGCCGCTTCCCGGCGACAAAATTCCCGGCTCCACCGCGGTGGTGAAGGTGGTGGAGGCGAGGCCTGCGCCCCACGCGTCGCGCTAACGGGCGCCTCAGGCAAGCAGCGTGATGGAGGTAATTTCCGGTGGGCTGCCGATGCGCATGGGCGGCCCCCAGAAGCCCGTGCCTCGGCTGACGTACACGTGGCCTGCGCCCACCGGGTACAGGCCTGCCGAGTAGCGCCAGGTGGCGTCGACGAGGAGGGTGATGGGAAACAACTGCCCGCCGTGGGTGTGGCCGGACAGCTGCAGCCCGAGGCCCCCGACGAGGGCTTCCTCCACCCCGCGTGGCTGGTGGGCCAACAGCACCGCGGGCCTTTCGGGGTCCCGCCCGGCAAGGGCCTTGTCCAAGTCATAGCCCTGCCGGCCCGGCACGTCCTTCTGCCCGTAGTCATCCACCCCCACCACGTCCAGCCGTCCGCCCGCGTCCCCCAGCGTGACATGGCGGTTGCGCAGCACCTGGACGCCCATGTCGGTGAGGGCGCGGGCCCAGGCCACGTCCCCGGAGTAGTACTCGTGGTTGCCGGTGACGAAGAAGGTGCCCGCGCGCGAGGTGAGGCCCCGCAGCGCGGACACCGCCGGCCCCAGGTGCTGCACCGTGCCGTCCACCAGGTCCCCGGTGACGGCCACCAGGTCCGGCCGCAGCGCGTTGCACCGCCGCACCAGTTCCTCCAGGAAGCGGCGTCCGAGGACGTCTCCAACGTGCAGGTCGCTCATCTGCACCATGCGGAAGCCGTCCAGGCTTTTGGGCAACCCCGGCAGGCGCACCGCCACTTCGCGCAACAGCGGGGGCTGGAAGGCGCGCCACAGGCCGTAGGTACTGGCGCCGGTGGCGACGGCCGCGGCCCCACCCACCGCCGCCCGGGCGAGAAAGGCGCGCCTGTCGGCCGAGACGGGCGGGCCGCCGCGGCGGCGCCGCCACCACTCGCCGGCGTGGACGAGGAGGCGGTAGCCGGCCAGCGTCGGGCCCAGGTACAGCGCGAACCCGAGCCAGCCCCAGGCGAAGAGGGCCAGCAGGTTTCCACCCGGCGAGTGCACGCGGGTGGCCACCAGCCGGGCGAACAGCAGCGACAGCCCGAGGACGGCCAGCACCAGGGCGCCGGCCCGGCGCACGCGCGGCGAGGCCCCGGTGTCCCGGAAGAGGCGGCGGTACAGGTAGAGATGGCCGCCGCCGAGGACGGCCGTCACCACCACCACGAAGAGGAGGATGCGTAAGGGGTACGGCATGCTGGCGAAGGCGGCGCTGCCGGAAAACATCAGCAAGGGCAGCCTGGCAGTTGTGTGTCAGCCCGCGGCCGCCGGCGCAAGGGAGAGTCGGCCGCACCCTTCCGCGGGGGCGTTTGTGAAAAGCGGCCCGGCTGGCGCCCCCTAGAAGAGGCGGCTGAGGACGATGAAGCCGCCCAGCACCATGGCCACCACGCCCAGGGTCTGCCGGTAGGGCGTCAGCTTCTGCACCAGCTTGTCAAAGTTGTCCCGGCCGCCCTGGTCCTTCAGGAAGCCCTGAATCATCCCCACGCCAAGGAGCAGCCCGAGGCAGACGAGGAGTCCGGCCACCGCCAGGTTGATGAGCCAGGGGCGGTAGTGCACGCCCAAAAGCAGCAGGACGACTTTCCACGTGCCCCAGACCACCGACGCCACACCAATCCATCCCTGGTACGGCTCCAACGCGGCGAGGGCCTTGCGGCCTTCCTCCCGGCGCGCCACCAGGGACGAGGCGCCGAGGGCGCCCAGCAGCACGAGCCACAACCCCAAGACAAGTCCGAGTCCCATGTGCTTGGGCAGCCTCCTCGTGCCCCGGTGCTGGCGCAGTATGCCGTACGTCCAAGCGGCGGAGGGATTGCTGTCGGCCCCCCCCGGGGCCGCTACAGGGCGGCGGACTCCGAGGCGCGCCGCACCAGCTGGCCCAGCAATTCGAAGAATTGCTCCATGTCCTGCCCCTCCACCGCGCCCGTCCAGCCGTGGACGAGGTGTCCTTCTGCGTCCAGCAGCACCACGGAGGAGGCGCCCTCCGGAAGCCGCCAGGGCGCTGCCCCCAGCGTGCGCTTCCAGTCCACCAGCACCGGGATGCGCTCGCGCTCCTCGACGTCGCGGATGGCGGCCAGCACGAAGCCCCGCGCTGGCCAGAAGTCATAGGAGGCGACGTTGGCCACGCCCAGCACGTGCGCGGCCTGGCCCAGCTGGGCCGCCTCGGCCCGGCTGTGCAGCGCCCGCTTCAGCCGCGCGTTCTGCGCGCTGGAGTCCCGGTCCTCGTAGAAGAGGACGAGGGGTTTGCCGCGGAAGCTGGACAGGCGCACCGGCGCGTCGCGTGAGTCGGCCAGCGTGGCGTCGACGGCAGGCGCAGCCTGGGCAGGGACGGCACTGGCCAGCAGCCACGCCAGCGGGAGGAGGGCAGCCATTCAAAACACTCCTATCTACAAACAGTGTACAAGGCCTTGACGTACCCTCGACAGGCGATTACTGCAAGCCCGCCTTCTCCCTGCGTCGCCGGAGCCAACCGCATGGCCCTCTCCCTCGCCACTCCCGCCGCCCTGGCCCCCCTCTGGCTGTCCCACGTGCAGGTGCGTGTGGAGGCCGAGCTGCGCAGTCTCTTCCAGCTTCCGGACGAGGAGGGGCTGGACGTGCGGTGGACACAGGCCATGGCGCACGCGCAAGCCTATACGCTTCGCCCCGCCAAGCGGATGCGTCCGGCGCTGGTGGCGCTGGGGCACGCCATCGCCCAGGGCGCCTCGGCGGTGCCGGAGCGCCTGTGGCACTTCGCCGCCGGCTTCGAGTTGCTGCACACCTTCCTCCTCATCCACGACGACGTGGCCGACGGGGCGGACCTGCGCCGGGGTGGCCCCGCGCTGCACCGCCTGTTGGGCGCCGGCAAGCTGGGCGCGGACTTGGCGGTGGTGGTGGGAGACCACCTGTTTGCCCGAAGCGTGGAGGCGATGCTGGAGAGCGGCCTGCCGGCGGCCCGCCGCGCGGTGCAGTACTACCTCTCCATCTGCCGGCAGACCGCGGCCGGCCAGTACCTGGACATTGACTTGGGGCGCACCCCGCTGGCCGACGTCACCCTCACCCAGGTGCTGCGCGTGGCCCGGTTGAAGACGGCACGCTACGGCTTCGTCGCCCCGCTGGTGTGCGGGGCCATGCTGGCCGGGGCACAGCCGGGGCTGCTTCAGGCCCTGGAGCGCGTGGGTCGGCACATGGGCCTGGCCTACCAGCTGCGGGACGACTTGCTGGGCCTCTTCGGCGACACCCAGGCCTGCGGCAAGTGCGCCGACGGGGACTTCGTCGAAGGCAAGCGCACCTTCCCGGTGGTGGCGGCGCACCTGCGTGCCCCGGACTCGGTGCGGGCGGAGCTGCAGTCGTTGTGGAATCTGCGCAGCGCGAACCCGGTGGCGCTGGCCCGGGCGCGCAGCCTGGTGGCCTCCTACGGGGGGTTGGCCGCCACGGAACGGCTGGTGGACCGCGCCACCGGTGCCGCCCGCGCGGCGGTGGCTGCCCTGCCCCCGGGCGGCGGCGTGGCGGACGTCCTGGACGAATTGCTGGTCCTGCTGGCCCGGCGAACAGGGTAGCGAAGGCGCGCTAGAAAGGGGCCTTCCTGAAGTGGGGAAGACGGCACGTGGCACGGCGACTGAGAGTGGCGGTGGTGGGAGCGGGCGTCGGCGGCCTGGCCGCGGCGGCGCGCCTGGCGCACGCTGGCTTCGAGGTGGACGTCTTTGAAAAACACGCCGGCCCAGGTGGCCGCTGCGGCCAGCTGCGCCTGGGCGGCTTCACCTTCGACACCGGCCCCACCATTCTCCTCATGCCCGACGTGCTGGCCCGCACCTTCCAGGCGGTGGGGGAGAAGCTGGAGGACTACCTCAGCCTCATCCGCCTGCACCCCAACTACCGTCTGCATTTCCCGGACGGCACCGGCCTCACCTTGCAGTCTGACCTGGCGGCGCTGTCTGCGGAACTGGAAGCCCTGGCCCCGGGCAGCGCCCCCGGCTTCCTACGCTTCCTCGCCCTGTCCGGCCAGCAGTACCGGATGGGGCTGGAGCGCTTCGTGCTGCGCAACTTCAACGGCCCGGCCGACTTCCTCACCCCGGCCAACCTCTGGCACATGCTGCAGCTGCGTGCCCACCAAAGTCTGGCCCAGGTGGCGCGCAGCTTCCTGAAGGACGAGCGGCTGCAGGCGGCCGTCACCTTCCAGGCAATGTACCTGGGCATGTCCCCCTACCGGGCCCCGGCGGTGTACGGGCTTCTGCCCTTCAGCGAATTGGGCGTCGGGGTGTACTTCGCCAAGGGCGGGCTGTACGCGCTGCCGCTCGGCCTGGAGATGCTCGCCCGTGCCCAGGGCGCGCGGCTGCACTACCGCGCTGAAGTGCGCCGCATCCTCAGTCGCCCGGGGGCGGTGGAGGGCGTGGAGCTGTCGGACGGCACGCGCGTGGCAGCGGACCTCGTGCTGTGCAACGTGGACTTGCCGTTTGCCTACCGGACGCTGCTGGACAGTGCCCACACCCGGCTGCGGCGGCCCGCGCGGCTGCACTACACCTCCAGCGGCTACCTTTTGTACCTGGGGCTGCAGCGGCCCGCCGTCGGCCTCGGCCACCACAGCGTCTTCCTCGGCCGCGGCTACCGGCAGTCCTTCGACGACATCTTCCAGCACCACCGCGTGCCGGAGGACCCCAGCTTCTACGTCGCGGTGCCCAACCGCACCGACGCCTCCCTGGCGCCGCCGGGCAAGGACAGCGTCTACGTGCTGGTGCCGGTGCCGCACCGCCACCCGGGACTGGACTGGGCGGTGGAGGGCCCCAGGCTGCGGGCCAAGGTGTTTGCCCGCCTGGCGGAGGAAGGCTTCCCCCTGGAACAGAGTATTGAATTGGAGCGCAGCTTCACCCCGGACGACTGGGAGACGTCGTACGGCCTGGAAAAGGGCAGCGCCTTCGGCCTCAGCATGCACCTGGGGCAGGTGGGCCCCTTCCGCCCACGCCACCAGGACGCCCACCTGAAGAACCTCTTCTTCGTCGGCGCCTCCACCGCCCCCGGGACGGGGCTGCCCACCGTCATGGTGTCCGCCGAATTGGCCGTCCAGCGCATGCACGCCCACGCCCTTCAGCTTGGCGCGGTGCTGCGGCCGCCGGGCGAGGCGCCCCTGGGAGTCGCCGCGTGACGGCCCTGGTGAAAGAAGGGTACCGGCGCGCGCAAGGCGTGACGCGCATGCACGCGCGCAGCTTCTACTTCGCCTCCCTGCTTCTCTTCGGGGCACGGCGCCAGGCGGCCTTCGCCCTGTACGCCTTCTGTCGCCGGCTGGATGACGTGGTGGACGTGGGGCCGACGCACGCCGTGGCCGAGCGGCTGGCCCGGGCCCGCGCGGTGGTGGCCCAGCTTTTCGACGGCAGTCCCGCCGCCGACGCCGGCGGGCAGGACTGGCCCTGGCACCCGGCAGAATTGGCTGCGCTGAAGGATGCCATCCAGCGCTTTGCCATCCCGCGCGCGCCGTTTCTGGACCTCTTCTCCGGGATGGAGATGGATTTGCGGCTGAAGGCCTACCCGCGCTTCGCCGAGCTCGACCGCTACTGCTACTGCGTGGCGGGCACGGTGGGCCTCATGCTGTGCCCGGTGCTGGGCTACTCGGACGAGCGGGCCCTCTCGGCGGCGGCGGACCTGGGCCGCGCCATGCAGCTCACCAACATCCTCCGGGACGTGAAGGAGGACCTGGCCCGCGGCCGCGTCTACCTGCCGGCGGACGAGTTGTCCGCCTTCGGCCTCGGCGAGGAGGACCTGCAGCGGGCGCAGGTGGATGACCGCATGCGGGCCTTCCTGCGCTGCCAGATTGCGCGCGCCCGCGCCTTCTACGCCCGCGCCGCGCGCGGCATCCCCTTCCTGCAGGGCTTCGGCACGCGCCGCATGGTGAAGCTGATGGGCGCCCTCTACGGGGGCATCCTGTGCGCCATCGAGGCGCAGGGCTACGACGTCTTCTCCGCCCGGGCCCAGGTGCCGTTTTCCGCGAAGCTGCGGCTGGCTGTCCGGGCCCTTTTCCGTCCCCAGACGCTGCTGCCGGCGCCAGCGGCGGAGCCCGCCGTGCCGCTGCTTCCCAGCGAGACCTCGACATGACCGCCGACGCGGCGACCGCCTTGCTGGGCGTGCCGGAGGTGCCCGGGGCCTACCGCTGGTACTACGCGGACGTCGTCGCCGGGGACACCACGGCCGTCTTCATCCTCATGCTGGGGAGTCTCTTCTCGGCGCGCTACGCATCGCGCGCCGCCCACGGCGCCGCGCCCCTGCAGCACTGCGCCGTCAACTTCGCCCTCTACCGCCGCGGGGTGCGGCAGCAGTGGGTGCTCAGCGAATACGCCGGCGCCCAGGCCGACGGGCGCAGCCTGCGCATCGGCAACTCCCGACTTCACTACCACCCGGACGGCACGGTGGACTTCTTCGTCCGTGAGCGGTGCGCCCCCTTCGGCCCTCTCACCAAGGCCGCCCTCACCCTGCGGCCGGACGGCCCGGGGCTTCCGCCCCAGACACTGGTGGAGGGCCTTTCCCACCGGTGGACGCCGCTCGTCCCGCGGGCCCGGGCCACCTTGCGCCTGCCGCTGTTGGGGGACGTGCTGGAAGGCGTCGGCTACCACGACAGCAACGCCGGGGACGTGCCCCTGGGGACGGACTTGCCCGGCTGGACGTGGGCGCGCGTGCACGCACCTGACGCCAGCCACGTCCACTACCAGCTTCCCGCCGGCCAGGCCCTGTGGGTGTCCGCCACCTCCGCCGGCGCCACGCTTGTCCGGCGGCAACAGCCGCCCCCCCGTTGGTGCGCACCGGCTGGGGCCTGGCGGTGCCGTCCGCCCTGCAGGCCGGGCCGCTGCACCTGGCTGGCCCGCGACTTCTGGAATCCTCGCCGTTCTACGCGCGGATGGAGGCGTCCTCCGGGACGGCGCAGGCGCTGGGGGAAGTGGCAGACTTTCGCCGCTTCCGCTCGCCCCTCGTCCGGTGGATGGCCTACTTCCGGACGCGGGTGGAGCGTGCCGCTTGAATGCGGCCCTTGTTTTTGCGCTGGGCTGGGGCAGCGTGGCCCTCCTCTTCAGCGCCGTCACGCATGCGCGGCTTCTGCCCCGGCATCGCCCGGTCGCCACTGCCCCGGGCGCCCTGCCGGCCGTCCTGTTGCTGCGCCCGTTGGATGAACCGACCGAGCGCGAGCTCCAAAACCTAGCCTTGCCGGTGCCGTACGGCGGGGCCCTGCGCCACGTGGTGCTGTCCCCCTACCGGCCGCGGCTGCCCGCGCACGTGGAGTGGCTGTACTCGGACCCGGTGGAACCCAACCGCAAGGTGGGCCACTTGCGCTATGCCCTGGCCACGCTGCCCCGCCGCGCGGCGGAAGTGGTGCTGGCGGTGGACGCGGACGTCGCCGTGGACGCGGCCCTGGTCACCGCGCTGGCGCTGCCGTTGGCGGAGGGCGCGCCCCTGTGCACCGCAGCGCCGGAACCCACCGGTGCGGTGGGTTTGGCCGCCCGGGCGGCGCAGGCGCTGTTGGCCTGGACGCACCAGGCCTTCGTCCCGCTTCACCTGATGAGTCTGGGCGCCCCAGCCCTGTGCGGAAAGGCGCTGGGGCTGGGGCAGAAGGCCCAGGCGCTGCTGCCGGGCCTCGGCCAGTACCTGGGTGAGGACTTGGAAATGGCCCTGCGGCTTCACGCCACGGGCAGCCAGGTGGTGCTGGCCTCCGCGCCGGCACCCATGCCACTCGGGGGGCCCTTGGGCGGCGGCGCGGTGGTGCGGCGCTTCAGCCGGTGGATGCGGGTGCTGCGCGCGCACCGCCCGGCACTGTTGCCCACCGTGCCCTTGCTGCTGTGCCCGACGCCTGTCCTGCTGGGTGTGGCGCTGCTGGCCGGCTCACCCTGGCTGTTGGGCCTTTTGTCCCTGTTGTGGGCGGCCCGCACCGCGCTGGCCGTGCGCCTGGCGCGGCCGGGCCAGCGCGCGCAGGCCGCGCGCGAGTGGCCGCTGGGCGAGGCCCTGTTGCTGGTGTCCTTCCTCCATGCCCTGGCCGTGCGCGACGTCGCCTGGCGCGGCCGGCGCTTCCGGCTGCTTCCGGGCGGACGCCTGGAAGCGGCCCTGTTGCCCCTGGAGGAACCGTGACGTACGGCCACTTCCTCCTCTTCTTCCTGGTGCTGCCCCTCGCCCTTCTCGCCTGGGCCTGGCGAAGGGACGTCCGGCGCGGCCCGTGGGGACCGCTGCTACTGCTGCTGCTGGTGGTGTATGCGGCCACCACCCCGTGGGACAGCTGGGCGGTGCGGCATGGGCTGTGGGACTTCCCGCCCGGAAAAACGTGGGGGCCGCGGCTGGCAGGTCTGCCCCTGGAGGAGTACCTCTTCTTCGGGCTGCAGACGCTTTTGACGGGACTGTGGGTGCGCCGACGCCTGTGGCGCCTTCCGGAGTACGGTGGGAGGGTGGCATGAGTGCGGGACGCTGGGCGTACCTGCTGCACCTTCTCGGCTGGGGCCTGCCTGTCCTCGCGCTGCAGCTGGCACTTCTTGCGCGGGCCTGGGGCCGGCGCTTTCCGGCGCTGGTGCGCACCGTGCTGCCGCCGGCCCTGTGGGTGACGGCGTGGCTGGTCCTGGGGGATGAATTGGCCGTCTCCCGGGGGGTGTGGGTTTTCGGGGAAGGCAGCCACCTCGGCGTGTACCTGTGGCACGTCCCCCTGGAAGAGGCCCTCTTCTTCCTCCTCACGAATCTCCTGGTGGCCTTCGGCCTGGCGCTTTTCAGCAAGGGCTGGGGCTGGCGCGCCCCGGTCCGGGGAGAGTCGACGTGAGGAAGGCCAACAAGGGCGGCCTCGGCACGTGGGTGGTGGAGGCTTACCTGCGGCGAAAAATACGCCACGCCTTCCGCGGGGTGTGGCTGTCCGGCACGCTGCCCCAGGCGGACCGCGGCCTCCTCGTCTACGCCAACCATACCAGCTGGTGGGACGGCTTCGTCGCCCACGCCCTGGGCCAGGCGGCCGGCTGGGATGCCTACGCGCTCATGGAAGAAAGAAATCTCGAGCGCTACCGCTTCCTCGGCCGCATTGGCGCCTTCGGCGTCCGGCCCGGGCAGGCAACAGGCAGCCTCGCTTCCCTGCGGTACGCGGCGTCGCTTCTGCGCCGGCCGCGCGCGGCGGTGTTCCTCTTCCCGGAAGGGGAAATTCGCCCCTTCGGGGAGAGGCCGCTGCGCCTTTTGCGCGGCGTCGAGGTGCTGGCCCGCATGGCGCAGGCCCCCTGCTGCGCGCTGGGCATTCGCTACGCCTTCTTTGAACATGAGAAGCCGGACGTCCTTTTGGAACTGGGGCCGGTGCACCCGCCCGGGCCCCTGTCCACCTTCGCCGGGCAGCTGGAGGCGCAGGTGGCGTCGCTTTCGCGAAGGACGCGGCTGGATGGGCTGCAGCAGCTGCTGGCCGGGGCGCCCGGGGTGGCCGAGCGCTGGGACGCGGTGCGCGGGCTGCCGGGTGGAGGCACGGGATGAAGCTGCGCATCCGCACCATTGCCCGGCTGACTGGCATCCGCGAGGCCACTTTGCGCGCCTGGGAACGGCGCTACGGCTTCCCCAGCCCGGCGCGCGGGGAAAACAACTACCGCACCTACTCGCGGGACGAGGTGGAGGCCATCCGCCGGGTGGCGCAGCTGATTGAGGAGGGCTTCAGCGCCAGCGAGGCGATTGAGCAGGTGCGCACCGTGCCGGTGGGGTCCCTCAGCTTGACGGAAACCTTGCGCGAGCGCTTCTGGTCCGCGGTGGCCGTGCTGGACACCGAAGGCGCCGACACCGTGCTGACGGAAGCCCAGCGCGTCATGACGCCGGTGGCGTTGTGCGACACCTTCCTGTTGCCGCTGCTTCGGCAGATGGCCGACCGCCTGGACGTCGCGCGGGAGCACCTGGCCTCGGCCCTGGTGCGCCAGCGACTGCGCGCCCTGGCCCAGGCGCCCGGGGCGGACACCGGCCCAAGGGTGGTGCTGGCCTGCCCCAGCGGGGAGCGACACGAGGGGGGCGTGTTGGGCCTGGGCGTCCATCTCAAAGCGGCCGGCTGGCGGCTGGCAGTGCTGGGCGCGGACACACCACCGGAGGCGGTGACGGAGGCGGCACGCACCTCCGCGGCGGACGTGGTGGCCCTGTCCTTCGTCACAACTCGGCCGGCGGAGGAGATGGAGGCCTTCATCCGTGCCGTGGTGGCGGGCTGTTCCGCCCCGGTGGTGGTGGGTGGCCCGATGGCCCGCCAGCACGCGCACCGGGTGGCATTGGCCGGGGCGCACTTCGGCGAGACGGCCGCCGAGGTGGCCGCCGTGGTGCGGCTCGCGTCGTCGGCCGGCGCGCGCTGACGCCCGTCGGCCGGTCCCCCCCAAGGGTGCGAGGCGGACGGCGGTTTGCTACACCCTCCTCCCCATGGCGAAGGTGGCACTGGTGACGGGGGCGACGCGCGGGGTGGGCCGGGCGGTAGCGCTGCGCTTCGCCCGGCTGGGCTGGGACGTGGTGGCCACCTGGCGGCGCGAGGAGGCCATGGCCGTCTCACTGGCGGAGGAAGTGAAGGCCCTCGGCCGGCGTTGCTTGTGCCTGCGGGCGGACCAGCTGGAACCGGAAGGTAGCTTTCCACCCCTGTTTGCCCGGGTGCGCGAGGAATTTGGCGGCCTGGATGCGCTGGTGGCCAACGCCGCCTCCACCGCCTTCCTCCCCCTGATGGGGACCAAGGCCCACCAAATGGACAAGACGTTCGCCGTGACAGTGAAGAGTTTCCTCCTCGCGGCGCAAGCGGCCCAGCCGCTGATGGCCGGGCGCAAGGCCAGCATGGTGGCCGTCTCCGGCATGGACAGCCGCATGCCGTTGCCCTTTCACGGGATGCTGGGGGCGATGAAGGGGGCGATGGAGGTGCTGGTGAAGTACTTGGCGGTGGAGCTGGCGTCCGACGCCATCCGCGTGAATGGCGTCAACCCGGGCTACATCAACACCGACAGCGCGCGCTTCTACGCCGGGGACGCCTGGCCCGCGGTGGAGGCGTCCGCCCGGGCCCAGGTGCCGGCCGGCCACGTCGCCTCCCCGGAGGAGATTGCCGGGCCCATTGCCTGGCTGTGCAGCGAGGACGCGGCGTACGTGAATGGCCAGACGCTGGTCGTCGACGGTGGGCTGGAAGTCAACTACGCGGTGGCCCACGCCGCGGGCCTCGGCGGCCGGTAACCCCCGCGCGACGTGGCGGCGCGCCCTGGCCGCGGGGCGTGACGTCCACACCGCGCAAGGTGACAGGCGCACGGTTGCGGGCCACAGGAGCGTTCCATGACGAGGGCACTTCCTGGCAGAGGGGGCGGGGCGCCCCTGGGCTTCTGGCTAGTTGCCTGGACGGTGCTGGCGCCGGGTGGTGCCCGGGCGGTGGAGCCTTTCGAAGTGGCCATCGAGCGAAATGTGCCCGCGAAGATGCGCGACGGCGTCGTCTTGCGCGCGGACGTCTACCGCCCGAAGGCCGAGGGAAAGTTCCCGGTGCTGTTGACTCGCTTGCCCTATGACAAGAGAAACGTTGCCAGCTGCCTGAAGGCCGCGGCGCGCGGCTATGTCTGCGTCGCGCAGGACGTCCGGGGCAGGTACGCCTCGGAGGGCGAGTGGTACCCCTTCAAGTACGAATCGCAGGACGGCTACGACACGGTGGAGTGGGCGGCCGCGCTGCCCTGGTCGAATGGCAAGGTCGGCATGTTCGGCGGCTCCTACATCGGCGCGACCCAGTACCTGGCGGCAATTGCCAGGCCGCCCCACCTGGCCGGCATCAGCCCCAACTACACGGCGTCCAACTACCACGACGGCTGGACCTACCAGGGCGGCGCGTTCGAGCAGTGGTTCAACCAGTCGTGGACGACGGCCCTGGCTGAGGACACCCTGAACCGCCGCGTGGAGTCGGGTAGCGACGCGGTGCGCTGGACCCAAGCGCTGCCGCTCGCTTCGTACCCGGTGCTCGATGCTTCGTCGGTGGCGGGGCTGGCGCCCTACTACACGGATTGGCTGATGCACCCAGACTATGACGACTACTGGAAGCAGTGGTCCATCGAGGACCACTACGACCAGATTCAGGTCCCGGTGTTCGGCCTCGGCGCCTGGTACGACATCTTCCTAGGCGGCACCCTTAAGAACTACGTGCGCCTCAAGGCCAAGGCAGCCACGCCCGCCGCGCGTGGAGGCCAACGGCTTCTGGTCTACGTTTCGGGCCACGCCGGCAGCCCGGCCGAGTCGAAGGTGGGCGCCGTCGACTTCGGCGGCAAGCTGCCCATCGACGTCAACGAAGCGGTCCTGCGCTGGTACGACTGGCTTTTCAAAGGCATCGCCAACGGCGTGGAGCGCGAGAAGCCAGTCAGGCTCTTCGTCATGGGCAAGAACGAGTGGCGTGACGAAGACGACTGGCCGCTCCAGCGCGCGAAGGCGACGCGGTACTACCTGCACTCGACCGGCCCGGCGAACGGGCTGCAAGGAGGGGGCACGCTGGCCACGGCCGCGCCCGCCGACGAGAAGGCCGACCGATTCGTCTATGACCCGAACGACGCGGTGCCAACCATCGGCGGACCCCTCTGCTGCAAGCCCCTGCCCACGGGAATCGGCCCGCAGGACCAGCGCCCGGCAGAGGCGCGCCCGGACGTGCTGGTGTACTCCACGCCGCCCTTTGCTCAGAGCACGGAGGTGACGGGCCCCATCTCGCTCGAGCTGTACGTCAGCACCTCAGCGACCGACACGGACTTCACGGGCAAGCTGGTCGACGTCTGGCCGAACGGATTTGCCCAGAACCTGACGGAGGGCATCCTGCGCCTGCGCTACCGCAACTCCCAAGAAAAAGCGGAGCTGGCCAATCCAGGCGAGGTGTACCGCATCGCCTTGGACCTCTGGGCGACGAGCAACGTCTTCCTGCCCGGCCACCGGCTGCGGCTGGAGGTGTCCAGCAGCAACTTCCCGCGATTCGACCGCAACCTGAATACGGGCGGGGACCAGGCGAAGGGGACGCAGATGGTCAAGGCGACCAACGCCGTGTACCACGACCAGTCCCATCCCTCGGCGCTGGTTCTCCCCATCGTGCCGTGACGCCGTCCGCGGGTTCCCGTGGGCAGCAAGTTGAGGGTTGCGCCGTGCCGGCGTGCGCGGGGATGCTGCAGTGCAAACCCTGGGGGCACGTGAGTCAGGACCCACCAAAGCCGTCCCCGGACATTCCCGCGGAATTCCCCGCCACGGCGGCCAGCCCGCCTGGCCGTGCGTCCCAGGAGACCGCCGAGTTCACCCCCGGCTCCCAGACTCCTTCCACGCCCGCCGGCAGTCCCGGGGCGGCCCCGCGTCTTCAGCCCGGTGACTCGGTGGCCGGCCGCTTCACCATTGTCCGCTTCATCGCCGCCGGCGGCATGGGCGAGGTGTACGAGGCGAAGGACGAGGTGCTGCGCACCCACGTCGCGCTGAAGACCATCCTTCCGCACTTCGCCGACAACCCGGCGGCCCTGGAGCGGTTCCGCCGCGAAGTCATCCTCGCCCGCAAGGCCAGCCACCCCAACGTCTGCCGCATCTACGACTTGTACTCGACGCAAGGCCCGTCGGGAGAGCCGCTGCACTTTCTCACCATGGAGTTCCTCGACGGCGAGACGCTGCACCAGCGTCTCCGGCGCAAGGGGCGGATGTCGCCGGCCGAGGTGCTTCCGGTGCTGCGCCAGATGGCGGCCGCGCTCGATGCGGCCCATGCCGCCGGGGTGGTGCACCGGGACTTCAAGGCGAGCAACGTCATGTTGGTGTCCGGGGAGGCGCAGGGCCGGGCGTCCACGGAGATGCGCGCGGTGGTGACGGACTTCGGCGTTGCCCGCGCGCTGCACCCGGACGCGAGCTCGTCCGAGAACGTCACCGGCGCGGGCCTGTTGGGAACACCCGAGTCCATGGCGCCCGAGCAGGTGACGGGCGGCGAAGTCGGCCCGCCCGCCGACATCTACGCCCTCGGTCTCGTCCTGTATGAAATGCTAACCGGCAAGATGGCCTTCGCTGGGGCGACGCCGCTCGAGACGGCCTTCAAACGCGTCCAGGAGAGGCCGGCGGCCCCCAAGACGGCGGTCCCGGAGCTGCCCGAGCGATGGAACGCGGCCGTCCTCCGGTGCCTGGAGCTGGAGCCGGCCCGCCGGTTTGCAGCGGCCGGCGACGTGGCGAAGTACGTCGACAACCCGGCCGTCATGGTGCGGCGCCGCAACGTCCTCGCGGTCACGCTCGCCGCGCTGGTGGCTGCCGCGGTGGCCCTCGCCGTGGCGGCGTATGTCGGCGGATGGTTTGGCCTTGGCCACGGCGAGAAGTGGCTGCGCGCCGAAGTCATCCCGGAGCTGCACCGGCTGGTGGACTCGGACAACCCCCTGGCGGCGCAGCTTCTGGCGATGGAGGCCAACGCCGCGCTCCCGGGCAACCCGGAGCTGGTCGCGGCCTGGCGGACCTTCGCCTCGCAGGTGACCATCCAGACCGCGCCCCCCGGCGCGCGCGTCCAGTTTCGGGACTATGCCGCCCCCAACGCGCCCTGGCACGACCTCGGCGTGACGCCGCTCACCACGTTGCTTCCAAAAAACATCCTCTTTCGCTTCCGCTTCGCGCTGGAAGGCTACCGTCCCTACGAAGGCGGAATGGGCACCGGCACCCTCGGGAGGGTGGTCATTCCGCTGGACAAGGTCGGCAGTCTTGCCGAGGACTTGGTGCACGTCCCGGGCGGGAACTTCGGTCCAGGCGGGGACGGTCACGAGCTCGCGCTCGACGACTACCTCCTCGACCGGTACGAAGTCACCAACCGCCGGTACCAGGCCTTCGTCGCGGCAGGCGGGTATGACAGGCCGGAGTTCTGGCGCGAGCCCTTCGTCAAGGACGAGCGTCCGCTGCGCTTCGAGGAGGCCAAGGCCCTCTTCATCGACCGCACCGGCCGCCCCGGGCCCAGCACCTGGGAACTGAGCAGCTTTCCGAAGGGCCAGGACGACTTTCCGGTAAGTGGCATCAGCTGGTTCGAGGCGGCGGCCTTCGCCGCCTTCGAGGGCCGGGAGCTCCCCACGCTGTTTCACTGGCGCCGGGCGGCGGGGGTCTTCTCGGCGCGGTGGATTGTCCCGGCGAGTAACTTCGCCGACAAGGGCCCGGCGCGCGTCGGGCAGTACCCAGGCATCGGCCTCTTTGGAACGTTCGACATGGCCGGGAACGTGCGCGAGTGGTGCCTGAACCAGGCCATCGGGGGAGTCCAGGGCCGGTTCATCCTCGGCGGGGGATGGAATGACCCGGCGTACGCCTTCTCCGACCGGGTGGCCCAATCGCCTTGGGACCGCAGCCAGACCAATGGCCTGCGGCTGGTCACCTACCTCGGTACCAACCCCAACCTGGGCAAGGCCAAGGAGCCGGTCGACCAGCCGTTCCGGGACTACGCGAAGGAGACCCCGGCCCCCGACGCAGAATTCAAGCTCTACCGACGCATGTACGCCTACGACAAGCGGCCGCTGCACGCCGTCGTCGAAGGGACGGAAAGCACCAACGATTGGGTGCGGGAGAAGGTGACGTTCGACGCGGCGTACGGGCAGGCGCGCGTCCTCGCGTACCTGTTTCTTCCCAAGGTAGGCGCTCCGCCCTACCAGACCATCGTCTACTTCCCCGGGTCGAACGCACTTTTCGAACACTCCATCGACGAGGAGTTCCCCTACTGGGAATTCCTGCTGCGCAGCGGCCGTGCGCTGATGTTCCCGGTGTACCGCGGGACGCTCGAGCGGCAGGGCGAGCGCAACCGGGACATCCTCACCGATGACCCACAACCAACGGTGGCCTACCGCGACTCGGTCATCCAGTGGACCCAGGACCTGAGCCGGAGCATCGACTACCTGGAGACGCGTCCCGACATCGACGCGCAGAAGTTAGGCTATTTCGGCTTCAGCTGGGGCGGCGCCCTCGGGGGGCTGATTCCTGCCGTCGAGCCCCGCCTCAAGGCCGCCGTGCTTCACGTGGCTGGACTCCCTTTCACTCGCCCGCTCCCCGAGGTAGACGCGTTCAACTTCGTCAGTCGCGTCACCATCCCGGTCCTCATGCTGAACGGGCGCTTTGACCCTTACTTCCCGCTGGAGGGCTCCCAGCGGGCGATGTTCGAGCGCTTCGGGACACCCCCGGCCCAGAAGCGGCAGGTCATCTACGAGTCCGGGCACTTCGTCCCCCGCGACCAGCTGGTGCGGGAGACGCTCGACTGGTACGACCGCTACCTGGGGCCGGTGAGAGAGGCGACCAAGCCAGCGCCGTCGGGCAAGCAGCCGTGACCCCGGGCGAGGATGACACCGCCGGCACGGCCCCTCGACGGCAGCGCTAGTCCCCCCCATGCCGAGTCCGAAGCCCAGCCTCGCCAGCGTCGCGGTGACGCTCCTCTTCTCCCTGGTGCTCCTGGTGACGGCGCCGGTGTGCGTGGTCCTCGGCCTGTTGCTGTTGGCAGTGACGTTTCTCTTCGACGCCGACCGGCGGCTCCTGCACGCCTTCGTCTGCCGCTGGACGTTCGGTTACCTGCGCCTCAACCCGGCCTGGCGCGTGCAAATCCACGGACGAGAACGGCTGCCCAAGGGCCCGGCGGTGCTGGTGGCCAACCACCAGTCGCTGGCGGACATTGTGGTGGCCATGGGCCTCTTCCACCCCTACAAATTCGTCAGCAAGGTGTCGCTGTTCCAGGTGCCGCTGGTGGGGTGGATGATGCACCTCATCCGCCACATTCCCCTGCACCGTGGCCGGCCCCGCTCCACCTTGGCCATGCTGGAATTGTCCCGGGCCTGGCTGCGGCGCGGCATGGCCGTCTTCTTCTTCCCGGAGGGCACCTACTCCGAAGGCGAGCAGCTGCTTGCCTTCAAGAGCGGGGCCTTCCTTTTGGCCATCGAGGAACAGGTGCCGGTGGTGCCCATCCTCTTGGAAGGCACGCGCGCGCTGGTGGCAGGCGACGGTCCGTGGCTGGCCGTGCGCGCCGACGTGCGGCTGACGGTGCTTTCCCCCCGCGTGCCCGCGCGGAACGCCGATGCACAAGGCGTGGCCGACGCGGTGCGGGCGGAGCTTCAGCGCGGCGGGCGGGCCTAGAGACGAATTGTCGGCTTCTCCGGCCGCGCCCGGTAAAGCAGCACGGTGCGGCCGAGCAGCTGGGCCAGCTCCGCCCCGGTGGAGGAGGCCAGGTTTTCCGCGATGATGGCCCGGGGCTCCTCGGCATTCTCCGAAATCCGCACCTTCACCAGTTCATGGTCGTGCAGCGCCTGTTCCACCGCCGCCAGCACCGCCTCGGTGACACCCGCATGGCCCACCTGCACCACCGCCTGCAGGTGGTGGCCGAGGGCCCGGAGGGTGCGGCGCTGCTTTCCGGTGAGGGTGTTGGGCATGGGCCGGGGGGCGGGCGTCAGCGGCCGACCAGGAGGCGGATTTCCCGCTGGGCGTCCACGTGGGCGGAGTCCAGGGTGACGCATTTCTTGAAGTGCTTCAGGGCCAGCGCGTTGTCACCCGTCAGCTTGTGAAGCTGGCCGATGAGGTAGTGCGCCGGGGCGCACCTTTCATTCAGCTTGAGCGCGTTGTGCAGGTCCCGCATGGCGTCCACCAGGGAGGCCTTCTTGTCCACGCTGGTGAAGTAACGGGCGTAGCCGCGCCAGGCGTAAAATTCCCCCTCCCGCGGGTTGAGGGTGATGGCGTCGTCGAGGGCCTTGACGCCTTCCACGAAGCGGCGGGCTTTGATGAAGGAAACTCCCTTGTGGAAGGTGTCCTCCGCTGCCAGCACCTGCCGCACGTCCACCTGGCTGCCGCCCCCCGCCTTCAGGGACTCCAGGTAGTCGGCGCGCGACTGTTCATCTCCCAGCACCCGGGAGGCTTCCCCCACCATGGCGAAGGCCTGCGCGCGCAACTCCGCCAGCTCCGCCGGCGCATCCGGCGCCAGCGTGTCCGGGTGGTACAGCTTGGCCAGCTTGAAGTAGGCGGCCTTCACGGCTGCGGTGTCCGCTTTGTCGCTGAGGCCGAGAATCTGAAAGTGGTTGAGGGACTTCCCCTTCTCCAGCCGCGTCTTCAGCAGCCGCACCTCCGCCTCGAAATCCACGGTGGTGCCGGGCACCGGGGTGGGCGTGGCGAGGAAGGCGCGGGGCGCGCTGGCCGGCGCCGGTGTCACGGATGGCGGGGCCACCGCGCGGGGGGCACTGGCCGGGGACGGCGTCGGGGCCATGGCTGGCGGCCGTGAAGGCGCAGCCGCCGCAGTCGGAGCGGCCGGGGCCGCCGGGCGGGCCGCGGCGGCGGGGGGCGGGACGACGGCGTGTTCGCCGGTGGGGGCGGCCCCGCCTTTGAGTTCCACCTCGGGGAAGCTGAGGGCGTCGAGCTCCCGCAGCAGCAGCGCCACCCGGAGGATGGCTTCCATCTCATTGGGGTGACTCTGCGCCAGCAGGGCCAGCGAGCGTGTCCCGTCAAAGGTGGCGAGGGCCCGCATCTCCTGGGCGGAGAAGCGCAAGTCCGGCAGTGCGCCGCCGTCCCCGCGGCGGACGAGGGGGCGCTGCCGGACGTCCATCATCCTGCGTTTGAGCTCGCCCAGGGGGAAGCGCCGCAGCACCTCGGCCAGGAAGCCCCAGCGGTTGCCCAAAGGCAGCGCCTTGCTGGGCGGCAGTTCCACCGGCTGGTAGCGGAAGGTGCCCTGGGGGGCGAGAAAGACGCGCAGCAGCAGCGCCGCGGCGCGCTGGCTGAGGGCCGGAAAGACGACGGCCGGGTTGACCAGGCCCAGCGCAAACAGCGTGGCCAGCACCTCGCCGCCGAACCGCCCCTTTTCCTTCTCGGCCACCTTCAGCTGCTCGGCCGTCACCACCCCGGCCTTGGTGAGGAAGACGTCGACGGCGTCCTCGGGGTGCGAGGAGTCAATCCGCTCGGGGTTCCCCTTGCGAAAGTGCAGGAGGATGAGGCGGTCCGGCAACTCGAAATTGAAGAGGCCGGTGACGTTGGTTTCGGCGCCTTGGGCGTACAGGCGGATGGCGGAGATTTCCCCCAAGTCGCCGGAGGCCACCATGAAGGACGCACCGGGCGCTGGCGCCGGCGGCGGGGGCGCGGCGTGGTGGTGCGCGGCGGCACCGGCATGCCGGCAGCGGGCGTGGGCGTGGCAGCCGGGCGGGGGGTGCCCAGGGCCGGCGTGCCGAAGCGGTCCTCGGCGGCGGGCGCCGGGACGACGGGCAGGGGGGCAGCGGGCGTGGGACGGGCCGCCGGCGGGGCCATGTTGAAGCTGCCGGTAGGCGTCTTCCGCGGTGCGGCCTGGGGCATGGGCGCGATGGAGGGGACGGCGTTCATGGGCAGGACGGGCGTGGCCCCGGTCGGGACGCGTACCGGCACCGGGACGGCCGCCGTCACCCGCGGCATTCCCCCGCCGTCCGTGCCGGGCGGCACCGCTGGCACGGCGGGGGGCTTCGCCGCCACCGCCGGGGGCTTCGCCGTCGCCGGGGCCGGTGCCACGGGCGAAGGCGGGCGCACCGCCGACGGCGCCGCCGCGCCCAGCACCGGCACGGCGTTGCCGGCCTCCAGGGGCTCCCCGTCATCGCCCCACATCTCGCGCGGGAAGTAGTCCTTCAGCGTCGGGTAGCGCGCCGGCGAGCGGTAGACGACGCCGTCGGCGGAGACGAGGAGCGCACCCTTGAGGGCACCGGCCTCAATGAGGAGCTCCACGCTGGACGGCTCCAGCGGCCCCCGCACCGTCCCAGCAGCGTCGCGGACGAAAATTTGCGGCACGGCACAGAGGTATACCCCAGCCGCGCGTCGGGCCAGCGCCACGGCGTCCCCCAAAGGGGGGGCGGGGGGCCGGCCGGCCGGCCCCTGGCCGCGGGCGGGTGCGGCGGCTTTCTAGCCTTTACAGGCCTGTCGCCGCCGCCGGGGTGGCCTGGACCGCCAGCCGCAGCAGCCGGAGGAAGTCCTGGGCATTCGTCACCACGCCGAAGGCCTGGTGGGTGCCGCGGTCGCGCAGCTTGCTCACCACGAATTCCGAGGCGTCCACGCAGACGACGGGCAGGGGGCGCAGCCAGCCGTCCGGGTCCACCACGAAGCTGGGAAGCATGTTGCCCACCGCAATGGCATGCAGGGCCGTGGCGATGAAGACGGCCGCCGTGGCCCGCGCGGCATGCGGCCGCATGGCGTCCTGCGCGTCCAGCACGTCCGGAACCACCTCCGGCAGCGGCCCGTCGTCGCGGATGCTGCCGCACAGGACGAAGGGTGTCTGGTGGACGACACAAGCGTGCATGACGCCGTCGCGGAGAATGCCCTGCCGGACGGCCGGGGCAATGCCGCCGGCGGCGCGAATGCGGTTGATGGCGCGCAGGTGGGCGCCGTGCCCCAAGGGCACCGTCACGCCCGCCCCTGTCATCCCCAGGGTGGTGCCGAAAAGGCTGGCCTCAATGTCATGCACGGCGACGGCGTTGCCCGCCAGCAGGGCGCCGACGTAGCCATGGGCGACAAACCAGGCCAAGTCCTCCCGGGCCCGGGCGTGTACCAGGGCTGGGCCCGTCACCCACAGGACGTGGCCGCCCTTGGCCTTCTCCTCCACCAACAGCCCGGCAATCTTCTCGTAGTCGGTGGGCTTCTCCCGGCTGACGTCGCTGCTCATGAATTTGAAGGCGCCGTCGCCGGCCGGGTCGAACAGGCCTTCCTTCACCAGAATGCCCTCCCGGCCGTCCTCCTGCAGGCCCACCGCCACCGCGTCGCCCAGGCGGACCCGGCGCATCTCGCGTGCCCAGACGGTACCGTCCGGGGCCTTCACCAGGGCCGCGTCCATGCGCGGTTGGTGCGGCATGTGCCAGCGTCCGTCGGACTTCACCCAGGTGGGCAGGTTGGTGGTGGAGTAGAAGCCTTCTGGGAGGACGCCGTCGGCCGGCGCCGGTTCAAAGCGGGCGCTGGGGGCCGAACGCAGCAGGGCGGCGTCGAAGTCGGGCGGGGGGACACGCATGGGAAAGGGCCGAGCATGCCATGCGCCGCGCCCGAAGGGAGTGTCCAGCGCCGGCAGCCCTCCGCCACGCTGGACTACGGCGCACGGACGACCTCTAGGGTTTGCATCATGCCCTTGTCCTCGTGCTTCACCACATGGCAGTGGAAGACGAAGCGCCCGACAAGCGTGGGGTCGGTGAAGGGGATGAGCACCTTCACCACGCTGGGCTTGCCCTTCTGGGCCGCCGGCAGCGTGAAGGTGTCCCGCAGGCTGTCCAACAGGGCGGGGTTGCCATTCACCTCGGTGACGAGGAAGTCCGTCTGGTGGATGTGAAAGTTGTGCAGCTGGTTGTCCTCGTTGCGCAGCGTCCATTCCTCCACCGCGCCCAAGCGGACGGTGACGTCGGTGCGCTGTTCATCGAACTGCTGCCCGTTGATGAAGAATTTCTGCCGGTCCGCCGTGCGCGAGAAGACGAACGTCCTTCGCTGCGTCACCGGGCTCTGCCGAAGCGCGTCGATCGGAGCGGGCCACGTTGCAGCGCTGCCCCTCCACCTGCTGCTCCGCCAGGGCCAGGTCCGCCGCCGGCCCGGCTGACAGCACCACGCCCAAGGTCCGTTCGGGAAGCGGCGGCCGCCCTTCCTCCAGGGTGAAGGGGACACTGGTGAAGGCATGGGCCCCCGGGGCTCCACCCACCACCACGGCTTCCACCCGTTGCCCGGGGCCGAGGACGACTTCCTCCAGCCGTCGGGGTCGCCCGAGGTAGTTGCCGTCGGTGGCGATGACGAAGAAGGGCATCCCCTGCACGCGCACCCGGAGAAACAGGTCCGCGCCGATGTTGCCCATCCGCCAGTACTGCGCCTGCCCCGGTGCAATCTCCAGCGTCGGGACGACGGCGCCGTTGACGGACACCAGTTCCTTCCAGTCGGGCGTGGGGTCCGGGATGTGCTTGAAGAGCAGCAGGCGCTCCGGCAGCTTTTCGAGGAAGGGGTAGAAGCGCTCGGCGCCTTCCACGATGAGTCCACCGGAGAGGCCGGCAATAATCTGCGGGCTGGTTCTCCCGTGGGCGTGGCGGGTGGTACCAGAAGAGGCCGGGGTGCTGGCCGGCCGGCAGACTCCACCCGGTAGGTGAAGGACGCTCCGGGCAGGACGTGGACGAAGATGTTGTCGCCGTTGCCCAGCGGCGACACGGCGAGGCCATGGAAGTGGAGGTTGGTCATCTCCTGAAGCTGGTTGTGGAGCCGGACCTCCAGCACGTCGCCGGGCCGCACGCGCCACACCTCCGGCAGGTAGCTGCCGTTGTACAGCATTCCCTGCCAGCGCCGGCCGTCGAGGAGGTGGCTGCCGGGGGCCGCGGTGAGGTCCACCACCAGCTGCCCGTGGCTGCTGCGAAGGACACTGGGCTGAGGCAGCGTCGGCCCGCCGTCGGCGCTGCCCACGCC